>CAVSQA010000001.1:0-597548 GCA_963729955.1 uncultured Gemmatimonadales bacterium
GAGGGCACCGCCGCGCTGGAGCCTGCAGTGGAGTCGGCCAGCGCGAACCGCGTTCCGGTCTGGGCCGAGTACCCGATGCGCGCCGCGATCTCGATGCGCTGCGCGGCCAGGGGCGGCGGTGTCGTGGCGGCGAGCATCGCAGCGGCAATCGCGATACGACCGGAACGACTCATGGCGCGATCTCCTGACCGGTCAGCGGGTGCCGCAAGCGGATGCCAGCCGCCGGCGGCGACCTGCGCCCCGCCAATGTCGTCATGCCCGCGTGGCGCGGCAGCGCCGTGCACGGCTCTTCCGCCAGCACGCTACCGGCCCGCGGCGGCCTGGGGAGTCAGGCCGTTGTTCACGCAGGCCGGGGCGGGAACCGGTGGCACCGCCGCCGCGCCATTGGGCAAGGTCACGCTCCAGCCCACCGAGGTCGCCGGCACGAATTCCGTCGTGTTGCCGAGCGCGCTCATCGGCGACGTCGCCGCAAAGAGAGTGACGGCGCTGTCGACCGTCCAGATCGTGAGCACCGTGTCGATCGGCGTGCCCGTCGAGTCGACGGCGATCGTCCTGAACGTGTCGGCAACGGGGAAACGCAGGCACTCGACCCGGGACGCCACCGGCCCCATGAAGGGCACGCCGGCCGGCGGCTGGCCCGGCACGTGCCACTCTGGAATGAACGCACGCATCTCGAAGGGCACGCACGGCCCGGGGTCGCACGTCGCGTTCGTGACGAGGAGCGTGGGAGCGGACAGTGCCGCGATGCGCGCATCGTTGCTCGCGTCACCCGGTGCCGTAGCCCGACACGCGCCAAGGGCCACCAGTGCGGCGGACGCGGCCAGCAGGCGGACGATCATGGAGACTGCTCTCCCGGCATGGGACTCGTTGCGCACGGCTGCGCCGCAGGCGTATAAGTCCAGTCGAGCACGGCGCCCGGGGTCAGAGGGCTAGACCCGGCCAGGCGCCGAGGCGTCACCGGAGGGCCGGTGACCGAATTCCCCTGGCGAGGGTCTGGATGAGACGAGGAGGAGACCGACGGGGCGCTGGTGCGCCGAGTCGCTGGACGGCGACACCGAGGCGTTCGCCGGCCTCGTGGCGCGTCACCGGGAGCGCGGCCTCCGCTTCGCGGCGGCCATGCTCGGTGACGCCGCCGACGCCGAGGAGGTCCTCCAGGACGCGTTCGTCCGGGCGTTCCGGGGACTCGAAGTCCTGCCGCGCGCCCGACCGGTTCGGCGCCTGGTTCCTGCGGATCCTGATGAACCGGTGCCGGACGCGGGGCGCGAGGCCGGCGCCGGCGCGCGGGGCTGTTCGTGCGCGACGAGGCGGCGCTGGCGCGCGCGGCCTCGCGGCCGGACGGGGACCCGGACTGGCGCGAGGAAATCGACGCGGGCGCTGGCCCGGCTCGATCCTCTGCAACGGGAGGCGTTCCTGCTGAAGCACGTGGAGGGCCTGGAGTACGACGAGATGACCCGGCTCACCGGCGCCCGGATTCCGGCGCTCAAGATGCGGGTGAAGCGGGCCTGCGACCACCTGCGCTCGCTGCTCGGGGAGGCGGACGATGCACGGGTCCGCTGACGACCCCCTGATCTCGCGGGTCGCCGACGAGCTGCGGCGGCCGGTGACGCCGCGCCCGGGCTTCGACGCGCGGGTGATGGCCGCGGTGCGCCGCGCCCCTGACGCGCCGCCCGCGCGGGCGTGGGCGTGGCTGCGCGAGCCGCGCACGCTGGCGGTTTCGCCCCTGGGCGGTCTCGCGATGGCGGCGTGGCGTCGCAGGGCTGGTGATCGCCGGGGCCTGGGGTTCGGGCCGCGCCGCCCGGACGCGGGACGCCGCCCGCACGGCGGCGGCGCAGGGGGCCGCGAGTGCCGCCTCGGTCGTGACCTTCGTGCTCGTGGCGCCGGATGCCCGCACCGTCGCGCTCGCGGGAGACTTCGACGGTTGGGACCAGGCGCGGATGCCGATGCGCCGCGGCGCCTCCGGGACTGTGGACCCTGGACGTGCCGTTGGCGCCGGGTCGCTACCAGTACGCGTTCGTGGTGGACGGGCGGCGGTTCGTCGCCGATCCGGCGGCGCCGCGCGCCGTGGACGACGACTTCGGCCAGCCGAGCTCGGTGGTGACGGTGGGCGGCGGCGCCCGGCGCGCCGCGGGAGGATCGCTGTGAACGGACGGATACTGCGGGCGGTGGCAGTGATCGGCGGGCTGGTGCTGCCGTCGGCCGCGCGCGCCCAGATGGACCGGCTCGCGGGCCGCCTCGACGCACCGGCGCGCTCGGCGATCGCCGCCCTGGTGGACTCGGTCCGCGCGGCGGGCGTGCCCGCGGCTCCGCTCGTCAACAAGGCGCTGGAGGGAGCGAGCAAGGGTGCGGACGATGCGCGGATCGTGGCCGCGGTGCGCGCCCTGGCGGCAGACCTGGCGCGGGCGCGCGCGGCCCTCGGCCGGGCGGCCGCCGAGCCGGAGCTGGTGGCGGGAGCCGCCGCGCTCCGTGCGGGCGCCTCGCCCGCGTTTCTCGAGCGGCTCCGCGCGACCGATCCCCGGCAGTCGCTGGTGATGCCGCTGGCGGTCATGGCCGACCTCGTCTCGAGCGGGGTACCGGCCGATACCGCCGCGCGGTCGGTGCTCGCGCTGGTGCAGGCGGGCATGCGCGAGGCCGACCTCGTGGCGTTCCGCCAGAACGTCGAGCGCGACATCGCCCTCGGCGCACCGGCGGGAGGCGCCGCCGCCGCGCTCCTGGGCGCCGTGAGCACCGCGACGATACCGCAAAACGGACCGCCGCCTCCTCCACGTCCGCGAAAGCCGTAGCGCACGGCCGTCGTGCGCCAGCGCGCGACACGCCGTCTCCTGGCCGTGTGCTTCGTCTGCGCCGCGGCCGGCACCGAGCCGTGCGCGGCGCAGGTCGAGGCCGGCCTCGACGCGGCGGCCGCGATCGTCAAGTACGACGGGTACCTCGCGTCCGGCGCGGCCGCGCTCACGCCATCGGTCGCGTGGCGCTCGCCACGCACCACGCTCGCGGCACGCGGCACCCTCCTCGCCTTCGAGAGCGGCAACACCAGCGTCCAGGGATTGCTCAGCGCCGCTACGTTCTCGCCGCCGGCCGGGCTGCTGCGCGTCGAGATCGCGGGCGAGGTGGGTGCCAGCGCGTACGCCGGCGTCGCTGAGTTCGCCCACGCCCTCGCTCGCGTGCGCGCCCACCTGTTGGGCGGCCGATGGGGCATCTGGGCAGGCCCCCTGGCCGGCGCCGTCGGGCGCTCCGAGGGCGCGGGCGGCGCCTCGGGCATCTCGGCGGGCTGGTGGGGACGAGCGCCGGCAGGCGCCCTCGCCGTCACCTGGACCCGCATCACCCTCCGCGACACCACCTACAGCGACCTGCAAGGTCGAGCTGCAATGGCGACGCCGTGCCTTCGACCTCGAGCTCTCGGCGGGAGCGCGGACGGCCAGCCACGGCGTCCGCACCCGCGGATACGGCGACGTCTCGGCAGCCGTGCAGATTGCCCGGAACCTGGAGATCGTCGTCGGCGCCGGGAGCTATCCCAGCGACCCGGTGAGCGGAACCATCCCCGGCCGATTCGTGATGGCCGGCGTGCGCCTCTGGCCTCGGCCGACGCTTCGCCCCGCTCTCGCGCGCGAGATCAGGCAACCCCAGCCGCCGAACGCGACCGAGACGCCGGGCCGGCTCGAGGGCGTTCGGGTCGCGGTCGAGCAACTCGACGACCTGGCCATTCTCACGATCCGAGCGAGCGGTGCGCAGCGCGTCGAGGTGATGGGCGACTTCACCGACTGGCAGCCGGTCGTGCTCACCACGGCGGGTGACGGGCGCTACCGCTATGCGTTGGGCCTGCCCTCGGGGATGTACCGCTACAACGTGCGCCTCGACGGCGGCCCGTGGGGCGTGCCGCAGGGAGCCGGCATCGCGGCGGACGAATTCGGCGGGAGCGTCGGGGTGCTGGTGGTGCCCTGAGATGCGATCGCACCCGAATCGATGAGAGTGACCATGCACGGCTTGAGGTCCGCCCCGGTTGCGCTCGTCGTCTGGATGGCATTGGGCGCGCCCGGCACGCTGCCGGCGCAGGCCCCAGGGAACACGTTCCTCGGCATCTCGGGGGGCGTGGCGTCCAAGCCCGGCTACGGACTCAGCGAGTCCCAGGGGGTCGACATCGGCCTGACCTTCGGCCGCATCGTCTCCCACCGCGCGGCGTTGCGGCTCGACGCGGAGGTTCAGCGGTATGGGGTGAAAGACAGAGGATACATCCTGACCGCTCCGTGCCCTCCCCCTGGGGGCTGCGTCATCACGCCAGAGGCGGGCGACGGCACGATCGGCACGGTGGGCCTCATGGCGAGCGCGGAGTGGTACGAACATCCCGGCCGCCGAGGCTTCTATCTTCTCGGGGGAGCCGGACCCCGGATGCTCGTCGCTCACCCCGACCGGCCCCAAAGCCTGCATCTCGCCGTTCAGGCGGGTGGGGGCGTTGCCCTTCCCTTCGGCCGGTTGGCGGTGCTCGTCGAGGCGCGCTACCTGCGGGCGCTCGGCGGGGGAGCCGAACCCCCGCACGTCGTGCCGGTGAGCGTCAGCCTGAGGTATGGACTGTGACGCGGACCTCGTGCCGAGGCTCGGGAGGTCTCCGGGCAGGGCGTGGGTCGGGCTCCGCGCTCCCCGCCGGTGGAGGCTGATCCGCGGCCGCGAGGACCCGGCCGGGTCCCGAGCACCGCCCGCGAGCCTTGCGGCGCCGCACGCTCCTTCGATACATATCGCGTCATCTCCGCCGATCGCCGGCCTCGCCCACCCGCCCACGTCCGGGCGGCGGCTCGGCGCTTCCTCCGGCCGGCCGGACCCTGCGACGGGAGGCAACCGTGTCGCCCAGATCCACGCTCGCCCTTGCGCTGACGATCGCCGCCGCCTCGCTCGCGCCACGGACGGCCCGTGCGCAACCCGGGCCCGGCGCGCCGTCGCCCGCGATGCAACGGGCGATGCACCTCGATCTCGGGGGGGCAACCGCTCAGGCCCGCGTGATCTTCCAGGCGCTGATCGACTCGGCTGCCGATCCGGCGGCGCGAGCGGCGGCCGAGCGCGCGATGGCGATGTCCTACGCGTTCGACGGGGACTGCGCCAACACGGTGAAGTACGAGGAGATGGTCATCGCCTACTGGGCGACGCGCGAGGCGGCGGAGCCGCAGAACGCCCTCTACCAGGAGGGGGAGGTGGCCGACGAGGCGGCACGCGTGTGCATCGACGCGGGTGATTTCGGCGCCGCCGAGCACTGGTACCGGCGTGGCTACGAGCTGGGCCTGAAGGAGCCGGCGCCACCCACCCACCCGCGAAGCCTGTGGGAATACCGCCTCGCCCACGCCCTCGGCCGCCTGGCGGCGCGCCGTGGCGACACGGCGGAAGCGCACCGGCGGATCGCCGACGCGCGGCGGATCTTGGACGGCGATTCCGCCATGGCGTCGCAGCAGGAGCGGTTCTTCCCGTACCTGGTGGGCTACGTGGCCCTGTACACCAACGACCTGCCGACCGCCGAGGCACAGCTGCGGAGGGCGGTCGACCTCAGCGGGAACCAGCGCGACCCGTTCCTCCGCTGTCTGCTCGCCATGACCTACGAGCGCCTGGGCCGGCAGGACGAGGCGAAGGCGGCGTATCGCCAGGCTTACGATCTGGCCACGGGGCACAACCCGCCGGCCGCCTTCGTGCGTCCGTTCGTGCGCAGGAAGCTCGGCCTGCCGACCTCGCCGTGACGCGGGCCGTGAGCGGACGCCCCCTCCCTTGGACCGCGACCCCGCCCCGGCGGGAGCGCGCCGGCCCGGGGCCTCCCGGCGATGCGACGTCCGGCGGGACCGGACGGGGATTCCAGGTCCGGATCCGGCGCGCATGGCCCCTGGCGACCCCTCAGGTGTACCACGATTGATGGAGAACCAACGACACCCACACACGCGGAGGGCTCATGGAGCTTCGTCGTCAGAGTGGCGGTGCGTCCGGTGCAGCAACGGCAGAACTCACGGCGAACATCAAGCGTTTCGACCGGCCCGAGCAGCTGCTGGTGTTCGACAGCGGGCGGCTCGAGGTGATCACCGTGGGGGGCAAGACCATCGGGAAGGGGAGCTACGCGCCCGGGTGGCGGTGGTCGCACTGCGCCGCACCCTCAGCCATCGTGCGGGGGGAGCCCGCGGAAACGGTGGGCGTGGTGCTCTCGGGACAGGCCCGGGTCCAGTCGCACCAGGGGACCGAGGTGGACCTGAATCCCGGCGACTTCTTCCACACCGTCGTCTCCAACGGGCACGACGAGTGGGTGGTGGGTCAGCGCCCGTGCGAGATTCTGTACTTGAGCGGGGTTGAAGGTCTCATCAAGCAGCTGCACTGGCAGGCATGACGCGCAGGGCAACCGCCGGCACCGGCTTCACCGCCGAGCCGGCGGCCGGGCCCCCTCGCCGTCCACGTACAGCGCCGGGAACAGGCGCCGCAGCCTCTCCACCTTCGGCACGTCATTGATCACGATGTAGAGCTGCGTGGGATGCAGCGCGGCGTAGTGCTGGTGATAGGCTTCCGCCGGGTAGAAGGCCTGAAACGGCCGGACCTCCGTCACGATGGGCATCGAGAAGGCACGGTGCGCCGTCAGCTCCGCGACGTACGCGCGCGCCTCCTCGGCCTGCGCCGAGTCCTGGTAGAAGACGATCCCCCGGTACTGCGGGCCCGCGTCGGGGCCCTGCCGATCCCGCGTGGTCGGATCGTGGGCCACCAGGAAGAACACCGCCAGGAGCTGCCGGTAGGAGACCTCCGCAGGGTCGTAGACCACGCGCACCGATTCGGCGTGGCCGGTTCCGCCGCCGGAAACCAGCTCGTAGGGTGGATCGACCACCGAGCCGCCGCTGTAGCCCGACGTGGCGGACCGCACGCCGCGCACGTGCTCGAAGACGGACTCCACTCCCCAGAAGCACCCGCCGGCGAACACCGCCGATGCCTCGCGCGCCTGGCCGAGGCCGGGCGACGGACCGGCCAGCAGGGCCGCCGGGACCAGGGCGCACACCGCTCCCCAGCGGCGCGCGGTGGGTCGCAGGGCACGACTCGCTGACAGCATCCAACCTCCGTGGTTCCGTGCTCGTTCCGCCCGGCGCGACGGGCCCGGACGGGCCGCGCGCCGGCGCGGCACCTGATCTGCCTAACCCGCAGCGCGGGCCGAGTTCCCACGCGCCGCCCGCGCGGCCGCCGCGCATCCGGACGCGGGTGCCCCGCCCTCGAGGCCGGCACTGGACAGCGGGGAATCCCCGACGCAGTATTCGCGCTTCCCAAAACCCGGAGTAACCAGCAATGAGAGCCTCCGCCTACGCGCTGGCGGCCGCCCTGTGCGCGGTCCCCGCGCTCGCCGCCGCGCAGAACCCGGTGTCCGACGCCTACCGCGGCCAGACCGAGCGCGCGGCGCGCATCATCACCGAGGCCGTCGACATGTTCCCGGCGGACAAGTTCGGCTACCAGCCCACGCCGGTGCAGATGAGCGGTGGCCGCGATCGCGGTGCACCTCGTCGACGAGGGCAACTACTTCCTGTGCTCGAGGGTCAGCGGGACCGGCCGAGCCGCAGCGCGACCAAGGTGGACACGACGGCCAGTCGAAGGAAGCGCTGGTGGCCGCGCTCCGCGCGAGCTTCGACTTCTGCAAGACGTCGCGCGGCCGGCCTGACCGACGCGCAGCTCGCGGACTCCGTGGCGTCGTTCGGCCCCCGCAAGATCATGCGGGCCAACATGGTCCTCATCACCGTCGGGCGACTGGGCGGACCACTACAGCCAGCTGGCGAACTACCTGCGGCTGAACGACATGGTGCCGCCGACGGCGCGCGGCGCGGGCATGTAGTAAGCGAGGGACTAGGGGTTGGGGATTGGGGGCTTGGGAGTCAGCCGAACACCCCAACCCCCAACCCCGAAACCCCAATCTTCCGGCTGTCCGGATGCCCCCGAAGTTCTTCAGGACCGCACGCTGCCTTCGACGCGCCTGGCTCGAGCGCCCATCACGCGACCCACCGCGAGCTGCTCGTCGGCTTCCACAAGGTCGGCTCCGGCAAGCGCTCGCATCACCTATCCCGAGGCGCGGGACGAGGCGCTCTGCTTCGGGTGGATCGACGGGGTGCGGAGGAACCACGACGCGACCAGCTACACCGTCCGTTTCACGCCGCGCAAGCCGGACAGCACCTGGAGCGCGGTCAACGTCGGGCGCGTCGCGGGGCTCGAGGCCGCAGGGCCTGATGCGGCCCGCCGGCCTCCGGGCGTTCCGCGAGCGGGATCCGCAAGAAGGCGGAGCTGTACTCGTTCGAGAACCGGCCGCGCCCGCTCGACGCCGCGTCGGCGCGCCGTTCAAGGCCAACAGGCGCGCGTGGCGCTGGTTTGAGACGCAGGCGCCGTGGTACCGGCGCACCGCGGAGTGGTGGGTGATGAGCGCCAAGCGCGAGGAGACGCGGGCGCGGCGGCTCGCGACGCTCATCGCCAGCTCCGCCAATGGTGCCAAGGCCCCGCCGTTCATCCTCGGCGCGACGGACCTGCAGGCGGCGCGCCGCCGCTAGCCGCATTCCGCACCAGTTCGCTCGGAAAATCCGCCGCACCGCTCTTGTCGGCCACCTCCACGACCCACAGCTTCGTGTTGCCGCACCGAACGTGCGAGGGTGCACGCCGGTTGTGCGTCGGAGGAGGACAAGAACATGCTCGTGACACGAATCGCCGTCGCTCTGTCGGCGGTCGTCGGACTGGCCGGGGCGTCTTCGGCGTGCGATCCAAGGTTGAACACCCCGGGAGACTGGAACGTCCCCATCGTCGCGGTGACCAGCAGCAGCGTCGCGTTCACCGTGTCCGCGGCCAATTTCAGCTTCGATCAGACCTACTTCGGCCCGGCGCGAGCGGACTCCGTGGCCGTGGGTCTCGTCGTGAGCGGCTATACGGGCGGCAGCGCCCGGATCGAGATCGTCGACTCGAGCGGCGTCAAGCAGCTGGAGATGCCGGTCGCGACGAACGTGGTGGAGGCGCAGGGCGCGTCCATCGTGCGCGGCATCGCGCCCTTCAAAGTCCACCTGCAGTTCACCGGGTTCTCCGGCGTCTTCGTGCTCGGCGTAGCGGCGCAGAGCCCGTGACCGCGCGGCGCGCCAGCGCTCACAGCGGCGCAGCGGTCCGCCCGGGCCGCGCATCGCTGGGGCATCGGGCGCTGACCGAGATGCTCGGTCGCGCGAGCGCGCTGTGGGAACGCCTGCACGCCCGGCTCGCGGCGGAGTTCGGACCGTTGACCGAGAAGTGGACGTTCTCGAAGACCACGAACCGGTGGTCGGTGCAGCTCAAGCGGAAGCAGCGGACCGTCGTGTACCTGATCCCTCGCGACGGCCACGTGCTCGCGGCCTTCGCCCTGGGCGAACGGGCCTGCGCCGCCGCGAGGGACGGCGGCTTGCCCGCCACCGTGCTGGCGGTCATCGACGGCGCGACCCGGTACCCGGAGGGGCGCGCCGTGCGGCTCGAGGTCCGCTCCGGCAGCGACGTCGACAACGTGTTGAAGGTGGCGGCGATCAAGATGGCGCATTGACCGGGCGCGTCGCCGACCGCGAACGCCAGGACTGACCGAGGACGCCATGGACGAAGCAGCCAACCCCTTCTCGATGCGCCCGATCGGAACGATCCGCTCGCCCTTCTCGGACCGGTCCCAGGTGCCCAAGGGCCCAGGGGCGCAGCACGATGCCGAGGGGGTGCTGGAGATCGCGGCCGAGTTCGAGCCGGGCCTCGCCGACATCGAGGGCTTCAGCCACCTGTACGTGCTGTGGGTGTTCCACCGGGCCGACCCCCCGAGCCTGATGGCCACGCCGCCGACCGACGACCGGCCGCACGGCGTGTTCGCCACCCGCTCGCCCGCCCGCCCCAATCCCATCGGCCTGACCGTGGTCCGGCTGCTCCGGCGCGAGGGACGGCGCCTCCACGTACACGGCATCGACATGCTCGACGGTACGCCGATCCTCGACATCAAGCCCTACCTCTCGAGCGTGCACGAGAACGAGATCCGCCGCGGCTGGATGGCCGAGGCCGAGGCGCGACGGAAGCGGTGACCCGCTCGAGCGTGCAGGAGCATGAGATCCGCCGCGGCTGGATGGCCGAGGCCGAGGCGCGACGGAAGCGGTGACCCGCCGGCCTCGCGCGCCAGAGCGCGCCCGCGCCGTGCGCCTGTGGACGCCGGCGTGAGGCCGAGCCGAAGGACTTGACAGCCGGCTATACATAGTGATATTACTATGTGACTATACGCTGCCGGTTCGCCGGCGTGAACTGAAGAGGCGAGGGAGATCGTGCCAGCGTACGACTACGTGTGCCAGGAGTGCGACGCGCGTTTCGAGGTGCGGATGTCCATGGCCGCCTACGGGGAGGGTGCGCATCCCCGCTGCGAGCACTGCGGTTCGCCGCGCGTCGAGCGGGCGTTCACCGCCGTGAGCGTGATGACGGGCGGCCGCGGGAGCGGCGGTTCGAGCAGTGCCGCCTCGTGCGGGAATCGCGGATTCAGCTGAGCCGGCTGAGCGCGCCGCCCCGTGGGGGCGGGAGCCGTGACGTGGGGCATGGAGACGAGCGGGGGCAGCCTGTCGCTGCCCCCGCGGTCGTTCATCGAACCGGACCCGGCCTGGTCGTGCCGGCCGGCGGTGGCGCCTCAGCGCACGTTGACCGTCGCCGTGCCGCTCACCCCTTCGCTGCTGGCCGTCAGCGTAACGGCGCCGCTGTGGGCACCCCTCAGCAGGATCCAGTTGTAGGCCGCCTGCGTCACCGACACAACCGAGGAATCGCTCACCGTCCAGGTGACGGCGCGCCCGGTCAGCATCTGGGCCTGCGCGTTGTACGTCATCGCGATGGCGCCGGCGCTGTCGCCAACCGAGATGGTCTGCGTGAGCGGTGAGATCGTCACGCTGGCCACGGGGCCCGTGGGCGTGCCCGAGCAGGTGCTGTCCACGCCCGTGCTGTCGCAGCCCCCCCCGCCGCCTCCACCACCACCGCCGCCGCTGGCCGTGTCAATCGTCATCAGCAGGTCCACACGCGTCTGGCCGCCGACGGTGACCTGCGCGCCCCACTGCTGAGCCGACCGCTGGGGAAACGCGGGATCCGTCGCGACCACCAGGTAGTAGCCCGCGGGAAGGAAGGCGACGGTGTAGTGGCCCTGCGCGTCCGTGTGGCCGGTTCCCAGGGGGAGGGCGGTCAGCATCACGCCGCCGGGCGGATCCACCGGCACCCGCCAGACCCCGACGGCGGCGTTCACGAAGGGGATCGTGTCGCCCTCGATCGAGGTGGCGGTGACGGTTCCCGTGATGCTGCCGGTGGCCGCTTCGTTCACCGCCCGGATCCACGGCACGAAGTAGAACCCGCCGCTGCCGTCGGGCACGAAGGTGCGGCCGACGTCGAAGTCGAGGACGATCTGCGCCCCGGCCGCGGTGACCGCGAGTGGCTCCTCGACGATGGAGTAGAGCGAGAGGTCGCCGCTGATCGGCCAGTGCACGGCGGCCTGGGTGCCGTTGCTGGACACCACGCTCGAGCGGCTGGTGTTGATCACCACCCGCAGGGCGGCGTACTGGTTTGCCGGCAGGTCGGCCTCGCCGAGCAGGGTGGCCGCGCCGCCCTGGAAGTCGAGCAGGTTGAACGTCTGTTCCGGCGTCGCGATGGTGACCCAGCTCGCGGGGTCGAGGCCGGTGGTGTCGGTGGACGCCGACGCCTCGATGCGCGCGACGTACACGTTCACGGCCGAGATCGAGCCGAACGGGAAGGGCGAATCGGTCAGGTAGACGCGGGTGCGGCCCGCGCCGCCGCCGGTCGTGGCGTCGCTGCAGGCCATGGCCGCGAGGGAGAGCGCGGCGAGGAGAAGACGCTTCATGTCGTTCGCTCCAGGTTGGTGACGACCTGCTTTCCCATGGAACGATCCAGACCCCCTGATTCTGTCACGGCGCCGCCTTCAGGTCGAGGGTCCACCGGGTGCCGGGCCCCGTGGGGATGAGCACCCGGGGCGTGGCGCGGCCGACGCCGACGTCGATCCGGACGATGGTGGCGGGCAGCCGGACCACGTAGCTCGCCGCGGAGGCGGAGTCGTTCACGATCCTGAGGCCGTCGGGCAGCACCACCAGCTCGGCGCTCCCCTGCCCGGCGGCGGCCGACGCGCTGGCGGATGTGGCGGACGTCGTCTCGATGACCAGCGTGCCACCGGCCTGCGTCCGGGCGACGCGCAGCACGAACTCGGCGGACAGCGGACGGAAGGTCACGCTGCTCGCACCGGCCGCGCGCGCCGGCGGTGGCGCCACGGCGCGCGGCGCGCCCGCCGCGGCAGCCCACAGGTCCCGGGCGGCCTCCACGATCCAGGCGCGCACCGGGCGAACGCCGACCGCCGCCACGGCGAACAGGGAGAGCGCGGCCGCCACCCGCCACCGCACCACGGCGCGGCGTCGCGCCGCGCGGGCGATCCGCTCGGCCGGAAAGGCGATCGGCGGCACCGGCGGATCGGCCTCGCGGAGCAACGCGCTGAGCCGCCGCGCGCGCCGGTTCAGGAAATCACTGTCGTCCTGGCTCATGGTCCGCCCTCCGCATCGAGATCCAGCTGGCGCGCCAGCTTTTCCAGCGCCCGCGCGATCATCGTTCCCACCGAACCGGTCGTGGTGCCCACCGCCGCGGCGATCTCGCGGTGCGCGAACCCCTCCTCACGCATCAGCAGCACCGCACGTTCCTTCGCCCCCAGCGCCACCAGCGCCTCGCGCACCCGGCGGCGCGCCTCTTCCCGCTCCAGAGCCGTCGCCGGGTCCGACGGCGGGTCGCCCATGGGCTGCCGCTCCGGCCGGCCCTGGACCAGGGCCAGCCGACGCCGCGCACCCCGCATCGCGTCGAGCGCGACCGTCGTCGCGACCCGGAACAGCCACCCGCGCACATTCGTCTGGTCGGCCGGCGGCCGCTCCGCCAGCCGCACGAACACGTCCTGCACCACATCCTCCGCCAGGTCCGGGTCGCCGGTGAAACGGGCGACATAGCGGTACAGCTCCACGTGATGCCGCGCGAACAGCTCCGCGAGCGGCATCGCGTCAGAACGCCACGCGAATGCCCGCCAGCGGCAGGATCGGAACCCCGCGATCGAACCGGTCACACACCCCGCCGCCGATCGGGACGACGGTGGGGGGGTGTGGCGCCGTGCACTGATCCACGCTCCCCGTGTAGGTGACCGCATTGGCCCGGTTCAGCACGTTGCGCAACTGGGCGAACGCGCCGATTTCGACCCTGCCCACGGCCCGCGACCAGTCCACCAGCAGGTCGAGCGCCGCGTAGCTCGGCCCACGCACCGCGTTCGGCGATTCGATGTAGAGCGCGGTGGAATCGCCGGTGGAGCAGAGAGCCCCGCCGGCGCAGGTTGCCGGCCCGAGGAGGAAGCGCGAGAAGGGCGCCCCGCTCGCCCAGGTGGCCGCCGCGCCGATGCGCAGCGCCTGGCCGAGCCGCACCATGCCCGTCAGGTCCACCACGTGGCGCCGGTCGGCGGGCGACGGAAAGTGGTACCAGAGCGGGAACATGGCCGACTTGGCGGTGAGCATCGAGATCCCATACGAGTACGCGCCGGAGAGCGTCCAGCGTCCGGCGAGCCGCCGCACCGACAGCTCCACGCCGCGCGCGTCGTTGACGGCGCTGACGAAGATGGGCCGGCTGGCGGTGAGCGGCCCCGGCCCCGGCTCGGGCACCGCCATGCCCGCCGTATGCCGGACGTACGCGTTGGCGGACGCCACCCACACGTCGCCGAACTGCAGCTCGACCCCACCCGTAGCCACATCGGCTCGCAGGGCGGGGATCGTGTCACCGGCCAGAAGCCACACGTCGGTCAGGTACAGATCCGGTCCCACGCTCGGCCCTGCCGGCGCCAGCGCCTGGGTGTACTGCCACGACCGCTCCACCGCCGCCGTGAAGGTGAGGGGCGCCGATGGCGACACTCGGATCGCGAGCTTGGGCGCGACGCCGAGGGGGCCCGCGTTGCGGACGCCCGCGTGCGTGTCGAGGCGCAGCCCGGCTTCCACCGTCACCCGCCGGCCCAGGCCGAAGCGCCGTTCCCCCCACGCCGCCAGGGTGGTGAGCCGCCGCCCCAGCACCAGGGTGTCGGGCAGCACGATCACCGGATACGGCCGAGGGAACTGTCCGACGTAGTGCTGGTCGAGCGCGGAGGCCTGGAGACCCGCCGACCAGCGGTTGCGCGGATCGCCGTCGCCGGACGTCACTTCGGCGGACCCGGTCACGACCGTGACGCCGTTCCGCGTCGGACCGTGGGACGGGATGTCGGGAGGGGCGGCGCCGGAGAGCGTCGTGATGGGCTGGATGCCGCCCGCGAACCGGCTCACCCCGATGGTGTAGCGGGCGCGCCAGCTCGCGAGCGGCGCGAGCAGCGTCACCCGGCCGAGCTGGTTGCCCCAGGTGCCGGTGGTGGCCTTGAGCAGCTGCCGCACCTGCCCGTGCACCCGGTCTTCCTCGATCAGGCCGCTCGCCTCGACGGCGTAGCCGCCGCCCAAATCCGCGTTGAACCGGCCCGTCACGTCGTAGAAGGCGTACGGAATCCAGGTGCCCGTGTCGGCGCCGAGCGACTCGGCGAGCCGGGTCGCCAGGTCCGCCCAGGAGCGGCGCGCCGCCACCGAGAGCCCCATGCGCCCGTCACTCGAGCCCCAGTCTCCCGCGCCGTGGGCGCTCACCAGCGACAACTCTCCGAGTCCGCGCACGCCGGGCCGCGCGGCGCGAGACTCGAAGTCCACCACACCCGCGGCGCCCTCTCCCAACGAAGGCGATCGCGCGCCCGGGAGGAACGCGGCCACCCCTATGGCGTCGGGATTGACCCCGGAGAAGATGCCCACCGCGTGCACGGGGTTGAACATCGGGAGGCCATCGAAGTAGACGCGCGTCTGGCTCCACGGCGCCCCCCGCGTCCACAGCCCCGCCGTGTAGTCGTCGCGCGCGGAGACACCGGGCAGCTTCTGCATGGCGCGGAACAGGTCCGTTTCGCCGAGCGTCACCGCCTCGACGGCGTCGGCGTGCGTCACCACCGAAGCGTCCCCCTCCAGATAGCGGTCGCGCCGCCACGCTTCGGCGTCGAGCGAGCCGCGCTGCCGCTCCTCCGTCACGTTCTGCGAGCGGTGGTAAGGGTCGGAGGTCGCCACCTGCGTCGTGATCGCTTCGAGCCGGATCGGGTTCACGACCAGCGCCAGCGAGACGCGGAACCGCGCATCGCGGGCCAGCTCGACGGTGACTTGGGCCGGGTGATAGCCGAGCTGCCGGACCAGCAGGCGGTAGGTGCCGGGCGGGAGGCCGGCGAAGTAGTACGCACCGGAGTCGTCCGTCACCGCCGTCAGGGACCGCACCAGGAAAGGCCCGCCCGCGCGGGAGACCAGCACCGCGCCGCCCTCGGCCTCCAGCACGGCGACCGCGCCCACCAGGGGAAGGTTGGTGGCGGCCGCCACGACCGTGCCGGACACGGACCCATCGAGCGGCGCGGCCAGCGGGCCCGCCGCCGGCTGGGCCGCCAGCCTCCCGGCGCTCACGAGGAGCGCCATCCCCACCCAGGCGGCTCTGGTCGTGATCGCTCCCCTCGGGTCGTGGCTCACCGTACAGACGAACGCGCGGGAGCGCTGGTTTCTGACGGGAAGACCGGGCCCGGGGCTAGCCCTCGCTACCGCTTCGCCACGTTCACGCCGTCCAGCAGCAGCGGCGGCACCAGCCGGCTGCCGCCCAGCCACTTCGCCGCGCTCCCGATCATCCGGATGCGTCGCAGCAGCTCGTAGGCGTTGCCGGCGACCGCGGCGTCCTTGACGCGCCCGGTGATCTCGCCGCCGTCCACGCGGTAGGCGAGCGCGACCGGGTGGCTGAACGCGCCGCTGATCACGTTCCCCTGCCCCACGCCGATCAGCTCGTCCACCACCAGGCCGTGCCCCATCTCCTTGAGGAGGGCCGCTTCGTTCGCCGTGCCGGGCTTGATCACGAGGTTGGAGAAGCTGATCGACGGCTTGCCGAAGGTCGTGCGGCGCCCGTGTCCCGTGGAGGCGGTGCCGGCGCGGGCGGCGGTCTCGAGGTCGTAGACGAACGCCCGCAACGTGCCGCGCTCGATGAGGGACAGCCGCGCCGACGGCATCCCCTCGTCGTCGGCGCGGCGGCTCCCCACGCGGCTCGACAGCAGCGGATCGTCGGTGACGTCGAAGGCCGGATCGAACAGCGCCTCGCCCAGCTTCCCGCCCAGCGGCGAGATGCCCTGGAGCACCGTCTTGCCCGACAGCGCCTGGTGCAGCGGGAGCAGCACCGCCGCGGAGCCGTGCGGCGTGAACAGCACGGGCAGCTTGCCCTCGGGCGGCGCGACCACGCGCTCGCCGCGCTCGATGCGGCGCGCGATGCCGGACGCGACCCCGTCCAGCTCGGCCTCGCTCGGCACCCCCGTGCCGGTCACGTCGTCGTACGCCATGAGCACGTCGTCGCCCCTGACCCGCGTGACCTCGGCCCCGACGCCGATCGCGGTCGCCCGGGTGGTGAACGACTGGCCGCTGGAATTGGCGAAGGTCGACGTCTCCACGTAGCGGTCCACCGACGCGCTCACCTGCCACCCCGGGCGCTTGAGCCGCTCGACCACGCGGCGGCCGAGGGCGGCGAGGTGCTCGACGTCCAGGGCGGCCGCCTGGTCGTCGAACACCGACACGACCGGGAGGCGCGACGGGCCGGGAAACGCGAGCGCGCACGCCTCGCCCTGCTCCGCCGACGCGACGGCCCGCTCGAGCAGGTCGGCCAGGGTCTCCTCGTGGGCCAGGTCGGTGGTGCCGGCAATGCCGACCTTGCCCCGGCACACCCCCCGGAAGCTGATCCCGGCCTCCTGGTGGATCGCCGTTTCCCTGAGGCGGCCGGCCTCGTACTTGAGGCCGAGCTGCTGCTCGTCGCGGAGCAGCAGGTCGTACCCCTCGAACCGTCCGGACCGCTTGGCCAGGTGCAGCACGCGCTCGATCATGGGGCCGTAAGGTACCTCACCGACGGCGACTTTCGCACGCGCGGGTGGGCGACTAGGTTCGCGCGATGCCCGACGAGCGGAAGCGCTGCGCCTGGATAGGGTCGGATCTGATGCGGGAGTACCACGACCGGGAGTGGGGCGTCCCGCTCCACGACGACCGCAAGCTGTTCGAGTTCCTGGTCCTGGAGGGCATGCAGGCGGGCCTCTCCTGGAGCACCGTCCTCAACAAGCGGGAGAACTACCGCCGCGCCTTCGACGGCTTCGACCCCGAGGCCGTCGCGCGCTACGACGCCAGGAAGACCGCCTCGCTCCTCAGGGACGCGGGGATCATCCGCAACCGCCAGAAGATCCAGGCCGCGGTGAAGAACGCGCAGGCCTTCCTCCGCGTGCAGGAGGAGTTCGGGAGCTTCGACGCCTATCAGTGGCGGTTCGTCGGCGGCAAGCCGCGGGTCAATCACCGGCGCAGCCTGCGCGCCCTGCCCCCGCGCACGCGGGAATCGGACGCCTTCAGCAAGGACCTGATCGGGCGCGGCTTCAGCTTCGTCGGCTCGACGATCGTCTACTCGCACATGCAGGCCACCGGGATGGTCAACGACCACCTGGTGAGCTGCTACCGCTGGGCCGAGGTGCAGCGGTAGGGACCCGCCGACTGCCGGCACTTTCACTCCGCTGATCGTGAGGGAAGCATGAGACACACCGAGTCACGCCACGGGAACGGGAGCGGGGCGCAGGTGGCCCTCGCCGTCTCACTCGCCTGCGCCGGCCTCCTCGCCTGTGGCGGGAGCAAGGACCATGTGGTCGCCGGAGCGGCGGCAGCCAACCCCGGCGCCGCTGCCGCGCCGGCCCCCGCCGCCGCCGTCGCGTCCGCGCCCACCGTCGGCGGCCCGCAGATCTTCCAGCGCTGCGCGGTGTGCCACCAGGCCACCGGCCTCGGGATTCCCGGCTCCTTCCCGCCGCTGGCGGGCTCGGAATGGGCGACCGCGGCGAATGCGGCGGTCCCGATCCGCGTCGTGCTGCACGGCCTGCAGGGACCCGTGACGGTGAAGGGCCAGAAGTTCAACAGCGCGATGCCGGCCTACGGCACCAACCAGCCGCTGTCGGACGCCGAGGTCGCGGCGGTGCTGACCTACGTCAGGAGCGCGTGGGGCAACGCGGCGAGCGCGGTGACGGCGGAGCAGGTCGCGGCCGAGCGCGCGGCCACAGCCACGCGCACGACGATGTGGGCGGCGGGGGATCTCCAGCCGCTGCTCAAGACGGGCGGGCGCTAGGTTGTCAGCAGGCGTCCCGAAACGAAACGGGCCGCGGGTTCTTTCCGCGGCCCGCTTTCAGTTTCGGCTCCGCTTACCACCGCAGGTTCGCCACCCAGATGTCGCTCTCATACTCGGACACCGTGAGGTAGAGACGGTCGGGGCCGACGCTAAGGACGCCAAAGGCGACGAGGGCGGGATCGTCGAACGCGACGACCAGGCGCGGCGCGCCGCCGGCCGCCGGCATGGCCCAGACTCCACGGCTGCCCGTCTCCGTCGGTAGCGATATCGTAGAGCGTCCGGCCGTCGCGGGAGTAGCGTGCGGTCAACTCCCAGCGCGAGCGGGCGTGTGGTGCTGAGACTGCGCCGCCGGACGACGCTGCCCGTCAGCGGATGCATTGGACCAGGCTCGGACTTCGTGACAAACAGCGCGCCGCCGCCACCCGGCGCCCACGGCGGCCCGTAACATGCCAGGTCGGCGAAGAGCGTCGGCGCGTGCCACGCACCGCCCACGGTGTCCCGGCGCACGCGCGCCGTCGTCCAATCGTCCCGACTGATCGGAGTCGTACGAGCGATCTCGAGATCGGTCGGGCCCCAGGATGGATAGTTGTGCGAATGCGGTCCGCGGGTGAGCGCGACGGGCGAGCCGCCCTCCGCGGACATCGAGCATGGTCTGATCGTGAAGGTCATTGAAGGCGATTTCTCGTCCGCTCGGCGACCATCGTGGCGGCCTCTCCACCCGCCGTGTCACTCGTCAGCGGCACCGGCTGGCCGCCGCTGAGCGCCATCTTGTAGAGATCCATGCGGCCGCGCAGGTTGCCGCTGTACACGATCCACCGACCGTCCGGCGAGACATCGTGCAGCTCGATCACCTGGGTGCCGGTGGTCACAGGCCGGCCGTCCCGGATGGAGATCGGCGCGGGGCGGCCGAGCGGATAGGCCCAGATGTTCTGCCGCAGGATGAGCTTCGAGTACGCGAGCCGCCGGGAACCGATCGAGTAGGAGATCGAATGGGGGTCGCCTATGCCGGAGACGGGGCGTGGTACGCCGCGCGGCTCCGCCGGTCCCGACTTCTACGACGTACACGCCGCGCGGCCCGTCACGATCGGAGACGAAGAGCAGGTGGCGCGAATCGAGCCACGAAGGGCCGACGTTCATGTGCTCGAAGGCGACGATCTGTTGCGACGACGCCGCCGCTGAGGTCTACCACCCAGATGCTCGACGGGCTCACGTTGCCGGACGTCGGCCAGGGTCCGTTGGCCATCACGTAGGCGATCCGCGTTCCATCGGGCGACCACGCCAGCGAGTGCAGCTCGCTCCCAGCCCCACCCGGGGTGGACCGCAAGGCGACGCGGCATCGGTATCGGTCGCCGAGGCGTGAAGATCGTGTCGAACCGGACGAAGGCGACGTGCGCGCCGTCCGGGGACCACGACCACTGACGGCCCTTCGGCATCGTGAGCGTCCGGACGGCACCGCCCAGCTTCCCGGTCTCTCTCATCGCGCAGCCGGAGCCGTCGTACCCCACGCGTCCGGGCAGCCCAGGGAACCGCACCGCCTGGCCGTCCGGACTCCACGCGGGCGACCATTCGCTCCCCAGGGCTGAGTCTCCGAGCCGGACCGCGGCGCCGCCCGACACACTGACGGTGCTGCGGACGAAGAGGCGCGGCAGCGCGATGGGGCCCGCCACGTACGCCACCTCGTTCCCGTCCAGGAGAGATGGCCGGCTGAAACTCGACCCCCGCATGGCTCGTCACTTGCGTGATGTCCGAGGCCGTGACGGCGAGCGGCTTGGATTGAGCAGCGACGCGCTGGCGAATGCCACGATCGCCAGCGCGGCCGCTCCTGCTCCCGCCTCGCCGAGCGCGGCATCCGCGCCAGCGCACTCACGGGCCGCGTCAGCGGCGGCGTCAGGCCGATCGCTCGGTGCGACCATCGTCTCCGGATGCGCCAGCGCCTCGACCAACTGCGCCGCGGTGCCCACCGGTCCGCCGGCGTCCGCGCCAGCGCCTTGGTGAGCACGGCCTCGATGCCGGCCGGCACCGCCTCCCGCACCACCGAGATCCGCGGCAACGGCTCGCTCAGCTTCTTCGCCAGAATCGCCTGCGGCGTCGGCCCCGTGTACGGCGGCTCGCCCGCTCAGCATCTCGTACAGGACGCAGCCGAGCGAGTAGAGGTCGCTCCGCCCGTCGAGGTCCGCGCTCCCCGCCGCCTGCTCCGGGCTCATGTAGGCCGGCGTCCCGATCGCGAGCCCGGTCTCGGTGAGGCGCTCGCCGCCCGCCGCCGCGCACCGCGCGCGCGATCCCGAAGTCGGCGACCACCGCGTGCCCGCTCTCGAGCAGGATGTTCTCGGGCTTGATGTCGCGGTGGACGACGCCGTGGCTGTGCGCGTAGCCGAGCGCGTCGGCCACCTCGCGCGTGATCCGGAGCGCATCGTCGAGCGGGCAGCTGCTTCTCGCGGCTCAGCCGGTCGCGGAGCGACTCGCCCTCGACGAACGGCATCACGTAGTAGAGGAGCCCGTCGGCCTCGCCGGAGTCGTGCAGCGGCGAGGATGTGCGGATGCGTGAGCTGGGCGGCGATCTCGATCTCGCGCAGGAACCGCTCGCTGCCGAGCGGCGGCGGCCAGCTCGGGGCGCAGGACCTTGATCGCGACCGCGCGGCCGTGCTTGCGGTCCTCGGCGAGGTAGACCGTGGCCATCGCCGCCCGCCCAGCTCACGCTCGATCGTGTAGCGATCGGCGAGCGCGATCGTCACGCGGTCCAGGGCGTCGGTCACGGGGCGGCCGCTTCACCATGCAGGTTCGCCACCCAGATGTCGCTCTCGTACTGCACGCCGGAGAGGTAGAGGCGGTCGCGCGCGACACTGACGTAGGTCGCCTCCAGCGCGGGGTCGTCGGAGTCGATGACCAGGCGAGGCTCGCCACCCGCCAGCGGAATCGCCCAGACCCCAGCGCGGCCGTCGCGGCGCGTTCCCGATGCATCGACCGTCCGGCCGTCGGCGGGAGCGCGGGTTGTTGAGGAGATCAGCCCGCTCGTCGGCGCAGGTTGCGGCGCCAGCGCACCTCGCGTCCTGAGGCGAGACGAAGACCAGGTCCCTGCCGGTGTCGCACCACACGCCGCTGCCGTCCGGCGCCCAGTCCCCCAAGAGGGCCTGGCAGTCGGCGAAAGGCCCGGTTTCGTGCCACGGTCCGCTCACGCTGGCGCGCGAGAGGAACCAGAGCCGCATTGAACCCGTGCGATTGGAGTGGAAGGCGATGGTCAAACCGTTCGGCGACCAGGCGGGATAGGAGTTCGCGCCCGCACTGTGGGTCAGAGCGGAGGGCGAGCCTCCCTCGGCGGGGATCACCATGATCTGACTCATTGCCGAAGAGCCCGGGACAAGGGCGTAAAACACGATCTCGCTGCCGTCCGGCGACCAGCGGGGCCCTACTCGTCCCCGGGTAAGGCCGTAAGCGGCACCGCGTCGCCGCCCGCCAGCGGCATCTTGTAGAGGTCCTTGCTCCCGCGGAGGTTGCTGTCGAAGGCGAGCCATCGGCCATCGGGGACACGTCGGAGATCTCACTCACCTGGCTGCCGGTCGTCACCGGGCGACCGTCGCGGATCGACATGACAGCCGGGCGCCCGAGCGGATAGACCCAGATGTTGGCGCGGGCGTTGAACTTGACGTAGGCGAGCCGCCGAGCGCTGATCGAGTACGAGATCGAGTGCGGATCGGCGACGCCGGGGATGGCGCGCGGTCGCCGCGGCGCCCGTGCGCCCCAACCTCGACGACATAGACGGCCCGCGCTCCGTCCTGGTTGGACACGAACAGCAGGTGCCGGGCATCGAGCCACGCCGGGCTGACGTTGAGGTCGTCGTCGCCGGTGACACGCTGCGGATCGCCGCCCTGGGCGCTCACGACCCAGACGGACGATGGAGCGACGTTGCCGCTGGTCCGCCAGAACGGATTGCCGTTCACGTAGGCGATCCGCTTGCCGTCCGGCGACCACGCCAGCGAGTGCAGTGCCCAGTACTTGTCGCGGTGGACCGCGATGCGGCGCGGGGACGTGTCGGCGACCGAGGCAACGAAGATCGTGTCAGCGACGACGAAGGCGACCCGAGCACCGTCGGGGGACCACGCCACCGGCCGCGCCGCCGGTTGTGTCGCGCGTGGCGGCAACGGGCGGACCGGACCGCCCCGCCGAGCTTGCCGGTCTCGTTCCAGACGCACCCGGCGGCGCGACACGCGAGGAAACGGACGAAGTCGCCGTCCGGGCTCCAGGCCGGATACCATTCGCTGAGGAATGACGTGTCGGCGAGCCGGACTTCGCCGCCGCCCGCGACGTTCACGGTGCTGCGGACGACCAGGTGCGGGAGCCCGATCGGGCCGCGACGTACGCGACCTTCTTCCCGTCGGGCGAGATGGCTGGCTGAAACTCCACCCCGGGTGACTCGTCACCGGCGTGATGTCCGAGGACGGTGATGTTGAGCGGCTTGGACTTGAGCAGCTGGGTGACCGCGAGCGCGACCACCGCCAGCGCGGCCACGCCGCTGCCCACCTCGCCGAACGCGGCCACCGCGCCAGCGGGCTCACGGGTCGCGCCGCGTCGGCGTCATCCCGCCGCTCGGCGTGGCCAGCGGCTCCAGCTGCGGCAGCAGCTCGTCCGCCGTCTGCCAGCGGTCGGCCGGCTTCTTGGCCAGGCACCGCATCACCACCGCCGCGAGCGCCGGCGGCACCGCGGGCCGGTACTTCGCCAGCGGCTCGGGCTCCGCCGTCACGTGGGCCGCGAGCATCTCCTGCGCCGTCGTCGCCGAGAACGGCGGCCGGCCCGTCAGCAGCTCGTACCCCAGCACGCCCGAGCGCGTAGATGTCCACGCGGTGGTCCAGGTGCGGATCGGCGGTCGCCTGCTCCGGCGCCATGTAGGCCGGCGTGCCGAGCGCCACGCCGGCCGTGGTCAGCGTTGCCGCCCGGTGGCCTCCGTGACCGCCTTCGCCACGCCGAAGTCGGTCACCAGCGCGTGCCGGCCCGAGAGCATGACGTTGTCGGGCTTGATGTCGCGGTGCACCACGCCGTGCGCGTGCGCGTCGCTCAGCGCGTCGGCCACCTCCCTCAGGATCCGCACCGCGTCGGGGACCGGCAGCTCGCCGTCGCGCGCCAGCCGCTCGCGCAGCGACTCGCCCTCGACGTACGGCATCACGTAGAAGAAGAAGCCCGCGGCCTCGCCGGAGTCGAGCAGCGGCAGGATGTTGGGATGCTGGAGCCGGGCGGCGATCTCGATCTCGCGGGGGAAGCGCTCGGCGCCCAGGGTGGCGGCGATCTCGGGACGCAGGACCTTGAGCGCGACCTGGCGGTGGTGGCGCAGGTCCTCGGCGAGGTAGACCGTGGCCATCCCGCCCGCGCCGAGCTCGCGCTCGATGCGGTAGCGGTCGGCCAGCGCATCGTTGAGCTGCTCGATCGTGTCCGTGAACGCCCCCGCTGCGTCTCGGTGACGCTACCTACGATGCAGAGCGCTAGCTGGAAGGCGTTAGGGAGGTGTCAGTGCAGGCAGGCGGAATAAATGCGCGCGGCCTAGCTCGGGTTTCGCGCCTCCTCGACGTACCCGCCCGCCACGCCGCCCACCACCATCAGGAGGCCGAGCCAGCCGATGGCCGTCAGGCGCTGCGAGAAGAGCGCGAGCGCCAGCAGCGTGCCCACCACCGGCTCGATGGTGGCCGCGACGGCGGTGGGCGCCGCCTCGATCCGCTTGGCCCCGGAGAAGAAGAAGACGTTGGCGAGCAGCACCGTGCCGAGGACCAGCGCCAGGAGGTAGATCCACCCGCCGGCGGTCGCCGGGGGCACCGGCGCGCGGCCCGCGAGCGGGAGGATGATGCCGAGCAGCACCGTGCCTCCCGTGATCTCCAGCAGCAGCACCTGCACCACGCCGTAGCGCGGCACGGCGAAGCGCGCCAGCAGCGTCGTGCCGGCGTAGCTCAGGGCCGCGAGCAGCCCGCCCGCCACGCCCAGCGCGAGCCGCGGCGTCGCCACGCCGGCCAGGTCGGCGCCGTGCGAGCCGCCCTGCACCGCGAGCACCGCACCGACCCCGACGACCACGGCCAGCAGGAGGCGCCCGCGCGTCAGCTTCTCGTGCAGGAGCGGCCAGGCCAGCAGGGCCACGATGATCGGCGCCGTGTAGAGCAGCGCCGCGGCGCTCGCCACGCCCGCGCCCGCGATCGCGAACTGGTAGGCCACCTCGAACAGCGCGACCAGCGCGCCGCCGCCCAGACCGACCAGCAGCAGGCCTCGCCGGTCCACCGTGAACAGCTCGCGCCGGAACAGCAGGCCGTACGCCGCGAGCGCGAGCGTGCCGAGCAGCACGCGCCAGAAGCCGATCCCGGTGATCGCCTCCCCTTCGGCGTACAGCAGCGTCGAGAGGGGGCCGGTGGTGCCCCACAGCGCGCCGGCACCGAGGGCGAAGGCGTAGCCGGCGATGCGGCGGCGGGGCGAGGTCGCCGGTGCCGCCGCGGCGTTCAGGACTCGACCTCGCCGCCCACCAGGAGCTCGGCGAACCGCACGTGCGGCGCGCCTTCGGTCACCGGCAACGGGAACTGGCCGCCCTTCCCGCATCCGCCGCCCATCTGGTTGAAGCGAAAGTCTCCGGCGAGCCGGTCGATGCTCTGCAGCGTCTTGAAGAGGTTCCCCGCCAGCACGACGTCCTTGACCATCTCGGCGACCTTGCCGTCGCGGATCATGTAGCCGTGCGCGGCGGAGAAGGAGAAGTTCTCGAGAAACGTCTGCCCGCCGATCATGTCGAGCGCGTAGACGCCCAGCTTGACGTCGGCGATCAGGTCCTCGAAGGTGCCGCTCCCCCCCTCGATGTAGGTGTTGGTCATGCGAACGATCGGCGGGAAGCGGAAGCCGATGGCGCGCGCGTTGCCGGTGGGCCGCTCGCCCATCTTCGCGGCCGTCTCGCGCGAGTGCAGGCGCCCGACCAGGATCCCGTGCTCGATCAGCCGCGTGTTCTGGGTGGGCGTGCCCTCGTCGTCGTAGGGCAGCGTGCCGCGGAGCCCTACGGCGCTCCCGTCGTCGCCGATATTCACGATGTCGCTGCCGAAGCGGCGCCCGAGCGTCATCATCTCCCGGGCCTGCGGGTTCTCGTAGACGAAGTCGGCCTCCGAGAGGTGGCCGAACGCCTCGTGCACGAACACGCCGGCGAGCCGCGGATCCAGCACCACCGGGTACGTTCCGCCCTTCACCGCCGGCGCCGAGAGGAGCTTCACCGCCATCTCGGCGGCGTTGGTGAACGTCGCCTCGAGCCCCTGCACGCTGCGCCACCCCCGGCGCAACCCGACGCCGTCGTGGTAGCGCTCGATGGTGTCGCCGTCCCGCGCGGTGGCGAGGGCCGAGACGCCGATCTCGGGGCGCATCTCGTGGAGCCAGGTGCCCTCGCTGTTGGCGAAGTACCACTCGGTGCGCTCGTCGTAGTAGCTCGACTGCGTGTCGGCGATCTTGCCGGAGGCCGCGAGCATCAGCCCGTTCAGCCCCTCGAGGAAGCGGCGCTTCTCCGCCAGCGGAACCTCGAACGGGTCGCCGTCGATCGCCGGCACGACCTCGTCCGTGCGCGCCGGCACCTCCGCCAGCACGATCCGCTCGTCGAGGATCACGGCCCGCGACGCCGCCTCGGCGGCTTCGATCATCCGCGGCAGGTCGTCCAGCCGGGTGAACGTGGCCACGCCCCACCCGTGCCCGTCGAGGAGCACCCGGACGCAGCCGCCGGCATCGACACTCTCCGCCGCCACCTCGAGGCGCCGGCCGCGGAACCCGACGCGGCTGGAGCGCGTGCGCTCGAACCGCACCTCGACGTAGCCGGCGCGCGCGCCCTTCACGGCCTCGGTGAGACGGTCCCGCATCCCGCCGGCCGCCGTCACGAGGTGGCCCGCTTGACCGGCGTGCCGGCCTCCGCGAGCGCGGCCTCGTAGTCGGGCCGGATCACGAGCTGGCCGTCGGCGATCACCCACCGGTCCCACGGCAGGATGATGAAGGCCGTGGTCTGAAGCGCCGAGTAGTCGGGCTGGTAGTCGCCGCAGCGGAACGAGACCGCGGTCTTGAGGGCCTTCGCGCCTTCCTCCCGCATCACCGACGCCGCGAGCCGCATCGTGTCGCCCGAATCGCAGGTCTCGTCCACCAGCAGGACCTTCCGCCCCTTGGGGCTCAGCGTGGGACGCGAGACCAGGGCGGGCGCCTCGCCCTCGCGCACCCGGGTCGCGGTGATCGAGGCGAAGTCGCAGCGCATGATGCTGGCGATGACCGCGCCCGGAATCACCCCGGCGCGGGCGATGCCCACCACGAGGTCCGGCTGGTAGTCGCGCGTGACCTTGAGCGCGAGGCCCCGGCACAGCTCGCCGAAGAACGGCCAATCCACCTCCATCACGCTGCGGGCCTGTGGAGGCTTGGGGGTGCGTGGCATCGTGAAGCCTTGGCTCGAGTTCAGGCTCCGGGAAGCGGCGCCTGCCGTGCCCGGGAATATGCCTCCCGAACCCCGCGCCCCGGTACCCTGACCCCGGCACCGGCCCTCGTAGGTTGGCCGTTGCCGACCGGTTGGGCGATTACTATCTTGCCGGTTCATGGGTCTCTTCCGGCGTCTCCTGGGCGGCCGGGCCGCAGACAACCGACCGATCCAGCCCCAGCGCCTCGACTACCTCAATGAAGCCCTGGCGCTCGAGCGCCAGGGAGACTACGACGCGGCCATCACCAGCTACCGCCTGGCGCTGCGCGATCACCCGAGAGAGCCGCGCATCCTCCAGAACCTGGCCATCGCCTTCAGCCGCACCGGGAAGGTGGAGGACGCGATCCGGCACTACCGGATGGCGCTCGAGGCCGACGCGACGCTGGCCGGCGCGCACTACGGGCTCGCGTTTCTCCTGCTCAAGCGCGGCGAAACGGAAGACGCCACCCGGCACCTCAAGGCGTTTCTCGGCAATCCTCCGCGCGGCGTGGACGCCCAGCGGTGGATAGGCCACGCGGAGCGGGCGCTGCGCGAGATCGAGGGCCCCGCTGCTCCCGAGCGATCCGTAGGCCTGGAAGGAGCCTGACCATTCGTCACGCCACGCCGCTCGTGGCGTGCGCGCTCGTCAGCCTGGGCGCCGCCGGCTGCCAGGGCTACTCGACCGACGCGTCGACGCCCGTCGCCATCGTGATCGTCTCCCCGCGCACGCCGCCAGGCAACCTCGAGGAGTTCGATACGCTCCGCCTCGGCGTGCAGGTGCTCGACCGCGCCGGCGACACCGTGACCGGCGCCGCGGTGCGGCTGATCGCGCTCGACACCACCATCCTGGTGGACAGCGCGACGCTCTCCGTCACCGGCCGCGTGCCCGGCACGGGGCGCGTGATCGCGCTGGCGGAGAACCTCCAGTCGGCCCCGTTCGTCGTCACGGTGCTGCGGGCGCCGGACTCGCTGGCGACCGTGGGCGCGACCGTGGACACCGTGCTCGCTACGGACTCGGTCTTGCGGACGCCGCTCTCCGCCGAGCTACTCGACCTGAGGACCGACACCGTCCCCCAGGGCCTGAACTGGGGCTCGATCGGCGACACGGTGCGGTTCGCCATCATGTACCCCGTGTTCGACAGCCTCAAGGTGGCCACGGTGACCTTGGGCAACGACTCGCTCTCGGCCGCCGTGGTGACCAGCACATCGGCACGCGGCACGGCGACGGTCATCGTCCGCCGGCAGGGCCCGCCCCCGCAGCCCGACTCCGTCGTGGTGCAGGCGACCGCCCGCCGCGCGGTCGGCACCGTCGTGCCCGGATCGCCCGTCACGTTCGTGGTGCACTTCCAATAGCGAGGGACGCCGTGTCCGAGCACCAGAAGGGCACGCTCACCCGGCTGTTCTACGACGCGGTCGAGCGGCACGGCCGCAAGCCCAAGGCCGTCGCCTGCAAGCCCAGGGGCGGCGCGTGGCGGTCGCTCACCCACCAGGAGCTGGCCGAGCGCGTGCGCCGTGCCGGGCTCGCCCTGCAGCGGCTCGGGGTCAAGCGCGGCGACCGGGTGGCGATCCTGTCGGAGAACCGGCCGGGCTGGCTGGTCGCGGACTTCGCCTGCCTGGCGATCGGCGCGACCGACGTCCCGATCTATCCCACCCTGCCGGCCCGCCAGCTGGACTACATCCTCAGGGACGCGGGCGCGGTCGCGATCTTCGTGTCGTCAGCGGCGCAGCTCGCCAAGGTCACCGAGATCCGGGAAGGCCTGCCGGCGCTCGGGCACGTCATCGCGATGGACCCCGACGCGACGGGCCCCGGGGTGATCGGGCTGGCGGGCCTGTACGCGATGGGCGCCGAGGCGGAGGCGGCGGGGGCGGGCGCCCGCTTCCGGGAGGAGGCGCTTTCCGCCAGGCCGGACGACGTCGCGACGATCATCTACACGTCCGGCACGACGGGCGAGCCCAAGGGCGTGATGCTCACCCACGACAACATCTGGTCGAACGTGATCAGCGCTCTCGAGTCGTTCTCCGTCGGGCCGACCGATTCGACCCTGAGCTTCCTGCCGCTGTCGCACATCTTCGAGCGCATGGCCGGGCACTACCTGATGTTCCACGCCGGCGCCACGATCCACTACGCCGAGAGCATCGACACCGTGCCCGCCGAACCTCATCGAGGTGGGGCCGACCATCGTGACCTCGGTGCCGCGCCTGTACGAGAAGATGTACGCGCGGGTGCTGGAGAACGCGCTGGCCGGGAGCCCGATCAGGAAGCGGATCTTCTTCTGGGCGAAGGCCGTGGGCGAACGGTGGGCCGACCGCCGGCTGGCCGGCGAGCGGCCGCCCACCCTGCTGGCCCGGCAGTACGCGCTGGCGCAGCGCCTGGTGTTCTCGAAGCTCAAGGCGCGCACCGGCGGGCACCTGCGGTTCTTCGTGTCGGGGGGCGCGCCGCTGCCGGCGGACATCGCCAAGTTCTTCTACGCCGCCGGCCTGCCGATTCTCGAGGGCTACGGGCTGACCGAGACCTCGCCGGTGATCTGCGTGAACCTGCTGGAGCGGGTGCGCATCGGCACCGTGGGGCCGCCGATTCACGGCGTCGAGGTCAGGATCGCGCCCGACGGCGAGATCCTCACCCGCGGCCGCCACGTGATGAAGGGCTACTACAACAAGCCCGACGCCACCCGCGAGGCCCTCGAGCCCGACGGCTGGTTCCACACCGGCGACATCGGGGAGCTGGACGCCGAGGGGTGCCTGCGGATCACCGACCGCAAGAAGGACCTCATCGTCACGGCGGGCGGGAAGAAGGTGGCGCCGCAGCCCATCGAGCAGCTGGTCAAGCACAACAAGTACGTCGCCAACGCCGTGATGCTCGGCGACCGGCGGAAGTTCTGCATCATGCTGGTGGTGCCGAACTTCGACCAGCTGGAGCGGTGGGCCGTCTACAAGCAGCTCGCGTTCGCCAACCACCGCGGGCTGATCCGGCTGCCCGAGGTGCAGGCCAAGATGGAGCGCGAGGTGGCGAAGATGCTGCCCGACCTGGCGGGCTACCAGCTGCCGAAGAAGATCCTGGTGCTGGAGCACGACTTCTCGATCGAGAACGGGGACCTGACGCCGACGCTCAAGGTGCGGCGGCGCGTCGTCGAGCAGAAGTACCAGCGGCAGATCGACGCGCTGTATGCGGACGAGGCGCCGGTGATGGTGGACTAGGCGGGGCGCTTCTCCCCGACCAGCAGGCCGGCGCCGCGCGCCAGCTCCGTGAGGCCTTCGGAGCTGGCGCGCTCGTCTTCGACGACCAGCCGGAGGCCCGGCAGCAGCACGCGTTTCGCCTCGGCGAGCCATGGCGGGGCCGCGTGATCGGCGCCGAGGGCCACGCCGCGCAGCGACGCCGACCGTGAAGGGGAGGACCCGCGGGGAGCGGAGCAGCGACAGCATCGGCGAAGGCGACACCCCGGGCGGGGCGTTCACCGCGACGAAGTGCACGCCGGGCACCGCGGCGACGATGTCCGCGGCGAAGCGCGCCGTCGCTCCGACGAGCAGCGCGTAGCCGCCGGGGCCGCTGAGGTTGAGAAAGGCGGCGAGCGCGGCGGCGTCGTAGGCAGGCGCCGGCGCTGGTGGGGCGAGCGGTGATTCCTCCGGGCGGGCCGGCAGGGGCCCCGCAGTTGGAGGGAAGGATGCCGGCACGCCCGGGGGGATCGCCGCGAGCCCCGGCGATTCACCGATACCGAAGTACGCCACGCCGTCGATGATCGGGAACTCGGCCTGGCACTCGGGGCAGCCGACGACGCCGCGCACGATGCGGCGGCCCTCCATCACGATCGGCGTCGCCACCACGTACGACTCGGGGTGGTCGTTGGGACAGCGGAGGATCTCGGTCAGCTCGATGAACACGAGTTGCGGCGTGGCAGAGTTGGCCCGTCTCAGGGTCGGAACTCGACCCAGGTGACCTTCCGCGCTTCGACGACGACGTGCCGGAACACCTTCTTCCCGTCGATCGTGACGCCGAGGTCGTACTCGCCCGGCGGCACGTCGCCCACGGCGAAGTGCTCGTGGTACACCGGATCGGAGTGCGCCCGGTCGCCGTAGGTCTCCGCGTAGGCGAACGGCGTCTCCTGCGGCTCCGGCTTCACCAGTCCGTAGATGCGGGCCTGCGGCACCGGGCGGCCGGCCGCGTCCCACACCTGGCCGGCCACGACACCGGTCTCCGGCAGCGGCTCGATCCACAGCTCCGGGTTGACGGTGTACGGCGGGTACCGCTGCGCCGAATCCACGATCGCTCTCACCTGATCGGTCGGCGCGACGTGCACCTCCAGATGCAGGTGCTCGTTGGTGGCGCGGCCCGTGTTCCCCACGTGCGCGATCACCTGCCCGCGCACGACGTGCTGGCCGACCGAGACGAGCAGGCGCGAGTTGTGGATAGTAGGTGGAGAACAGGTACATCGGCCGGCCGTCCACCGTGAGGGTCGTGTCGTGGCGGATCGCCACCGTCAGGGCGCCCCGCTCCGCGGGGCCCGACCACACGACGACCCCCGATCCGATGGCGTGCACCGGGGTCCCGCGCGGATTGTTGAACTCGACGCCCTGGTGCTGCTGGAAGTTGCCGCCCATCGTCGAGCCGTAGCGGTAGGTCTGGTCGATGAACGGCTGGTCGGTGTGCGCGATGGGGCGGCCGAAGATCGAATGCAGCAGCGGCGCCGGGGCGCGCACGCCCGCGGTGTCGCCGGTGACGAGGCAGGCCGCCGGTTGAGCGCCCAGGAAGCCGCAGGCCGTCCCGAAGATGGTGTCGCCCGCCGCGCCGGGCGGCGGCGGCAGCACGGCGTAGACGTCGCGCGAGCGCGCGGTGGCGCCGGGCGTCCACATCGCGAAGCCCATCCGGCTGCTGGTCAGGAACGCGCCACTGCTGGTGGCGCCCGCGCACATCAGGTGGTCGCAGCCCGCCAGGTCGCGCACCGCGCGGCCCGCGGGCGGGGCGTCGCGCATCAGCACGGCGGAGCACTGCCAGAAGGCCTTCACGTCGCGGCGCTTCGGGCGCATGTACCCCGGGCAGTGCTCGCCGCCCAGCACCAGGGGCACCACGGCCTTTTCGCCGGTCACGACGAAGATCGCGCGAACCCGGGCACCGAGCGCCGGCACCGGCGGCGGGTCGGCCGGCTGCGGCGCGCCGCGGGGCCGCCACCGCACCAGCCCCCGCAGCGTCGACACCCACAGCCCGGTGTCGCGGGCGGCCGCGATGGTGAGGACGTAGGCGCTGGGCAGCGCGCCGGCGCCGGAGTCCGTCACCGCCATCCAGGTGACGCCGTCGTCGGGCGTGTACCTGATGCCGTCCGCCGTGGCGATGAACAGCGTGTCGCCGCGATACACCAGGCCGTTGGGGGCGACGTACTGCCACTTGGGTCCGAGGGCGCGGTACTCCCAGTTCTGCCAGGTGTGCCCGCCGTCCTCGGTGACGCCCCACCCGTTGCCCACCGTGCCGTACCACGCGGCGCCGCGGTCGCTGAAGGCGAACGCGTGCACGTAGTCGAAGGAGATGCCGCGGCCGGCGGAGTCGGCGCGGAGGCTCTCCCACGCCGGGGCGCCGGGCCGGAGGAGGTAGATGCCCTCGCCGTAGGTCCCGGCCCAGATGGTGCCGTCGGGCGCGCGGCCCAGCGCCAGGATGGGCACGCCCCAGCCACTCGAGTCCGGCAGCGGCGGCAGGTGCGGCGCGCCCTGGGCGAGCGCGCCCGGGGCGAGCGCCAGCGTGGTGAGGAGCAGCCGCAACGATCGCACTAGGGCCTCGGCTCGATGTGGAGTTCGGGGATCGCGACCTGGTCGCGGCGGGTGGCGACGAACAGCACCGCCTCCGCCACGTCTTCGGCCTTGAGCATGTCGCGCGCGCCTGGTGAAGCCCGGCCTCGAGTCGGGATCCACCGCGTCCCAGATGGCCGTGTCCACCGGCCCGGGCGAGAGCAGGGTCGCGCGGACGCCGGTGCCGCGCAGCTCCCGGACCAGCACGGCGTTGAGGCCCCGCAGCCCCGACTTGGCGGCGCCGTAGGCGGCGTTGCCGGCGAACGGCTGGTGGTCGGCCACCGACCCGATCGTCACGATCAACCCCCGCCCCCGCTCTACCATCGCCGGCAGGAAGGCGCGCAGCACCAGGAACGGCGCCACCAGGTTGCCCGCGAGCTGCGCGGCGAACGCCTCGGGCGTCGTCTCGGCGAGCGCGCTGACCAGGAAGACGCCGGCGGCGTTCACCAGGATGTCCGGGGCGCCGCGCGCATCCAGCACCCGGCGGGTGGTGCGGGCGACGGCAGCGGGGTCCGTGACGTCGCAGGCGAGGTCGGTCCGCCGCTCCGCCCTCGGCGTCGCCGAGGCTGCGCGCCAGGCGCACCACGTGGGCGCCGGCCGCCTGCAGCTCCTCGGCGACGGCGAGCCCGATGCCGCGCGACGCGCCGCTCACGACCGCGGTCCGGCCGAACAGCGGCGGCTCGCTCACGTGATGCGGAAGCCGCCCTGGACCAGCCGCAGGAACTCGTCGCGGGTGCGCGGGTCGTCGCGGAAGGCGCCGCGGAGCGCCGACGTCACCGTCTTCGAGTGCTGCTTCTCCACCCCGCGCATCATCATGCACAGGTGGTACGCCTCGACCACGACCCCCACGCCGGCGGGCTCGAGGGTGCCCTGGAGGGCGTCCGCGATCTGGTCGGTGAGCCGCTCCTGCACCTGCAGCCGGCGGGCGAAGATGTCCACCACGCGCGCGATCTTGGAGAGGCCGACGATCCGCCCGTTGGGCAGGTAGGCCACGTGCGCCGAGCCGAAGAAGGGGAGCATGTGGTGCTCGCACATCGAGTACAGCTCGATGTCGCGGACCAGCACCATGCTCTCGTGAGGCTCCTCGAACATCGCGTCCCGGACCACCCGCTCGGCGTCGAGGCAGCAACCGCGGGTGAGCCAGCGCAGTGAGGCGGCCACCCGGTGCGGGGTCTTCTTCAGGCCCGGCCGCTCCGGGTCCTCGTCGAGGCGCCGCAGCATCTCCTCGACCAGCTCCTCGAACTGCGCCTTCGACAGGTCCACGTCAGCCTCCGGTGTACTCGACGAGGTTGCGCTCGGTCTCCCACAGCACCACGCGGCACAGCCGCCCGCGCGGGATGGCGGGCGCCAGCTGCTGCCAGCACCAGGCGGCGATGTTCTCGGCGGTGGGGTTGGTGTGCGCGAAGTCGGCGACGTCGAGGTTGAGGTTCCGGTGGTCGAGGCGGCGCAGGACCCGCTCCTCGATGATCTGCTTCAGGACCTGGATGTCGATCACGTACCCGGTGGCGGGGTCCACCTCGCCGGTCACCGACACGTCGAGGTTGTAGTTGTGCCCGTGCGAGTTCGGGTTGGCGCACGGCCCGAAGACGCGCGCGTTCTCCGCGTCGGACCACGCCGGGTTGTAGAGGCGGTGGGCGGCGTTGAAGTGCGAGCGCCGGGTGACGACGACCTGTGGGCTCATGCGCCGCTTGCTTGTTGAGGTGAGCAGCGACCGTTAACTTCGCGAACCAAGACACATAATGCCCGGACCCGCGTGACAGTCAAGCCGCTGGGCGCCCTCGGCGGCGCCGTGGGACGCGCGGCCGCCGCGGCCACGAGCCGCGGTCACGCGGCCGGGGCCGCGGCCGTCTCCGCGCTGTGGACCTTCCCCGCCATCCTGCTGTCCGCGTTTCTGGTCGCGTGGGGCGCGGAAGCGGCGCAGTTCCTCATCTCCCAGGGCCTCGCGCTGGCGGCGCTGGCGTGGCTCCAGACGCTGCCCGAATTCGCGGTCGAGGCGGTCATCGCGTGGGAGGCCGGGAAGGACCCGGGCCGCGCGCACCTCGCGATCGCGAACCTCACCGGCGCGATCCGCCTGCTCGTCGGCCTCGCCTGGCCGATGATCTACTTCGTCGCCGCGTTCTTCGGGCGCCGGACGCGCGGCCGGCTCCCGACCATCACGCTGGACCGCGAGCACGCGATCGAGGTCATGGGGCTGCTGCCGCCGCTCCTCTACTTCACCGTCATCCTGCTCAAGCGCTCGATCGCGGTGGGGGACGCCGCGGTCCTGGTCGTCCTGTACCTCGCCTACCTGTGGTTTCTCATCAAGGTGCCGCCCCACGCGGAGGAAGAGCTGGCCGACGCGCCCGCCGTCTCGCGCTGGGCCTACAACCTGGGTGGGGCGCGGCGCGGCGCCGCCGTCATCGGCCTGTTCCTGCTGGGCGGCGCGCTGCTCTACCTCACCGCGGCGCCGTTCCTCGAGTCCATGCTCGGCATCGCCGCCGTGATGGGGGTGAGCGACTTCGTCTTCGTGCAGTGGGTGGCCCCGTTCCTCTCGGAGTTCCCCGAGAAGGTGTCCGCCTTCTACTGGGCGAAGCGGGTGGACAAGGCCCCCATGGCGCTGATGAACATGGTCTCGAGCAACATCAACCAGTGGACGATCCTGGCGGCGATGATCCCGCTGGTCTTCGGCTGGTCGCACGCCGCGGCGGGCGGCGGATGGATCGCGTTCCACTTCGACGCCGAGCAGCAGCTCGAGATCGCCCTCACCCTCGCGCAGTCGCTGGTCGCGATGCTGCTCTTGATGGAGATGACGTTCGACTGGTGGGAGGCCGCGGGCTTGTTCGTGCTGTGGCTGGTGCAGTTCGCCTGGCCCGGAACGCGGGAGGCCGTCGCGGCCCTCTACCTGGCGTGGGCCGCGCTGATGATGGCCGGCGCCCTGTCCGGCCGGCGGCCCCTCCGGGCGCCACGCGTCTTCCTGGACGTGGTGCGGGAAAGCCGGCGGCCGCGTACCCCCGGAAACGGATCGCCCCGGGCCGGAGCCCGGGGCGAATAGACGGGAGCGAAGAGGGTTATTGAAGCCCGAATCGAACCCCTGGCCCCGCACATCGGGTTCCGCCTACCCCACCGAAGGGGCCTGACGTCCACCAACGCATATGGGACCACCATCGGACCTGTTGGCTCAATAACTAGTCTCTTCGCTCCACTTCCAATGGTCTGTGGCGAAGGTAGGATTCAGCCTGAAACGTGTCAAGAGCGAAGCGAGCCGGCGAGGAGCGGCGACGGCATGGAAATTCGGCAGCTTGGACGCACTGGCTACACAGTGTCGGAGATCGGGTTCGGCGCCTGGGGCATCGGGGGTGCGATGTGGCAGGGCGGAGACGACGCCGCGTCGCTCGCCGCGCTCGACGCCGCATTCGACCTTGGCGTCACCTTCGTGGACACCGCGCTCGCCTACGGCGACGGCCACAGCGAGCGGCTGGTGGCCCGGGCCCTCGCCCGGCGCCGCGAGCCGATCGTGGTCGCGACCAAGCTCCCGCCCGCGAACCGCGTCTGGCCCGCTCCGCCGGGGACATCGCTCGCGGCGGCGTTCCCCGCCGCCCACGTCACGCGCTGCGCCGAGATCAGCGCGGCGAACATCGGGCGGCCGATCGACCTGCTGCAGTTCCACGTGTGGCGGGACGAGTGGCTGCGCGAGAGCGACTGGCCGCAGGTGGAGCGCGCGCTCGGCGCGCTGATCGCCGCGGGCACGGTTCGCCACGTCGGCATCTCGATCAACGACCACGACCCGGACAACGGGTTGGAGGCCGTCCGGTCCTGCGACCTGATCGAGTGCGTGCAGGTGATCTACAACATCTTCGACCAGTCACCGGAGCGGCGGCTCTTCCCCGCCTGCCACGAACGCCGCGTGGGCGTGATCGTGCGCGTGCCGTTCGACGAGGGTGGGCTCACCGGCGCCATCCGGCCCGGCGTCACGTTCCCGCCGGGCGACTGGCGGCACCGCTACTTCGGGGGCGACCGGCCCGCCCAGGTTGCGGCCCGGGTCGCCAGGCTCGAGCCGGTGCTGCTCCGCGAGGCGAAGACCCTGACCGAGGGCGCGCTGCGCTTCTGCCTGAGCCACGAGGCGGTGAGCACGGTCATCGCCGGGATGCGCACCGTCGCGCACGCGCGGGTCAACGTCGCGGCGAGCGACGGCAGGAAGCTGACGCCCGCCCTGCGCGATGCCCTGCGAGAGCACAGTTGGGAGAGAAACTACTACGGGTGACAGATGAGTTCCGAGACGCCAAGTTCCGGCAGCTGTTCTGAACCCTCGACTCTCGCTTCCGCATGGAGCATCGCAACATGAACCTGTCGCTGGTACTTGGCCTCCTCTGCCTGGCCGTCTGGATCGTGGGCGTCTGGATCGCGCCCGTCCACGCCGGCTGGATCCATCTCTTCCTCGCCGCCGGCCTCATCCTGCTCATCCGGCGGGTCGTCACCGGGCGCTCGGCGTGGTAGCGCCGCGCCGATGACGACGCCGCCCGGACAGCTGGAAGGCGCCACCGGTCGTGCGACCCGGGTGGTGGGGCTGATCGCGCCCGCGATCCTGCTCCTGGCGCTGCTGCTGTGGGCCGTGCGGGAGGTCCTCTCGCCGCTGGTCGCCTACGCGCTGCTGGTGGCGGCGCTGTGGCAGGAGCGCCGAGACCCCCGGGTCGCCCGGCTGCTCGCGATCGCTTCCGCCCTCGTCGCCGTCTGGCTGCTGTGGGCCGCGGGCACGCTGCTCGCGCCGTTCGTCCTGGGCCTCGCCTTCGCCTACCTCCTCTCGCCCGCGGTCGCCTGGCTGGGCCGCCGCCGCGTGCCGCGCTGGCTGGGAAGCCTGCTCGTGCTCCTGCCGTTCCTGGCCGCGCTGATCGTGCTGATCGCGCTCCTCGTGCCCGCCATACAGCGGCAGGTGGTCCAGCTGGCCCAGCAGCTGCCGGTGCTGCTCGCCCGCCTGGCCGACTGGCTCGACCGCCTGCGCACCAGCTTTCTCGCCAGCAACCAGGGACTGCTCACCGAGGGGCAGGCCGCCAAGCTGCGCAGCCTCCAGGCGAGCGACCTGGTGGCCATCGCCCAATCCCGCTGGCAGGACCTGGCACGCGGCGTGTGGGGCGGCATCCTGGGGATCGGGAAGGGCGTGAGCCTCGCGCTCACGGTGGTCGGCTTCCTGGTGGTGACACCGGTCGTGACGTATCACCTGCTGAACTCCTGGGAGAAGATCACGGGATGGGTCGAGGGCCTGGTCCCTCCGGCCCGGCGCGGCGAGGTGCTGGGGTTCGTGCGCGAGTACGACGGGCAGCTCGGCCGTTTCGTGCGCGGGCAGCTCACCGAGGCCACCCTGGTGGCGACCCTGACCGGCATCGGGCTCGCCGTGCTCGGCTTCCCGGGGCCCCTGCTCGTGGCGGTGAGCGCGGGCCTCGGCAACCTCATCCCCTACATCGGGCTGCCGCTGAGCCTGATCCCCGGCCTCGTGCTCGCGCTCGCCTCAGGAGCGATCGGCCCGTCGCTGGTGCAGCTGATCGGGGTGTTCGCGGTAGTGCAGTTCATGGACCAGGTCATCACGGGGCCGCGCATCGTGGGCGGCGCGGTGGGCCTCAATCCCGTCTGGGTGATGATCGCCCTGGCGCTGTTCGGGTTGCTGCTGGGGTTCGTCGGGCTGCTGGTGGCGGTCCCCCTCGCCGTGCTGGTCAAGCTGCTGGCCACGCGCGGCGTGGCGCGCTATCGCGCGTCGGCGTACTACGCGGGCGCTACCGTCGCGACGGCAGCCGGCAGATAGAGGTCGTCGGACGAGTGGCGAGACGCTGAGCTGGGAGTGGTGACGAGACGGGAGAGTCGAGTTGCCAGCTGAGTTGGCGGTTGGGAGGGGTCTCGCTCCCGCACTCTCTCGACTCACCACCACTCACCACTCGCCGTCTCGCAACTGTTCTGCCACCTGTCTTCCGCCCACGCGTGCTGCTCAGATCTCCCAGTTGCTCCACAGGATCCCGCTCGCGGGCACGGACTCGGGGTGGCCCGTCATCGTCATCCTGAGGTCCGACCAGCGCACCCGGAAGCCGCTCGCGATGAGCGCCCGATAGCTTTCCTCGTAGGCGGTCTGGCAGCGCACCGCGACGCGGCGGATGCTCTGCGTGGCCGCCCAGGCGCCGACGGCGTCGAGCAGGGCGAGCAGCGCGTCGAGATCCGTCGCCGCGACCTTCAGCACCCGGAGCTCGTCGCGGGTGCCGCCCTCGGCCAGGGGGGCGGAGTGGCACAGCGCGAACGCCGCCAGCCGGCCGTCCCGCCGCAGCGTGATCGCGTTGCCGAGGGTCATGTCCAGCGTCAGCTCGATTTCGCGCGAGAAGTCGTAGCCGGGCGCGAGCGACCGCACCAGCGCGTCGATGTCGCGCAGCCGGCCGCCGCGCTCGCGGGGATCCACGGCGCCGAGCAGCTCGTAGCTGGCGCGGGCGCTGGAGCGCTGCACGTCGCGGGTCATGGTCAGGGTCAGGTGCCCCGGGACGAACCCGAGCCGGCTGTAGAAGCCGATGTTGTCCACGGTGCGGGGCATCGTCTCGAGGCCGAGGGCGGAGACGCCCTGTCGCTTGAGCCACTCGGCCGCGGCCAGCACGATTTCCTTGCCGAGGCCGCCCAGCTGGCGATCCGGCCGCACGGCCAGCGGGCCCATCCACCCTTCGGTGCCCGAGCGATGGGCGATGTTGAACGCGACGACCTTGTCCTGCTCGTCGCGCCAGAGCATGGCGCCTTCTCCCGCGTCGGCGATGGCGTAGCGCCAGATCGCCGCGTGCAGGAACGGGACCCGCACCCCGACCAGCCCGTCGCGGCGGTACCGATCGGTGAAGGCGTCGGCGAACAGCCGGTTGAGCCCCGGAATGTCGCGTTCGCCCACCTGCTGCGGCCCGTGGGCCACACGTTCAGGCTGCCACATCCGCATCACCACCCCCGTCGAGGGCCAGGGTCCCCCGTTCCTCTTCTACGGCCGCCACGCCCGTGGCCTCGTCGAACCGTACCCGCAAGACCCGGTCCACGGCCTCGCGTACGCCCTCGATGTGCGTGATCAGCACCACCTGCGGGAACCGGCCCTCGAGCGCGCGCAAGAGCTCGAGGACGCGGGCGCGCCGCGCGTCGTCGAGCGAGCCGAAGATCTCGTCCAGCACCAGCAGCGACAGCGGCTGCCCCGACCGATCGGCGATCATCTGGCTCACCGCGAGCCGCAGCACCAGGTTGGTCAGGTCCTCCTCGCCGCCCGAGATGACCGGGGACGGCTCACCGTGCTCGATGACGGTGAGCCGGTAGTCTTCGTCCAGGTCCACCTCGTCGTAGCGGCCGTCGGTGAGCGCGCCCAGGAACTCGCCGGCCAGCGCCGCCAGCTCCGGACGCATCTCCTGGTTGAGCTCGGTGCGGAGGTCGCCGAGCGCGCGGTCCAGCTCGTTGTGGAGCCGCAGGTCCATCTGCAGCCGGGCGGCGTGCTCGGCACGGGTCGCCGCTTCCTCCTCGGCCCGCTCCGCCGCCCGCAGGCGCTCCGCGGCCGCCGCCAGCTCGGCCCGCGCCACCGTGAGATCCAGCTCGCCGCGCCGGGCCGCCTCGTCGAGGCGCTGCATCTCGACCGCCGCGGCCTGAAACGCGCCTTCCGTGTAGGCGAGGCCGGCGAGGTCGCGCTCCACGCCGGCCAGGGCTTCGACCAGCGCCGCGCGACGGGCGTCCGCCGCCTCCAGCTCCGCCGCGAGGCCCGGGGCGCGCTCGGCCTCCGCGGCCAGGCGCTCCGAGCGCGTGGCGAGCGGCTCCAGCGCGGCGACCCGGCGGCGCAGCTCCTCGTGACGGGCCGCCTCGTACCCGGGCCGGAGGCGCGCCGCCTCCTCCCTGAGCTGCGCGGCGCGCTCGTCGTGGCGCCGCAGCTGCCTTTCCAGGCCGACCGCCTCCTGGGCCGAGCTGGTGGCGACGGCCAGCGCCTGGGCGTCGCGCTCGACCGCCTCGCGCGCGTCGCGCCGCCGCCCCTCGAGCGCCACCAGGTCGCGCGGCGTCTCCTGCAACTGCTCCAGGCGGCCGCGGAAGTACTGCCCGTTCGACCGCACCTCTTCGAGCTGCGTGGTCAGCAGCTCGAGCACGGCGCCGAACTCCTCCGCCAACGGCCGCCCGCAGGTGGGGCAGGCGCCTTCGGCCCCCGCCTGCGTGATACGCGCGCGCTGCGTCTCGAGATCCCGATACTGGTCGAGCAGCGTCTGGCGCTTCGATTCCGCGTCCTGCCGCTCACGCACCCAGACGTTCTGTCGCTCCTCGTACTCGCGCTCGAGCGACTCCTGCTCGCGCTTCTCGGCGTCGAGCCGCTCGGCCACCGCCCGCACCTCGGCCGCCGCCGCGCTCGCCGCGGCGAGCCGGCGCTCGACCTCGCCGCGCTGCAGCGCGATCTCGGCGAGTTGCGCCTCCAGGGTCTGGCGCCGCGCCGCGTCGCGCGCCAGCGCCTCCATCGCCGCGAGATCGGCCTCTGAGCGCCGGGTACGGCTCGAGCTGGGAGCGCAGCGCGCCCTGCTCCGCCACCGCCGCCGCGGCGGCCGCGTGCTCCGACGTCAGCCGCGCCGCCAGCTCCACCGCCTGCCGCACCCGCTCCTCGTTGAGCCGCCGCTCGGCGACCAGCGCGAGGTGCCGGTCCCGGAGCTCCGCCACCTCGCGGAACGCCGGCGCGTGCCGCTCCCGCGCCGCCTGCGCCGCGCCGAAGCGCTCCGCCTCCGCCCCCGCCTGCCGCTCCGCTTCCACCAGCAGCGCCGCCGCCCGCTCGCGCGCGGCCCTGAGCGCAGCGGGATCGGGGCGCCCCTGCTCCAACGCCCCCAGCTCGCTCTTGAGCAGGCTGCGCCGCACCCGCACCCGCTCCTGCGCCAGCCGCAGCTTGTCGTAGCCCAGGAGCTTCGACAGGAACTGGCCGCGTTCCGTCGGCTTCATCGCCGCCATCACCGCCAGCTCCTTCTGGCCGGTGAAGTAGGTGTGGAAGAACTCGTCGCGCGACATCCCCAGCACCCGGACCAGGCGCGTGGTCACCTCGGCCAGCGACGTGGTCATCGGCTGCGGGGAGCGGTCGAGGTAGAGCTCCGCCCCGTACAGCGTCCGCACCACGCGGTACTCGTGCGGCCCGAGGCCGAACTCCAGCTCCACCCGCACCTCGGAGCGCGGCTTGGCCCGGCGCCAGCGGATGGAGTCGCGGGTGCCGCGCGCCGCGTCCATCCCGTAGATGGCCCACGCGATCGCCTCGAGCAGCGTGCTCTTCCCCGCGCCGTTCGGGCCGATGATGCCGGTGAGGCCCGGCCCGAACTCCAGGTCGGTGTCCCGGTGCTGGCGGAAGTTGAGCAGCCGCAGGCGCTGGAGCCGCATCAGCCCTCACCCTCGAGCAGCGCGCGCTCCACCTCGTCCAGGTAGCCGCGGCCCAGGGCGATGAGCCGGTCGCGATCCAGGTCGGCGTCCAGCGGGCGCCGGCCCAGGTACTGCGCCACCAGGTCGGGCAGCGGCTGCCGCACGCCCGGCCCCCCGACGCCCACCCGGCGTCCGTCCGGCTCCGGGCGGCGCAGGTCGAGATGGAAGTGCAGCGCCGCCGCGCGGTACGCACGCATCGCCTCGTGGTCCAGGGCGTGCGCGAGGGCACGGGGAACGTTGCGCACCACCAGGCGGACGACGGCCCCTTCGATGGGGAACGGCAGCTCGCCCAGGCGCGAGCGAATGGCGGCATCCAGCTCCTCCGCCGTCATGTCCGTGGCGTCGAGCCACTCGAAGTCCCACACCTTCCGCTGCGGTGCGACGTTCACGCGCGTGACCTGACCCGTGTCCAGGTCCGCCACGAGAAGACCCTTGGTGAGCCCGTGGCGGTGCTCCTCGCGCCACTCGCCCCAGATGTTCGGGCTGGTGTACTCGAGCGAGCCGCTGTACCAGATCCGCGGCGCCGCCTCGTGCACGATGTGGTAGTGCCCCAGGGCCACGTAGTCGAACGCGCCGTCTCCACCGCCGCCCAGCTCGGCCAGGTCCACCCGCGCGCCGCCGTAGTCGGTGACGCCCTCGGGAAAAAGGCCCGGAATTTCGGGGTGCACCATCAGCACGTTGTAGCGCGCCCGGCTGTCGCGCCGCCACTCGTCGCTCCGGCGCTCCCCGAACAGCGCCGCGTGCGGCACCGCGAGCACCGACAGACCCAGTGCCGGGTAATGCAGGCGGCGCGGCGCGTCGTCCACCACGTCCACGCCCAGCGCGCTCATCAGCTTGAGAATGGAGCCGGCTTCCACCGAGCGCGGCGTGTCGTGATTCCCCGCGATCAGCGCGACGGGTGCGGCGGGCAGGGCCTGCCGGAGCCGCCGGAGCCCGGTGAAGGCCTCGATGATGGCGCGATTGGTGGGGCGGACCGCGTGAAAGAGGTCGCCCGCGATCAGCACGGCGTCGGGGCGCTGCGCGATGACCGCGTCGATGGCGTGCCGGAACGCGGCGGCCACGTCCGCCTCGCGCTGGTTGACGCCGGAGGCGTCGAGCCGCTGGAACTGGCGGAACCCGAGATGGACGTCCGCCAGATGCGCAATCTTCATGGTGACTGGAACGCCGCCCGCAGGCCCGGTGGCCTAGCGCTCGCCGAGGTTGAAGCCTGCCTCGCGGTCCGCCTTCGAGTACACCCGGAAGGCGCTGATCGTATGGGTACGCAGGATCCCGGGCACCCGGACCAAACGTTCCGTCACGACCCGCGCGATGTCGTCGTAGACTTTTACCTTCACGATGGCGACGAGGTCCCAGTCCCCCGACACCGAGTACACCTCGGCCACGCCCTCCAGGGCCGCGATCGCCTCCGCCGTCTCGGGAATCAAGTCGCGGGAGCAGCGAACCTGCACGATCGCCGTGATCACAACGCCGGCTCGTCGGCCGGGAACGGCGGAACGTCGAGCAGCCAGAGCCCGGCCAGCTCCTCCTGCTCGTCCACCTCGACCAGCAGGCCGTCGGCCACGCGGACCGCCGTGGTCGGGCGCGGCGGCCCGAGCCGCACGTGGAACAGGGATTCCGCGGGGTTGGTTTCGATGGCCAGCGCGGTGTCCACCTCGACGGCGGCCACCGACGGCTGCGAGCGGCGGGTCGGCAGCATCACGTCGCCGCTGGTGACCTCCGGCGGCGGCGTGAGCCCCGCGGCCGTCCGCACGTCGGGCCACACCACGACCTCCACGCCGTGGATCGCGCCGCCCGCCACGTCGAGCAGGACGAACGAGCCGTCGCTGCCCTCGAGCTCCACCGAACCCGTCAGGCCGCCCGCCTTCTTCATCCCGCTCTTGATCGCGCCGGTCAGAATGTCCGTCTCCGGATCCCACCGGTAGCTGATGTGCGGCACTCGACCCGAGCGCTCGACGACCCGCCCGCCAATGCCCATGCGGAAGCCTCAAGTGAATGCGGGCGGCAAATATACGGCTTGCCCTGATGGGGAGCCAGCATCGGCGCAATCGGGAGAAACAAGGTCTTAGAAGCAGATGGACGGGTCAGTTGCGCGACGCACAGTGGCGAGTGGTCGTGAGGCGGCAGCTGTCAGGGGCTAGTCCGGGTGGACAGTACTGACCACCGGTCTGGCCCCTCAGCCCTCCCAGCTCGTCACCACTCGCAGCTGGGCGTCCCGCAACTACCCCGACTTCTGCATGCCGGCGTCTTGCTTCTCAGTCTTCAGCCGCGCGAATTCCCTCACCAGGCGATCCACGCCCTCCCTGAGCGCCTCGTCCGACGCCGCGTAGCTCAGCCGCACCCACCGGTCGTCGCCGAAGGCCGCCCCCGGCACCAGCGCGAGCGCCTCGTCGGCGATGAGCCGGCGGCAGAACTCGGTGGCGTGCGGCACCCGCTTGCTGAACACGTCGTCCACCCGGAAGAAGAGGTAGAAGGCGCCCAGCGGCTCGACGAATTCCACGCCCGGCAGCTCCGCGCGGAACCGGCCGACCAGATAGTCGCGTCGCCTCCGGAACTGCGCCGTCATCGCCTCGACCTCGGGCTGCACGAGATCGTTCCCGAACGCCTCGGCCGCCGCCCACTGCGCCATCGTGTTCGCGCCAGACGTGGTGTGCGACTGGAGCGCGGCCATCGTCTTGGCCAGCTCCCGGGAGGCCAGCGCGAAGCCGATCCGCCAGCCGGTCATCGCGTACGACTTGCTGGCGCCGTCGACCAGCACCACGCGCTCCAGCAGGTCGTCCGGCAGGTCCAGGAACGAGGGAGCCACGCCGTCGCCGTAGTGGATGCGCCGGTAGATCTCGTCGGCGACGATCCACACGCCCTTGCGCCCGGCCCATTCGGCGATCGCCTTCAGCTCGGCCAGGGTGTACACCGCGCCGGTCGGGTTGCCGGGCGAGTTCATGATCAACCCCTTCACCGACTCGTCCCACGCCCGGTCCAGGTCGCGCACCGACACCTTGAGGCTCCACTCCGGATCGCCCGCGAGCTCCACCGGCGTGGCCCGCGACAGGTGGATGATCTGCGGATACGACGTCCACGCCGGCGAGGGGATCAGCACCTTCTCCCGGCCCCCGAACAGGCAGAAGCAGGCGTTCAGGAGCGACTGCTTCGCCCCGTTCGACACCACGATGTTGTCCGCGTTGACCGCCCGGCCGCCCGAGAGCAACGAGAGCCGGCGCGCAATCGCGGCCCGGAGCTCGAGGATGCCCTCGTTCGCCGCGTACTTGGTCTTCCCCTGCTCGGTGGCGCGCACCCCCGCCTCGGCCACCAGCTTCGGCGTCGGGAAGTCGGGCTCGCCGGCGCCGAGGTCCACCACGTTGACCCCCTCACGCCGCAGGCGCGCCGCCTCGGCGGAAACGGCGAGGGTGGCGCTCGGAGAGAGCGCGGCGACGTTGCGTGAGAAGAGCGCGTTCATGGGATGACCCGGTGCTCCCGCAGAATGGTGACGACCGAATCCACCGGCAGCGCAGCCACCGTGCCGCGATAGCCACGCACCGTCTCCGCCCGGAAGAGCGAGTTGAGGATCGCCTCCTCCGTCGCCTCGACCACCGCCTCGAACAGCGGCGAGATCGCCTCGCCGGCCACCGTTTCGCCGCCGCGGGTCAACCGACCCTCGGCCAGCGGCGCGCGGCGCACCGCCGCCGCCGTCGAGAAGGCGAGGGCGAAATCGCCGCTGCCGTTGGTCATCGGGGAGCCGGTGCGCGCCACGCCGAGGAAGGCGCGCCGGGCGAGCCGCTCGAGGCCGAGCGGGTCGAGCGGGGCGTCGGTCGCGACGACGATCATGATGGAGCCGTCGCCGCGCTGCAGCTCGTTCCTCAAGTAGTAGCGGCCCAGCTCCCGGCCCACCGGTGCACCGCCGATGGTGAGGATGCCGCCGAAGTTGGTCTGCACCAGGACGCCCACGGTCCAGCCGCCGAGCGAGGGCGGCAGGCGCCGCGACGCCGTGCCGATGCCGCCCTTCCAGCCGAAGGCGACCGTGCCCCGCCCCGCGCCGACGCTCCCCTCCTCCACCGGCCCGTCCTTCGCGCGCCGCAGCGCCTCGAGGACGTCGGCCTCCCGCACCGCGCGGCGGCGGATCGCGTTGAGGTAGCCGTCGTTCGTCTCGCCCACCACGACGTTCACCGACTGCACGCTCTCGTTGCCCGGCAGGTCCAGGATCCACCCGAGCACCGCGTCGGCCACCCGCGGCACGCACAACGTGCAGGTGAGGACGATGGGCGACTCGAGCTCGCCCAGCTCCCGGATCTGCGCGATGCCGGTCAACTTGCCGAATCCGTTTCCCACGGCGACCGCGGCCGGCACCTTCTCCTGGAACAGGTTGCCGCCGTGCGGGAGAATCGCCGTCACGCCCGTGTTGATGGAGTCACCCGCGGTGACCGTCACCTGGCCGACGCGCACCCCCGCGACGTCGGTGATGGCGTCCAGCGCGCCCGCCGGCAGCACGCCGATGACGAGGCCCACGTCGCGGACACGCGGACGCGGCGTCTGCGCCCAGAACGGCGACGGGAAGGCAGCGAGGAGGAAGAGCAGGACGGCGAGCCGCACGCGCCACAAGATGGCGGGGGCGCCGGGACTGTCAACTGGCGGAGCGGCGGATCAGGGCATCAGCCGCCGCGCCGCCCAGTATCCGACGAAGATGCCCGCGATCGAGCCGAGCACCATCCCGGTGATGCCCAGGACCTGCTGTCCCAGCGCGGCGAGCACCGTGCCGAAGATGAAGACGAGTAGCGTCCGCAACAGCTTCACGCGGCCTCCGCGGCGACGAGGGTGAGACCCCGGCGACAGGCGCGGCACTGCACGCCCTGCGGGAACCGGAGCCCCGAGGTCAACTCGAAATCCTGCACCGTGCCGCAGTCGGGGCAAGCGCCGCGGGCGCCGCGCACCAGCTGATGCCGTCGCAGCCGCCGGACGAACTGCCACACGCCGATCCCGAAGAACGACGGCACCAGCACGAAGTGGGCGATGGGGATGAAGACGCTCACCACCATCGCGCCCCAGAAGCCCGCCAGCCCCTTCACGGCGCGGCGCATCCGCTGGCCGGGGTCGAAGGACACGACGAGCAGCTGAGCCGCGGTGGGCGCCCCGTGGTAGCCGGTGAGGCTGAGCGGCCGGGTGAACGGCGCGGCCGCCGGATAGGTGTCGGGCACCCGGCGGTGTACCGTGCGCCGGGCAGGAGGTTCCCCTATACTTTGCATCACAAAGTACTTGACATGGGTGGAACGGCGGCCTATCCTCGCGGCATGACGCCTTCCCAGCCGCCGGTGCCGCCCGGCGTCCCAGAGCGCCCGCCGGAGACGCTGCACGCGCGGGCGATGGACGACCTCAGGTACATCCGCGAGACGATGGAAGGCGCGGCGTCGTTCACGGCGCTGTCGGGATGGGGCGGCGCCATCATCGGCCTGACCGCCTTCCCGGCGGCGTACCTGGCCTCGCAGGCGCCGACCCACCGGGCCTGGATGTGGACCTGGCTGGTGGAGGCCGTGATCGGCGTCCTGATCGGCGTCGGCATGACGGTCCGCAAGGCGCGCCGGGCTCGGCAGCCGCTGTTCGGGCGCCCGGGCCGCAAGTTCGCGCTCACCTTCGCCACGCCGCTGGCGGCCGGCGCCATCCTCACCATCCCGCTCTACTACGGCGGCTTCGTCTCCATTCTGCCGGGCACCTGGCTGCTCCTGTACGGGACGGCGTTCGCCACGGCGGGGGCGTTTTCGGTGAGCACCGTGCCGGTGATGGGGCTGTCGTTCATGGTGGTGGGAACGGCGGCGCTGGCCGCGCCCGCCGCCTGGGGCGACGCGCTGATGGCGGCGGGGTTCGGCGCGGTGCACATCGTCTTCGGCGCCCTGATCGCGCGGAAGCACGGTGGCTAGGACGAGCGCCGTGCGGAAAGAGGCGGACCGGCGCCGCGACGAGCAGCGCGAGAAGGCTCCCCCGGCGAGCCACGCGCCGGAGCTCGACCGGTTGATTCACGAGCGGTTGCGGCTCGGCATCGTGAGCGCGCTCGCCGTAAACGAGTCGCTGAGCTTCGGCGATCTCAAGAAGCTGCTCAACACCAGCGACGGGAACTTGAGCGTGCATGCGCGGAAGCTGGAGGAGGCGCAGTACGTCGCGTGCACCAAGTCGTTCGAGGGCCGGCTGCCGCGGACGGAGTACCGCCTCACCGCCGCCGGCCGCCGCGCGCTGGAGCGCTACCTCGAGCACATGGAGGCGCTGATCCGCGCCACGCGCGAGGCGTAGCGCGCCCGGCCGGGCCGGCTATCGCACCGGGTGCCGCAGGATCGTGCGCAGCTTGGCCGGCTTCACCCGCCGCGGGTCCGAGAGGTAGATCTCGTGGTGCCGCCCGGTGAACTTCAGCCGGTTGGCCCTGGCGAACGCCAGCATCGCGTCCATCGTCGGCCCTTCATCCGAGTAGGCGCCGACGTGGAGCATCTGCACGCAGCGGCCCTCGCGCAGCGTCTCCAGCTTCACCTGCGCGACCGCCTTCCCCTTCCCCTTGGCCAGCAGTGATCGCACCGCGGCGGTCACGTCCTTCAGGGCGACGAAGTCGGGGAGGCGGAGCAGGACCTTCCACCGCCAATGAGTGCGCGCCCGCTCGATCATCCACTGCGCGTGCCCGACGCCCCACCACAGCCCCTCGAGGCCGGCGACCTTGTAGTCCCGGCCGGCCTTCTTGTGGGCCATCTTCACCGTGAACGCGACGGCGTAGAGCGCGCCCACCTTCTCGCCGAAGGACGGGCCGTTCGGATCGCCCGATCCCGCGACCGCGAGGTACTTGGCCGGTTTGGTGTCGACGAGCTGGGGGGTGGGCGGCGCGAGGTATTCGGCGGCATGGAGCTTGTGGAGGTCGAGCTTGCGGGCGGCGGGCATCGGCGCTTCCGGTCGGGGGGCAGCCGCCAAGATGGAGCGGCCGGCGGCCCGTTGCCAGATCCCGCGCGCCCGATTCCGCGTCGCGTTCTCCCTGTTGGCCAGGCCGCGCCCTCGGCTCGTGGCAGGAGCGGCGCGTCGTGCTCAGGACGGCGCGGGGTACACGATCCGCCCGTCGGGCTCGACGCGCGCGTGCGGGCTGATGACGTGGCGCTCCGCCCGGCCTGGCGCCAGAATGTGCAGGACCTCGAGGCCGCGGGAGACCAACGCGTCCGCGATGAGCTGCCGGTGGCAGCGCCACGGCACGGCCTCCGCGCACAGCAGCGCCATCCGGCGCGAGGGCGCGTCCGCCGCCAGTCGGTCCACCGCCGTCCGCGCCGCCGGCGTGGCGAGGTGGTCGGCGTAGCCGCGGAACTGGGCGTTACGCCAGTAGGTATTCGGTGAATCCGGCGTCGCGCGCCGGCGGCCGCCCAGATCCTCCTCGTGGCGGTACGCGATCCCGGCGGTCGCCAGCGACGCGGCGAGCGCGTCCTTGCCGTACTGTGGGTAGCGCCGGGATCCTGGGAAGCGGCGCACGTCCACCACGAGATCCGCGGCGTGCTCGCGCAGCAGCGCGATCAACTCTTCGACCGGCCGGGTAGAATGCCCAAGCGTGTAGATCAAGGACGGGAACATAGCACCGTGCGCCACTTCCTCGGCATCGCGCTGCCGGCGCTCGCCCTGAGCGCCGCCGCTCCGGTGCCCACCGCGGCCCAGAACCTCGTGACGCCGCCCTGGGATACGGTCGCGACCATCCTCGAGTCGCCCGCACTGCCTGCGGCCGGCTACATCCGCTACAACCTCCCCCGGCGCGACTTCACCGTGCGGATGGGTGGGGTCGCGCTCGCGGTGCCGCTGGCGGGCGGCGCGTGGGTGGGGTTTGCCGGCACCGCGCGCGACGCCGTCGTGATGGGCGACCTGGTCGTGACGCGCGAGGAGCTGGGTCCGGTGGAAGCGGCGCTGCTCGGCCAGCGGCTCGACGTGACGGGGATCCACGACCACCTGGTGGGCGAGGGGCCGCGGCTCGTGTACCTGCATTTCCACGGCGACGGCAAGCCGGTGGATCTGGCGCGCCGTCTCGACTCGGTCCTCGCGCGCACCGGCACGCCGCGCCCGGTGGCGGCCGCCCGCGTCCCACCGGTCACGATCGACACGGCCCTCGTCTTCCGTGCGCTTGGCCCGAGCGGCCGCGCGCAGGGCAGCGTGGCGCAGCTGACTTTCCAGCTCGTCACCAAGCGAGTGCGGTGGCACGGCCGCACGCTCCCGCCTGCCCTGGCCGCCGCCACGACGGTCAACATCCAGGCGGTCAATCCCTCGCGCGCCGTGGCCAGCGGTGACGTCGCGGTGCTCGAGCCGCAGGTCGGGCCCGTGCTGCGCGCGATGATCTCCCACGGCATCGTCGCCGAGGCGCTGCACACCCACATGGTGGGCGAGGAGCCGCCCGTCTACTTCATCCACTTCTGGGCCGACGGCCCGCTGGCGACCATCGTCGGGGGCCTCAAGGCGGCGCTCGACGCGGCGAAGTAGGGTCGCGGGTGCTCCGCCGGGGCCCCGCGACAGCGAGGGCGGAGCCGTCGTCCTCTTGAGGAACGCCCGACGCGGCGGTAGTCTCAGCACCAGCAGGTCGTGCCTTCTTTGACAATTCGGGGGTTGCCGCCGTGGACGCCGCACCGGTCATTGCTCGTGGCCATAACCTGGCCGTCCTGATCCCGCCCGTACCGGCGGCCGCCCGCTCCTACTTCCAGGCCATCCCCGACACCCGCCCCACGCTCGTGATCACCGCCGACGCCGACCGCGCCGTGGCGCTGCTCGACGCGTGCCCTCGCGCGCCGGCGCTCGCGGTCTCCGGCCTCGCCCGCGCTCAGCGACAGCTCGCGGCGGGCGTGCCGGCCTTTCTGTGCGTCTCGGCCGCCGATGCGGTGCAGCTGCTGAAGCGTTCCGCGCTGAAGACCGGGGAATTCCAGACCGTGGTCCTGGCCTGGCCGGAGCAGCTCGACGAGGAAGGGCGCGAAGCCCTCGAGGCGCTGATGGGGGACGTCGCGCGTGACGCGCAGCGGCTGATCTTGGTCGGCGCCGCCGGAGCCGACAGCGAGGCCTTGATCCAACGCTACGCGTTCAAGGCGGTGACGTTCGGCTTCCCGCCCAACGAGACCTCGGAGGCGCCGGCGCCGGCGAAGCTCGGGGCCGCCAGCTACGTGGTGGCGCGGGCCGGCCAGCTCGAGGCCGTGCGCCGGAGGGTCCTCGACGCGCTCGATCCGGCGTCGGACGACGCGGTGACCATCGCGCCGTGCCCCGCGAGCCGCGAGGCCGCCGAAGCGCTGGCCCTGACGGCGGCCGGCGTCGCGGCCGGTCCGGCGCACCGGCTCGTCCTGGTCGTGGAACCTTCGCAGCTCGCCTGGCTCAGGAGCGTGTTCGCGCCGCTGACCGCGCTGCGCCTCCCCGCCGCGCTCGACGCGCTGGAGCAGCGCGCGGAGGCCGTCCGCGCGCGCATCGCCCGCACCATCGAGACGCGGAACCTGGACCGGGAGCTGTTCCTCATCGGACCGCTGCTCGCTCGTTTCGATCCGGCGGAGGTGGCCGCGGCCGCCCTGCATCTCGGCCAACCGCCGGCGCCGACCGCGGAAAGCGCCCCCGAGCCATTGCGACGGAGCGGGACGGACGAGGCGGTGGCCGGCGTGCCGTCGTGGGCGAAACTGTGGGTCGGGGTCGGACGGAAGGACAACGTGCGACCGGGCGACGTGCTCGGCGCCATCGTCGGGGAGGCGAAGGTCGCGGCCGACCGCGTCGGGAAGATCGAGGTGCGGGAGCTCTACTGCCTGGTGGAGATCCAGGCGGAGGACGCGGAGCGGGTGGTGCGGGCCCTCACCGGCACGACCCTCCGGGGCCGTCGCGTCACGGCTCGCGTGGACCGCGGTCACGCGCCCCCGTCCGCCTCGCGACCCGGACGCTCCCTCGCCTGACCGGTCGCACGCCGGGCAGCCCGTCGTCTCGCGGACTCGCGCCCCGGACGCTTCCTCGCCCGACAAGAAGGCGCCGCCCCGGGAAACCCGAGGCGGCGCCTCAACTATCGTCAGTCCAGCGAGTCGGCTACTTGCCCTTCCGGACGGCGTCCTTGAGACCCTTCCCGGCGCGGAACACCGGAGCGATCGACGCCTTGATGGTGATCTCCTTGCCGGTGCGCGGGTTGCGACCCTTGCGGGCACCGCGCTTCCTGGTCTCGAAGTTCCCAAAGCCCGTGATCTGCACCTTGGCGCCCTTCTTCAGCTCGGCGGCGATGACACCGTTGGGAGCGAACAGCGCCTCGACCGTGCGGCCAGCATCGGCCTTCGACATCTTCGTCTTGCCTGCCAGCTGGCTGACGAGATCGGACTTGTTCACCGGAAGACTCCTTCAATGGGGGGGTGACGTAGCGGGGACGGAGCCCCGATATGGCCAAAAACCTAGGTATTTCCTGGCTTTTCCGCAATAGGGAAACCGTGGCTTGACCCCCTCGGGCCCGACTCTCATACTTCCGCACCCGAACCCGCCCACCCAGGAAAGAAGATGTTTCACGGTACCAAGCCCGGCTGGATCGAAGTCATCAGCGGCGTGATGTTCAGCGGCAAGAGCGAGGAGCTGATTCGCCGCGTGCGGCGGGCGGTGATCGCGAAGAACAAGGTCCAGGTCTTCAAATCCCATCTCGATGCGCGCTACGCGGGAATCTACTCGGTGAGCAGTCACGACGGTGCGATTGCCGAGGCGGAGCCGATCAACGAGGCGCGCGAGATCATGACCCACCTCAAGCCCGACACGCAGGTGGTCGCGGTGGACGAGGCGCAGTTCCTCGACCCCGGCATCGTGCAGGTCGCCAACGCGCTGGCGGACCGCGGCGTGCGCGTGATCCTGGCGGGCATCGACTCCGACTTCCGGGCCGAGCCGTTCGGCGCGATGCCCGCCCTGATGGCGGCGGCGGAGATCGTGGACAAGCTGCACGCGATCTGCGTGGTGTGCGGCGGACCGGCGACGCGCAACCAGCGGCTGGTGAACGGCAAGCCCGCGCCGTACGACTCCCCGCAGATCATGGTGGGCGGGCGCGAGTCGTACGAGGCGCGCTGCCGCCACTGCCACGAGGTGCCGCGCCGCGACGAGCTGCAGCGCAAGTTGTTCGAAACGTCCTTGAAGGCCTGATGCTCTCGGTCGCCCTCACCGGCAACGTCGCGGCGGGGAAGAGTGCGGTGCTGAGCCTCTTCCGGCGCTGGGGCGCCGCGGTGGTGGAGACGGACGAGCTGGCGCGGGAGGTGGTGGAGCCGGGTCGGCCGGCGCTCGCGGCCATCCTGGCGCGGTTCGGCAACGAGCTCAGGCGGGCGGACGGCTCGCTGGACCGCACCCTGCTGCGGCGGCGGGTGATGGGCGACGACGAGCGGCGCGCCGTGCTGAACGCGATCGTGCACCCGGACGTGATGCGCCTGCACGCCGAGCGGATCGAACAGGCGCGGCGCGCCGGCGCGGAGATCGTGGTGTCCGACATCCCGCTGCTGTTCGAGGTGCTCGATCCCGAAGCCTGGGACATGGTGGTGCTGGTGGATGCGCCGGAAGAGACGCGGCGCCGGCGCCTCGTGGAGCTGCGCGGCTACTCCGAGGAGGAGGCCCGGGACGTGATGGGCGCGCAGCTGCCGAGCCGCCTCAAGCGGGGCAAGAGCCACATCGTCATCGACAACGACGGCTCGACGGAGGCGCTGGAGGCCAACGCGAAGGCCGCGTGGGGGGTGCTGCGGGCCGAGGCCGCGCGCCGCCGCAGCGCGCGGCGCTAGGCGGCCGGCCGCACCACGCGACGGCGCGCCTTTTTTTCGCTTGACACTGGCCGACACCCCGAATACCCTTGGGCGGCCGCCAGAACCCTCGTAGCGCGTGGAGCACCGATGGCGAAGATTCCGGACGATCTCGTCTACACCGAAGAGCACGAATACGTCCGCCAGACCGGGAAGCCGGGCATCGTGGAGGTCGGGATCACGGACTATGCCCAGGGTGAGCTCGGCGACGTGGTCTACGTGGAGCTCCCGAAGCCGGGCGCCAAGTTCGGCAAGATGGAGCCCTTCGGCACCATCGAGGCGGTGAAAGCCGTCTCGGAGCTGTTCTGCCCGGTGGCCGGCGAGGTGGTGGAGGTCAACGGCGCCATCGAAGGCGATCCCTCGGTGATCAACAAGGACGCGTACGGCGCGGGCTGGATGATCCGGCTGCGGGTCAAGGACGCCACGGAGCTGGAGGCCCTGCTCAGTCCCGCAGACTACGCGGCACACGTCGGTCAGTAACCACGGCGCCCCGGCTCATGCCGGGGCGCTGCACTTCCTCTCCCTCGAGCCTCGACTCCCCATGTCCTACGTACCGCACAGCGACGCCGACGTCCGGGAGATGCTGAAGACCGTCGGCCTCTCCTCGCTCGACGAGTTGTTCGCCGCCATTCCCCCCGCGCTGCGCTCCGGCCGGCCGCTCGCCGTGCCCGAGGCGCTCCCCGAGTGGGACGCCGTCCGGACCGTGAGCGCCGTCGCGGCCGCCGACCCGCCGCTGATCTGCTTCGCGGGCGCCGGCATGTACGACCACTGGATCCCGTCGATCGTGGACCACGTGCTGCGCCGCTCCGAGTTCTACACGGCCTACACGCCCTACCAGCCCGAGGTGTCGCAGGGCACCCTGCAGGTGATCTACGAGTTCCAGACGCTGATGTGCGAGCTGTCGGGCATGGACGTGGCCAACGCCTCGATGTACGACGGCGCCAGCGCCTGCGCCGAAGCCGCCATCCTGGCCGGCGGCGTGAAGAAGGACCGGCACACGACCGTCATGGCGCACACGGTGCACCCGCACTTTCGCCGCGTCACCGAGACCTACATCCGCGCCACGGGGCGCACGATCGCGGTGGCGCCGCGCCGGAAGGACGGCACGCTCGATCTCGGGGCCGCCGGCAAGCTGCTGGATGGAGCCTCCTGCCTCATCGTGCAGCAGCCCAACTTCCTCGGCGTGATCGAGGACCTCGAGGCGTGCGCCGCGGCCGCGCACGCCGCCGGCGCCCTGCTGGTGGTGGCGTTCAATCCGACCGCCATGGCGCTCCTCAAGAGCCCGGGATCGTGCGGCGCCGACGTCGCGGTGGCCGAGGGCCAGCCGCTCGGCATCCCGATGAGCTACGGCGGACCGGTCCTCGGCATCTTTGCGGCGAAGCAGGACTACATCCGGCACATGCCGGGTCGCATCGTCGGCGTCGCCCAGGATCACGACGGCCGTCGCGGCTTCGTCCTCACCCTGCAGACGCGCGAGCAGCACATCCGCCGCGAGAAGGCGACGAGCAACATCTGCACCAACCAGGGGCTGCTGGCGCTGGCCGCCACCGTGTACCTCGCCACGGTCGGCCTGGAAGGGCTCAAGGGCGTGGCCGAGGCCTCGTGCGTCAACGCCCACGCGGTGTTCGACGCCGTGACCCGGATCAAGGGGTACGCGCCGCTCTGCCCGGGCGGGCCGTTCTTCCACGAGTTCGCGGTGAAGACGCCGAAGCCGGCGGCGGAGATCGTGCACCGGGCCGCCGCGCTGGGCGTGCTGCCCGGCGTCGCGCTCGACCGGTTCGCGTCGCCGATGGAAGACGACCACGCCCTGCTCATCGCCGCGACCGAAAAGCGCACCGCCGAGGACGTGGACCGGCTGGTCGACGTGCTGAAGCGGGTCTGACGGAGCCGCCCGGGAGCGCCCTATGCCCAAGCTGACTTTCCACGGCCACGACTGCTTCGTGCTGGAACACGGCGGGAAGCGGATCGTCTTCGACCCCTTCCTCACCGGCAACCCCAAGGCCGACATCGAGGCCGCGGCGTTGCCCAAGCTCGACGCCATCCTGCTCACCCACGGCCACGGCGACCACCTCGGCGACGCGGTGCCGCTCGCCAAGCTGCACCACGCCACGGTCGTGGCTCCGTACGAGCTGGCGATGTTCTGCGCCGAGCAGGGCGCGCCCAACGTGCACCCCATGCACATCGGGGGCGCCCACGAGTTCCCGTTCGGGCGGGTCAAGCTGGTCGTCGCCTTCCACGGCGGCGGCGTCGAGGGCGACGAGACGGGGAAGTACACCACCTTCCCCTGCGGCTACGTGGTCACGGTGGGCGGCAAGAGCGTCTACCACACCGGCGACACGGCGCTGACGCTCGAGATGCAGCTGCTGGAAGGGCGCGTGGACGTGATGCTCCTCCCCATCGGCGACAACTTCACGATGGGGATCGAGGACGCGGTGCGCGCGGTGTCGTTCGTCAAGCCGAGGGTCGCGATCCCGATGCACTGGAGCACGTTCCCGGTGATCGAGGCCGATCCGCTGGCGTTCAAGAAGGCCGTCGGGACACTGGCCCAGGTGGCCGTGCTCCAGCCCGGCCAGTCCTACGACTTCTAGAGGACGCCTTATGGAGCCGTTCCCGCGTAGCCCGGTCCCCACGCCCCTCATCTTCGAGCGCTCGAGGCAGGGACGCGGCGGCACGCGCGTACCCAAGCCGATCACGGCGAAGCGCGCGGCCGACTTCCTGCCCGCGGCGGCGCTGCGCCGCGACCCGCCGCATCTGCCGGAGGTGCCCGAGTTCGAGGTGATGCGCCACTACGTGGAGCTGTCGCTCAAGAACCACCACGTCGACCGCGCCCTCTACCCCCTGGGGTCGTGCACCATGAAGTACAACCCCAAGGTCAACGAGGACATGGCGCGGCTGCCCGGGTTCGCCGACCTGCATCCCTTCGCGCCCGACGCGGCGTGCCAGGGCGCCCTGCGCCTGATCCACACCCTGGGCGAGTGGCTCACGGACATCAGCGGGATGGACGCCATCACGCTCCAGCCCGCCGCCGGCGCGCAGGGCGAGATGACCGGCATCTTCCTGATCGCCGCCTACCATCGGGCGCGGAGCGACGCCGCCCGCAAAACGGTCATCGTCCCCGACAGCGCGCACGGCACCAACCCGGCGACGGCGGCGCTGGCGGGCTTCGTGGTGAAGGCGATCAAGTCCGACGCGCGAGGCCAGATGGACCTGGCCGCCCTCCAGGCGGCGCTCGGCCCGGATACCGCGGCGCTCATGCTCACGCTCCCCAACACCGTGGGGCGGTTCGAGACCGAGGTGGCCGAGATCGCGAAGCTGGTGCACGCGGCGGGCGCCCAGCTGTACATCGACGGCGCCAACATGAACGCCCTGATGGGCGTGGTCCGGCCGGGCGATTGCGGCGCCGACGCGATGCACTTCAATCTCCACAAGACCTTCTCGACCCCGCACGGCGGCGGCGGGCCCGGGCGCCGGCCCGGTGGCCGTGAAGAAGCACCTCGAGCCGTTCCTGCCCGGTCCCGCTGGTCGTCAAGGAGGGCGATCACTATGCGCGCGAGTGGAGACCGGCCGCAGACCATCGGGAAGCTGCATGGCTACTTCGGCAACTTCGGGATGATGGTGCGCGCCTACACCTACATCGCGATGCTCGGGCGCGAGGGCATCCGGGAGACCGCGCAGGCCGCGGTGCTCAACGCCAACTACGTCGCCGCGCGGATCGAATCCAAGTACCCGCTGCCGTTCGGGCGCGGGATGCACGAGTGCGTGGCGACGGGGACGCCCTTCAAGGAGCGGTACGGCGTCAAGACGCTCGACATCGCGAAGCGGCTGCTCGACTACGGCTTCCACGCGCCGACGATCTACTTCCCGCTCATCGTGCCCGAGGCGCTGATGATCGAGCCGACGGAGACGGCGACCAAGGACGAGCTGGACCGCTTCGCCGACACCCTGCTGGCGATCGCGAAGGAGGCGGAGAGCCAGCCGGAGCTGGTGACCGGCGCGCCGCACCTGACGCCGGTCAGCCGCTTCGACGAGGCCGCCGCAGCCCGCAACCCGAACGTGCGGTACAGCTTCGCCGGCTAGCGGAGGGCACGGATCAGACCGTCGACGCTGCTGTTCGTCGCTTCCGTCGCGGTTTCCGCGGGGTGCGCCATCGTCGCGGCGGCCCGGGGCGATCGTCCGGGCTTCGTCTTCTTCAAGCCGCTCACCACCTTCATCATCCTCCTCGGTGCCGCCTGGCTCGTCCAGCCGGGCAGCCAGCCGTATCGCGCCCTCGTGGTCCTCGCGCTCGCCCTGTCCCTGCTCGGCGACTTCCTGCTCGCGCTCCCCGCGGACCGGCTGGGCTTGGGCCTCGCGGCCTTCCTGCTCGCGCACCTGGCCTACATCGTGGCGTTCGGCCTCGGCAGCCCGCTCGCGGCGCGGCAGCTGCCCTGGCTCGCGCCATGGATCCTCGCGGTCGGCGCCGCCGTGCTGTACGCGTGGGGCGGACTGGGCAGGCTGAGGGCGCCGATCCTGTGCTACGCCGCCGTCATCTGCACGATGGCCTGGCGGGCCGCCATGCGCGGCGAGGTCGCCGTGATTCCGCGGGCCAGTTTCCTGCTGGCGCTCGTCGGGGCCGGCCTGTTCGTCGCCTCGGACGCGATCCTCGTGATCCGCCGCTTCCGCCGCCCGTTCCGCGCTGCGCACGAGGTGGAGCTGGCCGCGTACTGGGCCGCGCAACTCCTGATCGCGCTGTCGGTGCGAAACTGAGGGCAGGGCTGCAGCGCGGCAGAGTTGCAGTGGCTTCAGTCTGCGATACTGCGACTCTGCAACTCTGGTTTGGGCTACCTTCCTGGCCCACGGTTTGCTAGTCTTCTCTCGCCGTCGCTGGCGCGTCGCCCACACCTGAACGTTCGGGGAATTCCGGTGCCTGCTAAGTCCAAGAACACCAAGAGGGTAGCCCCGGGCAAGCGGGCTCCTTTCCGCCTGACCTACGCCACGATGTTCGACCCGCCGGAGGAGCTGCACCGGAGCTACGAAACGGCGCTCGGCCGGGTGAAGGCCGGGCTGGGTCGCGAGTACCCGATGTGGATCAACGGCGAGAAGGCCTTCGTCGCCGAGAAGTTCGATGATCTGAGCCCCATCGACACCGACTGGCTGCTCGGCCGCTTCCAGAAGGGCGGCGCGGACGACGCCAAAGCGGCCATCGCGGCGGCCCGGGCCGCGTTCCCGGCCTGGCGCGCGCTGCCGTGGCAGAAGCGCGTACGCTACCTGCGCGCGGCCGCGGCCCTGATCAACCGGCGCGTGTTCGACTTCGCCGCCGTGGACTCCCTGGAAGTCGGCAAGAACCGGATGGAAGCGCTGGCCGACGTGCAGGAGACGGCGGACCTCATCTCCTATTACTGCGACCAGGTGGAGAAGCACGACGGGTACGTGGTGCCGATGGGCCGGGATCCGCTCAAGGGCTTCACCGCCGCCAATACCAGCATGCTGCACCCGTACGGCGTGTGGGTCGTGATCTCGCCGTGGAACTTCCCGATCGCGTTGTCCGGCGGGCCCTCCGGCGCCGCCCTGGTGGCGGGCAACACGCTGGTGATGAAGCCGGCCACCGACACGCCGTGGGTGGGTCACTTTCTCGCCACCTGCTTCCTCGACGCGGGCATCCCCAAGGGCGTGGTCAACTTCGTCACCGGCCCGGGCAGCACCCTGGGCGAGGAGTTGATCACCAACCCCGGCGTGGACGGCATCACGTTCACCGGCTCCTTCGACGTGGGGATGCACATCTATCGCGCCTTCGCCGGGGGCAAGTGGCCGCGGCCCTGCATCGCGGAGATGGGCGGGAAGAACGCCGTGCTCGTCTCGCGCCACGCCGACCTCGACCAGGCGGCCCTGGGGTGCTACCGCTCCGGCTTCGGCCTCCAGGGACAGAAGTGCTCGGCGGCCTCCCGCATCTTCGTCGAGCGTCCGGTCAAGGAGCAGTTCGTCGCGCGGATGCTCGCGCTCCTGGAGCGCACCAACATCGGCGATCCCACGGTGCGCGAGAACTGGCTCGGGCCCGTGGCCAACTCGGCCGGCGCGCGGAGCTACGAGAACTACTGCGCGGAGCTGCGGCAGGCGGGGACGATCCTGTTCGGCGGGCGGCGGCTGACGCAGGGCGCGCTCGCCAAAGGCTACTTCTGCGCCCCGACGCTGGTGGACAACGTGCCGGCCAATCACCGGTTGTGGCGCGAGGAGATGTTCCTGCCGATCACGATGATCGCGGCCGTCGATTCGCTGGAAGAGGGGATGCGCCGGGCCAACGACGTCGACTACGGCCTCACGGCGGGCTTCTACGGGAATCACCGGGAATCGCAGTGGTTCTTCGAGCACATCGAGGCGGGCACCGTGTACGCCAACCGGCCGCAGGGTGCCACCACCGGCGCGTGGCCGGGACTGCAGCCGTTCGGCGGCTGGAAGGGGTCGGGGTCCAGCGGCAAGTCGGCGGGCGGGTTGTACTACGTGCAGCAGTTCATGCGGGAGCAGAGCAGGACGCTCATCAGTGAGAAGTGAGAGGGGTGAGAGGTGAGAGGCGAGACGATGAAGTGAGCAGTGAGAGGCCGAAAGGCGTGAGAGGCAGGCCGCCTCTCACCGTCGCCTCTCACCTCTCACCGTCACCTCTCACCTCTCACGTGAACGTCTCACCTCTCACGTTTCACCTCTCACCGGGGAGGGGGGGGCGGGGTGGCGAGTGATTGGCTGGTGCTCGTCGATGAGCCGGCGTCGGGAGCCTGGAACATGGCTCTCGACGCCGCGCTGCTCCGGGCCGCGGCGCGCGAGGGAACGTGCGCGCTGCGGCTCTACGCGTGGGATCCGCCCACCCTCTCCTTCGGACGCAACGAGCCGGCGCTGCGGCGCTACGATCGGGCCCTGATCGCCGCGCGCGCCTTGGCCGTCGTGCGCCGGCCCACCGGCGGCCGCGCGGTCTGGCACCATCGCGAGGTCACCTACGCCGTCGCGGCGCCGTCGTCGGTCTTCGGATCGTTGCGCGAGACCTACCGCGAAATCCACGCGATGCTCGCCGACGCGCTCGCGTCGCTCGGTGCCGCCGTCCTGCTCGCCGCCGACCGGCCGGCCGACGGCGTCGGCGCCGGCGCCTGCTTCGCCAGCGCCGCTGGCGGCGAGGTGATGGCGCTCCGCGGCGGGAAGATCGTCGGCAGCGCGCAGGTGCGCGGCGACGGCGCGTTCCTCCAGCACGGCTCCGTGCTGCTCGCGGCCGACCAGGACGTGGTGGCCGCCGTCACGGTGGGCGAGGCCGGCGCGCCCTCGGCCACCGGCGTCGGCGAGCTGGTCGCCTCCGAGCGGGCCGGCTGGGCGGCGGTAAGCCAGGCGATCCATCGCGCGGCGGTGGCGCGGTGGGGAGCGCCGGAGCGGGCCGGGGCACTTCCCGCGGGCGTCGAGCACGCGGCGCAGGGGCTCGTGGCCACCTACGCCGACCCCGCCTGGACCTGGCGGAGGTAGCGCATGTATCCCGGCCTCGGCATCTGGATTCTCCTGCAAGCCTATGTCGTGTGGCGTGCGGCGTCCGTGCCCGCCGTCGCCCGGCGCGTGCCCCGCTGGGTTCTCGCGCTGCTGGTCGTCGTCCTCTGGCTGAGCCTCTTCGCCTCGCGCCTCGTTGCACGCGCCGGCCACCCCACGATCGCCATGCTGCTCGAGTACGTCGGGATGACGTGGCTCGGCGTGGTGTTCCTGCTGTGCGCCGCCCTGCTCGCCGCCGACGTCGTCACGGCCTTCGGCTTCCTGCTGCGGCGCCACGCGCCCCGCATCCGCGGTTGGGCACTGCTCGCCGCGCTGGCCCTCTCGGGCGTCGCGCAGGTGCAGGGCCTGCGCCCGCCGGTGGTCCGGGACTACACCGTCCGCCTCGCCGGCCTCCCAGCCGCGCTCGACGGGACGGTGGTCGTCGCCGTTTCCGACTTCCATCTGGGCACGCTGCTCGGCGAGCGGTGGCTCCGGGCGAGGATCGCGCAGGTCGACGCGCTGCGTCCGGACCTCATCGTGGCGCTCGGCGACGTCGTCGAAGGCCACGGCGGCGTGGAAGCCGGCTTCGTGCCAGCGCTGCGGAGCCTGTCGGCGCCCCTCGGGATCTACGCCGTCGCCGGCAACCACGAGCACTACGGCCGCACAGCCGGCGATCTCCTGGCGGCGGCCGGCTTCGAGGTGCTGCACGATCGCTGGATCGAGGCGCGGCCCGGGCTGATCCTGGCCGGTGTGGACGACCTCACCGCGCGCCGCCGGTCGGGTGGCGACAGCGCCGCGGTGCAGCGCGCGCTCGCGGCGCGGCCGGCCGGCGCGACGATCTTCCTCTCGCATTCGCCGCTGCGCGCCGAAGTCGCTGCACGGGCGGGCGCTGGCCTGATGCTGTCCGCCCACACGCACGGCGGGCAGATCTGGCCGCTCACCTACGTCAGCGCTCTCAGCTACCCCTTGCAGGCCGGCCGGTACACCGTGGACGGAATGCCGGTCATCGTCAGCCGAGGCACCGGCACCTGGGGCCCGCGGATGCGCCTGTGGCGGCCGGGCGAGATCCTGCGCGTCAGGTTACGGTCGCCGGAGTCGGTTGCCGCCGGCGCCGGCGCGCGCAGCTAGGACGGAGGCGCGCGACACAGTAGATTGGGCGCCGTGAGGTTCGGCGTTCTCCTCGCGGCGGCGGCGCTACTCGCCGGGTGCGCGAAACGGCCCGCGGCTTCGGCCGCCGGCGGCACGATGGTGATCGCCACGACCGGCGACGCCGACGTGCTGCTCCCGCCCGTCACCACGGTCACGAGCGGCATCAACATCTCCGACCTCATCTTCTGCCGGCTCGCCGAGCTGAAGGCCGGCCTCAATACCGTGGACGACTCCGGCTTCCGCCCGGTGCTGGCGCGGAGCTGGGAGCACCCCGACTCGCTCACCATCGTCTTCCGGCTCGACCCGCGGGCGCGCTGGCAGGACGGCGCCGCGGTCACGGCGGCCGACGTGGCCTTCACGTTCCACGTCTATCGCGACCCGGCCGTGAACTCGCGGCTGGCGCCGTTCCTCGGCGCGATCGACTCGGTCACCGCGCGCGACAGCCTGACGGTGGCGTTCCGCTTCCGGCGCTGGTACCCGGAACAACTGTACGACGCCACCTACCACATGCGGATCCTGCCGAAGCACCTGCTCGATACCGTCCCGCCGGCGCGGCTCGCGTCCGCGCCGTTCGGCCGGGCACCGGTGGGCGATGGCCCGTACCGGTTCGTGAGCTGGACGTCGGGAGCGGAGATCCGACTCGCCGCCGACAGCACGTGGTTCCTGGGCACGGCGCACATCCGGCGGCTGATCTGGCGGATTACGCCCGAGCTGGCCACGGCCGTGAGCCAGCTGATCGCCGGCGAGGCCGACGCGATGGAGACGATCCCCGCGCGGGGCCAGCTGGAGCGCGTGCAGCAGGCGGCGGACGTGCGCCTGGTGCCCTATCCGTCGCCCTTCTACGCGGCGATCGTCTTCAACCAGCGCCGGCCGCTCTTCGCCGACCGCGACCTGCGGCGCGCCCTGGCGATGGCGCTGGACCGCCAGACGGTCGTGCGGTCGGTCTTCGGACCGTTCGCCGACGTCGCCGTCGGCGCCACCAGCCCGATGCAGTGGATCTGGAGCGATTCGATCCGCCAGCTGCCCTTCGACAGCGCCGCCGCGGGACGACTGCTCGATGAGCGCGGGTGGCGCCGCGGCGGGGCGGCCGGCCCGCGCGAGCGCCGCGGCACGCCGCTGCGGTTCACCCTGCTCGTGCCCACGTCGAGCCAGGTGCGGCAGCAGGCCGCCGTGATCGTCCAGGACGAGCTGCGCCGCCTCGGCGTGGACATGCGGATCCAGCCGCTCGAGTTCACCGTGATGGAGCAGCGGACGCAGTCGGGCGACTTCGACGCCGCGTTCGTGTCCCGGACCATCGACCCGAGCCCCGCGTCGCTGCTCCAGTGGTGGAGTCCGGGCGCGAGCGACAACATCGGCGGCTACGCGGACACGGCATTCCAGTCGCTCACGGCCGCCGCGATGCGCGCGCGGACCCGGGCGAGGGCCGCGCCGCTGTGGCGGGACGCGCTCGGGCGTCTCAACGACGAGGCGCCGGCCATCTTTCTCTTCTCGCCGCGGAACAACGCGGCCATCAGCACGCGGTTCGAGAACGTCACGATCCGGCCCGACAGCTGGCTGGCGACGGTCACCGAGTGGCAGGTGGGCGGGGCGCGGGACCGGGCGGCCCCGCAGTAGCGCGTGCTGGCGTTTCTCGCGCGCCGCCTCGCCTTCGCGGCCGTCAGCGTCGCCGCGGTCGTCGGCGTCACCTTCCTCCTCGTCCACGCGGCACCCGGCGAGCCGATGCTCGGCACGCCGGAGCGCGCCCTGGCGTCGCCGGAGACCATCGCCCGGCAGCGCGCGCTGTTCGGGCTCGACCGGCCGCTGCCCGAGCAGCTGGCCCGCTACGTCGGCAACCTGGCCCGGGGCGAGCTGGGAGAGTCGTTCGTGCTGCACCGGCCGGTCGCCGCCGTGCTCGCCGAGGCGATCCCCAACACCCTGCTGCTCGGCGGCACCGCGCTCGTCGCCTCACTGCTGCTCGGCCTCGCCGTGGGCGCGCTGCAGGCGGCGCGGCACCGCTCCCGTACCGACACCTGGCTCGGCGCGGCGACGCTGGTGCTGTATTCCGTGCCGGTGTTCTGGCTGGGGCTGGTGCTCCTGCTGGTCTTCGGCGAGACGCTCCACTGGCTCCCGGTGAGCGGCATGAGCAGCACGCTTCGGGAGAGCCTCTCCCCGGCGGGTCGCGCGCTCGACCTCGCGCGCCACCTGGTCCTTCCCGCGGCCAGCCTCGCGCTGGTGCAGGCCGCGGCGGTGGCACGCTTCCAGCGCAGCGCGCTGGTGGAGAGCCTCGGCGCGGAGTACATCCGCGCCGCGCGGGCCAAGGGCCTCGCCGAGCGCACCGTGCTGCTCAAGCACGCCCTCCGCGGCGCGCTCGCCCCCACCATCACCCTGGCCGGCCTCTCGGTGCCCTACTTCCTCGCGGGCTCGGTCCTGGTCGAGAGCATCTTCGGCTGGCCCGGCCTGGGTCGCGTGGCGTACGACGCCATCTTCGCCCGCGACTACAACGTGATCACGGCGACCGCCCTCGTCTCGGGCGTCCTGGTCGCCGCCGGCAACGTGCTCGCGGATGTCGCGGTGGCGGTCGTCGACCCGCGCGTCAGGCTCGACCGATGAGCCCGTGGCGCCTGGCCGCCCGGCGGTTCGGGCGCAACCGCCCCGCGGTGCTCGGAGCCGCGCTGGTCGCCGCGCTGGTGCTCGCGGCGCTGCTTGCGCCCCTCCTGACGCCGGACCCGCTGGCGCAGCCCGATCCGGTCCGGCTCCAGGACCGGCCGCCCTCCGCCGCCCATCTACTCGGGACCGATCCCTACAGCCGCGACGTCCTGAGCCGGACGCTGTACGGGGCGCGCATCTCGCTGGTGGTCGGCGTCGGCGCGGCGCTGCTCGCGGTCACGCTGGGCGCCGGCGTCGGACTGACGGCTGGACTCGCCGGCCGGCGCACCGACCAGCTGCTGATGCGGGGCGTGGACGTGCTCCTGGCCCTGCCCCGCATCATGCTGCTCCTGGTGATCTTCGCGGTCTGGGAACAGGTGCCGCCGGTCGCGGTGCTCGGCGTGATCGCGGCGACCGGGTGGTTCCAGACCAGCCGCATCGTGCGGGCCGTGGTGTTGAGCCTCCGGGAGGCGGACTTCGTCGCCGCGGCGCGCGCGCTCGGCACGACCGGGCCGGGCATCGTGCGCCGCCACCTCTTGCCCCACGTCGCGGCGCCGGTCATCGTCAGCGCGTCCCTCGACGTCGGCAACATCATCCTGCTCGAGGCGGGGCTGTCGTATCTCGGCCTCGGCGTGCGGCCGCCCACTCCCACCTGGGGCAACATGATCATGGACGGCAAGGACGTCCTGTTCAGCGCTCCCTGGGTCGCCCTCGCGCCCGGCATCGCCCTGGTGCTCACCGTGGTCGCGTTCAACCTGGCCGGGGACGGATTGCGCGACGCCATCGACCCCAAGGTCGCGGCATGAGCGGGGCGGCGCCGGCGCGCGCCCCGCTGCTCGAGATCCACGATCTCGCGGTAAACTTCACCGGCTTCGACGGCGTCGCGCGCGCGGTGGACGGCGTCGACCTCACCGTGGGCGAAGGCGAGACGGTCGGGCTCGTGGGGGAATCGGGCTGCGGCAAGAGCGTCACGGCGCTCGCCGTCCTGAGGCTCGTCGAGCCGCCGGGCCACATCGCCCACGGGAGCAGCGTGCGCCTCGAGGGGCGCGACCTGCTCGCCCTCGGTGCCAAGGAGATCCGCGCGGTGCGCGGCAACCACGTGGCGCTGGTCTTCCAGGAGCCGCTCAGTGCGTTGAATCCGGTCCTCCGGGTCGGCGACCAGATCGCCGAGGCCATCCGCGCCCACGAGACCGTGTCCCGCGGCACGGCGCGCTGGCGCGCGGTGGAGATGCTCGCGACCGTGGGCATCGCCGACGCCGAGCGCCGCGCCGCGTCCTACCCGCACCAGCTGTCCGGCGGGATGCGGCAGCGCGTGCTCCTGGCGATGGCGCTCGCCTGCCGGCCCAAGCTCCTGCTGGCCGACGAGCCGACCACCGCGCTCGACGTCACGATCCAGGCCGAGATCCTCGAGCTGCTCGACGGCCTCCAGCAGAAGCTCGGGATGGCGGTGCTGCTGATCACGCACAACCTCGGGATCGTGGCCGAGCGCACGCGGCGCGTCTACGTGATGTACGCGGGGCAGATCGTCGAGGAGACCACGACCGAACGGCTGTTCGCGCGGCCGGCCCACCCGTACACCGAGGGGCTGCTGGCGGCGGTGCCCCGACTCGACGTGCGCCGGGAGCGGCTGCAGGCCATCCCGGGCCAGGTGCCGCCCGCCAACGCCTGGCCGCCGGGGTGCCGGTTCCATCCGCGGTGCCCCCACGCATGGGACCGGTGCCGCGTCGAGATGCCGCCGCTCCTCGACGTGGCGGACGGGCACCGCGCGAGATGTTGGCTGGTCAACGAACCGGAAAGGCGTGAGCAGTGAGGGGTGAGAGGTGAGAGGTTCCAGTGAGAGGTGAGAGGTCGAAAGGCGTGAGAGGGTGCGATGCGGCTCCTCACGCCCTTGCACCACGCACGTCTCACTTACCCTGCTCACCTCTCACCGTCTCACCGCTCACCCGAGAGGGTCGTTGCCGATGAGCGTGACGTGGTGAGAGACACGGCCGGGCCCCTGCTCGAGGTCAGAGATCTGGTGACCCATTTCACGCGACGCGCCGGGCTGTTCGGCGCCCGGCGCGAGGTGGTGCAGGCCGTCAACGGCGTGTCGTTCGACATCGCGGCCCGCGAGACGCTGGGGCTGGTGGGCGAGTCGGGGTGCGGCAAGACGACGCTCGGGCGCACGGTGCTGCGCCTGATCGACCGCACGGCGGGCGAGGTGCGCTTCGACGGCCAGGACGTCTTCGCCCTGGAGCCGGCCGCGCTGCGACGCCTGCGCCGGCGGATGCAGGTCGTCTTCCAGGACCCCGAGGGCTCGCTCAATCCGCGCCTCTCGATCGGCCGCGCCGTTCGGGAGGGGATCGAAGTGCACCGGCTCGCCAGGGGCGCGGAGGCCGACCGCCGCGTGGAGGCGTTGCTCGCCGAGGTCGGGCTGCCGCCGGGATCCGCCGCGCGCTTCCCGCACGAGTTCTCCGGGGGCCAGCGGCAGCGCGCCGGCATCGCGCGCGCGCTCGCCGTCGAGCCCGAGTTCATCGTGTGCGACGAGCCGGTGTCGGCCCTCGACGTGAGCGTGCAGGCGCAGGTCTTGAACCTCCTGGTGGACCTGCAGGCCCGGCGCGGACTGTCCTACCTCTTCATCTCGCACGACCTCGCGGTGGTCCGCCACGTCGCGCCGCGCGTCGCCGTCATGTACCTGGGCCGCATCGTGGAGCACGGACCGTCGGACGGCATCTACCAGCGGCCGCTGCATCCCTACACGCAGGCGCTGATCACGGCGGTGCCGGTGCCCGACCCCACGACCCGGCGCGCGCGCGTGGTGCTCGCCGGGGACCCGCCCTCGCCCGTCCATCCGCCCGGAGGATGTCCCTTCCACCCGCGTTGCCAGCACCCGGGGAAGAACGACACCTGCCGGACCGTGCGGCCGGCGCTGCGGGAGCTGGCACCCGGGCACCTGGTCGCATGCCACCTCGCCGACCGCTGAGCCTCCGCCCATGACGGCGGCCATCCTGGCCCTGCTGCTCGTGACGGTGGCCCTGCTCGTCGTGCTGCTGGCGCGCCGGCCCCCGGCGCCGGGCGGCGAGACGGGGTTGCTCCAGCAGCAGTTGATCGAGGTGCGCAACCGCCTCGACGCGCTCGCCAGCTCGCAGGGCACCGCCGTCGGTGACGTGCGCGAGCGCCTCGGCCAGCTCGCCGAGGTCACCCAGCGGCTGGAAGCCGTGGGCCAGTCCGTGGTGAAGGTCCAGGAGCTGCTCCAGGTTCCGCGGCTGCGCGGCACCATCGGCGAGGTGTGGCTCGAGGAGCTGCTGCGCCAGATTCTCCCCGGAGGGCTCTACACCATCCAGCACGCCTTTCGCTCCGGCGAGAAGGTCGACGCCGTCATCCGGGTGGGCGACCGGCTGGTGCCGGTGGATTCGAAGTTCCCCCTCGAGGCGTGCCAGCGGATGCTCGCGGCCGATGCCGGCAACGCCGAGCGGGAGCGGCGCGCGTTCCGCAAATCGCTGCGCGAGCGGATCGACGAGATCGCGGACAAGTACATCAAGCCGGACGAGGGCACCTTCGAGTTCGCGCTGATGTACGTGCCGGCGGAGAGCGTCTACTACGAGGCGGTCGTCCGGGGGGAGGACCTCGAAGGCGACGAGAGCGTCGTCGGCTACGCGCTGCGCCGCAAGGTGATCCCCGTCTCGCCCAACACGTTCTACGCCTACCTCGCGGCCATCCTGCACGGCCTCAAGGGGCTGGAGGTGGAACGGGAGGCGCGGAAGATCCTCGAGTCGCTCGGGGGGCTGCAGCAGCAGTTCGCCAGGTTCGACGCCACCTACCGGTTGGTCGGGAGGCACCTCGACCACGCCGTCCGCCAGTATGCCGAGGCCGAGAAGCTGATCGACCTGATCGAGGAACGCTTCGCCAAGATCACCGGGGTGACGGCGGGCGGCGGGGCGGCGGTGGTGGGCGGTGGAGAGGCGCCGGGTCGGCTTCCCGCTGACGATCCCGGCGCGCCCGCCGTCTAGCCGCTCCCACCCACCACCTGCCGCCCGCCGATCTTCCTCGCCCGCGTCAGGCGAGCGGAATGTGTTTCGCGTTCGCCGCGAGCCACGTGTCGAAGCTCTGCAGCGCCGGATTCAGCGCCCGCGACGCCTCGATGCTGTGCGCCCGGCAGAGGTCCTCCGAAAAGTCGCGGTCGAACTGGAACATGTTGGCGAGATCGTCGGCGCCCGGAAAACCGAAGCTCCGGTACGTCTCCGGCGGCACGTCCACGTACTTCACCTCCCGGCCCAGCGCCTTCGAAATGCCGGCGGCCAGCTGCGCGCCGGTCAGGTGCCCGCCCGCGATGCCCACGCTCTTGCCCACGAGCTCGGTGCCCTGCTTGAAGATCCCGTACGCGCATTTGCCGATGTCTTCGGCCGCGATGCCCACGAGCTTCTTGTCACCCATGGGGAACGTGATCGCCAGCTTGCCGTCGGGGCTCTGCTTGGGGCCCCAGCCGAAGTGGATGAAGTTGTCCCAGTAGGCGCACGTGACCAGGAACGTGGTCGGCACGCCGAGGTTCGTGAACAACTGGTTGGCCGCTCCCTTGGCGTCGAAATGCGGGACCTTGTACTTGCCCATCAGCGTGGGCATCCGGTTGTCGCTCAAGGGCACCCACTTCCGCGTGTCCTCGAGCGTGGACCAGACGACGTGCTTGACGCCCGCGCTCTTCGCGGCCCGGGCCATGGCCTGCGCCTCGGCGGTCTCCTTCTCGGGCGACATATGCGCCCAGTAGAACGTCACGCAGAAGGCGCCGTGGGCCCCGGCGAACGCGTGCTTGAGGCTGTCCTCGTCGTCCACGTCGGCCGCGACCACTTCCGCGCCCAGCGCCCGCAGCTCCTTGGCCCGGTCGGAACGGATGTCCCTGGTGAGGGCCCGCGCCGTGAACGGCCCGTTCTTGTCGGCCATGATGGCGCGGACCAGGCCGCCGCCCTGCGCGCCCCGCGCCCCAACCACCGCGATGATCTTCTTGTCGGACACTGTTGACGCTCCTTGCCGGTGCATGAGCGAATCCGCCGCTGGTCCGGCCGCCCGTGCTCAGGCGGCCGCAACCACTGCGGGACGGACCGATGCTCGAAGTACGTGCCAATATACCCACGTCCAGCCGTGGGCGACCGGCAGGCGCGGAAGCGGCTCCACCCGCCACCAGCCGCCGCTCGCGCTACAGGTACCTCGCGGCGGCCATGCACACCACGGTGATGGCGAGCAGCAGTGCCGCCAGCCGGCCCGCGCTCCGCAGCCGCCGCTGGATGGCCTGCAGCTCGGCGGCCTGTTGGGGCGTCGAGCCTCCCGCCTGGCCCTGAATGGCCCTGGTGATGGCCTGCATCCGCGCGGCGCTCCGGCCCTGAATGCCGAAGCCCACCACCGCCGCGAGCAGCCCGCACAGCCCGCCGATCGAGAGCGTCACCCCGAGGCGGCTGCCCATGAACGCGCGCTGGAAGCCGCCGGAGTCGATCGAGAACAGCCAGATGCCCGCCGCGACCGTCAGGAGGCCGGCGGCCAACGTCGCGGGCACGTACCGACTCCCCGCCAGACGCTGGAGGAAGTGGCCGCCCACGGCACCTGCGGCGTCCGCCGTCGGCTCGATGAAGCCGGCAAACGTGAACGTCGCCCCGGCCCACATGACGCCAGCGCCGATGTGCACCACGCGCAAGACAATCGTCAGCCAGCTCATCGTGCTCCTCCGTGATGGCACCAGCCCCTCCGACTGGTGTCACGAGCGGTCGGGTGCGCGGCGCCGATGAGGTGTCAGGGGTAGCGGGGACGACGGTAATCAGCAGGCGGCGCCTCGTCCAGGGGCTGAACGGCGGTTGGTGGGTTGCAGGTGGTAGGTGGCGGTCAGCGGGCAGCCGCGCCGCGTGGTGCAGGTGGCGGGGAGGGGCCGACAACCCAGCACCTGCCACCTCCCACCCCTCCCCTACTGCACCAGCCCCGGGTAGAGCTTCGCGGCGATCCCCAGCAGGACCACGAACGCCACCGCCTGAAACGCGAAGTCCGTCCCGAAGCCGAGGGAGCTCTGCCCGTTCTGGATCATGAGTCCCCGCAGCGCGTCGACGACGTAGGTCAGGGGATTGACGCGCGCCACCACCTGGAGCCACCTCGGCATGATGGCCAGGGGGTAGATCGCGTTGCTCGCGAAGAACAGCGGCATGGTCAACACCTGGCCGATCCCCATGAAGCGCTCGCGGGTCTTGACCAGGCAGGCGACGATCAGGGAGAAGGTGGCGAACAGGGCGGAGCCGAGCATCACCACCGCGAACACGCCGAGCAGCGCCCCCACGGAGATCTGCAGCCGGATGCCCAGCACCAGGGCCAGCAGGTAGATGATCACGGCCTGCGTGAGGCCGCGCAGTCCCGCCGAGATGGCCTTTCCCATCACCAGCGCGCCGCGGTACGCCGGGCTCACCAGCAGCTTGTGGATGATCCCGAGGTCGCGCTCCCAGATGACCGCGATGCCGAAGAAGATCGCGCTGAAGAGGATGCTCTGCGCCAGCACGCCGGGCGCCATGAACTCGAGGTAGGACAGGTTGCCCGTGGGGATGGCGCGGACGCGGGTGAACACTTCGCCGAAGATGATGAGCCAGAGGGCGGGCTGCACGGCACGGGTGAACAGCTCCGTCGGGTCGCGGGCGAGCTTGCGGATCTCGCCGTCCGCGATCGCCAGGCTCTGGCGGACGAACGCGCCGACGGCGCTGCCGTCAGGCGAGGCGGCGAGCGATGCGGCGGGCGCGACTGACGTCACGGTAGCTTCCTCCAGCTTCGATGGTTCCTCCGGCGACCTGGGCGAAGACGTCGTCCAGGGTGGCGGCGGGTCCGAGCTGGGCCTTCAGCTCCTCCGGCGTGCCCCGGGCCGCGACTCGGCCCTGGTGCATCAGGCTCAGCTCGTCGCAGAGCGCGTCGGCCTCTTCCATGTCGTGCGTGGTGATGAGGATGGTGGTGCCCCACTGCGCGCGGAGATCCTCCAGGCGCTCCCACACCGCGTGGCGCGCCAGCGGATCGAGCCCGATCGTGGGCTCGTCGAGGAACAGGACGGTGGGACGGTGCAGCATCGCCTGCGCGAGCTCCAGGCGCCGGATCATCCCGCCGGAGAACGTGCGCACGAGCTGGTCGGCCGCAGACGTCAGTCCCATGAACTCGAGCGCGGCGCCGATCCGCTCGCGGCGCTCCCCTCGCGGGAGGCGGTACAGCCGGGCGGAAAGCACGAGGTTCTCGTGTGCCGTGAGCCCGCCGTCGGCGGAGACGAGCTGGGGGACGTAGCCGATGCGGCGCCGCACCTCGCGGGGCTGCGCGCTGACCTCGAAGCCCGCCACCAACGCCGACCCCGACGTGGGAGGGAGCAGGGTGGTCAGCATCTTGATGGTCGTGGTCTTGCCCGCCCCGTTGGGGCCGAGCAGGCCGAAGATCAACCCCCGGCGCACCTCGAGGTCGAGGGCATCCACCGCCACCAGCTCGTCGTAGCGGCGGGTGAGGGCGGTCGTGGAGATCACGGAGTCGGCATTCATGGTCGTTCGCCATCACATACGGACGGGGCCCGCGCCTCGTTGGCCGCCCGTGGCGCTGCCCGCCCGCATTGACCCGGGCGAGACGTCATCGGTATGGTCCATGCCGGCACCCTCACCGGAGACCAATCGCAATGGCCGGCTCCCCTTCCACGTTCGCCCCCCGCAGCCGGTCCGCGGCCGCGGCGCTCTTCGCCCTGGTGCTCGTCGCGCTGGCCCCGGCGCGTGCCGCGGCCCAGGGCGCGACAACGCCGCTCCCGACCGCCGACCGGCCGCTCAAGGTCCTCGATCCGGCCTTCATCGACCAGACGGCCAATGCCTGCGCCGACTTCATGCAGTACGCCAACGGCGCCTGGCTGGCCCACGACACGATTCCCGCCGCCTACTCGTCGTCCGGCGTGACGCGGGACATGAGCGACCACAACGAGCTGGTCGTGCGGTCGGTGCTGGACGACGCCGTGGCGCAGCGGGCCTCGCAGCCGGAGGGCAGCACGCCCCGGAAGCTGGGCACCTTCTACGCGAGCTGCATGGACTCCACGGCGGTCGAGGCGGCCGGCCTCGCTCCGCTCCGCCCCTGGCTCCGGGACATCGACCGCATCGACTCGCGCACCCGGCTCCAGCAGGAGATCGCGGCGCTCCAGGTGCGCGGCATCGATCTGGTCTTCCGCTACAGTCCCGACGTGGATCCGCACGACGCGGCGCACTACGTCGCCTGGCTCTCCCAGGGCGGTCTGGGCCTCCCGGACCGTGACTACTACACCAATACCGGCGCGTCGGCCGATTCGACCCGGGCGCAGTACATCGAGCACGTCACCCGCGTCTTCCGGCTGGCCGGCGAAGGGGCGGCGCAGGCCACCCGCGACGCGCACCAGGTGATGCGGCTCGAGACCGATCTGGCCAAGGCCTCGCTCACCCGTCTCCAGCGGCGTGACCCGGCGGCCACCGACCACCCGATGACCACCGCCAAGCTGGCCGCCCTCTCACCGGCCGTGTCGTGGCCGCGCTACTTCCGCAGCATCGGGCTGACGGTCCCCGTCTCCCGCGTCAACGTGGCCGAGCCCGAGTTCCTGCGCCGCGTCAACGCCCTGCTCCGGACGGCCCCGCTCGCGCAGTGGAAGGCGTACCTCCGCTATCACGCCGTCGCGGAGGCGTCGCCCTGGCTCAGCACGCCCTTCGTGGAGGAGAACTTCGCGTTCAGCTCGCGCTTCACCGGCGCCAAGCAGCTGCTGCCGCGCTGGAAGCGCTGCCTGCGCGAGACCGACGGCGACCTGGGCGAGGCGCTCGGCCAGGCCTACGTGGCCAAGACCTTCCCACCGGAGGCGCGCGCGCGGGCCAAGGCCGTGATCGACGACATCCGCGCCGCGTTCGCCGAGCGGCTGCGGCAGCTCAGCTGGATGTCGGACACGACCCGGACGCAGGCGCTGGCCAAGCTCGCCCGGATGCGCGAGAAGGTGGGCTACCCCGACCGCTGGCGCGACTACACGCGGCTGGTGGTCGAGCCCGGCGCCTTCATCCTGAACGTCGCGCGGGCCAACAGCTTCGAGTGGCAGCGCGTGGTGAACCGTCCCGGCACGCCGGTGGACACGACGGAGTGGGGCATCACCGTGCCTACGGTGAACGCGTACTACGATCCCTCGCAAAACGAGATGGTGTTCCCGGCCGGTGCCCTGGTGCCGCAGACCTTCGACGCCGCCGCCGACGACGGCGCCAACTACGGCTCGCTCGGCGGGAGCTGGGCGGGCCACGAGCTGACCCACGGCTTCGACGACGAGGGCCGGCACTACGACGCCGCAGGCAACCTGCGCGACTGGTGGACCGCCGCCGACTCCGTGCACTTCACCCAGCAGGCCGACCTGGTCGTGCGGCAGTTCGACGGGTACGTCCAGGTGGACACGTTCCACGTCAACGGGAAGCTCACCCTGGGGGAGAACATCGCCGACTACGGCGGCCTGTTGACCGGCTACGACGCCCTGGAGCAGGCGCTGAAGCGCGACGGCCGCCCCGGCCTGATCGACGGCTTCACGCCGGAGCAGCGGTTCTTCATCTCGTACGCGCAGAGCTGGCGCGTCAACAACCGGCCGGAGCGGCTGCGCACCCGGGTCACCGTGGACCCGCACGCGCCGGAGCGCTGGCGGGTGAACGGCCCGCTGTCGAACATGCCCGCCTTCGCCCAGGCCTTCGGGTGCAAGCCGGGCGACCCGATGGTGCGGGCGGCGGACAGCATTCCGCACATCTGGTAGGACTCGGAGCGGCCGCCGCCGCTTCCCAAACGGCAACGGCCCCCGGGCGCCTGCGCGCCTCGGGGGCCGTTCGTCGCCCGGGCCTTCCGGGAGCTATCGCTCAGTGCGTGCTGAGAGCTTCGCCTCACGCCGGCTGGATGACGCCGTCCACCGGACAGACCTCGAGACACTTCGGGCTGGCGTACTCGCCCTCGCACTCCTTGCACTTGGAGGCGTCGATCACGTACACCGGGTCGCCCTGCGTGATCGCCTCGTTGGGGCATTCCGGCTCGCACGCGCCGCAGTTGATGCAGTCAGCCGTGATCTGCTTCGCCATGAGAAGGCTCCTCCGTCCATGGGTCTCGTAGTGCGGGCCCTGCGCAGCCCGTCACGGGCCGAGGACCTCATTTCACCGAATGGGGAGTACCGCAAAAAGGATGCGAGATGACAGCGATGCCCGGCGGTATTGCCGGGGGGCATCGGACCGGCGGCCAGGGATGAGGCCGAGTCTCAACCGCGACCGACGCCCCCGGCAGCCCTTCAAGGGGCGGCCGAGACGCCGGAGCGCGAGGCTTCCGCCGACCGCGACGCGCGCTTGCGGCAACGGCGGCGCTCGGGTGATGTTGTCCCCAGCCTGATGACCAATCCGACGTCGCCCGCGGCCTGTCCGCAATGCGGCGCGGCCCTCCTGCCGGGGGCGGCGTTCTGCATGAAGTGCGGCGCCGCGACCGGCGTGGTGCCCAAGCCCGAGACCGGCATCCAGGAGCAGCTGCAGGCCTCGCTGGCCGACCGCTACCGCATCGAGCGGCAGCTCGGACAGGGCGGGATGGCCACGGTCTTCCTTGCCCACGACCTCCGGCACGAGCGCGACGTCGCCATCAAGGTGCTGCACCCGGAGCTAGCGGCCTCGATGGGCGCCGAGCGGTTCGAGCGCGAGATCAAGCTGGCGGCGAAGCTCCACCATCCGCACATCCTCGGCCTGTTCGACTCGGGAGAGGCGGACGGCCTCTTCTACTACGTGATGCCGTTCGTGCCGGGCGAGTCGTTGCGCGACCGGATCACGCGCGAACAGATGCTGCCGGTGGACGATGCGCTGCAGATCACGTACGAGGTGGCGGACGCCCTCGGCGCGGCGCACGCGCTCGGCATCGTGCATCGCGACATCAAGCCGGAGAACATCCTCCTGGCCGGCGGCCACGCCCTGGTGGCCGACTTCGGGGTGGCGCGGGCCGCGTCGGAGGCCGGAGAGAAGCTGACGCAGACGGGGATGGCGGTCGGCACGCCGACCTACATGAGCCCCGAGCAGGCGATGGGCGACACGGTGGGGCCGACGTCGGACCTCTACGCGCTCGGCTGCGTCGCCTACGAAATGCTCACCGGCCAGCCGCCGTTCACCGGCGCCAACGCGCGCGCCATCATGGCCCGCCACACGATGGAGGCGGTGCCGAGCCTGCGCCTGGTGCGCGACACCGTGCCGGAGGAGGTGGAGGAGGCGATCCTCGCCGTCCTGGCGAAGGTGCCGGCCGACCGCCCCCAGAGCGCGAAGGAGTTCCTCGACCTCCTCGCCGCCCCGAGCGCCACAGGCGCCACGCGGCGTCTCGGCAGCCGGATGACGGCGGCGCGCCGCGCGTCCGGTCCGCTGCGCCGCCGGCCGTGGTGGCGGCGGCCCGTCACCTGGACCGCCGCCGCGCTCGTGGTCCTGGTCGCGGGCGGCGGCGCCCTGCTGCTTCGGCATCGCGCACCGCGCGCGGGCGCCGGCGGGCTCGATCCGCACCACATCGCCGTCCTCTACTTCAGGGACCAGAGCGGCGGCAAGCTGGGCTACGTGGTGGACGGACTCACCGAAGGACTGATCCGCTCGCTCCGCGAGGTGCCCACCCTCTCCGTGGTCTCCGCCGCCGGCGTCGGAGCCGTACCGCGGGTCAGCACCTGCCCCGCGACAGCATCGCCCGCGCGCTCGGCGTCGGCACGCTGGTGCTCGGGAGACCTCGAGGAGCAGGACGGGCGGCTGCACGTCACCCTTCGGCTCATCGACGGCGCCAGCGGCGTGGACTTCCAGCGCGCCAGCTTCGAGCAGCCGGACGAGGAACCTCATCGCGATCGGCGACACCCTCGCTGCGCAGGCGGCCCAACTGATCCGCAGCGCCTCGGCCAGGAGATCGAGATGCGCCAGATGCGCGACGAGGCCCGCAACCCGCAGACGCCTGGTCGCTGTACGAGCAGGCCGAGCGCGCTGCGGAAGGACGGCGAGAGCCGCCAGCGGACACGATCGTCGCGGCGCGCGACTTCGGCCAGGCGGACTCCCTGCTCGCGCAGGCGGAGCAGCTCGATCCGAACTGGCCCGACCCGCCCGTGCTTCGTGGGCAGCTCGACTACCTGCGGTCGCGGAGCTACGGACTCGGCGATCCTCCCGCATCGGAACGGCTGGATCAGTCGCGGACTGGTTCATGCCGACAAGGCTCTCGCGCTCGACCGCAACGACCCGGACGCGCTCGAGCTCAGGGGCAACCTCCGCTACTGGCGCTGGCTGCTCAACATCGTGGCCGACCCCGACAGCGCGCACCAGCTGCTCCTGGCGGCGAAGTCGGACCTCGAGACAGCCACGAAGCTGAACCCCACGCAGGCCGGGGCGTGGGCGACCCTCTCCCACCTCTACTACCAGACCGGCAGCCTGCCGGACGTCTACGTCGCCGCGCGCACCGCGCTCGAAAAGGACGCCTACCTCAGCAGCGCGGACAAGATCCTGAGCCGTCTCTTCTATTCGTCGTACGACCTCGGCCAGTTTGCCGATGCAGAGCACTGGTGCGGCGAAGGGAAGCGCAGGTTTCCGGAAGATCCCGTATTCACCGAGTGCCACATCTGGCTCATGACCACCCGCCAGGACAGCGCCAATCCCGGACTCGCCTGGCGGCTGCTGGACTCGGTCATCGCCCTCACCCCGGCCGGCGACCGGGCCTATCAACGGCTCTACGATCAGGCCCTGGTGGCGGGCGTCTTGGCGCGCGCCGGTGCCGATGACAGCGCGCGACACCTGTTGCAGCGTTCCGAGGCCAACGCGACGCTCGACGCGACGCGCGACCTCACCTACGTGAAGTCCATGATGTATGCGCTGCTTGGGGACAAGAGGGCCGCGATCGAGCAACTCAAGCTGTACCTCGCGGCTAACCCCAACAAACGGCAGGGGTTAGCGCAAGATCCCGGGTGGCAGTTCTCGAGCCTGGCGGACGATCCGGCCTTCCGGCTCCTGGTCGGCTCCGCACGCTAGCAACTGACCGCGCTACAACGAGTTTACAGGCCCGCGACTTGCAGCGATATTGGTGATCATTCTCATCTGACCCCATACACCCGGCCTGCAGCCCGCGTCCCGCGATCGCGGCGGCGCCCGGCACGGCCAATCGGGAGACGCGGCATGCATCGGATCCGACTGGGCGTTGCACTGACAGCCACACTGGTCCTCGCCGCCTGCGGTGAGCGGACCGCCACGACCGGCGTCGCGACGCCGGCTGTGAGCGCGGTCCAGCCCGCGGCGGCCGCGCTCAGCACGGCCACGTGCCCGACCGCCCGCTCGCTCGCCGCGGACGTCGTCGCCCTCTTCGCCAAGAACGACAAGATCGCCGCCGCCGCGCAGCTGACCGCGGCCATGGTGGTCATCGGCACCACCCCGGTCCTGCACGCGCCCCTGGCCCAGAAGCTGGTCCTCGGCTTCATCTCGTTCGTGCTGAAGAAGTACTGGGCCGGCGCGCTCAACGGTGGAACGTCGGTCGCCACCCAGCAGGAGGTCGTGAACCTCGTCAACGGCCTGCTCTGCTGGATCGGCATGCCGCAGACCTTCACCCTCGCCAGCCTGGGCTCCGACGGCACCGCCGCCGTGATCACCCCGACCACGCCCGACACCACGCTCGTCACGGACACCAAGACCGCGGGCGTCCAGGTGGCTTCCGGCTCGGTGACGCAACCGGTTCTGGTCACCATCAAGAGGCTCCCGGACTCCTCGTTCCCGCTGCTCACGCGGCTCGATCAGTATCCGATCTTCTACGAGTTCAGCGTCACGCCGGACACCGGCTCCTTCCAGCTGCCCGTCACGGTGGGCGTCTGCCTGGCAAACAACGCCAATCCGTATCCGCCCGACCCGACGCGGCTGCGCGTGGCCCACAACGTGGCGCCCTACACGATGGGGAGCGTCGAAATCCTGCCGCTGGTGCCGGCGCCGTTCCTCGACTGCACCAACGCGCAGCTCATGGGCGCCAGCTCGGCCAACCCGTTCGCCAACCTGGCGATGCTGGGGTGGCGGGCGATCCGCCCGACCCTCCGGTCGTTGATGCTGCCGGAGGCGCTGCAGGCTGCCACCGGCGGCGTCGGCGGCACCGCCAAGACCTTCAGTCCCTTCGGGCTGGTGGACCCGGTGCTCAAGATGACGCCCAACTCGCCTACCAGCCAGAACGCCTCGGCCGGCACGGCGGTGTCCGCGCCCCCGTCGGTGTCCGTCAAGACACCGCAAGGCAACGCGTACTCCGGAGTGCCGGTGGTGTTCGCGCGGGGCCAGAACGCCGGCGCGCTGACCGATTCGGCGACCTCCACGGACGCCAGCGGCAGCGCGACGGTCGGGAGCTGGACCCTCGGCTCGACGCCCGGCAACTACACGGTCACCGCGACGGGCACGCCGCCGTACGCACCGGTGACCATTGACGGGAATCCGGTGACCTTCACGGCCACGGCCCTGGGCCCGACCAAGCTTCGCTTCACGGTGCAGCCCTCGAACGACTCTGCCGGCGGGCCGATCACCCCGGCGGTGCAGGTCGCCGTCGAGGACCAGAACGGCAGCATCGTGACGACCTCGACGGCGCCGGTCACGGTGGCGTTGAATCCCGCCAGCGTGACCCTGGGCGGCACGCTCACCGTCAACGCGGTGAACGGCGTGGCGACCTTCAGCGATCTCTCGATCAGTACGGCGGGGACCGGCTACACGCTCACCGCCACGTCGGGGACGCTCACGTCCGCCACGAGCTCGCCGTTCGCCGTGACCGCCGCCGCTCCGGCGCTGATCACGATCTTGGCTGGAGACGGCCTGACGGTGACGGAGGGAACGGCCGTCACGCCTGCACCTTCCGTGCGCGTGACGGACAAGTACGGCAACCCGGTTCAAGGTGCCGTGGTCACCTTCACCCCGGAGCCCAACGGCGGAAACGGCGGATCGGTGATGGGCAGCCCCCAGACGACCGACGCGAACGGCGTGGCCACGGTGGGGAGCTGGACGCTCCAGGGGGACACGGGCCCCGAGCCGGAGTCTTACTACCTCGACGCCACGGTCACCAGCGCCGGCTTCACCGGCAACCCGGTGAGGTTCACGGCGACCGGCCGCGAGCAGTCGCCCTAGTCAGGCGAGCAACGCGGGAATGATCTCTGCGGCCTGGCCGACCAGCTTGACGTCGGCCAGGCCGTCGAACTCCGTTTCGCCGGGATCCACGACCACCACCCGAGCGCCAGCCGCCTTGGTGGCGTGCACCACCCCGGCGGCCGGGTACACCGCTCCCGTCGTGCCGATCACGAGGCACGCCTCGGCTTCCGCGGCGGCGCCGAACGCCGCCTCGATCGCACGCGCGGGCAGCATCTCGCCGAACCAGACCACGGCCGGCCGCAGCAGTCCTCCGCACTCGGGACAGTGCGGCAGCGTGGCGATGCCGGTCGCGTCCACCGGGCCGCGCGCCGCCGCCCGGTAGGTGCAGCGCGTACACTGGTCGTGGAACAGCGAGCCGTGCAGCCGCACCGGCTCCGCCCGCCGCGCCGCCTCCGCGTCCCCCGCCGCCTGGCGCGCGGCCCGCTCGTGCAGGTCGTCCACGTTCTGCGAGACCAGCGTGACGCCGCTGCGCGCGAGCATCCACCGCGCCAGGGCGCGGTGCGCCGCGTTGGGCTGGCAGCGCGCCACCATCTCGCGCCGCCACCCGTACCACTCCCACACCAGACGCGGATCGCGGCCGAAGGCGATGGGCGTCGCGAGGTCTTCCGGCTTGAACGCCTTCCACAGCCCGCCCGCGCCGCGAAAGGTCGGCACGCCAGACTCCGCACTCACCCCGGCCCCCGTGAAGACCACCACCCGCGCGGCGCGCGCGAGCGTTGCGCGGGCCGCGGCCAGGGCGCCGGACGGGAGCGGCTCGGGCGCATGGCCGCCGGCCGCGCCGCTCACGCCGCCGCCGCGCGCCGGCGCGCCATCACCGCGCACAGCCACGCCCCGAGCCAGCACGACGCGACCAGGACCACGAACGCCGCAGCCCGGATCATCCCCGCGATCTGCGCGTCGTACGCCAGCAGGTGGACGCTGCTCAGCAGGTAGTTCCAGTCGTGTACGACGTCGCCGCCGCCCAGCGAGACGAGGGGGAGCGCCTCGGCCTCGGCGTCGCCCACGTACACGGCCAGGTTGGCCATGCTCATGGCGAGCCACGCGCCGCCCACCGCGACGCCGAAGTAGTCCCGTTGCCTGAGGAGGATCAGCTGGACGGCGAGAGGAGCGGCCAGCTGGGTGATGCTGCCGCCGGCCACCGCGAGCCACTCGCCCAGCCAGCCGAAGAGGACGTGGCCCAGCTCGTGAATGGCCAGCGTGATGCCGGAAAAGACGCTGGTGTACTCGGCGTCGGTGAGATGGCGGTAGCCGGCATAGGCGAGGTAGACGAGCAGCAGCGCCCGCGGCCACCACATCCGGCCCGCCGCCCAGGCCGCCGCATCGTCGAGCTTCGCACCCCACCAGGAGCCGCGCTCACGCCCCTCCCGTGTCACGTCTCTCCCCTCCTCGACCGCGACGGGCCGCCGCCCGCCGCCGCGCGACCCCCGACCGCGTTGCGACGCCTCACGCCACGCTCCTGCCCTACGACGCTCGGCTCTCGGCCTTCTCCTGTGGCTTGAAGATCCGGTCGTACAGCCACAGCGATCCCGCGGTGAGCACGCCAATGGCGGAGACGACGTACCACATCGCCGCCGGACGGTGGACCACCGTCCCGAAATAGCGCACCAGCCACCCGCCCAGCGGCCCACCGATGAGGTAACCGATGGCGATCGGGAGGAACGCGAACCCGATGAACGTTCCCTCCTGTCCCCGCGGCGCCAGTCGCGACACGTACTCGTAGTAGCGCGGCGCCTGCGTCAGCTCGCCGATGGCAATGCCCACCAGCGCGGCCACGATGAACGGCGTGCTGCCCGAGACCGTGAGCGGCAACCAGGCGAGGCCGGTGATCAGCACGCCGGCGGCCATGGTGGTGATCGGCCGGAGCCGCCGTGTCAGCCACGCCACGATGACCGTCAGCGCGATGACGGTGAACGCCTCGATCGAGATCAGGGCGTCGATTCGGGAGTGCGCGTCCACGTACCCGCGCACGTAGAGCGGCAGCGCGACGTACACCTGCCAGAAGACGACGTAGAAGCCCGAGAACAGCAGCTGGAACACCATGAAGCGAGGGTTCAGCAGCACGCGCCCCAGGTTGCGCGCCGCGGCGCCCACCGTGACGACGCGGTGGTCGGCGGGCACCGGCAGCTCGCGGAAGAAGAACACGGTGACGAGGAACATCGCCAGGGCGAACGCCGCCGACATGTAGCACACGCTTTCCACGCCGAACGTGGTGCGGACGCCCGAGGCCACCAGCGGCCCGAGGGCGCCGCCGATGTTGACGATCGTGTAGTAGATCGAGAAGCCGAGCGAGCGCATCGCCTCGGTGGAGGCGCGGGCGGTGGTGCCGGCGACCACCGGCTTCACGAGGCCCGGCCCGAGCGCCGGGATCATCAGGATCACGAACACGACCCAGTACAGCGGGATCGCCGCGCGCACCGGCGCCAGCCAGCCCGCGGTGATCGAGCCGAACAGGAAGTAGCCCGAGCGGACAGGACCAGGTACGCCAGCGAGAGGATGCGACGGTATCCGAACCGGTCCGCCAGCGCGCCGCCGAAGATCGGCAGGAACCACACGACGAACCCGAACACGCCCTGCAGCAGTCCGGTCTGCTCTTCGGAGAAGCGCAGCCGCTCGTGCAGGTAGATCGCGAGCACCGCCTGCAGGCCGTAGTACGCCAGCCGCTCGAACAGCTCGGTGCCGTTGGCGATCCAGAAAGGGGGCGCGAAGCCGGTGCGGACTTCCTGCCAGCGCTGGCTCAGGCTCACGGTGCGCTCTCCGCTAGAAACGGGGGAAATCGAAGACGGTGACCGACGAGACGCGTTCGCGGCTTCGCACCACGTCCTGGGCCTCGCCGTGGAAGATCCCGAATTGTTGCCCGATGGCGAGCCGCAGCTCCGGGCCGAGCCCGCGCGAGAGCGGCACGGCGAGATCCAGCCGGTAGGTACGCCGCGATCCGTGCGCCGCCGCGACCCTCAGTCCGACCCCGACGGTGCCGAGGATGCCGGTGTTCTCCCCGAACGCGGCGTCGCCCACCCAGCCCCGGCCGGTCTCGGCGAACACCGCGGCCCCGGCGTCGGCGAAGCCGAGCACGCTGCCCAGAAAGTAGCGCCGTTCGGCGCGCAGGACGATCCTGCGGCCCACCGGCAGGGCGGAACCGCCGTAGCCGCGCATCCCGTCGGGGCCGGCCAGCAGGAGCTGAAACGGGGTCCGGGTTTCCCACCCGCCGGCCGCTGCGACGGCGAGCACGGTGGTGACGCGCGGCGCGATGTCGTACACCAGCACCTCCCCGTCGGCCAGCACGCCGTCCCACGTCCCCGCCGACTCGACGTAGCGCCCCTCCACCTTGCCGTGAGTGAACACCAGCAGGCGCCCGTGGAGGTCCGTACCCGTGGACAGCTCCATCGCGGCGAACCAGTCGTGCTGCAATCCGCCGCCGCCGAACAGGCTCTTGCCGAGTACCAGGCCCGCCTGCATGCCTTCCGGTGCGTCCTCGATGGCGTGGACCGCATCTAGGCCGCCGTGCGGGTGGAACCTGATGCTCCGGGCGCCGAGCAGAAGCTGGGCGCGAACCAGACGCTGTTCTTCGAAGCGCCCGGCGAGCTGGGCCGCCGCGGCCGAATCCAGGGCCGGAGTCGGGGCCAGCGGCGCGCTCTCCGCGTAGAGCCGCTCGCCCGAGAGCGCGAGCCCGAGGATGCGCAGCTGCCCCGGCTCGCCGATGCGCGCGGCCACGCCGACGTCGGCGCCGAAGTCCACCAGAGGCTGGAGGACCGTGCCGAGTGCGGTCGAGACCAGGGCGAAGGGCTGCTTGCGGTACCGGACCGACTCGCGCCAGGCCACCCGGTCGAAATCGCTCTCGAACGCCCGCCGGATGGTCTCCTCGCCCACCGGACCCACCTCCGACTTCCCGCCTTCCACCTCCAACTCCAGGCGCTGGCTCAGGAAGTGGGGGTCCAGCAGGTTGGCGTAGTAGGACGGCCGGCGCCCCTCGTTGCTGTACTGACTCTGGGCACGGATCCCGCGACCCAGCACGTTCTCCTCGCCCAGGCTGAGGTGGCGGACCGGGAAGCCGCCCCCGCCGCTGATCCGCAGCCGTCCCTCGAGCGAAAGCTCGTCGCGCGTAACCACCAGGACGGTGACGCCGCTGTCGGCCGTGGGCACGGCGATCACCTGGGCGCTGCGCAGGTACGGGCGGGCGCGCAGCAGCCGCTCGGTTTCCTGCAGCCGGCGCGGATCGCACGGGTCGCCCACCCCGAACAGCAGGTCGAGTCGCACCACCGCGTCGCGCGTCTGCCAGTGGATGGCGTTGCCCAGCCCGCGCACGAAGCCGGGGATCAGGCTGTCGTCGGAGCTGAAGATGTTCCGGGCGTCGATCCGGATCGCGCGGATGGGGCGGCCGTCGCACGCGCCCTGCGCCGCGAGCCGGCGCGGGGGCGCCGCGAGAGCCAGGAGCGCCGCGACGAGCGCGGCGCGCCAGGGCATCAGGTGAAGAGATCCGACTGGGACTTCGGTTCTTCCTCGGCGGGCGGCGAAAGCAGCGCGCGCAGCCGTTCCTCCCACTTGTCCACCTCGAAGCGTCCCTCGTTCGACAGCACGCGCCTCAGGAGCGGCGACAGGTCCTGAAGCGCGTCCAGCAGGTCGCCGACCACGCTGCGGGCCTCTTCCATCCGGAAGATCTCGTCCGGCGCCGTCACCATCTCCTGCAGGATCGCCCGCTCGGAGCGGGAGGCGATGAACGCCTCGGACCGCTGGGAGACGTACACCTCGGTGCGCCGCCCGGGCCCTCGGCCCTCCTCGATCGGGTGCAGCCCGACGATGTCGTCCGACCGCCAGTACTTCCCGTAGCCGAGGTACACCATCCGCCCGGTCTTGATGTCCATCGCCATGTCGGGCTCCTGCGAGTGAGGGGGCGTCAGCTCTTGCCCATCCGCCGCTTCAGCTCCTCCAGCTTCGCGTCGGCCTCGGCCTCCCGCGCGGCGCGATCCATCCTGCTCTTGAGCAGCTCCTGCTCGGCGTCGAGCTCCGGACGATCCATCCCCGCCTGCCCCAGCGCGGCCCACGCCGCCTGCGAGGAGCGCTCGCCCTCGACGCCGCCCTTCCGCTTGGTGACTTCTTCGAGCTGCGCGGTCATCTCCGCCACGTCCCGCTCGGCCAGCGCGACCTCCTCCCGCTGGGCGGCCACCTTCTTCTCGAGCACCGCGGCGTGTTCCTGGTGCTTGGCCAGGTACCGGTCGGCGATCTCCACCGTCTCCTGGTCGCTGATCCCCGCCGCCAGCGCCCGCCGGCGCTGGACGGTGTCGATCTCGCGGCTCAACGCCTGCTGCTCGCGCTCCGCTGCGGCGAGCGCGTCGCGCATCTTCCCGAGGCCGGCCCTGGCCTCGATCAGCGCCTCGCGCATGCGTCCGGCGATGTCGTACAGATCGGCCGGGGGCGTCGCCGACGCCAGCGCCGCCTCGAGCGCCTCGCGGAGGCGCTTAAACACGGGACCGCGGCGAGCGCGTCAGCTCTTCTTGACCGTCTTGGCGTAGAACGCCGCCAGCCGCTGCCGCGTGCTGTGCGACCGGCACTTCGGGCAGGCGGGCGAGCGGCCCGTGTGCTCGCTGATGCGCTGGATCATCGAGAACCGCTTCCCGCACTTTTCGCACTCGTACTCGTACGTCGGCATCGCGCCTACCTCCTCGATCGCCATGGATATTGACGCGCGCGCAGGACGGGGGCAAGACTACCGATCATGCGCCTTTCCGCCGCCGCCGCCGTACTGCTGTTCCTCGCGCTCGGATGCGACGGCGGCCTCCAGCCGGAGAGCACATCCACGAGTTGCCCGGTCGGGATCTGCGGCGTCGTGCACTTCCGGGGCGCCGTGCCCGACTCGACCGACTACGTCCGGGTGGTCGTGTATCAGGCCGTCCCGGACAGCCTCAGCCAGATCATCGCGTTCGCCGGTTTCTCCGACCCGCTCCCGTTGGGCCCCGACTCGGCCCGCTACAGCTGCTGCATCACGCCGCTCCCGCCGGGCGCCTACGCCTGGGTGCTGGTCGTGTGGAAGAAGCTGGGCGTGCTCGACGTCAACTCCGCGCCCGCGCTGCTCATGGCCGCCGGCTCCTACCAGGATCCCGCGGACACCACCAGGCTGGGCGTCGTGACGGTGCCCGCCAGCGGTGGAGCCGGAGGCGTGAACATCGTAGCCGACTTCGGCCGCCTGCAGAGCATCAGCGCCTTCTTCCCTCCGGCGGCGGCGCGATGAGGGCGGCGGCGGTCGCGGCGCTCGGCGTCCTCGCCGGGGCGCCGGTCACCGGGGCCCGCGCGCAGCAGCCGGCGCTGCGCCGGGTGGCGGGCACGGTGGTGAGTGCGACCGACAGCGCGCCGGTCCCCAGCGCGTCCATCGCCATCATCGGCACCGCGCTCAGGATGATGACCGACGCGTCGGGCCACTTCGAGTTTCCCCGGGCGCCGGTGGACATGCTCGACCTGTTGGCGGCGCGCATCGGCTACGTGCCCGAGATCGCCTCCGTCGCAGCCGGGTCCCACGACGACACGACCGTGATCGTGGTGCTCCCGCCGAATCCGATCCGGGTCTCGCCGGTGGTGGTGACGGCGAGCCGGGAGGAGCACCTCGCCGAGGAGGCGCCGGTCTCGGTGTCGGTCGCCACCGAGGCCGACATCGCGCGGCGCGCCACCATCGGGGTGGACGAGGCCATCGCGCTGGTACCCGGCGTCGAGATCCAGGACGGCCAGATCGGCATCCGCGGCTCGTCGGGCTACAGTAAGGGGCTGGGGAGCCGGGTCCTCCTGCTGGTCGACGGCGTACCCGCCAACGAAGCGGACCGCGACGGCATCGACTGGGATCTGCTCCCGGTGACGGAGGTCGAGCGGGTCGAAGTGATGAAGGGCACGGCGAGCGCCTTGTACGGGTCGTCCGCACTCGGCGGCGTGGTGAACGTCATCACGCGCGAGATCCCCGACACCCTCGACCTGCGCGCCCGACTCCTGGCCGGTGGCTACGCCGATCCGGCCTACGCCGCGTGGCGGTGGCGCTCCTCGCCGGCGCTGTTCGGTGGAGCCGATCTCAGCCTGTCGCGCCGCATCGGCCCCATCAAGCTCCTGCTCTCGGGCGGCGCGGTGAACAACCCGGGATACCGGGAGAACAACGACGACCGCCGGGTGCACGGCCTGGCGAAGCTGGTGCTGGCTTCGAGCCCGCAGCTCCAGGCCGAGCTGATGGGCGCGGCCGCGGACGAGAAGTACGGCCAGGTGCTCTTCTGGTGCGTGCAGGGCCAGTGCGACGACCGTGGCCAGGCGTACCAGCCGTTCCGGGTGGACTCGACCACGCTCGGCGACCAGACGCGCTCCACCAAGTACCTGGTGCAGGCGACGGCGCGGCGGACGTTCACGCCCGACCTGGCCCTGCGGGGTCGGCTCTCGTGGTACCGCACCAGCTTCGAGGACGCGTACCGCACCACGTCGGACCGGGCGCTGAGCGACCGGCTCGGCGGCGAGGTCGGCGCGGAGTGGCATCCGCGCGAGGGACGGACGATCGACGTCGGCACGGAAGGCACGTACTCGACCGTCACCAGCGACCTGTTCGGCGACCATAGCCAGACCGACATCGCCTGGTACGCCGAGAACGAGTCGGCGGTGGGGGCGGACGGACGGGTGACGCTGGGCGTCCGCGTCGACGCGATCGCCGTGGACGCGGTGGCGTGGAACGCCGTCGCGAGCCCGCGCCTGGCCGCGACCTGGACCTGGCGGCCGGTGCGCTTGCGGGCGAGCGTGGGACGCGGCTTCCGGGCGCCGTCCTTGGCCGAGCGGTTCACCTCGACCGCCGCGCAGGGCATCCAGGTCATTCCCAATCCCAACCTCCAGAACGAGTCGTCGTGGTCGGGCGAAGTGGGCGCGGCCGTGCCGGTGGCGCGGCGCCTGCTGATCGACGCGGCGCTGTTCTGGAGCGCGTACCAGAACCTGATCGAGCCGGAGCTGGTGACGGGCGGCACCGAGATCCAGTTCACCAACGTGACCCGAGCGCGGGTGAGCGGCCTCGATCTCACCGCCCGGGCCGCCGACCTGGTGGACGGCCACCTCACGGCGACCCTGGCCTGGACGTGGATGGACGCCCGCGACCTGACGGCCGACCAGCCGCTCGCCTTCCGGCCGCGCCATCTGGCCACCCTGAGCGCCGACTGGCTGAGCGCGGTCGCGGGCGTCGGCAGCGTGACCCTGGGGTTCGACGCCCACGTCGCGAGCAGCCCGGCCCGCGTGGAGATCTTCGAGGATGACCGGCGCGTGCCGGCGCGCACCGTGGACCTGAGAGCCAGCTGGCGAAAGGGCGGCGTCACCGTCGTGGCCAAGGTGGCCAACGCGTTCAACTACATCTACACCTTGGTGCCCCGCACGCTGGAGCCACCGCGGACGTACTCCCTGGCCCTGACCTTCGAACAGTGACAGCGGATCGATGTGACACGTAGTGTGCAGACGCACCAGACGCGCTGGGTACCAAGTTGACAGTGAGCAGCGAGGCGCTGTTGACTTGGGACTGCGGACCACTGTGCGTCTGCGCGTCTGCGTACTACTGCGCACTCGCGCCCTGACCACGCGGGGAGGGGGCCCCACCTGACCGACTCGCTCACGGTCCTGGACGAGCTGACCCGGTTCACCCGCAGCCTGAGCGGCGCGGCGCGCCGGGAGACCGTCGCGGAGCGCGCAGCCGACCTGCTGGGGCGGCTGTTCGATCCGGCCGCCCTCCTGGTCGTCTTCCCGGCCGCCGACGACCCGGCGCGCCTGGTGACGGCCGCCGTTCGGGGCGAGCCGGCACCGGCTCCCTTCGACCCGTTCGTGGAGACGGTGCAGCAGGCGGAACAGGTGGTGCGCACCTTGAGCCCCGCACGGATGGGCGCGCCGCTGAGGGCGGCCGGCCACACGATGGGCTGCCTGGCGGTCTGGGGCAAGCGGCCCCGCGCCTACGCCGCGGCCGCGGAGCCGGTGCTGGCCGCTGCCGCCGCCCAGGTCACCCTCGCGCTCCAGAACACGCAGCTCTTCTCCCTGCTCTCGGTGGGCAAACGCGAGTGGGAGGAGATGGCGGACGCGATCGGCCACGCCATCTGTATCATCGACGGGCGCGGTCTCATCCGGCGAGCCAACCGCTCCTTCGCCGCGCTGGTGGGCACGCCGGTGACGGCGCTCCCCGGACGCCCCTGGTTCGCGCTGTTGCCGCAGCCCTGGGTCGAGCCGATTCGCGCGGCCATCGGCACCCCGGGCATCGCCGGCGCCACCGAGATCCGCCAGGAGCGCCGCATCTACTCCGCCAGCGCCCTGGCCCTGAAGGGAGAGGACGACGAGTCCGCGGTGGTGATCATCGAGGATCACACCGAGACGCGCCGGCTCCAGGAGCACCTCATCCAGTCGGAAAAGCTCTCCGCCATCGGCCAGCTGATCGCCGGCGTGGCGCACGAGCTCAACAACCCGCTCGCCTCGGTGCTGGGATTCGCCGACTACCTGGTCGAGAGCGGCGACATACCGCCGCACCTGGCGGAGCCGCTGCGGGTGATCCAGCAGGAAGCCCAGCGCGCGGCGGTGATCGTGAAGAACCTGCTCACCTTCGCGCGGCGCCAGGAGCGGGATCGCCGGCTGCTGTCCGTCGGCACCGTGCTCGAGCGCACGATCGCCCTGCTCAAGAACCAGCTGCTCGCGCTGCACGTGGATCTCGAGGTCGCCGTGGATCCCGACCTCCCCGAGATCGACGGCAACTTCAACCAGCTCCAGCAGGTGTTCCTGAATCTCGCGAACAACGCCGCCCACGCCATCGCCTCCACCGGGCGTCCCGGCGGCGGCCGCGTGATGGTGCACGCGCGCCGCCGGCTCGAGAGCGTGGCGGTGGACGTGAGCGACGACGGCCCCGGCATCCCGGAGGCGCTGCACCAGCGCGTGTTCGAGCCGTTCTTCACCACCAAGCCGGAGGGAGAGGGGACCGGCCTGGGCCTCTCGATCTGCCTGGGCATCGTGAAGGAGCACGGCGGCCGCATCACCCTGCAGTCGCTCCCCGGCGAGGGGGCGACCTTCACGGTGGAGCTGCCGGCCGCCAGCATCGCCCCGCCCGCCGCCGCGGGGCCCGAGGCGCGGACCCCGGGCGCCGGCCGCATTCTCCTGGTGGACGACGAGCCGCACATCCTGCACTACATGCGCGCCACGCTCACGGCGTGGGGCCATGAGGTGGACGTGGCGACCGACGGCGAAGAGGCGATCGCGCGGGCGCTCGAGGGCCATTACGACCTGATCATCACCGACGTCAGGATGCCGAACCTGGGGGGCCGGGAGCTGTACGAGCGGCTGCGCCGCGACGCGCCGGAGGTGGCCGCGCGGGTGGTGTTCTCCACCGGCGACACGGTGCGCGACGACACGATGACCTTCCTCGAGCGGGCCGGCCGGCCGGTCCTGCACAAGCCCTTCAAGCTGGCCGAGCTCCGCCAGGCGCTCGCCGCGACGCTGACCAGGTAGCGGGCACCTCCGCGGCGCTCTTAGCGTCCCGCCTGCTGCTCCCTTAGTATTACGGGCATGATCTACGTGCTGGTCCCGGCCTACAATGAGGCGGCGACGGTCGGCCTCCTGCTGTGGAAGGTCCGCCAGGTCTTCAGCGCCTTCGGACGCGAGTACCAGCTGCTGGTGGTGAACGACGGATCCACCGACGGCACCGATGACGTGCTCGCCCCCTACGCGCGCGTCCTGCCGCTCACGCTGATCACGCACCGGGAGCGCCAGGGGTACGCGAAGAGCGTCGAGGAGCTGCTGCGGCTCGCCGTGGCGCGGACCGACCGGCCACGGCGCGACCTCGCCATCCTGCTCCAGGCCGATTTCTCCGACTCGCCCGACGACATCCCGGAGCTGGTCAAGCGACTCGAGAGCGGCGCGGACGTGGCACTGGCCGACTACCGGCGCCGAACCGGCATGTCCCGCCGCGAGGCGCTGGTGCGCCGGTTGCTGCCGGTGCTGCTCAGACGCCACCGCGGCGGTGTCCTGGACCGCCCGCTCGACTGGGTATGCTCCCTGAAGGCCATGCGGCTGGTGACCCTGGCGCGCATGCTCTCCGAGCGCGGCGGGCGGGTGCTGCTATGGGCGGACGGCTGGGCCGCGAACGCCCAGCTGCTCCTGGAGCTCGCGCGGCACGCCCGGCGGGTCGAGGTGGTGCCGCTGGGCGGCGTGCCCGCGCCCCGGCGGCGCCCGTCCCGGGCACGGCCGCTCCGCGCGGCGTGGGCGGTGTTGGCGATGGCGCGGGGCGGCCGTGCGCCCGCGGCCCGCCCCGCACGGCCCGCCCCTTCCGCGCCCCCTGCACCCACCGGCGCGCCCGCGCCCGGACGGCGCCGGAGACGTCGCGGCCGGCGGCCGGGTTCCCCCCAGGCTCGAACGGCATCGTCCCAGTGATGCGCCCGGCCGCGCTCGCGGCCCTGTCGCTGGTGATCGCCGCCTCGGCCCGCCCGCTGCCGCCGGCCTCGCACCCGGCGGCGACGGCACGCCAGGATACCCTGGCGCCGCCGCGCGTGCCGTTCGCACCGGGCGAACGGCTGGAGTACGACGTGAAGTTCGGCATCTTCCGCGTCGGCCGCGCGACCATGGAGGTCGCGGCGGAGGACACGGTCCGCGGCCAGCCGGTGTACCACGTCCAGTTCGTGATCCGCGGCCGCGCCGCGTTCTTCTACTCGATGACCGACACGCTCGAGTCGTGGTTCCGGGTGGCCGATCTCACCTCCCTGCGCTTCGTGCAGAACAACAACGAGAACGGCAGCCGCTATTACCACCGCTACGAGATCCATCCCGATTCCGGCTACTTCATCCAGGACGGCAAGGACAGCCTGCCGACCACGGCGCAGCCACTCGACGACGCGTCGTTCTTCTATTTCGCGCGCACCATCCCGCTCGAGGTGGGACGCACCTACAGCTTCGACCGCTACTTCAAGCCCGACCGGAACCCGGTGACGCTCACCGTGCTCTCGGAGGACTCCGTCAGCACGCCGGCCGGACGGTTCGCGGCCATCGCCGTCCGCCCGGTGTTCAAGAGTCACGGCCTGTTCGCCGAGGGCGGACAGGCCGTCGTCTACCTCGCCGCCGACTCCACGCGCATCCCGCTGGTGATCAGGACCCACCTGTCCCTGGGATCGCTCACCATGTCGCTCCGCAGCCGGAGGTAGCGCCGTGAAGGACGGGAGCCGCGTGCCCGAGGCGGATCTCTCGCGCATCCGGACGGTGCCGATCGCCAAGCGGGCCAACAAGGTGGATCCCAGCCTCCTCGCCAAGGTGCCGCCGCGGGGCGAGCGCAGCTTCGACGCGTTCCTCGCGTCGCTCCCGGATGTGCTCGCCGCGAAGGACGTCCGCGCCGTCATCGCCGACATCACGGCGGCCGCCGGGCGGCGCGCCGTCATCGCCATGATCGGCGGGCACGTGATCAAGGTGGGGCTGGGACCGCTGCTCGTGCACCTGCTGGACAAGGGCGTCCTGACCCACGTCGCGATGAACGGCGCCGCCGCGATCCACGACTTCGAGCTGGCGGCGTTCGGCGGCACCAGTGAGGACGTCGCCCTGGGCCTGGGGGACGGCACCTTCGGGATGGCGGAGGAGACCGGCGCGGAGATGAACGCGGCCATCGCCGCCGGCCGGGCCGAAGGCCTGGGCCTCGGGGAATCGCTGGGCCGCTGGCTCGAGCGGCGCAAGACCGTGCCGGGGCGGACGGAGTGCGTCCTGATGGCGGCCCTGCGGCGCGGCGTTCCCGCCACCGTCCACGTCGCCCTCGGCGCCGACATCATCCACCAGCATCCCGGCGCCGACGGCGGCGCGACCGGCGAGCTGACCTTCAGGGACTTCCGGCGCCTCGCCGCCGCGATTCCGGCTCTGCACGACGGGGGCGTCGTGCTCAACTTCGGCAGCGCCGTGATCATGCCGGAGGTGTTCCTCAAGGCCCTGACCGTGGCGCGCAACCTCGGTGGCGGCAAGCCCACCGGCTTCAGCGCCGTGGACTGCGACATGATCCGCCAGTACCGGCCGCGACTCAACGTGGTGCAGCGCCCGACCGCCGGCGGCGGCAAGGGCTATCTGCTCACCGGCCATCACGAGCTGCTGATGCCGCTCATCGTCTGGGGGGTGGATGCGGCGCTGGCGCGCCGCTAGCGGCATCGCCGCCCTCGCGCTCGCCGCGTGCGCGGGGCGCGCCGGTCCGCGTCCGCCCCTGCCCTACGACCCGGTGCGCGAGACGGCCCTGGCCCGCGACGTGGCCACGGAGTTCATCGCGGCCGAGGCCAGCGGCGACGCGGCCGCCGACACACTGCTCGCGCCCGACGCCGACTTCATCATGAGCGGGGTGCCCGTCACGCGCCGCCCTCGGCTCGCGGGTGTGCTGGGGCACGGAGCGGCTACGATCGAGGACACCCGCACCCAGCTCGCCGGCGTGTTCGCCTGGGTGGTGGCGGTGTACCACTGGACCGCAGACGACGGGAACGACGAGGAGCACGGGCGCGCCACGATGATTCTCGAACGGCGGCGCGCGGGCTGGCGCATCCGGCACGTCCACTCGAGCACGGTCCCGCCGTGGCAGTGAGACGCCCCACGACGCGCGAGCGCCCCGGGTGCCCGGGGCGCTCGCATCGTGCCGCGCCTTCGGCCCGCCGCCTAGAGCTCGCCGCCGGCCGAGTGCCCTCCGGAAATCATGTCCTTGACCCGCCGCGCCGTCCCCGGCGAGATGAGCTTGATGACCCAGTAAATGACCAAGCCGACCAGCGCCAGCATCAGGATGGTCCACACCAGATGGAGCGCGATCCCCAGCAACCCCAGCGCCAGCTTGAGAACGATCCACGCCACGACGGCAAGTACTGCGAAGCCAAGCACTTTGCGGAGCATCAGACTCCTCCAGTCCACGTCCTGACCTGCCCTACGAAGGTAGGGAGCCGCGGGTTTCGCGCAAGCGGGCCCGGATGAGCGCATCCTACGACTGCGTCGTGATCGGCGGCGGCATCGTCGGCGCCGCCGTGGCGCGCGCCCTGGCGGCGCGCGGCCAGCGCATTTTGCTCGTGGACCGCGCGATGCCGGGCGGCGAAGCCTCCGGCGCGGCGGCCGGCATGCTCGCGCCGCAGATCGAGGTCCTGGCCGACGACCCGATCCTGCCGCTCGCCATCGCCGCGCGCGGCCGCTACCCGGAGCTGGTGCCGGAGCTCGATCGCCGCACCGGCGTGAACGTCGGATACAGCGGCGGCGGCAGCGTACAGGTCGCTCTCGGCGACGACGAGGTGGCGCCGCTGGTGGCCCAGGTCGACGCGCAACGCGCGCTCGGACTCAAGGCCGAATGGCTCGACCGTGCCGCGCTGGTGCGGCGGCACCCGGGAATCGGCCCGGCGGCGCGCGGCGCGCTGCTGGCGCCCGACGACGCGCGCGTGAACAACGTCACCCTGACGGCCGCGCTGCTGGCCGATGCCGTACGGCACGGCGCCGAGGTGGTGCCCCACGAGGAAGTGACGGAGATCGTCATCCAGGCGGCGCGGGTGACCGCGGTGACGACGCGGGCGCGAAGCTACGGCACCGGCGCCGCGGTCGTCGCGGCCGGCGCGTGGTCACCCTCGCTCCGCGGCCTGCCGCGGGTGCTGCCGGTCGAGCCGGTCCGCGGGCAGATGGTGGTCGTCACCTGGCCCGCCGGCGAGCCCGGCGGCGTGTTGTTCGGCCGCCACGTCTACATCGTCCCGCGCGGCGATGAGGCGCTGCTCGGCTCCACGATGGAACAGGCGGGCTTCGCCAAGGACACCACGCCCGGCGGCTTGGCGCAGATCTTCAACGGCACCGCCGCGCTGCTGCCCGCCATCGCCACCCAGCCCATCCTCCGCAGCTGGGCGGGCCTGCGCCCCCTCACTCCCGACGGCCGCCCGCTCATCGGCCCCGATCCGGAGGTCGCCGGGCTGTGGTATGCCACCGGCCACGGCCGCAAGGGCGTCCTCCTCGGCCCCCTGACCGGCGAGATCGTTCGCGACCTCGTCCTGGACGGCGGCACGTCCTGGGACATCAGCTCCTGCGCCGTCACCAGATTCGACCGGCGTCCGTAGGGCGGTTCCGATGTTCCACACCTGCGCTTTCTGCTCCGGCGCTCTGGGGGGCGACGGCGGTGCCTCCGGCCTTGCGGTAGGCCGGCGCTTCGCCTTCGACGGCTGGAAGAGCCGCGCCTGGGTGATCTGCCAGCGCTGCGGCCGCTGGAACCTGACCCCGGTGGACGACCGCCTCGACACCGTGGCCGCCCTCGAGCGGATGGCCGCCGGCGGCCGCGTCGCCGCCACCACCGATCAGGTGGCGCTGGTGCGGGCCGGATCGTACGACGTGGTGCGCGTGGGCAAGCCGCCGCGCGTCGAGATGGCGGCATGGCGCTACGGCGAGCGGATCAAGGCGCGGGAGCGCGAGCGGCTGAAGGTCGTCGTGCCCGTCACCGCGCCGTCGTCGGCGTCACCGTCGCCATCAACGTCGCGTTCGGCGGCAGCATGGGCGTACGTGGTGAGGCAGGTCCCCCGGCTCGCGACGCGCTCTACACGGGGCTGGTGGGCAACCGCAAGGTGGGCATCGAGCCGCCGGTGTGCGGCCACTGCGGCGCCATCATGGTGCTCCGTGCGCGACACGTGCAGAACGCCCGACTCTCCCGCACCACGCACCAGGATCTCGCGCTTGCTGCTGCGCTGTCCCCGCTGCGAGGGCGTGGGTGCCATGCTCGAAGGCGCGGACGCCGAACGCGCGCTGCGCCACGGCCTCACGTACGTGAACCTGAAGAAGGGCCGCCGCATCAAGCGCAAGGCGGAGGAAGCGGTCAACGTCGTCGAGCGCGCCGGCGGCCCTCAGGAGCTGATCGCCAGCGCCACGCGCAGCGAGCTGCGTCGTGTCGAGCCTCAAGGGCGCGCAGGGGCTCGCGCTCGAGATGGCGGTGGACGAGCAGGCCGAAGTGCGGGACTTGGAGCGCGAGTGGCGGCGGGCCGAAGAGATCGCCGAGATCTCCGACAATCTCATCGTGCCGCCGTCCATCGAAGACGAGCTCAAGCACCTCAAGGAGCATCGTCAACCGGACAGTTGATGCTGACTGGCCCGCCCTGTGGGGCGCCGCTATCTTCCTGCGTTCCAATGACAAGCCAGCCTCTCCCGCTCGTCCAGCTCACCTCCAGGCGCGACGGGCAGCTCTCCGCGGACGGCCCCGCCGCCCACAAGCCGCCGTGGCTCAAGGTGAAGGCGCCCGGCGGCGCGACCTACGCCCAGGTGCGCCGCGTGATGCGTGACCTCCGGCTCCACACGGTCTGCGAGGAGGCGCACTGCCCTAACGTCGGCGAGTGCTGGGAGCACCGCGCGGCGACCTTCATGATCCTGGGCGACCTGTGCACCCGGAACTGCGCCTATTGCGCGGTGGCGCACGGCACGCCGCTCCCCGCCGACCCCGAGGAGCCGCGCCGGCTCGCCGAGGCGGCGGCCGCGATGAGCCTCAAGTACCTGGTGGTGACGTCGGTGGACCGCGACGATCTCCCCAACGGGGGCGCCGAGCAGTTCGCCGCCGTCGTCGCGGAGACCCGCCTGCGGGTCCCCGACGCCTCCGTCGAGCTGCTGATTCCCGACTTCAAGGGAAGCGAGCAGGCCCTGCGCATCGTCGTCGAGTCCCGGCCGGACATCCTGAACCACAACCTCGAGACGGTTCGCCGGCTGTACCGGCTGGCGCGGCCCGGTGGGCGCTACGACCGCGCGCTGGAGCTGCTGGCGCGCGCCAAGGCGATGGACCCTGCCGCGGTGACCAAGTCCGGCGTGATGGTGGGGCTGGGCGAGGAGTGGGACGAGCTGGTGCTCGCGCTGCGCGACCTGCGCGGCGTCGGCGTGGACCTCCTCACCATCGGGCAGTATCTCCGCCCGTCGGCCTCGCACCTTCCGGTCGCGCGCTACTACACCCCGGAGGAGTTCGCCGAGCTGGGGCGGCTGGGCCGCGAGATGGGCTACCGGCACGTGGAGTCGGGCCCGCTGGTGCGCTCGTCCTATCACGCCTGGGAGCAGGCCCAGCGTGCCGCGGCCGGTGTCTAGGCGGCCCGCGAAGATGACCGACACGGTGACCACGCCGGAACCAGCGCCCGCGCTCGACGCCGACGCGTTGCGCCGGATGCTGCGCGACATGCTCCTGATCCGCCGCTTCGAGGAGAAGGCCGCCGAGGCGTACGCCCACGGCAAGATCGGCGGATTCTGCCACCTCTACATCGGCCAGGAGGCGGTGGCCGTCGGCACGATGGCCGCGCTGCGCCCCGACGACTACATCATGACCAGTTACCGCGAGCATGGGCAGGCGCTGGCCCGCGGCGTGTCGTCGCGTGCCGTGATGGCCGAGCTGTACGGCAAGGCCACGGGCAGCTCGGGCGGCAAGGGCGGCTCGATGCACATCTTCGACACCGCCACCAACTTCCTGGGCGGCCACGCCATCGTGGGCGGGCACATCCCGCTGGTGACGGGCGTCGCGTTCGCCATCAAGTACCGTGAGGGCGACCAGGTCGCGGTGGGCTTCTTCGGCGAGGCCGCGGTCAACAACGGCGCCTTCCACGAGGCCCTGAACATGGCGGCGGTGTGGCGGCTGCCCGCGATCTACATCTGCGAGAACAACCGCTACGGCATGGGCACGGCCCTGGAGCGTGCGTCGGCGATCTACGACGTCGCGCAGCGCGCCTGCTCGTACGACATGCCGGCCGAGGTCGTGAACGGCATGGACGTGCTGGCGGTGCGCGACGCCGTCGCCCGCGCCGCGCAGCGCGCGCGGGACCGCTACGTCCCCACCCTGCTCGAGATCCGCACCTACCGGTTCATGGGCCACTCGATGTCCGACCCGATTCACGGGCACTACCGCACCAAGGACGAGGTCGAGCAGGCCAAGGAGCAGGACCCGATCCACACCTTCGCCGCGAAGCTCAAGGCGGACGGCGTGCTGGACGACGACCGGTGGCAGACGATGGAGGCCGAGGTGGCGGACGAGGTGGACGACGCGGTGCGGTTCGCGGACGAGAGCCCGGACCCCGCCCCCGAGGCGCTCACCAGCGACGTGTACCGGGACGGGAGCAGCTGATGCCGGTCCTCACCTACCGCGACGCCCTGAACCAGGCCCTCAAGGAGGAGATGGCCCGGGACCAGAACGTCTTCCTGATGGGCGAGGAGGTGGGCGTCTACCAGGGCGCCTACAAGGTGAGCCGGGGTCTGCTCGAGGAGTTCGGGCCGATGCGGGTGGTGGACACGCCGATCACCGAGCTGGGGTTCGCGGGCGTGGGCGTCGGCGCGGCGATGGCGGGGCTCCGGCCCGTCATCGAGTTCATGACGTTCAACTTCGCGCTCCTGGCCCTCGACCAGATCGTCAACTCCGCCGCGAAGATGCTGTACATGTCGGGCGGCCAGGTGCCGATCCCGATCGTGTTCCGCGGCCCGGGCGGCGCGGCGCTCCAGCTGGCCGCGCAGCACTCCCAGTCGTTCGAGGCGTGGTACGCGCACGTGCCGGGGCTCAAGGTCGTGACGCCCGCGACGCCGGCCGACGCGAAGGGGCTCTTGAAGAGCGCGATCCGCGACAACAACCCGGTGGTCTTCATCGAAGGCGAGATGCTCTACAACCAGAAGGGCGAGGTGCCCGAGGGCGAGCACCTCATCCCGCTGGGCGTGGCAGACATCAAGCGCGCGGGGACCGACGTCACGCTGGTCGCGCACGCCAAGATGGTGGGGGTGGCGCTCAAGGCCGCCGAGGAGCTGGCGAAGGACGGGATCAGCGCCGAGGTGGTCGATCCCCGCACGCTGCGCCCGCTCGACCTCGCGACCATCACCGGCTCGGTGCGGAAGACCAACCGCTGCGTCGTGGTGGAGGAGGGGTGGCCGTTCGCCGGCATCGGCTCCGAGATCGTGGACGGCATCCAGCGCGAGGCGTTCGACGACCTCGACGCCCCGGTCCTCCGGGTCTCGGGCGCCGACGTGCCCATGCCCTACAACCGCCAGCTCGAGAAGCTCGCCAAGCCCGACGCGGCCAAAGTGGTCGCGGCCGCCAGAAAAGTCCTCTACCTCGCCTAGCGCCGTGGCCACCAAGATCGTGATGGAAGCGCTGTCCCCCACGATGGAGGAGGGACGCCTCGTCGCGTGGAAGAAGCGCGAGGGCGACGCGGTGAAGAACGGCGAGACGCTCGCCGAGGTCGAGACCGACAAGGCCGTGATGGAGCTGGTGGCGAGGGAGGACGGAGTGCTGCGGAAGATCGTCCTCGCCGAGGGCGCCACCGTGCCGGTGGGGGCGCTGGTGGCCATCGTCGGGAGCGCCGAGGAGGACATCTCGAAGCTGGCCGACCCCAGCGCCCGCGCAGCCGGGGCTAGGGGCCAGGGGTGAGGCATCGGCCAGCTCGTCTGTCGGTCGCCCCGAGCCGCCCCGTCGCCAGCGCGGCTGCGGTGCAGCCCGCGCAGGCTGTCCCCCGACCCGTAGCCCCTCACCCCCAACCCCTCAGGGTTCGCTCCTCGCCGCTGGCCCGCCGCCTGGCCGCGGCGCGCGGGCTGGATCTGAAGCTGGTCACCGGCACCGGCCCCGCGGGCCGCGTGACGAAGCGGGACGTCGAGGCCGCCGGCCCGGCGCTGAGCCTCGCGGGCGCCGCGGTCGCCCCGGCGCCGAAGGCACCGCCGCCCGCGGCGCCGGCCGGGGGCTTCCGCGACGCGCCGCTCACCACGATGCGCAAGACCATCGCGCGGCGCCTCTCCGAGTCGCTCGGCCCCGTGCCGCACTTCTTCCTCACCAGCGAGATCGAGATGGAGCGCGCGTGGGAGGCGCGGCAGCACCTGGCCGGCCTCGGCGACGCGTACCGGGTCTCGTTCAACGACCTGATCGTGAAGGCCGTGGCGCTCGCGCTGCGGCAGCACGCGGCCGTGAACGCGTCGTTCCTCGACGACCGGATCCGCTACCACGGCGACGTCCACCTCGGGATGGCGGTGGCCGTCGATGACGGCCTCATCACGCCGGTCATCCGCCACGCCGACCGGAAGGGGCTGCTGGAGATCGCGGCGGAATCGAAGGCCCTGGCCGAGCGGGCGCGGGCACGCCGGCTCACCCCGGAGGAGTACACCGGAGCGACGTTCAGCGTCTCCAACCTCGGGATGTTCGACATCGACGAGTTCACCGCGGTCATCAATCCGCCCGAGGCGGGGATCCTGGCCGTGGGCCGGATCGCCCAGCGGCCGGTCGTGGCCGACGGCGCCGTGGTGGTGCGGCGCACGATGCGGGTGACGATGTCGTGCGATCACCGGGTGGTGGACGGCGCCACCGGCGCGAAGTTCCTCCAGACCGTCAAGCTGATGCTCGAGAACCCCCTCGCGATGCTGCTCTAGGAGCGCTCGTGGCGACCACCTTCGACGTCCTCTACCTCGGCGCGGGCCCCGGCGGCTACGTGTCGGCCATCCGCGCCGCCCAGCTCGGTCTCACCGTCGGCGTGGTCGAGAAGGACAAGCCGGGCGGCGTGTGCGTGAACATCGGCTGCATCCCCACCAAGGCCCTGCTCCACGCCGCGGAGGTCGCGAACCTGCTGCGTCACGCCAAGGACCTGGGCATCACGACGGGTGAAATCTCGACCGACTACGGCGTGGCGATGAAGCGGTCGAGGCGCATCGCCGAGCAGAATTCCAAGGGCGTCGAGTTCCTGTTCAAGAAGCACCAGATCGAGCTGGTGAAGGGAACCGGGAAGCTCCGGCCGGGCAGGAAGCTGGTCGTGACCACGCCGGACGGCGGCACCGTCGAGCTGACGGCGCGGAAGGCGGTGGTGATCGGCACCGGCTCGCGGCCCAAGGACCTGCCGCAGCTCGGGCTCACCATCGACAAGACGACCATGATCTCGAGCGACGAGGCCCTGTTCCTCGAGGCGGCGCCCAAGACGATCGCGATCGTCGGGGCCGGCGCGGTGGGCTGCGAGTTCGCGGACGTCTTCAATGCCTTCGGCAGCCAGGTGACGCTGCTGGAGGTGCTGCCGCGCGTCCTGCCCGTCGAGGACGCCGAGATGTCGGACGTCGTCGCCAAGGCCTTCAAGAAGCGGGGCATCGCGGTCGTTCGCCGGCGCGCAGATCCAGAAGGTCGGAGAAGGGCAAGGGCGGCGTGACGATCACGCTTCGCCGCGGGCGGGCAAGCCCCAGACGGTGACGGTGGAGAAGGTGCTGCTCGCCACCGGTCGCGCGCCGATCACCGAGAACCTCGACCTCGACGGCGCCGGGGTGAAGCTCACCGACCGCGGCTTCATCAAGGTCGACGCCACGATGCAGACCACGGCGCCGGGCATCTACGCCATCGGCGACGTGGCGGGCCCGCCGTTGCTCGCGCACAAGGGGAGCCGCGAGGGCATGGTCGCCGCCGAGGCCATCGCCGGCCTCCAGCCGCAGCCCATCGACTACACGGGCGTGCCGGGCGCGACCTACTGCCACCCGGAGGTCGCCAGCGTCGGCCTCACCGAGGAGCAGTGCCGGGAGCGCAAACTGGAGTACGTGATCGGCCGCTTCCCCTTCAGCGCCAACGGGCGGGCCCGCACCACGGGCGAGACCGACGGGCTGGTCAAGATCATCCGCGGCAAGCAGTACGGCGAGATCCTCGGCGCGCACATCGCCGGCCCCCACGCCACCGAGCTGATCCACGAGCTGGCCGTGGCACGGGCGAACGAGTACACCGTCGAGGAAATCGAGCTCGCGATTCACGCGCACCCCACCCTGTCCGAGGCCATCGCCGAGGCGTCGCTCGACGCGATGGGCCGGGTCATTCACATCTGAATCCGGTGCCGCCGCTCGCCAGTGCGCTGGCCGGCATCGTGGTGGGCTCGGCCGCCGGCGGCGCGGTGGTGTCCCTGGTGCTCTTCGTGATGAGCGGGCCCGCCATCGCCACGCCCGCCGCGACTGCCTCCCCCGCCATGCCCGCCGTCGGCCCGTCGCTCGCCGGAGCGGGCGGGGCGCTGGCCGGCGCCATCGTCGCCTGGGCGGTCTCGAAACCGGTGGGCAACACCTTCCGCCGCGCGGCGCTGGCGATGATGGCCGTGATGGGCACCGCCCTCGTGGCCGGAGCCACCCTGCCCGCGCACCAGCTGGCCGGCCGCGCCGGCCTCGCCGTGGTGGCGGCGCTGTGCCTCGTCGTCATCGTCGTCGCGCGACGCGTCTTTCTTGGCGGCCCGGCTTGACGCCGTGAGCGCGGGCCGCCTCGCCGTCGCCCAGCTCGGCGTCGTTCCCTATGCCGAGGCCCTGACCCGCCAGCGCGCGCTGGCCGAGGACCGGATCGCCGGCCGGCTGGCCAGCGACGCACTGCTGCTGCTCGAGCATCCGCCGGTCGTGACGCTCGGCCGGAACACCAGGGCGTCCAGCCTCCCCATCGCTCCCGAGCTGCTGAAGCGGCGCGGCATCGACGTCTACGAGATCGAGCGCGGGGGCGACGTCACCTATCACGGACCCGGCCAGCTGGTGGGTTACCCGATCTTCGATCTCGCCGCGCACCGCAAGGACCTGCACTGGTTCCTCCGTCAGATCGAGGAGACCCTGATCGTCGCGCTGGCGCGCTTCGGCATCACCGGCGGGCGGCGGGCGAGCTACACGGGCGTGTGGACGGGGGGGCGGAAGATCGCGAGCATCGGCATCCACGTCCGCCAGTGGGTGACCTGGCACGGCTTCGCGCTGAACGTCACCACCGACCTCTCGCCGTTCGAGCTGATCGTTCCGTGCGGCATCCCGGACGTCGTGATGACCAGCGTGGCACGGGAACTGGAGGGCGTGGGGGCGGACGGGCGGGCACGCCGCGCATCGCTGCCGGAGGGGGACGCCGCGCTCCACCGCGAGGTGCGCACCGCCGTGGTCGAGGCATTCGTTCGCACGTTCGACTTCGACGGGGCCGAAGCGCTCGACGCCGCGTTGATCCCGGTGCCACAGTGAGTGCTGGCGCAGTGAGCGCGGTGCCGCATTGATCCCGGCGCCGCCGGCCGGTCGAGCGTCCCGGTCGAGCCCGGCGCCGAGTGAGTCCGCTGTAGCGAGAGGCGCGAGTGGGGCGACGGCTGGTTAGGGTCGGTGCCCCACTCGCGTTACTGAAGGATCGTCGGCGCCCGCGGCTCTGAGTCGCGAGCGCGACTTGAGGACCTACACCCTATAGGACGCGCCAAGACCCCAAAAGGTTACACGCGGGGGGGGGGGTCAGGCGGTCAGGATCATCAGGGCGACGAAGGTCAGCAGCAGCCAGAACACCATCCACCGCGGCGCGGCCCACGGCGCCAGGGCGCTCCAGGCCGCCAGCGCCGCCAGCGCCGGGTATCCGGCGACCGCGCGCACCAGGTGCCGCCGGAACGGCCGGCCGTCGACCCGCATCCAGCCTCTTCCCGCGGCGACCGCCAGCCGCGTGACCAGCAGGGCCGTGCCGCCCAGGGCCAGCAGGGCGAGCATCGCCACCGCCCAGCGCCCGCTCTGCGGCTCGCCGAGCCGCGCGTAGACGTCGTCCACCGGGCCGCGTCCGCCGGGCGCCACGCCCGCGATCAGCAGGGCCGGGAGCCGCAGGACGGCGAACGCCGCCCACTCCAGCGCGAGCACCCGGAGCCAGGCCGCGCTCCGCACCACCTGCAGGACGAGATGCAGGGCGAGGCCCAGCAGGGCCGCGGCGACCGGACCGGACAGCAGCATCACCACCCAGGCGACGGGCGGGTGGGCGCCTTCCCTCGCCTGCGCGAGGACGAGGGTGAAGTGCGGCGAGAGCGACAGGCCGACCCAGGGGAAGCCGAGGAGCGATCCCACAGCGCCGCCCACGACGGCATCGGCCGCCAACGCGGCCCAGGCCGCCGGCACGGCGGCCAGCAGGCAGGCGGCGGTGAGTAGCGGCGGCGACAGAGGCTCGCGCTGGGGCACCGCCTATCATAGCTCACAGGAGCCACGTGCGCAGCAGTAGCCAGGACGCCCAGACGCGCAGTGGTATCCAGTGGCAAGGGATCAGAACAGGCGCCAGGCCGCGCCCTTGCGGCGCGTCACCACTGGCGCGTCTGCGCGTCTGCACCCTCCTGCGCACTGCTCTCCGGTGGACCGTGGTATCTTGAGAGATCCATGCCCGAACCGATCGACGTGCGCACCAAGGATCGGCCCCGTCTGCCGCCGGGCCAGATCGAGACGGCGAAATGGCCGGTGCTCCATTACGGCCGGGTGCCGCGCGCCGACCTGGCGCGCTGGACGTTCCGCGTCTTCGGCGAGGTGGACCGCCCGTTCGAGATCTCGTGGGCGGAATTCAGCGCGCTGCCCCGCCGCGAGGTGCTGTGCGACATCCACTGCGTCACCACCTGGTCGCGCTACGACAACAGCTTCTCCGGCGTGCCCGTGCGGCTCCTCCTCGAGCGCGCCGGCGTGCGCCCGGGCGCGTCGCACGTCCTGGTGCACGCGGAGGAGGACTACACCACCAACCTGCCGCTGGGCGACCTGGATCGCGACGCCAACCTGATTGCGACGCATCACGACGGCGAGCCGCTCCTGCCCGAGCACGGCGGTCCGGCGCGTCTGGTGGTGCCGCATCTCTACTTCTGGAAGTCGGCGAAGTGGGTGCGCGGCCTCGAGCTGATGGAGGGCGACTGGCCGGGCTTCTGGGAGCAGAACGGATACCACATGCGGGGCGACCCGTGGCTGGAGGAGCGCTACGGACGGCCGGATCCGGCGCGGATGCGACGCGGGCCGCGGAAGTAGGCAGGAGGACAGCTGGCAGTAGTGCCAAGACGCGCAGACGCGCAGTGGTGGACAGTTCGAAGGCGTCAGTCTGCCACGCTCAACGCTGCCACTCTGCAGCTAGCGCTCGGCTAGTAACTCGAAGAACCGCCCGAACAGCACGATCCCCTTCCAGATCTGATCGAGGGTCAGCTTCTCGTTCGGCGCGTGCAGCCGGTCGTCCGGCAGCCCCACGCCGCACAGCAGCACCGCCTCGCTCTGCTGCTGCAGCAGGGGCACGATCGGAATGGACCCGCCGCTCCGGATTGGCGCGATGCCCCTCCCCCACACCTCGCGGAACGCCTGGTCCAGCACCCGGTAGGCGCGTGAGTCCAGCTTGGTCTGCGCCGGATCCACCGTGGCGTGCACCGTGACCTTGACGTCGGCGTACTTCGGCGCCGCCCGCTTCACGGCCTTGACGAACCGAACCGCGATGTCCTTCGCCCGCTGGTCCGCCACGAGGCGCAGCGAGACCTTCGCCGTCGCCTCCGCGGGAATGACCGTCTTGCTGCCGGGCCCCGTGTACCCGCCCACGATGCCGTGCACCTCGAAGGTGGGCCGGGACCACACGCGCTCCAGGAAGCTGTACTTCTTCTCGCCGTTGAGTCCCTTCGCACCGGCCTCCTCCTTGAACCCCTTTTCCTTCACGGGCAGCGAGCGCCACGCCTTGAGCTCCGCGGCGCTGGGGCGCTTCACCCGATCGTAGAAGCCGGGGATCCGGATCCGGCCGTCGTCGCCCTTCAACTTCTCCAGCAGGTGCCACAGCGTCTCGATGGCGTTCGGCGCCGCGCCGCCGTAGATGCCGCTGTGCAGATCCGCCTTGAGGGTCCGCACGTGAATCTCGGCGTGGATGATGCCCCGCAGGGCGGCGTCCACGCTCGGCCGCCCCGGCGCCACGATGTTGACGTCGGTGACCAGCACGGCCTCGGCGCGCGTGCGCTCCGGCTCCCGGGTCAGCAAATCGGTGAGGCCCTTCGACCCGGTTTCCTCCTCGCCCTCGATGAGGTAGTGGACGTTGACCGGGAACGATCCGCGCGTCGCCTTGAGCGCCTCGAGTGCGGCGACGGCGGTGAACACCTGTCCCTTGTCATCCGCCGTGCCCCGCGCGTAGAGGTTCCCGTCGCGCACCGTGGGCTCGAACGGCGGCGAGACCCACTCGCCGACCGGGTCGGGAGGCTGCACGTCGTAGTGCCCGTAGCACAGCACCGTGGGCGCCCCCGGCACCTCGGGGCCCACGCCCCACAGGATCGGATGGCCGCCGGTCTCGATGGTCTCCACGCGGAACCCCAGCCGCTCGAGCCGCGCGGCGATCCACGCGGCCGCCTTCCGGCAATCGGCGGCGTGCTGGGGCTGGGCGCTGATGCTCGGGATCCTCAGCCATTCCGAAAGGTCCGCGAGCAACTGCCGCCGTTCACGTTCCGCGAATGCCGCGAGGGGTGTGGTCATAGTGCGGGTAAACGTAGCCTTCGCCGCCGCACCCGCGCCAGCGTCGTCGCCCACGGCCGCGACTGGCCGTGCCGCCCGCGGCCTGTATCTTCTCCCTTCCTCGACCATGCGCCTCACCTCGTCGTTCGCCGTGTTCCGCTTCCAGCCGGGAGAGGAAGGACTCGCCAAGGCGCGGTGGTACAGCCGCGAGGGGCGGGCGGCCGAGGCGGAGCGCGCCTACCGCGCGGCCATCGCCACCAACCCCGACCTGCGAGCGGGCTGGCTGGAGTTGTTCGAGCTGCTGCGACGGGACGGGCGCTACCACGACGCGCTGGAGCTGGCCCTGCGCGCCGAGGAGCATTACGGACCGGACACCGCCATGCCCCGGGCGATCAAGGGCGCGGCCCTGGCCGAGCTGGGCCGGACCCGGGAAGCCGTCGCCGCGCTCGAGGAAGCCATCGAGCGGGACGGCAACCTGGCCCTCGCCTGGCACGAGCTGGCCTACGCCGCGTTCCGTGCCGGCGAGCACGCCCGCGCCCTGCTGGTGCTGGACCGCGCCTTCGCGCTCGAACCACACACCGACACCCTGATGCTGCGCGGACGCATCCTGCGCGCCGCGGGCCAGTACGACGCCGCCGAAGTCGCGTTTGAAGGCGCGCAGCAGTCCGCCGAGCACGACGTGCCGCGGCGCGAGGCCGAGCGGGAAATCGCGGCGACCCGCCGCTCGGCCGCCCTGGGGGGGAAGAAGCCGCGGAACTTCACCGCGCGAGAGCGGGCCTTCGCCGATGTCGGGGCGGTGCTGCTGGACCGGCGGGCCGACGAGGCCGCGCCGCCCGCGTCCGCCGACGTCCCCCTGCTGTTCGCCGCGTGCCTCGCCTCGCTGGCGGCCCTGGTCGACGCCCTGGGGTGGCGGCCGGCCGTCTGCAGTGGGGTCGCGCCGGAGGACGACGCGCTCGCCGCCGCCGTGGCGCGCGCGATCGGCGCACAGGCGCTGCCGATCGCGGCACTCGACCCGGCGGATCGGCCGCTCGTGGTGGCGGCGTGGAACGGAGGGGGCCGGGAGTGGGACCACGCCCTCACCAGGCTCGAGCGCTGGAAGAGCGGCTACGCCTTTGCCCTGGCGCAGGCGCCCGGCATCGCGGATTCGGCGGACCTGATCGGCACCCTGCGCTGCTCCGGCGACCTGACCGCCCTTCAGCAACAGGTCGCGCGGGTCCTCGCCTTGCCGCCGCAGACCGCCGCGGTCGAGCCGGAGCTCCTCACCCTGGCGCGCAGCCCGCTGGCGCGCTGGCAGACGAGGCTCGCGCCCGCCGAGCCGTCCGCCTGACCGGCGCGCGAGCGGCGGCGAGCTAGCGCACGGAGGCCGTCCCGAGGGCGGCCCAGGGATCGCCCCCGCCGGCCACCCGGCGACGTACCTCCGCGATGGCGCGGACCAGGTCGCCGTGCGACTCGGTGAGCAGAACCTCGAACGCGTCCAGCCTCGTACGGTACAACCGCTGCGCGATCACCACCGCGTTGTTGAGGGGGCGCCGCGCCAGCCAGCGGGGATCGATCGTCTGCAGCGTCCGGCCGACGGGACCGGCCAGCTGCTCCTCAGCCTCCCGAAACACGATCTGCCGCTGCTCGCGCAGCGTGGAGTCGGGCAGACCCCGCGCGTACAACCGCTCCAGCCGCGCCGCCAGTGAATCGTAGAAGTGCTGCAGCCGGATCTCGTCCTCCCAGCGGGCCACCGCCCGCTCCGCGTTCCGGGGGTCGTGGCGCGAGTTGAAGAACGCCTCGGCTCCGCGGTATCCCACGAAATCCGCGAGCGACTCGTTGAACGCCACGCTGCCCGGGACCCACACGGTGTTGTGCAGGATCTCGTGGATCACCGTAGCGGCCAGGTCCACCGAATCCTCGCGCACGATGGTCGACAGGAGCGGATCGTTGAACCAGCCCAGGGTCGAGAAGGCGTTGGAGACCCGCAGGTAGGTATCCATCCCGCTTCGCCCGAGCCGCCGCGCCTCCGCGACCGCCGCGGCGCGGTCGAAGAACCCCTCGTACGGCACCCGGCCCACGACCGGCCAGTTCCAGGTGACCTCGGCGAGCCGATCGAAGCGGCTGGCCGTGAGGACCAGCACCAGCGTGTCCTTGCCGACGCGCGAGTAGGTGGTGTAGGTCCGGCGGGCCGCGAGCCGCAGCGAGTCCGCGGCATAGCCGCGTACGGCGAGCACCAGCTCCAGCTTGGCGCGCGTCGCGGCGTCGGTCGCCGGGTCGGCGACGACCGCGGTGATCGCGCGGCGGCGTGCCAGAATGAGCGCCTCCTCCACCGCGGCGCGCGCGACGTAGCGCACGTCCCGGCTCGCCAGCCAGGCGACGGCGCCTCCGGCCACCAGGAGGGCCAGCAGCGCCAGCGCGAGGCGCCCGGCCAGGCGCATCCGGCGTCCTATGGCGCCCACCTTACGCCGACGCGCGACGTTCCGCCGCCCAGCGTGCTGAAACCCTGGTATCCGTAGTCCAGCTGCAGGTTGCCGAAGACGAGCGTGCCGCCGAACACCAGCGACCGCTGGTCCGACGGAGCGCGCCCGGTCGCGATGCCCGCCCGCCCGAGCAGGCCCACGCCGTCGGACACCGCGCCTCCCTCCACGCCGAAGATCCAGTAGTCGCGCGATCCACGCGGCGACACCCAGTCCCCGACCACCATGAGCCGCGGCGTGCCCTGCGGATCGACGATGTTGAGCGAAAACCCGGCTCGCACCGTCCGGGGCAGCGGCGCCGGCGTGCCGGTGTTGGTGGTGAGGCCGCCGCCGATGTTCTGCACCACGACGCCGAGGGCGGCGAGGTCGAAGAACGCCAGCGCCGCTCCCGCGTCGAATCCGAACCCGGACGCGTCGTACAAGGTCGTATCGGGGATCGACAGGTGGTCCTGCAAGTACTTCGCGCTCGCGCCCAGCGAGAACAGGCCGAAGCGGTACGCGATCGAGCCCACCGCCTCGGCGCTGTAGGCGCCGACCATGGCACCCCCCGGATCCGCCACGCCGCGGTCTCCGCCGAAGAGGGGATCGGGCCGGTACACCGTGTCCTGCCCGTAATCCAGCAGGTTCAGGCCCACGCCGAAGTCGAACCGGCCGGCCCGCACGACGGCGCCGCCGCTCACCAGGTAGGAGTCGAGCAGATAGCGCTGGTAGCTCATGCCCAGCGCCGCCTTCCGGATCGACGCGAGCCCGGCGGGATTGACGAAGATGCTACCCGCGTCGCCGACCACGCCCGTATAGGCGCCACCCAGCCCGAGCGCCCGGGCCGTGGCGGGCAGCACCAGCACCGCGCCCGCCGCGCTGCCCGTGGCCTGGGCACGGGCCCCGGCTACCGCCCCGCAGCTCGTGGTCGCGGCCAGCGCCAGCAGCCCGACCACGCGCCGCGTCACGGACCGGACTTTCGCGCGACGTACAGGCGGTGCCGCAGGATGGAGCCCCCGAGGTCGACGACCACGAGGTACACGCCGTCGATGACGGGCCGGCCGTCGGCGGCGGTCAGGTCCCACTGCAGCCGGCCGGGCGGGGGCGCCGTGAACTCCCGGACCAGGAATCCGGTGAAGGTGTAGATGCCGACCCGCCGCGCCGTCCCCGGATAGTGGAAGACGACGGAGCCACCGCGCACCGGATTTTCCGAGATGTTGATCGCGTTGCCGGGGCCGGCGCCCAGCGCGTTCAGCGCCGCCGGGACGGAGAGCTTGCCGTAGCCCCAGGAGGCGTTCGGGCTGAGGTCGGCCCCGCCATCGTAGGGATGGCGCACGAAGCTGTCGACGCGCGCCGCGCTCACCAGGAGGTTGCGCACCGTCTCGGGCGTGAGCCGCGGATCGCGCTCCAGCAGCAGCGCCACCGCCCCGGTGACGAACGGCGCCGCCATCGAGGTGCCCTCGAGAATCCAGTGGCGGCCGTCCCGCGTGATCCGTCCCGCGGGCGCGGGCGCGCTGCCGGACAGCGCGGACGCGACCCCCTGCCCGGGAGCGGTGAGGTCCGGCTTGAGCACTCCGTCGCGGCGCGGTCCGGGGCTCGAGAACCAGGTCAGGTCGCCGAGCCGCTCGCGATTCACGTAGCCCTCGCTCGAGTCGTTCACGTCCAGCCACTGGAGCCGGGTGGTGTACGCGCCCACGGCCAGCACCCGGGTGGCCGTCGCCGGCGTCGCGACCAGGTAGCCGTTGCTGGCGCCGCCCACCAGGGAGACGCCGACCGGGGAGCCGGCCGTGCCCAGCGTCGCCTCCGACACCCACAAGTGCACCGGCTTCCCGCTGTGCGCCGCGATGCAGTCGAGCCGGATCGTCCACGTGCCGGCCTGGGGCGCCGTGCCGCCGCCCAGGTCGCCGAGCACGACGAAGCCGAGGTTGTCGGACGTCAGCGCCACGGCAGAATCCGGACCGTTCTCGATGTGCACCTGGCCCTGGGGCGCGTCCTGCGTCACCGTCGCCGGCGGCGACGCGCTCGCGCCCGAGGTCACCGACGATCCGTCGGGCCGCACCACGGTCACGGTGAGCGTGTCCGCCGCCGCGTACCACGCCTGGAGCACCACGAAGTCGTTGTTGACGCCCGGCGCGGGAACGTAGGACGGCACGGTCAGCGTGACGGCGGCCTCCTGGCCGGCCGCCAGCCGTCGCGGCGGCGTGCAGGTCGTCGCCGGTCACCAGCGGCGTGGTGTTCCGGTTGTCGCCCTCGTTGCCTGCGGCGGCCACCACGATCCGCCCGGGGCCCACCAGGGAATCGAGCTCCTCTTCTTCGGGCAGCGTCCCGTCGTGCGGGCCCCACTGCGCCCCGAGGCTCAGGTTCACCACCGCCGGGCGGCCCAGCTGCGCCGCGCGGCTGAAGATGTAGTTGACGCCGTCCACCACCGCGGTGGCGAACGCCGACGTCTTGACGACGATCAGGTCCGCGCCCGGCGCCACCCCCGCGAACTGCCCCGCAGGAAGGCCGCCGCCCGTCGCGCTGCCGTCGCCCGCCGCCGTACCGAGCACGTGGGTGCCGTGCCCGACGCTGTCGCGGGAGGCGCACCCCGCCGCGGTCAGGCTCGCCTGCACGCACTCCACGCCGTAGCTGAAGGTGGTCCCGCCGACCACCCCGGGCCCCGCACCCGCGAGGGTCTGATCCCACAGGAACAGCACCCTCGAGCGCCCGAGCGCGTCCACCATGAAATCCGGATGGGCGAAGTCCAACCCGGTGTCGACCAGCCCCACGATCACGCCGCGCCCCACGGACCCCGTGAAGGCGTCCGGACCCGTCGCGCTGCGCAGCGACGCGACGCCGATGTCGGCGACGCCCAGGTCGTTGAACGGCGTCCAGCGCCGCGCCCCGTACACCGCCGCCACGGCCCGGTCCGCGAGCAGCGGGCCGAGCGCCGCGAGCGGGACGCGCGCGTTGACCAGCGTCCCCACCTGCGTGCCCAACCGCGCCCCGAGGCGCACCAGCGGCGCGGCGTCCCTGGTCCTGAGACGCACCACGACGTTCGCCACGGCGACGCCGTCCGCGTCGCGCGTCACCGCCATGACGCGAGCCGCGACCGAGTCGGTGGCGAGCCCCGCCCGCTCGGCCTCCGAGAGCGCGCTGACCACGTGCACCGTGGGCCCGACCCGCGCCGCCTGTGCGAGCGCCACGCTCGCCCGCAGCGCGAGCGCCAGCATGGCCATCACGGCCAGCCGGCTCAGCGCGGGCAATCGCACCGCGGTGCGTATGGGAGATGGGAGCCTGCGGGTCCCGACGCCTGACGGCGGCTCTCGGCGACGGTCGCCACGGCCTGCCGCAGCCACGCGAAGCGCTGCCGTACCGACTCCAAACCGTTCACCAGACCAGACTTTCCCACCGCTCTCCTCGCGAGGAACCAGCGTAGGGTCGTGGCCGCGCGGGCCGAAGTCAAGGACGGTCGTCACCGTCTTTGACAGCCCCGGAAGGGGGGGCTAGCTTGCGCGAACCGATGGCCTTCGCACACCTCCACACGCACTCCGAGTACTCGCTTCTCGACGGCGCCAACCGCATCAGCGACCTCATCGCGCGCGTCAAGGCGCTGGGGATGGACAGCGTCGCCGTCACCGACCACGGCAACATGTTCGGGGCGTGGCAATTCCATCAGGAGGCCCGGGCGGCGGGAGTGCGCCCCATCCTCGGCATGGAGGCGTACGTCGCGTTCGGGCCGCGCCAGGCGCGGGAGAAGTTGCCCGACGCGCCCGCGGCCTACGCGCACCTCGTGCTGCTGGTGCGTGACCGCGCCGGGTACCGGAACCTGATCCGGCTGTCGTCCATCGGCTTCGTCGAGGGCTACTACCGCCGGCCGCGCGTGGACCGCGAGACGCTCGAGCGGTACGCGGAGGGCCTCACCTGCCTGTCGGCGTGCCTGTCGGGCGAGGTGGCCCTGTGGCTGCGGCAGGGGTCGTACGACCGCGCCCGGGAAGCCGCCGAGTGGCATGCGCGCACCTTCGGCGAGGGGCACTACTGGCTCGAGGTCCAGAACCACGGGCTGGCGGAGGAGCCCCCGGTGCAGGAGGGCGTGTTCCGGCTCGCCGAGGAGCTCGGACTGGGCGTGGTCGCGACCAACGACGCTCACTACCTGACGCGCGAGGACGCCGCCGCGCACGACGTGCTGCTGGCGATTCGCTCGGGCAAGGACCTCAACGATCCCAAGCGGTTCCGCTTCCAGGGCACCGAGAGCTACGTCAAGTCCGAGGAAGAGATGCGCCGCGCCTTCCCGGCGCGCGACGACCTGTTCGCGAACACGCAGCGCATCGCCGAGAGCTGCGAGTTCGACTTCGAGAAGCGCTTCTTCCTCCCCGAGTTTCCACGCCCGCCGCAGTACGCCAGCGACAACGAGCTGGTGATCGCCCTGGCCGAGGAAGGGGCGCGGCGGCGGTACGGCGACCCGCTGTCGGCCGCGGTCCGCGAGCGGCTCGACTACGAGCTGAGCGTCATCACGAAGGTGGGCTACTCGGGTTACTTCCTCATCGTGGCGGACTTCATCCGCTGGGCGCGCGAGCACGGCATCCCGGTGGGCCCGGGGCGCGGCTCCGCGGCGGGCTCGCTGGTCTCCTATGCGCTCGGCATCACCACCGTGGACCCGCTCAAGTTCGATCTGCTGTTCGAGCGGTTCCTCAACCCGGAGCGCATTTCCCCGCCCGACATCGACGTGGACTTCTGCGAGGAGCGCCGCGGCGAGGTGATCGAGTACGTGCGGGAGCGCTACGGCCGGGCCTCGGTGGGCCAGATCGTGACCTTCGGCACGATGAAGGCCCGCGCCGCGGTGAGGGACGTGGCGCGCGTGCTGGGGCTCCCGCCCGGCGACGCCGACCGCCTGACCAAGCTCATCCCCAGCGGCCCCGCCTACTCGCTCACCCTGCGCGAGGCCGCGGAGAAGGTACCGGAGCTGAAGGAGCTGGTCGCCCACAACCCCACCCTGCAGCGGCTGGTGGAGTTCGGCAGCAGCATCGAGGGGTTGTCGCGCCACATCTCCGTCCACGCGGCCGGCATCGTGATCGCGCCGGGCCCCCTGACCGACTACGTGCCGGTGTGCACCATGCCGGGCAAGGGGAACGGGGCGGGGGGCGCGGGGAGCGAGGACGCCATCATCACGCAGTACGACATGGTAGGGCTCGAGAAAGTCGGCATGCTGAAGATGGACTTCCTCGGGCTCACCACGCTCACCATTCTCCACCGCGCCGTACGCACCATCCGCGAGCGCCGGGGCGTGGAGGTGGACCTCGACGGGCTCGACCTCGAGGATCCCGCGGTGTACGCGATGCTCCGTGCCGGCCGGACGTCGGGCATCTTCCAGTTCGAGTCGAGCCTCGCCACCGACGCGCTGCAGCGGATGCACTGCGACCGGTTCGACGACCTGGTCGCGACCAACGCGCTGGTGCGCCCGGGCCCGCTCGACAGCGGGATGCACCTGGTCTACATCCGGCGCAAGCGGGGCGAGGAGCCGGTCCGCTACCCGCTGCCGGAGCTGAAGGAGATTCTCGAGCCCACCTACGGCGTCATCGTCTACCAGGAGCAGGTGATGCGGATCGCGAGCGTGCTGGCGGGCTTCTCGCTCGCCGAGGCCGACGTGCTCCGCAAGGCGGTGGGCAAGAAGAAGCAGGAGCTGATCGACGAGGAGCTGGGCCGGTTCGTCACGCGGTGCGTGGAGCGGGGCCACCGGAAGAAGGTCATCGAGGAGATCGCCGCGCAGATCAAGACCTTCGGCCGCTACGGGTTCAACAAGTCGCACGCGGTCGCCTACTCGATCGTCTCCTACCACACCGCGTGGCTCAAGGCGCACTACCCCGCCGAGTTCATGGCGGCGCTGCTCTCCTCGGCCATCGGCGACACCGACAAGGTGGTGCCGTACATCGCCGAGTGCCGCGCGCTCGGCATCGAGGTGCTCCCGCCCGACGTGAACGAGTCGGGCTGGCACTTCACCGTGGTCGGCGACCAGCGCATCCGCTTCGGGCTCGGTGCCATCAAGAACGTGGGTCGCGGCGCCATCGACGCGGTGATCGCGGCGCGCTCCGACGGCGGCCCGTTCACCTCGCTGGCGGACCTCGCGACGCGGGTCGATCACCGGGTGTGCAACAAGCGCGTCCTCGAGGCGCTGGTCGCCTCCGGCGCGACCGACGCCCTGGGCGGACACCGCGCCCAGCTGTTCGCCGCGGTGGACACCGTGCTCGCGGAGGCGAGCCTCAAGCAGGCCGAGACGGCCTCCGGCCAGGGCACTCTGTTCGGCGAGGCCGCGCCCCGCGCGGACCTCGCGGCGGCCGCCACGTCCCCCGCCGCACCACCCCGGCTGCCCGTCGTTCCCGAGTGGACCGAGGCGGAGCGCCTTGCGCGCGAGAAGGAATTGGTGGGATTCTTCGTCTCGGGGCATCCGCTGAACCGCTACGCCGACGAGGCGGCGCTGTTCGGCACCCACACCACGGCGGACCTCGGCCGGTGGTCGAGCGAGAAGGTCGCGGTCGCGGCGGTGGTCACCGCGGTCAAGCGGCAGATCGCTCGGCGCTCGGGGGCCGAGTGGGCCAAGCTCGTGGCCGAAGACTTCCACGGGACCGCCGAGGGCCTGGTGTTCCCGGAGGCGTGGAGCAAGCTCGCCAGCGTCATCGCGCCGGACGGCGCCTACCTGCTGATCGGCGGCTACTCGGCGCGCGACCGCGGCGAGGAGGACGCGCCGTTCATCGTGGAGGACGCGCTGCCCCTGGCCGGCCTGAAGGCGTCCGGCCGGATCGCCGTGGCGTTGCGCTGGGCCCCGCGCGCCGGCCGGAACGGTGAGGCGGCCCGGACGGTGGCGGCGCTGTGCGCCGCCCATCCGGGCCCCGCTCCCGTCTACGTGGACTGGAGCGAGGATCCCACCGGGCGCGACGTGGTGCGGCTCCGCTCGCGCGCGTTCAGCGTCGCGCTCGAGCCCGACCTGCTCGGCGCGCTGCGGGACGCCCTGGGTAGCGACGCGGTCACACTCGTGAAGGCAGGGTAACCGGATGGCGACAGCACTCGCCCTGGAGTTCGAGAAGCCGATCGCCGAGCTGGAGCGCCAGATCGAGGACCTGAAGCGCCTGGCCAGCCAGCGCTCGCTCGACGTGGCGCGCGAGATCGCGCCGCTCGAGGCCAAGCTCGCCGAGCTGCAGGACGGAGATCTACCGCAACCTGACGCCGTACCAGCGCGTCCAGGTGGCGCGCCATCCGCGGCGCCCCTACGCCCTCGATTACATCAACGGGCTGTTCGCCGACTTCATCGAGCTCCACGGCGACCGGCTGTATCGCGACGACCCGGCGATCGTGGGCGGCGTCGGGCGGCTGGCCGGCCGCAGCGTGGTCGTCATCGGCCAGCAGAAGGGCCGGGACATCAAGGAGAACCTGAAGCGCAATTTCGGGATGCCGCACCCCGAAGGCTACCGGAAGGCGCTACGCCTGATGCGCCTCGCGGAGCGATTCCGGCTCCCGATCGTGACACTGATCGATACGCCCGGTGCGCACCCGGGGCTGGGAGCGGAAGAGCGCGGGCAGGCCGAAGCCATCGCCCGCAACATCGAGGAGATGGCCGCCCTCAGGACCCCGATCGTCGTGGCCATCGTCGGCGAGGGTGGCTCGGGGGGAGCCCTGGCCCTGGCGGTCGGCGACCGGGTGCTGATCCTCGAGAACGCGATCTACTCGGTGATCTCGCCCGAGGGGTGCGCGGCCATCCTGTGGCGCGACGCGTCGCTCAAGGAGCGCGCGGCGGAGGCGCTGAAGCTCACCGCACCCGACCTGCTCGCGATGGGGCTGGTGGACGAGATCGTTCCGGAGCCGCCCGGCGGGGCGCACGCCGATCCGGCCGCCGCCGTCGAGGCGCTCGGCGTCGCCCTCGAGAGCCAGCTGGCCGAGTTCGACGGCATGCCCACCGACGAGCTGGTCGCGCGCCGCGCCGAGAAGTACCTCAGGATGGGGAAGTTCGAGGAAGCATAGGCGTGAGCGCGCAGCTGGTCGAGATCCGCTTCAAGGGCAATCGCAAGGCCTTCTACCGCTGGCACGAGCCGGAGCCCCTCCGCGCCGAGGAGGCGGTGATCGTCGAGACCGATCGCGGGCTCGATATCGGCCACGTCTCGGCCACCGGGGCGGTGGCGTCCACCAAGTGCGAGCGCTGCGCCATGCGCGCCCAGGCGCCGGCCGCGGCGAACGAGAACGGCGAGCCGGCGGAGGGGCAGGCCCCGGCCGGCCGGGCGGCGAGCGCGCCGCCCGATCACCCGGGCGGCGCGACGGAGCCCGAGCGCCGCGTGGTACGGCGCGCCACGCCGGCGGACGCCCGGGCCGCCGAGGAGCTGCGCCGCACCGAGGACGACGCGCGCCGCAAGGTGCGCGAGCGGGTGAAGACGCACCGCCTCGACATGAAGGTCACGGACGCCGAGTGGCAGTGGGACCGCAACAAGCTCACGGTGTACTTCACCGCCGAGCGGCGGGTGGACTTCCGCACCCTGGTCCGCGATCTCGCCTCGCTGTTCCGCACCAGAATCGAGCTCAGGCAGATCGGCGTGCGCGACGAGGCCAAGCGCCTCGACGGCATCGGCCGGTGCGGCCGCCAGCTCTGCTGCACCTGGCTGCCGGAGCTGCGCCCCATCGGACTGCAGATCGCCAAGGACCAGCGGCTGAGCCTCAACCCGACCCAGATCTCGGGCCCGTGCGGCCGGCTGCTCTGCTGCCTGCGCTACGAGCACGACTTCTACGTGCAGGCGCGCAAGCGGTTCCCGAAGGAAGGCAAGATCCTCGTCACCTCGCACGGCAACGAGAAGGTCGCCAGCCTCGACATCTTCCGCGAGCGCGTGACGCTCCGGGCCGAGGACGGCACCTCGCGCACCCTGCCGCTGGCCGATCTCAAGCACGAGGTCGAGGGTCACGGCGCGCCGGTCGAGCAGGCGCCCGCGCCGGCTCCGGTCCCGACCCCGCCGGCCCCGTCTCCCGCGCCGCCCGCCGCCGCCACGCCGGAGGCCGCGGCCTCCGGCCCGGAGCGCCGCCGCGGCCGTCGCGGCGGGCGCCGCCGGCGCCGGCGCCGTCCGTGAGCCGTTTCTACCTCACGACGGCGATCGACTACGCCAACGGTGCACCGCATTTCGGGCACGCCCTGGAGAAGATCGGCGCCGACGCCGTCGCCCGGTACCACCGGCTCCGGGGCGACGACGTGCATTTCCTCATCGGGATGGACGAGCACGGGCAGAAGGTCGCCCAGGCCGCCCAGGAGCGCGGCATCCCGCCCCAGCAGCTGGTGGACGAGCTGGCGGAGGCCTTTCGCGCCGTGTGGGCGCGCCTCGGCATCTCCTACGACCAGTTCATCCGCACCACCGATCCGGGACACCAGGCCGGCGTCCGGGCGCTGATCGAGCGCATCTTCGCGCGGCGCCCCGACGACTGCTACGAGCGGGCCTACGAGGGGTGGTACTGTGTCGGCTGCGAAACCTTCAAGCGCGACGACGAGATCGTGGACGGCAAGTGCGTGCTGCATCCGACCCGCACCCTCGCCTGGACCGCGGAGCGCAACTGGTTCTTCCGCCTCTCCCGCTACGCGCCGTTTCTCGAGCGGTTGTTCCAGGAACGCCCCGACTTCCTGCAGCCCGACAGCCGGCGCAACGAGATCCTCGGGCTGCTGGGGCGGGGGCTCGAGGACATCGCCGTCAGCCGCGCCCGGCTCGCGTGGGGCATCCCCTTCCCGCGGCAGACGAGCGACGGGGAGCGCCAGGCCACCTGGGTGTGGTTCGACGCGCTGCCCAACTACCTGACGGCGACCGGCTACCCCGCGGCCGGGTTCGAGGCCCGCTGGCCCGCCCAGCTGCACGTCATCGGCAAAGACATCACGCGGCACCACTGCGTGGTGTGGCCCGCCATGCTGGAGGCCGCCGGGCTTCCGCTGCCGGAGCGCGTGTGGGCCCACGGGTTCATCTCCCTGGGCGGTGAGCGGTTCAGCAAATCGGCCGGCGTCCGCCTCGACCTGGGCACGGCCATCGACCGCTACGGCCCCGACGCCTTCCGCTACTTCCTGCTCCGCGAGATCCCGTTCGACGGCGACGGCGACTTCTCGATGGAGCGGTTCGACGAGCGGTACGTGGCGGACCTCGCCGACGCGTTCGGCAACCTGGCGTCGCGCGTGCTGGCGATGCTCGACCGCTACCGGGGCGGCGCGGTGCCGGCCTCGGGCGAGACCACGCCCCTCGACCGCGCCGGTGAGACGGCGATGCAGCGCTACCGGGAGGCGATGGACGCGCTGCTCCTGCATCGCGGCGCCGCGGCGGCCTGGGAGCTGGTGAGCGAGGCCAATGCCTTCGTGGAGCGGCAGGCACCGTGGGCACTCGCCAAGGCTGGTGACGCGGCCGCCCTCGACGCCACGCTCGCCTCCCTGACACGCTGCCTCGCCCGCCTCGCCGTGCTCGCGGGCCCGTTCATCCCCAACGCCGCGGGTACACTGTGGACGGCGCTCGGCTTGGAGGGCCGTCCCGCCTCCGCCGACGCGTGGAAGCTCGCCACCGCTCCGCGGCTCGGGAACGCCGCCACCCACAAGATCTCGCCCCTCTTCCCCAAGGCCGAAAGGGTGCTGGTGTAGCGTAACCCATTGTGGCCCAGCATCTTCCAATCGGTGATCTATCGCCTTGACGTCACGGGCAGCGCGTGCTAATGTTGCTCCGTCTTGCTTCACCCCCCCTCGACCGGTGCGCGTTCCGCGCCGGGCTTCGGTTGTCTCCTGTATACGGGGCTTAGGATGGCAAGTCGCCGCTGGACGGTCCTTCTCGTTCCTGACGGCTCGAGCAGCACGAAGTCACTGTCGATTTCGGTGACCGTGCTGAAGCTCGTCGCCGGGATCGCGACCGTCATCGTCGCGTCGATGCTGACCGCCACTTACGGCGTCGTGACCCACACCGTCGACCTGACCCACAGCCGGAGCCTGGAGAAGACCAACCAGGCGCTGGCGAGCGAGGTCGCGGTTCTGGGGCAGCGCGTCGGAGCCCTGTCGGACACGCTGGCCAGCATCTCGCGGCGCGACGACGAGGTGCGGCTCGTGGCCGGCCTCGATCCGCTGAGCCCCGACGTCCAGCGTGCCGGCATCGGCGGACCGAGCGGCGCCTGGCCGGAGCGGCAGCGCCTGATCAACGAGGGCGGAGTCGTGGGACGCGAGGCGCTCGCCACGCACCTCGATCTGGACGCGCTGATCCGGCGCGCCAACGTGCTCGCGACGTCGTTCAAGGAGGCGTCGGAGAGCCTGTCGGCGCACGCCCAGCAGATCGCCGCCACGCCGTCGATCATGCCGACGACCGGCTTCCTGACCAGCAAGTTCTCGTTCATCCGCTACCATCCGATCCTGCACGAAAACCGCCCGCACGAGGGCATCGACATCACGGCCGCGTCGGGCACGCAGATCATCGCGCCGGCCGCGGGTCGGGTGGTCAAGGTGGGATGGGAGAACGGCTACGGCCTGATGGTCGTGCTCGACCACGGCTACGGGCTCGAAACCAAGTACGCCCACATGTCGAAGACGGGCGTGAGCGTCGGCCAATCCGTCAAGCGCGGCGACCGGCTCGGCTGGGTGGGCAGCACCGGGCTGTCCACCGGCCCGCACCTGCACTACGAGGTGCTGGTCAACGGCCGGCCGGTGGATCCGCTGCGCTACGTCCTCCCGGACGTCATCACCGATTGACCTCAGAGCACGGGCTGGCGGGAGTCGGTGGCGAGGGCCGTCGCCAGACGCCAAGGGGCGAGTGGTCATGAGAGGCCGGTAGATCGGAACGAGAACAGGCCCCGCCGCTGCGATGCGACGGGGCCTGTTCTTGCTCTGCCTACGCACCGCTTGGGACCACCGGCCACTTGGCGTCTGGCAACCGCCCTGCAATCTCCGTTCTGACTACTGTCCCTTCTTCTGTGGCTGGGTGAAGTCCACTTTCGGCACTTCGCGCGCCTCGGGCGTCGTGACCTCGAAGTACTCGCGCGGGCCCTTCCCGATCACCTTGGCCGTGAGCACCTGCGGGAATCGCCGGATGTAGCTGTTGTACGCCTGCACGGCGTTGTTGTAGTCCCCCCGCGCCGTCGAGATGCGGTTCTCGGTCCCTTCGAGCTGGTCCTGCAGCGCCCGGAAGTTCTCGTTCGACTTGAGCTGCGGGTAGTTCTCCGAGATCGCCAGCAGCCGGCCCAGGGCGCCCGTCAGTCCCTGGTTCGCCTGCGACATCTGCTGCAGGTTCCCACTCTGCACTGCCCCGCCGAGGCGGGCGCGCGCATCGGCCACGGCGATGAAGATGGTCTGTTCCTGCTGCGCGTAGCCACGCACGGTCTCCACCAGATTCGGCACCAGGTCCGCGCGGCGCTGCAGCTGCACTTCGATCTGGCTCTTGAAGGCATTGGCCTGCTCGTCCAGCGTCTGGATGCGGTTGTAGCCACACCCCGCGAGCACCACGGCGGCGGCGGCGAACAGCGCACGCTTCATCGTTGAAGTCCTCCAAGGATTGCGGCGTCACTGGACTGCCCGGAAACGGCCCGGAAGATAACCAGCCCGCCGCACGTGCGCTCCTTGTGGCCAGTGATACGAGTGTGCCATCAGTAAGCGGTTCGTGTCTGGATAGTGGCTGCTGTGAGGTCTCACTCATCCGCCGGCAATTCGGAGGACCGTTTGCCCAATTGACACTGAGTCTGTCGTCATTAAACTTACCAACCAGTCAGTTACTAACGTACGCAGAAGGAGCCATGGCAACTCACCTCACGCCCGTCGACGCCCCCGCTCCGCGCTGGCAGCGCCGCAAGGACGCGCGACCGAGCGAGATCCTCGCCGCAGCCCTGGAGACGTTCGTGGAGCACGGCTTCGCGGCGACCAAGCTCGAGGACGTGGCGAAGCGGGCGGGAGTCACCAAGGGCACGCTGTACATCTACTTCGAGAACAAGGAAGCGCTCTTCAAGGCGGTGGTGCGCGAGAGTGTCGTGCCGATCCTCGACACGGCCGAGCAGATGGCCGGGGACCCGGCGGCGGACCCCGACCTGCTGCTGCGGCGGCTGGTGACCGACTGGTGGGAGGCGATGGGCCCCTCGGGCCTGGGCGGCCTGCCCAAGCTGGTGATGTCGGAGGCCGCGAACTTTCCGGAGTTGGCGCAGTTCTGGTACGACGAGGTGGTCAGGCGCGGGCGGCAGACCTTCGCGTTGGTGCTGCGCCGGGGGATCGAGCAGGGTGTGTTTCGGCCGGTGGACGTCGACCTCGCCGTGCGCATGATCCTTGCACCGGTGCTGATGGCCGCGATCTGGAAGCACTCGTTCTTTGCCTGCGAGAAGGAAGCGTTTCCCGTTGAGCAATTCCTGGCACATTCGATCGACATCTTTCTGCGCGGCGTGGCTCAGCCCCGCTCCGGCGGCGGGGAGGCGCGCGGTGCTTAGGCGCGCCGCGCTCCTCGCCACGGCGGCGGCACTGTTCGCGCCCTCGCGCGGGGCGGCGCAGGCGCCGCTGCCGCAGACCCTCACACTGGCCGGCGCGGTGCAGCGCGCGACCGAGAGCGCGCCCGGTGTGGCCACGGCCGGCTACCGCGTAGACGCGGCGCGCTCCCGCGTGGGCGAGGCGCGCGCGCGCTTGCTGCCGTCCCTCGCGCTGTCCGGCACCTGGCTCAACCGCTCCGAGAACCTGGCCGCCTTCGGGCTGACGGTGCCGGGCTTTCCCAGCTTCGTCCAGCCGTTCAACAACTGGGACGCGCGCGTGCAGGTGACCCAGACGGTGTTCGACGTCTCGAGCTGGCAGCATCTGCGCGCCGAGGGGTATGAGACGGCCGGCAGCGTGGCCGACCGCGTGGCCAGCGTGCAGGTCGCAGCGAGCGCCGCCGCGCTGGCCTACCTGCGGGCGGTCCGTGCCGCCTCCCTGCTGGCGGCGCGGCAGGCCGACGCGGACATCGCGACGCAGCTGCTGTCCCTCGCCGAAGCGCAGCTGCAGGCCGGGGTGAGCGCCCCGCTGGACGTGACGAGGGCCCGGACCCAGCTGGTGGCGGCGCAGGGCGCGCTGCTCGTGGCGCGCAATCAGCGCCAGAAAGCGGACATCGATCTCGCCCTCGCGCTGGGCGCGGATCCGGCCACGACCTACACCCTCGCCGACACGCTGACGGGCGACCTCGGCGCCTCCACCGCGCCGACCGACACGGCGGCGGCCCTGGCCCTGGCCCTGGAGCGGCGCGCCGACCTGGCCTCGGAGACGGCGGTCGGGGACCGCGCCCGCGCCGAGCGGCGATCCATCGCGTACGAGCGGCTGCCCCGGATCGGCCTTGCCGCGGACTACGGGCCCAACGGCCTGACGGTGCCGTCCGCGCGGCTCACGCAGGACGTCGCGCTGGTGGTGTCGATCCCCCTGCTCGACGGGTTCCGCCGCGAGGCGCGAAGCGACGAGCAGCGGGCGGCCGAGCAGGAGAGCCACGTGCGGGAGAGCGACCTGCGTCGGCGGATCGCGGCGCAGGTCCGCGCCGCGCTGCTCGACCTCGGCTCGGGCGTCGAGCAGCACGCCGTCGCGGCCCAGCGCCTGGCGCTGGCCGAGGAGGAGCTCGACGAGGCGCGCGAGCGCTTCGCCAGCGGCGTCGCGGGGAACATCGACGTCATCAACGCGCAGGCGAGCTTGAACCTCGCGCGCGACGCAGAAATCGACTCGCGCTTCACCACCGCTGCGGCACGGGTCAGCCTGGCCTATGCCGCGGGCGTCGCGGACACGATTCACTAGCGGTTGCCGACCAGATTGTGAGAGGCTTCGCATGGCAACGATGACTCAGACCGCTCCACCACCTCAGGCCGCGGCTGGCCTCGGCCGCCCGGCGGACCCTCCTCCCGTGGAGGAGGCCGCCCAGGCGAACGGCCGCCGCAAGCCGTGGATGCTCGCCCTGGGCGCCGTGATCGCGGTGATCCTGCTCGCCCTCGGCGCGCGCGCCGTCTGGATGGCGATCACGCACGTGTCGACGGACGACGCGCAGGTGGACGGCCACATCACGCCGATCTCGCCCAGAATCGGCGGCTTCGTCGTGTCCATCCGAGTCCGCGAGAACCAGCAGGTCGCCGCCGGCGACACGCTCGTGGTGCTCGACGACCGTGACCTGCGCGCCCGGCTCGAGCAGGCCAACGCCGATCTCGCGGCGCTGATCGCGACGGTGGGCTCGCGCGGCAAGGTCGGGCAGGCCGTCGCCCAGCTCGACCAGGCCAGGGCCGCCGCCGCCGCCGCCGCGGCCAACGTGGTCCAGGCGGAGGCCAACGCCCAGAAGGCGACCAACGACCTGGAGCGGGCGCGCACGCTGAGCGCCCGGAATATCGTGAGCCGGCAGGCGCTCGACGCGGCGGACGCCGCCGCCCGCGCCACCGCGGCACAGCTCACCGCCGCGCAGCGCAACGCGGCCGCTTCCCAGGAACAGGTCGTGGCCGCCGGCGCGGCGCTCACCGGATCCGAGGCCCGCGTGGCCGCCGCCCGCGCCGCGCGCGACGTGGTGGCCCTGCAGCTCTCCTACACCGTGGTGACCGCGCCCGTCGCCGGCGTGGTGAGCAAGAAATCAGTCGAGCTCGGCCAGCTGATCCAGGCCGGGCAGCCGCTGATGAGCGTCGTGCCGCTCGAGGATGTCTGGGTGGTCGCGAACTTCAAGGAAACCCAGGTCGCGGACATCATGCCGGGCGCGGCGGCGGTGATCAAGGCCGACGCCTATCCCGGCCGGATCTTCGCCGGCAGCGTGGAGAGCCTCAGCCCGGCCACCGGCGCCATGTTCTCGCTGCTGCCGCCGGACAATGCCACGGGCAACTTCACCAAGGTCGTCCAGCGGATACCGGTGCGCATCCGGCTCGAGGGCCAGACGGACCCCGCGCACCTGCTCAGACCCGGCATGAGCGTGGACGTCACCATCCGGGCGAAGTAGGCAGGTGGCAGGTTGGAGGACGGCAGGGCAGTTGCGAGACGCCACGACCAGGACGGTTGCGAGACGCCGAGTGGCGAGTGGTCTTGAGTTGAGAGTCATCGGAGCGCGAACAGGCCCCGTCGCGGTTTCGCGGCGGGGCCCTTTCTGTGTGCCGGACTATCGCGTCTCGCAACCACTGGCACCTTGGCGTCCGGCAACTGTTCTGTCGCCCGTCCTCTCACGTCTCCATTTTGTCCACGAAATCGGCGAGCTTCTCCATCGTATCGACGTACCTGCCGGCGACTGGATCGTAGGCGGCCAGCGGAGGCGGGTTCTTGCCGTCGAGCTCCGCGAGCACCCAGTCGAAGGCCGACACGTCGAGGCCCGCCGCGGCCGCCGTCTCCTTCGCCAGCGCGGCGTGCGCGGTCGGAGGCACGCCGCCCGTGAGCCGGAGGAAGGCACGGAACAGCACGAAGAACGTGCTCGCCGAGTGTGCCAGGAGACGGCCGAGCGCCTTCCCGTCGGCCGCCGCGGCGGCGTACTCGGTCCTGAGCCGCAGCACCTTTCCCCGCACCTCGTGCTCCAGCTCGATTCTCAGGTCGCCGCGCCGGGTGGTAAGGCCGTCGAACGGATCGCGCCCGGCCAGCACCCGGTGCGCTCCGCGCACGTCCTCGATCTCGATAGGAAACACGTCGGTCGAGCCACGCCACTCCGCGTCTGAGAACATGAGCGGCGGCGGCTGCCCTCCCCGAGCCCACTCCGCCACCACCGGCGTCGCCGCGTGGAGCGCCGCCACCGAGGCGTCTTTCACGATCAGCAGCAGGTTGATGTCCGACCGGCCTTCGACGTGAGTGCCGCGGGCCATCGAGCCGAAGAGCACCAGGGAAACGAGGTTATCACCCAGGGCCGCCCCCATGCGGCGGGAGAACTCCTCCAACCCGAGCTTCTTATCCGCCGTCATTAGAACCCTCCCGACGCGCCGCCACCGCTGAAGCCTCCGCCACCACCGAAGCCGCCGAAGCCACCTCCCCCGAATCCGCCCCCGCCCCACCCTCCCCGCCGCCCACCACCCAGCAGGGACCCGAGGATCATGCCCTCCACGAGGCCCGAGGCTCCCCGCCGCCGCCCCAGGCCCGCGAACACCAGAAACAGCACCACCAGGAAGGCCAGGGGCACCAGCCGGCGCGCGCCGCTGGGCGAGGCGGGCCCGGGCGCCTCGGCCGGAGGCGGGGCGCCCGCCCCGGTCAGCTGGAAACCGAACTCCTGCGCGTACGCCGCCCCGAGGAGCTCGACGCCGGCCACCAGCCCGGCCGCGTACGTTCCAGCGCTCACCGACTGTCGGCCCACCTCGTCCCGGATGCGGCCGGCCAGCGCGTCCGTGATGAAGCCTTCGGCGCCGCTGCCGGTCGCGATCGCCAGCTGCGCCTTCCCGTCGCCGGGATGCCCGCCCGGCACCAGCAGCACCACCACGCCGGTATTGCGCCGCGGGTCCCCGGCCGCACCCTGCGCCCCGACCTTCCACGCCCGCCCGATGTCCCGCGCCGCGTCGATGGCCGCGCGCCCCCCGAGGTCGGAGAGCGTCACCACGACGATCTCCCCCCCCGACGCCGCCCGTACCTGGTCGATCACCGCTTCCATCGTCGCCCGCGACGTGGAATCGATGACCTTGGCGAAGTCGTTGACGTAGCCGGTAGGCGCCGGGAGCTGCAGCTGGAGCAGAAGCGCGACGATCAGGGAGAGCGGCATGGTGCGGGCAATATAGCCGCTTCCGCGGCCACCCGGCACGCCGTACAATTCGGTTCCCGTTCCGCCACCTCGAGGTTACGGCATTGGACGCACGTGCTCGGCTCATCTCCTGGCTGCTCTCCGCCCTCCTCCTGCCCGCGGTTGCGCCTGCCGCCCGGGCGCAGCAGTCGGACGATCTCCGCGAGGCGCGTACCATGGGCAGCCCCACCGCTCCAGTCACCCTGTACATCATGTCCGATTTCCAGTGCCCCTACTGCGGCGATTTCGCGCGGACCACCTTCCAGACCATCGAGCGGGAGTACGTCGCGACCGGCAAGATGAAGGTCGTGTTCGTGAACATGCCGCTGGCGATGCACAAGAACGCCGAGCCGGCCGCCGAGCTCGCGATGTGCGCCGCGCGCCAGAACAAGTTCTGGCAGATGCACGACCTGCTGTTCCGCACCCAGAGCCAGTGGTCGGATCTGGACGAGCCGGGCGCGTACTTTCTGTCGCTGGGCGATTCAATCGGGGCGGACCGCGCGGCGCTGACGACCTGCCTCGAGACCAAGGCGACGCGCCCGCTGGTGAGGGCAGACTACGAGGGCTCGCTGCGCACCGGCGCGCACGCGACGCCCTCGTTCTACATCGAGGGCGGTCTGATGAGCGGCGACGAGCCGATGGACGTGTTCCACCCCATCTTCGACTCGATCATCAAGGCCAAGACCCAGCGCCCCGGGGCGGCGCGCTAGGACGCCTGCAGCAGCGAGAGCCCGAGATCGTAGAGGGCGTGGGTCCACGCGGTGATCCCGAACCCGCGCGTCACGTAGAGCACGCTGAAGGCCACGCCGGCGATGGCCCGGAACGTGAAGCTGGCGACCGTGAAGGTGTCACCGAGCGCCCCGACGTAGTGGAAGGACGAGAACACCAGGGCGGAGATGATCACGGCGATGGTGGCCGCGAGGCCGGTGCCGGCCCGGAGCAGCCGGCGAGACCCCCACATTAGCGCGCCCACCAGCACGACGCGGAACAGCAGCTCCTCGTAGATCCCGGCCCCCAGCGACACCACCAGCTGCGTGTGCAGGTCGAGCGCCGCCGGGCCGCCGATCGCCAGGTGGCGCGGCCCCTCCAGCAGCAGCGTGGTGAGCCAGCCCACCACGAACCCGAGCAGCGTGGCGTACGCCCCGCTCTCGAGCAGCATCCCCCCGAAGACGCGGGCGGAGAGCCGCTCACCGCTCCTCCTGAGGTCGCGCACGACCAGCAGCGTGCCGCCACCCACCAGCAGGAGGCCGAACACCACCAGCCCGTCCCGCCCTCCCAGGGCGACGAACATGCTCTTGAGAAGCACGTCCGCGCCGTTGCGCACGCCGGCCACGGCCGAGTGCGACAGCAGGGCCGAGAGCCCCTCGTACAGCAGGAGGAGCGGCAGCGCGAACAGGATGCTGTAGCGCGGCGCACGTGAGCGGCGCAGATAGTCTTTCAGCATGCCAGGCGGTAACGTACTGCCGATGCTGACGTTTCTCTATCGCCTCGCCTGGCGCGCGGCGCGGCCCCTGGCGGCGCCCCTCGCCCGCACCCGCGGCAAGCTCGGGGGGGCGCTCCGGGGCCGGCTCGGCGCCGTCCGCGCCCTGGCGGGCTGGGCGGGTCGCTCGCGAGACGTCGCGCGACCGCTGGTGTGGTTCCACGCGGCGTCCGTGGGCGAAGGGCGGCAGGCCGAAGCAGTGCTGCTGCGTCTCCGATCGGCACGGCCTTCCTGGCAGCTCGCCTACACCTTCAGCTCGCCCTCGGCCGAGCGGTGGGCGCACTCGCTGCCGGTGGACGTCGCGGGCTACGTCCCGTTCGACACGGTGGGTGATACGCGGGCCGCGCTCGAGGCCGTCCGGCCCACGGCGATCGTCTTCAGCGCCACCGACGTCTGGCCGGAGCTGGTGCGGCAGGCCAGCGCCCGGAACGTCGGGCTGGGCGTCGTGTCCGCCACGCTGGCGCCCACCTCCAGCCGGCTGGGCAGCGCCGCCCGCGGGCTCCTCAGCGGCGCCTATGGGGCGCTCGACCGCGTGGGCGCGATCGACGCCGCCGACGCCGCCGCCCTCGGCAGGCTCGGGGTCGAGAGCGCGCGGATCGTGATCACCGGCGACACCCGGCACGACGCCGCGCATGCCCGCATCGCCGCCCTCGCTCCCGACGCCCCGCTCCTGGCGACCCTGCGAGGCGACGGCCCAGACCCGCGGCCGATCGTCGTCGCGGGGTCGACCTGGCCGAGCGACGAGCGGGTGCTGATGCCCGCCCTGATGGGGGCGCACCGAAGCGGCGCGCGGTTCCGCCTGGTCGTCGCGCCGCACGAGCCGACGGTGGATCACCTCCAGGCGCTCGAAGCGAAGATCCGCTACTGCATGCCCCCCGAGATGCGGCTGGTGCGGCTGTCCACTCTTCTGGCCCCGGGCGACGGGCAACCACTGGCAACGGGCAGCGTGGCGTCCGGCCACGGGGCCTGGGACGTGGTGATCGTGGATCGGGTGGGCGTGCTCGCCGAGCTGTACGCGGCCGCGGCGGTGGCCTTCGTCGGCGGCGGGTTCCACGGGAAGGGTCTGCACTCGGTGATCGAGCCCGCGGCGGCAGGGGTTCCGGTGCTGTTCGGGCCGGGTTGGCGGGGAAGCCGCGACGCCCGCCTGCTGCTCGACGCCGGCGGGGCGCTGGCGGCGCGCGACCGGGTCGAGCTCGCGGCCGGGCTCTCCCGCTGGCTGCAAGACGAGACCGCCCGCACCGTCGCAGCAGCGGCGGCACGGGCGGTCGTCGAACGCGGCCGGGGCGCGGCCGACCGGTCACTTCAGCTCGTCATCGACCTCGTCGAGGGGCGCACCCCGCACAACCCAACACCCTAGACCCTACACTCTCTCCTACCGCATCCCGCCGAGGCCGATCGAGGCACCGACGCCGAAGCTGTTGACCGTCGTCGTGGCCCCGTTGGCTCCCTTGATCTTGCCGCTGTCGTACGCGGCGCGCACCGAGATGATCCGGAGAATCGGCACGTCCAGGCCGACGGCCCACCGGAACTGGGAATCCGTCTTGCAGGTCGCGCCGGACGGGCAGTCGACGACCTTGGTGAAGTTGAGCCGCGGGGCGACCCACAGGTTCGGCGTGACGATCACGAGCGGGAGCTTGAGACCGAGCGCGACGCCCGCGGGGATGGTCAGCACCTTGGGGTTGGCACCCTTGATGGAATCCTGAACGGCCGTGGGCAAGGAGCCGATGTTCGCGAACGTGAAGCCGTTCACGTCCATGCTGGCGCCGCCGAACAACGAGAGCGCGAACGGCGACAGGCCGCCGCCGTACACCCGGAACTGCAGCAGGGCGCTGGCCGTGACCTTGGTCGTCGCCCCGACGTTCGCCGACGAGGCGCCGCTGCTGATGGTCTTGAAGTCGTTGCGCGTCGAGCCGACGTTCGCGCCGATTCCCAGCGGGCCCAGGGCCAGCGTGACACCGCCTTGGATGACGCTGTAGTCGCCGAGGCTCGTGGACGTACTGGTCGGGAGCCCCAGGTCGGCGTGCACGCGGAAACCGGTGGCGTAGCGGGGATTGGAGAACAGGGGCATCCCCTGGATCTGCGCCCGGGCCGTGGAAGCTACGCCAGCGGCGAGTGCGCCGATCACGACCGCCATACCCGCACGGTGCATACGAGTCATCGCTTTCCTCCCTGATTGGTGGTGCCCCGAGAACACAGGCGCCGGGTCCAATTACGACCCTGGGGCTAGGGGAAGATACCCCGCCGCCACGCCGCGCGCAGGTGACCGTCATCACCCCGGCTCGCGACTGGAACCTGGATCACGCCGCCCGCGCGACCCGGGTCGCCAATGCCGGCCTATTGAGCGGTTGCGCGGTGCCCCGCTAGCTTCGTCCCATGGTCCGACGCCCCTTGCTGGTTACCGCCGTGTGCGTGCTGGGCGCCATCGCCGCGCTCGTCACCGCGGTGCTGTTCGCCCTGGACGCCCTGTGGGTGGTGCCTCCCACGCCCGCCCAACGAGTGCTCGCGTTCACCGCGCTGGCCATCACGGTCACCGCGCTGTACGGAATGTGGAGGATGCGCCGCTGGGGCGTGGCCATCGTCGCGGTGCTGTTCGCGGCGCGCATCGCCTACGGGCTGGCGGGGCACCTGGCGTGGAACCTCCCCGCGCTCGCCGGGCCGACCGCGCTGCTGGTGGTGGGCCTCGTCTACGTGCGGCAGATGCGCTGAAAACACGACGGGGCCGGCGCAACGGCCGGCCCCGCCATTTTCCCTGCCGTCAGTCCGTCAGCCCGCGCAGGTCACCGTCACCTGCATCGGCGTGAAGATGCCGGCGGTCACGAACCCGACGAGCAGGTTCAGGAAGCTGGCCTGCGAGTCCACCCCCTGCACCGGCTTGCCGTTGCACAGCTTGCCCGCATCGACCTTGCCCGGCACCAACCCGTAGATGAACGTCGGGACCCACTGCTCGACGTGAGTGGGGCCGGCGGTCAGGTTGGTGCTCGTGATCGTGTGATAGCACGCGGTGAGAGCGACGAATCCGCCCAGCACCAGCGCCCTCTTGGCATACTGCGTCAGCCGTGCTGTCATGAGGCGATCTCCTGTGGGGGGTAGCGCGCGTGAGTGCAGCTCCGGACCACTGCCCTCCGGACGCCCAACAATGCTAGCGCCCGCGCCGCTCACGTCAAGAGTGCCTGGACTACGGCGACTGCGGCGCGATCACGCCCTGAAAGGTCACCGACACCGGAGTGACGAGGCCGGCGGACAGCACCGCGATGAGGACGTCGGTCCAGCGGTGGTGGACATGGATGCGGAGGTCCTGGACGCCGCGGCCGCCTCCGAGCTGGCCCTCCAACGTGCGCTGGAGGCTGGGCTCGGTGCTGGCGTACATCCCCCAGAACAGGAACACGGCGTGGGACTTGATGTTGAAGGTATCCCCGACCGCCGGCCGCGCGGCCGGCGACGCCATCGAGACCGGAACGCCCAGGCTGGTGGCGTCGAACGTCATGGCGCACCCCGCCGCCGTCGTTGAGAGGCCGAGTGCCGCGAAGAAGATGAGCCGGTTGCGCTGCGGTGATGTCGTCACATGTGCCGGGGGTCGAGGGAACCGAGGGTCCGGGAGGCGCGCCGGTCGGCGCGCCTCCCGGGCAGGGACAGCTTGTCTACATCACCGGCACGTGGAAGTAGAAATGTGCACCCACGCCCCAGATGACCGTGGTCGGCGTGGCGGGATCGATCTTGCTCGGCACCTTGCCCCAATCCACGGCCGCGTGCACGCCGAGCCCCAGCAGCAAGTTGAAGTTCACGCCGGCCGAGACGCGGAAGCTCGACGCGCTGACCCCGTTCCCGCTCACGAATTCCACGCGCGGGGCGATCCACGGCTTCAGCGGAAAGAGCGGCGGGTCGAGGCTGAGGCCGATGCCCACCGGGATGGTGGTGCGGGTGGTGGTTCCGCCGAGCACGAGCGGGGCCTTCACCGATCCGTAACCGGCCTGCACGCCCACAGCCACCGGGAGCATGCCCCCGCCGAAGAGCCGGTAGGCGATGTCGGCGCCGAAGGAGGTCTGGGCGCTGTATCCCTTGGGGCTCCAGGCCCCGGCCATTCCCGTCAGGGTGACCGGGCCGGCGCCGAAGCTCCCGGCCACGCCGTACGCCGACCCACCGCCCGAGTTGTTGTCGGGGAACCCGAGATTCGCCGCCACGCCGATGCCCGTGCCGCCGCGGGGGTTGAAGTAAACCGGAATGCCCGCCAGCTGCGCCCGTGCGACCGTCGCACCCGCGACGAGGGGCAGCGTCACCGCGATCATCACCTTGCCGATGCGCCTCATGTGCATCCCTCCCTATGCGTGCCCGGCCACCGTGGCGCCGTGCGGCAATAAGATACTAGAGGGGGGTCCCCAAAAGCACGTGGCCCGTCCGGGCATCCTGGACGGGCCACGCGGCGTCACGCGGCCTGCGCCGCGCCACGGCTCGCGCAGTGGCGATCAGCCCGCTAGTGCCAGAGCGAGATGCCGCCGCGAGCCCCGATGGACAGCGTGCTGACCGTGCCGAGCGATGTGTTCTTCGGCGTGTAGCCGACGAAGCCCTCGACGCGGAACGCCCCGGAACCATAGCGTATCCGGCTCCCCAGCCCCGCGTTCAGGGTGAAGGTGGCGCCGCTGGTGCTGCCGCTGCCGAAGCTGATGATATTGACGCCCGCCCCCGCCGTGAGGTAGGGCCCCATCAGGTTGTATGGTCCGCTCCCGGGACCGAGTTTCCACAGCACGTTGAGATCGGGTCCGATGTTGTACACCGTGGAGCCTGACGCGGTGGCGAAGTCCAGCACGAACCGCGGCTCCAAGCTCACCCTGCCCGTCGATACGAACCCGAGCCGAACGTCCACCGGCGTCATGACCCGGAACACGCCGGTCCCGCCGGACGGACTCTGATAGACCAGCGCCAGATCCACCCCGAACTCGTGGTGCGGCCTCCCGCCCATTCCCTGTGCGAATCCGGCCGCCGGAACCACCGCCAATCCAGCGACCACCGCTGCTCCGGTGAACAGCCTCCGCATGGCCCCCTCCAGTGGTGTGGTTGCAGCGGACTCCCGGCGCTCCGCGCTACGGGGTCGCCGTGAGCCGCAGGCACTACCTGGGAGATGTGACCTGGGCCGGCAACGTAACTGCGGGAGGTCCCATACGAACGTGGCCCGTCCGGGCATCCCGGATGGGCCACGCGGCGTCACGCGGCCTGCGCCGCGCGGCGCAGGCTACTTCTCCGCGCCCACCGGGTCGGCCGCCTCCGCGACGATGCGTACCCGGTTGCCGGCGACCTGGGCGAAGCCACCCTCCACCCGGAACCGCTGCGGCTCGGCGGCTCCCTGCCGCACGGTCACGAGGCCCTGGCCGAGCAGCGTCAGGAACGGGGCGTGGTGCGGGAGAATCCCCACCTCGCCGTCGTACGCCGGCGCCACCACGGCGGTGGCGTCGCCGTCGAACAGCTGGCGCTCGGGGGACACCAGCGTCACCCGCAGCGCGTTCCGCCCGCCGGCGCCCTCCATCAGGCCGCCTCGAGCTTCTTGGCGCGCTCGATCACGTCGTCGATGCCCGCCACCATGTAGAACGCCTGCTCCGGCAGCTCGTCGAATTCGCCCGACACGACCCGCTCGAACGACTCGATGGTCTCGTCCAGCTTGACGTAGCGACCCGGCAGGCCGGTGAACACTTCGGCCACGTGGAACGGCTGCGAGAGGAACCGCTGGACGCGCCGCGCACGGGCCACGATCTGCTTGTCGTCCTCCGAGAGCTCGTCCATCCCCAGGATCGCGATGATGTCCTGCAGATCCCGGTAGCGCTGCAGGATCTGCTGGACCTGGGTGGCCACCTTGTAGTGGCGGTCGCCGAGGTACTGGGCGTCGAGGATCCGGCTGGCGGAATCCAGCGGATCCACCGCCGGGTAGATGCCCAGCTCGAAGATCTGCCGCGACAGCACGACCGTGGCGTCCAGGTGGGCGAACGCCGTCGCCGGCGCGGGATCGGTGAGGTCGTCGGCGGGGACGAAGATCGCCTGCACCGACGTGATCGATCCCCGCTTGGTGGAGGTGATGCGCTCCTGCAGGTCGCCCATCTCGGTGCCGAGGGTGGGCTGGTACCCCACGGCGCTCGGCATCCGCCCCAGCAAGGCCGATACCTCGGAGCCGGCCTGCGTGAAGCGGAAGATGTTGTCGATGAAGACCAGCACGTCCTGGCCTTCGACGTCGCGGAAGTACTCGGCCACCGTGATCCCGCTGAGACCGACCCGGAGGCGCGCCCCCGGCGGCTCGTTCATCTGGCCGTAGATGAGGGCCGTAGGAGGGCAGCACCCCCGACTCCTTCATCTCCAGGTACAGGTCGTTCCCCTCGCGGGTCCGCTCGCCGACCCCGCAGAAGACCGACCGGCCGCCGTGGCCCATCGCGACGTTGTGGATCAGCTCCTGGATGATGACGGTCTTGCCGACGCCCGCGCCGCCGAACAGCCCGATCTTGCCGCCCTTGGCGAACGGCGAGATGAGGTCGATGACCTTGATCCCGGTCTCGAACACCTCGGTCTTGGGCTGCAGCTCGGTGAACTTCGGCGCTTCGCGGTGGATGGGCCACCGCTCGGCGTCGGCCGGAATCGGCGCGCCGCCGTCCACCGGCTCGCCCAGCACGTTGAGGATCCGGCCCAGGGCGTGCTTGCCGACCGGCACCGAGATCGGGCCGCCCGTGTCGGCGGCAGGCATCCCGCGGACCAGCCCGTCGGTGGAGGACATCGCCACCGCGCGCACCTGGTTGCGGCCGATGTGCTGCTGCACCTCGGCCACCAGCTGCACCCGGTCGCCGTGCTCCCCGGGACCCGGCTCGTCGACCCGGAGCGCCGTGTACAGCTCGGGCAGGCGCTCCGGCGGGAACTCCACGTCGATGACGGGACCGATGACCTGGACGACCTTGCCGATGTTCGGTTCTGCCATGGGATCCTCGTTGAGGAGGGGTTAGGGGTTAGGGGCTAGGGGTTAGGGAGCGCGACTCCCCTGGCCCCTAACCCCTAGACCCTAGTCCCTAGCCTTTCAGCGCTTCCGCACCACCCACGATCTCCGCCAGCTCCTGCGTGATCTGACCCTGCCTGGCCCGGTTGTACGTCCGCCGGAGCACGTCCAGGATCTCGCCGGCGTTGTCGGTCGCGCTCTTCATCGCCACGCGGCGCGCCCCGTGCTCGGAGGCCGCCGTCTCGACCAGCGCCCGGAAGACGAGGTTGCGGACGTAGAGCGGCAGCAGCGCCGCCACGATTTCGTCCGGGCCGGGCCGCAGAATGAAGTTGGACACCGGCGCGGCGTGCGCGGCGCCGGCCTCGGCGTCGGAGCGCTTCCCGCCCGAGTGGGCGTCCGCGCGTCCGCCGCCCGCCGGCGCGCCCGCGCGTCTCGGCGCGACGGGCAGCACCCGTTCCACCACCGGGGGCGTCGAGAGCGCCGACTTGTAGTGCGCGGACACCACGTCGAGCGACGCCAGCTCGCCGGCCTCGAATTGCGCGATCAGGGGCGCCACCAGCTCCGCGGCCTGCGCGGCGCGTCGGGCGGTCGCCGATGTCGAGCCGCGCCAGTGCCAGCGGGCGCCGGACGAACTTGAAGTAGCTGATGCCCTTCTTGCCCACGGCCAGGAGGTCGACCGCGTACCCCGCGCCTCCAGCTCGTGCACCCGCTCGCGCGCCGCGCGGATCAGATTGGCGTTGAAGGCGCCCGCGAGGCCGCGGTTCGAGGTGATCAGCAGCACGGCGGCGCGGTTCGGGCCACCCTTGTCGGGCGGCGCCGGCTGCCGGAGCAGGGGAAAGCGCTCGGCCAGCTCCGGGCTCAGCAGGTCGCCGATCGTCTCGGCCAGGGCCTGCGCGTACGGGCGCGCGCCGACCACCCGGTCCTGCGCGCGCTTCAGCTTGGACGTGGACACCATCTCCATCGTCCGCGTGACCTGGCGCGTGCTTTCGATCGAGCGGATGCGGCGCCTGAGCGCCCGCGTCTTGGCCATTACTTCTTCAGCGCCTTGAAGGTCTCGATGGCCTTGCGGAGCCGGGCGGTGAGGTCGTCCGAGAGGACTTTCCTGGTCCGGATCTCCTCGGCGATGTCGGCGTGGCTGGCGGCCATGTACTCGTGGAAGGCCTTCTCCCAGGCCTTGATCGTGGGGACCTCCACGTCGTCGAGGTAGCCGTTGGTGGCGGCGAAGATGATCTCCACCTGGCTCGCGACCTCCATCGTGGCGTACTGCGGCTGCTTGAGGATCTCCACCAGGCGCTGGCCGCGCGCCAGCTGGCGCAGCGTCGCCTGATCGAGGTCCGAGCCGAACTGGGAGAAGGCCTCCAGCTCGCGGTACTGCGCGAGGTCGAGCCGCAGCCGGCCGGCGACCTGCTTCATCGCCTTGATCTGCGCGTTGCCGCCGACGCGGCTCACCGAGATGCCGACGTTGATCGCGGGCCGCACGTTCGAGTAGAACAGGTCGGTCTCGAGGAAGATCTGCCCGTCGGTGATCGAGATGACGTTGGTCGGAATGTAGGCGGACACGTCGCCCGCCAGCGTCTCGATGATCGGCAGCGCCGTGAGGGAGCCCCCCGGCTTCTGGATGCGCGGATCGAACTTCGCGAGGGCCGGATCCTCCACGATCTTGGCGGCGCGCTCCAGCAGCCGCGAGTGCAGGTAGAACACGTCGCCCGGGTATGCCTCGCGGCCCGGCGGGCGGCGCAGCACCAGCGAGATCTGGCGGTAGGCGGCGGCGTGCTTGGACAGATCGTCGTACACGCACAGCGTATGGCGGCCCTGGGCGTACATGAAGTGCTCGGCCATGGCGCAGCCGGCGTACGGCGCGATGAACTGCAGCGGCGCCGGATCCGAGGCCGAGGCCGCCACGACGATGGTGTACTCCATCGCCCCCTTCTGGCGCAGGCGCTCCACCACCGAGGCGACGGTCGAGTTCTTCTGGCCGATGGCGACGTACACGCAGATGACGTCGCCGCCCTTCTGATTGATGATGGTGTCGATGGCGATGGCCGTCTTGCCGGTGCCGCGGTCGCCGATGATCAGCTCGCGCTGACCGCGGCCGATCGGGATCATCGAGTCCACCGCCTTGATGCCCGTCTGGAGCGGCTCCTTCACCGGCTGCCGCACCACGATCCCCGGCGCGACCATTTCGACGTGGCGCGCCCCCTCCGCCACGATGGGCCCGAGTCCGTCGAGCGGCCGGCCCAGCGGGTCCACGACCCGGCCGACCATCCCCCCGCCCACCGGGACCTCGAACACGCGCGCCGTGCGGCGGACCTCGTCGCCTTCCCGGAGGACGAGGTAGTTCCCCAGAATCACGGCGCCGATGTTGTCTTCCTCGAGGTTCAGCGCCAGCCCGCTGATCGTCTCGTCGGTCGCCGAGGCCCGGAACTCGAGCATCTCGCCGGCCATGGCCGCCGTGAGCCCGTAGATGCGGGCCACCCCGTCCTTGACCTCGAGGACGGTTCCCACCTCCTCCAAGCCGGCGGCCGACAGGTCGGCCGCCTCGATTTCCTTGAGGAGAACGTCTTTCAGTTCGCCGGGGCGCAGAGCGGTGTCGTTGGCCATGAGACGGTGTGTGAAGGGTGAGTGCGACTCGACTAGAGTCTTGAAAACTAGCCGCTGCACGCGGCCTCCGGCAACCGACCGCTAGCGGGCCGCGGCCCAGCTCCGGCTGCGGGTCCGGCCCCCCAGGAACGCGCGCAGGACGCCCGCCGGGCCCAGCGTGCTCAGGCCGCGCGCCGTGACGCCCGCCACCCGCCGCGCCGCGCCGGACAGGTGGCTGGCCGACGCGAACCCGAGGACGCGAGCCACCGCGCGGACGGAATAGCCGGGGTTGGCCAGCAGGTCCGCGGCGGTCACCGCCCGGGCGAGATCGATGACCCGCTTGAGGTTGGGCGCGCCGCCCGCGCCGAACTGGCGCGAGAGATGCTCGCGGGACACGCCCAGCTCGGCCGCGATGTCGGTGGTCCGGAGCCGGCCGCCGACCCGCCGCATCACCTCGCGCCACGCCTGCTCCTGCAGGGGGTCGAGGAGCCGCAGCAGGCGCGGGGCCCCGGCCAGCATCGAGAGCCGCGTCGCGCTCGCCGTGCGCGGGAGGATCAGGTCCGCGAGCACCGCGTCCTCCACCCCTTCGACGATGGGATGGGCGGCGGCGCCGCGGACGCAGGCGGCCAGCAGGTCCGCCTCGTCGGGCCGGAAGGCCGAATAGGCGAACCGCGGGATGCCCGGGTAGGCGGCCCGGCAGGCGCCGAGCGCGCGGAGGGCGCCCGGGACACGGGGATCCACCACGACGGCGTCGGCGAGCGTGCCGGCCAGCAGGCGCTCCAGCGCCGCGGCGGAGCGGCAGGACACGACGCGGACCCGGCCGCGGGGCAGGGCCCGGCGAAACGCCGCCCGGGCGGCCGGGCCCCTGAGCAGCGTCACGATGATGGGCTGTGTCACGGCCGGCCGAGGTCGCCCACGAGCTGCCCGGCGGCGCTCAGCACCTCACGCGCGTTGGCGTAGGACACGGTCTTGAGCGCGGCCTCGAACGGCAGCCACCGGCACGCGGTGATGCCCTCGTCCCGCTGGGGGCAGGGCTCGCCCGCCGCGCTCTCCATCAGGAAGAAGGCGCAGGTCTTGTGGATCAGGCGGCGGCGGAAGCGGAAGAACCAGTCGATCTCCTGGATCGGCGCGTGCAGCACCAGGTCGGCGAGCCCCGTCTCCTCCGCGACCTCGCGCAGGGCGGCGTCGGCCGCCTCCTCCCCCGCCTCGAGGTGGCCCTTCGGCAGGCCCCAGTTGCGGTACGAGTCGCGGATGAGGAGGAACACCGGCTGGTCGCCGTTCCCGCGGCGAAACACCACCCCGCCCGCCGAAGTCTCCTCGACCGTCGCCGGCTTCACGCCCACTAGAAGACCGAGAACTGGAAGTAGCGGCGCGGGTTCTTCTGGATGTCCTGCAGCAGCGCGCGCAGCGCCCGCACGGTCTCGAGCGTCTCGCTGTACAGCGCCGTGTCGCGGCTGAGGAGGCCCAGCGTCCCCTCCCCCGACTGGATGCGCGCCAGCGTCGAGTCGGTGTGCGCCACGATGCGCTCGAACGCCTGCTGCTGGCCGACCGCCGCCCGGGCGAGGGTCCGCAGGTTGGAGGAGACGTCGGTCAGGTCCGACGCGATCGTGTCGGTGTGGCCGAAGATGCGCTGCAGCTGGTCACGGGAGGTGGCCGAGTCGACGCGCGAGGCGGCGCGGGCGATGGACCTGGCCGACTGCGCGAGCAGGGTGGTCCCGGTGTCGAGGTGCCCGCCGATCCGGGTCAGGGTGGACTCCTGGCCCTGCGCGATCGTCTTCAGCACGCCCGACAGCCGCGACAGGTCGGAGAACGCGCTCTTGAGCCGAGCGGCCGACGACGAGTCGAAGGCGGCGTTCACCCGGGTCGCGATGAGCGCGATGTCGCCCGCGATCCGGCCGGCCTGCGCCGTCAGCTGGCCCACGTCCGGCAGGGCCGCGCCCGGCACCTGGTCGGCGCCGGCGCGCGCCGCCTCGGCGACCTCCTTGCGCACGTCGGGGTCCGCGGGGAGGTTCTCCCGGCCGGTGATCTGGACACCCCAGTCGCCGAACAGCGTGGTCGCCACGAACAGGGCGACCGGGTTCTTGGGGAGCACCGTCGATCCCCGCAGCCGCAGCGTCACCGACACCCATTCGTTCGGCGCGAGCCTGATCCCCTCCACCCGGCCGATGCGCACCCCGCGCAGCAGCACCGGGTCGCCGACCTGCAGGCCGCCGATCGTGCGCACCCGCACTTCGCGCGTGTAGTCGTTGCCGCCGAAGCGGGCCTGGCTGAGCCACACGGAACCCGCCACCACGACCGCGATGGCGATCAGCACCGCCGCCCCGACCAGGGCCTCGTTGACGCGCTTCATCCCGCATCCTCCTGTCCGAGGGCTCCGCCCGCGCTCATCAGGCTCGCGCGTTCGGCGGCCCGCCCGTCCGGCCGGCCCTCGATGAACTGCCGCACCACGGGATCGGTGGTCGTCCGTATCTCGTCCACCGACCCCACCTGCCGGATCCGCCCCCGATACAGCATCGCGATCCGGTCCCCGACCGTGTACGCCGACCGCATGTCGTGCGTGATGACGATGCTGGTCACGCCGAGCGCCTCCCGGGTCCGCACGATCAGCTGGTCGATCACGGCCGACGTCACGGGATCGAGCCCCGTGGTCGGCTCGTCGTACAGCAGGTACTTCGGCCGCAGCGCGATGGCCCGCGCCAGACCCACCCGCTTGCGCATCCCGCCCGACAGCTCCGCGGGCATGAGCTGCTCGGTGCCCGCCAGGTCCACCAGCGCCAGCGACTCGCGCCACCCGCGCAGCGATGGCCTCCGGACTCATGTCGCGCCGGCGCTCGAGCCCGAGGGCCACGTTCTCGAAGATCGTCAGCGAGTCGAACAGCGCCGAGAACTGGAACACGAAGCCGATCGTGGCCCGCAGCGCCGTGAGCGCCGGGCGGCGCAGCTCCGACACCACCTGCCCGTCCACCGCGACGTGCCCCGCGTCCGGCTCGAGCAGCCCCACCACGTGCTTGATGGCCACGCTCTTGCCGGTGCCGGAGTAGCCGATGATCACCATCGTCTCGCCGTCCTGCACCGTCAGCGTGAACCCCTCCAGCACCCGGTTGGCGCCGAACGCCTTGTGCAGGTCCACGAACTCGATCATGTCGTGGACGCGCGCAGCAGCGTCACGGCCCAGTAGGCGTCGAGCACCAGGATCATCTCCGCGCTGTAGACCACCGTGCGGGTGGTGGCGCGCCCCACGCCCTCGGCGCCGCCGCGCGTGGCGAGCCCGAGGAAGCAGCCGATCAGGGTGATCACGAAGCCGAACGACGCCGACTTGATGAGGCCGTACTGAATGTCGAAGGGCAGGAAGTACAGGCGCAGCCCGCGCACGAACTCGGCGGTGGTGATCGGCAGCAGCGTCGTGGCGGAGAGCCAGCCGGTGAACACTCCCATCGCCATCGCGAACGCGACCACCACGGGGAACATCACGATTCCGGCCAGCACCCGCGGGATCACCAGGTAGGCGTACGGGTTGTAGGCCAGCGTCTCCAGCGCGTCCACCTGCTCGGTGACCCGCATCGTGCCCAGCTCGGCGGCGATGTTGGCGCCGACGCGCCCGGCGAGCGCCAGGCCGGTCAGCACGGGCCCCAGCTCCATCATGACGGTCTTGCCGACCAGCGTGCCCACGAGGTAGAGCGGCACGGTCGCGGTGAACACGTAGGAGGCGAGGAGCGAGAGCACGATCCCGGTGAACGCCGCGATGAACAGGGCGATGGGCAGGGAGTCCACGCCCAGCCGCCGCATCTGCTGGAACGTCCGTGACCCCCAGGTGCGGACGTCGGGCAGGGCCCGGACCGTGTCGGCGAGGAACCGGCCCAGCTGGCCGAACCCCTCGACGAGGCCGACGACGCGGCGACCCAGGGACGCGAGCACGGGAGGCAAGATAGACCGCGGCCGGGCGGAGGTAAAGAATGTGATCCCGGAGGCGGCGCGCCGGCCCCGAAACGGCGCGGCGGCGGGAGCCTCGCCCCCGCCGCCGCCCGGCCCCGGTTCCCCGCCGGACCTACGCGGCGAAGCTCGCGAGCGCCTTGCCCACCTGCCCCTCACGCAGCCGCTTCAGCGCGCGGTCGCGCAGCTGGCGGATGCGCTCGCGCGTCACGCCGAGCATCCCGCCGATCTCTTCCAGGGTGTGCTCGCGCCCGCCGTCGAGCCCGAAGTAGAGGCGCAGCACCTTCGCGTCCCGCGGCGGGAGCGTGGCCAGCGCGCTCTCGATCTCCTGGGCCAGGAAGCGGTCCATCGCGCGGTCCTCGGTGGTCGGCCCCTCGTCGGTCACGAACCGCTCGATCAGCGACCGGTCGCCGTCGGGATCCAGGGGCGCGTCGAGCCGCACCTCGCCGCTGTTCAGCGCGGCGAGCGACTGCACGACCTCGAGCGAGAGCCCGGTGGCCGACGCCACCTCTTCGGGCGTCGGCTCGCGACGCATCGACTGGCGCAGCGCCTCGGCCGTGCGCACGATCTTGGAGAGATCGGCCGTGCGGTTCAGCGGCACGCGCACCGTCCGGCCCTGGCGCGCCAGCGACGCCAGGATCGCCTGGCGGATCCACCACACCGCGTAGGAGATGAACTTCACCCCCTGGTCGGGATCGAACTTCCGCGCGGCGGTCATCAGCCCGACGTTCCCCTCGCCGATCAGGTCGGTCAGGGGCAGGCCCCGGTTCTGGTACTTCTTCGCCACCGAGATGACGAACCGGAGGTTGCGCCGCACCAGCTCCTGCATGGCGTCGTGATCCCCGGAGCGCACCTTCTTGGCGAGCTCGATTTCCTCGTGCGGCTTGAGGAGGGGCGTGACCGACACCTCGTACAGGTACTGGTCGAGGATGTCCCGGTCGGCCTCTCCCGGCCCGAGCGGCAACAGCGGCTTGGACGGCCGGCGGCGCTTTCGAGCGACGGGCTGATCTGCCATCTCTTTCCTTATATAGCGGGGCGCCCTCACCGGGCGCCGTGGCGGCTTAGGTCTCATGGGCCGTGTTACCCGTCACCACGGTCGAAGTTCACGTTGACCGGGGCGGGGCACCAAAATAGCTTTCGGGGCTCCAAACGGAAGACCCACCCGTTTGGGCGCGGGGGGCGTAGCTCAGTTGGGAGAGCGCGTGAATGGCATTCACGAGGTCAGGGGTTCGATCCCCCTCGCCTCCACCTGCGGGAATAGCTCAGTTGGTAGAGCACAACCTTGCCAAGGTTGGGGTCGCGGGTTCGAGTCCCGTTTCCCGCTCCTGAGGGCCGGACGCACGGACGTTTCAGCGGCCGGGCGGCCGGCCGAAGAACGGCGGGCGGTTAGCTCAGCTGGTTAGAGCGCTACGTTGACATCGTAGAGGTCACAAGTTCGAATCTTGTACCGCCCATTGCGCCCATAGCTCAACTGGATAGAGCGTCTGACTACGGATCAGAAGGTTGGGGGTTCAACTCCTCCTGGGCGCACTCTGAAGACGGGTTGTCAGCTGCCAGACGCCAAGTTGCCGGTGGCTCTAAGAGGCGAGGCGGCGGAAGCAGAACGGGCGTCGGGCCGCCCCGAGCCCGAGCCGAACGTGGTCTTTGCGACTGGCGTCTGGCAACGACTGGCAACTTGGCGTCTGGCGACTCGCATCTGTTGAACGGGGCGTAGCGCAGTCCGGTTAGCGCGCCTGGTTCGGGACCAGGAGGTCGGAGGTTCAAATCCTCTCGCCCCGACTCACGAAGCGAAAGCCTCGAGCGACAGTGGGTGCTCGGGGCTTTTCTTCTTCCACCCGGGCAGCCCCGGGCGCTTGCGACGCTGATCCACTCGGCGGCATCAACCCCTGCGCGCGCATCGGCGCGCGGCGCGCAGCGCAGCACACGCGCGGACCGGAGCGCACGCGCGAGCCGCTCGCGCGGCGGCGGCGTGCCCCCCCCCCCGATGCCCCCAGAGTGTTGTTGCGTTCCCGCTACATAAGGCTTGGTACGTGGCGTGGACGTTGCGGGCAGAATAGACTGCAGCGCCTTCCCTTTTCTCGCTGCGTGCGCCGTTCTGACCACGTTTCGGTGTCGCTTCGGTAATGGTGCCGTAGACGACCAAGCGCGCGAACTGGCGTAGCGGCGCCACCTTCCGCCGTTTCCGCCCGGGGTCACTGTCCAGTCGCCGCCGCGTCCGTTGAGGCGCGATCCCTCCGCAGACCGCCCGGCCGTTCGGGTATAAAGCTTGCCTGATTCGGGTCAGAGATCACCATTGCCGGACCAGCCTACAAGGATGGGGGATGCGCCTGGGGTCTCTCGGTGTTCGCACCGTGGCCATAGCCGGAGGCATCGTGTCCGTGACCACCTGCCAGCTCGCCGATGCGCTCAAGCCGGCGGCGGTCAAGGACATCGCCCTCGCGTACCAGAGCGACTCCGTGCTGGTGGAGCCCGCGCCGGTGGCGCCGCAGGTCCGCGTGACGGTGGACGGTGCGCCGCTGGTGGGGGCGCGACTCCTGTTCGTGTCGTCCGATACCGGGATCGTCGCCGTGCATGGCGACACGCTGGTGCCGAAACGCCGCGGCGCCGTCACCCTCACGGTCACGCTCGAGAACTCCGCGCTGCCGCAGAATCCGCCCGCCCTCACGCGGTCGCTGTGGGTCGTGGCCGACACCGTCACCCTCGATTCCACGGCAGTGCGGCTCACCAGCCTTGGCGACACCGTGACGCTGCTCGCGACCGCGCGTGACGCGTTGGGCGCCCCCATCGCGGGCGTCGCGGCACGCTGGTCCTCGTCCGACACGACCGTGGTCGCGCTCGCCCCGGTGGGGCGGCTCACGGCGAAGAGCAACGGGACGGCGGCGGTGCGCGCGATGGTGGACCGTGACACGGCGGTGGTGACCGTGACCGTGGCGCAGCAGCTGACGCGATGGACCTTCGATCCCGCCTCGCTGCGCCTCGACGCGCTGTCCGACACGGCGACGGTGGTGGCCACCGGCCACGATCCGCGCGGCAATGCCATTGCCGGGCTGACACCGGCGACCTGGGCGGCGGGCGACGCCACGGTCGTCACGTCGTCTGGCACCGGCCAGGTCACGTCGGTCCGTAACGGTTCCACGTATCTCTACGCCGCGCGCGGGAGCGTGCGGGACAGCGCGGCCGTCACCGTCGCCCAGCGCGCGACGACGCTCGCCATCTCGCCTCGGCCGGTGCCGGCGATCACCTCGCTCGGTGCGCAGGCGCAGCTCGCGGCCCGCGCGTTCGACGGCCACGGCGTGGAGATCCAGGCGGCCGCGCCCATCTGGTTCACCCTCGACGCCGGGCGGGTGCGCGTGAGCAGCGACGGGCTGGTGACGGCGCTCGCCACCGGCACGGCGCGGGTGGGCGCGTCGCTCGACGCCGGCGCCGACACGGCGACGGTGACCATCACCAACGATCCGGCGACGGTCACCGTGTCGCCCGACTCGGCGGTCGCGACCAGCGTGGGCGACACCCTGGTCTTCCATGCCGTGGCGCGGAACGGGCGCGGCGACTCGATCGCCGCCACGGTCACCTGGCGCACGCCGGACTCGACCGTGGTGAGCCTCCTCGCCGACGGGCGGGCCATCGCCCTGGCGGTCGGCGCGGCGCGGCTGATCGCCACGGTGGGAGGCAAGGCCGACACCGGTCTCGCCAAGGTCACCAACGTTCCGGCCGCGATCGACATCACGCCCGCGACCCGCACCTACACGAGCGTGGGCGACGTGGATACCCTGCCGGTCACCATCACCAACGCGCGCGGCGGGGCGCTCCCGCGAGGCTCGGTCACCTGGTCCAGCGACGACGCGACCATCGCGCGGGTCAGCACCAGCGGCGTCGTCACGGCGAAGGACACCGGGCAGACCGTGGTACGGGCCAGCAGCGGCCTGGTGATGGACTCCGTGGCCGTCACGGTGGAGAACCTTCCGGCCAGCATCGTCGTGAACAACCCGCCGATCGATACCCTGACGGCGATCGGGCAGACGCTGGTGCTGCCGACCGACGTGCGGAACGCGCTCGGAGCCGAAATCCTCAACTTCCCGGTGGCCTGGCGCTCCACCAACCGGACCGTCGTCGATACGGTTCGGTCGACGGGAGCGGTGGCCGTCGGCTGGGGCACCACCAGCCTCATCGCGCAGGCCGGGCCGGCGGCGGACACGATCAGCCTCACGGTCAGGAGCCCCACGCGCTTCTTCGTGAGCAACGCCGTCTTCACCGGTCTCAGGGTGGGCACCCTGGCCCGGCCGTACGGCCGGATCCAGGACGGGGTGGCCGCGGCGGGCGCGGGCGACACGGTGGTCGTGCTGGCCGGCATCGGCGCCTACTCGGAGGACCTGAGTCTCGCGCGCCGAGTGACGATCCTCGGCGACTCGGCGGCGTTCGTCGCCGGCGGCCGCAACCCGGCCCTGCTCCCGCTGCTGGCGCACGACACGGGCGCCGCCGCGATCACCGCGAACACCACGGCGCCGGTGGCCGTGAGCTACCTCGCCATCCGCCACACGCTGGATGGGCCGGCCTTCACGTCCGACGGCTCCGACGTGCAGCTGTCGTGGGTGTACGTGAATCCGCCCGGGAGCGTGGCGTCGCGCATCGGCCGCGGCGTGTCGATCGCGAACTCGCTGTCGGGGACGACGCTCCGGAACCTCCGCATCTTCAGCGTGCGCGGGTACGGGATCTCGCTGACGGGCTCCTCGACGGCGGTGATCACCGGCGACTCCGTGGTCGGCGTGGATTCGGTCAACACACCGGAGCGGGGCGCCGGGATCGCGCTGAGTGGCGGCTCAGGCACCACCATCGGCGCCAACGTGGTGCGAGGCACCCGGGGGCCACGCATCCTGATCCGCGGCGCCGCGAGCGCGACCATCCAGAACGAGGTCCTGTCGGGCAAGCATCCCTTGATCCAGCTCGACAGCGTCACCGGCCTGGTCCAGATCCAGTCCAACGTGTTCCAGGTCGGGGTCGATCCGACCGACAACGCGGACAGCCCCGATTGCAGCGTGGACACGCGCTGTGCCGGCATCCTGATCACCGATTCCCGCAACGGCGCGCTGGTGGGGGGCATCGGGTACCTGGCGTACACCAGCCCCGTGGAGATCACGGCGAACACCTTCTACGACGCGGCCTACCGCGGCACCCCGGACGGCGTGGGGATCCGGGTCCGGCGCTCGATGGCCCACGGCACGGGCAACTCGTTCCGCTACGTCGCGACGGCCCACCTGCTCGAGGGCGCGTCCAAGGGCTACTTCACCAACGCCACGGCCGACACCACCGGGTGGCTCGCCACGCTGCAGGATGCCGACTCCATCTATCTCGCGGGCGCGACTACGCACGAGTCGGGCGTCGTGTCGCACGCCGTGTTCTCGGGCAGCAACCCGGCGTTCATCCAGATCAGCGGCGGTTCGTTCAGCCTCCGGACCGGGGGCCTCATCACGGTCTGGGACACCGGGACCGAGATGCTGCTGGAGGACGCGGACCTCACCGCCGCCCCGAACAACCAGCCCATCGTCTACGACGGCAAGTACCTCACCTTGGACCGCGTCCGGGTGTCCGGCGTCGGCGACACGGTGCCCGGTTACACGGGGGGCGCCTACTACTCCGCCGGCGTGATGGTCATGGACGTGAGCTACTTCTCGATGCACGCGTCGCGGATCCAGGGCTTCACCTACCTGCCGGGCCTCTCGCTGGTGGGCGCGATCGGCTCGTTCTCCGGTGACTCGAACGTCATCACGCGCAACCAGACGGGCATCTACATCCACTCGACGGTGCCGGGAGCGCTCGCCCTGCAGGGGTCGGGCAACAACAGCGTGTTCGACAACGTGACCGGGGGGTTGAACGACACGCGCAGCACCGGCAGCGGCCTGCCGCAGTGGTGGTGGGGAGACAGCCGCGGGCCGCGCGGGGGAGCCGACCCGGCGGCGACCGGTGACTCGGTGCTCGACGCCCCGGTGGCGCAGACGCTGTTCCTGACGGCGCCGCCGCTCGCCGGGATGGTCGCCGCGCAACTCCGGCAGGTGCGGGGAACGGGCCAGACGGCGCCGGCCGGCACCGCGCTGGCGAAGGCCCTCACCGTCCGGGCCGTGGATGCCGACGGGCTGCCGGTGGCCGGCGTGGCGGTCACGTTCACCGTGACCTCCGGCGGCGGCAACCTGGGCGGGCCGACGACCACCACCGTGACGACGAACGCCGACGGCCTCGCCGAGGTGTCGTTCGTCCTCGGGCCGGCGGCCGGCGCCAACGCGGTGACCGCGACGGCGGCCGGGCTCGGCGGCGTGACCTTCACCGCCACGGGCACCTGATGACCTGCCTGACGTGCGGCGCCGACCTGGCCCCGGGCGCGAGGTTCTGCTCGTCCTGCGGCGCGGGCGTCACGGATCCCGGCGCGGCCACGGTGATGCTGGCGACCGCGCAGCGGCAGGACCACCTCCTCATCCAGCTGCGACAGGATCTCGCGAAGGATTACGAGGTCGAGAAGGAGTTGGGCCGCGGCGGCATGGCGGTGGTCTATCGCGCGCAGGAGATCGAGCTCAGGCGCGTGGTGGCGCTCAAGGTTCTCCCGCCCGGCGCGGGCACGTCCGCCACGGCCGCGCGGTTCCGGCGCGAGGCCCGGCTCGCGGCTTCGCTGGACCACCCGAACATCATCCCCGTCTACCGGGTCGGGCAGGCGGCCGGCACCTACTACTTCGCGATGAAGTACGTGGAGGGGCGGGCGCTGGACGCCATCATCGAGGAGCAGGGCCCGCTGCCGGTACCGGTGGTCATCCAGATCCTCCGCGCCACCGCCAGCGCGCTGGCCTTCGCGCACGAGCGGCAGACGGTGCACCGCGACATCAAGGACGCCAACATCCTGGTGGACCGCGACGGCCGCGTGCTGGTTTCGGACTTCGGGATCGCGCGGGCGATCCAGGAGACGACGCTCACCGCGAGCGGCTCGGTGCTCGGGACGCCGCACTTCATGAGTCCCGAGCAGTGCGCGGGGCAGAAGGTCGGGCCGCAGAGCGACCAGTACTCGCTCGGCGTGCTGGCCTTCCAGATGCTGACCGGCCAGGTGCCGTTCGACGCGGACTCGGTCATCACCATCATCCAGCACCACTACTTCACGCCGGTTCCGGACGTGCACGCGGTGCGGCAGGGCGTGCCCGAGGAGCTGCTCGCGGTCGTCAACCGCGCGTTGGCCAAGGACGCGACCCAGCGCTACGCGACGACCCGCGACATGGTGCGGGCGCTCGAGGCGGTGCCGTTCTCGGCCGAGGAACGGACGCAGAGCGAGGAGCTGCTGCGCGAGCTGGCGCGCGGCGAGCCGATCCCCAGGGTGCGCACGGGCTCGCTGCCGCCCCTGGCCGACGCGCGCACCTCCGGCGCCGCGATGCTGGCGGCCAGCGTCCCGACCATCACCGCGGAGCCGCGGATCAGCGCGCCCTGGCGCAACCCGGCGCCCGCCAGGGCGCGCCTCTGGGCGGCCGTCGCCCTGGCCGTCACCATGATCGGGGTGGGCGCCGGATACCTCGCGCACCGCCGCGGCGTCGCGGCGGCGGCGCCCACCAGCCCGATCGCCGCGCCATCCGGAAACCGCCCGGCCGCCGCGGCGGCCGGTGCCGTGCAGCCGCCGGCGTCCCCCCCGCCGGCCACCCGGCAGGTGCGGCCGAGGTCCACGGGGCCCGCCCGCGCGAAGGCGCCTGCGTCGCGGGGGCGACGCGCCACGCGGCCGAGCCGCAGCCCGAGCCCACCGCCAGGCAGCAGGCGGCTCCCGCTCCGACGCCGACGGGGACCGGTCTCCTCCGCGTGCTCACCCAGCCACCCGCGGCGCAGATCCTGGTGGACGGCAAGACGATCGGCCAGGGGAGCGCGTTCGACGTCGAGCTCACCGCCGGCAGACATCGGCTCCGCATCACGGCGCCCGGCTACGTCACGTATGACACCACCATCACGGTCGAGCGCGGCGTCACGTTGAACCTGGGCACGCAGACCCTGCGGGCGGAGACCGGCCCGTGAGAGCGTCTGGCGGCCGCCGCCGTGCTGCTGCTCGCCGTGACGCCGCCCCTCGCCGCCCAGAGCAACACCGCCGAGATGCTGCAGCGCGCGAAGCGACTCTACGGCGAGGTCGAGGTCGAGCAGGCGCTCGGGATCCTGCGGCAGATCATCTCGCCCGCTTCCCCGTACGTGGTGAGCCCCGAGCAGCGGGTCGAAGCGTACAAGTACCTGGGCGCCGCCCTGGCCCTGCAGCCGGGGCCCGCCAAGCGCGACTCGGCGGTCACCTACTTCCGCGCGGCCATCGAGCGCGATCCGTTCGTGGACCTCGACCCGCAGAGCTTCAGCCCCGGACAGCTCAGCGCCTTCGCCGACGCCCGCGACCGGACGTTCGCGGCGGCGCTGCGCCCGTTGCACGGCGACACGCTGGTGCCGGGGCGCACCCAGATCACGATCCAGGCCTTCACGACGCACCGCGCGCGGCTCAGGGTCGAGCTGCGCTCGGCGGCCGGCGCGCGGCGGACCCTGTACGACGGCGAGAACGACGGCCTGCGCGAGGTGCGCTGGGACGGCCTCATGGGCGACGGCGCCCTGGCGCCGCCCGGCCGCTACGAGCTCGACGTGATCGGGGCGAGCCGGCTGCTGCAGCTCACCGACACGGCGAGCGCGTACCTCGACGTCGCGCAGCTGCACGAGCCGCTCGAGGACACGCTGCCGCCGTTCGCGGCCGCCGACCTCCTGCCCGAGCAATACCCGACGTCCGTCGCGACGGGGAACCTCCTCAAGGGGCTCGGCGTGGCGATGGGAGCGCTGCTGATTCAGACCGCACTCCCGAGCCGGGCGCTCGGCTCCGGGAACGCCCTGCTCTCGGGGGCCGTGGCCGGCGCCGGGGTCCTGACCGGCGTCGTCAGCTTCTCGCTGCGCCAGCACAACCGCGGCATCCCGGCGAACATCGCGGAGAACACGCGGCGGCGCGCCGAGCGGGCGAGCGCCAACGCCGGCATCCGGGAGCGCAACGCGGAACGGCTGCGGCAGACGCGGCTCGTGATCGTCCCGGCCGCCGGAGCGGTGCGGTGAGCGGCGCGGCCCCGATGGCGGCGCGGCGTGTGCCGAGGAGTCCTGGCCGCCGGCATCCTCGCAGCGACGCACGCTCCCCTCGCCGCACAGCTCGTGGCCCAGGGCGCGGGCATCGTCGCGCTGTCGGAGCACCGGGTGGACGCCGGCTTCGGCGTCGAACAGGCCTCGGGAATGCTGCTGGGCGGCGAGGGCCGGCTGCTCATCGGACGCGAGGTGGAGGTCTTCGGCCACGCGGCGGCCGGGAGGCTCACCGCCGCCACGGCCGGCGCCGACAGCCGCAGCGTCTCCGAGGCGGAGGTCCGGGCGTCGGTGATCACCGTCCCCTGGCTCGCGCTCCACGCGGGCCTCTCCTTCCGCTCCTACTCGACGGTGCTGGCGCGCCAGCATTGGACCGCGCTCCGCTTCGGGGGCGAAGCCCGTTTCGCCTTCGTCGGAGGAGCCGTGACCAGCGTGTTGCGGGGTGAGATCCTGCCCGTCGTGACGGTGAGCGGCCTCGAGAAGCCGAGCCAGGCGTTCGCCGCCGGCGCGGGATTCGACTGGAAGGTCGGCGCGGTCATCCTGGGCTTGAGGTACGCGCTCGAGCGCTACGACTTCCCGATGACGGCCGGCGTCGAGCGGCGCGAGCAGGTCTCGACCCTCACCGCCAGCGCGGGGCTCAAGCTGTGGCAGCGCCCGGCGCCATAGCGGAGCCGCCGTTGCGGCGGCCGCTCGGCCGCGGCTAGCTTTCGACCCGAGACAGCGGAGTCACCGGGCGTGCTGCCCGCCGTTCCGCGGTGCCGCAACCCTGCGACTCCGTCGTCACTGCGCCAGTAGCTCAGCTGGATAGAGCGTCAGCCTCCGGAGCTGAAGGCCACAGGTTCGACTCCTGTCTGGCGCATTCCCGGAAGTCGTTGGGAAGCAGGCACTTGGGGCCGCCGATGAGGCGGCCCTTTGCGTGAGGCGCGGTTGGGGACGCGGTTAGGTGCCGGAACAGCCAGGAACACGGAGAGCCCGCCGAGCTCGTCGCGCGCCATTGATGAGCAATACCCACAGACCCGTGCCGATTCTGCCAGCTACTCAGGCTCACACATTATCGCTAACCTGAGTTCGCATGACGACCAGCGCGGGAGGCACAATGCAGAAGCGCAAACTGGGCAAGAGCGGCTCTGGAGGTCTCGGCGCTCGGCCTCGGCTGCATGGGAATGAGCTATGGCTACGGTCCGGCTCCGGACAGGACGGAGATGATCGCTCTCATACGCCAGGCGGTCGAACGCGGCGTCACGTTCTTCGACACCGCCGAAGCGTACGGACCGTTCGCGAACGAAGAGCTGGTGGGCGAAGCGCTGGCTCCCGTCCGCGATCAGGTGGTGATCGCCACCAAGTTCGGCTTCAGATTCGGTCCCAAGGGCGAGCAGACGGGCCAGGACAGCCGGCCGGAGCACATCAGGGAGGTGGCCGAAGCCTCGCTCAAGCGGCTCAAGACCGACGCCATCGATCTCTTCTACCAGCACCGCGTCGACACGGAGGTGCCGATCGAAGACGTGGCGGGCGCGGTGAAGGACCTGATTCAGGCGGGCAAGGTCAAGCACTTCGGCCTTTCGGAAGCGGGCGTGCAGACGATCCGTCGCGCGCACGCCGTCCAGCCGGTCACCGCCCTCCAGAGCGAGTACTCGCTGTGGTGGAGACAGCCCGGAAGAGGAAGTGCTGCCGGCGCTCGAGGAACTCGGCATCGGCTTCGTTCCGTTCAGCCCGCTGGGCAAGGGCTTCCTCACGGGGAAGATCGACGAGAAGACGACGTTCGACAGCTCCGACTTCCGCAACATCGTTCCCCGCTTCACGCCGGAGGCTCGGAAGGCGAATCAGTCGCTGGTCGAGCTGCTCCGCCGGATCGCGGAGCGGAAGAAGGCGACACCCGCTCAGCTCGCGCTCGCCTGGCTGCTGGCCCAGAAGCCGTGGATCGTGCCGATCCCGGGCACCACGAAACCGGAGCGCCTGGAGGAGAACATCGGAGCGGCCGCCGTCGAGCTCACGCCCGAGGATCTGCGTGAGATCGACGGCGCCGCCTCCGCAGATCGCGATCCAGGGCGCGCGATACCCCGAACACCTGGAGAAGAGGACCGGTCTCTGAGCGGCCGTCAGACAGACGTTGATGCCGCACTCGCCGCTCAAGCGCCTCCTCGCGGGGATCTGCCGTGGTGAATCACTTCCAGCCGGGAGACAGTAGGAGGAGAAATGCAGCAGCGCACACTCGGAAAGGGCCAAGGCGCTCTGGAGGTTTCGGCCGTCGGGCTGGGCTGCATGGGGATGACCTCCGCCTATGGGCCTCCCGCAGACAAGCAGAAGATGGTCGCGCTCATCCGGGAAGCCGTAGACCGTGGCGTAACCTTCTTCGACACCGCCGAGGCCTATGGCCCGTTTGTCAACGAGACACTGGTCGGCGAGGCCCTCGCGCCCTACAGAGACCGGGTGGTGATCGCTACCAAGTTCGGCTTCGACATAGATCCAAAGACGGGTGAACGTCGAGGCGGCGTCAACAGCCGCCCCGAGCATATCAAGATGGTCGCAGAAGCCTCCCTGAAGCGCCTCGGTGTCGATGCTATCGACCTGTTCTACCAGCATCGCGTCGACCCGGCTGTGCCGATTGAGGATGTCGCCGGCGCGGTCAAGCACCTGATCAAGGAAGGCAAGGTCAAGCACTTCGGGCTCTCGGAAGCTGGGGCAGAGACCATTCGCCGTGCTCACGCCGTCCAGCCCGTCACGGCAGTGCAGAGCGAATACTCGCTGTGGTGGCGGGGTCCTGAAAGCGGGATCCTTCCAACCTTGGAAGAACTTGGCATCGGCTTTGTGTGCTTCAGTCCGTTGGGGGCGGGCTTCCTCACGGGCAAGATCGATGAAGCCACCAAGTTCGACAGCTCCGATTTCCGCACCAGCGTTCCCCGCTTTGCCCCGGAGGCACTGCAGACAAACATGGCGCTGGTCGATCTCGTTCGTGCTGTGGCGACACGCAAGGGCGCTACCCCCGCCCAGATCGCACTCGCCTGGCTGCTGGCCCAGAAGCCGTGGATCGTGCCCATTCCAGGCACCACGAAGCTGCATCGTCTTCAAGAGAACCTCGGAGCGGTTGCAGTCGAACTCACCGCCGGCGACCTCCAGACGATCGACGCGGCGGCTTCGAAGATCACGCTTCAGGGAGCCCGGCTTCCTGAGAATGCGCTGAGAATGACGGGGCTGTAGGGTGTCTGGGAGATACTCCAAGGCTATGGCGGCGCAACGAATGACCAGGGAGCGTTCCATGCGAATCGGCATCCTCGGTTCCGGGTTGATGGGCGCCAAGCTGGGGACGATCTGGGCGCGAGCCGGTCATGACGTGGTATTCAGCTACGCCCGCAGCGAGCAGAAGCTCAAGAAGCTCGCACGCGAGGCGCGGGGGAAGGCGAGAGCCGGCACGCCCGCCGAGGCCGCGCGGGACGTGGACGCGCTCCTGCTGGCCGTGCACTGGTCTCGAATGGACGACGTGCTGGGTCGGGCCGGCGATCTGTCAGGCAAGGTGATCCTCACCTGCTCGCTCCCGATGAGCGCCGACAACACCGAGCTGGTCGTCGCCCACACTGGCTCCGGGGCGGAGACGCTCACGAAGAGGGTGCCCAAGGCGCGGGTGACTGCGGACCCCTGCGGATCGCCCGTTACACCGAGCCGTTCGCGCTGCTCGTCGCCCAACTCGCGTACGAGGGAGAAGGGAGCCCGGCACTGGCGTACCGGTTCGAGCGGCTGGGGAAATAGGATGGTCAACTAGGCCGACGGTGAAGTGGAGGATCTCAGGAAATGGACATCAAGAGAAGCGGCTCACAGCCGTCCGGCAAAGGACCGTCCGAGTACTTCACCGGAACGGTAAGCATTGACCCTCTGTTCCAGGCGCCAGCTCCCGCCCGCGCGGTCGGCGCCAGTGTCACGTTCGAGCCCGGCGCCCGGACGGCGTGGCACACCCACCCGCTGGGCCAGACCCTGATCGTGACCGCCGGCTGCGGCCGGGTGCAGCGCTGGGGCGGCCCTATCGAGGACATCCGGCCGGGTGACGTGGTCTGGCTCCCGCCGGGCGAGAAGCACTGGCACGGCGCCGCACCGACCACGGCCATGACGCACATCGCCATCCAGGAACAGCTCGACGGCAAGACGGCCGACTGGATGGAGAAGGTCAGCGACGGGCAATACCAGCCAGGCGGTTGAGACACCGTCGACACGAGAGTCGTGGGCAGACCAGTGGCGCCCGGCGGAGGCGGTGGCGAAGTTGAAGCACACTTACAGGAGAGCCGCGTGCAGCCTGACCCGTCGCCCCTCGCCGCATGGGGGACGTTCTACGAGATCGTGGGCTCGGCCGCGGGCGCGCTGACGGGACTGCAGTTCGTGGTCGTGGCCCTGAACGCGCAGTCGCGCACGGGTCGGAAGGCGGAGGCGTCGATCCTGGCGTTCGGCACGCCCACCGTCGTCCATTTCGCCGCCGTGCTCCTGGTCGCGGCGATCGTCAGCGCGCCGTGGGGATCCCTGTCCACCGGCGGCATCGCGCTCGCGCTGTGCGGCGCCGCGGGCACCGGGTACACCGCCATCGTGATCCGCAGAGCCTGGCGACAGGACGGGTACGCTCCGGTGCTGGAGGACTGGATCTGGCACGCCGTCTTCCCGGGGCTGGCGTACCTGAGCCTGGTGGTGGCCGCCGTGGCCATGCCGGACCATCCGTCGCCGGCGCTGTTCTGGCTTGGAGGCGCGACGTTGCTGCTCCTCTTTGCCGGCGTCCACAACGCGTGGGACGCCGCGGCGTACATCGCGCTGACCAACGCAGCCAGGGGCGGTGACGGCGGGGCGGGGACGCAGCCTCCCGCGGCCGGCGGCGCCGCACAGGAGCCGTAGCCGTCCACGCCGCCGGGAAGCGGCCGGTGGCACGCGCCGGACGGACCGCGCATACTCCTCTCATCCCGACGATCACCGTGCGTTCCGAATCGCCTCCCGCCCCATCGCCTGAGGTGCGTGCCGTGCGAACCTCGATCTATGCCCTCGGCCTGACCGCGCTGTTGCTGGTGGCCCACGCCCCACGCGGCGCCGCGCAGGCGCCCGCCGCCGCCCCATCGGCCCAGGCCGCCGCCCGGGCCCCCGACCCGGCCGCCGCCATGCGCTGGCGCTCGATCGGCCCCACGCGCGCCGGCCGCGCCCGCGCCTTGGCCGGCGTGGCGGGTCACCCCGACCTGTTCTACGTCGGCTTCGACGACGGCGGCGTGTGGCGCTCGAGCGACTACGGCTCCAACTGGGTGCCGCTGTTCGACCAGGAGCCCACCGGCTCGATCGGCGCGATCGCCGTGGCCCCGTCCAACCCGAACGTCATCTACGTCGGCTCCGGCGCCGGCATCATCCGACCCGATCTCGCCACCGGCGACGGACTCTACAAGTCCGGCGACGCGGGTCGCACCTGGACCCACCTCGGCCTCGACTCGACCCAGATGATCGCGATGGTGGACGTGGACCCGACCAACCCGGACCGGCTGTTCGTCGCGGCGCTGGGCCACCCGTACGGCCCCAACGCCGAGCGCGGCATCTTCCGCTCGACCGACGGCGGCCGCTCCTTCGAGAAGGTGTTGTACAGGGACGAGTACACGAGCGGCAACGACGTGCGCATCGATCCGAGCGATCCCACCACGGTCTACGCGGCGCTGTGGCAGCAGCAGGAGGCGTTCTGGGAAGGCGGGGCGTTCGGCGGCGGCTCGGGCGGCATCTTCAAGTCCACCGACGGCGGCACCACGTGGACGCAGCTCACGGACGGGCTGCCGCCCGTGCTGGAGGCCAACCTCGCGATCGCGCCGAGCAATCCCCGGGTGCTCTACGCGATGGTCGCCGCGGTCGGCCCCACGGGCGGCTCCGGCCCGATCGGGTTCTACAGGTCCAGCGACGGCGGCGCGCACTGGACCCTCAGGACGCACCAGCCCGGCGCGCCGGGCGACACGATCGGCACGGCCGATCCGCGGCCGCTGGCCCGCATCGGGGGCGGCGACCTGCCGCCGATCACCGTGGACCCGAAGGACAAGAACGTCGTCTACAGCGCGTCGGTGGTGATGTGGCGGACCGAGGACGGCGGCGCCAGCTGGTCGGCGGTGCGCGGCGCCCCCGGCGGCGACGACTACCAGCGGATCTGGATCAGCCCCACCGACCCCAACCTCATCGCGGCCGTGTCCGACCAGGGCGCGGTGATCTCCGCCAACCGCGGCGCCTCGTGGAGCAACTGGTACACCCAGCCCACCGCCGCCGTCTACCACGTGACGACGGACGACGCCTTCCCGTATCGCGTGTGCAGCGGGCAGCAGGATTCCGGCTCGATCTGCGTGGACAGCCGCTCGGACGACGGCGAGATCACGTTCCACGACTGGCACCCGGTCAACATCCAGGAGTACGGCATGGCCGCGCCGGATCCGCGCGACCCGGACGTGGTGTACGGCAGCGGGCGCACCACCGTCTCGCGCTACGACCGGCGCACCGGCCAGACCACGTACGTCGGCCCCGACGCCGCGGCGCGCGGGGAGCCATTCGGCCGCAACGTGCGCACGATGCCGCTCGTCTGGTCGCCGGTGCAGCCCGACGTGCTGTACTACACGTCCAACGTCGTCTGGCGGTCGACGGACCACGCCCGGAGCTGGACGCGCATCAGCCCCGACCTGGCCCGCGCCGACCTGGGACGTGCCGGCGAGCGCGGGGAAGTACGCGAGCACCGTGACGCCGGGCCCCCGCGGCGCGATCACCGCGCTGTCGCCCTCGCCCAGGAGCGCGGCGGTGCTCTGGGCCGGCACCGACGACGGCATCATCCAGGTGACGACGGACGGCGGCGCGACCTGGACGAACGTCACCCCGCCCGAGATCGAGCCGTGGACGCGCATCTTCAACATCGAGGCGGGCCACTTCGACGCGCGGACCGCGTACGCCGCCGCGAACACGATGCGGATCGACGACTGCGAATCCGCATTTCTGGCGCACCCACGACGGCGGCCGGACCTGGACCGAGATCGACGCCGGCCTCGCGCCCGGCGCCGTGGCCAACGCGATCCGCGAGGACCCCCGGCAGCCGGGGCTCCTCTACGCCGCCACCGAGACGCAGGTCTGGGTCTCGTTCGACGACGGCGATCACTGGCAGTCGCTGCGGCTCAACATGCCGGCCGTCTCGGTGCGCGACATCGAGGTGAAGGACGACACCACCTGCCACTGCGCCGACCTGGTCGCCGGGACGCACGGCCGCGGCTTCTGGATTCTCGACGACCTGACGCCGCTTCGGCAGCTGGCCGCGATCCACGCGGCGCACGCGGCCGGCACGCCCTACCTGGTGCAGCCGGTGACCGCCGTCCGCGTGCGCTTCGGCACCAACGACCCCACGCCGTGGCCGCCGGAGGTGCCGGCGGGCGACAACCCGCCGCGAGGGGCCATCCTGGACTACTACCTGCCGGCCGACGCGACGGGCCCGGTGACGCTCGAGGTCGTGGACGCCGCGGGCCGCGTCGTGCGCTCCTACTCGAGCGCCGACCCCGTACTCGATCCCGATCCGGCGCTCGACCCCGTCGCCTACGACCGGGTGTGCCGGCAGAAGCCCTCGGCGACGGACTGCGGCCTGCCGCTGTACTGGCCGGGACCCCAGATGCGGCTCTCGACGAACGCGGGGATGCACCGCTTCGGCTGGGACCTGCGCTATCAGCCGATCGGCGAGCGGAACGCGACGGAGGCGGGTGACGTGGACGCCACGGGAGCTGTGCCGCACCGCAGCGTGCACGGGCCGGCGGCGCCGTGGGCCCCGCCCGGCCGCTACACGGTGCGCCTCAGCGTGGACGGCCGGTCGTTCACCCAGCCGCTCGCGCTCAGCCTGGACCCGCGCGTCAGGACGCCGGCGGCGGGGTTGCTGCAGCTGGCCTCACTGACGCGGGAGACGTACGACGCGGCCGCGGCCGCGCACGCCGCGTACCTCAAGGCGCGCTCGCTGGTGGCGGCGCTGGATTCGCTCTCGGAGGGGGGCCGCGAGCGGGACGCCTTCCGGAGCGCAGGTCGAATCGCTCGCCCCGGCGCCGAGGCCGCGGGCGCGACGCTTCTTCCGTCGCGGCCCCGCCGGGCCGCCGACGCTGGCGGGCGCGAGCGACGCGCTCCTGGCGGCGGCGATGGCGATGCAGGGCGCCGACGTGGCGCCCACCGCCGCGGAGGTGGCCGGCTGCGATCGCGCGCGGACCGAGTCCGCCGCGGTGATGGCGCGTTGGATGCGCCTCAAGACGACGGGCCTCGCGGCGTTCAACCGGGCACGGAGCACGGCGGGGCTGGCGCCGCTCGCGTTGCCGGAGTGAGGCGGCGCGGGGCCGTCGCCCCCGCCCGGACGCCGAACGAGCCGGGCGGGGGCGGGGGCGGCTCCGCCTCTCTTCAGTCCACCCCACCCGGCTCGGGCGTGACGGCGGCAGTGAGCGGCAGATCGGCTGACGAATCTCCGACGCCGATCCGGTAGGCGCCCGCGCTCACCACCCAGCCGTTGGCCGCGCTGTCCCAGTGCGCGAAGGCGCGCGCGCCGAGCGTGAACGTCACGTGCCGGGTCTCGCCCGGCGCCACGTAGACCTTCCGGAACGCCTTTAGCTGCCAGCGGCGGCTCTCCGTCCGCCGCGGGGAAGCCGACGTAGACCTGGACCACGTCCGAGCCCGCCCGCCGCCCGGCGTTCGTGACGTCGGCGGCGACCGCGACTCGCCGTCCCCTGCCACGCGCCACCCGGAGGTTCGCGAATCGGAACGTCGAGTACGACAGACCGAACCCGAACGGGAAGAGCGGCGCGATCTTCCGACCCTGGTACCAGCGGTATCCGACCTCCAGCCCTTCGGCGTAGCGCACCTGACCGCCCTCACCCGGCCACCGGGCGGCGCTCGCCGCCGGAACGTCCGCCAGGCTCCTCGGGAACGACACCGGCAGCTTGCCCGATGGATTCACGTCGCCGAACAGGACCGCGGCGATCGCGTTGCCGTCCTCCTGGCCCGGATACCACGCCTCCAGCACGGCCTTCACAGAGTCAATCCACGGCATTGTGACCGCGGAGCCCGTGTTGAGCACGACGATCGTCTTGGGATTGGCCGCGGCTACCGCGCGAATGAGCGCGTTCTGCTCGCCGGACAGGTCGATGTCCGACAGGTCGGCTCCTTCGGTCTCGAAGTCGCTCGCGAACACCACCGCGACGTCCGACGACCTGGCGAGCGCCACGGCCTCATCGAGCAGCGAGGGCTGGCCGGGCACCAGCCAGCCGAAGCCGATGGAGTCGCCGCCGGCGTTCTGGTAGAAGTCCACTTCGAGCGGCACGGCCTGGCCCGCGGTGAGCGTCACCTTCGCGGTCTCGGTCACGGGCGCCTGATCGCGCCAGTTGTCGATCAGCAGCCTGCCGCCCAGCAGCAGGCGGCTGCCGTCGTCGCTGGTCAATGCGAAGGTGTACTCGCCACTCGCCGGCGCGGTGATCGTTCCGGTCCACCGTGCCGACCACTGGTTGGCGTTCACGCCCGGTCCCGGCGGCTGGTCGTGCCAGTTGGCTCCCGACGCTCGAGTCCACGCGGGTCAGCACCGGCGGGCCGGACAGCGTCATGTTGTTGTAGAACTGCGCGGTCAGGCCGCGTCCGCCGCCGTCCGCCGCGGTCAGGACCTGCGCGGGCACGGCCGGGAGCGGCCCGTTGGGCGGCAGCGCGCCCTGCGCGTAGCGCACCGTCACCGCACGCCGGCCGCACGCTTCGCGAGCCCCTCGAACGGCGTGACGACGTACGGAGCGACCACGGCCGCGCTACCGCCGCCGCCGGTCATCGCGTCGCGCCCGCCGGCGGGGCCGATGACCGCGATGGAGCGGACCGTCGTCGAGTCCAGGGGCAGGACGTCGCCCGCGTTCTTGAGCAGCACCGTGCCCTGCTCGGCGGCTGCGCGGGCGAACGCGGCGTGCTGGCTGTCGGTCACGACGCTGGCCGGCGTGCCCGTCTGCTCGCGGTCGAAGAGATGGAACCGGAACTCCTGGGCCAGGATCCGGCCGACCATGTTGTCCAGCCGGCTCATCGGCACCTGGCCGGCCAGCACCGCGGCCCTGAGCGCGGCGCCGAAGTACGAGCTGTCGGGCATCTGTAGGTCGAGGCCGTGGTTCGCGGAGGCCGCGGCGGAGTGCGTCGCGCCCCAGTCCGACGTGATGAAGCCGCGGAACCCCCACCGTGTCTTCAGCACCGTGTCCTGCGCGAAGGCGTGCTCGCATGCCCAGATGCCGTTGATCGTGCTGTAGGAGCACATCACCGACGAGGCGCCGCCACGTCCGACCGCCGCTTCGAACTGCGGCATGTAGATCTCGTGGAGAGCGCGCGCCGACACGATCACGTCGTCGGCCGGCGTGTTGCGGAAGGTCTCCTGGTTGTACGCGACCCAGTGCTTCACCTGGGCGAGGACGCCCTGGGCCTGCACGCCCCGGATCTCCGCAGCGGCCAGCTCGCCGGTCAGGTAGGGGTCCTCGCCGTACGCCTCGAAGGCGCGGCCCCATCTGGGGTCGCGGACGATGTTGACCGTCGGGCCGAGATTGACGTTGGCGCCCTTGCCCCACTCTTCCGCGCCGATGACCGCGCCGTACTCGCGCGCCAGCGAGGTGTCCCAGCTCGCGGCCACGGCGACCGGGGCGGGCAGTTGCGTCACGCCCGCCAGGCCGTCCGCCACGCCGCCGGGCCCGTCGTGCAGCTTCAGTGCCGGCACGCACAGCCGCGGGATGGCCGGCACATAGCCGGCGTAGGGGGTGCCGCCCGTCCCGTGCACCATCCGGATCTTCTCGTCCAGCGTCATCGCCGACACGACCCGCGCGACGCGCGCCGCGATCGGCGCCTGCGAGCGCACCCACGGGCACGAGTCGGCGGCCGCGGCGGGCGGGGTGGCCCGTGCGGCCGGCCGGTCCGCGGCAAAGGACCCCGGTCGCGACGCCCCGGCGTCCACACCCAGCGCGGCGCCGGCCGCGGCCGCGATCACCCACACGATGGATCCGAACTGCGCGAGCACCCTCATCGGACGCCTCCTTGGGTCATCCGTCGATGCTCGCGTGCGGGCGGCCGTGCGGCAAGGGGAGGATCGCGCTCGTCGCCGGGCCGCCCGGCCGCCTGCGGCCTATTTCGACCTGATGTCGTACTGCCATCCCAGCTGGATCAGCGACTGGACGTACCAGGGCGTGATGGCGTACCGTGCGCCCGCCTCGGCGGCCGCCGCGGTCCCACCGCGCCGTACCCTCCGGTCTGGGGCCGCATCGGCGCCGCGGGCGCCGTGCTCGAGCCGGCCTTCGAAATCACCGCCGCGGCCTCGCTGCCCGAGCGCCCGGGCCCGTACCGGCTGCTGGCGCTGGACGCGTCGGGCCGGACGGTGTTCGACCTGTCCTTCGCTGGCGAGGCGCTGGATCACGTCGCCGGTGAGCGCGGCCGCGCGCCGCGCCCCCGGCGCGCGAGGCACCCACCCCGTTGACAGCAGCGCCGCGCCTGACGAGCGTCAGGCGACCCCAGACACGTGAAGCCATGAGCACTCGAACGACGCCCCTCGTCCGTCGTCCCCTCGTTGCCGTCGCCCTCGCGCTGCTCGCGCTCGCCGCGCCGCCGGCGGAGGCCCAACTGCCCTCCGGCCTGGTCGCCGGCCTCCAGTGGCGCAACGTCGGCCCGTTCCGGGCCGGCCGCGTCTCGGCCGTCACAGGCGCCATCGGCGAGCCCGGCGTCTTCTACGCCGGCTTCCCCACCGGCGGCGTCTGGAAGACGACCAACGCGGGCACGACCTGGGAGCCGATCTTCGACTCCATCACGTCGGTCTCCTCCATCGGCGCGATCGAGGTGGCGCCCTCCGATACGAACGTGATCTACGTCGGCACCGGGGACATGCCGACCGGCGGCAACATCGACGAGGGCGACGGCGTCTACAAGTCGACCGACGCGGGACGGACCTGGCAGCACCTGGGACTCGACTCCACCAGGCAGATCCCTTCGATCCTGGTGGACCCGCACGATCCCAACCTCCTGCTGGTGGCGGCGCAGGGGAACCTCCACGCCAAGAGTGACCAGCGCGGCGTGTTCCGGAGCGCCGACGGCGGGCGGACCTGGACCAAGGTCCTCTACGTGGACGACGAGACGGGGATCCAGAAGCTGGCCTGGGCCTACGATCAGCCCGGCGTGATCTTCGCCACCACCGACCGCCACTACTTCGAGCCCGGCGCACCGTCGCGCTTCGGGTTCGGCGGTGCCGCGCAGGGGCAACGGCCCCACGGGCACGGCGCTCTTCAAGTCCACCGACGAGGGCCTCACCTGGCACGAGATCACGGGCGGCGGACTGCCCCGTCTGTTCGGCCGCACGTCGCTGGCGGTCGCGATGCACACCGGCGCGCAGCGGGTCTTCCTCATCGGCAACTTCGGCCTCTACCGCTCCGACGACGGCGGGACGACCTGGCGGCGGATGGACCCGGACGATCCGCGCGTCGGGAACGGCCAGGGGGGCTACAACTGCGGCGTCTACGTCAGCAGCAGCAACCCCGACGTCGTCTACACGGTGAACACGTCGAGCTACGTCTCGACCGACGGCGGCACCACGTTCACCGGGTTCAAGGGCGCGCCCGGCGGCGACGATCCGCAGCAGCTCTGGATCGACCCGACCGACGGCCAGCGGATGCTGCTGGGCATGGATCAGGGCGCGACGGTGACCCTGGATGGCGGCCGCACCTGGAGCCTGTGGTACAACCAGTCCACCGAGCAGGTCTACCACATCTCCGTGGACCGTTCGTACCCCTACTGGATCTACGCGAGCCAGCAGGACGCCGGGGCGATCCGCACGCGCAGCCGCGGCAACTACGGCGAGATCACGCCGCTCGACTGGAGCCCCGTCGGCACCTGGGAGTGGGGCACCGTGGTGGCCGACCCGCTCGACCCCAACATCGTCTACGGCTCCGGATCGGGGATCCTCAAGGTCACCTGGCCCGGCGAGCAGATCGTCAACGTCGGCCCCAGCGCCGACCCGACCGCTTACCTGCGGGTGACGCGCAGTCAGCCGCTCCTCTGGGCGCCGTGGAATCCGCGGGAGCTGCTGGTCGGCTACCAGTACGTCATGGCCACCACCGACGGCGGCGCGCACTGGCGGAGGCTGAGCCCCGACCTCGGGTATGCCAAAGGTGTCACTCCGCCGGCGGAGAGCGTGGCCGTCCGCCCCGGGCCGCCCGGCCGGCCGCGCGGTGGCGCGATCGAGTCCCTGGCCGCGTCCACGGCGCGCCGCGGCGTCATCTGGGTCGGGACGAACAACGGCCTGATCAAGGTGACAAAGGACGAGGGGCGGACATGGCAGGACGTCTCCATCCCCGACCTGCCGGACTCGGACCAGTCCGACATCACGGCCATCGACGCGTCGCACCAGGACCCGGCCGAGGCCTACGTGGCCGTGGACGGGCACGGCACCGGGGACTACGCGCCGCTCCTCTACCGGACGCGCGACTTCGGCAGGACCTGGACGAAGATCGTGACCGGGCTCCCGACCGGCGAGCCGAGCGGCAGCTTCGCGCAGGTGATCCGCGCGGACACCAGGAAGGCGGGACTGCTGTTCGCCGGCACCGAGAGCGGAATGTTCGTGTCGTTCGACGACGGCGACCACTGGCAGTCGCTCCAGCTCAACCTGCCGAACACCTCGTACCGCGACGCCGTGATCACGGGCAACGACCTGGTGGTGGGCACCTACGGGCGCGGGATCTGGATCCTCGACGACATCTCGCCGCTCCGACAGATGACGCCGGACGTCGCCGCCGAGGACGTGCACCTCTTCACGCCGGGCAACGCCGTCCGGGTGCATCGCAACGTGAACCAGGATACGCCGTATCCCGCCGGAGGTCCCGCACGCCCTCAATCCGCCCGACGGCGCGATCATCTACTACTATCTCAGGCACGAAGCCCGCCGGCGACGTCACGCTCGACGTGCTGGACGCGTCCGGCGCGGTGGTGCGCCACCTCTCGAGCGCGCCCATCCCGCCCGTGCCCGAGGCGGCACGGCCGCCCGAGCCCAACTTCTGGCTGGCGACGCCGCAGCCGCTGCCCACCGCGGTCGGCACCAACCGCGTGAACTGGGACCTGCGCTACGACAGCCCGCCGGCGTTCACCCACAGCTTCGAGATCAACGCGAACCCCGGCCTGACGCCGGCGTCGCCCGAGGGACCGCTGGCGCTTCCCGGGGCCTACACGATCAGGCTCACCGTCGACGGGAAGGCCTACCACGGCACGGTGACGGTCACCAACGATCCCCGGTCGCCCGCATCCGCGCGCGGCCCTCGCAGCGCAGCACGACCTGCAGATCAGGATCGCTCGCGGCATGGCGGAGACGTGGGACGGCTATCACCAGGCCGCGGCGCTCAGCATCGGCCCTCGCGGCCGACACCGGCTCGAGCCTGCCCGCGGAGGTCGTCGCGGCGGCCAAGGGCCTCGACGCGCGCCTCGACACCCTCGCGGGGAACCCGGCGCCCGCGCGGGGAGCCGCGTTCTTCCGCCGGGGCGGACCGCCGGCGCCTCCGAACTTCGTGGCGGTCAACGGCATGCTCGGCCGGCAGCTCAGCGCTCAGGACCTGGCCGACGTGACGCCGAGCGAGGCGATGCTCGCCGACTACGCGGCCGGCTGCCGGGACCTGAAGGCGACCCTCACGGCCTGGCGCGCGATTCAGGACCGGGACCTGGCCACCTTCGACGCGTTGCTCGCCGGGCACGGGCTGGCGACGCCTCCGCCCGCCGGCCGGGCCCTCGCCATCCCGACCTGTGGGGTGGGGGCGGTCCGCGCCCGGCGCGCCCGACCTTGAGCATTCCCCCAATTCCAGCGCCCGGCGACGGGAGCGCCGGTTCCACTCATCTCCGGCACACATCGTAAGCTACGGATAATCAACCACTTGGGGCCGCCGATTTCGGCGGCCCTCTTTTTGCGCACTCGGTGGAACGCCGTCGGGAGGCTGCCTCAGCGTGTCGTCGATCTCCCGGACACGACGAGCACGCCGGTCGGGCCGACGGCTGTTGACAGAAAGGCAGTCGAGCGGTATGTGAGTGTGCGGAATAGTTAGGCTGGAGTTCAGTTTTTTCCCGCAGGTCGGCATTGTCACAGCAATGTCACAGCAACCCGGTCGCTCAGACGACCGCGCGCAGCTCGAAAGGGCTCCTACATGAACAAGAGACGAGTTCGGTACGTTATCGGCGCACTCCTGGCGATGCTGTGTTCGGCATCGCTCCGCGCGCAAGAACCCACGGGCACGATCCGCGGACGCGTCACGGACGACGCGACGAAGGAACCGCTCGCGCAGGTCCAGGTCACGTTCGGCAGCCGCCGGGCGACGACCCAGGCGGACGGTCGCTTCATCCTCCCGGGAGTGCCCGCAGGGACGGACACCCTGCGAGCGCGGTTGCTCGGCTATGCGCCGGCAACGCAGTCGGTCACCGTCGTGTCGGGTGAGATCGCCGTCGCGGATCTGACCATGAGCGCGCAGGCGATCGGCCTGTCGGAGATCGTGGTGGTGGGCTACGGGCAGCAGCGGGCCGGCGACATCACCGGTGCCGTGACGCAGCTCTCGCCGGCGCAGTTCAATCCCATCTCGCCGGCCATTGTCAGCCCCCAGCAGCTGCTCACGGCCAAGGTCGCGGGCGTGCAGGTGGTGGACAACAACGAGCCGGGCGGCAACGTCACGATCCGCATTCGCGGCGCGACCTCGGTCAGCGCCAGCAGCGATCCGCTGTACGTGATCGATGGCATGCCGGTGAGCACCGGCGCCGGTGGCGGCATCTCCGCCGGCCGCGACGCGCTCAACTTCCTGAACCCGGATGACATCGAGAACATCACGGTCCTGAAGGACGCGTCGGCGGCGGCGATCTACGGGACGAATGCCGCCAACGGCGTGGTGCTCATCACGACCAAGTCGGGCGGCGGCGGGCGCCAGGGGACGCAGATCGAGTACACCACCAGCGCCTCCGCGTCGTCCGTCACCAAGCTGGCCTCCGTGCTGAGCGCGGCGCAGTTCCGCGCGGCCACGGCAGTGCACGACCCGGCCAGAGACTCGATGTTGGGCACGGCGAACACCAACTGGCTGGACCTCCTCAGCCGCACCGGGTACGGCCAGGAACAGAACGTCGCCATCACCAACGCGGGCGCCGACCGGTACCTTCGTCTGTCGGTCGGCTACCTCAACCAGGACGGCATCCTCAAGGGTACCAACGACCAACCGGCTGTCCCTGGGATTGAACTACGACCAGCACTTCTTCAACGATCACCTGGACATCAAGACCAACCTGAAGGGCTCGCGCACCAACGACCAGTTCACGCCCAACGGCGCGCTCGGGCAGGCCACCTCGATGGCGCCGACGCAGCCGGTCTACGATCCGAACAACACGCAGGGCTTCGGGACGGGCTACTGGGACTGGAACACGACCTCCGCGTCGGCGAGCAATCCGATGGCCTCATTGAACCTGGCCACGGACCACGGCACGACCTGGCGCAGCGTCGGCAACGTGCAGGCGGACCTGCGCATGCCGTTCCTCGAGGCGCTCCGGGCCAACGTCAACCTTGGCTACGACGTCACGCAGGACGATCGGCAGCAGTTCGCGCCGAGCATCCTGGCCGATCAGACCCGCCAGACCCACGGCTACCTGAACCTGTCGAACGGCAGCCAGGCGAACTCGGTGTTCGAGGCGTATCTGAACTATGCCGCCCCGCTCAACGTCGTGCCCGGCCGGATCGACGTGACCGGAGGCTACTCGTACGCGCTGTCGCACAGCGAGTATCCGGCGCTGCAGGAGCAGGGGATCAGCACCAACCTGCTCGGCGACGCCGGCATTCCGACGGTGACGTCCACCGGGCTGGTGTTCAACAGCAAGAGTGTCGTCGACGGCAAGCTGATTTCGTTCTTCGGGCGGCTCAACTACAACCTGGCTGACCGTTACCTGGTGGCGCTGTCCATCCGTCGCGACGGCTCGTCCCGTTTCGGGCCGAACAACGCGTGGGGAACCTTCCCCTCCGTGTCCCTCGGCTGGCGGCTCTCGCAGGAGCCGTTCTTCCGGAGCATCTCTGCGCTCTCGGACCTGAAGCTCCGGGCGTCGTGGGCGAAGACGGGCAACCAGTCGTTCCCGGACTATCTGCAGTATTCGACGTACGTGTACGGCAACACCGCGGCCCAGTATCAGCTGGGCAACCAGATCATCCCGACGATCCGTCCGAGCTCGGTCGATCCGAACATCAAGTGGGAAGCGACCGAAGCCTACAACGTTGGCCTCGACTACGGCATCCTGGGCCAGCGGTTCAACGGCTCGATTGACTGGTACACCAAGAACACCAGCGACCTGATCTTCAATGCACCCACCTGCGCCACCTGCAACTTCTCCAACTTCGTCTACACCAACGTGGGCAGCATGAAGAACACGGGTATTGAGCTCAGCCTCAACGCCCGCTTCCTCGAGCCGCGGGACAACGGCCTGAGCTGGGATGCCACCTTCACCGCCGCGCACAACCGGAACGAGCTGGTCACCGTCTATCCGAGTGCCAGCGGCTCGGTCTCGCAGATCCCCTCGGGCAACATCTCGGGCGGCGTCGGCACCACCGCCCAGATTCTGACGCCCGGGCAGCCGATCAACTCCTTCTGGGTCTGCCAGCAGTACTACCAGAACGGGAAGCCGGTCGAGGGCAAGTACGTCAGCCTGGCCGACACCATCGCGTCGGCCTGCGACGCCCAGAGCCTCAGGGCGTACCACGATCCGGCGCCGCAGTGGATCCTGGGTCACACGTCCAACTTCACCTACCGGAACTTCGACCTCAGCTTCACGCTGCGGGCGTACCTGAACAACTGGGTCTACAACAACGTGGCGTCGAGCCAGGGCAACTGGAATCAGCTCTCCAACGGCGGCTCGCCGAGCAACATGTCGACGTCCGTCCTGAAGACCGGCTTCCAGAGTCCGCAGTACCTGTCGGACTACTACGTGCAGGACGCGTCCTTCCTCAGGATGGACAACGTGACGCTCGGCTATACGTTCCATTATCGCGGCCAGCCGATGCGCGTGTACGCCACCGTGCAGAACGTGTTCACGATGACCGGCTACCAGGGCGTCGATCCGACCGCCGGGTTGAACGGCCTCGACAACAACATCTATCCGCGCTCGCGCACCGTGACCGGCGGCCTGAGCGTCCGGTTCTAATACAGGACCCATGGATACGACCACTCGAGAAGGGACCGAGACATGAACCACAGAACCTTCAAGGCGCTCGCCGCCGCCGGGACGTTCTTGGTCCTGGCTGCGGTTGGTTGCACCGATACGACGGTGCAGCCGAAGAGCACCGTGACCAGTTCCAACATCTTCAATGATCCGAGCTCCTACCAGGCCTTCCTCGCGAGGATTTACGCGGGATTGGCCGTGAGCGGGCAGCAGGGCCCGTCGGGGCAACCCGACATCCAGGGGATCGACGAGGGATTCTCGCAGTACGTGCGGCTCTACTGGGAGTTGCAGGAGCTGCCGACCGACGCCGCGGTGATCGGGTGGACCGACATCGGCCTTCCCGAGATGAACACCATGACGTGGAACTCGTCGAGCCGCATGGTGGTGGCGATGTATTACCGCATCTTCGTCCAAGTCGAGATGGCGAACGAGTTCCTGCGCCAGACCACGGATGCGGCGCTGGCGGCGCGGGGCCAGACCAGCCCGACGCTCAAGGCCGCCATCCACACCTACCGCTTCGAGGCCCGGTTCCTCCGCGCCTTGAGCTACTGGCATGCCATCGACCTGTTCGGGAACGTTCCGCTGGTGACGGAGAACGATCCGGTGGGCGGCCCGACGGCGAAGCAGGCCACGCGCGATTCGCTGTACCGGTACGTCGTGCGTGAGCTGACCGCGATCAAGGACTCGCTGCCGACGCCCGGCCCGAGCAACTACGGCCGCGCGACGACGGCGGCCGCGAACATGCTCCTGGCCGAGCTGTACCTGAACGCCGGTGTCTACACGGGCACCACGCACTACGATAGCGCCCTGATCGCCGCCTCGGCGGTCATTGCCACCCCCGGGGTGACCTTCGAGCCCCAGTGGCGGCGCATGTTCTCGGCCGACAACAACACGTCCGCCGAGATCATCTTCCCGGTCGAGTCGAACACCAACTTCACGCAGACGTGGGGCGGCGTCACGTTCCTGATCCACGCGTCCTGCGGGGGCAGCGACACGGCCAGCAAGTACGGCATCGATTATTGCTGGGGCGGGACGCGCCTGAAGCCGGAGACCTACAACTTGTTCGCCGCGGGCGATCAGCGGGCGTCGTTCTTCTACACGTATGGGCAGAAGGTCGCGGTGGACACCATCGTGAACGCCTTCCAGGACGGTATCCCCGCGCCCAAGTTCACGAACCTCGCGTATGGCGCGGCCCCCTGTACGAGTTGCGGAACGTTCGTCAACACGGACTTCCCGATGTTCCGCCTGTCCGAGGCGTACCTGATCTATGCCGAGGCCGTGCTGCGCGGCGGCGGCGGCAGCCAGGGGACGGCGCTGAACTACGTGAACCAGATCCGGGAGCGCGCGTACAACGGAGCGGCCGGCGACATCAATGCCGCCCAGCTCACGCTGCAGTTCATCCTGGATGAGCGCGGTCGCGAGCTCATGTGGGAGGCTCACCGCCGGACCGATCTGGTCCGCTACGGCATGTTCGCGGGCGGTGCCTACCTCTGGGGGTGGAAGGGCGGGAACCCGAACGGCGCGTTCCAGGCCGGCGTGGCGACCCCGCTGTACTACAACCTCTACCCGATCCCGGCTTCGGAGTTGGTGGCCAACCCGAACCTCACGCAGAACGCGGGTTACAACTAGACCCGGAGCAGTCATCAGCGTAAACGTGCCCGCAGCTCCGCCGCTTCGGCGGCGGAGCTGCGGCTCGTTTTTGGGGCACCACATCCGGCTCGTGTTTCCCATCCTTCGCGTCGCCACCGCAGGGCTGCTCGCTCTGGCCGCGGCCTGCCGCGACGCCTCGACCGTCCCGTCCGTGTCGCCACCAGCCACGCGGCCGACGCTCGCTCCCACCTACCGCCCCAGCGGCCACATGGCGGCGGGCGACGTGTTCGTCCACCTCTTCGAGTGGAAATGGACGGGCGTCGCGAACGAGTGCGAGCAGGTCCTGGGACCGGCCGGGTTCAGGGCGGTGCAGGTCTCGCCGCCCGAGGAGCACAGCATCACGCCCACCCATGACTGGAGCGAGCGCTATCAGCCGGTGAGTTACAGCATCGCACGCAGCCGCTCGGGGACGGGGGCCGAATTCGCGGCCATGGTGCAGCGGTGCGGCGCCGTGGGCGTCGGCATCTACGTGGACGCCGTCATCAACCACATGACCAACTACCCAAGCCCCGGCGTGGGCAGCAACGGCACGGCCTACACGAAATACGACTACCCGGGACTGTACCAGCCGAGTGACTTTCACGCGCCGTGCACCGTCAGCGATTACACCGACGCCGCGAACGTGCAGGACTGCGAGCTGCTGAACCTGCCGGACCTCGACACCGGCCTGCCATCGGTCCGCCAGAAGATCGCCGGCTACCTGGTCATGCTCGCACGTCTCGGCGTCGCGGGTTTCCGCATCGACGCGGCGAAGCACATCCAGCAGGTGGAGCTCGACGACATCCTGGCCATCATCGACTCGACGATGACCGCGGAGGGGCGTCCGATCCCCTACTACTTCCTCGAGGTCATCGGGGGCGGACCGAGCGAGGCCCTCCACCCGTCCGACTACTTCGGGGAGGCGTACGCCTCGGGCGGCGCCGCCGACATCACCGAGTTCACCTTCGGGGGCGTAGGTGACAAGTTCCTCGGCAACGGCGGACAGCACCTCTCCGAGCTCGACCCCAACGGTCCGCCGGGGAGCCAGTTCTCCCCCGCCGCGTGGGGGCTCATGCCCGCGGACAAGGCGGTCGTCTTTCTGGAGAACCACGACACCCAGCACGACCCCGGCAGGATCAGCTACCGCGAGGGCCAGGTCTTCCGCTTGGCCAACGTGTGGATGCTCGCCCAGCCGTACGGCTACCCCGAGATCCTGTCGAGCTTCGCCTTCGTCCGGCCGCAGGAGAACGCGATGGGCCCGCCGTCGGACGCCAGCGGCTGGACGCTCGGGGTGAGCTGCGCGACGAGCCTGGAGACCGCCGTGGACGGCGAGTGGGTCTGCGAGCACCGCGATCCGTACGTCCTCAGGATGGTCGCCTTCCGGAAGGTCGTCGCCGGCACGGACGTGAACCACTGGTGGGACGACGGCTCGAACGCGATCGCGTTCTCCCGCGGCGACAAGGGCTTCGTGGCCATCAGCCGCGAGAACGCGTCGCTGGACACCACGATCGCCACGGGGATGCCGCCCGGGAGCTACTGTGATGTGCTGACCGGCGGGCTCGCCGGCGCAGCGTGCGTCGGCGCCTCCGTCGTCGTCGACTCAACCGGCGCGCTGCGGCTGCACCTGGGGGCCGATTCGGCCCTCGCCATCGACGCCGCGACGCGGCGGTAGAGACCGCCTGCACCGGCAACACAGGCCCAATGCCCCGGCCGCTCCACGCGAGCACGCCGGGAGGAGACCGTCGATGCGGAATCGCTTTCAGTCGCTCGGCCGCGCGCTGGCCGCCGTCACTATGCTCGCCCTCGCGGGTTGGCTCACTCCGACGCCGGCGGCGGCGCAGCCGTCATCCGGGCGGCCATCCGCGGCCGGGGTGCCGCGCGCCGACGCGCCCGCCTGGACGCGGGGCGCGGTCTGCTACGAGGTGTTCGTCCGCTCGTTCTTCGACGCCAACGGCGACGGGACCGGCGACCTCGACGGCCTGATGCGGAAGCTCGACTACATCAACGACGGCAACCCCGCCTCGAAGACCGACCTCGGCGCCTCCTGCATCTGGCTGATGCCGGTGGCCCAGTCGCCCAGTTACCACGGCTACGACGTCAGCGACTACTATCGCGTCGAGCCGGCGTACGGGACGAACGCGGACTTCAAGCGGTTCGTGGCCGCGGCGCATCGCCGCGGCATCGCGGTGCTCGTCGACATGGTGCTGAACCACACCTCGAACCAGAACCCGTGGTTCCAGGCGGCGCTGCGCGACACGGCGTCGCCGTACCGCAGCTGGTACAAGTTCTCCCCGACGCCGCTGGGCAAGGGGCCCTGGGGCGAAGACGCCTGGCGCCGCTCCCCGGTGCGCGACGAGTACTACTGGGGCGTGTTCTCCAGCGAGATGCCGGATCTCAACTACGACACGCCCGCCGTCCACGTGGAGACGGAGAAGATCGCCACCTTCTGGCTGCGCGACATGGGCGTGGACGGCTTCCGCCTCGACGCGGTCCCTTACCTCGTGGAACAGGGGAGCTGCCTCATCGGGTGCCCGGGCACCCACGCCTTCCTGCACGAGTACGCGGAGCACGTGGACAGCGTGAAGCCGGGGGCCTACACGGTGGGCGAGGCGTGGGGCAACGTCGACGCGCAGCTGCCCTACTATCCGGACCAGCTCACGTCGTACTTCATCTTCGAGATCGCCGATTCGCTTGTGGCGGCCGTCCGCCGGGGCACCGCCGGCGGGATGCTCGCCGGCTACCTCCGGCTGCAGGACACGCTGCCGGCGTACCGCTGGTCGCCACTCCTCAGCAACCACGACGGGACGCGCAGCATGACGCTGCTCGGCGGCGACGTCGCCAAGGCGAGACTCGCGGCGACGCTGCTGCTGACCCTGCCGGGACTGCCGTTCGTGTATTACGGGGAGGAGATCGGGATGACCGGGGATAAGCCGGACCCGAGGCTCAGGACCCCGATGCAGTGGTCCCCGCGGACCGGCGTGGGCTTCACCACCGGCACCCCATGGGAGACCGCCCAGCCCGACTCGCTGACCGCGAACGTGGCGACGGAAACGGCCGACCCCGGATCGCTCCTGAACCTCTATCGGCGCCTCATCCACCTCAGGAAGTCGAACCCGGCGCTGGCGGCGGGGCTCCTGGTGCCGCTCACCTCCGGCAGCGCCCAGGTCGCCGCCTACCTCCGCCGTGCCGACGGCCACGCGGTGCTCGTGGTGGCGAACCTGGGCGAGCCGGTCTCCGGCGTCACCCTCACCTCGGGCGCGGGTGCCCTCCCGCCGGGCCGCTACGCGGCGCGCAATCTGCTCGGTGGCCCGAGCGGCGCGGCGCTGGAGGTGGTCGCGGACGGGCGGATCACCGGCTACGTCCCCGCCGCGACACTCGGCGCGCGGGAGAGCCTGGTGCTCGACCTCGTCCGGAGGTAGCCGTGCGCCGACTGGCCGCGTCCGGCGCCTGCGACTTTACACGCCGAACCCCGCGCCCTGAGCGGGGGCGGGGGCGGGGGCGGGGGCGCGCGATGGCGCGCTAGGAGCCCGAGGCCGCCTTCGCCGCACGCGGCGCGGCGCGCCGCGCCGGCGTCGCCTGCGGGCGCCAGCGCCCGGGGGCGCGCAGGCTCGGCGGGGTCGTGAGGCCGACCTGCGCCGACCGCCGCAGCGCGACCGCACCGTAGGCCGGAAGCGACAGCGTGTCGCCCATCTCGGTGCGGCCCGACAACAGATCCCGCGCCTGGTTCACGTCGAAACCCGTCACCGTGACGCGCGCGGCGTGGGAGCGGGCGTTCACGAGCACCACCGCGTCGCCACGCCGATAGGCGATCACGTCGGAGGGCGCGCTGGTTTCGACCCGCTGAAGATCCCCTGAGACGAACGCCGAATCCGCGCGCGCCAGGTGCAGGACCCGCCCGTAGAAGGCGCGGGCGGCGGCCGCGTGCGGCTGGTTCCAGTCGACGGCTTCCCGCACGAAGAGGCCGAGCTTCTGCGGGCTCTCCACCTCCTGACCGTCGTAGATCAGCGGCCGGCCCGGCAGCAGCGCCATGGCGACGAAGGCCGCGCGCGCTCCCGCCGACCCGCCGAAGAGCGTCACCGGCGGATTGTCCCACGCCGTTTCGTCATGGTTGGTGGTGAAACGCATCCGCATCCCGCCCGGAGGCATGGCCCGCTGGTCCGCCACCTCGGCACGCACGAACGAGTCCGCCGGCGCGCCCTTCCACACCGCCTTGAGGCGCGCGTATGAGTCCCACCCGTAGGTGAGATCGAAGCCGACGCGGTGCATCTCCAACCCGCCGGCCTCGGCCAGGAGCAGGATCGGCCGTGGGACGGCGGAGCGCAGCTCCGCGTTGGCCTCGCGCCAGAAGTCGGGCGGGATGAAGTGGGCCACGTCCTGGCGGAAGCCGTCGAGATCGAAATCCACCAGCCAGTGGCGCATCGCCGCGATCATCGCGGTGCGCATCGCCGGGTTGCCGTAATCGAGCTGCACGACGTCCGTCCAGTCGGTCGGCCTGCCCTGGAGATCGTGCGGCACCGCCGGACGGCCCAGCGAGTCGCGGTAGTAGTAGTCGGGGTGCGCCGTGACCCAGGGGTTGTCAGGGGCGGTGTGGTCGGGCACCCAGTCGAGGATCACCTTCATCCCGCGCTCGTGCGCGGCCCGGACGAGGGCCCGGAGGTCCGCCGCCGTGCCGAAGTCGGGGTTGATCGCACCGTAGTCGCGCACCGCGTACGGCGAGCCCAGCGGTCCTTTCCGCTCGAGGACCCCGACCGGGTAGATCGGCATCAGCCAGATCACGTTCGCGCCGACCGCCTGGATGCGGCCCAGCCCGGCCGTCACACCGCGCAGGTTGCCGCCGGGCGAGAAGTCCCGGACGTTGACCTCGTAGATCGCGCAGCGCGCGACCCAAGAGGTGTCCGGAGCGAGCGCCGCCGCCGGAGCCTGCGCCGGCACGGGTTGGGCAACCGCGAGGCACCCTGCCGCCAGCGACCAGCAGGCCCCGACCGTGGCGAGTCCAATCCGCATCAGTCTCACGCAGCATCCCCTCCTCGTCGCCGCCCGCGCGGCGCCCGGCCAATGTACCGGCCGTCTCCGCCGTGCGGGAGTAGTCCGCACCAATCCCCTGGAGCCGGCGCGGCAGGCCCGGGACGGCGAAGCGCGCAACGGCGTTCTTGCGGTAGCCTCCGGGCCGGGCCTAACGTACCGGCTTCGCAGGCACCTTTCGCTCACCGAGGGACACGCATGGTTCGCTTCGCCACGGCACTCGTTCTCGGCCTTTCCGCGCTGACGGTGGCAGCGGCCCCCGCGGCCGCCCAGCGGCAGCGCCTGTCCATGGACCCCGGCTGGCGCTTCACGCTCGGCGACCCGGCAGGCGCCGAGCAGCCGCGCTTCGACGACCACACGTGGCGCCGGCTCGACCTGCCCCACGACTGGAGCATCGAGGGCACGGTGCGACAGGACGCTCCGGGCGACGGACGCTTCGGGTACTTCCCCTCGGGCATCGGGTGGTACCGCAAGTCGTTCCGCCTGCCCGCCGGCGCGAAGGGCCACGAGGCCTGGCTCGAGTTCGACGGCGTGTACATGAACAGCGACGTCTGGATCAACGGCTTCCATCTCGGACGGCGACCCTACGGCTACATCAGCTTCGCGTACGACATCACCACGCACCTCGTGCCGGGCGTGAACGTGGTCGCGGTACGCGTGGACAATTCCGCGCAGCCCAACTCCCGCTGGTACACGGGCAGCGGGATCTACCGCCACACCTGGCTGACCCTCGTGGACCCGCTCCACGTGAGCCACTGGGGCACGTATGTGGCGACGCGCTCGGACTCCGCCGCAGCCGACGTGGCAGTCCGGACCCGGGTGGAGAACGACGGCGCGGCGGCCCGCCGGGGCGTGCTGCAGCTGATGGTCGTGGACGGCGCCGGCCGGGAGGTGGCTCGCGCCGAGAGCACGTTCGCGCTCGCCGCCGGAGCGCGGGATACGTTCGTGCAGCACCTGCGCGTCGCCACGCCGCAACGCTGGTCGGTGGAGACGCCGAGCCTGTACACCCTCCGCACGGAGGTGCTCGACGGCCGGCGCGTCGCGGATACCAGCACGACCACCTTCGGCATCCGCACCATCGCCTTCGACAAGGATCGCGGGTTCCTGCTCAACGGCCGGCCCGTCAAGCTGAAGGGCGTCAACCTGCACGAGGACGGGGGCGCGGTCGGCGCCGCGATCCCCGAAGCGATCTGGGCGTACCGCCTCGAGCGGCTCAAGGCGATGGGCGCGAACGCCATCCGTACCTCGCACAACCCGCCCGCGCCCGAGTTCCTCGACCTGTGCGACAGCCTGGGATTCCTCGTCATGGCCGAAGCCTTCGACGAGTGGACCATCGGCAAGGTGCCCGAGGGCTACCACAAGTACTTCGCGGAATGGGGCGAGCGCGACCTGACCGACTTCGTCCGTCGGGACCGCAACCACCCCTCGATCGTGCTGTGGAGCGCGGGCAACGAGATCGGCGAGCAGGACACGCCCGATGGGGTGCAGGTGCTGCGCCGACTCGTGGACATCTTCCACCGCGAGGACCCCACGCGGCCGGTCACCACCGGCAACGACCACATCGCCGCCGACGGTGGGCGCGCCACGCTGGCCTTCCTGAACGCCGAGGACGTGGTGGGCTACAACTACCCGGATCGGTGGCATGAGCGCCGCGAGATCTTCGCCGAGCCGGACCGGCACGACCACCCCGACTGGAAGATGGTCAGCACCGAGACCGGCGACGCGTTCAGCGCTTTCGGCGGGCAATACTCGCTCGGGAACGACACCGCGGTAGTGCGACCCAACTACACCTCGGGGATGATCGAGGCCGAACGGCTCTGGAAGTGGGTGGCCACGCGCGACTACTTCGCGGGGGAGTTCATCTGGACCGGGATCGACTACCTGGGCGAGACCTTCTGGCCCGGGAAGGGCTCCGGCTCGGGCGCACTCGACATCACCGGCTCTCCCAAGGACGCTTACTACCTGTGGCAGAGTCTGTGGACCGACACGCCGGTGCTGCATCTCTTCCCGCACTGGACCTGGCCGGGGCGCGTAGGGCAGCTCGTCCCCGTCGTGGCCTACTCCAACTGCAACACCGTGGAGCTGTTCTTGAACGGCCGCTCGCTCGGCGCGAAGGCCAAGGAGTTCCCGGCGCAGGGCACGTCCGGCGGCTGGAACAGCTATGCGCTGCCCGTCGTCCGCGCCACGACCAACGACCTGCACCTGACGTGGGACGTGCCGTATGCGCCGGGCGCGCTCCGGGCGGTAGGCAAGCACCGCGACGGCTCCGCCTGCGCCGAGACCGAGGTGCGCACGGCGGGGCGGCCCGCGGCGATCCGGCTCATCCCGGACCGCGACACCATCGCCGCCGTGCCGGGAGACGTCGCGCTCGTCGGCTTCGAGGTCGTGGACTCGGCTGGCACAGTCGTTCCGACCGCCGCCAACCTGGTCCACTTCGCGGTCACGGGCGGCGGCATCCGGGCGCTCGACAACGCCGACCTGCGGGACCACGACCCGTACCAGTCCGACAGCCGGCACGCTTTCAACGGCCGTGGACTGGCCATCCTGCGCGCGGTGGAGCCCGGCTCGCTCCACTTGACGGCCACGGCGGACGGACTCGCGGAGGCGAGCGTGACGATCGCGGTGCGGCGGGGCGAGACGCCGGAGGCGGTTCCTTCCGCCCGGTAGGTGCGGCCGCGGCGGCGCGGTCGGTGGCCGCACGCGGGCGCGGGACGCCTACGGCGCGCTGAGGCTTCCGAGCTTGCTGCGTTCGGCGACGTGGGCGCGGAGGTCGAGCGAGGTCTTGAGAACGATGAGGATGACGAGCGCCACGGTCGGGGCGCCCACCGCCTTGGCGGCGAAGCCGCCGACCAGGATCGTGACGTGCAGCACGATCACCCGCGCGTACGGCTGGAACATGAGCTGTTGCAGGGAGGCGCGCCGGTACTCGCCGCCCGCCAGGTAGTTGTGCACGAACGAGAAGCCGTGGCTGAGGACGATCGCGAGCACGCCGTAGCCCACGCCCGCCGCACGCACGGCCTCGAGGAACCTCGCCGGGTTCGGCGAGGCGTTGCCCCCGGGGCCGAACAGCGCCAGCACGAAGACGCCGTGCACGAACGCGAACATGCCGTAGTGGAACGTGAAGAAGGGGATCAGGAACAGCTTGCCGGCATCGGCGGCCACGTTGCGGGGCGTGGCGACGAGCATGCGCAGCACGTTGAACCCGCCGATCACCACGTTCTCGCACCAGTACAACAGCAGGACCGAGAAGACCGTCCACTGGAACGCCAGCACGCCGACGAGCGGCACCAGGTTCGCGCCGATCAGGACCAGCGCGGACGGCGGCAGGTCGCGGGTGGCGGGAGAAGCCGGTTCCATGGCGGTCACGCGGGCGGCTCGCTGGAAGAGTCGGTTCCGGCCTCGCGGACCCTCGGGCCCAGGCCGGCACGCTAACATAGCTGGCCCGCCGCCCGGACGCCCGCCGGCTGGCCGGCCGGGCGGTCCCTTGCCCTGACGCTCCTCCCGCCGGGCGGTCCCTTGCCCTGACGCTCCTCCCGCTGGGCGGGCGGTTGCTTGCGCTCCCCATTATATCACTATATGACTCATATAGTAATGTCAGCCGGGCCTGGGGACCTGCACCACGGAGCGCGCCGACCATCATGAGCCCGAACGCCAGCGACCTCGACCGAGCCGGCTCCCCGCCACGGGGCGCGCGCGGGTGCCGCCCCAGGCGGCGCCGGGCCCCGGCCGTGAGCGCGCAGCGCCGGCAGCGCCAGGCGGCTCGAAGCCGCGGCCAGCCGCGCGCGCGGATCGGCCGCGTTTCGCGTGGTCGAGGCCCTGTTATGGATCGTCGTGGCGGGGCTGTTCGTCGTCCGCGTCACGCCGCAGGTGCGCGCCGCGCTCGGCTGGAACTCCACCGGCAGCGACGTGCCGGCGGTCACCCTCGACATGCTGGACGGCGGCGCCGTGCCGCTCGCGAGTCTCAAGGGCCGGGTCGTGCTGGTCAACTTCTGGGCGACCTGGTGCCCGCCCTGCCGGGCGGAGATGCCCGGCATCGAGGCGGTCTACGAAGCCAAGCGCGCCGACGGCTTCACGGTGGTCGGCATCTCGACCGACGAGAAGCCGCGCCCGAAGGTTGCCGAGTTCCTGCGCGACCACGGCATCGCCTACCCGGTGGCCATGGCCACGTCCGAGGCGGTCGCCGCGTTCGGTGGCGTGAGCAGCCTCCCGACCTCGTACCTCATCGATCGCCGGGGCCGAGTCCGTTACACGGTCCGAGGCATGTTCGCCGGCCCGGCGCTTCGCGCCGCGGTGGACCGACTGCTCGCCGAGCGCGGCTGAGCATGGACGGCGGGCAGGTGTCCTTCGCGCTGGCGTTCGCGGCCGGCGTCGCGTCCTTCCTCTCGCCGTGCGTGCTGCCGGTCGTGCCGGGATACGTCACCTTCGTGACCGGCGTGACCCTGGACGACGTCCGCACGGCGCCTGGTGCGTCGGTGCGGCGCCACGCCGCCGTGCACGCGGCGTTGTTCGTGCTCGGCTTCTCCCTCCTGTTCGTCGTGCTCGGCGCCTCGGCCACGGCGCTCGGGACGGTCGTGCGGCGCGCCCTGCCCCTGATCCAGCAGATCGGGGGCGCCGTGATCGTGCTCTTCGGCCTGTACATGCTCGGCCTGATCCGCATGCCGCTGCTGATGCAGGAGTGGCGGGTGCAGCTCGCCGCGAAGCCCGCGGGGTGGCTCGGGTCGGCGCTCGCGGGCGTCGCGTTCGGGGCCGGCTGGACGCCGTGCATCGGGCCGGTGCTGGCGACCATCCTGCTGTACGCGGGCATGAGCGCGACGGTGCTGCACGGCGCGGCGCTGCTCGCCGCGTACGCGATCGGCCTGGGATTGCCGTTCTTCGTCGCGGCCGTGGCGTTCAACTGGTTCCTGTCGCGCACCCGGTGGCTGCGGCGCTGGCTGGTGCCCATCGAGCGCGCCGCCGGGGTCGTCATGATCGTGGCCGGCGCGCTGCTCTTCACCGGCCGGTTCGCCACCATGGCGAGGCTGTTCGCGCGATGAACACGCGCGAAGTGCCCAGGATCGCCGCGCCGGTGTTCCTGGCCGCGGCCATCCTGCTCTCCTTCCGCCTCGAGCAAGGCTCCGCCGCCCATCGAGCTCGAGGGGGGAGAGCCGCCGGCGCCGTCCGCCGCCCAGGTCCGCGACGCTTACCGGCAGGCCCTCGCGCCCGGGTCGCCGGGATACGAGCGCGGCACGACGCGCGCCGCGGTCACGGTCGTCGAGTTCGCCGACTTCGGCTGCCGCTACTGCGCCCGCTTCGCGGCCGAGACCTATCCGCAGCTGGCGGACGAATTCGTGAAGACCGGCATGGTGCGCTGGCGGTACGTGCCGTTCGTGCTGGGGATGTTCCCCAACGGCGGCGAAGCCGCCCGCGCCGGGGTGTGCGCCGGCGAGCAGGGTCGCGTGGCCTTCGGCCGGATGCACGACCGGCTGTTCGCCGCGCAGCGCGAGTGGCAGAGCGCGGACGATGCGGCCGGCGCCTTTCGCGCGCTCGCCGCCGCCGCCGGGCTCGATGCGACGCGCTTCGCCTCCTGCTACGCGGGCGACCGTGCCGGACACGCTCATTCGTGCCGCCAACGACCTGGCGGACCGGATGGGCGTGCGCGCCACCCCGACGTTTTTCGTGAACGGCCGGCGGGTCGAGGGCGCGCTGCCGGCCGAGCAGTTCCGTGCGGTGCTGATGGACGCGCTGCGGCCGAGCCGCGGCAACTGAGCGAGGGAGGCGTCGTGGTGTGTCCGGTGCTGCACCGAAACGAGGCTGCGTGGGCCCCGGCGGCCGGCACGCCGGCCCGGCGCTGACGGCCGCACGATGCCAAGAGACCGCCTTCCCGCCGCACTCCTCGACCAGCTGGCCGACCGCTTCAAGGCCCTGGCGGAGCCGAATCGTCTGGCGATTCTCTCGCTGCTCTACGCCGGCGAGCTGAGCGTAGGCGAGCTGGTGGACGGGACGGGCTTGGGCCAGGCCAACGTGTCCAAGCACCTGGATGTGCTGCGCCGCTACGGCTTCGTGGACCGGCGCAAGGACGGCCTCAACGTCTTCTACTGGCTCGCGGACAAGGACGTGTTCCGCATCTGCGACATCATGTGCGGCCGCCCGGCGGCCGTCCGCGGCGACGTTTCGGTCGCGGTGAGAGCGCGGTAGCCGGCGTCGGCCATCCAGCGGCGTCGAGCGGGCACGGCGGCACTACCTCGGGCGCCCGCGGTACCTCGCGCTCACGTCGCCGGCAGGATCTCCCGCATCCGCCGCAGTCGCGGAATCGTCTTGGCCACGATCCCCACCACGGCCAGGGACGCCACGCCGCCCAGCACCACCGCCGGCACCGCCCCCAACAGCTTCGCCGTCAGCCCCGACTCGAACGCGCCCAGCTCGTTGGACGAGCCGACGAAGATCGAGTTGACGGCTATCACCCGGCCAAGGAGCGCGGGCGGCGTGAGTACCTGCAGCATCGTCGAACGGACCAAGACGCTGATGTTGTCCGCCATCCCGCTCACCACCAGCAGTACGGCCGAGACGGAGAAGTTCCGCGATAGCCCGAACCCGATGATGCACGCGGCAAAGAGCGCCACCGCGAGCAGCATCGTCCGCCCAGCCCGTTTGAAGGGCGGCCGGTGCGCCATGTAGAGCGACATCACCGCCGCGCCCGCCGCCGGCGCGGCACGCAGCAGCCCAAGCCCCTGCGGCCCCACGCGCAGGATCTGATCCGCAAAGACCGGGAGCAGCGCCTCCGCTCCGCCGAGCAACACCGAGAAGAGATCCAGGGTCTGCGCGCCGAGCAGCACGCGCTCGCGCCACACGAAGCGCAACCCCGAGAGCGGGCTGTCGCTGATGGCCGAGTCCCGGGCCGCGCTCGTGGGCCGCGGCTCGTACCTGATCATCGCGAACGCGATCAGCGCGGCGAGCATCAACGACGCTTGCACCGCGTACGTCACTGTGACGCCGACAAAGCCGTAGAGCAGCCCGCCCAGTGCTGGGCCGGCCACTGCGCCCGCTTGCCACGTGGAGCTCCGCCACGCGATGGAGTTGGGGAGGTTCTCCCGCGGAATCAGCCCCACGGCCAGCGAGTTGCGCGCCGGCATCAGGAAACTCCGGGCCAAGCCGCTGACCCCGATCACGATGTAGAAGGGCCACACCCCGTGCGCGATCACCCATCGGTGCGCGTGGCTGAGCGCCACCAACGACAGAGCGCAGGCGAACAGGACGGTGAGCGACCAGAGGGCAATGCGCTGACGGTCGAGTCGATCGGCGACATGGCCGGCCAAGAGGGCGACTGCGATGAACGGCACCGCCTCCGCCAGCCCGATGAGGCCCAGCGACAGCGGGTCGTGGGTGATGTGGTAGATCTGCCAAGACACGACGAGAATCTGGACCTGCGCCCCGATCGTCGTCGTCAGAAGCGAGACGATGAACCGGCGGAAGTTCGGGATACGAAACGACGCATAGGGGTCCAGCCGCACGCCGGGGGGCGGCGCGCCCCCAAGCCGCGGCCGGGCCGTCACGGGCCCCGCGAAAGCGTAAGCGGAACGCTCTCGAAGACCGACGTCGAGTACTTGGGGAACGAGTCGACGGGGAAGCTGGTGAAATAGACCCGCGGCGCCGGGCCGCCGATGGTGGGGTCGCCGGTTTCGCCCAGCAGCGTCGGGTAGTAGAGTGTGCGCCCCGGCTCGCTGTACGGGGTACCGATCGGACCGGACCAGTGGATCAGGTCGCTCGAGGCGCGCACATTGATGCCGCCGGTCGACTGGTAGACGGCCAGGTACGCGTCGAGAGCGGCGTCGTAGATCACTTCGGGTTGGCCTCCCGCCTCGTTGGTCCAGAGCGGCGCATACGAGCCGGGGGTCCCCGTCTCGTCGGGCGTGTCGCTGGTGCCGGGCTGAGTCCAAGGGTCCGGCGGGGCGCCGTTGTACTTGTGAAACACCGTCGCGACCTTGTGCGGGTCGCCCGAGAGTGCGGCCGCGACTACGTCGCTATACAGCGCACGTTCAACGCCGATGCACGGTCGTGTGGCACAGGCGCCGGGCAATCCCGGCAGAAGGTCGGTGAAGAACAGATACAAGTAGGCGCTAGCCGGGTTCGCGGGCGGATTGTCGAGGTGTTTGCCGTTCGCGTCGGCGACGACCAGCGAGCCGTAACCGACGTTCATGTTCGTGCCCCCGCCCTTGAAGACGGACAGCGGCTGACTCGGCTGGAAGACCTGTCCCACGACCCGGAAGGTCTGCCCTCCGTCGGTGGACACCGCCAACCCGATGGCCCCATAGAAGCAGGGCACCTCGGAGGTGGAGCTTCCGGCAACGAAGCACTTGCCATCGGCGGTCGCCGGGTTGGTCCAGTGGTACTCGGCGTGGAAGGGAATGAGCCACCCGCTGTCCGCGCCGGCCTGGAAGCGCACGACCTGGCCACCGCCCGCATAGTTGCTGTCGAAGACCCAGCCGGCCGGTCCGGACCCGGGACCGAAGAGCCTCGTGCAGCTGCTCCCGGTCACCTGAGTGAGTGAGCCGGTGAACGTGTACTCTCCGTTGGCGTTCGGCGTGCCCGCGCACGAAGCGCCGGAGCCGGCGCTGCCGTAGAACGTGTAGGTCCCGCCGCTCGCACGGATGGCACCGAACTGACCGTCCGAGGGACCGAAGGTGTAGCCGTAGCCCGCGAGCGTGGCGTGCGCCGCGAAGGTGACGGGCGAGCCGAAGGTCCCGACGACGCTGGGAATCACCGGCCCCGTCGGGCCGCTCCCGCCGCCGTCGCCGCACCCCATCACGGCCGCCAGCACCAGCGTCAACCAAGGCACCAAGCCCACTCGGGCACTCCGGGTCTCCTGCATGGGCACCTCCGGGCCGCAGGCTTCACGCATGGGTCGACCTGCCGGCGATCGAGCCCGCGGGACTGCCTGGACGTATGTGGGTGGAAGAGACGCCTCCAAACATACCCAGGACCGCGCGTCACGTCTTGTTGCGCCCGGTGGCGCCCGCAGGCACCTTCTCCCCGGAGCCTCACGCTTCGGAGCGCCCCATGCGTACCACGGCAGTCTCGGCCGCCCTCCTCGTCGCTTCGCTATCCTTCGCCGCTCCGTGTGCCCGGGCGCAGCGCCCAGCCGGCGCGCGATCCCAGGGCGCCGATTCAGGCGCCGCCCCCGCGGTCGCGTCCCGCGCCGTCTACCTCGACAGCGCCGGCGTGATACGCTGGGTCGACGACCGCCAGGAGGTCGCCCTCTTCGGCGCCAACTACGTGCTCCCCACCGCCTCCGACTACCGCGCGGCCGGCTACCTCCACGCCGATCGCAGGAGGATGATCGACGAGGACATGGCGCAGTTCGCCCGCATGGGCTGGGACGGCCTGCGGCTGGCGTTCTGGGGTGACTGGGAGTCCGCGGACAGCGCGGGCAACCTGATCGCCAACGACCACCTGGACCTGCTGGACTACCTCGTCGCCCGCGCGCGGGAGCGGGGCATCTACATGCTCTTCAGCCCCATCGAGCTGTACAGCTCGAACTGGCCGGACGCTCTCGCCGACACCTCGCGAGCCCGGGTTCGGGCGGCGCTTCGGCAAGGCGCGGATGGGCACCGATCCGGCGGCCATCGCGGCGCAGGTGAACTACCTGAAGCAGATCCTGAATCACGTGAATCCCTACACGGGCGTGGCGCTCAAGGACGAGCCGGCGATCCCGTTCATCGAGCTGGTGAACGAGCCGTGGCACCACCCCGAGGACCTCGAGGGCTCGATCCGCTACTTCAATGCCCTCACCGACGCGGTGCGCGTCGAGCGGGTGCCGCAAGCTGGTCTTCTACAACGTGAGCCAGGACTTCCGGATCGCGGAGGCGATCCGGCGCTCCGAGGCGCAGGGCGTGACGTTCGCGCTGGTATCCCACCGGCCTCAATTCCGGCCATGAGCTTGAGGGCAACTATCTCCGCGCGGTGGACGCCTTCCCCGACATGCTGCGCCCGGAGATGGCGCGGATGCCGCGCATCGTCTACGAGTTCGACTCACCGGACTTGCGCACCGGCACCATGTATCCGGCCATGGTGCGGACGTTCCGCGCCGTGGGCGCGCAGTTCGCCGCGATGTTCGCCTACGACATGCTGGAGACCGCCTCCCGCAACCTCGGCTGGCAGACCCACTACCTGAACCTGGTCTACACGCCCCGCAAGGCGATGAGCGCCATCATCGCGGCGGAGGCGATGCGCCGCCTGCCCCGGCTGCGGTCCTACGGCCCCTACCCGGAGAACACGCGCTTCGGGGATTTCCACGTCTCCTACGACGAGGACCTGGGCGAGCTGGTGGCGCGTGACGCATTCCTGTACGCCGGCTCGACGCGCTCGATCCCCCCGGATCTCCGGGCGCTGCGCCGCATCGCCGGCTACGGCTCTTCGTCCGTGGTGACGTACGGCGGCGAAGGCATCTACTTCCTCGACAAGGTGGGCCCCGGCGTCTGGCGCCTGGAGGTCTATCCGGACGCCGTGCCGGTCCGCGATCCCTTCGAGCCGCCCAACCCCGACAAGGTCGTGACCCGGGCCATCAGCCGCGCGTGGCCGATGACGGTGTCGCTGCCGGACCTCGGCACCAGGTTCACGGTCCAGCCGATCGCCGTCGGCAACCCGAAGAGCATACGTGCCGCCAGCGGCCAGTTCACGGTGCTGCCCGGCGTCTACGTGCTCAGTGCCACCGGGCAAGTGAGCACCGCCTCCCTGCCCCCGTTCGTCGGCCGCATCGCTTTCGCCGAGTACCACGCGCCGCCGCTCGATACGGTGGCGCCGTCCGTCCAGTCCCTTGCCGCGCCACAGTACCTCGCGGGACGGGACGCGACGTTCCTCGCCCGCGTGGTCGAGCGGACGCCGCCCGACTCCGTGACGCTCTTCCTCAGGCCGGCGGCCAGCTTCTTCTACCGCGGTTTCGCCATGCGGCCCGCGCACGGCTACGAGTACGCCGCCATCATCCCGGCGTCCGACCTGCGGGTAGCCCCGTACCAGTTCACGATCACGATCTACCACGGCGACTCGGCGATCACCTTCCCGAGTGGGCTGCACCAGCAGCCCAACGCGTGGGACTACGACGGGACCACGTCGTGGCACCTGGACGTGGTCGGCCTGCGAATGCCGCTCACACTGTTCGATCCCGCCCGAGACGCCGCACGCCTGGCCTTCAGCCGCATCGGCGACGCGGGGCGCCTGGGGATCTTCCGCCTGGGACTGTCGGACGTCACGGGCCAACCGGTTTTCCACCTCGAGCTGCCCGTCCACCCGAATGGCGAGGCGCTCGATGACTACACTGCGTCACTGGTAGTCCGGGACATGATAGACGCCCGGCAGGAGACGGTCGCCGCGGCCACCGACCTGCGACTGAGGCTGCGGGGCCTCGGGCCCCACCAGATCCTGCACGTGACGCTGATGGAAGACGACGGCACGAGCTGGAGCGCGGCCGTCCCTGTCGACAGCACCTGGGCCGAGCGGTCGGTGCCGATGGCCGATTTCAGCCTCGCCCGCGGTGTGCTGCTTCCGGAGGGCTTTCCGGGTGAGTGGAACTACTGGGTGGGCGCAGCCGAGGGACGCGGAGGGAACGGGGATCGCCCCCGGCTCGACCGGGTGGAGCGCCTCCAGCTCTCCCTGCGGCGCGAGCCCGGTGTCGCCGTCACTCCGGGAAGCTACGGCGTCGAGGTGGAGTGGGTCGTGCTTGGCTTCGGCCCGCCCGGCACCGAGTGACGCGCCGCCGCCGAGGCCCGCGCCGGCGCGCCGGGGCAGCGGCGGCGCTCGCCCTGCTGGCCGCCTGCGGGTGCCGCGAGTCCGCGACCGCACCGGCGAGCACGCAACTCCCCGCCGGCGTGTTCCTCGGCGCCGACGTCTCGGCCCTGGCACGCATCGAGCAGGGCGGCGGCATCTTCCGCGACGGCGGTCAGCCCGGCGACGCCATCGCCATCCTGCGCGCGCACGCCGCCAGCCTCTTCCGGCTGCGCCTCTTCGTGAACCCCAACGACTCGGACGTGCAGGTCAACGACCTCTCGTACACGCTGCGCATGGCCGGCCGCGTCAAGGCGGCCGGCGCCAGGCTCCTGCTCGACATCCACTACTCCGACACCTGGGCCGATCCGGGCCACCAGACCACGCCGGCCGCCTGGGCCAGCCTCGGGATCGATTCCCTGGAGCAACGGGTCGAGGCCTACTCCGACAGTGTCGATCGCTCAACTCAAGCAGGCGGGCGCGCTGCCGGACATCGTCCAGGTGGGCAACGAGATCGACGACGGCATGCTGTGGCCGCTCGGCGAGCTGTACGCCGCCGGCGCCGACACCGCCGTGCAGTGGACGCGGTTCACGGGCCTGCTCAAGGCCGCCATCCGAGGCGTGCGCGCCGCGCTCGGCCCGGGCGACACCGTCCGCGTGATGCTGCACTACTCCCAGGGCGGCAGCGCCGGCGGCACGCAGTGGTTCTTCGACCACATGAACGCCTACGGCGTGCCCTACGACCTCATCGGCCTGAGCTATTACCCCTGGTGGCACGGCATGCTGGGCGACCTGGAGGCCAACCTGACGGCGACGGCGCTGCGCTACGGCCGGGACGTCGTGGTGGTCGAGACGTCGTACCCGTGGCGCGCCGGTGGCTGGGAGTCGATGGTCACGAACGGTGCCGCGATGACCTGGCCCATCTCGCCGCAAGGCCAGGCGCAGTTCCTGCGCGATCTCCTCGATGCCGTCGCCGCGGTGCCGGGCGGCCACGGCGCCGGCGTGGTGTGGTGGTACCCGGAGGCCATTCAGGTGCCGGGCCTCTTCGTCTGGGGCGGCGGCTCGCTGGCGCTCTTCGACTCCACCGGGAACGTCCTTCCCGCCGCCTCCGAGCTCCGCGCGCGCTGACGAGGGGCACGCAGCACCGACATCTCCCCTCGCTCTCGCGCCCCATCGAGGCCCTTACATCACACGCACCCAGACGAGGAAAGAGCCGGCCGGCACCTGCACCTCGTGCGCGCCACCGTCGAGCCGCGCGTACGCTCCCGCAACGCCGTCCAACGTCACTCGCTCCCGGTCTCCCACCTGCCGCCACTCGCCGTCGGCGAGATCGAACCGAAATATCCCCTCGCTCGTGCCGCTGTTGGCCAGAACCACGACGCGCCCGCCGACCACGTACCCGAGGAGGGTGCCGTCGGGCGGGGTGATCCAGCGATAGTGGCCGTTCGGCACCTCGGCCACGCGGAAGACGCGGCCAGGCTCGGACATCCGCAGCGCCAGGAGCCCGCGCCAGTAGTCGCGCATGGCCGCGCGATCGGAGCCGGGAACGAGGCCTTCCCAGAGGAAGCGGTTCGGGGCCCGCAGGTTGTAGGTGTCGCTCCGACCCTTGAACAGGATCGTGGCGCCGGCCGCCTTCGCGGCGAAGGTCTCGAGCGGCGCGAGTCCCTTCGAGCGGAGCATCTCGGTGCCCCCGTGAATCACCACCGGCCCCGCCGAGGTCAGGAGGAGTCCCGCGGCGATGCGCACCGCGGCGAGATCCACGCCCTCGAGCCCGTTGTGGTCCTTGAGGGCGTAACGATCGGCCAGGGCCCAGTCGTCGTGGATGTCGAGGTACGAAATCCCGTTGGTGGTACGGGCCTCCTCGGCGTAGTCATTGGTCAGCGCGCGCATGGCGGCGGCCCGCGCCGAGCCGTCGCCACCGGCCCATCCCCGTGCATTGATGTCGAAGGGACTGCCCGTGAACGCGTTGCGGGTCTCGTCCTGGAAGAAGGTGATCGGGGCGTCGGCCTTGGACCATGCCCAATCGGGGTTGGCGCGCACGTCCGGATCGCTGGGGGCGATCCACGGCTCGCCGTAGATGATGAGGTCGTGAGGCAGCTCCTGCCTCACCCGCAGCAGCGTCTGCCGGTCCAGCTGGCCCGCCAGGTCGATGCGGAAGCCGTCCACCCCCAGCGCGTCCACCCAATGCCTGAGCTGGTCGATGAGCCAGCGCTGCACCATCGGCCGGTCCTCCGTCTTCACCTCGTTCCCGAACGGACCGATGTGCTCGACGTTCTCGTCGGTGCGGTAGTAGTAGGGCAGGTCCAGGACGTTGAAGTGGAGGAGCAGGTGCCCGCCGTCCATGTTCTCGCCGGTGTGATTCGGCACGACGTCGACGATGACGGCGATGCCCCGGTCGTGAAACGCGCGGACCAGCGCCTTGAACTGCTCCCGTTCCGCCCCGGGCTCGGCGCCCCGGGAGCGGAAGCGGCTCTCTACGGCGAAGGCGTGGGTCGTGCGGTAACCCCACTGGTAGTTCTCGCGGTCGATCGCCATGGCCTGCGCGAAGGAGTTCCCGGCGAAGGCCGCCCGCCACGCGGTGTCGGGGTAGTGGAGGTACTCCTGGACCGGCATGAGATGGACCACGTTCACGCCCAGGTCCACGAGGTAGTCGAGGCCGATCGGCACGCCGTGCGCGTTCACCAGGCCCATCCGCGCCATGGCGGGCAGCGTCCCGGCCTCCGCCTCCGCCACGGGAAGGAGATCGGTGAAGTCCTGGACGTGCACCTCGTAGGCCACCACGTCCTCCATCGGTGGCCGTCCTCCCGCCAGCGGTGGAGGCGGGGGACCGTCGCGCCACACCCGGGACTTGCCCCAAGCGTCGTCGTTGACGAGCGCGTATGGATCCGAGACGTGAGCCGGGTGGGTTTCGTAGAACCAGTTCCCGGGATCGGGCGGCCCGTGAACCGTGAAGTCGTACCAGAGGCCGTGCAGGTCACCCGACTGCGTGCACTCCCACACGCCGTCCCCGTCCCTGGCCATCTCCACCACGCGCAGGGTTTCGGCGGGCGCGTCGTCCTTGCCGCGGTAGAGGTAGAGCCGCACGCCGCTCGCCCGGGGCGAGAAGATGCGGAAGGTGGTCGCGGGCCCGGCGTCCGACACCACGGCGCCCAGGGGTTTGGAGGAATGGAGTGAGCGGAACAGCGGATCCCGCCGCACCAGAGCGCGCAGGCCCAGGCCGGGAATCTCGAGGTAGTGGACCCGCATCGGGTCCGGCGGCGAGCCCCGGAATGACGAAGGCCTCGGACGCGGCCGCGAGGCGCACCTCCGCGAGGGGAATCTCGCGCCCCTGGCCGTCGGTCAGGCGATATGCGGTGCGATCGGCGGGCCGCTCGACGCCGGAGAGGGTGAATCGAACTTCGGTGGGGCCGTGGATCTCGGCCCGGAGACGTGCATCCAACTCGACCTGCCGTCGAGGCGCGCCGTGGGCCACCGGGACACCGATGGCGAGCGGGACCGCGCGATCCCGGACTCGCCGCAGCCGCGCTCTGGCCGTGCTCTGCGGTCGCCCGTGACGGTGAACCGGTAACCTACTTCTGGCCCCGAGTGGCCGCCATCGTGCTCGAGGTGCGGCGCCGCTGCACGGGCGCCCGGCCCACAGCGGCCGGGCGTCCGCACGGAAGTGTCAGTGATCGTCGCGGCGAAGGTTGACGCGGATGATCTGGCCGGCACCGGGAGGCGCCCCGAAGCCGAAGTTCGACACGTAGAGATTCCCGTCGGGCCCATACGTCATGGCTGACGGAAAGCTGAGACCGGTGGCGACGGTGTCCACCGCCCCGGAACGGCCCAGGCGAACGACAAGACCCGCTCCAACCTGCTGAGGCCCCGGAAAGCCGGCAGCGGTCATGGACTCGAGTACATAGAGTCGGCCGCGCTGATCGGAGGCGAGCCCGAGCACGGTGGAGAATCCGGATGCCAGCGGCCGGTACCTTCCATTCAGATCGAGATCGAAGATGCTTTCGCTGCCGGGAACGACGGGAAACGGCCCCAGCGTGCCGAAGACGAGGCCGTCGCGGTCCGAGATGAGGGCCGTGGGGCCGATCCATCCTCCCGTGGCTCCGGGGTGGGCCACGGAAACGTCCACGACACGCTTGATCCTGCCCGTCCGGGGTGATATGCGGTCCACCTCCTGGTGGTTCGGCTCCGTCGTGTAGAGGTAGCCATCCCTGGCCGCCAGACCGTACCACGTGCCGTCGGGCTCGAAATCGTCGGGGTCCTCGCTCGCGGTGGGATTGGCCGCGACGTACGCGCTGAGGTCCGCCACGATGCTCCAGGTGCCGTTCCGGTGGACGCGGATGACGGCGTTCGGCACGTCGGGGACGCCGTGCGAGCAGCCGGCGCCGGCCAGCACGGCGTAGAGAGTGCGCCCGATGAACGCCACGTCGGCGACGCCGCTGGTCAGGCTCCCGGTCGCCGGCGTGGTCGAGCTCGAGGGCAGGCCGTCCACGACCGTCGTGCGATTCCCGTGCCGGTCGAACTTCGAGATGCGCGACGTGTAGCCGCCGGTATACGGCCCAACCCCGGCCGCCTGGGCGCACTGTCCGACCGTCGAGTTGGTGCCGCCCGTGCCGCCTTCGGCGAGGTACAGGTCACCGTCGGGACCGAACTTGAGCCCCCGGGGACTGTTCAGGCCGGCGGCGAACGTGTCGATCGTGGCGGGCGCATGCATCGCCGCGAGGCCGCCTGGTTGGATCGCGGCGACCCCTCCAGCGGCCGGCTGGCTCGGGGCGGGGCGCTCACCACTCTGGTCGCCGCACGCTGCGAGGACCAGCAGTGATGCCGCGCCCGCCGCGACCATCAGCTTGTTCGTCTTCACGTTCACCTCCTCAAGTAGGGTGCAGGCGCGCCGCCCCGGTCCCAGTGACCGGGCCTATTGCCGGTGTTGCCTGGCGGCGGCTTTGGGCGTGTAAGGTGAAGCCCGACCGTCGCGGTCTCGTCGCCGCGGCGTCGCAGCGGCATCGCGGCTCTCGTCCCCCCCTTGCCAGCCGAACATCTCCAGCGCACGATACGGGGATCCCCAAAACACGAATAAGGCGGCAACGGACGGCATGTACCGACTCCGTGTGCTTGGAGGCTTCGCGCTGGAAGGCCCCCCCGGGGCCCCTGCACCCCTGCCGCCGCAGCGCCGGGGTGACGCGGTCCTGGCCGTGCTGGCGGTATGCGGAGAGCTGGGCTGCACCCGGGACCGGCTGGTCGCGCTGCTGTGGCCGGAGAGCGACGAGGCCCGCGCCCGGCAAGGCCTGCGCGACGCCCTGTACGCCATTCGCCGTGCGCTCGAGCCCGGCGCCGTGCCGTCCGACGGCCGCCCGCTGCGCCTGGATCCCGCCGTCATGGGCTCCGACGTCCTCTCGTTTACGCGGGCGCTAGACGTGCGGCCGGCACGCGGACGCCGTGCGCGAGTACGCCGGTCCGCTGCTCGAGGGCTTCCACGTCGACGGCGCGCCGGAGTTTGAGCACTGGCTGGACGGAGAGCGTACGCGTCTGGCGCGCGAGTACGCGGAGGCACTCGGGCGCCTGGCGACGGCGGCGGAGTGCGCGGGGGACTGGAACGAGGCGGTGGGATGGTGGGGACGCGCCGTGGAGCACGATCCGCTGAACTCGCACCTCGTGCTGCAGCAGGTGCGCGCGATGGCGGCGATCGGCGATCGGGCGAACGCCCTCAAGGCGGCGGATGATCACGCGCAGCGCCTGCGGCGGGAGCTCGACCTCGCGCCCGACGACGGCTTCCTCGCGGCCATCGCGCGGATTCGCACCGGGGAGCTGCCGGCCCGCTACCGCGCCCCCGCGGCCGGGTCGGGGCCGGCGGGATCGGGCGGCGCACCCGACTCACCGGCAGGGACCCCCGAGGCGTCGAGTGCCGGTGGCGGCGCGGCGGCCCCATCTTTTCGGCCCACGCCGCGCCCGGCTCCGGCGACGGCTGGCGTGGGCAGCGGGGGTGGCCGGCGTCGCCGTGCTTGCCGGGGCTGTGGCGGTGAGGCCGTGGCGTAGCGGGCGCGCTTCCGGCGGCGCGGCACCCAGGACCGCGATCGCAGTCCTGCCGTTCCGGGACCTGAGCGCCGACTCGTCCCACGCCTACGTCGCCGCTGGCCTGCACGACGAGCTGCTGGCGCAACTCGCCAGGGTGGCGTCGCTCACGGGTCATCGGCCGGACGTCGGTCGGCGACTATCGGCAGACGTCGAAGTCGCTGCGCCAGGTTGGCGAGGAGCTGGGCGGTCGGCAGCGTGGTCGAAGCCAGCGTTCAGGTCGGCGGGGAACCGGCTCCGGGTGATCGTACGAGCTCCTCGACCCGGTCGACCGACGCGAGCTGTGGGCGGAGCGCTACGATTCGGACGCTGGACGACGCCTTCGCGGTGCAGAGCGACATCGCCCGGCGGATCGTCGCGCGCGGTCGGCGCGACGCTGACGAGCGCGGAGGCAGGGGCGATCGCGACCGCGCCTACCGCAGAACGCGGAGGCGTACCAGTACTACCTGCAGGGGCTCGAGTACTACGCGGCGGCCGGGACTTCCCCGCCAGAACTTCGCGATCGCGCAGCAGCTCTACGAGCGGGCGCTGGCGCTCGACACGGCCTTCGCGCTCGCGCACGCGGCGCTCGTCGTACGTCGACTGCGGGCATGTACCAGCTGCGGTACGATCCGTCGGACGCCAGGCTGGCGCTGGCGCGGCGCGAAGCCGACGTGGCGCTGCGGCTCTGGCCCCGGACCTGCCGCAGGCGCATCTCGCGGTGGGTTTGGCGCGCTACCTCGTGCGCGACGACTTCCGCGGGGCTCTGGACGAGTTCAGCCGCGGGCTGCGGGGCGCGCCGAACGACGCCGAGCTGTGGGGATGGGTCGGGAGGGCACACCGGCACCTCGGCGCAGTGGGACAGCGTGATGGTGGCGTTCGACCGCGCGCGGAGCCTCGACCCGCGCGACGCGGATCTGTTCGTCAGCTTCGGGGACGCATACCACTACCGCCATCGCTATCGGGAGGCCATCGCGGCCTACCGTCAGGCGCTGGCGCTCGCTCCGGACCTGGTCGAGCCGCGGCTCGCGATGGCCTGGAGCTACGTCCTGTGGCAGGGCGAGCTGGACACGCTCCGCGCGGTGCTGCGCGGACCTGCCGCTGGACGGCGATCCGGGCGCCGGAGGCGACGTCGATCGCGGACCAACGCCGGTCGCTGCTGCAGTGGGAGCGGCGCCCCGACTCCGTCCTCTCGCTCCTGCGCGCTCATGCCGCTGGAGCGCCGGCGCGGAGCGCCGAGGCCACGGCCTGGCCCGGACGCTGCTGGTTGCGCGGGCGCACGTCCTCAGGGGCGACACGGCCGGCGCACGGGCCGGCCTACGATCCGGCGGTGGCGCATCCTCGATGCGGGGAGCGCGCGCACCCCGACGACGGGGGCGTCCACGCGACGCGCGGCCTGGTCCGTGGCGGGCTCGGACGTCGCGCGGACGCGCCGGCGCGAGGCGCGCTGGCTCGAGCAGCTCAAGACGTCGTACCGGGAGGACCACGGGAACGTCGGGCCGGCAGGCGCGCGCGCGAGATCCTGGTGCGCATCGGCGACGCCGATGCGGCGCTGACGGACGTCGAGCGATTGCTCGCCGGCCGACCCTGCTCAGCGTGGGCGATGCTGCGCCTCTGCCCGGAGCTACGACCCGATCCGGAACGACCCGCGCTTCCAGGCGCTGCTGGTGAAGTACGATCTGGCAGCCCGCTGAGCGACCACCCTTTCGTCTCCTGCCCCGATTCATCGCCCGTCGACGGCTAACGGCGCAGCGCGACGCTCCCGGGCGCTACGGCCGCACCTCGGCGCGGCTGCCCACCAGGTGGGTCGAGATCTCGAAGTCCACGATGTCGCCGGGCGTGATCATGAGCGGCTCCGCCGCGATTCGCGGTCCGTAGCCGGTGGCCTGGGCCACGAACTGGACGATGCGATCGGTGGCCAGCATGTCCCGGCGCAGCACGAACCGGCTGACAATGCCCGGATTCACCGTCCCCATGCGGTAATTCGTGCCGGCACTGGACGCGAACACGTCCATCGGGAGTTCCCAGTTGTTGGTCACGAACACAACGACAGTATCGGTCTCCGCCTGGCGGAACTGGCTCAGGAGCACGAGATCGAAGGGGCTGTCGAGCTGGGCGGCGCCCTTGCGCACCCATACGCTCGCCCCCGAATAGGCGTCCGCCAGCAGCGTGCCGTCGGCGAAGACCCCGGCGACGGGGATGGATTTCGGACCCTTGGGCTGGTCCATCGCCACCACCACCCGATCGTCGACGCTGTCGGTGGTGAGGATGCGGCTGAAGACATACGGCTTCGCCTGCAGCGTGCGATGCACGCCGGCCCCCACGGCCGGGTGGTCCCGCCGGAACTGACCCAGCTTCCGCCAGTGGAGCAGGATGCGGCGGGTGGAGTCGCCGCGCCCCAGGGCCCGCCAGTTCATGTTCGAGCGCAGGTTGGCGTCGCCCTGGGCGCCCGCGACCCTGAGCGGCCGCGCCAGCTCGTCGCCGTAGTAGATCTGCGCGCCGCCCGGGGAGAGGAGCAGGCGGGTGCCGGCGCCGAACGGATCCTTGCGGTCCGGGTCGTACGGCGCCCCGTCGTCGTGCGAGCTGATGTAGTTGAGGAACGAGACCCCGGCGAGCGGGCCACCGTGCAGCGCCGCGGAATAGCGGGTGTCGAGCGAGTCCAGCGACCCGGCCACGTCGCGCTTGAAGGCGAAGTTGATGAGCCCGTCGTAGCCGTGGGCGAAGAAGTCGACGGTGCTGTCGCCGTAGCTGAACTGGCGGCCCTGGCTCGGGTCCCAGCCGTAGACCTCGCCGACCATGTAGAAGGGCAGGCTGTCCAGCACCTTCCCGGGATTGGCGCGCTTCCAGTCGGCGAACGCGCGGTCCGCCTCGTGCTTCAGCTCGAGGCTGACGCCGTCCTCGAAGTGCTTGGCGGTGTCCATCCGATAGCCGTCGAAGCCGAACTCGCGCACCCAGTCGGTGAGCCACTTGATGAGGTAGTAGCGGGGCGCCCGCGGATAGTGGGTGCGGGTGAAGAACGTGTCGAGCGAAGCGCGCTCCTCGTCCAGGCGACCTTCCCGCCTCCACTTCTCGACCAGGAACGGCGGGAGCCCCACGGAATCGTTCGAGTCGGTCCGGATGTCGGGCAGGTCGGCCAGCATGCAGTCCACCGTGGTGACGTAGCTCCGGTAGGTGCACCGCGGACTGGTGCGCACCCAGTCGTCGGGCCACGCGGGATCCTCGGGCGTGACCGGCCCCGTGTGGTTGATGACGGCGTCCATCAGGACGCGAATGTGATGCCGGTGCGCCGCGTCCACCAGCCGGCGCAGGTCCTCCCTGGTGCCGAACGCCGGATCCACCGCGGTCCAGTCACGCGCCCAGTAGCCGTGGTAGCCGTAGGTCTTCCCCGTCCCCTCGTCCACGCTGCCGCGGATCTGCTCCACGAAAGGCGTCATCCAGATGACGTTCACCCCCAGGCTGTCGAAGTACCCCGCCTGGATCATCTGCAGCACGCCCTTGAGGTCGCCGCCCTGGAAGCTGCGGAGCACCGCCCCGTCCTGCGGCGCGGCCCAGGGCGTGATCGTTGGTGGTGTCGCCGTCGAGGAACCGGTCGATCAGGAGGAAGTAGACCGTGGCGCCGTTCCAGAAGATCGCCGGATGCCGGACCTCGACCGACGCGATGGCGCGTTGCTGGGACGTGGCTCCGGGGATGTGGTGAATGCACCCGGAGAGGACGCAGGTCCCGATACCTAAGAGCGCCGCCGCACGGATCATGGTCTTCATGCGCCCACCGTCCTTTCGCAAACGCCCACTTCGTCGTCCGTCCAACCGATGCGCCACCCGGCCGCGCCGCGCGTCACCCCGCCGCCACCGCCTCGTCGTCCTCGTCCCTCACCCGGAGCGTCAGCGCCGCGGCCACCACCAGCGACGCGCCGCCCACGAGCATGGCGTAGATGGCCTGACCGCCGAAGAAGCGTCCGACGACGAAGCCCAGGACGGCCGCCGCGACGATCTGCGGGATGACGATGAAGTAATTGAACACCCCCATGTAGTAGCCCATCTTGGACGGCGGCAGGCTCCCCGTCAGGATCGCGTACGGCATGGCGAGGATGCTCGCCCACGCGATCCCGACGCCCACCATCGAGCCCAGCAGCCAGCGCGGGTCCGTAATCACGAAGATGGACAGGAGCCCCAGCGCGCCGAAGACCAGGCAGATCGCGTGGGCCGCCTTGCGGCTGGTCCGCCTCGCCAGCACCGGAATCGCGAACGCCACCAGGGCGGCGACGCCGTTGTAGACGCCGAAGCCCACGCCCACCCAGTTGGCCCCCTCGTTGAAGAGCGCCGACTTCGTGTCGGTGGTGTGGTAGATGTGGCTGGTGACCGCCGCCGTCGTGTAGATCCACATCGCGAACAGGGCGAACCAGGAGAAGAACTGCACCCAGGCCAGCTGCTTCATGGTCCGGGGCATGTCCTGGAAGTCGTTCAGGATCGTGACGAAGCCGTTGTCGTAACGGCCGCCGCGCTGCATCAGCCCTCCGGCGACGAGCAGCAGGCCCACGACGCCCATGCCCGCCGACAGGATGATGACCTGGTCGGCGGCCTCGTGCGCCAGCCAGACGCTGAGCAGCGCGCCCGCCGCGACGAGGACCCATCCCAGGCGGATCTGCCGGCCTCCGGTCGCCGCGTACTCCTCCGCCGTGCGCTTCTCCCGGGTGGCGCTCTCCCGCGCCCGGTTCTCCTCGAACGAGACCATCTCCTCCGGCGAGTACTCCTTCGACCTGAGCACCGTCCACAGCACCGCGACGAAGAAGACCGCGGCGCCGAGGTAGAAGGAGAGGCGCACCGAGGCGGGGATCGTCCCCTCGGGCGCGGTGTTCGCCACCCCGAACCCCTTGGTGAGGAGCCAGGGGAGCATGGACGCGACCACCGCACCGGTGCCGATGAAGAAGCTCTGCATCGCGAAGCCGGTGGTCCGCTGCGACGAGGGCAGGTTGTCGCCCACGAAGGCGCGGAACGGCTCCATCGAGATGTTGATGGACGCGTCCATGATCCAGAGCATGCCCGCCGCGACCCACAGCACGGGCGAGTTCGGCATGACCAGGAGGGCCAGCGACGCGAGGATGGCCCCGCCGAGGAAGTAGGGGCGCCGGCGGCCGAGGCGGTTCCAGGTGCGGTCGCTGAAGTAGCCGACGATGGGCTGCACGATGAGCCCGGTCACCGGCGCCGCGATCCACAGGATCGGGATGTTCTCGACCTTGGCGCCCAGCGTCTCGAAGATCCGGCTCACGTTCGCGTTCTGCAGCGCGAACCCGAACTGGATCCCCAGGAAGCCGAAACTCATGTTCCAGATTTCCCAGAACGACAGGCGCGGCTTGTGTCGGACGGCGACGGGAGCGGTGGCGGCGGGTGATCCCATGGTGGGCCTGGCCTTAGGGGTTGAGACTCGGCGTGCCGTTCACTCGGGGTTCCGAGCGACGTGAAGGCGGCGGATCAGTGCGTCCACCTCGGGGTCGGCGAAGATCTCCTCGAGGAGGCGCCGCATGGGGCGTTGCCAGTTCGCTCGCTCGGAGGAGCGCGTCCCCGGGAGATTCACGCCGCGCTCCTCGAGCCAGAAATCCTCGAGCCAGGGAACCACCAGCGGGCTGTCCGACCGCCCGAGCCACTGCAGCAGCTCGGACAGGAGCGCCGCGGGCTCTCCCACGCCACGGTGCAGCCGCTTGGCGAGCCTCCCGGTGGCCGTCGCCCGCTCCTCTCGGACCTTCGGCTCCGCCTCCCTGGCCAGGAGGCCGTAGCGGACCCGCTCCGCAATGTCCGCGCCCGCCAGCCAGCCCGCGAACGTGGGCGTGTCGTGCGTGCCGACGAGGGCCATGTCCGCGGCGGTCGGGGGCGCGACCTTCGCGTCCTTCGACGCCTGGAACTGCGCCAAGTACATCCCCCAGATCCGGTGGCGCGGGAGCGCCCGGTCGATCTCGGGCGGAACGTTGCCCAGATTCTCGCCCACCACCTCGCAGCGGTGCCGATTCGACTCCAGGGCGAGCACCGCGAACAGCTCCTCCGCGGGATACGAGACGTAGGTCCCTTCGTGCAGCCCGAACCCGTGGGGGATCCAGTAGAGGCGGGTCCAGGCCATGATGTGGTCTACCCTGAGCACGCCGGCAAGTCCCGCCTGGTGCGCGATGGACGCCGCCAGGTAGCGGTGACCCTCCCGCCGAGACGCCTCCGGAAGCACCGGGGAGAAGCCCCAGTCCTGCCCGCTCGGGAAGCCCGCATCCGGCGGAGCGCCCACCGACATCCCTTCGCCGAACAGCGTCTGCCGCGACCACGGGTCGTAACCGTCGGGGTGGACGCCGACGGCGAGGTCCAGCCCCAGGCGCATGCCGTCCTGCTCCAAGCGCTGGCGAAGGTCGCGGAGCTGCCGGCGCACGAGGCTCTGGGCCACCAGGTGGAAGCGCTCTTCCTCCGCGTCCACGTGGTCCGCGTCCAGCGTTCCGGCGCGGGCCCGCGAGGGCCAGGCCCGCCAGTTCCTGCCGAGCCGCGCCTGCGCGCCGCGAAACCGGGCGTAGCGGATCAGCTCCTCGTCCGGGGGCGTGGGCGCCGTGCGCCCCGCCAGGGCCGAGCGGACCTCGGCGTCCGCCCGCGTCACGTCCAGCGTGCTGGGGCGCTCCGCCGGCCGATGGGCGTCCTCCAGATCGACAATCAACTCGGACCAGAAGAGCCGGCTCACGCCGGAGTACGGGCTGGGCTCGGGTGGGTCGGCGTTGAAGGTCGGGCTCAGCGGGAGGACCGTCACCAGGTCTCCGCCCCGGCCTTTCACCCAGCCGCACAACGACTCCAGGTCGCGGAGATCGCCCATCGAGCGGCTGCGCGCTGAGCGGAGCGCCGCGAGCTCGGTGCCGACACCCCAGCTGCGAGGCGCCCCCGGCCGGCGCCACGCCTCGACGGGCGAGGCGATGACCGTGCAGGCCTCGCGCTTCCCGGAGGCCTCGACCACGAGCCGGTGATAGCCGGTGGGAACTGGGCGCATCGGCCGAAGGGCGTCGCCGGAGATCTCGAGCGGGAGGACCTCGCCATCCTCGAGCTTGAGCTCGGCGTGGGCTCCCCCGCCGTCCGGGATCGCGAGCGGCGGCAGCTTCCCGTCCCATGCTACGACGACCGGCGGCACGAGCCCAGAGTGTCGCGTCGCGCGGTGGGCCCGCAATGCCTCGGCGGCATCGCCGGCCCGCTCGAGAGGAGCGCCCACTGCGGCGCAGACGCGGACCAGGGTCTCCGGGGCCACGACCACGTGCCGGCCGAGGCCGTCGGTGTAACGGGTGTGGACCCCCACCGCCTCGGCGAGGCTCCGGAGCGCCTTCAGCTCGTCCATGCCGGCCAAGATGTGGCCCGCCGACGGCGCCCGCCAGCCTCGAAGGTTCCGGCCTACCTCACCGCATCACATGGAGGGTCTGGACAACGCGGGACCGGCGCACGCGGCGGCCCGCTCGAGCAGCAGGGCGCGTTCGCGCGCGTTGCGGGTGAGCGCGGCCGCGCGCTCGAACTCCGCGCGAGCCTCCTCGCGGCGACCGAGCTTGGCGAGCAAGTCCCCGCGCACGCTGGGCAGCAGGTGGTACGACTGCAGTGACGGCTCCGACGCCAGCGCGTCCACGATCTCCAGGCCCGGCCGCCGGACCGAACGCCATGGCGTAGGCCACCGCCCGGTTCAGCTCCACGACGGGCGACGGCATGAGCTGGGCGAGCGCGTCGTACAGCGCGGTGATGCGCGTCCAGTCGGTCTCCTCGGCGGTCCGCGCCCGCGCGTGGCAGGCGGCGATCGCGCCCTGCAGCGCGTACGGGCCCAGCGCGCCGCCCAGCCGCTCCGCCCGCTCCAGCGCCGCCAGCCCGCGGCCGACCAGCAGCCGGTCCCAGCGCGAGCGGTCCTGGTCGAGCAGCAGGATCGGCTCGCCCGACGGGCCGACCCGCGCCCGGAGGCGCGACGCCTGGATCTCCATCAGCGCCACCAGGCCGTGGACCTCCGGCTCCTGCGGCGCGAGCTCGGCCAGCACGCGGCCGAGGCGGAGCGCGTCCTCGCACAGCGCGGGGCGCACCCAGTCGTCGCCGGCGGTGGCGGTGTAGCCCTCGTTGAAGACGAGGTAGATGACCTCGAGCACCGACGACGAGCCGCGCCGCGCGCTCGGCCGCGCGCGGGACCTCGAACGCGACCCGCGCCTCGCGCAGGGTCCGCTTGGCGCGCACGATGCGCTGCTGGATGGTCGGTACCGGGAGCGAGGAAGGCGCGCGCGATCTCCTCGGTGGTGAGCCCGCCGAGGAGCCGGAGCGTGAGCGCCACGCGCGCCTCGGTCGCGAGCACCGGGTGGCAGGACATGAACATGAGCCGCAGCAGGTCGTCGCCGAAGTCGTCGTCCACCGCCGCGTCGAGGTCGGCCACGGCCATCTCCTCCTGCGCTCCTCGAGCTCCGACCCCCAGCTCGGCGTGCTTGCGCTCCAGCATCTTGTCGCGCCGCAACAGGTCGAGCGCGCGGTGCTTCGCCGTGGCCATGAGCCAGGCGCCCGGGTTGTCCGGGATGCCCGACTGCGGCCACTGCTCCAGCGCGGCGACCAGCGCGTCCTGCGCGAGATCCTCGGCGCACCCCGACGTCGCGCACCATCCGCGTGAGCCCGGCGATGAGCCGCGCGGACTCGATCCGCCACACCGCGTCGATCGCGCGATGCGTGTCGGACTCGGGTCATCGTCCCGCGCCGGGCCGAGTCGCCAGGCCTCGCCATGGAACGGCTACTTCCCCTTCTCCGCCACCTGCTCGCGCAGGCGCTGCTCCCGCTCCGGAGCTCGGCGGCAGCCGCCGCGAGCTCCGGGATCTCGTAGACCTGGCGCAGCTCGATCTCGACGCCGCCGCCGAACGGCGCGCGCCTCATCCACGCGATCGCTTCCTCCTTCGACCGCACCTGGATCAGCCAGAAGCCCGCGATCAGCTCCTTCGATTCGGTGAACGGCCCGTCCGTCACCGTGACCTTCCCGTCGGCGAACTTGAGCCGCGCGCCCTTGGACGTCGGGTGCAGCCCTTCGCCGGCGAGCATCACGCCCGCCTTCACCATCTCTTCGTTGAACTTCCCCATCGCGGCGAAGATCTTCTCGTCCGGGAGAATGCCCGCCTCGGACTCCTTGCTGGCCGGTACCATGACCATGAAGCGCATTGTCGCGTCTCCCTCGTGTGTCGGGTTCGTCGTGCGTCCGTACACCTCATGCGTCGAACGCGCTCCGCCGGAATCGACACGCCTCCATCGGCGAGGCTCGTTCCGGGGCGCCAGCGTGCTCGCAACGTCATGTGCGGCTTGAGGTTCGTTGAGGATCGGCCTGCGGCGCCCGTCTTCGGATCCGGCTCGCCGCCGCGCCCCACCGACCCGGCGGCGGCTACCCGGCCTTGCCGCCCGGCGGCAGCGCGGCCCTCCCCTGCCCGGCGAAGCATTCGGCGAAGCCGAAACTCGCGCGGCCGGTGATGCGCACCACGCTGGGCGAGTCCTCCGCGTCCGATTCCGACCCGCCCTTCAGCGAGAAGAAGCCGAACAGCGCGTGGCCCCGGCACTCGACGCGGACGCCGGCCGGAAAGCGGATCTGGACGTATCCCATGAACGCCCGGACGTCGATGCTCGTGACGCCCGGCGCGAACGTCGCGCGCGTGAGATCCAGCTCGACGTAGCCGAGGCGGCTGCGCACCTCGAGTTGCGGAGGAACGACGCCGGTCACCCGTTGCTCCTGACCGGAGAAGAGCGCCGAGATGCGCTGCGCCTGGGCCCCCTCGGCGGGGACGGCCGGCGACGCGTCGGCGGGGAGGGTCGCCGGCAGGTCGGCGACGATGGCCTCGAGCTGGGAGGCCGTCGTCGCGTGGTACACGCGCTCCAGGCGCTCCTCGAGGTCTTCCGCGGTGATCCGGTCGGCGGCGAAGTGACGCGTCAGTGCGTCCACGATCCGCTCGCGAGCCGCGGGCTCGAGCGGGAGTGCAGGAAGACGGTCGCCGGGTAGGTGCGAGTCGGTCATGGCTCGAGCGTTTGAAAACTTCGCACCGCTGCACCGCGCATCGCCAGGGCGGGGCGCGCCGCGCCGCACACCGATCCGCGCTGGCCGCAGCGCCTGGCCGGCATGGGATCAAGGAGCGGCGTCCGCGTCACGACCCTCAGTCTTGACGCACGCCGGCGCGCGCAACACCTTCCCCTCAGGTTCTGAGGGGAGAGGCGATGCCGGAGGATCTGGAGTTGTTGCGCGGCACGCTGGACATGCTGGTGCTGAAGGCCCTCGCTTGGGGGCCGCGGCACGGCTACGCGGTGACGGCCTGGATCCGGGACACGACGGGTGAGGCGCTGCGGGTCGAGGACGCTGCGCTGTACGCGTCACTGCACCGCCTCGCGGCGCGTGGCTGGGTCGAGACGGAGTGGGGGCTCTCGGACAACAGCCGCAAGGCGAAGTACTACAGCCTTACCTCCACGGGGCGCCGCGAGCTGCGGGCGCAGACGGCCACGTGGGCGCGCTACGCGCGCGCCGTCGAACGGGTGCTGGGCACCGCCTGACCATGCTGCCGGACGTCGATTCGCCGGCTGTTTCACATCGATCGCGGGCACGCGACCGTGGCGAAGGACATCGACGTCGAGCTGCGCTTTCATCTCGACATGAAGACCGCAGCACTGGTCGCCGCGGGCCTGCGACCCGACGCGGCGGCCGAGGAAGCGCTGCGCCAGTTCGGCGACCTGCCGGGTGCGCGCCGTGAGCTGGCGGCCATCGACCACCAGCACACCACGCGCCGGCTGCGGGCCGACTGGATCGAGGAGACCTGGAGCGACCTGCGTTTCGCGGCGCGCAGCCTTATGCGGACACCGGCGTTCACCGCGGTTGTCGTGCTGACGCTGGCCCTGGGCCTTGGCGCTACGGCGGCGATGTTCGGCGTGCTCGACCGCCTGCTGCTGCGCGCGCCGATCGGCGTCGGCGATCCCGGACAGGTCGTGCGGCTCTACGCGAAGGAGGGCGTTCCCAACAGCAAGGGACAGAGGCTGCGGTCGCAGTTCCTGTTCCAGGAGCTCGACTTCTTCGACCAAGCCCGCTCGGCGGCCGTCGCGTTCGGCTTCCGGCGAGCGAGGCCAGTCACTCTCGCCGACAAGGCCGGTGCCTTGGACGCACGGGCCACGCTGGTGTCCGGGACCTACTTCCAGGTCCTAGGGGTGCGCCCCGCGCTGGGCCGGCTGCTCCTGGCCGCCGACGACTCGAGCGGCAGCGCGCCGGCGGCGGTCGTGAGCTTCGCATTGTGGAAGGGCCGCTACGGCGGTCTGCCGTCCATCGTGGGCCGCGTCATCCACGTGAAGGACCGGGCCTACACCGTCGTGGGTGTGGCGCCGCCTGGATTCTCGGGCCTGTCGCCTCAGGCCGCGGATCTCTGGCTGCCCGCCGGCGTGGCTGCCGAAGATGTGTTCGGACCGAACCTCCACAACCCGCACGTGCGGATGTACGCCTTCGAGGCAGTGGCGCGCGTGCGGCCCGGCTTCTCGCGCGAGCGGGTCGCCGGCGAGTTGACGCTGTCACTCAGACGGCACGAGACACTGCTCCCGACCGGATTTCCACCTCCCGATCCCGGCGCCACCGTCGTCCTCGGCTCCGTCATCCCCGGTCGCAGCCAGGTCGAGCTCGGCCGGGACGACGGCTCGCTGAGCCTCTCGCTGCTGGTCGCCGCCGTGGCGCTCGTCGCGTGCCTGATCGCGATGGCCAATGTCGCGAACCTGCTCCTGCTGCGCGCGCTCGGCCGCCGGCGCGAGACCGGCATTCGGATCGCGCTTGGCGTGAGTCGCTGGCGGCTGGTGCGCTCCGTGCTCGCCGAGAGCCTGCTGCTCGCGGCGGTAGCCGGGGCCGCGGCGGCCTGGATCGCGTCCGCCGGCGGCGAGCTGCTGCGCAAGCTGCTCGTGCAGGAGGACTGGGCCGCGCCGCTCTTCGGCATCCGGGTGTTCGGATTCGTTGCGCTCACGGCGCTCATCGTAGGAACCCTCACCGGGCTCGTGCCGGCCTTTCTCGGCGGGCGCCCGGACGTGCTCGCATCTCTCCGGGCTGGTGTCCGGCTCTCGGGCTGGAGGCGCTCCCGCGTGCGCGGACTGCTGATGGTCGGCCAGGTCGCGCTGACGATGGTACTGCTGGCCGGCCTCGGGTTGTTCGGGCGGAGCCTCGAACGTGCCACGCGGGTGAGCTTCGGCGTGGACGCGGGTCACCTGCTCGTCGCGAGCACCGCGAGCACGGACTCGAAGGCGCCCTCGCTCGATCTGGACGCGCTGCTGGCGCGCGTGCGCAGTCTCCCCGGCGTGCGCGCCGCGTCGATCGAACATTCGGCGCTTCCGATGTTCGGCTACGGCGTGGCCTACTTGCGCGCCGAGGGCGTGGCCTCGTTGCCGAACAGCACGAGTGAGGGTGGGCCGTTCTACTCACAGATCGGGCAGGGCTATCTCGACGCGGCCGGCCTTCCGTTGCTGCGGGGGCGCACGTTCGCCGCGGCGGAGTACGTGGCGCCCGCTACGGTCGCGCTGGTAAGCCAAGAGATGGCGCGCCGGCTCTGGCCGGTTGGGAACGCCCTCGGAAAGTGCCTCTACATCCAGACGACCCAGGACAAGCCACCCTGCAGCAGCATCGTGGGCATCGTCGGAAACGTGCGGCAGTTCGTGTCGGAGCCGTTCCTGATGCAGTACTACGTCCCTCTGGGATCAGACCCGCGCTTCTCGGGGCCCGACGTCATGGTGCGGAGCGTCGGCGATCCCGGCGGCCTGATCGCACCGTTGACAGCGGTGCTGAAGACCGCGGTGCCGGGCCTGCCCGACGGCGCCGTGCACACCGTCCCGTCCCTCCTCGACGATCAGTACCGCGCCTGGCGGCTCGGCACCGCGCTGTTCGCGATGTTCGGCGGCCTGGCGCTGCTCGTGGCCATGGTCGGGCTCTACAGCGTAATCGCCTTCGACGGAGCGCAACGGACCCACGAGTTCGGTATCCGCGTGGCGCTGGGCGCCCGCGGCTGGGACCTCGCGCGCCTGCTGCTCGCGCAGGGACTGCGCTACGGAGCGACGGGACTGCTGCTGGGCCTCGCGCTCGTGGAAGCGACCGGGCGCTTCCTCGCGCCGCAGCTCTTCCACACATCGCCGCACGATCCCCTGGCCCTGGGCGCGGTGGGCCTGCTGCTCCTGGGTGGTGTCGTGGCTGCATGCCTCGCCCCGGCCCACTCCGCCGTTCGCGTAGACCCGCGCAGGTCCCTGCAAGCCGACTAACGCAGCAGCTCCGCTCCACCCGCTCTGCCGCTCCGCGTGTCCGGCGCGGCCCGGGGCGTTGCGCCTCTTGTGGCGCCTCTCGGCGGCAACCGGCATCCCGCGCCGGGCCATCATCAAGGACGACGAGGCACCGCGCCCAGATCCGGAGCCTACCGCGTCGCCGCTCCTCGGGTCCGGGCGCACCGTGAAGGTCTGCGTGTAGCTCTGCGCGCCCACGGTGAGCTTCGCCGTGAACGTGCCGGTCAAGAGCCGGACCGGGCCGCGGCGGAAGCCGCCGGGGCCGCCGCCGCGCGGCGCCGCCCGGAGCCGGCGCCACCGGGCGCCACACCACGCGGTGCATGCCCGCCGCCGCCGAGAACGGCACCGGCTCCGGCTGCCACAGCGGTGAGACGCGCGCCAGGCCTCCCCGCGCGCGCGGGACCGGTCCGGCCGCCTGCCTCGGCGGGTGCGGCGCTCGAGAAGGTCTTGAGGCTCGCCCCGGTCGCGTCGAGGATCTCGAGCGTGACCGGGCCCGGCGCGGCGCTCTTGAGGTAGTAGTCGATGACGGCGCCGTCGGGCGGGTTCGGCGCCTGCGGCTCGTCCTTCTGCAGCGGCGTGCCGTCGTCGCCGCCCTGGATCACGTTGATCGCGTCGGCCGGCTTGAAGAGATACGCGTCGGCCGCCAGCACCGCGTCGCTGACCTGCCGGAGCGGGCTGATGTCGTCGATCACCCAGAAGCCGCGGCCGTGCGTCGCCACGATCAGGTCGTTGCCGTAGACCGCGAAGTCGCGCACCGACGTGACCGGCAGGTCGAGCTGCAGCGGCTGCCAGTGGTCGCCGTCGTCGAACGAGAGGAAGGCGCCGCGCTCGGTCCCGGCGAACAGCAGCCCGCGCCGCGCCGGATCCTCCTTCACCGTGTGCACGTACACCCCGGCCGGCAGCCCGTTGGTGATCTTCTCCCACGTCCGGCCCGAGGTCGCGGGTGCGATAGACGTACGGCTCGAAGTCGTCGAGCTGGTGGCGGTCCACGCTCGCGTACGCCGCGTTGACGTCGAAGTGCGACGCCTCGACCATCGTCACCCGGCTCCACGCCGTCAGCGCCGGCGGCGTGACGTTCCGCCAGGTCTGTGCCGTCGTCCTCGGTGAGCTGGATCCAGCCGTCGTCGGTGCCCACCCAGACCAGCGGCGCCTGCACCGGCGACGGGGCGATCGTGTAGATGACGCCGCGCCGGCCGTTGCCGTTGTCGGCCGCCGCCGCCGCGTCGAGGTTCGCCGGCACGCCGGGATCCGGCCGCGTGAGGTCAGGGCTCACCTGCTTCCAGGTCTCAGCGCCGTCGGTGGTCTTGAACAGGAACTGGTTCGCGTAGTACAGCGCGTGCGGATCGGCCGGCGAAAGGACCAGCGGCTGGGTCCAGTCCGCGCGCGCCGGCTCGGGGCTCTGCGGCGCGGTGGTTCCCGGCACCGGGCTGTTGGTCTCGAGGTTCCACCGGGTGCCCGCGCCGCCGTACACGATCCCGGGATGCAGCGGATCGCCCGCCGTGTAACCGCTCTCGCCGGCCGCGCCGATCGGCTCCCAGTCGCGCTCCGAGATCTCGGCGAACTTGCCGCGCGAGCGCACCGCCACCGCGCCGCTGTCCTGCTGCGCCCCCGTCACCCAGTACGGGAAGCGGTAGTCCACCGAGACGTGATAGATCTGCGCCGTGGGCTGGTTGAGCCACGAGCTCCACGTCACGTCCCGGGGATCGGCCGCCCTCGCGTTGCGGGTGATGACGGCGCCCTGGTCGCTCGCCACGATCAGCGTGTCGGGATCGTCCGGCGAGATCCACACCTGGTGGTAGTCGTCGCCGCCCGGCGAGCCGCGGAGCACCACCCACGTGTGCCCGCCGTCGGTGCTCCGGTTCACGTTCACGTTGGGCACGTAGACGATGTCGGGGTTCTTCGGGTCCACCGCGATCTTCTCGAAGTACCAGCCGCGGCCCCACAGCATCGGATCCGACGACAGCCGATCCCACGTCGCGCCCCCGTCGTCGGAGCGGAAGAAGCCTCCCTGCCCCGGAGGCCCCTGCGGGCCGCCGCGTCCGCCGGGGGCGGGCGCCGCCGCGGGCGCACCCGCCGCCTGCGGCTCCGGCACGAGGCAGTCCACGACCGCGTACACGCGGCGCGGATTGCTCGGCGCGACCGCGATGCCGGTCCTCCCGATGCCGTCCTTCGGCAAACCCGCCGTGAGCGGCTTCCAGGTCGTTCCGCCGTCGGTGGACTTGAAGATGCCGCCCCCGGGACCGTTGGTCGGGGCGTAGGTGAACCACGGCGGACGGCGCGTGTTCCACAGGCCCGCGTACACCACGCGCGAGTTGGTCGGATCGATGACCACTTCCACCGCGCCGACGTTCTCGTCCTTGTAGAGCACCTTCTCCCAGCTCCGGCCGCCGTCCCTCGACCGGAACACGCCGCGCTCGCTGTTGGGCCCGTACAGGGAGCCGATGGCCGCGACGAACACGACCTCCGGGTTCCGCGGGTCCACCGCGATCTTGCCGATGTGCTGGGTCGCCTCGAGGCCGACGTGGGTCCACGTCCTCCCGCCGTCGGTGGACTTGTAGACGCCGTTCCCGTAGCCCGTCGAGTCCCGCAGCGTGGACTCGCCGCTGCCGACGTACACCACGTCCGGCGCCGAGGGCGCCACCGCCATCGCGCCGATCGAGGCGACGGGTTGCGAGTCGAAGATGGGCGCCCACACGCGGCCGCCGTCGATCGTCTTCCACACGCCGCCGTTGACGGAGCCGAAGTAGAACTCGTTCGGCCGGCCCGGCACGCCGGCCACCGCGTCCACCCGGCCGCCGCGGAACGGGCCGAGCATCCGCCACCGCAGGCCGGACAGGAGGTCCTCCGGCACCTGGTCGACGGCGAGCGCACGCCCACCATCTGACCTATCCCACGCGGGCCCGGTCTGCAAGGCGTGCCGGAGCCAGGGGCCCAGGGCGAGCGCTCCCCATCCGGCCTGGCCCACCCGCACGACGAATTCGCGCCGCGGCAGGCCGCCAGACCCGGGCGGCGTCACGCCCGACCGAGGCGGATCGTTGGTGTCGCAGGCATTACCAGCGCGGCGTCTCGCCACGGAAGACTCCCGGTGCGTCGGAGGAACGTGGTGCTGGGGAAGGATGCAACCTCTCCACGCCGGCCGTGCCGTGTCAATCGCCCCGAACGCACGAGGCCCCGCGAGCCTCAGCGGTCCGCGGGGCCTGGTGCGCCGGGTCGGGGCGCGGTCAGGCCTTGGGGGGCGCCGAAGCGGCCGGCGCCGCCCCCTTCGGGGCCGTCGAGATCCCGAACAGCTGCCAGATCGGGCACCACGACACCAGGCTGGTGAGCAGGAAGATCAGGGCGAGGACGGCGAGGATCAGCGCCAGCGTCCCGCTGATCACGTGGGTGAAGTAGAGCACGGCCACCGCGATCACGATGAGCGTCCGGACGACGCGGTCCGCCGTTCCCATGTTCGGCTTCATGCTCCGACCTCCGTGCTAGAACAGCCGTTTGAACAGCAACACCAGAGCCCGTGACGACCGCCAGGCAGACGGCGCAGGCGGCCACCATCTTCAGGGCCTTGGACGCCGCTGCAGTCACGCTCGCAACGTTACCGGCGGGAGTCGCGGCGCGATAGGGCGGCCGGAGGCGGACTTCGGCGCGCGTGGCGGTCCCCCGAGGCTAATGGCTCTCCCTCGTCGCGGAGCCGGGGCGACGCGAATGGTGGCAAGGTACAGTATTTGCGAGCGTGGTTGGTGGGATTCCAAGTCTCGCGCCGCGCGACCGCAGAGTAGGGAGATAACCAAATGCACCGCAACAACTTGCCAGCGATGTTGCTCACCGTCACTGCTCGTCGCAGCCTGCGCGCACGAGGTGACGGCCCCCGCAGTCGGGGCGCCGATCTCGGGGAGCGTCACGGTGTCGCCGCTGCCGGGGAGCAGCGGCGTGTCACGCACCAGCGCGTCGCCGTGACGTTCGATCGGTCCATGGACTCGGCCTCCTGCGCCGGCCGCTTCACGCTGCGCGCCGGCGACTCCAGTGGCGCGATGGTTCCTGGCCGGATGACCTGGGACACCACGTACCACAACATGACGTTCCTTCCCGACTCGATGATGGCGCCGGGAACGACCTACTTCGTGCGCATGCGCGACAGCATGATGACGCACGACTCGATGATGAGCGGTGGCTCAATGGGCAGCGGGGGCATGGGTGGAGGTGGCATGATGGGCGGGACGGGCAGCGGGCAGCACCTCATGCCCGGCTCACCCATGATGTTCGACCAGCCGCCGGCGGGCGCGACCCGCACGAGTAACGGCATGATGTGGTCGTTTACGACCGGGAGCTGATCGCCAGCCCCAGCTGCACGGAGGCCCGCGCTCGGTCGAGCGCGGGCCTCGTTGCTTCAGGAAGCGGCGCCCGGCCTAGTGCCGCATCATCCCGCCGCCCCGCATCGGGCGCGCCGCCATGTCGTCCACCTGCTTCCGCTGCGCGTCGGTGAGCGAGCGCGCGGGCCTGCGCCGCGGAGCGCACCATCGCCCACATCGCCTCGCCCATGAACCGGTGCGCGGCGTCGAAGTGCGGCTTCGCCGCGCTCGTGTCGGGCGCGGCCACGTCCATCGCCTGCTCCATCTCCCGCATGTGCATCGCCGCCTGCTGCGCGGCGGCGTCGTGGGCCGCCTTCGCGGCGTCGCGGAGGGTGGTGAGCTCGGCCTGTTGATCGGCGGTGAGGTGCAGCGTGGTCTTCTCGCGGAGGAGATGCTCGGGCGTGAACGCCATGACGTGCATCATCGGCGCCATCATGGAGTCCATCCCCGGCATCATCTCCATCCCATCATCATGCCGTGGCCCGGCGCCATGTGAGGGCGCGGGGCGGCGGGCTTCGGCGCGCCGGGCTGCTGCGCGGCCAGCGGCAGCACCGCCGCCGCGGTGAGCACTGCCAGCAAGGAAAGCGTCTTCATCGCATCACTCCCTTCGAGAGACGGTGATGACGTTCCTGCACGGAGGTCCAGGCCGCGCGGCTACAGCGCCAGTCGCCGCAGCCGCAGCGCGTTGCCCACCACCGACACCGAGCTGAAGCTCATCGCCGCGGCGGCGATCATGGGGCTGAGCAGGAGCCCGAAGAACGGGTAGAGCACGCCCGCCGCGATCGGCACGCCCAGCGGCGTTGTAGACGAAGGCGAAGAAGAGGTTCTGCGGATGTTCGCATCGTGCCCCGGCTCAGCCGCCGCGCGCGCACGATGCCGCGCAGGTCGCCCTTCACCAGCGTGACCCCGGCGCTCTCCATCGCCACGTCGGTGCCGGTGCCCATGGCGATGCCGACCTGCGCCTGCGCCAGCGCCGGCGCGTCGTTGATGCCGTCGCCCGCCATCGCGACGATGCGGCCCTTCGCCCTGGAAGCGCTTGACCACCTCCGCCTTCTGATCGGGCAGCACCTCGGCGACGACCTCGTCGATCCCGAGCTTGCGCGCCACGGCCTCGGCGGTCGTGCGGCTGTCGCCGGTCAGCATCACGATGCGGATGCCCTCTTCGTGCAGGCTCCGGATGGCTTCGGGCGTGCTGGCCTTGATCGGATCGGCGACGCCGAGGAGCCCCGCGAGGCGTGCCGTCCACCGCCACGAACATCACCGTCTGCCCGTCGGCGCGCAGCGCCTCGGCCGTCGCCGGCAAGCGGACCGGGATCCACGTGCAGCTCGTCCAGGAGCGCGCGGTTGCCGAGCGCGACCGCCCGCCCGTCCACGCGTCCGGTGACGCCCTTTCCGGTGAGGGACTCGAAGTCCGTCGGCCTTCGCCAGCTCGATCTTCCGCTCGTCGGCCCCCGCGACGATCGCCGCGGCGAGCGGATGCTCGCTGCCGCGCTCGAGGCTCGCGGCGACGCCGAGCACGGTGCGGCTCGTCGCAGCCGTCCGCCGGCGCGACCGACACGAGCTTCGGCTTGCCCTCGGTCAGCGTGCCGGTCTTGTCGACGACGAGCGTGTCCACCTTCCGCAGGATCTCGATCGCCTCGGCGTTCTTGAACAGCACGCCCGCGGTCGCGCCCCTGCCCGTGGCCACCATGATCGACATCGGCGTCGCCAGCCCCAGCGCGCAGGGGCAGGCGATGATGAGCACGGCCACGGCGTTGACCAGCGCGTGCGCCAGGCGCGGCTCCGGGCCCGACCAGCGCCCAGACGACGAAGGTGAGCGACGGCCGCGGCCACGACCGCCGGGACGAAGTACCCGGCCACGACGTCGGCCAGCTTCTGGATCGGCGCGCGGCTGCGCTGCGCCTCGGCCACCATGTGGACGATCTGCGCCAGCAGCGTCTCCGCCCCGACCCGCTCGGCCCGCATCACCAGCGAGCCGGTGCCGTTCACCGTCGCGCCGATGACCCGGTCGCCCGGCCCCTTCTCCACCGGCATCGGCTCGCCGGTGACCATCGACTCGTCGACGGCGCTCGCGCCCTCCAGCACGACGCCGTCCACCGGCACCTTCTCGCCGGGCCGCACCCGCAGCCGGTCGCCCGACCACGACCTGGTCGAGCGGCACGTCCTGCTTCGCGCCGTCGTCCCCGAGGCGCCGCGCCGTCTTCGGCGCCAGGCCGAGCAGCGCCTGGATGGCGCTGCTGGTCTGGCTGCGCGCCCGGAGCTCCAGCACCTGCCCGAGCAGCACCAGCACGGTGATGACCGCCGCCGCCTCGAAGTAGACCGCCACCTCGCCCGAGGCGTCGCGGAACGAGCCGGGGAAGATCCCCGGCACGAGCGTCGCGACCAGGCTGTAGACGTAGGCCACCGCCACGCCGAGGCCGATCAGCGTGAACATGTTGAGGCTGCGGTTCACGAGCGACCGCCAGCCGCGCACGAAGAACGGCCACCCGCCCCACAGCACGACCGGCGTCGCGAGCACCAGCTCGAGCCATTGGAGCGCGCGCGCCGTGACGAGGCGCTCGAGTGGGTGACCCGGCAGGTAATCCCCCATGGCCAGGACCAGGAGGGGCACGGTGAGGACGAGGCCGACCCAGAAGCGGCGGCTCATGTCCGCCAGCTCCGGGTTCTCCTCCTCCTCGCCGCTGGCCGCTCTCGGCTCCAGCGCCATGCCGCAGATCGGGCACGAGCCCGGCTCCGCGCGGACGATCTTCGGGATGCATCGGGCAGACGTACTCGGTCCGCGCGGCCGGCGGCGCGGCGGTGACCGGCTCCAGCGCCATGCCGCACTTGGGGCACGCGCCGGGGCCCGGCTGCCGCACCTCGGGGTGCATCGGACAGGTGTATGTCATCGCAACAATCCCCTGATCGCGACCGAGTTGGCGCTGGCACGACGCACCAGCCACGCGGGGCGCCGGCTCATCGTCCGGCCACCGCGTCGAATGACAACAGGATGAATCCGGCGAGGATGATCCCGACCGAGAACTCGCCCGACAGCCAGCCCAAGCCGAGGACGGAGCCTGCGCATTTCAGCCCTGTGATCGCTCATGCTGTCGGAAACGCGTCGCTCACGCGAGCGCCGCCAAACCCTCCGCCCCCGTGCGGATCTTCACCACGCTCAGCACAGGGTGAACGGAGACGATGCCGTCCCCGCGCCGTCCCGTCCGGGCCGCGCGCGCCAGCAGCTCGACGAACATCTCGGCGCGCTCGGCGTCGCAGATGAACGCCACCCGGCCGTTGTCCATCTCCTCGGTGCCTTCCTCGGCCGTCACCCGCGCCGAGGAGGGGTCCACACCCGCCCCGACGCCGTGGAGCCTCGTGACCGAGAGCCTCGGCACGCCGGACTCCCGCAGCCGGTGCACCACACGGTCGAGCATCTCCATCCGGACGATGGCCTGGACCTCCACGATGCCGCTCAAGATTCCTCCTACTCACCGGACGTGAGTGCCTGTTCGTCGCGCATCGCCTCGCGCACCAGCACCTCCGGCCTGCCGCCGCAGCTCCCACCGCCGCCACAGCAGGAAGATCGCGGGGATCACGACGAGCGTGAGCACGCGTGGACGTCACCATGCCGCCGACCATCGGCGCCGCGATCCGCTTCATCACGTCCGCCCCGGTGCCCGTGCTCCACAGGATCGGCGCCAGGCCCGCGATGATCGCGATGACCGTCATCATCTTCGGCCGCAGGCGGTCCACGCGCGCCCTCGCGCACCGCCGCGGCCACGTCCGCGGTCGCCCCGCATCTGCCCGTCGAGGCTGCGGCGGTGGAAGGCCTCGTCGAGGTAGATCAGCATCACCACGCCGGTCTCCGCCGCGACGCCGGCCAGCGCGATGAACCCGACCCACACCGCCACGCTGGTGTCGTAGCCCGAGCAGCCAGAGGAACCAGACGCCGCCGACCAGCGCGAACGGCAGCGGCGAGCATCACGATCAGCGACTCGGTGACGTTGCCGAAGTTGAGGTACAGCAGCAGGAGGATGATCCCGAGCGTGACCGGCACGACGACGCCGCAGCTTCTGCGCCACGCGCTGCATGGACTCGTACTGCCCGCTCCAGGTCGAGGGTGTAGCCGGGCGGCAGCGTCAGCCGCCGGCCGCGACCGCCGCTGCGCGTCGCGCACGTAGCCGCCGACGTCGCGGCCCTGGATGTCCACGTAGACCGTGGTCACCGGGAAGGCGCCCTCGGTCTTGCACCGCCATCGGCCCCTGGACGACGCGCACCGTCGCCACCTGGCCGAGCGGGATCTGGCACGCCGTCCATGGCCGGCAGCACGACCTCGTTCAGCTTCGAGACGTTGTCGCGCAGCTCCCGCGGATAGCGCACGTTGACGACGTAGCGCTCGCGGCCCTCGACGGTGACCGCCGCGTCCACGCCGCCCACCGTCGCCATGATGGCGTCATGGATGTCGCCGACGTTGAGGCCGTAGCGCGCGGCCTGGTTGCGGTCGATCGCGATGTCCACGTAGTAGCCGGACACGTTGCGCTCCGCGAAGGCGCTGCGCGTGCCCGGCACCTGCTCGCACCACGCGCTCGACCTGCTCGCCCAGCATCTGGAGCGTGTCGAGGTTCGGGCCGAAGATCTTGACGCCGACCGGCGTGCGGATCCCGGTGGCCAGCATGTCGATGCGGCCCTTGATCGGCATCGTCCAGGCGTTGGTCACGCCCGGCAGGTGGGTCGGCCGCATCCATCTCGGCGATCAGCCGGTCGTAGCGTCATCCCCGGCCGCCACTGGTCGTCGGGCTTCAGCGTGACCGTCGTCTCGAACATGTCGAGCGGCGCCGGATCGGTGGCCGTGCTGGCGCGGCCCGCCTTGCCGAGCACGCTGGCGACCTCGGGGAAGGTCATCAGCACGCTGTCCTGGTAGCGCATGATGTCGCGTGCCTGCGCGATCGAGACGCCCGGCACGGTGCGTCGGCATGAACAGCAGCGACCCCTCGTGGAGCGGCGGCATGAACTCGCTCCCGAGCCGGCGCCACGGCAACGACCGTCACGACGACCACGACGCACGGCGCCGGCGATCACCGCCCACGGCCGGCGCAGCGTGAAGTCGAGGACCGGCCGGTAGATCCGCTGCAGCGCCCGGTTGACGCGGATTGGCGCGCTCGGGCCGGATCTTGCCCGCGGATCAGGTAGCCCATCAGCACCGGCACCAGCGTGATCGAGAGCAGCGCGGCGCCCGCCATGGCGAACGTCTTGGTGAAGGCGAGCGGCTTGAACAGCCGGCCCTCCTGCTGCTCCAGCGAGAACACCGGCAGGAAGCTGAAGGTGATGATCAGCAGCGAGAAGAAGAGCGGCGGCCCGACCTGCTTCGCGCTCTCGAGCACGACCTCCCAGCGCGAGGCACCCTCCGGCGGCCCGCTCGAGGTGCTTGTGCATGTTCTCGATCATCACGATCGCCGCCGTCCACCATCGCGCCGATGGCGATGGCGATCCCGCCCAGGCTCATGATGTTGGCGCTCACCCCGATCAGCCGCATGACGACGAACGAGATGAGGATGCCGAGGGGCAGCGTGACGATCGCCGACCAGCGCGGAGCGACGCGTGCAGCAGGAAGAGCACCGCACACCGCGGCGACGATCAGCGACTCCTCGACCAGCTTGTCCTTGAGCGTGGCGATGGCGCGGTGGATCAGGTCGCTGCGGTCGTAGACCGGCACGATCGCGGACGCCCGCGCGGCAGGCCGGCCTGGATCTCCTCGATCCGCGCCTTCACCGCCTCGATCGTCTTCAGCGCGTCGGCGTCGAAGCGCATGACGACGATCCCCGCCCACCGCCTCGCCCGCGGCCGTCGAAGTCGGCCGCGCCACGCCGCGGCGCGGGGCCCAGCTGCACGGTCGGCGACGTCGCGCACCCGGATCGGCGTGCCGGCCGGCGTGGCGCCCACCGCGACGTCCTCGATGTCCTGACGCCGCCCAGCGTAGCCGAGGCCGCGGATCATGTACTCGCGGCCGCCCATCTCGAGCACCCGGGCGCCGATCTCCGCGTTGTGCGCGCCGATCGCCGCATCCATCATGCGCGTCACCGGGATGTCCGTACGCCCGCAGCCGCGCGGGTCCACCTCCACCTGGTACTGCTTCTCGTAGCCGCCCACGGCTCGCCACCTCGGAGACGCCCGGCACGGCGGTGAGCGCGATAGCGGAGGTACCAGTCCTGGAGCGTCCGCAGCTCCGCGCAGGTCGAGGCCGGTCGCGACTGAGCACGTACTCGTAGACCCAGCCCGACACCGGTCGCGTCGGGGCCCAGCGGCTGGGCTCGGCCGCCGGCGAGAGCTTGCCCCGGAGGCCGCTCAGGTACTCGAGCACGCGCGAGCGGGCCCAGTAGAGGTCGGTCCCGTCCTTGAAGATCACGTAGACGAGGCTCAGGCCGAAGAACGAGTAGCCGCGCACCACGCTCGCGCCCGGCACCTTCAGCATCTCGGTCGCGATCGGATAGGTGACCTGGTCCTCGACGATCTGCGGCGCCTGCTCCGGGAAGTCGGTCTGAACGATCACCTGCACGTCGGAGAGGTCGGGGATCGCGTCCAGCGGGGTGGTGCGCATCGCCCAGACGCCCGGCCCCGATGAGCGCGACCGTCGCCAGCAGACACCAGGAACCGGTTCCTGAGCGACCAGGCGATGACGCGGCTAATCACGGCGGCTTCACCGGGCGCGGCGGCGTGGGCGGCTCGGGGTCGGTGCCCATTCCCGGCCTGTTCGCCATGCCGGTGTCCGCGCTCGCCGGCGGGCTTCGCGGGCGTGGCGGGCATCGGCATCCCGGCCATCCCCGGCATCGCCCCGCCCTCGCCCGCCAGCCGCGACTCCGCGTCCACCAGGAAGTTGGCCGCGCCGACGATGGTCTCGCCGGCCTGGCCAGGCCGCTCAGGACCTCGACCCGCTCGTCGGACCGCGCGCCGAGCACCACCTCGCGCGGCACGAGCATCCCGGTCGAATCGCGCACGAAGACGAGGTTGCGCTCGCCCGTCATCATCACCGCCTCCCGCGGCACCGCCAGCACGTCCCGCCCGACGGGGGCGTCGAAGTACATCGTCGCGAACATTCCCGGCCGGAGCCTGAAGCCCGGGTTCGGCGCGGTCACGCCGCACCCGCCCGGTCCGGCTCGCCGGGTCCACCGTGGGATAGACGAAGCTCACCCGCCCCATGAAGTGCTGGCCGGGATAGGCGTCCAGCTCGAAGTGCGCGCGCGAGCCCACGTGCACGAACTCGAGATCCTGCTCGAACACGTTCCCCTCGACCCACACCGTCCTGAGGTCCGCCAGGCGGTAGAGCTCCATCCCCGGCATGACGCGCTGGCCCTCCACGACGTCCTTGGCCAGCACCACGCCGTCGAACGGGGCGACCAGGGTCAGCGTCTTGGTCACCTCGCCCGTCCGCTCGATCCGCGCGATCTGGTCCTGGGTGATGTCCCAGTACGCCAAGGCGCCGGCGCGCCGACTGCAGCATCTCGTCGGCGTAGCGCGCGGCGTCGCCGCTGGCGGAGTCCACCTCGGCCGCGAGCCGCTTGGCCGTCAGCAGCTCCTGCTCGGCGGCGACCAGCATCGGGCTGTACAGCGTGAGCAACGGCTCCCCGCGCCGCACCGCCTGGCCGGTGTAGTTGACGATAGAGGTGCTCGACGAAGCCCTCGATCTTGGGGGTGACCGCGTGATCGTGGACTCCGGCGCCGCGATCTGGCCCACGGTGCGGATGCTCCGGCTCAGGGTGTCCGGCCGCACGGTCAGGTACGTCACCCCCAGCGCCCGTTCCTGCTCCGCCGTCAGGTGCACCGGCTGGCGCTGGGCGGCGCCGGCGCTGTCGGCTCGCCGCGGCTGAGCCGCCCGCCTGCATCTTCGCATGCTCCTCGGCGGTCATGCCCGGCATCGAGGGCTTCGCCTTCTCGCCCCCGCACGCGGCCAGCACCAGCACCGCCCCCAGACCCAACAGCGGCGTGAGCTTCATTGCGATGCCTCCACGCCCGCGCCGAGCAAGGCCCCGATCTCGGCTGTGGCCTGGTGGTACTCGGCAAGCAGGCGCACGCTCTCGGTCGCGTAGCGATTCACCGTCATTTGGTTGTCCAGCAGCGACATGAGGTTCACCTGTCCCACCCGGTACGAGGCGAGCGCCGCGTCCACGGAAGCGCGCGCTTGAGGCAGGATCGCCGTGGCGTAGAGCTGCGACAGGTTCCGGGCGCGCACGGCCTCGGCCCGCAGCTCGCTGAGCCGCGCGTACGTCTCGTTGTAGAGGTCGCGTGCCCGCGCCTCTGCCGCCGCCTGCGTGGCCTGCATCTCGCGCCGCAGCGGCAGCTGGCGCGAGGACGCCCACAGCGGAATGCTGAAGCCGACCATCAGGGTCACCATGTCGTCGTACCGCGGCCGCTGGCCGTAGCTGACGCCGACCATCAGGTCGGGGAACAGCTCCCGCCGCGACTCCCGGTACCCGGCGGCCGCCGCTTGCACGCGCTGGCGCGCGGCCCCGAGCGCGGGGCGCCGTTCCACCGCCAAGGCCATCAACGAATCCACGCTTGGCAGCGTGTCCACGGCGGGCGGCAGCTCCAGCGCGCCCACCGGTGCCGTCGCATCGCGCCCGAGCAGCGCGTTGAGCCGCGCCGCCATCGCCGCGCGATCCTGCGTCATCACCGCGATGTCCTCCGTCATCCGCGCGACCGCGACCTGGGCCTGCAGCACGTCCTGCTGGAGGCCGGTGCCGACACCGTACATCGCGGTGGACACCTGGAGGAAGCTGCGCAGCAGGTCCCGTGTCTGGCCCATGACCGCCAGCGCCCGGTCCATGTAGGCGAGCTGGTAGTAGGCCCCGCTCACGCTGCCGATCAGGTCGGCCTCTGTCTGGGCCGCGTCGAGCCGCTGAGCCTGCGCCAGGCTGCGCGCGCGGTCCTGCCCGAACGAGAGCTTGCCGGGCCAGGGCAGGGTCTGGGTGAGCTGGTACGAGTTCATCGTCATCGGATCCGCGGCGCCGAAGCCGGCGAGCGGCCGGTTGTCGAGGCTGAACTGGAACTGGGGATCGGGCAGCGCGCCTGCCTGCGGGATCCGCTGCGCGGCCGCATCCGCCTCGAGGCGCGCGGCCCGCAGCATCGGGTTGGCCTGACGGGCGGCCGCCAGCACGTCGGACAGGTGGACGGTGTCCGGGGCGGCCTGCGCCTGACCCGCCCCGGGCGTGGCGGATCACGGCGAGGGCCAGCGCCGCTACAAGGTGCAGCGTGTTCATGCGGCGGACACTAGCCGGTCGACTGTTAAGAGATCGTGAGCCCGCGGTGAGGACTGTTTGGGAGAGGCGGCGCCCGGGCGCGCCGCGCTCAGGCAGGCGTCGCGGAGGGCAACGTGAGCCGGAACAGGGCGCCGGGCCGAGCGCGCGCGAGCACGAGCGTCCCGCCGTGCGCCTCCGCAATGGCACGCGCGATCGGGAGCCCGAGCCCGGCGCCGCCCCCGGGCGACCGCGCAGGATCCTCGCGGAAGAAGCGCTCGAAGACGTGTGCGGCGTGCCCCGGGTCGATGCCGACACCGGAGTCCTCGACTTCGAGGCTCGCACGGCCGCCGGCGACGACGCAGCGCACCGCCACCCGCGCGTCGCGCGCCGAGAACTTGATGGCATTCTCGACCAGGTTGCCGAGCGCCCGCTCGAGGAGGGGCGCGTCGCCCCGCACGGGCGCCGGTGCACGTCCTCGAGCGCGAGACTCACGCCCGGCCTCCGCGGCCGCCCGGTGCGCGCGCTCCACGCGCGCGCCGCGCGATGGCCGCGAGGTCGACGGGCACCAGCTGGTCCGCCGTCAGCCCGGCGTCGGCGCGCGCCAGCGTCAGCAGGTCCTCGGCCAGCGCCGTCATCCGGTCCACCTCTTCGCGGCAGCTCTCCAGCGCCGCGCGATACTCCTCGGCGCGTGCGCTCGCGCCGCAGCGCCACGTCGATGTCGCCCATGAGGACGGTGAGCGGAGAACGCAGCTCGTGGCTGGCGTCAGCCACGAACCGGCGCTGCGACTGGAAGGCCTGGTCGAGCCGAGCCAGCATCGCGTTCAGTACGGCGACGAGGCGCTGGTATTCCGTGACCTCGGCGTGGGCCGTGATCCGGGCCGAGAGCGTCCCCGCCTCGACCGCCTCGGCCTGCGCCGCGATCTCCTGCGCCGGCCGCGTCGCAAGGCCCGCGAACAGCCACGCGCCGGCGAACGCTGCGGCGGTGCCGAGCAGCGCCAGCAGCGCCGTCAGCAGCGCCGAACCGCCACACCGTCGCGATCTCCGGCTCCAGCGGCGCGGCGACCTGAAGGAAGTGCGAGCCGTGCGCCGCGCCCACCAGCCGGAGCGGGTACACCAGCGAGCGGTACGCGCGCGCCGTCCCACAGCTGCGAGGCGTAGCCGGCAACGTCGCGCTTCGCCTGCGCGAGGGCCGCCGCGGGCAGCGGCAGGTCGCTCTCGCCGAGGTTGGCGCTCCGGGCGACCGATGCCCCGCCGACGACCACAGCTCGGCGTAGCGCGTCAGCGCCTGGATAGCGGGAGCCGGCTGCCCGCGAGGAACACGCCCTCGTGGAAGCGGAAGGCGGGCCCGATCGTCGACGCGCCCGAGCCGCGCCTCGACCTCCGCCAGCTGCAGCAGCGTCCCGTCCAGCTGGTGCGCCGAGGATCACCCGCAGCGAGAACGGTCGCCGCGGCGCCCACGGCCGGCAGGATGACGAGCATCGTCAGCGCGAAGCGCAGCGCGAGCTGGAGCCGGAACGAGCGCATCAAGGCCCTCTCGCGCCGCAGCGCGAATCCGACGCCGCGCACCGTCTGGATCAGGCGCGGCGCGCCCCCGTCCTCGAGCTTCTTCGCGCAGGTTCGAGACGTGCACGTCCACGACGTTCGACCCGGGGTCGAACGACATGTCCCACACCTTCTCGAGCAGCTCGGTGCGCGTGACGACCTCGTCCGGGCGGGCGAGGAAGTGCTCAAGGAGACGGAACTCCCGCGGCGTGAGGTCGAGCGGCCGGCCGCCGCGGGTCGCGCGGTGGCGCACCCGGTCCACCTCCACGTCCTCGAACCGCAGCAGCGCCGCGCGCCACCGCAGTCCCGCCCCTGCCGCCCGAGCGCCCGCACCCGCGCCACCAGCTCGTCGAACGCGAACGGCTTGGTCAAGTAGTCGTCCGCGCCGCTGTCGAGGCCCGCGAACCACGTCTTCGGTGGAATCGCGCGCCGTGAGCATCAGGATGGGGACCGTCGAGCCCTCGCGCCTGAGCTCGGCCGCGAGCACCAGGCCGTTCTTCTTCGGCAGCTGCACGTCGAGCACCAGGACGTCGTACGGATTGACGTGGGCGAGCATCGCCCCCTGTTCGCCGTCGGCGGCCACGTCCACCGCGTGGCCCTCCTCCTCCAGCCCCTGTTTGACGAAGCGCGCGACCTTGCGGTCGTCTTCGACGACGAGGATCCGCATGGCCCGAACATACCGCGCGCGTCCGCACTGGTGAATGGGACCTCCGCCGGACCGCCGCCGCGCCGAGATCCGCCCTCTCGGCCCGCGATTCGTGACCGAGATCACCGGAGCTGGTCGGCCGCCGGCGGACGCGCCGACCGACGACACCAGGATTACTACGTAGCACCTGCCGAGGACAGCGCCACCGCAGAGGGACAGCGCGGAACCGAACGAGGAAACCGGGTACCACGCCGATCCACTCAACGTGAGAGGTCCCATGCGTCTCATCGGTTTCGCAGGCGTCGCGACGGTCGCCCTCGCGCTCGGCTGCAGCAGCACGACCTACGGCGGCAGCAACGGCGGCGGCAATCCTGGCCCGGACCAGGTCTTCATGCAGAACATCGCGTTCAATCCCACGACCCGCACCGTGGCCGCCGGCACGACGGTGACGTGGACCAACCAGGACGGCGTGGGGCACACCGTGACCTACGACTCGGGCCCCGGCTCGTCGTTCGACTCGGGCACGATCGGCGCGGGAGGCACCTTCTCGGTGACCTTCGCGACCGCCGGCACGGTCCAGTACCACTGCAAGATCCACGGGTCGCCGGGCGCCGGCATGCACGGCACCATCATCGTGCAGTGAGGGACGCCAGCGCGCGGTCCGGCGGGCCGCCGTCCGCTCGACCGCCGGACCCCGCCAAGCGGTTGGCGGACCTGCGCGCCGCCATCGCGGCCGTGGACGAGGACCTGCTGGGGCTCGTGGCCCGGCGGCTGGATCTCTCGCGCGAGGTCGGGGCCGCCAAGCGCGCCTCCGGCCAGCCGGTGCGCAGCTTCGCCACGGAGGCGGAGGTCCTGGAGCGCTATCGCTCCGGGGCCGCCGCTCGCGGTCTCGACGTGTCGCTCGCCGAACGGCTCGCGCACCAGCTGATCCACGCGACCGTGCGCCTGCAGGAGGAGGCGCTGCCCACGCCTTCGGGCGCGGCGCAACGCGTCCTCATCGTCGGCGGCGCGGGCAAGATGGGGCGCTGGCTGGCCCGCTACTTCCTCGGCCGGGGCCATCGGGTCGCCACCGCCGACCCCGCCGGCCAGGTTCCCGACTGCGCGGCGGAACCGGACCTTGCTCGCCGGCGTCGCCGCCGCCGACGTCGTGCTCGTCGCGACGCCGCTCTCGCCCGGCGTCGAGGTGCTCCGGCGGGTTCTCGAGGCGCGGCCGCGCGCTCTGGTGGCCGACGTCTTCAGCCTCAAGAGCCACGTGATCGAGCAGCTCCGCGCCGGCGCGGCGGACGGGCTGCGGGTGGCGAGCCTGCACCCGCTGTTCGGACCGGAGGTGACCACGCTGGCGGGGCGGGTGATCGCGGTGCTCGACTGCGGCAACGCCCGGGCGGCGGACGACGCGGCCGCGCTGTTCGCCGACACGGCGCTCACCATCACGCGACTGCCGGTCGAGGCGCACGACGCCTGCATGCAGTACGTGCTCGGCCTGAGCCACCTCGTCTCGATCCTGTTCTTCACCACCCTGGTGCGCGGCGGCCGGCCGTTCGACGAGCTGGCGGCGGTGGCCAGCACCACCTTCTACAAGCAGGCGCGCACCGCCGCCGAAGTGGCGCGCGAGAACCCGCTGCTCTACCACGAGATCCAGCGCCTGAACCGTCACTCCGCGCGGCTGTTCCAGCTGGTGCGGCGGAGCCTGGACGCCATCGAAGCCGCGGCCCTGGACGGCCGCCCGGACGCGTTCACCGACCTGCTGGCGCGCGGGCGGGCGTACTTCCCGGCGACCCTGCCCGCCGAGCTGGGATAGGCCGCCGGATGGACGCGCGCCGGCCGGCCGGCGAGGAGGTCGCCGGGTTGCCATTCCCGCCGGCCCTCGGCTAGGTTGCGTTCGACTCACCACACAACCATGCAGACCACGGCGACCCGCACTCCGGCCGCGGAGCGGCCACACGCGAGGCGCGCGACCCCGCGCCGCCGCGCCTGGGAGCTGCCCGTGGCACTCGAGCCGACGAGCGACCTGCCGCTCTACCTGCAGATCGCCCAGGCGATCGTGGCCGACGTCCGCCGTGGACGGCTCCGGCCGGGCGACCCGCTCCCGGGCAGCCGCACCCTGGCGCACTCGCTCGGGGTCCACCGCAACACAGTGCTCGGCGCCTACTCCGAGCTCGCGGCCGAAGGCTGGGTCACGACCGAAGTCGCCGGCGGCACCTTCGTCGCCCGCGAGCCGCCCGCGCCGGAGACGGCGACCGGGCCGATCCGCTCCGCGGTGGCGCCCGAGGTCGGCTACCCGCTCAAGCCGCCGCTGCCCTACCCGATGCCCCCGGTGTACGCCCACCCGGCGGGCATGCTCCGCATGGCCCGCGGCATCCCCGACGTGCGGCTCCTCCCCGTGACCGCCCTGGCCCGCGCGTACCGGCGGGTCGTGACCGGTGCGGGACGCAACCTGCTCTCGTACGGCGACCCGCGAGGCGACGAGCGGCTGCGCGCCGCCCTGGCCCGGATGCTCGCGGCGGAGCGCGGCATCAGCGCGAGCCCGGACGACATCCTCGTGACCCGCGGCAGCCAGATGGGTCTCGACCTCGCGGCCCGCGCGCTGCTCGTCCCCGGCGATGTGGTCGCCGTCGAAGCGCTCGGCCAGCCCGCCTGCTGGAACGCGTTCCGGCTGGCCGGCGCGCGGCTGGTGCCCCTGCCCGTGGACGACGCCGGCCTGAGCGTCGATGCGCTGGCCGGCCTGGCGGCCGCGCAGCCGGTCAAGGCCGTGTACGTCACGCCGCACAACCAGTTTCCCACGATGGCCGTGATGACGGCCGAGCGGCGACGGGCGCTGCTCGCGCTCGCGACCCGGCACCATTTCGCGGTCGTGGAGGACGACTACAACCACCAGTTCCAGTACGACGCGGCGCCGCTGCTGCCCCTGGCCAGCACCGATACGCACGGCGTGGTGGTGTACGTCAGCTCGCTCTCCAAGACCCTGGCGCCGGGCCTCCGCACGGGCTTCGTGGTGGCGCCGCCGCCGCTCTTGGAGCGCCTCGCGGTGCTCCGCGTGGCCATCGATTTCCAGGGCGACCTCGCGGTCGAACGCACGATCGCGGAGCTGTTCGAGACCGGGGAGTTCGACCGGCACGTCCGCCGCCTGCGCCGAGCGTACCACGCCCGGCGGGACGCACTGGTCGCCGCGCTGCGGGAAACCCTCGGCGACGCGCTGCACTTCGAGGTGCCGTCCGGCGGGATGGCGCTCTGGGCGACCGTCGCGCCGGACGTGGACGCGGACGAGTGGGCGCTCAGAGGCCTCTCCCACGGCGTCGCGATCCGCGGCGCCCGCATGTACGACTTCAGGGGCGAGTACCAGCCGCACCTGCGTCTGGGCTTCAGCTACCACGACGAGGGGAGCTGGCCGAGGCCGTCCGCCGTATGGCGGCGGCCCTGGCGACTCTCCGCAGCGCACGGGAGCGGGGCGGCACGTCCACTGACCGCTCCCGCGCGCAGGGAGCTGCTTCCGAGTTCCGGTATCGCTACCGCTCGGCTACGCTCGACTCCTCCTCGCCCAGCACGGTGAGGTTGTAGGTCACGCTGGCGTGGTTGCCCTGGGTGTCCGAGGCGGTGAACGCGACCACGTGCGACCCCGGCCGCAACGGCTTCAGGATGAGGAAGTACCCGTCGGCCACCGCGGGCTGTCGTGACCCGGTGATGCACGGGTCAAGCGACGTCTGGAGACTGACGTCCCCCGTGAAGTGGAAGAGCGGGGTCGTCTCCCGGTACGCGAAGAGGTTCGGCACCGCGTCTCCGTCCACCGTCAGCGTCAGTCCGTCGACGCCGTTGACGACTCCCTGGGCGCCCTGGGTGAGGAAGTCCTGCAGCGACTGGCCCGGCGCCGGGTGGAAGCTCGTGTCCGGACACGGGTAGTCGTTCAGGATGCCGGAGAGGTCGACGCCCAGCGCCGGGTCACCCGGCACCGTGCAGGAACGCGTGACGACGTTGGCCGCGAACGTGACGCCGAGGTTCCAGACTTCCCCCCTCTGGTGAGCGGTGCAGTCGGAGCCCGGCAGGTCCAGGCTCGGGTTCTGCGCGGTGGGAATGGAGACCTCCCACTGCCACCAGCGTTCCGACCACTCCACCAGGTCCTGGCCGTACGGGTGCGCGTTCGGCCCGAAGGCGAGCGCGCCCCCGTCGCGGTCGCCCAGTGCGGTGTTCCCGGCGAGCCTCGTGGTGAGCTCGGGGCTCGTGGCCTGCGGCTCGCAGGCCGCGGCCAGGGTCAGCGCCAGGGCGAGCGCCCCGGCGGTCGCGAGACGAGACATCGGTCCTCCTGTGAGGTGATTGGAGGACACGATTCACCGGCGGCCCGACCCGCGGTAGAGCCAGTTTCACGAAAGTGAGACAGACCAGAGGTCGCGCGCCGAAGCGGCGACCGCGGGCGTTGTGGCTGCTGGAGGCCCGGAACGCGCCGTTCGCCGACGGTGGCTTGCGGCAGACCGAGCGCGGTCACTTATCTATGGTGGGATGGCACCGGCCCGTCGGGGCCGGACGTGGACTCCGATCCGGGGAGGTCCCGATGCGATTCGCTCGTCGGTCAACCGTCCTTGGCGCACTCGTGTTCCAGGCCATCGCAGGCGTGCCGAGCCGCGCCGCCGCGCAACAAGGCGCCGACGTCGTGCGGGGGGTCGTGCGATCGAACGGCGCGAGAATCCCCTACGCCGTCGTGGATCTCGGCATCCTGCGCGGCAAGCAGTTCAGCGACGACAGCGGCGCCTTCCGCTTCGCCGGCATCCCGGCGGGCACCTACCGGCTGTCCGCGCGCCAGGTCGGGTTTCGGCCCTTCGACACCACCGTGGTGAAGGTCGCCGGCGCGCCGCTCGTGGTGGCGGTCGACATGGAGCCCCTGGTCATCGAGCTCTCGGCCATCACCGTCGCGGTGCCACGCACCTGTGCGGCTCCCGGCCCCCCGGACTCGACGCTCGCACCCCGGCTGGCGGAGGTGTTCGATCAGCTGCGCCAGAACGCGGAACGGTACGCGTTTCTCTCCGACTCGTACCCGTTCCAGCTATCGCCTGTCGCGGACCTTCACGGACTACGACGCCGCCGGCCGGACGGTGTGGGAGGCCACCGACACGGTGCGCTATCTCAGCACCGCCCAGGTCCACTACCGGCCCGGACAGGTGCTGGCCGTGGGACCGGGCCCGCAGCACAGCATGGCCAAGGTCATCCGGCTGCCCACCCTGTCCGACTTCGCCGACAGCGCGTTCCAGGCCAACCACTGCTTCTACTTCGCCGGGACCGTGGAGCGTGACAGCACGCAGCTGGTCCGGTTCGACTTCGTTCCCGTCGACTCGCTCCGCTTTCCCGACATCGAGGGGGACGTGGAGCTGGACGCGCACTCGTTCCAGATCCGGTCCGCGACCATCCGGCTCACCCGGGTCGGGCGGGCGATGCCCGGGCTGGTCTCGACCAGCTCGACCATCACGTTCGCGGAGCTGTACCCGAACATCGTCGTGCCACGCCGGATGGAGGGTCTGCTGATCCCCGTGCCTCGCCTCGACGTGCGCACGCCCATCGCCCGCTCCACCGAGACGCAGCAGCTGCTCGACGTGCGCTTCGAGCGCCCGCTGCCGACGGCCGCGCCCGCGCGCCGGTAGGGCGGCGCGCGGTAGGGCGCGGACCCGTATTGCGGTGAGCGGCCGGCGGCGCCACCTTTGGCGCTCCGCCGGGGGTAACCCATGACCGCACGATGCCGCACGCTCAGCCTGCTGGCCCTCGCGACTCTGCTCTCCGCACCCGCTCAGGCCCAGGATGGCCGCTTCACGTTCTTCGGCAACTACCGTGGCCTGGAGCGCATCCGGGGCGGCGTCGTGGCGCGCGCCGACAACGGCGCGGTCAGGATCGAGCAGGTCGCCGGCGTCGGGTTCCGCGTCCGCTACTCGTTCGGCGGCGCCCTCGACACCGCGGCGTCGTGGGCCACGATCCCCGACAGCATCGTGCTCGCCGACCCCGTGGTGCGCGAGACGCCGGACGCGGTGACCGTGCGCGGGAACGCGCTGGTGCTCACGATCCGCAAGCGGCCGCTGCGACTCGCCGTGGCCGACACCGCCGGCGACGAGCTGTTCGCCGAGTCCCTCGGCGCCGGGCACCAGGGCGAACGCGTCACGCACATCGTCGCCCGCCCCGCGGCCGCCCACTATTTCGGCATCGGCGAGGAGCCGTTCCCGCTCGACCGCACCGGCAGCGTCCTCACCCTGTGGAACACCGACGCCGGCTATCACGCCGGACAGGCGACGCCGATCTACTCGTCCATTCCCTTCTACGTGGCGGTGAACGGGGGCCGCGCCTACGGCCTCTTCTACGACGACTCGTACAAGAGCGAGTTCGACTTCGGCGCCAGGCTGCGCGACAACGTCGGCTTCACGGCCGACGGCGGCGAGCTCAGGCTCTACGTCTTCCCCGGCCCCTCCGTCCCCGCCGTGCTCGCCGAGTACACCAGGCTCACCGGCCGCACGCCGCTCCCGCCCGAGTGGGCGCTCGGCTTCCAGCAGAGCCGCTGGGGCTACTTCCCGGACAGCGAGCTGTTCCGGATCACCCACGAATTCCGCAGCCGCGGCATCCCCTGCGACGTGCTGTACCTCGACATCGACTACATGGACGGGTACCGGCTGTTCACCTGGAGCCCCCAGCGCTTCCCCGACCCGCCGCGCATGCTGGCCGACCTCAGGCGCCTGGGGATGAAGGTCACCACCATCGTGGACGTCGGCGTGAAGGTCGACAGCGGCTACGACGTGTACCGCCAGCTCCTGGCCGCGAACGGCGCCGTGACCTGGCCCGACGGATCGCCCTACGTGGGCGACGTGTGGCCGGGCAAGACCATCTTCCCCGACTTCACGCTCCAGCGCACGCGGACCTGGTGGGGCGAGATGAACAACCGGCTGTGGGACGCCGGGATCGCGGGCATCTGGAACGACATGAACGAGCCGGCCAACTTCTTCGGCGGCACGCTGCCGGACGTCACGATGTTCGGCAAGGGCGAGCACGAGGGCAGCCACCTCGAGTACCACAACCTCTACGCCCTGCTGGAGGCGCGGGCCACCTACGAGGGCTGGCGCCGCCTCCAGCCCGACCGCCGGCCGTTCATCGTCACCCGCGCCGGCTTCTCCGGGCTGCAGCGCTACACCAGCATCTGGACCGGCGACAACTCCGCCGACTGGGAGCACCTGGGGCTCGGCGATCCAGATGATCCTCGGCCTCGGCATCAGCGGCGTGCCCTTCGCCGGCGCCGACATCGGCGGCTTCGCGGGCGCGCCCGACGCCGAGCTGTTCTCGCGCTTCCTCGAGGCGGCGACCTTCTTCCCGTTCTACCGCACCCACTCCGAGTTCTCGGCACCCGGCCGGGAGCCATGGGCGTTCGGGCCGGTGCAGACCAACCACAACCGCGAGCTGATCCGGCTGCGCTACCGGCTGCTGCCGCAGATCTACACCGCGTTCTACCAGCACGGGCGCGACGGCAGGCCCGTCGCGCGGCCGCTGGTGTACGAGTTCCAGGGCGACACGGCGGTCTACCGCATCAACGACGAGTTCACCTACGGCGACCACCTGCTGGTCGCCCCGGTCACCCGCCAGGGCGCCGATCAGCGCCCGGTGTACCTCCCCGCGGGCCGCTGGTACCGCTACCCGTTCGACTCGGTGTACGACGGCGGGCGCACGTTCACGGTGAGCGCCCCGCGCGTCAATCCGTGGGCGCGCGACGACTCCAACTTCGTCCGCGGCCTGCCCCTGTTCGTCCAGGCCGGCGCCGTGATCCCGATGCAGGCGGTGCTGCAGTACGTGGGCGAGCGGCACCTGGACACGCTGGAGCTGCACGTGTGGGACGGCGGCTCCGCGGCGAGCGAGTTGTACGAGGATGCCGGCGAGGGCTTCGCCTACCGGCAGGGCGCGTTCCGGCTCACGCAATTCCGAACCACCTCGGATGCCGGGACGCTGCAGCTCGCGCTGGCGCAGTCCGGCCGCTACGACGGCGCGGCCCGCACGTTCCAGGTCGTGGTGCACGGACTCGCGAAGGCGCCCGCGTCGGTGACTGTGGACGGCGCCCGGGCGCAACCGAGCTGGGACGCGACGCGCAAGCTCGCGACGTTCGACGTGCCTGCGACGGTACGGGAGATCAGAATCGAGCGGGGCGCTGGCGACTGTACTGAAGTCCGCCAGTTCTGATTACTTTTCTCTCGGATGCGTCCACCAGCCAACAAGTGGGTCGTCGCGGGCACGGTCCTGATCGGCACGATCATGGCCGTTCTGGACTCCAGCATCATCAACGTCGCGCTGCCCGACATGAGCGGCACCCTCGGCGCGACCATCGAAGAGATCACCTGGGTCATCACGGGCTACATCCTCGCCCAGGTCATCCTGATGCCCATCACCGCGCTGCTCGCGTCGCGGTTCGGCCGCAAGCGCTTCTACATCGTGAGCGTGGTCCTGTTCACGCTCGCCTCGATGGCGTGCGGCCTCGCGCGCACCATGCCGGTGATGGTCTTCTTCCGCGCGATCCAGGGGGCCGGCGGCGGCGTCATGATCACCGTGTCGCAGGCGATCCTGCGGGAGAGCTTCCCCGTCGAGGAGCAGGGAACGGCGATGGGCCTGTTCGGCGTGGGCACGGTGCTCGCCCCCGCCTTCGGCCCCACCCTCGGCGGCTGGCTCACCGACACTTACTCCTGGCCGTGGGTGTTCTACGTCAACGTCCCGATCGGCGTGGCGTGCGTCCTGCTGGTCACCCGGTTCGTCGAGGACCCGCCGTACCTGGTGCGCTCCCGGGGCAAGATCGACTTCCCGGGACTGGCGCTGATGACCGTCGGCCTCGGCGCCTTCCAGCTGATGCTGGAGAAGGGCCAGGACAAGGACTGGTTCCAGTCGTCGCTCATCGTGTGGCTCGCGGTGATCGCCGCCGTGGGGCTGGCGGTGTTCGTGTGGCGGGAGATCCGGGTGGAGCGGCCGGCGGTGGACCTCGGGCTCTTCCGGAACGTGCCCTTCTCCTCCGCGACGGCGCTGGGGGGCGTGCTCGGCATGGGCCTGTACGGCGCGCTGTTCCTGCTCCCGCTGTTTCTCCAGCAGCTGCTGGGCTACCCCGCGATGAAGTCCGGACTGGCGCTCATGCCGCGCAGCCTCGCGATGGCCGTCGTGATGCCCATCGGCGGATTGCTGTACAACCGCGTGGGCCCGCGCGCGCTGGTCGGCACGGGGCTGGCGATCAGCGCCTTCTCGTTCTGGGACCTCGCGCACCTGACCAGCGACACCGGCATCTGGGACATCCTCCTGCCGCAGGTCTGGCAGGGCGTGGGGTTCAGCCTGCTGTTCGTCGCTCTCAGCACGGCGGCGCTCTCCTCCATACCGAAGGCGAAGATGACGGCGGCGTCGGGGCTCTACAACGTGGTGCGGCAGGTGCTGGGGAGCGTGGGCATCGCGCTGTCCGCGACGGAGTTGACGCGCAGCTCGGCCATCTACCACGACCGGCTGGCCGAGCACGTGACGATCTACGGCGCGGCGACGCAGAGCTGGCTCCACGCGGTCACGGCCGGGATGATGCGGCGCGGGGCGGACGCGGCGACCGCCACCCGCGAGGCGCTGCGGATCCTCGACCTCGACGTGAGGCGGCAGGCCACCGTGCTGGCCTACAACCACGTCCTGCTGCTGGTGGCCGCGCTGTTCCTGTTCGGCTTCCCGCTGGTGCTGCTGGTGCGCGGCCACCGCGACGCGAAGGTCGAGGTGGCGGGCGAGTAGCCTACGGCGTGTCGGGCGCCTCCACGATGGCTGACGCCACGCCGACGCGCTTCCACACGAAGTAGACCGGGACCCCGATCAGCACGATGATCAGGCCGGGCCACGTGTAGAGCGGCTTCTTGACCAGCAGGTCCACCATCAGCAGCCCCATCGCCGCGAGGTACAGCGCCGGCATCCAGGGGTAGCCCACGACCCGGTAGGGGCGCTCGGCGTCGGGCCGGATCCGCCGCAGCCGGAACAGCGAGATCACCGTGAGGAAGTAGAACAGCACCGCGGCGAAGATCACGTAGTCGAGCAGGTTCGAGTAGGTGCCCGAGAGCGCCAGCAGGCAGGTCCACAACGCCTGCACCCACAGCGCGATCTTGGGCGTGCGGTGGCGCGGATCCACGCCGCCGACGCTCCGGAAGAACACGCCGTCGTGGCTCATCGCGTAGTAGACCCGCGCCCCCGCCAGCACCAGGCCGTTGGTGCACCCGAAGGTCGAGATCATGATCGCGACCGCCATGATCGTCAGGCCGGCGTCGCCGAAGATGACCTGCGCCGCCGCCGTGCCCACGCGGTCCTGCGCCGCGCCCTGGATCGCGCCCAGCGGCAGCACGGACACGTAGGCGACGTTGGCCAGCAGGTACATCAGGCAGACCAGCGCGGTACCGAGGCCGAGGGCCAGCGGCAGGTTGCGGCGCGGGTTCTTCACCTCCGTGGCGGCGAACGCGACGTTGTTCCACGCGTCGGAGGAGAACAGCGAGCCCACCATCGCCGCGCCGATCACCGGCAGCGCCGCGAGCGACAACGGGGGAAGGCCGCCGCCCCAGAAGCGCCCCGACCCGAAGTTCGCCGCCAGCGCCGCCGCGTTGCGCCCGATGGTGAGCCCCAGCAGGATCAGCCCCACCAGCGCCAGCGTCTTGGCGGCCGTGAACACGGTCTGGATCCAGGCCGCGGTCCGCACCCCCTGCACGTTGACCCAGGTCAGCAGCAGCACGACGCCGATCCCGAACAGCCGCTGCCACGACACCCCGATCTCGATGGCCTGCGCCTGCGCGGGCGGGTGGCCCAGCAGCGTGAACAGGGCGTCGCCCGGCGCGGGGATGTGGCCCAGCGAGAGCCAGACGTCGGGCGTCAGGCGCGGCCACAGCACGCCGAGGAACTTGGCGAACGCCACCACCACGGCGGCGATCGTGCCGGTCTGGATCACCAGGAACACGGTCCATCCGTAGAGGAAGCCCCACAGCGGCGAGAGCCCCTCGCGCAGGTACACGTACTGGCCCCCGGCGCGCGGGTACATCGCCGCCATCTCTCCCTGCGTGAGCGCGCCCATCACGGTCACCACGCCGGTGATCGCCCACACCACGAGCAGCAGTCCGGGCGATCCGACCTGGCGCGCGATGTCGGCGGAGACGATGAAGATCCCCGAGCCGATCATCGAGCCCATGACGATGGCGACGGCCGCGGTGGGACTGATCCCGCGGACCAGGGTGGTGTTGCCGCTGCTCGGCTGGGGGGAGGTCACGGGTGGCGTCTCGCGGGTGAGCGGAAGCGCAATGCTAGCGTTTCGGGCGCCGCCCCGTCAACGCCGCGCGCGGGGCCGCCGCGCGGGGACGCGCGGCGCGGGCGGCGCGCGGCTTGGGGAGCAGGGCCAGGCGCAGCACCTCGTCCACGGTCTCGACCAGGTGGACCTTGAGGCTCCGCTGGATGCTCTCCGGCACGTCCCTGAGGTCGGGCTGGTTGGCGGCCGGGATGATGGCCACCGGGATGCGGCTGCGGACCGCGGCGCCGAGCTTCTCGCGGAGCCCGCCGATCGCGAGCACGCGCCCCGCCAGCGTGATCTCGCCGGTCATCGCGATGTCCGAGCGGATCGGCCGGCCGGTGAACAGGCTGGCGAGCACGGTCGCGATCGTGACCCCGGCGGACGGCCCGTCCTTGGGGATCGCGCCCTCCGGGAAGTGCACGTGCACGTCCTTCTCGCCGAACCGCCGGCGCGGCACGCCGAGGTCGTCGGCCCGGCTGCGCACCCACGACAGCGCGGCCTGCACCGATTCGATCATCACCGAGCCAAGTTGGCCCGTCACCTGGAACTGGCCGGTGCCCGGCATCGAGATCGCCTCGACCGGCAGCAGGTCGCCCCCCGTCGCGGTCCACGCCAGGCCGTTGGCGATGCCCACCGCCGGGACCGGCTGCGCGCGCTCGTCGACGTACCACGGCTGGCCGAGCACTTCGTCGATCAGCGTCGCGTCCACCGTCCATGGGCCGGCCGCGCCGGCCGCCTTGTGCGTCGCCACGTGCCGGAGCAGCGCGGCGAGGTCGCGCTTGAGTTCCCGCACTCCCGCCTCGCGCGCGTAGCCGAGCACCAGCAGCGACAGCGCGTCGTCACCGATCGCGATCTCCGCGTCGCCTAGCCCGTGCTCGGGAAGCAGCTGCGGCAGCAGGAACTTGCGCGCGATGGCCACCTTCTCCTCCGGCGTGTAGCCCGGGATCTCGATGACCTCCATCCGGTCGAGCAGCGGCTCCGGGATCTGCGGCTCCGCGTTGGCGGTCGCGATGAACAGCACGCGCGAGAGATCGAACGGCACGTTGAGGTAGTGGTCCACGAAGGCGACGTTCTGCTCCGGATCCAGGACCTCGAGCAGCGCGGCGGAGGGGCTCCCGTGACCGGGGCGGTCGGTGCCGAGCTTGTCGATCTCGTCGATCATCAGGACCGGGTTCATCGCCCCCGCGCGGCCGATTTCCTGGACGATCTTCCCCGGCATCGCGCCCACGTAGGTACGCCGGTGCCCGCGAATCACCGCCTCGTCGTCCACGCCGCCCAGGCTCATCCGGCCGAACGGCCGGCCCATCGCGTCGGCGATGGCGCGCCCCAGCGACGTCTTGCCCACGCCGGGCGGGCCCACGAAACAGAGGATCGGCGGCCGGGCCTCGGGCGCCAGGCGGCGCACGGCGAGATACTCGACGATCCGCGTCTTCGCCTCCTCGAGCGCCAGGTGCCCGAGGTCCAGGACCGCCCGCACCGCCGCCGGATCGGGATGCCGCTCCTCCACCTCCACGCCCCACGGCAGGGTCAGCATCCAGTCGACGTACGCCCTGGAAACCTGGTATTCCGCCGACGCCGGCGTCAGCCGGCCCAGGCGGTCCAGCTCGCGCAGGGCTTCGGCCCGGGCCGTGTCGGGCATCTTCAGCGCCTCGAGTCGCCCCGTGAGCTCGCGGGCCTCGCGCAGCGCGTCGTCCTCCCCCAGCTCGGCGCGGATCGCCTCGAGCTGCTGCCGCAGCAGGTACTCCCGGCGCCCGCGCTCCACCTGCAGCGTCGTCAGCCGGTCCACCTCGCGCTGCACTTCGGCGCGCTCCACCGCCGCCGCGAGGAAGTCGGCCAGCAGGTCGAGGCGCGCCGCCGCCGCCGCTTCCGCCACGATCCGGTCGCGCTGCGCCAGCGAGAAGGGAAGCTGCTGGGCCACCAGGTCCGCGAAGTGACTCGCGTCCTCGACGTTGGCCCGCAGGGTCTCGACCGACTCGACGTTGACCGCGGGGTCGAGCGACGCCAGGGTCTCGGCCAGCCGCAACACCGCGCCGATGCGGCGGTCCAGCTCCGGCCGCGATTCCTCCAGCGGCGGCACCGGGACCACCTCCGCCACCGGCCACGCTCCGCCGGTCGCCACGCTCGCGATCCGCACCCGGCGCTTGCCCTGGAAGGTGACCTGCACCGCCTCGTCGGCGAGGTTCATCCGGTCGAGCACGCCCGCGGCCACCCCGATCTTCCCCACGAACGACGCCGGCGCCGCGCCGGCCGCGGCCTCGCCGCGCACCACCGCCACCACGTTCTCGCTGCGCGACAGGGAGCGGATGGCCGCCACGTTGGTGCCGCTGGTGACCTGCACCGCCGCCACGCCGAGCGGGAAGACGTGGGTCGAGCGCAGGGTCACGAGCGGCATGTGCCGCGGCACGTCCCAGACGCGCAGGTCGTCCCGGGTCGTGGTCAGCCAATCGTCGGTCATCGAGAGGAGGCGCCGCGGGCGCGGGCCAGCTCGGCCCGGCTACTCCGCGGTGCGGGTGGCGGCGAGCATCTCACGCATCCGGCGGGCGAGGGCCTCGATCTCCCGGAGCCCTTCGAGCGTCTCCGGGTCGAGCGTCGCCTCGTCCAGCAGGAGCAGCTGCGTTTCCGCGAGAATGGCGGCCAGGGGATTCGAAAGATCGTGCCGCAGCTTGCGGATGACGTCGGACTCCGATGCGGCCATAGGCCTCGTCAGGTCGCGAGGGAACGGTAGAGATCGCGCAGGTGGTGTTCGCGCAGGTCGCGCACCGCCTGCCACAGATCCTGCTCGGAGGTCGCGCAGAAGATCTCCGCCGTGATCCGCTCTTCCTCGCCGCCGCTCTCGATGAAGTGCAGGCGGCCGCGCCAGATCCCGTCCTCGCTGCGCCTGAGGCCGAGCTGCACGGCGATGGCGACGCCCTCGTAGCGGATCGGAGCCAGGTCGTGGAGCACCGGCTCGGATGGATCGGGAACGCTCGGTCGGGGCAGTGGGAGCGGCATCGGAAGCTCCGGTGCAGAGGGGGGGCATCCGAACCCGGACAACGACCCAGGGAACGTCCGAGTTTGAAGCAATATAACGAGTTACGAGGCTTGCGCAATATTGCGGGCCCGCCGTTCCCATCCGCCCGCTCCGGCGCCCACGGCCCCGCTCCCGGGAGGCCTGCGCCCTACTCTTGACCAGCCTATGTGGCTGACCTATAATCAGTTGCTCGCAGACCAACCCCATCACCGCACTGCTTTCTGGGCTGGCCACACTGCCGGCTTCGCGCATCCACACCATGAGGGTACACCGGGTAGAGGGCTCGCCGCCCTCCACCTCCCGCACCACAATCGGAGTCTCCAACCCGTGGACATCGCCGAACTGAAGAAGAAATCCGTCGCGGAGCTGCATGCGATGGCCGAAGAGCTCAACATCACGAACTACTCGGGCCTCAGGAAACAGGACCTCATCTTCCGCATCGAGCAGAACCTGCTCGACTCCGACACCGTCTTGAGGGGCGAAGGGGTGCTGGAGATCCTCCCGGAAGGCTACGGGTTCCTGCGCAGCCAGGACTGGAACTACCTGTACGGCCCCGACGACATCTACGTCTCGCCCAGCCAGATCAAGCGCTTCGACTTGAGGACCGGCGACACCATCCTCGGCCAGGTCCGCCCGCCCAAGGAGGGCGAGCGGTATCTCGCGCTGCTCAAGGTCGAGACGGTCAACGGCGACGAGCCGGAGAAGGCCAAGCACCGCATCGCGTTCGACAACCTGCGCCCGCGCTACCCGGACGAGCGGCTGCGGCTCGAGCGCAAGGACAGCGACCTGTCGATGCGGGTGATCGACATGCTCGCGCCGATCGGCAAGGGGCAGCGCGCACTGATCAGCTCGCCGCCCAAGGCGGGCAAGACGATTCTCCTCCAGAAGCTCGCCAACTCCATCACCGAGAACCATCCGGAGTGCGTGCTGATCGTGCTGCTGATCGACGAGCGGCCGGAGGAAGTGACGGACATGGAGGAGAACGTGAAGGCCGAGGTCATCTCCTCGACCTTCGACGAGCCGGCCGACCGGCACGTGCAGGTCTCCGACATGGTGCTCGAGAAGGCGAAGCGGCTGGTGGAATCGGGAAAGGACGTGGTCATCCTGCTCGATTCGATCACCCGGCTGGCGCGGGCCCACAACGTGGTCGTCCCGCACTCCGGCAAGATCCTCTCGGGCGGCGTGGACGCCAACGCCCTGCACAAGCCGAAGCGCTTCTTCGGCGCGGCGCGCAACATCGAGGGCGGGGGCTCGCTCACCATCGTCGGGACGGCGCTGATCGAGACCGGGAGCCGGATGGACGAGGTGATCTTCGAGGAGTTCAAGGGCACGGGCAACATGGAGCTGGTGCTGGACCGGAAGATCAGCGAGCGGCGCATCTGGCCCGCGATCGACGTGCAGAAGAGCGCCACCCGCAAGGAAGAGCTGCTGCTGCCGCCGGACGAGCTCAACCGGATGTACCTGCTCCGGAAGTTCCTGGCCGACATGCCGCCGGTCGAGGCGATCGAGTTCCTGATCGAGCGGATGAAGCGGACCAAGAACAACAAGGAATTCTTCGCGACGATGGCCCAGGGCTGACGGGCCGTGCGGCCCGGAGGGGGGACGCCGGGCGCAGGCCCGGACGCGGGGCGCGTGCTCGCCGTGGACTGGGGCGGCAAGCGGTTCGGCCTCGCGCTCTCCGACCCGACCCGGCTCATCGCCCAGCCCCTCGTCACCCTGACTCGCCGCGCCAACCACCGCGCTCCCGTCGCCGCCATCGTCGAACTCGTCGCGCGCCACCAGGTATCGCTGGTCGTGGTCGGCCTGCCCCTCGACCTCGCGGGCGCCGAAGGCGAGGCGGCTCGCGAGGCGCGGGCCCTCGGCGACGCGGTGGCCCGCCGCTCCGGCGTCCCGGTGACCTACTGGGACGAGCGGCTCTCCACCGCGGCGGCATTGCGGGCGGCGCGTGCCGCCGGCGTCCGGGACCGCGACTCGCGCGAGCGGATCGACCAGATGGCGGCCGTCGCGATCCTGCAGCACTACCTCGATGCGCAGCGCGCCACGGCCGGCGGACCGCCGGCCGACGGGGGCGCCGCGTGATGACCCGCCCAGGCCGCGCGCTGTGGCCGGCCTGCGCCTGCGCCCTGCTCGCCGCCTGCGGCCCCGCGGCCGACGCCCCTCGCGAGCAGTTGATCGTGCCCAAGCGCGCGTCGCTCACCGCAGTCGCCGAATCGCTCGCCGCGCACCAGGTCATCACCTCTCCCGAGCGGTTCCTGATCGTGGCGCACGTCTACGGCTGGCTCGTGGCCCGCTACCGCGGCCTGGACCGGCATCTGCGCCCGGGCCGCTACGAGTTCGCGCGCGGCGAGACGACCCGGAAGATCCTCGACGACATGCTCTCCGGCCGCACCAAGGACGACTTCTTCACGGTGCCGGAGGGCTACACGATCCGCGAGATGGCGGAGGCGGCGCACGCGCAGCTCGGGATGGACACGGCGGCCTTCATCGCGGCGACGCGCGACCCCGCCTTGCGCGAGCGGCTCGGCATTCCGCCCAACGACTCCACGATCGAGGGCTACCTCTTCCCCGAGACGTACCGGGTCGTGTTCGGCGCGTCGGCGGCGCAGCTGGTCGCGCAGATGGTGCAGCAGTTCCAGGCGCAGTGGGACACGGGGTGGGACGCGCGGGCCGGCGAGATCGGCCTCACGCCGCACCAGGTCGTCACCCTGGCGAGCATCGTCGAAGCGGAGGCGCGGCGTCACTCCGAGCGCCAGGTGATCGCGGGGGTGTACTACAACCGTCTCAAGGGCCGGCACCCGATGAGGCTCGCCGCGGATCCCACGGTCATCTACGCGATGGGCCGGCACGTCAACCGGGTGCTGCTCAAGGACCTCAGCGTCAAGTCCCCGTACAACACCTATCTCCACGCGGGGCTGCCGCCGGGCCCGATCGACTCGCCCGGCCGTTCCAGCCTTCTCGCCGCGCTGTGGCCGGCCAAGCACCATTACCTGTTCTTCGTCGCGCGCCCCGACGGCACCCACATGTTCAGCGAGACTGCGCAGGAGCACGCGGACTCGGTCCGGGTGGCGCGACGCCTGCGGGCCGAGGCCCAGGCCGCGCGCCGGGACAGCATCCTGGTGGCGCGACGGGAGAGCACGGTCGTCGCCCGCCAGGTCGAGGCCGCGCGGCGGAGCGCCAGGCCGGACAGCGCCGCCATGCCGCACGCGGCCGCCAGGCCGGACAGCGCCGCCCTGCCGCACGCGGCCGCCAAGCCGGACAGCGCGACCATGCCGCACGGCGCCGCCAAGCCGGACAGCGCGACCAGGTCGGACAGCGCCGCCGCGCCGCGCCCGCTGCTCCCGTGAGCGCGCCGGCCAGCCTGGCGGACGCGCTGCGCCTCGTCGTGATCCTCGACGCCGGCGTGGCCGGCGACCGCGACCTGGCCGCGCTGGCGGCCCGCGCGGCCAGGGGAGGCGCCACCATGCTCCAGCTGCGCGCCAAGGAGGCCGCGGCGCGGGACGTGGCGGACCTGGCGCGCCGAGTGATGGCGGCGACGGCGCTGCCGGTGGTCGTCAACGACCGGCTCGACGTCGCCCTGGCCACCGGCGCGGCAGGCTGCCACCTCGGGCAGGACGACTTCCCGATCGACGCCGCGCGCGCGATCGCGCCGGCCGGCTTCTGGCTCGGCGGCTCGGCGGGTAACCCCGCGGAGGCCCGCCGCGCCTCCGGCGCCGGCGCGCATTACCTGGGCATCGGGCCCATCGCCGTCACCGCCAGCAAGGCCGACGCCGGCGCGGCGATCGGGGTGGAAGGCTTCCGGCAGGTGCACGCCGCGGCGCCCGCAGTCCTGGCCGTCGCCATCGGCGGCGTGACCGCGGCCCTCGTCCCCGCCCTGATGGCCGCCGGAGCCGGCGGCGTGGCCGTGATCCGTGCCGTGCTCGACGCGCCCGACGCGGAGAGCGCGACCCGCGCGCTGCGCGACGCGGTGGGCCGGTGACCACGCCCGCCGCAGGCCCGACGGTGGTCGTGGCCCCGCGCGGCGTGGGCCGGCTGCGCGCCGGCCACCCCTGGGTCTTCCGCTCCGACATCCGCGACGCCGACGGCGATGCCCCCGGCCTCGCGCACCTCGTGGACGAGCGCGGCAAGGGGCTCGGCACGGCGCTCTACTCGCCCGCATCCGAGATCCGCGTGCGCTGGCTCGCGCCCGAGGGCACGGCGGTGCAGGCGCGCCTGGTGGCAGGCGATGCTGGCGGCGGCCCTGGAGCGGCGATCCGGCATCACCGACGGCGCCTACCGCGTGGTGCACGCCGAGGCCGACGGGCTGCCGTCGCTGATCGTGGACCGCTACGGCGACTGCGCGGTGGTGCAGCTGCTCTCGGCGGGCCTGGAGGCGGTGCGCGACGACGTGCTGGCGGCCATCCGGGAGACCCTCGCCCCGGCCGGCATCCTGCTCAGGAACGACGCCGCGGTGCGGGAGCGCGAGCGGCTGCCGCGCGAAGTGACACTCGCGTTCGGCGCGGTGCCCCAGGACATCGAGGTCGCGGAGGCCCCTGGTGTTCGCTACCTCGCCGCGCCGTGGACCGGCCAGAAGACGGGCGCGTTCCTCGACCAGCGCGAGAACCGGCGGCTGGTGGGGACGCTGGCCCGGGGCCGCTGCCTCGACGCCTTCGCCTACCACGGCGGCTTCACGCTGCATCTCGCCCTCGGCGGCGCGCGGGAGGTCGTGGCGGTGGAGATCTCCGGGGAGGCGCTGGCCAGGCTCCAGCGCAACGCGGAGCTGAACGGGTGCAGCACGGTCCGCGCCGTCGAGGCGAACGCCTTCGACTGGCTGAAGGAGGCCGCGGCGGCCGGCGAGCGGTTCGACGTCGTGGTGCTCGATCCGCCGGCGTTCGCGCGCGACCGGCGTTCGCTGCCGCGCGCGCTCGCCGGCTACAAGGAAGTGAACCTGCGGGCGATCCAGCTGCTCGCGCCCGGTGGGCTGTTGTTCACCGCCTCGTGCTCGCACCACGTGCATCGCGGGGACTTCTTCGCGATGCTCGCCGACGCCGCGGCCGACAGCGGCCGCCGGCTTCAGCTGCTCGAGATTCGCGGCGCCGCCGCGGACCACCCCGAGATCGTCACCATCCCCGAGACCGGCTACCTGAAAGGCGCCCTGCTCCGGGCCCTCGACTAGCGCGCGACCCGCTGCCCGAAGGCCGCGACCAGCGACACCAGCTCGACCACCAGGGGAAGCGACGGGTCGCGGCAGGTGGCGAGCTGCGCCGCGCGATCGGTCGTCTCCTCACTAGGGTACGGTGATCCCGAGGCGCTCCAGGAACGCCCCGACGTGCTGCTCGGTCACGAACCAGCTGCCCAGCGCGGGGCGCGGGGCGCCGTGCCAGTCGGACCCGCCGGTCACGAGGAGTCCGGCGGCGCGCGCCGCCTGCTCGAGCTCGACCGAGGCGTGCGGGTCCAGCGACGGGCGGAGCGCCTCCACGCCGCCCAGCCCGCTCTCCCTGAGCCGCGCGAAGTGACGGGCGTCGTCCAGCGCGGGGTGCGCCCACACGGCACACCCTCCGGCGGCGACCACCGCCGCAATGGCGTCGACCACGTCCAGGCCGCGGCTCGGCACGAAGCCCGGTGCCCCGTCCCCGATGAAGCGGGCGAAGGCGTCCGAGATCGAGCCCGCCCGGCCCGAGCGGACCAGGGCGCGCGCCAGGTGCAGCCGCCCGATGGAGACGCACTCCGGTTCGGCGGTCACCTCGGCCGCCGTGATCACCACGCCCAGGTCGCGCAGCCGCTCGATCATCTCGGCCATGCGCTCCCGGCGCGCCGCGGCGGCCCGCGCCTCGAGGGCGGCGACGCCCGCGTCGTGGATCCGGAAGCCGTATCCCAGGAGATGCAGCTCCCTCCCGTCCAGCCGCGACGTGATCTCGATGGCGGCAATGACCGCGAACCCGCCCTCAGCCGCCGCGCGGGCCGGAGCGATGCCCGCCGCCGTGTCGTGGTCGGCGAGCGCGATCATGCCGAGACCGGCTCGCCGCGCAGCCGCCACCACGGCCGCCGGTCCGAGCGCCCCGTCCGAATACGTCGAGTGGACATGCAGGTCCAGGTGCATCGCGCTCCCGTTCTCGTGAAGCCAAGCTACGGGGCGGCGGAAACGCGTACAAGGGAGTTGACAGCCGCCGGCAGGCTCCTCAGCTTGCCCCCATGTCAGTGGCGCGCGTCGCGGGGCGCGACCGCACGGCTTCCATCCAGCGCGTCTTTCTCGGTCTCCTCGCTGCCAACCTGGTCGTGGTGGGGGCCAAGATCGCCGTCGGCGTCTCGGCGGGCTCCCTCTCGGTCATCAGCGACGGCGTCCACTCCTCGGTGGACGCACTCAACAACGTCCTGTTCATCATCCTGATGGTGTACGCCGGCGCCGAAGCGGACGCCAAGCACCCGTACGGGCACGGGAAGTTCGAGGTGCTCGGCGCGCTGGGGATCGTGATCTTCCTCGCGGTCGCGTCCTTCGAGCTGCTGAAGAGCGCGGTCGGCCGGCTCGTGGCCTCGACGCCGTCGCCGTCCCTCACCGGCCTCGACCTGGGGCTCCTGGTGGGCACGCTGGCCATCAACCTGTGGGTGGCGTGGTTCGAGGTCCGCAAGGGGCGCGAGTACGCCAGCGACCTGCTGTTGGCGGACGCGGCACACACCCGCGTGGACGTAATGATCACCACCGGCGTGATCGCCGGCTCCCTGCTGTCGCGGGTCGGCGTGCCGCACGTGGACCCGATCGTGACGCTGGCCGTCGTGGCGTTGATCGCACGGGTCGCGTACCAGATCCTGCGCCGCGGCGTTCCCGTCCTCGTCGACCAGGCCGCGCAGGCGCCGGAGACGGTGCGCCGCTCCGCCGAGGGGGTGGAGGGCGTGCGCTCCGTCCACGACATCCGCTCGCGCCTCGCCGCCGGCGTCGCCTTCGCCGAGCTCACCATCCGGGTCTCCGCCGTGCTGCCGGTGGGCGAGGCCCACGACATCGCCGACGCGGTCGAACAGCGCCTCAGGCAGGACCTCAAGCTCGACCGCGTGGTCGTGCACGTCGAACCGTGCTGAGCGCCGTGGCGCCCCGTGCCCGCCGGCCCCCGCGCAGCCTGCGCTCGGAGTACGAAGAGTTCATCGAGCAGCGCATCGAGGAGTACAAGGACGGCCTGCCGCGCGCCTCGATCCTCGGCATCGGCGACGAGGCGGTCCAGGAGCTGGCCCGCACCGAGCAGTACCAGTTGACCGAGGTGCTGCTCCAGGAACAGGTGGACTCCATCATCCGCCGCCGCCTCCGGCTCCCGTCGTACCGCCGCTGGCGCGAGCGCCACCTGGCCCTGCGCGCCGCCCAGGCGCAGCCGTCGCACTGGGGACTCGCCGCGCACGACCCGGTGGTCACCCTGGCCGAGCGCATCGAGGACCAAGACCGCATCGCGGTGGTGGGCGCCGCCGACGGCGCCTGCGCACTGTTCCTCGCGGCGCGCGGCGCCACGGTGCTGGTGGGCGATCCCGACCTCGCCGCGATCGAGGGCCTGGAGAACCGAGCCACCGCCGAGCAGCTCGGCAGCCGCGTCGAATGCCTCGTCGTCCCGCTCGAAGGATGGACGCCGGATCGAGCCATCGACGGCTGCGTCATCGAGACACCGGCCCTCGCGGGCCTCGCCGCCGGCGACCGCGCCGATCTCATCCGGCGGCTCAAGGCCGTCACCGCCGCGGGCGGCCACCACGTCGTGATGCCCGCCGTGAGCACGGGGGGCAAGGCCGCCCTGTTCTCCAGCGACGCGCTGCGCTCGCTCTACGCGGACTGGACCGTCTCGCGCGCCCAACCCGCCGGCGCGAGTGCTCGTCGTTCCCGCAACGTCGGTTTCATCGCCACCCACCCCGGGGCGAGTCAGAGTGAAACGATGGAGTCTGTGTCACTCTGACACGGAATCTTGATTACGTTTCTCGCTCTATTCTGTAACGACCTGCAGAACAACAACTTACAATATTCGTGGATGAGGCACGACCAATGCCATAGGAAGGGGCAGTGGTCTTGTCCGCGCCCGGAGCGCGGCATCCTCATTCTTTGCGGCGGGAAGGTCGTATGGCGACAGCGATATTGGCGGCGAGTGAGCCGGTGGGAATCGTGATCCGCGATGGCGACGAGGCGCGTCGCACACCCCGGATCCTGATGTGGTTCTGGGCCAACGAGGAAGACGCGAACAACGAAGAGGAGTGGCGGGAGCGCATGTAGCCCGTCCGTCTCGATCGAACGCAAGGGGGGCCCGGCGAGTGCCGGGCCCCCTCCCATATCCGGCTGGCAGAACCCGAGCGCTGCTCTCTCCCCTCGCTCCCGACAGCGTCAGAGCCCCAATTCAGATCTCGCATCCGGCGGCAGCCAGCGGCGTGCCCGACCAATCGGGATCGCGAACCCGAGCGAGACCGGGGCGCTGTCGCCGCCCGGCGACGCGTACGCGCCGTAGTGGATGCCGATCACCTCACCCTCGACGTCGAAGACGGGGCTTCCGGACGACCCGGCGTCGGTGGACCCCGCGAACTGGATCCACTCGGCGGTGGCCTTCGCGATGACCCCGGCGAACATCGTCGTGCGCACGAAGCCATTCTGATCGAAGGCCAGCAGTGTGCCGCGGGGGAAGCCGATCAGCGCCGCCGGAGCGCCCTGCCGCACCCCGCGCCCCATCCAGTCGATGGCCCGGACGACCGCGCCGTGGAAGTTGCGGATCTTGAGCACGGCGATGTCCTGGTCCCGGACGTCGCTGGCGGCGACGAGGTCGGCGACCAGCGGCGTACGCGTGTCGGCCATCACCACCTCGATGACCCGCGGCCGGGTGCGGGTCGGATCCTGGACCACGTGCCCGTTGGTCAGCAGGTACCCGGAGGGCGTGATCACGAAGCCGCTCCCCATCACCGAGTCGAACTGGTAACGGACGATCACCAGGCCGACCGCCGCCTGGTTCTCCGCCGACACGCGCGAGAAGTCCGCTACCGTGGCGGGTCCCACCCCGGAGCCGGCGCGCGATTCCGCCGCCCGCAGCTGGGCCTCGAGGCTCTCCACCGCCGCGCGCGGCACGCTGGACCGCCGCGCCGCGCTGAGGTCGCCGCGCAGCCTCACGATGACGGAATCCGCCCTGAGCTGCGCCTCGCTCGCCGACCGGAGCTGGGCGGCGAACGCGCGTTCCGCGCTGGCCAACTGCGCCTCGGCCGCCGCCTGCTCGCGCGCGGCGTTCCGGTAGATCAGCGCCGCCATCGCCGCCAGCGCGACGACGACCAGGGCGGCCACGGCGCGAAACGCGGCGGACGACTCCCGGGCCAGCTGCCGCGCGAGCGACCGGACGAACACCCCGGTGCGGGCGGCGGTGGCCGCGCCGGCCTCGCCACGCGCCACCTGCACGATGCCGGCGAGCGTCCTGGCCGGCTGCAGCCGCGGGCGGTACTCCGCGCCCTGCCCCTCCGGCAGGCTCGCCGCGGCCAGCACGCGCACCTCGAACAGCGGGCCGTGCCAGCCGAGCATGATGCGGTCGCCCAGCCTCAGCATGGCGGGGCCGCGGACCCGCTGGCCGTTGACGAAGGTGCCGTTGCGGCTGTCGAGGTCGGTGATGGTCGCGGCCTCCGTCTCGTCGAAGGCCACCGCGGCGTGGCGCTTGGAGACCACGGTGTCGGCGACGGTGCGCAGCGGCATCGTGCAGGTGGCGGAGCGTCCGAGGAGGATCTCGCGGCCGTGCGCCACCAGGTCCTCGCCGCCCGCCACCCGCCGCAGCTTGAGCGCCGGCAGCGCGGGACCGGGGGCCACCTCGGCGCGGGTGCGCGCCGGTTCGCCCGGGAGGCCCACCCGCAGCGCCGGCCCGCGCTGCCCGAGGGTGAACCGGTCGCCGGCGCGCAGCGGCTCCGCCGCGGCGATCCGCCGCCCGTTCAGCCAGGTGCCGTTGGTGCTGCCGAGGTCTTCCAGCCACCACGAGCCGCCGGCGTCGCGCCACACGCGTGCGTGCACGGCGCTGACGACGTCGTCGTCCGGGGCACAGGGGATGTCGAGGGTGGGATCCCGCCCCAGGCGCGCGGACGCGCCGTCCACGGGGAGGTCGAGATTGCGCCGCTCGTCGTGCAGGATCACGCGGCGCAATATAGGGAAATGCGCGGGGCCGGCAAAAGCACCGGCCCCTGTGCATCTCCGCGAAAGCTACTTCTTCTTCTTCGCGGACTTCTTCGCCGTCTTCTTGGCGGCCTTCTTCTTCTTCATCGCCATACAGCCTCCTCGAAATGGTGAAACAATCCGGCGGCCCGAAGTGGCCGGCGGTCAAACACCATGGACAGTGCTGTAGGTGGTGGAGGAGCGGGGGTCGGAACAGATGCCGCGCGAGGCGTGGAGCGACGCCACAACCGTCGCCACGGGCGCGACTGACGTTTTCGTCTCGAGGATCTTTAGGGTTGAATCCAAACAGTGTCTCCGTGCAATGCCGCAAAGCCTTGAACGCCAATATATAAGAGTCGCTGCGACGCGCAATAGCTCGCAGCGACGATTTGGCACGTCACCCGGCGGCGGTGTACAATCACACTGACCCATTGACACGCCGATGATCACGTTCACGGTTGATGGCCGCCCCCTTCGTGTCGCTGAAGGCACGACGATTCTCGAAGCCGCGCGCACCGCCGGCATCGACGTGCCGACGTTGTGCTGGTATCCCATGCTCCCGATCGTCGGATCGTGCCGGATCTGTCTGGTGAGCGTGGCCGGATCGCCGAAGCTCGCGGCGGCCTGCGCGACGGTCGCACAGGAGGGCATGGTCGTCGAGACGGAGTCGGCCGCCGCCCTCGCCAACCGCCGCAGCGTGCTCGGCCTGCTGCTCGAGCGCTACCCCAGCGACCACCTGCGGTCGGGCGGCAACCACCTGAACGAGTTCGAGCGACTGGTCCGGCGCTACGCAGGTCCCGGTGCGGCCGGTCCGCGACCACGAGCTCGCCCTCCGCACCGGCGACGAGCGGCCCGGCGACCCGATGATCCGGCACGACATGAGCACCTGCATCCTGTGCACCCGCTGCGTCCGGGCCTGCGCGGACATCCAGGTGGTGGGCGTGCTGGATGTGGCGCAGCGGGGGAGCGGCGCCGAGATCGTGGTGGGCGGCGACGGGGACCCCGATCACGCCGCCTGCACCTGGTGCGGCGAGTGCGTGCGCGTGTGCCCCACCGGCGCCATCCACGAGGTCCTGCCGCGCGAGAAGTTCACCGAGCTCCAGATCGCCGAGCCCGACCGGGTGGTGCGATCCGTCTGCCCGTACTGCGGCGTGGGGTGCCAGGTCGATCTGCACGCGCGGGGCGAGGAGCTGGTCCGCGTCACCAGCCCGTGGATCGAGGAGAACACGCCCAACATCGGCTCCACCTGCGTGAAGGGCCGGTTCGGCTACGACTTCCCGCAGCATCGCGATCGCCTGACCACGCCGCTGATCCGGCGGGGCTGGGTCAAGCGCGCCGGGCGATGGATGTGGGAGGGGCCGACGGAGGGGGAGCGCCGCCGCGGCCCCTGGCTGACCATCGAAGCGGAGGGCGCGCGCGCCAAGGCGCGTCCGCCGGCGCGATCGGTGGGGAAGTCGCTCGGCGAGCTGGCCCGCACGGCCCGCGGCGTGGACGACGTGCGCGACCGCGTGGCGACGCCGGCCGCCTGGTACGAGCCGTTCCGCGAGGCCACCTGGGAAGAGGCCCTGGAGCTGGCCGCGCAGGAGCTGGTGCGTCTCCATGCCGAGCGCGGCCCGGACGCGCTCGCCGTTTTCTGCTCGGCCAAGTGCACCAACGAGGAGAATTACGTCCTGCAGCGCATCTTCCGCGGCCGCTTCGGAACCAACAACGTGGACCACTGCACCCGGCTGTGCCATTCCTCGTCGGTCGCCGCGATGCAGCGCGCCCTCAACACGTCCGCGGCGTCCGGGTCGATGCGGGAGGTGGAGCACGAGGCCGACGTCATCTTCGTCGCCGGCGCGAACGTGACCGAGGCGCATCCGGTGTTCGGGGCGGCCATCAAGCGCGCGCAGCGCCGCGGCGCCGTGCTGATCGTCGCCGAGCCGCGCGGGATCGAGCTGGCCCGCCGCGCCGACATCCACCTGCAGCTGATGCCCGGCACCGACGTCGTGCTGTTCAACGCCATGCTGCACCACGTCATCGCCCAGGGGCTGGTGGACCGCCCCTTCATCGCGGCGCGCACCCACGGCTTCGAGCCGGTGGCGGCCGCGGTGGCGCCCTACACCCTGGAGCGCGCCGAGGCCATCACCGGCGTCCCCGCGGGCCTCATCGCGCGGGCGGCGGAGCTCTACGCCCGGGGACCGAGGACGTCCACCCTGTGGGCGATGGGCCTCACCCAGCACTCGACCGGCACCGACATCGTCGCGTCGCTCCTCAACCTGATCCTCGCCACGGGCATGATCGGACGGTGGGGGGCGGCGATGATTCCGATCCGGGGCCAGAACAACGTGCAGGGAGCCTCGGACGTCGGCGGGATCCCGATGTCGTACACCGACTACCAGCCGGTGAACGATCCCCAGGTCCGCCGCCGCTTCGCCGCGGCGTGGCAGGTGCCGGAGGACGCGCTGTCGCTCAAGCCCGGCCTCAAGGTCACCGAGATCGTCGGTGCCGACTCGCCGGTGGCCGGGATGTACATCTTCGGCGAGAATCCGGTGATCTCCGACCCCAACGTCGCGCACGCGGAGGACTGGTTCCTCGGCCTCGAGTTCCTGGCCGTGCAGGACCTGTTCCTCACCGAGACCGCCCGTTTCGCCGACGTCGTGCTCCCCGGCACGTCGTTCGCCGAGAAGGACGGCACGTTCGTCAACACCGAGCGCCGGCTCCAGCTGGTGCGGGCGGCCTGCCGCCCGCCCGGCCGGGCCCGCCGGGACCTCGACATCCTGCTCGAGCTCTCGCGGCGGGTCGGCTTCCGGACGCCGTTCGAGGACGCGGAGAGCGTGATGCGTGAGATCGCGTCGGTCACGCCCTCGTGGGCCGGCGTGACCTACCAGGCACTCGACCCGGCGGGGCTGCAGTACCCGGTGCCCGACGCCGGGAGTGCGGGCACCGCCTTCCTGTTCGACGACCGCTTCCCGACCGGCGACGGACGCGGGACGATGGTCCCGGTGGAGTACCTGCCGCCAGCGGAGCTGCCGGACGCGGAGTACCCGTTCGTCATGAACACGGGCCGCCAGCTCTACCACTGGCATACCGGCACGATGACGCGCCGGTCCCGGGGACTCGACTCGCGGGAGCCCGTGCCCACCGTCGAGTTGAACCCCGCCGACGCCGCCGATCTCGGCGTCCGGGACGGCGACCAGGTGCGCGTCACCTCGCGGCGCAGCTCGATCCTCATCGGCGCCCGGCTCTCCGACCGGGTGCGGCCGCGGCAGGTGTTCGTCCCGTTCCACTTCCGCGAGGCGGCCGCCAACCTGCTGACCAACACGGTGCTCGATCCCTACGCCAAGATTCCGGAGTTCAAGGTCACGGCCGTGCGCGTGGAGCCGCGCGACTAGCCGTGGACCTCGGTCTCGCGGGGCGCGTGGCGCCGGCCGGCGGCTCGTCCGTGGGCCTGGGGCGGGCGGGCGAGCTGCCGTCCGCCGTCGCGTTTCTCGCTTCCGAGCGCGCATCCTATATTACCGGCGCAGTTCTTGCCGTGGACGGTGGCTGCCTCCGCAGTATGGTGTAACCTCTTCTGTCTTCCGAGGAGCCATGAAAGCGATCGTCAAGGCGGCCGCCGGGCCGGGTCTCGTCGTGCGCGAGGTGCCCAAGCCGACGTGCGGGCCGTCCGACGTCTTGATCCGCGTGCATCACGCCGGCGTCTGCGGCACCGACCTCCACATCGCCGACTGGAATCCGTGGGCGCAGGGACGCTGCAAGCCCCCGTTCACGGTCGGCCACGAGTTCGCGGGCGAGATCGTCGAGGTCGGCAGCGAGGTGCACGAGGACTTCCAGCCGGGCCAGCTGGTCACCGCCGAAGGCCACATCATCTGCGGCCACTGCCTCCAGTGCCGGACCGGCAACGGCCACGTGTGCAAGCGCACCTCCATCATCGGCGTGGACCGCAACGGCTGCTTCGCCGAGTACCACGTGATGCCGGCCAGCAACGTGATGATGCTGGACGGCATTCCCACCGAGATCGGGGCCATCATGGACCCGATGGGGAACGCGTTTCACACGGTGCTGAGCACCGAGGTGTCGGGCAGCATCGTGCTGATCCTCGGCTGCGGGCCGATCGGCTGCTTCGCGGTCGGGATCGCCAAGGCCGCCGGCGCCGCAGCGGTGATCGCGGCGGACGTGAACCCCAAGCGGCTGGCGCTGGCGCGGAAGATGGGCGCGACCCGGGTGGTGAACCCGAGGACGGACGACGTGGAAGCGGCGGTGCTCGAGCTGTCGAAGGGTGACGGCGCGGACCTGGTGTGCGAGATGTCGGGAGCGCCGAGCGCGTTGCACACCGGCTTCAAGGTGGTGCGCTACGGTGGGCGCGTGCACCTCCTGGGCATCCCGGACGGCGACGTGCCGATCGACTTCGCCAACGAGATCGTGTTCAAGGGCATCACCATCTACGGCGTGATCGGCCGCAAGATGTACGAGACCTGGCACTTGATGCAGCGCTTCCTGCGCTCGGGGCAGTTCGATCCACGGCCGGCCATCACGCATCGCTTCCCCCTGGAGAAGATCGACGACGCGATCGCCGCCATCCGCAGCGGCGACGCCGGGAAGGTGATTCTCGACATCGGAGCGTGAGCGCATGAGCGCCTCGACCCTGACCGCGCGGCTGCAGGCGGAGCTGGAGGAGTTCAAGCGGACCGGCGTCTACAAGCGCCTCAACCATCTCGACGCGCCGCAGGGCGCGCGCACGGTGATGGAAGGGCGCGGCGACGTCATCATCCTCTCGTCCAACAACTATCTCGGCCTGTGCGATCACCCCGACGTCGTCGCCGCCGGCAAGGCGGGCCTCGACCGCTACGGGGCCGGCACCGGCTCGGTGCGCTTCATCTGCGGGACGTTCACCGTCCACCGGGAGCTGGAGCGCGCGCTCGCCGCTCTGGTGGGCACCGAGGCGTCGCTGTCCTACGTCTCGTGCTGGAACGCCAACGAAGGCCTGTGCGCGACCATCCTCGGCGAGGACGACGTCGTCATCTCCGACCAGCTCAACCACGCCTCCATCATCGACGCCGTCCGCCTCGCCCGGCAGATCACCAAGTGCCAGTCGCTGGTCTACCGCCACTCCGACATGGCGGACCTCGAGGAGAAGCTCGTCGCCGCCAGGGGCTCACGCACCCGGCTCATCTTCACCGACGGCGTGTTCTCGATGGAGGGCGACGTGGCGAAGCTGGCCGACATCTGTGAGCTGGCCCGCCGGCACGACGCGGTGGTGGCGGTGGACGACTCGCACGCCACCGGCGTGCTGGGGGCGACGGGGCGCGGCACGGCGGAGTACGCCGGCCTGATGGGGCAGGTGGACGTGATCACCAGCACGCTGGGGAAGGCCCTGGGGGGCGCCGCCGGCGGGTTCACGGCCTCGTCCTCGGCGCTGTGCGATTACCTGACGCAGCGCTCGCGGCCGCAGCTCTTCTCCAACGCGCTGCCGCCCACGGTCGCCGCCAGCGCGCTGGCCGCCGTCCAGGTGCTGCGGGCGCATCCCGAGTTGGTGGCCCGCCTGCACGCCAGCGCGCGCTGGTTCCGCTCCGCGCTCCGGGAGGCCGGCTTCAAGCCGCTCGCCGGGGACACGCCGATCATTCCGGTCATCCTCGGCGAGACCGCCCTGGCCATCAGGATGAGCGACGCGCTGCTGGAGGAAGGCGTGTTCGTCACGGGATTCGGTTACCCCGTGGTGCCGCAGGGCCAGGCGCGCGTGCGCTGCCAGGTCTCGGCGGCCCACTCGCCCGAGCAGCTGGAGATGGCGGTGCAGGCGTTCCAGAAGGTCGGCCGCAAGCTGGGTGTGATCTAGCAGGCTGCCGGCAGACCACGTGCCGGCAAGCCCCAGTGGAGCCCGGAGGGCCCAGGTCTCTCGCCTTTTTCGAGCCCCTGCCCTATTTTGGGGCCTTGCTTCGCCGCGACCGTCTCATCTGAGAGGAAAGCCATGACGCGACACCGCTCGCTGGCGATCGCCGCCCTGCTGGTGCTTGCCTCGGCTGCGCCGCTAGCCGCACAGATCCAGGATTGGCAGAACCAGTGGTACTGGGGGGCGAAGGGCGGCCTGCTCAGCTATTCGACGCCGTCCGGGAAGGTCAACCAGCCGCAGGCCGGCGGGGAGTGGATGATCACCGCGCGCCGCACCGCCCTGTACGCGTCGTACTCCACCACCTTCAAGCAGACCGGCGACATCTTCACCACGTCCACCGGCACGACCGTCCCGGCGGTGTGGGACGCCATGCAGCGCATTCAGATCGCCATTCTGGTCCTGCCGTGGAACGGGAACATTCAACCGTACGCCGGCGGCGGCTTCGTGATCGAGACGCTCAGCAACGCCGCGGTCAACAGCGCGTCGCCCACCTCGGTGCAGACGCAGTTCGTCGAACAGAACTCGTCCGGCGGGTTCGCCCTGGCCATGATCGGCCTGCAGATCAGGGTGGGCAAGCTGGCCGTCTTCGGGCAGGCGCAGTTCAGTCCGCAGGGGCGTGACTTCATGCTTCCCAACGGGTCGTCGTCCTTCGAGGCCGGGGTCCGCTACGCGTTCCTCGGTTCGCGCGAGACCAGCGACGCGGCGACCCAGCGCTGAACGGCGCCGACACCCCGGAGGAGCGGCCAGCCGATTCGGGCTGGCCGCTTCGCGTTCCACCCCACCGTGCCACCGGCAGGCGCGCTCGGCGGCCACCCTCGCGGAGCCGGGGGTCCAACGCGGCCGAGTGCGCTGACGCCGCTAACGGGGCCGGCTGACGTAGGGACTGCCTCGCACATAGAAGCGCAGCTTCCAGTCCACGGCGACCCGGATGCCGATGCGCGGAGCGGTGACCACCTGGCGCGCCGGCACCGGGCGACCCGCCGCGAGCCACAGCGGCCGGGACACGAGGCGGTGACCGTCGAGGCGCCGGTCGATGCCGAGCGCCTGGGTGAGCCGGGCCGGGCCGGCCGCCAGTGCCAGATCAGGTACCCGGCCCCGCCGCCGCCGCATCGCGGCGAGCCCCTCCAACGGCTCGGCCGCGCGCAGCAGGACGGCCGCCGGGTAGCCCTCCGGCTCCGTGACCACGTTCACGCACCAGTGCATGCCGTAGGTGAAGTAGACGTAGGCGAGGCCGGGCGGGCCGTAGAGCGCCTCGTTACGCGGCGTGCGCCGCCAGGCCGCGGCGTGGCACGCCGGGTCGTGCGGCCCGACGTAGGCTTCCGTCTCCACGATGCGCGCGAGGCAGCGGCGGCCCCCGACCACGGAGACGAGCAGCTGCCCCAGCAGCGCCTTCGCGACGACGACGGTGTCCCGCGCGTAGAACTCCGGCGGGAGCGGCCGCGGGATCACGACTCCGAGGTCGGTTCCTCGGGCTTCTTCTTCCTCGCTCGCGAGCGCCCGGTCGGCCGGCGCCCGGCGCCTCCCCTCACGCGCCGCCGCGCCGAGCCCTTGGGCGGCTCCGGCTGCGCTTCTTCGACCTCCACCATCCCCACCATCGGGATGCCGGCGGCCGGGGCCGCCGGCCGCACCGAGCCGCGGCGGTAGCGGATCCCGCGCGCCGGCGCGGCGTGCGCGGGGGGAGCCGAGGGAGCGGCGGGTGCCACGTCCGCCGCCGCCGGCTCCTCCGCCGGCTCGACGTGGTCCGCCGCGCGCCCCCGACCGCGGCCCCGGCCCCGACGCCCGCTTCCGCCGCGCGCTTCCGGCTCCGCCGGCGCGGGCGCCGCCTCGCCCTTCAGCGTCACCTCGTACCCGCGCTCGGTCTTCGACAGGTCCACCAGATCGGCATCGTGCGCCTGGCGCAACAGGCGTCCGAACCGGGGACGGTTGAACAGCGGATCCTGGGCGCTGCCATGCAGCGTCTCCATCCGCTCGCGCACCAGGTCCTCGTTCACGACCGTCGGCGCGAACGCCCCCACCTCCCGGAGCGCCCGCTTCAGCAGCTCGAACGCCTCCGCCAGCGACATCGGAGCCACGCCGGACGCGCCGGCGGCGGGCGCTTCGTGGGCCGGCTCCACCGCGGCGCCGCGACCGCCACGATGACCCCGCCGCGACCTCCCGCCGGCCGCCCGCTCACGGTCGTGCTCCGCGCGCTCCTGCCCGCGCCGCTCGTCGGCGCCGCCGGGGATCGGCGGCAGCGCCCGCTCTCCTCCGGGCGCCGACGACCCGAGGTCGATCTCGAACTGCCCGTTCTCGAGCTTGGTCGCCGTGAGCAGGCCGCGCCGCTTCGCCTCGTCCACGAACTTCGAGAATCGGCTCATGCCGACGTTCTTCTCGTCGAACTGGGAGTCCAGCTCCTGCATCACCTGCTTGAGGCGGTCGGACCGCATCACGTCGCCGCGCTTCTTCATCTCCAGCACGGCGTCGACCACCAGCTCCCACGGGTCGCGCCGCACGCCCTCGTCCTCGCCGGCGCGGGCCAGGCCCGCCAGCTCATTGTACGAGAAGTACTCGTCGCAGTTCTGGATCAGCAGGTCGGACGCCGACTCGCGGATGCCCACCCCGATGATGTACTTGCCGTACTCCTTGAGCTTGATCACCAGCGACGAGAAGTCGGAGTCCCCCGACAGGAGGATGATCGTCCCGATCTCGGGCCGCGTGAAGACCAGCTCGACGGCGTCGATGGCCAGCCGGATATCGGTGGCGTTCTTCTTGTTGGAGCCGAAGGCCGGCGCGAAGATCAGGTCGATGGACGCTTCCGACAGTGGCACGATGTACTGCGGGTAACGCCGCCAGTCGGCGTACGCCCGCTGCACGGCCACCTTCCCCCGGATGATGTCCGAGTTCATCAGCTTCCGCAGCTCGACCTGGAGGTCGGACCGGATGCCCATCGTGACGTTGTCGAAGTCGATCAGCAGCGCGGCGTTCGGCGCATGCGCCGGCGGCTGTTTGCTCGCCTGACGCGGTGGTGGAAAGGTCATGGACTCCTTCAAGAGGCTGTGTGTTCGAGCGCGACGACCTGGGTCAGCTCGCGACGCTTCACCTTCCCGCTCGCCGTCAGCGGGAGCGCGTCGAAGAACCGCACCAGATCGGGCACCTTGTAGTCGGCCATCTGCTTCCGGGCGAAGTCGGTGATGTCCTCGCCCCGGAGGATGGCGCCCTCGGTCGGTACGACACAGGCACACACCATCTCGCCGAGAATGTCGTGGGGGATCCCCACCACGCACACCTCCTCGACGCCGGGATGCGCCCGCAGCACGTCTTCCACTTCGCGCGGGTAGATGTTGTAGCCGCCCCGGATGATCATCTCCTTGCGGCGCCCGACGATTCTCACGAAGCCGTCCTCTTCGAGCATCGCCAGATCGCCGGTGAGGAAGAACCCCTCGGGGGTGAAGGAGCGGCGGGTCTCGACCGGCATGCGGTGATAGCCCGACATCACGTTCGGTCCCTTCACCGCCAGCTCGCCCACGGCTTCCACGCCGTGGAGCTCATCGGTGGTCACGTCCACGATCCTGAGCTCCACGCCCGGGAGCGCCCGCCCCACCGTCTCGACCCGGCGATCCGGCGGGTCGGCGGCGCGGGTGAGCGTGACCGTCGGCCCCGTCTCGGTCAGGCCGTAGGCAATCTCGACGTTGCAGACCTGCCGCACCGCCGTGACCAGGTCCGGGTGCACCGGGCTGCCCGCGACGATTCCCGTGCGAAGCTGCGGCAGCCGCGCCCGCGCGAAGCCGGGCTCCCGCATCAGCAGGTGGAACATCGTCGGCACCCCGTGACAGACGGTCACCCGCTCCCGCACCATCAGCTCGACCGTCGCGGCCGGGTCGAACCGCTCGTCGAGCACCAGCGTCGCGCCGGCCACGACCGCGCCGGCCATCACGCTGGCGCCGAAGATCGTGAAGAACGGCACCGCCGCCAGCACGACGTCGTCCGCCGTGACGCCCAGCGCCTCCGCGACCGACGCCGCCGTCCCCACCACGTTGCGGTGCGACAGGCATACCCCCTTGGGCTTCCCCATCGTGCCCGAGGTGTAGAAGATCGCCAGCATCGCGTCGGGGTCGCGCGGACCCGCCGGCGCCGCGAGCCGCGCCCCCCGCGAGACCAGGTCCTGGTACGGAAAGACCCGGTCGTCGTACCAGTAGTCCCCCCCGCCGACGGCGACGAGGTACTGGACGTCGGGCAGCTCGGCGATCAGCTCGTCGAACAGCTCCACGTAGTCCCGTCCCCCGTGGCTTTCAGCGGTCACCACCACCGAAGCCTCGGCATGGCGCAGCTGGTAGCTCAACTCGTGGTGACCCAGCCCGGGATTGACGGGGACCAGGACCGCACCGAGCCGCGAGGCGGCCAGGGCGGTGGTCAGCCACTCCGGCCGGTTGGGCAGGTTGACGGCGATCGTGGTGCCCGCCTCGATGCCGAGATCGGCGAGGGCCGCGGCGAGGGCGTCGGCTTCCCGGCTTGCCTGCGCGTAGGTGTGGCGCCGGTCCCCGGCCACGGCGAACAGCCGCTCTGGATCCCGCGCCACGGCGGCGTCGAAAGCATCCGCCAGATGCACTGTTTTCAACCACCTGCCCCCACGCAACGCAAGCAGGGAAACCTACTCACCGGCCCCACCGCTGGCCAGCGGCGGGCCCCACGTCCCTTGAGGCGCCGGAGCGCGCGGCCCCATATTGGCGCGTGGCCCTGACCTTCCGCCGCCGCATCTTCGTCTGGCTCGTCGTGGTCGCGGCGATTCCCGCGGGCGTCGGCGTCGGGGTGACGCTGCTCGCCCCGCGGCTCGCCGTGCCGGTCGGCGGGGTCGCCGCCTGGGACCGCGCCGCCGCGTCGTGGCTGGACGTCCAGCGCGCCCTCGCCCGGCAGCCTCTCTCACCGGCCGCGCGCGCCGCCCTCAAGCGCAATAGCGAGGAGCTCAGCAACTCCCTGCGGCGTGCGCGCATGAGCCAGACCATCCGCGACTACGCCACGCCGGTTCTGGCCGGTTTCGCCGCGGGCCTGGCGGCCCTGGTGGCGTTGGGCACCGTCCGGCTGGCCGGCCACCTCTCGCGCCAGCTGTCGCGTCCGATCGACGAGCTGATCGCCTGGACCGGCCGCCTGACGCGGGGCGAGCCGCTGCCCGACGCCCCCCGCCAAGGGCGCGCCCGAGTTCGACGTGCTGCGCAACGCCTTCCGTACCATGGCGTCGGAGCTCGCCACGGCGCGTACGCGCGAGGTGGAGGCCGCGCAGCTCAGGGCCTTCCGCGACCTCGCGCGCCAGGTCGCCCACGAGCTCAAGAACCCGCTCACGCCGCTGCGCTTCGCGTCGTCGCGCCTCGCCCAGGAGGCGCGGCCCGACCAACGGGAGCTGCTCGAGATCATCGACGGCGAGAGCGAGCGCATCGAGCAGATGGCGCGGGACTTCGCCACCCTGGGTCGCCTGCCCGAGGGCCCGCCCGCGCCCGTCGACCTGGGCGAATTGGTCGAGACCCTCGTCAAGGGCACCACGCCCCCCGGGATCGACGTGCGCATCGAACGACCGCCGGACCTGCCGATGGTGAGCGCCCATTACGAGCCGCTGCGTCGTGCCCTGCACAACCTCGTGCTCAACGCGTGCGACGCCTGCGAGGCGGTGGGCGCGGCGACGCCGTCGTTGGGGGACGCCCCTTCAGGCCGGCGGCCTGGGATCACGATCGCGCTGCGCTCGGTGGCGAGCGGCGCGGCGCCCGCGGTCGAGGTCGTCATCCGGGACACGGGCGTCGGCATCCCGCCGGCGCAGTTGGGCCGCATCTTCGAGCCCTACTTCACCACCAAGGTCAAGGGCACGGGCCTGGGCCTGGCCCTGGTGCGCCAGACCATTCACGACCACGGCGGCTCGATCGCCGTGGCGAGCGAGCCGGGTCGCGGCACGACGTTCACCGTCACCCTGCCGCTGGCGCGCGCATGACCCGGCACCCGCTCGTGCTCGTGGTGGACGACGAGGCCAACCTGCGCCGGATGCTGGGCGCCGTGCTGGCGTCGGACGGCTACCGGACCGCCGAGGCGGCCTCCGGCACCGAGGCCATCGCCGCCGCCGGCCGCCGGCGGCCCGACGCGGTGTTCCTCGACCTTTCCATGCCGGGCGGTCCCGACGGCCTCGAGACGCTCGAGCGCCTCGGCGCCGAGGCGCCCGGCGTGCCGGTCATCATGATGAGCGGACGCGCCGGGCTGTCCGACGCGGTACGCGCCACCAAGCTCGGCGCCTACCACTTCCTCGAGAAGCCCCTGGCCCCGGAGGCGGTGCTCCTCACCCTGCGCTCCGCCCTAGAGCTGGCGCGCGCCCGCGCCGAAGCGTCGGCCCTGCGCGAAGCGCTCGGCCCCACCGCGACGCTCGTGGGCTCGAGCCCGCAGATGGCCGAGCTGCGGTCGCTGATCGCCAGGGTGGCGCACACCGAAGCGCGGGTCCTCGTCTCCGGCGAGTCCGGGACCGGCAAGGAGCTCGTGGCCGGCGCGATTCACGCGGCGAGCCAGCGCGCCGACGGGCCGTTCGTCCGCGTCAACTGCGCGGCGATCCCGCGCGAGCTGGTGGAATCGGAGATGTTCGGTCACGAGCGCGGCTCGTTCACCGGCGCCACCGAACGCCGCGCGGGCCGCTTCGAGCAGGCCAACGACGGCACCCTCTTCCTCGACGAGGTGGGCGATCTCTCGGCCGAAGCGCAGGCCAAGCTGCTGCGGGCGCTCGAGGGCGGCGAGGTCGAGCGGGTCGGCGGTGATCACCCCATTCCCGTCGACGTGCGCGTGGTCTCCGCCACCAACAAGGACCTGGAACGCGCGGCGCGGGAAGGCAACTTCCGCGACGACCTCCTGTACCGGCTGAACGTCTTTCCCATCGCGATCGCGCCGCTGCGGGAGCGGCCCGGCGACATCCCGGAGCTGGTCAAGCACTTCGCGACCCTGGTCACCAAGCGCATCGGCCGGCCCTCGGTGGCCGTGACCGACGAGGCCATGGAGCTGCTGGTGCGCCATCCATGGCCGGGCAATGTGCGCGAGCTGGCCAACATCGTCGAGCGGGTGATCATCCTCTCGCCACGCGCGTCGGTCGGCGCCGCCGACGTCGCCAGCGCGCTCCCCGCCGGCGAGCGGTCGGGAGGAGCGGCTCCCCAACCCGGCCGCGATGACGCTGTCGCTGAACGACGAGCTCGACCGCTTCGAGCGCGTGCTGATCACCCGGGCGCTCTCCGCCGCCGGCGGCAGCGTGGCCGAGGCCGCACGCCGGCTCTCGACCGACCGGGCGAACCTGTATAGAAGAATGAAGCGGCTCGGCATCGAGCCATCCTCGTGACGTGTCGGAACGACACGGCGGCACTGATGCCGGAGGGACAGGGATCCCGCTCCGGCCGCAAGTTGCGAGACGCCAAGTTCTGAGATTCATTTGACTTGAGGGGAGCCGGGCCGCGGCATGGGCCGTGCCTTCCTACAGCACGGCACCCCTGCAGGAGCATCGCATGACCAAGGCGGCGATCGCAGCACTCGGCGTCCTGTGCGTCGCGCACGTGGCGTGGGCCCAGGATACCACCATCACGATCCGGCCGACGCAGCGCGGGCCGGTCGCGCGGCTCGGCCGGCAGCAGCTGCCCCGCGACGTGGCGGACTCCGTCATCCGGCTGTTCAACGCCGAGAGCACGATCCGGCTCACGGGCTCGACGCGCATTCCCGCGGGCCGCGGCGTGGACGGCGATCTCGCGGTGCTCGGCGGGCCGGTCGAGGTGGGGGGCCGGGTGAGCGGGGCCCTGGTGGTCGTGAACGGCGACGCGATCTTCGAGCCCGGCGCCGTGGTCGGCGGTCCCGTGCTGGTGGTGGGCGGCACGGTGCAGGGCGGGGAGCAGGCGAGCATCCAGGGCGAGGTGCGTGCCTACCGCGATCCGCTGCGCTACCGCAGGCAGGGCGATCAGCTGGTGTACGCGCCGGAGCGCGCGTTCCAGCCGCCGCGCTGGATCGAGCAGTACGGCTGGGGGGAGGACCAGACCAACCAGGCCGGCATCCTGTTCGCCCTGGCCGGAACCTACAACCGCATCGAGGGGCTACCGATCCTGTTCGGTCCCCGCGCCGATCTCAGGGTCGCCGATCAGCTCCGACTGCAGGCCGACGCGACGGCCATCTTCCGCAGCAGCGACATTTCCTTCGACGGCAACGACATCGGGTACCGGGCGCACGCGGAGCTCGTGCTGGGCAGCGCGAACCGGAACATCGGCCTCGGCCTGCGCGGCTACGACACCGTGGCCCCGATCGGGTCCTGGACGCTCAAGGACTTCGAGGTCGGCTGGGCGTCCTTCCTGTTCCACCGCGACTACCGCGACTACTACCGGCGCCACGGCGGTAGCCTCTACGCCACGCTGCGGCTCTCGCCCGCGCTATCGTTCACGGCCGAGGGCCGCGACGAGCGCGAATCCTCCCTCGACGCCCGCACCCCGTGGACCCTGTTCAGGACCGACGAAGCGTGGCGGCCCAACCCCGGCATCACGGACGGCAAGTACCGTTCGCTGGTGACCTCCTTCCGCATCGACACGCGTAACGACCGGGGCACACCGAGCGCGGGATGGTTCGTCACAGGTGAGTACGAGCTGGCGCACGGAGGCGGCGTCACCGGCAACCTGGGGCCGCTGGCCTGCTTCACCACCCCGTGCATCGACCCCGCGCTGGCCGACGGCAATCTGGGCTTCGAGCGCATCGCGTTCGACGCGCGCCGCTATCTGCGCCTCTCGCCGTCCGGCCGCCTCAACCTGCGGCTGGCGGGCGACGGCTGGGTGGGCGGGGAGCCGCTGCCCTTGCAGCACCGTGTCTCGCTGGGGTACCCCGATCCGCTGCCGGGCTACGGATTCCGGCAGTTCTCGTGCAACGGAGAGGCGCTGGCCGGGGAGCCGGCGTTGTGCGACCGCGCGCTGCTGGCCCAGGCGGAGTTCCGGACCCACCTCGGCTTCGACTTCGGGCCCAAGTGGGCGAGCGACTGGGGCGGCGACGACGACGAGCACTACGAGCCGTTCCACGTGAGCGGACCCGACCTGGTCGTGTTCGCCGACGCGGGCCGCGCCTGGTCGGTCTCCCGCAACGGAGCCGCGGGGCCCGACATCATTCCCGCCGACAAGCTGCCCGCGCTGAGCACGTTCCGGACCGACGTGGGCGCAGGGCTCGATTTTGGACCGCTCGGCTTCTACCTGGCGAAGCCGCTCGACCAGGCCAATCGCGCGGTGACCTTCACCGTGCGGATGGGCCGCCGCTTCTAGGGGGTGAACCGGGCCGCGGGGCTCCTGCTCGCGCTGCTGACCAGCGCCGGCCCTGCGGTCCATGCCCAGGAAGTTCGCGAGCGGGCGCCCCCCGTGCCGCCCCGCCTTTCCGTCGCTCTGGCGCGTGACTCGGCGGACGGTCTGCAGCCGCCCGTGGTGCGCGCCGAGCACCTCCTTCAAGACGGCGTTTTCGACGGAGCCCTGCGGAACGGGTTCTCCGTTCGCTTTCATTTCCGCTTGGAGCTGTGGCGGAAGGCGACGCTGTTCGATCACCTGGAGCGCGACGCCGAGTGGGATGCGGTGGTTCGGCTGGATCCGCTGACCGGAGAGTTCGACCTGATCCGGACCGGGGGCGACGTGGAGCACTACACGGCGATGAATGCGGTGACCCGCGCGCTCGCCAGGTCGTTCACCGTCGAGCTGCTGCCGCCCGCCGCCGGCGCGGACACCCGCTACTACTACGTCGCCACGCTCGAGATCGCGTCCCTGTCACAGTCGGAGCTCGACGAGGTGGAGCGCTGGCTGCGCGGCGACGTCGGTCCGGCGATCTCCAGCCGCGGAGGCCTGGCGGGCGCCCTCGCGGTCGGGGCGCGCCGCCTCCTCATCCGTCTCTCGGGGCTGCCACACCGGCGGCTGGAGGCGCGCAGCGCGACGTTCCTGGCGGGTCACTAGGTCTTGAAGCGCGCGTCGATGGCACGCCGGATGTCATCGAGCGTGGCGCCCTGCCCGTGCAGCTCCGCGGCCATCTGCGCCTCCGCCAGACAGATGTCGCACGACGCCGCGTGCTCGGACTCGTAGCACGTGAGCAGCGAGACGTGCCCCATGTCCTCCTTGCAGTGGCAATAGCAGTACAGCCCGTCGAACACCTCCGGCATGGTACGCGCGGCCGTGTACGCGCGCACCAGGCGTTCGTCGTCGCCGAACGTCGCGGCGGGCAGCACCTTCGCGCCGGTGATGCCGGGCCGGGGCGTGGGGTGATGCCCGACGCCTCCCGAGCGCGTCGCCAGCACGATCACCACGCTCGCGACCACCGCCGCGCCCGCCACGAGCCAAGGAAGTTTCGATCCCGCCATGCCACCCTCCCGTGCGCCGCTCAGGCGTCCAGCGCGTCCGAGCGCCCGGCCAGCTCGGACCCGCGCTCGGGCCGCAGCGTCTCCAGAATCGTGTTGTCCGGTTTCAACAGGACGATCGTGGGCCGGTGGACCCGCGCCTCCTCCGGCGTCAGCAGCGCGTAGGCGATGATGATGATCGGGTCACCCACCTGCACCAGGCGGGCCGCCGCGCCGTTCAGGCACACGATCCGCGAGCCCGGCGGCGCCTCGACCGCGTACGTCTCGAGCCGCGCCCCGTTCGCCACGTCCACGACCTGCACCCGCTCGAAGGGCAGGAAGCCCGCAGCCTCCATGAGCGCCGCGTCGATCGTGATGCTCCCGACGTAGTGCAGGTTGGCCTGCGTGACCGTGGCGCGGTGCAGCTTCGACTTGCAGAGCGTCAACAGCAAGGATCGTCCTCGTGGCCGAATGGCCCGGAAGCTAACGACCCCGCGCCCCGGCTCGGTAGCCGGGCCGGCGGCCCTAGCCCCGGTGCCGGAACCCGGCGAGCGCCGCGAGGCCCGCGGCGAGCGCGCGCAGCCCCGAACGCCGCCCGCGCGGAAAGGCCGCCGCCGGCGTCGGCAGTGCATCGCGAAATGCCGCCGCCGTCTGGAACCGGTCCGCGGGATCCTTGGCGAGCGCCCTGGCGATGGCATCCGCCACGGCGCTCGGAACGTCGGCGCGCAGCTCCTCGAGCGGCCGGGGGATCTGGGCCAGGTGCGCCGCGACCATGGCCCTCAGGGTCGGGCCGCTGAACGGCGGCGCGCCGGAGAGCATCTCGTAGCCGACGATGGCCAGGGCGTACACGTCCGACCGGGCATCGACCTGGGCTTCACCCATCGCCTGCTCCGGCGACATGTAGCCCGGGGTCCCGACCGCCGTGCCCGGATCGGTCAACCGGCGCCCGCCGCGCGCCTCCTCGAGGGCGCGCGCCACGCCGAAATCCATCAGCGCCGCGTGAGCGCCCTGCAGCAGGATGTTGCCGGGTTTGACATCCCGGTGCACGATCCCGGCCGCGTGAGCCACGGCCAGCGCATCCGCAACCTCGCGCAGGATGGTGATGGCGTCGTCGACCGGCAGGCGGCCGTCGCGCTGCAGCCGGTGCCGCAGCGACTCGCCCTCCTGGTACGGCATGACGTAGTACAACAGGTCGCCCTGGGAACCCGCGCTCAGGACCGGCAGGATGTGGGGGTGCTGCAGGTGGGCCGTCAGGGCGATCTCGCGCTTGAACCGTGCCGCGCTGACGTCGCTCGCCGAGTCGGGTGGGAGAACCTTGATGACGACCCGCCGATCCAGCGCGACCTCCACCGCGAGAAACAGCCGGCTGGCGGTGCCGCCACCGAGCTCCCGCTCGATGTGGTACACGTCACCGAGCGCCGCATCGAGGCGCTCTGCGAGATCATCCACGGCCGCTCGTCCCGGGAGGTGTGCATCGTAACATAGGGCGGGCGCTTGACAATTGCGAGCCGAGCGTAAGGCTTCCTGCGCGTGACCGACGCCCGTCGCTTCGTCGTGATCCAGCACCTCGCCGCGGAGGGCCCCGGCCTCATCGCGGCGGTGGCTCAGGGTCACGGCTTCACCCTCGACGTCCGGCGGATGGACCGCGGCGACGCGGTCCCCGCCGCGCACGCGGTGGACGGCCTGGTCGTCCTCGGCGGCACGATGGGCGCCTCCGAGACGACCGCCCATCCGCATCTCGCGGCCGAACAGCGCCTCCTCGCGGAGGCGTGCGCGCGCGACATCCCGGTCCTCGGCGTCTGCCTGGGCGCGCAGCTGCTCGCGGCCGCGCTCGGTGCGCGGGTGTTCAGGGGCCCGGCGCCGGAGATCGGATTCGGCGACGTCACCCTGACCCCCGAGGGTGCACGGGATCCGATCCTCGGGCCGTCCGGCCCGGCCTTCCCCGCCTTCCACTGGCACGGCGACACCTTCGACCTGCCGTCCGGCGCCACGCACCTGGCCGCGTCCGCCGCGTACCCGCAGCAGGCCTTCCGCGTCGGCGCGCGGGCCTACGGGTTCCAGTTCCACGTGGAGCTGGATCGCGCGCTGGCCCGCGACTGGGTCGGGGCACTGCCTCCCGGCATCAGGCTCGAGGAGAAACGCCGCGCGGCCGTCGAACAGACCGGCCGCGCCATCCTGCATCGCTTCTTCAGCGTGATGCCGTCGTAGCCTAGTGCCCGGCCGAGCCGGGGCCCATGCCGCCGCTCCGCATGGGCATCGGCCGCTTCGCCATCGCGTCCACCTGAGCCCGTTGCGTGTCGGTCAGCAGCACGCGCGCCTCAGCGGCCGCTCGCACCATCGCCCACATCGCGTCCCCCATGTACCGCTGCGCGGCACCGAGGTGCACCTTCATCGCCGCGGTGTCGAGCGCCGCCCCCCGCAGGACCTGCTCCATCTCCCCGAGGTGCATCTGGACCTGGCGGGCTGCCGCGTTGTGCGCCGCCGCCGCCGAGTCGCCGAGCGCCGTGAGCCGGGTGACCTGCTCGCTCGTGAGGTGCAGGGTGTCCTTCTCCTGCAGCAGGTGCTGCGGTGCGTAGGCCATGACGCGCATCATCGGCGCCATCATCGAATCCATGCCCGGCATCATCTCGCCGTGCATGGGCATCCCGTGCGCCATGGGATGGGGCGCGGGCTGCTGCGCCGCGAGCGGTACCGCCGCCGCGACCAGCACAGCCAGCAAGGTCGTCGTCTTCATCGTTGGACTCCGTCGAGGGGGTAAGCCACAAGAGTAGCGTCCTGAGCCGCAGGGTTGCAGTGGCGGGCAGAAGGCCCGCTATTGCGCCTTCTACCCGCAAGCCACCCGAAGAGCCACAGGTGCAGTCCGGCTTCTTGCGCCGCGTCGAATCGCCGACCGACGCCGCGGATTGTCGCATTGTGTCCATCGGACGCTTGTGAATTCGGACACAAGAGATTTCGTTTGCCAGTTTCAACTTACTGATGTGGTCATAACTGAATGAATACAAACGCTTTACGCGCTCAATAGTCATGGCATAGGCCCTGCTCCTGCCTCCGTACGAGTACCTAGGGCCGAGATCGCCGGTTACGGGAAGTGAACGATTCGGAAGCGCGAGGAAGAACCTCATGGATCATCACATCCAAGTCCGACAACTGCTGGTGATGGCCGCGCTCGCGGTGGGCGCGACGGCGTGCGTGAAGGACAGCACCCCTTCGTCGCCCACGGGCGTGAACACGAAGGACGCCTCGTTCGTCGGCTACAGCACGCCCGACACCAAGCAGACGACCTGCGGCAACTGCCACGTCCTGAAGCAGGCCAGCTGGATCAAGACCGGGCACGCCAACGCCTGGAAGGACCTGCAGGCGAGCGGCCACGCGAACGCCAGCTGCAGCCAGTGCCACACGACCAACGGTCTGAGCAACGTCGGCCCCGACTCCGCGGGCTTCTTCAGCGCCTCGGCGACATCGCAGAAGTACTTCCAGGACGTGCAGTGCGAGGCGTGCCACGGTCCCGGCCAGACCCACGTGACGACGCCGGATGAGACGCAGCCGATCGCGTACTTCGTCTCCCGCGACACGACCAACGGCGTCGGCTGCGGCCAGTGCCACAGCGGCCCGCCCCACAACCCGTTCTACGAGGACTGGTCACGCGGGGCCCACGTGGTGATCGAGGCACCCGCCATTTCCAACACGAGCGGGACCTGCCTGCAGTGCCACGAGGGCAAGACGACGATGAAGCGGTTCGGTGGGAGCGACGTGTTCGTCGAGAACAGCGACACGAAGGCCTACCCGATCGGCTGCACCACCTGCCACAACCCGCACGGCTCCGACAACACCCACGAGCTGCGCGAGTCCATTTCGGTCCGCGACTCGACCAACCTGTGCATCCGCTGTCACGAGCGGAATGCGGTTCCCGACACCGCGAATACCCGCGGCCCGCACTCGCCGCAGGGGCCGACGTTCCTGGGCACCTCCGGGTGGCGGCCGGCGGGCTTCAGCTGGGATTCGACCACGCTGACGACGCACTCGAATCCTGCGGCCAATCCGGCCCTGTGCGCGACCTGCCACGTGGCCACGCTCGACGTGAACAACGGCGCCGGCCAGCTCGCATGGCACTACACGGGGCACAGCTTCTACGCCATTCCCTGCGTGGATACCGCGGGGATCGACTCCACGAACTCGTGCGACGTTTCCGTACGCAGCTTCGCGGCCTGCGCCACGAGCGGCTGCCACTCGTCGCAGGACGTGGCGCGGACGTACTTCGAGTCGTTGAACCAGGAGTTGACCTATTTCACCGGCGTGCTGTGGACCGACGTCAACGGGAACGGCAAGATCGACGCGGGTGACACCGGCCTGCTGACCCGGGTTCCGGCCACCGAATTCAAGCGCGACTCGATCATCACGGTGGCGGAAGGCGCGCTGTTCAACGTACAGCTGGTGAGCAGCGACCGGTCGCATGGCGTGCACAATCCGCCGTACCTGAGGGCGCTGCTCGTCGCCACGATCCAGGCGGTGCAGCAGCAATACGCCCTGGCGGCCCCGCCGGCGATGCAGGCGCGGGTCCGGCAGGTGGCCAGCCAGCTCAGCGTGCACATCCGCTAGGCTGGCGCGACACAGGGCGGGACGGGCGCCGGATTCAGGGTGCTCGTCGCAGAGCAATAGTCTGGCGGGTCGGTCCCGCACGGGGCCGGCCCGCTTGACGCATCGGCCGGAACAGGGAGCATTCTAGTCGTCGTGACGCGCACCTACGTCTGGGTCCTGGAGAAGTGGGAGAAGCTCGGCCGCCGGTGGCGCCTCAGCCTGCTGGCCGGCTTCGCCCTCGCGCTGCTGGGTGTCTCGCTCGCGGGCTACCGCCAGTGGCACTACATGCAGCACGACAACCGCTTCTGTACCTCGTGCCACCTCATGGTGGATCCCTTCCAGCGCTTCAGTCGCAGCGCGCACGCCAAGCTCGAGTGCCACAGCTGTCACGAGGGGCGCCTCCCGGAGCAGCTGCATCAGCTGTGGCTGACGCTGGTGGAGCGGCCGACCACCATCGGCCGGCACGCCCGGGTGCCGAACGCGGTCTGCGGGAAGTGTCACGTCACCGGGGATTCGACCCGCTGGAAGATCATCGCGGCCACCGCGGGCCACCGGATCCACCTCGAGTCGCAGGACCCGAGGCTCCAGGGCATGCGGTGCGTGGAATGTCACGGCGTATCACTGCACGAGTTCGCGTCCGTGGACCGGACCTGCGGGCAGGCCGGGTGCCACGATCACAACACGATCCGTCTCGGCCAGATGGGTCAGCTCAGCGAGTTGCACTGCACCACGTGCCACAACTTCCTGGCCGAGGCACGGCAGTTCGCGGTGGACTCCCTCGGCAAGCCGCTCACGCCGGCCGCGGCGCAGTGCCTCGCCTGCCACGCGATGCAGGAAAAGATGAAGGCGATGGACATCGGCCGGGACCCGCACAACGGTGTGTGCGGCGATTGCCACAATCCGCACACCCAGACCAAGCCCCAGGACGTCAACTGCACGAGCGCCGGCTGTCATGCCGGCTGGCGGCAGGTGAGCTTCCACGTCGGCGTTCCGCATCCCGACCGCTGCACCACCTGCCACCAGCCGCACAGCTGGCGGGTCGACGGCCAGCACTGCATTCGCTGCCACGCCAACATCGCGCGTGAGGCGCCCACCCGGACCCGTCGCGTCTCCCTCGCCCCGCGCACGCAGCTGGAGGCGCCGACGGCGGTGGCGGATTTCGCCTCCGCCGCGACCCCGTGGCTCGAGAACGCCGACCTCCAGGGTCCACGGTCCGGGGCGAGGTCGGGCGCCGCGCCCGGCGTGCGCTTCTCCCACGGCGACCACCGGGGGCAGGCGTGCTCGGCCTGCCACTCGAGCCGAGTCCAGCACGGCCAGCTGCTGATCCGGTCCGCGACCGACTGCCAGCGCTGTCACCACGCGGGACCGGACCGGCTGCAGTGCTCGACCTGCCACGACGTCGCGCGGCTCGATCGGACGGTCCTCGAGACCGAGCAGACCTTTCACCTGCTCGCCAAGCAGGCGACGGTCACGCGCCGCCTGCCGTTCGAGCATCAGCGCCACGACAGCCTCGCCTGCGTGCAGTGCCACTCCAATCCGGTCTCGCGCGCACCGGACGGCGCCACGTGCGGCTCGTGTCACGCCAGCCACCATCGGGCGACGGCCAACTGCGTGGCCTGCCACGCGGCCGCGAACCCGATCACCCTGCACAAGGCCGCCGACCATCCGAACTGCGCGAGCGCCGCCTGCCACGGCGCCCGCGCCGCCAACCTCCCGGCCGCGCGCGCGATGTGCCTGATGTGCCATACTGCCCAGACACGGCACGTACCCGGGAAGGTGTGCGAACAATGTCACCAGGTCATGGCCCGGAGCTGACGATGCGCCACTTCCTCCCTGCGACCTGCGGCGTGCTGCTGTTGTGCGCCCTGTCCGCGCCGGTGCTGCGTGCCCAGTCGGTGCGGCTGCACGGCACCACCACGACGCAATACGTCCAGCTGCGACCCATCCAGTACGACTCGGCGGCGGACTCCGGCGCCGGCAGCTACGTGTCGCTGCCCGTCGGCTACGCCGCGCCCTTCACTCAGGACCTCGAGCTGTCGGCGTGGGGCCTGGGGATGACGGGGCTGCGCGCCTACGTGCTGGTGCGCGGGCGTGCGGCCCTGGGGTCCGACCTGATCTGGCCGCAGTCCGACACGCATTTCGAGGCGCTGTACGCGTACCTGGAGCTGCAGCGCCCGCACTACCTGCTGCGCGGCGGGCGGCAGCAGCGCGCCTCCGGCCTGGGCTGGTACGCCTTCGACGGGCTGACGGCGGCCTGGACGCCGCTGGCCGCGCTGCGCATCGAGGGCTACGGGGGTCGCGGACTGGCGCGAGCCTCGGTCGAGTCGTTCAACAGCTCGGCCATCACGTCGCTCGATCCTCTCCATCCGGACCAGGGCACCATCCTGCTCGGGGCGTCGCTGTGGGCCGCCCCCACCTCGCGCTCGACCTTCACGGCGATCTATCAGCGCGAGCTGCTGAGCGATCGCAGTGGCCTGGTCTCGGAGCGCGCCGCCTTCGACGGCCGCGTGGGCCTCGGCTCGCGCCTCATCCTCTCCGCCTCGGCCGACGCCGACGTCGCGCGGCGCCAATGGGGCAAGGCGAGCGCGAGCGCGATGGTCCTGCTGCCGCGCGGCAGCTCCCTCGTGATCGAGGCCTTCCAGTACCGGCCGACGCTCGACCTCTCGACCATCTGGGGAGCTTTCATGCCGGAGTCACACTACGGCTACTCGGCGACCGCGACCGTCCCCGCCGCCCGTGACCTGACGCTCTCGGGCGCGTTCACCTACCGGCGGTGGCAGCCGCTCAGCGCGGGCTCGCCGTTCCTGGTGGACGTCGGGGACGACCAGAAGGAGGTCACGCTCGGCGCACACGCGCGCCGCGGCGTCTATACGCTCGACGCGAGCTACCACCTGCAGCTCGGGTACGGGGGCGACCAGAGCGGTGGCGACGTCGGCGTCGCCTATGCGCCGATGGACGGGGTACGCCTGGGCGCCCAGGCGACCGCGTTTCAGCAGACCGACATGTTCCGCGTCGCCGACGGCACCGTGTACGGGCTCGGGGCGAACTTCCGGACCCCGGTCGGGCGACGGCTCGGCCTGAGCGCCGAGGCGACGCGCTACTTCCACCGCCGCCTCACGGGCTCGACCGGCATCGACTGGAACCAGACGCGAGCCTCGGTCAGCCTCGACTGGACGATCGGCGCCGACGCCGACCGCGCGGGAGGCTACCGATGATCGCGCGCGCGCTCGCCGTCCTCGTGGCGCTGGTGGCCGCGCTGACCGGGTCGCCGGCCGGGCATCGGCCCGCGGCCGCCGCCCACGCCCGGGCGGCCACCGACACGTTCCCGCACTCACTGCACGCGAAGCTGTTCACGACCTGCGCCTCGTGCCACGCCGGCGTCGCGACCGGCGACACCTCCGCCATCTGGCCCTCGCCGGAGCTGTGCGCCGGCTGCCACAACGGCGACCTGGCGCGCCGCGTGACCTGGACGCCGCGGCCTCCGCGGGTCACCAATCTCAGCTTCGACCACGTACCCCACGTCGCGATGTTCGAGGCGATGGACAGCGGAGGCGCCACCTGCCAGCGCTGCCACGCACCGGCCGATTCGCTGCCCTTCATGGACGTCGGCCGCGCCTCGCCCGCGCGCTGCGTCGGCTGTCACGGCCAGGGCGCGACGAGCCACTTGACCCAGACCAGCTGCGAGCCGTGCCACACGACGCTGCACGACGTGGCCGCGCTCGACACCGCGGCGATCCGCGCCTTCCCCAAGCCGCCGTCGCACGACTCCACCTGGGTCCTGCACCATCAGACCGCCGCCACCGGCCCCACCTGCGCCGTCTGCCACGCGCAGCAGTTCTGCGCCTCGTGCCACGTGAACGCCCGGATGGTGCAGGCCATCGAGAGCCTCCCGCCGGACGACCGCGTGGCGCGGATGGTGGCGGGCCGGCGGTTCACCTACCCGCGCCCCGCGTCCCACCTGGCGGCGAACTGGGACCGCGCCCATGGTGCCGTCGCCAAGGCAGGCGTCGCGGAGTGCGCCAACTGCCACGCCGAGGAATCGTGCCTCGGATGCCACCGCATCCAGGAGCGCGTGCCGGCCATCGCCGCCCTCCCGCGCCGCGCCGCCGGCCGCGCGTTCGGCGTCGACCTCGCGGGCTTGAGGCCCGCCGATCATCTCCCTGACATGCGAGTTGCGTCACCGAGTCCTCGCCGCCGGCGGCACCGCCTCCTGCGCCACCTGCCACCGGCCCTCGTACTGCGCGAGCTGCCACGATGCCGCGCGAGCGCCCTCGTTCCACGGCCCGGACTTCGTCCAGCGGCACGCGCAGCAGGCGTACGCCGCCGAAGCCGAATGCGCGGCGTGCCATCAGACCCAGATCTTCTGCCGTGACTGCCACCGGATGATGGGTCGCGCCAACACCAACGCGCCGATCGGACAGGGGAAGTACCACGACAAGCAGCCGGGATGGCTGTTCGGCCACGGCGGAGTGGCGCGGCGGTCCATCGAGTCCTGCGCCAGCTGCCACGCCCAGGACTTCTGCCTGCGCTGCCATTCGGCGACCAGCGGCTGGCACATCAACCCCCACGGATCCAACTTCGACCCGCGGGTCCAGGGCAAGAATCCGGCGATGTGCCTCATCTGCCACACCACCGGAGTGCCGTCGCCCTGACGCCGGATCCTCGGCGCCGCTGCAGCAGCGAAGGGGCCAGCCCACCGAGGCTGGCCCCTTCGTGTCGCTACCGGGTAACGCGCCGCGTCCTAGCGCGGCGCTCCGCCGGGCACGCCGCCCCGCTCCAGCGACCGCCGCGCCAGCGTGTGGGCGGCCAACCCGGCCGCCACCGGCGCGACCACCGTGATGACCCACAGCACCGGCACCGACAGGCCCAGCTCGGCGCCGAATCCCGCCAGCGACAGCGCGAGGAACAGCGTGATGGCGGCGAGCCCGAGGGCCAGCCGCAGCGGGCTGCCCATCGGAGGCTCCGTGTAGAAGAGCGACGACCGCCCGCGATCCAGCCACGGCACCAGCACGATCACCAGGGAGAGGATCCCCGGCACCAGCATCGCGCCGAAGACCTCCGACCCGATCGTGGCCCCGAACAGCTTGAAGCTGAGGGTGCCGGGGATCAGGCGCAGGGCACCGTACACCCACAGCAGGTACCAGTCCGGCTTCACCTCCGGCGTCGCCGGCTGGGGCGGCCCGTAGAAGGCGGAGGGGTGCACCGGGAGGAACGCCGCGAGCGCCGCCATCACTCCCAGCATCACCAGAAACAGCACGCCCATCAGCGCGACCTGCTCCGGCCACAGCGGGATGCCGTGGATGAACGCGCCCTCCGCGGCCTCGCTCCGGTCGCCGGCCCGCTTCAGCTCGGTGTGCTTCTGCTTGAGGACGATCACCAGGTGCAGAGCGATCAGCCCGCTCAGCGCCAGCGGCGCCCACACCACGTGGTAGGCGAAGAACCGCGGCACGGTGGCGCTGGAGGGGAACTGGCCTGCGAACACCAGATCCGCGAGCGTGGAGCCGATCCACGGCACCGACCGCGCGATGCCGTAGCCGATGGCGGTCGCGGTCACGGAGAACTGGTCGAAGGGCAGCAGGTAGCCGGCGAACGACGCGCCGAGGGTGGCGCCGAGCAGGGCCAGGCCGAGCACCCAGTTCACCTCGCGCGGCTTCCGGTACGAGGCCGTGAAGTAGATCCGCAGCAGGTGCAGCAGGACGGCCGCGATCATCAGGTGGGCCGCCCAATGGTGGATCCGCCGGATCAGCGCCCCGAACGGATGGCTGTCGATGAGCAGCGTGCTCGCGTACGCGGCCGGCAGCGCGCCGCGGCCCGGCAGTATCTGCGCGGAGGGCTCGTAGAACAGCGCCAGATAGAGTCCCGTCGCCACCAGGATCGCGAAGCAGAAGAGCGCGATCTCTCCCAGGAAGAACGTCGAGTGGACCGGGAACGGCTTGCCCAGGTACTTGGCCCGGAAGCGCTCGAGCGCCAGTCGCTCGTCGAGCCAGCGTGGCACGGTCATCGCGACGCCCCTACGCCTTGACGCCGATCGGCGCGCTGAACGGGCCGGCGGCGATCACCTCGCCCTTGCCGTTCACCGTGATCGGCAGCTGCGGCAGCGGCCGCGGCGCGGGGCCGCCCAGCACGGTGCAGCCGCGCTGCGGATCGAACATCGCTCCATGACACGGGCAGTGGATGTGCGGGAACGGCGCCTGCTCCATCGGCTCCTCGGAGAAGCGGACGGTGCATCCCAGATGCGTGCAGATCGCGCTGTACGCCACGATGCCGTGGGCGGTGCCCGCGACGTCCGTCGGGGCCTTGACCTGCGCCGGGTCCAGCTTGCAGACCATCGCCAGGTTCTCGTGGTTGTCGGTCTTGCCCTCGGGGTAGGCGAGCACCGCCTCGTTCTGGGTGAAGCTCCCCTCGGTGATCGGCTCGCCCGCGTTGGCTCCAAGGGCGAAGACCAGCCGGTCCCCGGCCTCGACTCCACGCGTGGCGGCCGTGCGCGAGCGGCCGCGCAACGTGACTACGCCGGGAATCAGCGCCGCAATGGCGGCGACGATGCCCGTCTTCAGCGACCAGTTCGCGAAGCGTCGGCGATCCACGCGTCCAACCTCCCTACCAGGGAATCCCGTCGTCGCGCTCGGTGCGGACGACCTCCCACCGCACGAAGGCGCGGCTGTACAGCGCCACGATGGCCGCCAGGGCGAACATCCCCACCGCCAAGCTCGAGCCCAGAAGCCAGACCGGGCCGGCCCGGGCGACGGCGACGGCGAACGTCGCGAGCGCTCCGAGCTCCACCACCATGAAGACGGCGATCAGCGCGACCGCCACTCCCGTCCGCTCGGCGGAGGCGCCCTCGACGCCCGTCGGACCCTCGGCCCACTCGGCCACGACCCCGTGCACTCCGACGATCAGCAGGATCGCCATCCACACGCTGACCATGATCTGGACGTCGGTCAGGTGGTCGGGCAGCAAGGTGCCGCCGGCCGCCGCCGCCGCCGGCCCCGCAAACAGGTCGAGCAGGGCGACCGCCTTGCGACCGCCGCCGTGGTACGCCGTGAAGTTCTTCTCGTCGGCCGAGGCCACGAGGACGCGGGTCTGACCCGCCTTGATCGCCTGGTCGGTGCTGTCGTGCGCCGCCAGCGGCCGCTCGAACTCGATCGTGGTGCCCGCCGCCGTCGAGACGCCCGCCGAGGCCAGGATGTCGTCGTGGCCCCCCAGGGCGGTGTCCGCCAGGTGCGACACCGGGGTGTTCGCGTAATCGTCCTCGACGTGCGCGCCGTGGGCGTCCACGTACCCGATCACGATGTCGGCGCCGAACATCAGCGGGCCGTCGCCGCCGAAGCCCACCGCGACCCATCCCGTGTCGGGCGTCGAGATCGCGCCGATCAGCCGGTCGCCGACGATGCTCCACTCGAACACCACTTTGCTGGCGTCGTCCGCCCAGCGGAACCGGTATTCACCGGGCGCGATGCGGCCGTCGAGCCGGTGGACCGCACCGGAGGGCCGTGCCAGGGCGTACAGCCGCTGCGGAAGCCGCAGGGTGAAGGCGAGGAGCAGCGCCAGTGCGGCCCCGGCGCCCACCGCCACCAGGGGCAACCGATCCCGTCCTGGCGTCACCGGCCGCTCCCGCCGGTGCGCGGCACCGGGCGGATCACGCTCTCGCTGGGGGCCGGGTGGCCGAGCGCCTCCCAGGCCTCCACGATCGTCTGCCTCGCGTCAGCGAGCCGAGCCGCCGCCGAGTCGAGGCGGAAGCTGTGCCAGACCTCGGCGGCGGCTCTCAGATGCCGCCTCGCGTCGCCGAGCAGCACGCCGGCGCGCGCCGACCCCCTGGCGCCGCGCCGCGCCGCCGCATCGGTCGACACGACGTCGAACAGGATGTTCTCGGCCTGCACCAGGGACAGCACGCGGGCCGCCTCTCGCGCCTTCTCCGGGGGCGCGACGCCGCCCTCCGCGTGGCACGCCGAGCACGTGGCGAGCAGTCGCGCCGGCGTCAGGACCGATGTGGCCATCGAGCCGTGGCAGGTCACGCAGTTCGGGCCCCGGCCGTCGGCCTCCAGCCGGGCGTAGTGAAGGCTCGTCCGGAAGTACGCCGCCTCGGCGGCGTGGCATCGGCCGCAGGTGTTCGGTATGCTCGTGAAGAACAGCGGACTCGCCGGATCCCTCGAGCGTCGCACGCCCTGGTGTGCGCCGGCGGCGTCGCTGGCCGCGGGATTTCCCCCGTGGCACGCCTCACAGGTCACGCCGGCCGCCGCGTGGGGCGAGGCGCGCCACGCCGCGAACCCGTGGCCCGCGCCCGTCGTGTCGCTCAGACGGCCGTGACACACCACGCACTGGTCCTGCGGGGCCCGGGCGCCCGGCCGGACGGCGCGCGGCTGCTGGGCCACGCCCGTCGTGACCCCGGCGACCGCGCACTGCAAGGCCAGTGCGAACGCTGCGCGTCCCACCCTCATGGTCTCTCCGCGGTGCGCCGCGGCGCGGCGGCTAGTGTTTGGACAGCGTGCGGATGTAGCCCACCAGCTCCGTGATTTGCTCCGCCGTGAGCCGGCTCTTGTACGCCGGCATCATGCGGCCCTTGCCGTTGGTCACTGTCGCGCGCAACACGCTGTCCGGAAGCGAGGCCAGCGTGGCCGCCACACCGAAATCCGGCACGCCCATCGACGTCTTCATGGCCGCGGTCGGCGTGCCGGCCGCGCCGTGACACGAGGCGCACGTCTTTCCGTACAGGGAGGCCGCCCCGCTCGGCTGTTGCGCGGACAGCGAGGCCGCCACCGCGACCCCGAGCGCCACCGTCAGGAGAATTGTCTTCGTCACCGTCAGCCCCTCCCGATTTCAGGAGTCCACGCGCCGCGGCGGAGTGCCGGCGGCACCAGTCAACGACACGAACGAACGTCCGACCTCAGGCCTCGACGTCGGCATGTGGGTGCACCGGAGAGCAGCAAGTGCCGGGTCGGGGGAGCAGCAAACTCTATGCCGCGTGTCGGATTATCAGTCCGCTCGCATCCAATAAAAATCCGACAGACTGATTAGGCAAATGGTGATGTGGAGTGCGGGGGCAGCCCAATGGGCCCAAGGCGGCCAGCCCCATGCCCCGGGGACCCGTAATCTCCCCACCCGCCTGGCGCTTAGTTGCTATCGTGCCGCAAAGTGGTCAGCTTTCGGGACAGGATGACTCAGATTATCGCTCAGCCAGACCCGGCACTCGTGGCCGCCATTCTCGACATGGCGGCCGACGCCATCATCTGCGTCGGCCCCGACGACCACATCCTCTCGTGCAACCAGGGCGCCGAAAAGATGTTCGGCTGGACCGCCCAGGAGCTGGTCAGCCAGCCCTTCGCCCTCCTGCTCCCGGAGGAGGAGCTGGCGCGCGGGGAGATCGACTGGATGCGCCGGACGACCAACGCCCAGGGCTCGATCCGCGACTACGAGACACGGCGCAAGACCAAGGACGGGCGGATCGTGGACGTGAGCATCACCCGGACCGCCGTGTACGACGAATCGGGGAACCTCATCGGCTACTCGGCGATCCTGCGCGACATCTCCGATCGCAAGCGCATCGAGCGGCAGCTGCTCACGGCGGAGCGGCTCGCCACCGCCGGCCAAGTGGCCGCCGGCGTCGCGCACGAGATCGGCGCGCCCTTGACCGCCATTTCGGTGGCGGTGGATCACATGCTCCAGTCGCGGTGCAACTTCTGCGGCGGCGGCGAGGAAATGCAGGTGCTGCTGTCGCAAACGGACCGCATCGCCAAGCTGGCCCGCCGCCTGGTGAATCTGGCCAAGCCGGCGGGCCTGGTGTTCACGCCGACCAGCGCCAACGAGGTGGTGGAGCAGGCGACCAGCCTGGTGCAGCCGCAGCTCGGTCGGCACCGCATCCGGCTCGAGCTCGAGCTGGCGACCGACCTGCCGGCCATTCACGCCGACGAAGCGCAGCTGCAGCAGGTGCTGATCAACCTGTTTCTCAACGCGCAGCGGGCGATGGCGGAGTCCGGCGGCCTGCTGAAGGTGGCGACCAACGCCAACGGCCGCGACATGGTCGAGATCGTCGTGTCGGACAACGGTCCCGGGATCGCCGAGGCGGACCTGCCGCACATCTTCACGCCGTTCTTCTCGCGCTCCGGCGGGACGGGATTGGGGCTGGCGCTCGCGGCGCAGATCGTCAAGTCGCACCGGGGGACCATCGACGTCGCCTCGCGGATCGGCCATGGCGCGGCCTTCACGATCCGGATCCCCGCCTCGGTGAGCCATGACTGAGCCCGAAGTCGTCGTCCCTCCGGCCCCGCAACGCCGCGTGCTGGTGGTCGAGGATGATGCCGTGGTCCTTGGACTCCTGACCAAGATCATCGGCGAGGCGGGCTACGACGTGGTGGGCGCGCCCACCGGAGAAGCGGCCCTGACCGAGCTCGACAAGCAGCTGTTCGACGCCGTCCTGCTCGACCTCAACCTCCCGGGCGTCCAGGGGATGGACGTGCTCTCCGTCGGCCCGACGCTGCAGACCGACGTGCCGTTCATCGTGATGACCGCCTTCGGCTCGGTGGATACCGCGGTCGAGGCGATGAAGCGCGGCGCCTTCGACTACGTGAGCAAGCCCTTCCGCACCGAGGAGCTGCTCCTCACCCTGCGGCGCGCCCACGAGGAAACGGAGCTGCGCCGCGAGGTGGCGCGGCTGCGTCGTCACGTGAAGGAGGAGGGCCCCGGGGTCGAGATGGTCGGCCGCAGCTCGGCCATGGACCGCGTCCGCGACCTGATCGCGCGCGTCGCGCCCAGCCGGGCGACGGTGCTCATCGCCGGCGATACCGGCACCGGCAAGGAGCTGGTGGCCCGCTCCATCCACTTCATGAGCGGCCGGGCCGAGCGCCCGTTCGTGGCCGTGAACTGCTCGGCCATCCCCGAGACGCTGCTCGAATCCGAGCTGTTCGGGCACGTGAAGGGCGCGTTCACCGGCGCGATCGCCAACAAGCGCGGGTTGATGGAGGAGTCGAGCGGCGGCACGCTGTTCCTCGACGAGATCGGGACCGTCTCGGCGAACATCCAGGTCAAGCTGCTGCGGGCGCTGCAGGAGCGCAGCATCATGCGGGTGGGCGGCCGGGAGCCGGTCGCGATCGACATCCGGCTCATCGCCGCGACCAACCTGGACCTCGGCGAAGAGGTCCGCTCCGGGCGATTCCGCGAGGACCTCTACTACCGGCTCAGCGTCTTCCCCATCCGGGTGCCGCCCCTGACCGAGCGGCGCGACGACATTCCGCTGCTGGCCGCGTACTTCCTGCGCCGCGCCGCGACCGAGCACGGCGTGACGCCGCCGGCCATCCCGCCGACCACCATGCAGCGCCTGATGGAGTACGAGTGGCCCGGCAACGTGCGCGAGCTGGAGAATTTCATCGAGCGGTCGGTGATCATGCACGCGGGCGCGAAGACGATTCCGTTCGATCCCGCGGAGGGGCTGTACCGGCGGCGCGAGCACGACACGCTCAAGACCGCGCGAGCGGAGCGCTGGAACCTGGATCACCTCGAGCGCGAGTACATCCTCGCCGTGCTCGAGGAAGTGGGCGGACACCAGGGCCGGGCGGCCGAGGTGCTCGGCATCGACCGGCGGACGCTCTACCGCAAGCTGAAGCGCTATCGCGGCGAGCCGGAGGAGGGTGAGCCCGACGACCTTGGAGACGAGCCCGAGCCCACGGGGGTTGAGACGGGCTAGATACGCCGCCGCCCTCCCGGCGAGGACACGTTGTCTCATGGCACGACGAGGCCCCGGCGGCATTCCGCCGGGGCCTCGTCGTAACTAACACCAGGAGAAAGGGTTACGAAACCGGCGCCCATTCGCTCCCGTGGTACGCGATGCGCAACGAGGAGGGGGCGTGATCGAGTCCCTCCTGATCGCCGTGGACGCCGCCCCCTTTGCGGATCGCGTAGCCGGATGGCTGCCCGACCTGGTGAGTGCGGGCGTGCGCCGGGCCACGCTGTTCCACGCCATCGAGGGCGTCGGCGCGGAGTGCGTGAAGGAGCTCGACGACCTCCGTCCGAGGCTCGACCGCCTCGCCGTGCAGCTGTCGGCGCGCGAGGTGGAAGCGGACATCGCCCTCAAGCGCGGTGACCGGGTTCGCTGGCTGACCTCGCTCGCCGAGCTCAGGACCAGCCAGGTCCTGGTGCTGGGGGTGCGCTGCTCGGTGGAGCCGAACCAGGGCACGATCGGCTCGACGCTGCGGCTCCTGCTCGAGGAGTCGCACGTGCCGCTGCTGGTCCTCCCCAAGCCGGTCGACCCGGCGGCTCCGCGGCTGTTCGATCAGCCGATCCTGCTCTCCAGCGGCCGCACCAGTGCCGTGCTCGAGTCCCGGGCGCGCGCCCTGATCCCCGTACCGCTGCGCATGGCCGCGTTCAACCCCGCCGACGCCGTGCCGTCGGGGGCCTCACTGATCGTCGCAGGTCCCGAACTCTCGGGTCACGCGCTTGAGCGCGTGATCACCACAGGAAGCTCCTGCCCGGTGCTCGTCTTCCCGGCCCCGTCCCTTTCGGTCCATCCTGAGAAGGGCCCGAGCACCGTAGTCACCCCACCGTCGGAAGCATCGGGTGCCGCACGCAAAGGCTAGGTCAGCTTGCTGACTTCAGCCGGCCGTGCGGTGCCCGACTTCCGAGTCGGGCACCGCTGTTTTAGGGGTTGGTCGCCGACCGGAGGCCGGCGCCGCGGCTAGAGGGCCGAGAGCTCCGCGAGGACTTCGGCTCCGTAGAAGAGCCGGATGTACTTGGCCTGCGTCGGGGTGAGCCGGCGTACCGCCCAGGCGAGGTGCACGAAGTGCGGCTCGACGGGCGGCCGCAGCGGGTGCATGCCCAGCTCCTCCGGCAGGTGGCTGCCCTTGCGGGCGTTGCAGGTCGAGCACGCGGTCACGACGTTGGTCCAGGCATTGGTGCCGCCGCGCGAGAGGGGCACGAGGTGGTCGCGCGTGAGGCACTCGCGCGGGCGGAGCTGGCTCTGGGGGCGCGAGCAGAACTGGCAGCGATAGCCGTCCCGGGCGAACAGGAACGTATTGGTCACCTGGCGGCGGAAGCGCCGCGGCACGTGCACGAACTTGACCAGCCGGATGACCGCAGGCCGAGGAATCGCCAGGTGCGCCGAGCGCGCGAGGCGGCCCGAGTCGGCCTCCACGATCTCCGCCTTGCCGTCAATGACCAGCCGGAGCGCCCGCCGCACCGGCACCATGGTGAGCGGCTCGAACGACGCATTCAACGCGAGGCATCGCACCCGGAACACCCTCCGAGGCCCAGCCGTGTACCAACAAAAAGCCCGTCTCGCTCGCGGCGAACGGGACGGGATGACGCTGACACTTCGGTTGTCGCAACCACGTCCCTGGAGCGCCCTACCCGGCGCCCTCAGTAGATACTAGCGCGCGGGCGGCGCCTCGGCAAGCGCCCGCCGGCCCGCCTCGGCGCGCACGGGAGCGAAGGCGGCCCGGGCGGCCTCGAGCTGCGAGCGCACGGCGCCGCGGGCCGTGCCTCCCGGGAGCGCGCGCCGCTCCACCGACGCCTCGGGCCCGCCCAGTGCGCGGAGGCAGCCCGGAAGGGCCGGGCTGAGCCGTCGGGCCTCCGCGTCGCTCACCCGGTCCAGCGGGACACCCAGCTCCTCGGCGCGGCGCACCAGGGCGCCCACCAGGGCGTGCGCATCGCGGAACGCCAGTCCGGACGCGACCAGCAGGTCCGCGAGATCGGTCGCGAGCACCGCGGGCTCCAGGGCCGCGGCCATGCGCGCGGCGTCGGGCACCATCGCCTCGACGACGCCCGCCAGCAGCTCCGCGGCCTGCTCGGCGAGGTCCAGCGCCTCGAACAGCGCCGCGTTGTTCTGCTGGAGGTCCTTCTGGTAGCCGGTCGGCATGGCCTTGAGGGTGGCCAGCAGCCCGACCAGCCGGCCCAGCAGCTGACCCGCCGCTCCCCGCACCAGCTCGAGGGAGTCCGGATTCCGCTTCTGCGGCATCAGGCTGCTGCCGGTGGTGAAGGGCTCGGCCAATCTGACGAAGCCGAACTCGGCCGAGGAGAAGAGCACCAGGTCTTCGGCGAGCCGGGACAGGTGCGTACCCGCCAGGGTCGCCACGAACACCGCCTCCACGCTGAAGTCGCGGTCGCCGACGGCGTCCATCGAGTTGGCGGTCACCTCGCCGAAGCCGAGGTCCGCCGCGAGTCGCTGGCGGTCCACGGCGAACCCGGATCCCGCGATGGCCCCGGACCCCAGGGGCAGCACGGCGGCGCGCCGGCGAGCCTCGTCGAGCCGGGCGCGGTCGCGCGCCAGCGGCCAGACGTGCGCCAGCGCCCAGTGAGCCAGCCGCACCGGCTGCGCGCGCTGGGTGTGGGTGTAGGCCGGGAGCAGCACCTCGATCCCGCGCTCGGCCTGGCCGATCAGCGCGCGGCCCAGGGCCAGCAACGCGCCGTCCAGGCGTCCCAGCGCGCCCACCGTCCACAGCCTGAGATCGGTCGCCATCTGGTCGTTGCGGGAGCGACCGGTGTGGAGCTTGCCGGCCAGGGGACCGATGGCCTCGCCGAGCAGGCGCTCGACGAGCGAGTGGATGTCTTCGTCCGCGGCGTCGTCCGCCGCTCCGGCGGCGAGCGCGGCCTCGACCCGGGTGAGCCCCGCCAGCAGCGTCTCGCGGTCGGCGGCCCCGAGCACGCCGCACCGCTCCAGGGCGAGCACCCAGGCGCGGTTGGTGGCGAGGTCCTCGCGCCACAGCCGCCGGTCCACGGGCAGGCTGCGGTTGAGGCGGTCGAGTCGCGGATCCATCGGCTCCGCGAACCGGCCGCCCCACATCACGTGGGACGCGTCAGGCACGCGCGCCGGCGGGGAGGCGGGTGAGCGCGGACAGCGAGCGGGGCGTCCAGCCCAGCAGCGACGCGGCCCGGCGCGAATCGAGGGAGGTGTCGCGCGGGCGCGAGGCCGGCCGGTCCGCTTCGCGGATCAGGCCGGTGTCGAAATGGAAGAGATCGCACACGATGCGGGCCAGCTCGACCCGGGTGAGCCGCTCCGGGCCGGCCACGTGAAAGACCCCCGACACGTCGAGCGAGCACAGCTCCCACGAGGCCCGCGCGACGTCGTCCACGTGCGTCGGGCTGCGCCACTCATCGCGGTAGAGGGTGACGCTCTGCCCGCGCACGAAGCTGTCGCACTCGTAGGCGGGGCGCAGCGTGATCCCGCTCTCGCCCACCAGCAGCGAGGTGCGAATCACCAGCGCGCCCGCGTGTTCCGCGCGCACCAGCGCCTCCGCCTCGACCTTCATCCGGCCGTACGTGGAGATCGGCGAGCTCGGCGATTGCTCCGTGTAGCCCCCGGCGCGCCCGTCGAACACCAGGTCGCTGGAGAACAGCACGAACCGGGCGTCCTGCGCGAGGGCCGCACGCGCCGTGGCGACCGCGGCATCCACCGTGATGGCGGGATTGGTCTTGTCGTAGGCGCAGTAGAAGACCGCGGAGGGGCGCTCGCGTTCCACCACGCCGCGCGCGGCGGACGGCGCGGCGAGATCGAGCTGCAGGTCGCGCCAGTTCCCGGGCCGGACCGGGCGATGACCGCCGGTCCCGACCAGCTCCACGTCACGGGGGGCCAGCGCCAGAAGGCGCGAGCCCAGAAAGCCCGACGCGCCGACGACGAGCGCGCGAACGGGCCGCGGGCTCAGTCGGCGGCCTCCGCGTGGCGCACGCCAAGCCGCCGCTCGCGCTCGGCCGCGGTCCGCACCGCGAGCCCGTACAGCCGGATGAACCCTTCGGCGTCGCTCTGCCGGTACACGTCGTCGGCGCCGAACGTCGCCAAGCCCTCGTGATACAGGGACACCGGCGACGAGCGGCCGACCACCTGCAGGCCCCCCTTGTACAGCTTCATGCGCACGCTCCCCGTCACGTACTTCTGCAGGGAGTTGACCAGCGCGTCGAGCGCCTCGCGCTCCGGCGTCCACCACCGACCGTCGTACACCAGATCAGCATAGCGCCGCCCGAGGTCGTCGGCCAGCGCCAGGCTGCGCCGATCCAGCACCAGCTGCTCCAGCTCCCGGTGCGCCTGGAACAACACCGTCCCGCCCGGCGTCTCGTACACGCCGCGGGACTTCATCCCGACCAGCCGGTCCTCCACGATGTCGGCGCGCCCCACGCCGTGCTCCGCCGCGACGGCGTTGAGCGCCTCGAGCAGCGCCACCGGGCCCAGGGGCTCGCCGTCGAGCGACACCGGCTCGCCCGCCTCGAAGCCGACCGTCACGACCACGGGCCGGTCCGGGGCCTCCTGGGGCGGAGCGCGTCAGCACGTACATGTCGGCCGGAGGCTCCTGCCACGGGTCCTCCAGCGCGCCGCCCTCGTGCGAGATGTGCCACAGGTTGCGGTCGCGGCTGAACGGCTTCTCCGCCGTGGCCGCGGTGGGAATCCCCTTCTCCTTGAGGTACGCCAGCAGGTCCTCGCGACCCCGGAACTCCCATTCCCGCCACGGCGCGATGATCCTGAGATCGGGCGCGAACGCGGCATAGGTCAGCTCGAAGCGCACCTGGTCGTTGCCCTTGCCGGTGCAGCCGTGGGCCAGGGCCGTGCCCCCCACCCGCCGCGCGTGCGCCACCTGACGCTCGGCGATCAGCGGCCGAGCCATCGACGTGCCGAGCAGGTAGGTGCGCGCGTAGATCGCCCCCGCCTTGAGCGTGGGCCAGATGAACTCGCGCACGAACCGGTCGCGGACGTCCTCGACCACGCACGACTCGGCGCCCGACCGGCGGGCCTTCTCCTCGATGCCCCGGAGCTCGCCGGCCCCCTGGCCGACGTCCGCCGCCACGCAGATCACGGTGGCGCCGTAGCGCTCCCGGAGCCACGGGACGATCGCCGAAGTGTCGAGACCGCCGGAGTATGCGAGCACCACGCGCTGTGCCATGACCGCCACCCTCGCTGGGGAGATGACTGTTTATGCAGAGGAGCGCATAAACATACAGTCGCGCGGCGTGGGGTTCAATGCCTCGGCGCGGCGTACTCGGCGAGGCGGCGCGCCAGCTTCCGCCGGGCGGCGGGGCTCCGTGCCACGATCAGCACGGTGTCGTCGCCGGCGAGCGTGCCGAGCACCTCGGGCCACGACTCGCGGTCGAAGGCGGCGGCGAGCGCGCTGGCCCCGCCGGTCGGCGTCCGGATCACCAAGAGGGCGCCGACGCCGTCCGATCCGCAGCAGCAGCGAGGGGAGGAAGCCGGCCAGCGTCGGGGTAGGCACGAGCTCGTCGGGCGCGGCGTAGTACAGCGTGCCGCTCGCGTCCTGCTGCTTGACCAGCCCCAGCTCGTGGATGTCGCGCGACAGCGTGGCCTGGGTCACGTCGACGCCGGTGTGCGCCAGCAACGCGCGCAGCCGCTCCTGGCTCGGGATGGAGTGCTCGCGCACCAGGCGCAGGATGGCCGCGTGCCGCTGGGCTTTCATCCGCTCCTCGCCGTCAGGACCGGCCGAACATACCGCGCGGGACGGCCGGGCGCGACACGGCGGCCGCCGCCGCCGTCGCCCGCGCGTACGCCTCGCGCTCCGCGTCGAGCGCCACGCCCGGCCAGCCTCCGCGGTGGAAGACGACCCGGCCGGCGACCGCGGCGAACACCACGTCGGCCGCCGTGGCGCCCCACGCCACGGCCGCCTCCGGGTCGTGCGCGGCGGCAAAGGCGGGCGCCGCCAGGTCCACGGCCGCGAGGTCGCCCCAGGCACCGGGCTCCAGCGTGCCCAGGGACGGCAGGCCCAGCGCGGCGGCGCCGTCCGCCGTCACCCAGCGCAGCAGCTCGCGTGCAGGCACGCCACCCTCCAGGCCGAGCGCGGCGAGGCGCGCCTCGGCGAACAGGTCGAGCCGGCCGCCCGCGACCACCGAGTCGGTGCCCAGCCCCACCACCACGCCCGCCCGGCGCATGGCGGAGAAGTCGGCGCGTCCGTGCCCGAGCACGGCGTTCGACCAGGGGCAGTGCGCCACGGTCGAGCCGTGGCGGTGCGCGATCGTGAAGTCGTCGAACCCCGCGGTCACGCAGTGGATCAGCAGCGGGCGGCAGGCGAGCAGGCCGGTGGCTTCGAGCCACGCCACCGTCGAGCGGCCCCGCGGCTCGACCGCGATGCCGCGGGCACGCAGCTGCTCGGCGAACGGCCCCCGCCCCTCCTCGACCAGCGCGCGCTCCTCCGACGATTCGGCCACGTGCATCGCCGTCTTGAGGCCCCGGCCGGAGGCGAGCGCGGCCACCGCCCGCACCAGCGGATCGGAAACCGTGTACGGCGCGTGCGGCGACGCGCCCACGCTCACGCGGTCGGACCGGAAGCGCTCCAGCTCCGCCAGCGCGCGCTCCAGGCCGGCCACGGCCTCCGCGCATGCCGCCGGGTCGGGACCGAAGACCTCGTGGTACGCCACGCCGCGCCCGCCGAGCTCGGCCAGCGCCGCCGCCGCCTGAAGGCTCGAGCCGGTGTCGCCGAAGGTCGTGATCCCGGCGGCGAAGCCCTCCAGGACGCCCCACCGCGCCGACGCGCGAAACGTCGCCGGGTCGAGCGCGTCCTTGATGGCGCGGACGGTGAGCAGCCAGCCGGGAAAGGGGAGATCGCGCGCCAGGCCGCGCAGCGCCGTGAGCTCGAGGTGGCTGTGCGCGTTGACCAATCCGGGGAGCAGGGCGGCGGCCCCCAGCTCCACCACCTGCGCGTCCGCGGGATGCGGCACCGCGGCGTCGGGACCCGTCGCCACGATGCGCCCGTCGGCCCCGACGAGCACCGCGCCGTCCGCGACGGGGGCGCCGTTCACGGGCAACACCCACCGCGCGGTCACGCGCAACGGCGCCATGCGCTCAGCCGCCGGCGTTAGGCGGGCGCTTGGGGGGCTTCACGCCCCCGTCGCCCGGTGCCGGCGTGGCCGGCGTCGCACCCGGGCCGGGGTGCAGCGGGCAGAACTCCGTCGGCACCGCGTTGGGCGAGAACACCTCCCAGCGGCGCACCGCCGCGGGGCAGTACGGCGTCGCGAGCTTGCCGCTCGTCACGTCGATCTCCCGCTGGACCATCCCCGTGGGTCGCGCCCAGTCTCCCGACGATGGGCGCCGCTCGTAGACTTCCTTCATGAAGCTGGCCCAGGCGGGGGCCACCAGGCTGCCGCCCTGCGCGTTGCTCTTGATGGTCTGCGGGTTGTCGAAGCCCATCCAGAAGCCGGCCACCAGCTCGTGCGTGTAGCCGACGAACCACACGTCCGTGTAGTCGTTGGTCGTCCCGCTCTTGCCGCCCGCCGGCAGGTCGAAGCCCGAGCGCCGGACCGCCCCCGCGCCCGTGCCGTAGCGGACGACGTCGCGCAGCATGTCGTTGAGCACGTAGGCCTGGTCGGTGGACATCACCCGCTCGCGCCGCGGCTGCTGCTGCCACAGCACCTTGCCGTCCGCGTCCTCGACGCGCACCACGGCGAAGGGCGCCGATCTGACGCCCAGCGTGGCGGGCACGCTGTACGCCGACACCATCTCGAGCGGAATCACGCTGGCCGAGCCGATGAACATCGAAGGCACGGCGGGCACCTGGGTCGAGATGCCGTAGCGGCGTGCCTCGTCCACCACCGCATCCACGCCCAGCTCCATGCCCAGCCGGATCGCTACCAGGTTGATGGACAGGGCGAGCGCGCGCCGCAGCGTGATGAGGCCGGGAGCATCCTCCTGCTCGAAGTTGTGCGGCTCCCAGATCGTGCCGTCCGGCATCGGCAGGGAGATGGCCGAGTCGGGCAGCATCTCCTCCGGCGAGTGCCCATCGCGGATCGCCGCGGAGTACACGAACAGCTTGAAGGTGGAGCCCGGCTGGCGCTGTGCCTGGGTCGCGCGGTTGAACTTCGAGTCGTCGAAATCGCGTCCCCCCACCATCGCGCGCACCGCTCCGGCGGTGTCCATCGCCACCATCGCGCCCTGCAGGTAGGGGGTCGAAGTCTGTTCCCCGTTCTCGGTCCCGTTGTTCGCGGCCATGTACTGCGCGTAGGTCCGGTGCGGGAAGCGGCCGTACGCGCCGCCCTCGATCGCCTCGAGCTGCGCCTCGAGCGTGCGTTCGGCCGCCTGCTGCATGTCGAGGTCCAGCGTGGTGTAGATGCGGTAGCCCTTCTCGTACAGGTCGCGGCCGAACCGCGCGTCGAGCTGCTCGCGGATCCACTCCACGAAGTACGGCGCGACGTCGCCGTAGTCCTGGCGCGCCGACAGGGTCAACGGGTAGGCCTCGGCCTCCTCCGCCTCCGCCGCGGTGAGGTAGCCCTGCTCCCGCATCAGCTCGAGCACCAGGTTGCGGCGCTGCACGGCGCGGGCCGGGTACTTGCGCGGATTGTAGCGGTTGGGCGCCTTGGGCAGCGCGGCCAGCAGCGCCGCCTCAGGAATCGAGAGATCGCGCGCCGACTTCCCGAAGTAGCGCTGGGCGGCGGTCTCCACCCCGTAGCCGTTGCCGAAGCTGATCTGGTTCAGATACAGCTCGAGGATGCGGTCCTTGGAGTAGGTCCTCTCCAGCTCGAGGGCGACGCGGGCCTGCCTCAGCTTCCGGACCAGCGTCTTCTCCCGAGACAGCCGGTCCGGGAACACGTTCAGCGCCAGCTGCATGGTGATGGTTGAGAAGCCCTGCGCCATCGACAACGAGCGCAGGTTCGCGAACAGCGCGCCGAAAAAGCGGGAGTAGTCGATGCCGTGATGCTGGTAGAAGCGCTTGTCCTCGATGGCGACGAACGCCTCCCGCAGGTACGGCGGCATCTCCTGCAGCGGGATGACGGTGCGGCGCTCGTACCCCAGCTCGGTGATCAGCCGGCCGTCCATGGCGTAGACCTTGGACGCCATCTGGGGACGATAGTCGTCGAGAATGGCAATGGAGGGGCACGCCCGGCCGGCGCAGGCCCGGGTCCAGCTCCCGTAGGCCAGCCCGCCCAGGAAGCCGAAGGCGAGCAACAGGTAGGTGACCGTCCGGCGGGCATGTTCGGGAGCGAACCAGCGCCGGAGGAGGGTGTCGAGGAGCGAGAACCAGCGCCTGAGCCGGCTGCCGAAGGGTGTATCCGCCATGAACTTTGGAAGTTACCGGAACGGCCCCGCGCTTGCCAGCGGGCGGGGGCCGCGACTACGATAGCGCATGCGCGCCTTCCCGCCCCTCAACGAGCAGATGGACGCGATCCGCCGCGGCACGGTGGAGATCATCCCGGAAGACGCCCTCGTCAAGAAGCTCGAGCGGTCGCTCAAGAGCGGCGTCCCCCTGATCGTGAAGCAGGGCTTCGACCCCACCCGTCCGCACCTCCACCTGGGCTACATGGTCTCGATCCGCAAGCTCCGCGCCTTCCAGGAGCTCGGCCACACGGTCGTGTTCCTCCTGGGCGACTTCACGGCGCTGGTGGGGGACCCGAGCGGCCGGAGCGAGACGCGGCCCCGGCTGACCGAGGCGGAGGTGACCGCCAATGCGGCCACCTACAAGGACCAGGTCTTCAAGGTGCTCGACCCGGAGCGCACCGTGATCGAGCGCAACAGTCGCTGGCTGCGGCCGCTCTCGCTCCCCGAGATCCTGACGCTCACCAGCCACTACACGGTGGCGCGCCTGCTGGAGCGTGACGACTTCGCCAGGCGCTACGCGGCCGGCAACCCGATTTCGCTGTTCGAGTTCCTCTATCCCCTGCTGGTGGGCTACGACTCCGTGGTGCTCAAGGCGGACGTCGAGATGGGCGGCACCGACCAGAAGTACAACCTGCTGGTCGGACGCACGTTGATGGAGCGGTACGGGATGGAGCCGCAGGTCGCCTGCATCATGCCGCTGCTGCGCGGCACCGACGGGGAGCGCAAGATGTCGCAGTCGTACGACAACTACATCGGCATCAGCGCGCCGCCCGAAGAGCAGTTCGGCAAGACGATGTCCATTCCCGACAGCCTGCTGGAGGAGTGGACCACGCTCATCTCCTCGGCGCGCGATGCCGACCTGGCGGCGGCCCTGGCCCGCTGCCGGGCCGAGCCGTACGCGGCCAAGCGGTGGCTGGCGCGCGACGTCGTCACGCAGTTCCACGGGGGCGACGCGGCGGCACGCGCGGAAGACCACTTCGACCGGCTGTTCAAGGCGAAGCAGGCGCCGGCCGAACGGCCCGCCTTCGCGCACGCTCCCGGATCGCTGGCGCAGGTGCTCAAGGACATCGGGTTCGCCGCGTCACTGGGCGAGGCCCGGCGGATGGTCGCGCAGGGCGGGGTGCAGCTCGACGGCGTCAAAGTCGAGGACGCGAACCGGGCCCTCGGCGCCGGCGCGTACCTCGTGAAGTACGGGAAGCTCAAGTTCGCGGATGTGACGGTCAACGAGGGTGAGAAGTGAGGGGTGAGACGCGAGAGGCCTAGGTGAGAGGTGAGAAGCGGAGCGGCGTGAGAGGGTCCTCTCACGTATTCCGCCTCTCACCTCTCACTTGAACCTCTCGCCTTTCACCTCTCACCCCTCACTTCTCCCGTATCACCTCGTCCAGCACCTCCACCACCTTCTCCATCTCCTCGATCGTGTTGTAGCAGTGCGGGGCCAGGCGGATGGCGCCCTCCCGAACCGAAACCACGATCCCCGCCTGCCGGAGGCGGCGGTGGGCCTCGCGGGCGTCGGGGGGGACGACGCACACGATCTGCGAACGGTGCACCGGATCGGTGGGCGAGCTGATCCGGACCCCGCGCCGGGCCGCCCAGTCGAGGACCGGCTCCCCGAGGGCCCGGACGTAGGCCGCGATCGCCTCGACGCCGAGCTCCAGCAGCAGGCCGATCGACGCCGTGAGCCCGAGCTGGTCCTGCGTGGCGGGACCCGCCGCCTCGAAGCGCCGCGCGTCCTCGACCAGCCGCTCGTCGTAGCTCAGCAGGTTGGAGTAGTCGTCCATCCCCTGGTACGACTGCCAGGCCGACATCGGCGGCACCAGCTCGCCGATCAGCTCGCGGCGCACGTAGCAGAATCCGGAGCCCCACGGCCCCAGCAGCCACTTCTGACCGCCGCACGCCATGATGTCCACCGGCTGGGCCGTGACGTCGAACGGGAGCGCCCCGAGCGCCTGGATGGCGTCGACCACGAGGTAGGCGCCGTTCGCGCGGCAGGCCTCGCCCAGGCGGACGAGGTCGGCGCGGAAGCCGTTGGAGAACTGGACCAGCGACACGGCGAGCACCTTGACGCGCGGGTCCGCCAGTCGCTCGACGAGGTAATCCTCGTCCGGGAAGCCCCGCGACGTCACCGGCGCTCGCTCGACCACCGCGCCGCCGCGCCGCCGCGCCAGCCAGGGATACACGTTGGCGGGAAACTCGCGGTCGCTCACCAGGACGACGTCGCCGGGCGCGAGCGGCAGCGCACCCGCCGCGGCGTGGAGGCCGGTCGACGTGTTCGGGGCGAGCGCGATCTCCTCAGGTTCGGCGTTCACCAGCTGCGCCGCGGCGGCCCGCGCCGCCGCGTGGATCGCGAACAGGTCGCGGTCGGGCAGGAGGTGCGGCGCCGTGCGCTTGGCGTTGAAGGCCTCGATCGCCAGGCGGGTGCGCTCCGGCAGCGGGCCGATGGACGCGGCGGCCAGGTAGGTGGTCGCCGCGGTCCACGGGAACTCGCGGTTCCTCAGCTCGCGCACGAGTTCGCCGAGCCGGGTGGAAGGCGCGGTGTCGGTCATCGCGCGAGTGGCGCTGGCATGGGTACGGCCGCTACGTTAACCCCCTATGTGCGGACGCGGCAAGCGGCGGTGAGCACCGCGGGTTGGCGCTTCGCGCTGGTCCTGGGCGGCGGTGGCACCAAGGGGCTCGCCCACGTCGGCGTGCTCCGCGCGCTCGAGGAGCGGGGCTGGATCCCCGACGTCGTCATCGGCAACAGCATCGGCGCGCTGGTCGCCGCGGCCTGGGCCGTCGAGTTCAGCGTCGCGGAGCTCGAGGCCGTGGCGCTCAGCATGACCCGTCGCGACATCTTCGCCATCGCGCGCGGCGAGATGGCGACGCGGCGCTTCCGGGCACCGGGACTCTACCAGACCGAGCCGCTCGAGATGCTGCTCCGCGGCTTCCTGGGCGACATCACGTTCGACGAGCTGCCCCGGCGCCTGGTGGTCGCGTCGGTCGACATCAACAGCGGCATGGTGGTGTACTGGGGCCTCCCCGGCCTCAGGAACGTGCCGGTCGCCGACGCCGTGTTCGCCTCGTGCGCCCTGCCCGGCTTCTTCGCTCCCCGCGAGATCGGCGGCCGCTTCCTGGTGGACGGCGCCCTGGCGGACAATCTCCCGGTCGCGCTGGCGGCCGGTCAGGGGGTGGACGGCGTAGTCGCGGTGGACGTGGGGTCTTCCAGCGTGTTGCGTGCGGAGGTGCAGGAGTCCGGTTTCGCGGCGGTGTTTGCCCGTGGCTCCGAGATCGTCTTCCACCAGCTGCTGGAGAGCCACCTCGCCCGCTGGAACGGCCCCGCGATGCTGCTCGTTCAGCCGCGGGTCGAGCACGTGCCGATGCTGTCGTTCTCCAACAATCGCGAGCTGATCGACGAGGGGTATCGCGCCACCGTGGCGGCGCTGGACCAGGCGGAAGGCGAGTTGCGCCACGCGGCCGGCGGGATCTTCCCGCGGCGCCTGGTCGAGGTGACGGTCGACCGGGAGCGCTGCATCGGCTGTGGCGCCTGCGTGGTGCTGGCCCCGCCGGGGACCTTCCGGATGGACACATCCGGCAAGGCGGTCGGTCCCGCCGAGCCGCAGGAGTGGTCGCCGATCAGCGGCGGTTTCATCCGCCACTGCCCGACCTACGCCATCACGGCTCACCCGGCGCGGCCGGCGGCTGGCGCCCCCACAGACGGTGCGTCCAGAGGTACTGCTCGGGCGCCAGCCTGACCGCCGCCTCGAGCCGCTGCCGGAAAAGCGTCGCGACTCGCGCGATGGCGCCCGGCGCGTCGCCGGGCACGGACTCGGCGAGCAGCTCCGCATAACCCCGGTAGCCTCCATCGGCCTCCGCCACGAAGGCCGCGAACACCACCGGCGCGCCGGTCCGGAAGGCGAACAGCCCCGGCCCTTCCGCGGTCTGGGTGGGCCGGCCGAAGAACGGTACCCAGGTCTGGCTGCGCATCGCGCCCTGATCGGCGACCAGCCCTACCAGCTTGCCGGCGGCGAGCGCCGCCGGCACGACGGCCCGCGCCTCGGGCATCGGAATCGTCTCGATGCCCATGCGTCGACGCGATCGCTCGACCAGGTCGGCCACCCACGGATTCGAGGGCGGCTTCACCACGCCGGCGACCGGGATGCCGATCGCGGCCGCCCAGGCCGCCGCCAGCTCCCAGTTGCCGAGATGGCCGGTGAGCACGATGGCGCCCACGCCCCGTGGCAGCCAAGGAGCGCAGCAGGTCCTCGCCCTCGAAACGACCGCACGAACGGCAGCACCGCCCGGGCGCCGCTCGTGGTCAAGCGCAGCGAGTCGGCCATCACCCGGCCGAAGTGCGCGTACATCCGGCGCGCCAGGTCCGCGCGCTCGGCGGCGGACAGGTCGGGAAACGCCGCCGCGAGATTCTGATCCGCGACGTCGCGCCGCAGGCCGAAGACGTCACGCGCGGCGCGGCCGAGCACGGCACCAAGCCCCAAGGCAACGGAGCGCGGCCACGGGCGCATCAGCGCCAGCACGGCCCGCATCGCCAGGTAGGCCGGGTAGTCGCTCCGCCGTCTCATCGTCGCTGCGCCAGGGCGACCCGGTACGCCGCTTCCGTCAGTGCCGCCGTTCGCGCCAGCGAGAATCGCTCCCGCGCCGTCCGCCGCGCCCGTGCGCCGAGGGTGCGCCGCAGCACCGCGTCGCCCAGCAGGCGCTCCAGCGCCGCGGCGAACGCCGCCGCGTCGCGCGCGGGGACGAGCCACCCGTCCTCGCCATGGCTGATCAGGTCGCGGTTGCCGCCCGCGCGCGAGGCGACCACCGGCAGGCCGAGGGCCATCGCCTCGAGCAGCGCCTGCGACAGTCCCTCGCCGCGCGAGGGCAGCACGACGAGGTCGAACAGCCGGTAGAAGGCCAGCACGTCGGGGCGGAACGGCACCCAGCGCACGCCGTGCTGCGGCGCCGCGGCGGCCAGCGCCCGCAGCTCGGCATCCGGCGCGACGCCGACCAGGGTGACCGTCACCGGCCGGCGGAGGCCGGCGAGGGCGCGGAGCAGAACGTCCTGGTCCTTGCGTCGGGCCACCACGCCCACCGTCGGCCGCCACGGCCGCCACCCGGCGAGGACCCGGGCCGTGTCGACCTCCACGGCGGGAACGTCCCGGTCCAGACGCGCCGGATCCACGCCGTTGGGCACCACGCTCAGCCGCCAAGGCGGCGCGCCGCGCCGCACCAGCGCCCGGGCCACCGACCGGCTCACGGCGATGGTCCGGTCCGCGACGAAGCCGTTGAGCAGCACGGACAGGGGCAGCGAGCGTGGCATCTGCCGGCGGGTCATCACGCAGGCCGCGTTGAGCCGGCCCGCGAGCCGAGCCCGACGGCACGCCACCCGGTCGCGGGCCGCGTGCGAGTTCACGACGTCCACGCCGGCCTGGCGCACCAGCTGCGCGATCCGCCGCGCGAGCGGCGCGGGATGGTCGAAGACGAGCGGCACCACGCTGAGCCCGGCGGCGCGCGCCATCGCGGCCAGGAGGCTCTCGGCACGGCAGCCCACCAGGACGCGATGGCCCGCCGCCTGCTGCGCGGCCGCCAGCGCCGCGATGGAAACGGTCGAGCCCGCGCCGTCGCCCTGGTGGGTGAGGTGCAGTATGGTGAGCGCGCCGGTCCCGGCCGCGGCCTCCCGCGGTCCGGGACCGCTCCCGCGGTCAGTCCGCGAGGGCGGGACGGGGCTCCGCACCGAACTGCAGCGTGTAGAGGCGGCGGTAGACGCCGGCGGCCGCGAGCAGCTCCTCGTGACGGCCCCGCTCGACGATGCGCCCGTGGTCCAGGACCAGGATCTGCGTGGCGTGCTGCACGGTGGACAGCCGGTGCGCAATCACGAAGACGGTGCGCCCCTCCAGCAGCCGGTCGATCGCGTCCTGCACGAGGTGCTCCGACTCCGAGTCGAGCGAGCTCGTGGCCTCGTCCAGAATGAGGATCGGGGGATCGCGCAGCAGGGCGCGGGCGATCGCGATCCGCTGGCGTTCCCCGCCCGAGAGCCGGGTGCCCCGCTCGCCGAGCAGCGTGTCGTACCCGGACGGGAGTCCCCGAATGAAGTCGTGCGCGTTCGCCGCGCGCGCCGACGCCTCGATGGCCGCGGCGTCGAACCGGTCGAGCGATCCGTACGCGATGTTGGCCTTCACGGAATCGTTGAACAGCACCGTCTCCTGGCTCACGATCCCCATCAGGTTGCGGAGCGAGGGCAGCGTGATCTCGCGCAAATCGCGTCCGTCCAGCGTGATGACGCCGCCCGTGGGCTCGTAGAAGCGTGGCAGGAGGTCCACCAGGGTGCTCTTCCCCGCTCCGCTCGCCCCCACGATGGCGACCACCTCGCCCTTGCGCGCCTCCAGCTCGACCGCCTCGAGCACCGGCACCTGCCCGTCGTAGCTGAACGACACGTCGCGGAAGGCGATGCGGTCGCCGAACCCCTGGACCTCCGTGCGGCCCGGCGCCAGCGCTTCCGTCGGCGTCTCGTCGAGCACCTGCAGCACCCGCTCGCCCGACGCGAGGGCGTTCTGATACTGGGCCGGCCAGTTCGACAGGAACTTCAGCGGCACCAGCAGCCGGAGCGCGACGAACAGGAACATGATGAAGCTCTCGGGTCCGATTGAGGGCGCGGGCCCCGTCGCCATCCGCGCCCCGACCCACAGCAGCACGACGGTGACCAGCGCCCCGAACGTCTCGCTGATCGGCCCGGACAGCGTGGCCAGCCGCTGCATCCGGATCACGCCCCGCGCGTACTTGTCGGCCGCCCCGAAGAACCGTTTCCGCTCGTACGGCTCGGCGCCGTAAGACTTCACCAGCCGCACGCCCGCCACCGTCTCCTGCATCAGGGCCGTCAGGTCGCCGCGATCGTCGAGGGTGCGCAGGTAGCCGCGGTGCAGGCGCCGGACCAGGGGCCTGAGGCCCACGATGAGCACAGGTGCCAGCACCAGCGAGAGGATGGTCAGCCGCCACGACAGCGCGATCAGCATCACCAGGTACACGACCAGGGTCGCGATCGACTGCACGAAGTTCAGCGCCTCGTTGCCGACGATCGGCTTGACGTTCTCGGCGTCGGCCAGCATCCGGCTCAAGAGCTGGCCGCCCTTGGTCTGCTGGTAGTAGCCCAGCCCCATCCCCTGCAGGTGCGCGTACAGCCGCATCCGCAGGTCGCGGACCACCTTCTCCTGCACGACCGCGACGCTGACCCGCGAGAAGTACACCAGGAGGTTCTTCGCGACCATCGCCACCAGGATGACGACGATGACGTTGCGCAGCGCCACCTGGATGTTCCCGCTGGGGAGCAGCGGGCCGACCAGGCGGTGCAGGACCTGCTCCACCAGGTTGGCCCCCGCCGGCGGAAGCAGCGAGGACGACCCGAAGACCACCCGCAGGAAGGGAATGACGAGGGCGAACGTGAAACCGTCGAACAGGGTCCCGATGATCGTCGCCACCAGGGCGGCGACGACCAGGGCGAGGTACGGCCGGACGAACCGGAACAGATCCGGATAGCGTCCCACGCTAGCGGCCGGCCCGCGGCTGGAGCAGCGCCACCGGGAGAATCATCTCCTCCGGAGAGGCGCCACCGTGGAGAAACGCACCGCGGTACCGCGCCTGGTACTCGCGCAGCTTGGTCGGATACACGAAGAAATGGTCCTCGGTGGCGATGACGCAGCGCACGCCGAGCCCGCGTGCGGGCAGCCCGTAGGTCGTCGGATCGTCGACCGAGATGGCCGAGTCCGGCAGCTCGGGCCGCAGGTCCTCGCCGAACTTGAAGCGCAGGTTGTTGGTGGCGTCGCGCTTGGCGAACACGGTGGCGGGGCTGAGGCAGTGGATCGAGCCGTGGTCCGTCGTCAGCACCACCGGCACCCGGCGTCGCTCGGCCTCGACCAGCGCCGCCTTGAGGGGCGAGCGCTCGAACCAGGCGCAGGTCAGGGCCCGCAGCGCGGCCGCGTCGCGCGCCACCTCGTAGAGGATGGCGTTCTCGGAGCGGCCGTGGGTCAGCTGATCGACGAAGTTGAACACCATCGCCGTCACGCCGTCCTGCGCGAGCATCGCCGGGAGCCGCCGCTGCATGTCCTCTCCCTCGCCCGTGCCGAACAGCTTCTCGTATCTGCACGGCACCGGCCGGCCGGTGATCCGCTCGAGCTGCCGCGCCAGCAGGTCGTGCTCGTGCGCATTGAGGCTGTCCTCCTCGTGCTCCGTCCACCACTGCGGGTGCTGGGCGGCGATGTCGCGCGGCAGGAGCCCGGCGAAGATGGCGTTGCGGCTGTAGGGCGTGGCGCTGGGGAGAATGCTGAAGTAGTGGCTGGTCTCCACGTCGAACAGCGGGGTCACCTGCGGCAGCAGCGCCTCCCACTGGTCGAGCCGCAGGCAGTCCACCACCACGAACAGCACCCGCCCGTGCTCGCGGAGGACCGGCAGCACCATCTCCTCCACCACGTCGGGCGACAAGGCCGGACGGTCGGCGTCCGGGTGCGCGATCCAGCGCGGGTAGTGCCGCGCGATGAACGTCCCGAAATCACGGCGCAGCCCGCCCAGCAGCGCCTGCAGCGCCTGCGCCAGGCCGGGTTCGGCAGCCTCGGAGAGCTTGAGGTCCCACGACATGAGCTCGCGCCACACGTCGATCCACTCACGCCAGCCCAGAGCCGTGCCTCGCCGGGCTTCCAGCTCGCGGAACCGCGTGACGAATTCGCGCGACAGGTGCTGCTGGCGGATCCGGTCGCCCTCCAGCAGGCGCGTCACCACCGAGAGGATCTGCCGGGGATGCAGCGGCTTGACCAGGTAGTCGTCCACCGCCAGGCCGATGGCCTCGCGCAGCACCGCCGGGTCCTCGGACTTGGTCACCATCACGACCGGCACGGCGGGGTCGAGCTCACGAATGGCGTTGAACAGCTCGAGTCCCCGGCGCCCCGGCATCTGCTCGTCCATCAGGACCACGCCGTAGGGCTGGCGCCGCAGCAGCTCGAGGGCGTCGTCGCCATGGGCGGCGGCGGCGACCTCGTACCCCTGGTCGGTGAGGAAACGGCGGTGGGACTCGAGGCTCTCGATCTCGTCGTCCACCCACAGGATGCTCTTGGGGCGCGAGGCCATGCGGGGCAACCTAGCCGCTCGTCCAGCGCGGCGCTACATTGCGCGCGTCCGCCGCTAGCCACCGCGCCATGAGCCATCCTGCCCTCGCGTCCGCCGACGATTCGTTCGCCAAAGCCCTCGCCGACAGTGCGCGCGGGCCGCAGCGGGACGGGGTGTTCGCCCTGTGGCTGGTGGTGCGCGCCGCGCTGGCGGTCGCGCCGCCCGCCGCCGCGCCCGCGCGGCAGGCCGACCGCCTCCGCGCCCTCGCGGCGCGCATCCGGAGCCTCAACGCGCCCGCCCCGCTCCGGCGCTCCCTCACCGCCGCGATCGCCGACCTCGGCGCGCCGCGGGGTGTCCCGGCGGGCGTCGTCCTGACCCAGCTCGCCGCGCCCGCGGCGGAGTGCCTCGGGCGTCCGGCCGCCGAGGCCGTCCAGGCGGCCGCGCGGGCGGCACGCTCCCCCGCCAGGTCCGCGTAGACTCCGTGCCTTCCCCTCCCGACATCCCGCGCCGTACCAACCCCGCCACCGATGTGGTGGGCCGGGTGGACGCGCGCCTGGCCGGCGCGCCCAGCGGCGACACGGTGGCCACCGGGTTCCCGAGCGTGGACCGGATCCTGGGCGGAGGCCTGCGCCAGGGCGACCTGGTGGCCCTGGGCGGCGACGTGGGCTCGGGCAAGTCGTCGCTGGCGCTCGCCATCGCCTTGCGGATCGCCGAGCGCGGCGAGAGCGCCGCCGTCATCTCGGGCGAAATGGACGAGGACCGGCTGTGGGAGCGTGCCCTGGCGATCGAGTCACGTACTCGGCTCGACGACATCCGCCGCGGCACCGTCTCGGACGAGGCGCGGGCGGCGCTCGGCGCCGCCGCCGTGCGGCTCCGCAACCGGCCGCTGGTGTATCGTCCGATGGCGGCTCCCACCTTCGAGGAAGTCGCCGACCGCATCCGCGCCCTGCACGCCCCGTTCACCGCCGTGGACTACCTGCAGCTCCTTCCGCCGACCGGCGCCGAAGGCGAGCGCGCCGAGCAGGACGCGGCGGCCGTGCGGCTCCTCAAGGAAGTCGCCCTCGACGCGCACACCGCCCTGCTGCTGGTCGCGCAGCTCCCCCGGCACAATCCCAAGCGGCGCGACCCCCGGCCCGCGCTCGACGACTTCGGAGCGCTCGGCGCCGTGAAGTACCACGGCGACGTGATCCTCGGGTTGTATCGCGAGGAGATGTACCAGATGACCCGCGGACTGGAAGGCGCGACGGAGCTGATCGTGGCCAAGAACCGCCACGGCCCGACCGGCTTCGTCGATCTCTACTTCTACCGGGAGTGGATGCGCTTCGAGGACATGCTCGAGCCGGATCGCTAGTGCGGCGGCAACATGGGCGCCCGGACCGCCGTGCCGCTGTCGGACGCCGCGGCCGCCGAAGTCAGGCTGTATCCGGACACTTGCTGGCCGAGTCCCACGTGGTGGATCAGCACCCACAGCGGCTGCCCGTTGCGCGTGGCGTACAGCGTGATCTGCCCCGTGTCGCTGGTGCCTCCGGTGATCTGCCACCCGTCCGCCCCGAGCGAGGCCCGGTAGAACGACGCCACCGAGTCCATCGTGAAGGGCGCGATGAAGGACCGCTGCTCCACCTCCGGGCCGATCGTGCTGTCATGGGCGCGCGAGCGCGGGAGGCGCGGCACGCCGGCGAGGTAGTGGGGGTTGGCGGCCGCGGCGGCGGGCTTCGCATCCCGCCTGGAGCAGGCCGCCGCGGCGGCCGCGAGCAGCATGAAAACGAACCGGCGGGTATGCATGCCGGCGAAGTATCGGCGGCGTGGAAAAGGGGGTCAAGGCGTCGTTGCTGCCCCCTGCGGCGCGGACTACATTAGCCCTATCCGCGGAGGCTCCAGTGGCCGGCCACAATGTATGGAAGAAAATCAAGCGCAAGAAGGCCGTAACTGACGCCCGGCGCGGCGCCCAATTCACCAAGCTGATCAAGGAAATCACGGTCGCCGCGCGCCAGGGCGGCGGCGATCCGGCGGGCAACGCGCGGCTCCGGACGGCCATCGACGCCGCCCGCGTCGCCAACATGCCCTCCGACAACATCGATCGCGCGATCAAGAAGGGCACCGGCCAACTCGAGGGCGTGCAGTACGAAGAGGTCACCTACGAGGGCTACGGCCCGGGCGGCGCGGCGATCTTCATCGAGGTGACGACCGACAACGTGAAGCGGACCGTCGCCGACATCCGCCACCTCTTCACCCGCTTCGACGGCAAGCTCGGCACCACCGGCTCCGTCGCTCACCTGTTCGAGAAGCGCGGGGAGTTCTACGTCCCGGCCGCCAAGTACGAGGAGGACGCCACCATCGAGGCCGCGCTGGAGGCGGGCGCGCTCGACGTGGTGAAGGAAGGCGAGCACTACGTCGTCACCACCGCGCCGCACGACTTCCATGCCGTGCAGGAAGCGCTCAAGAAGCGCGGCATCGCGTGGGACTCGGCGGAGATCTCGATGGTCCCGCGGTCCACGGTGCGGGTCGAGGGGAGGGACGCCGAAAAGCTGGTCAAGCTGATGGGCGAGCTCGAGGAGCACGACGACGTGGCGCGCGTCTCCTCCAACTTCGACGTGGATCTCGAGGCCCTGGCCGAAGTGTGATCGTGCTCGGGCTGGACCCGGGCACGGCCGTCACGGGGTACGGCGTGGTCGAGGCGGCGGCGCCCGGCGCGACCCGACTGGTGGAGTGCGGGGTCGTGCGTACCGCAGCGTCGTCCCCGCTCGCGCAACGGCTGGCCCACATCTTCGACGCAGTCACCGCCCTCATCATCCGGCACCGGCCCGACGCGATCGCCGTCGAGAGCGTCTTCGTGGCCAAGAACCCGCGCAGCGCCCTGGTGCTCGGGCACGCGCGCGGCGCCGCCCTGCTGGCCGCGGCGAAGGCCGGCGTGCCGGTCGCCGAGTATGCGCCGGCGATGGTCAAGAAGACCGTGGTCGGCGTCGGGGCCGCGACCAAGCATCAGGTGCAGTTGATGACCGCGCGGCTGCTGCGCCTCCGGACGGCTCCCTCGCCCGACGACGCCGCCGACGGCGTGGCCATCGCCCTGACGCACTGCATGCGCGGATCGCGCCGGTTTCGGCGCGCGGCGGTCGGGTGATCGCCCTCCTCGCCGGCACCCTCGCGCTCAAGGAAGCCGATCGGGTGGTGGTCCGCACGCCGAGCGGCGTCGGGTACGAGTGCTTCGTCCCCACCCGCACGCTCGCCGACCTGCCCAGCCCCGGCCAGCCGGTCGAGCTCCACACGTCCCTGGTCGTGCGCGAGGACGGCCAGACGCTGTACGGCTTCGCCACCGCCGAGGAACGCCGCGTCTTCCAGCGCCTCCTGCAGGCGAGCGGGATCGGGCCGCGCCTGGCGCTGGCGATGCTCTCGCTGCACCCGAGCGAGCGGCTGGTCCGCAGCATCCGGGAACGCGACATCGCCGCGCTGGTCGCCGTGCCGGGCGTGGGCAAGAAGACCGCGGAGCGGCTGGTCCTCGAGCTGGCCGACAAGACCGGCGATCTCGTCGCGGGGCCGGCCGCGCCGGTCTCCTCGGCGAGCGACGCCGCGACCCAGGCGCTGGTGCGCCTCGGCTACGGCGCGCCGGAGGCCGACGACGCCGTGCGCCGCGCCCTGGCGCAGGACGGGCGGCGCGACACGGCGGGACTGCTCAAGGCCGCCCTGGCCTTCCTGGTCGGCGGGGGCCGGCGATGACGCGCGGCCGCTCCGAGATCACCACGCCCGACATCCTACCGGAGGAGCGGAGCGCCGAAGCCTCGCTCAGGCCCTCGCGCCTCGACGAGTTCGTGGGGCAGGCGAAGGTGAAGGAGAACCTCCAGATCGCCATCGACGCGGCGCGCGGCCGCGGCGAACCCTTGGACCACGCGCTCTTCTTCGGTCCCCCGGGCCTCGGCAAGACGACGCTCGCCATCCTGCTCGCCAGGGAGATGGGCGTCAGCCTCCGCACCTCCTCCGGCCCCGTGCTCGAGCGGCCGGGCGACCTGGTCGGGCTGCTGACCGGTCTCAAGCGGGGCGACATCCTGTTCATCGACGAGATCCACCGGATGCGCCCGACGCTCGAGGAGTTCCTCTATCCCGCGATGGAGGACTGGCGCGTGGACGTGCGCGTGAGCGACGGCCCGCACGCCGAGACCATCCCGATGGCGCTCGAGCCCTTCACGCTCATTGGAGCCACCACGCGCTTCGGCCTGCTCACGCCGCCGATGCGGGCGCGCTTCGGCATGGTCGAGCGGCTCAACTTCTATCCGCCCGAGGACCTCGCCCAGATCGTCACGAACTCGGCGAGGATCCTCAAGGTGGAGACCGACGTGGGCGGCACGGAGGAGATCGCCAAGCGCAGCCGGGGTACGCCGCGCGTCGCCAACCGGCTGCTGCGGCGGGTGCGCGACTACGCCGCCGTGCGGGCCGAGGGGCGGGTGGACCGGGAAACCGCACGCCAGGCGCTGGCGCGCCTCGACGTGGACGAGTTCGGCCTCGACGATATGGACGCGCGGCTCCTCAAGACGATCATCGAGAAGTTCGAGGGCGGGCCGGTGGGACTCGGCACGCTCGCCGTGGCGGTCGGCGAGGACGCCGGCACGCTCGAGGAAGTTTACGAGCCGTACCTCATCCAGCAGGGGTTCCTCCAACGCACGCCGCGCGGCCGCACCGCGACCGCCACGGCGTACCGCCACTTCGGCTTCGCCGCGCCCCAGGGGCAGGACTCGCTGTTCGGGCAGTAAGCCGGGGGTACCACTGCCGCCGCGCGGCGTCGATGGGGATCGGCCGATGCACCCGGTCGGCGCCGGAAGGCGCCGCGGCACGGGCCCTTCAGGCCACGGCCCGCCGGAACCCGTCAGCCCAGCTCTCGTCGTGAATCAGCCGCGCACGGGTGGCGGCGCGCAGCCGCTGGAGCGGCTGCAGCTTCCTCAAGGCCAGCCGGTACGGGTTGGCCGGCGTGATCTCGGCTTGCGCCTCCGTCAGCGCCAGCGGGCCGCGGCGCAAGTGCAGCGCCTGGAGATCGGCGCCGGTCGACGTGATGTCACCCTCGAACACGTAGGTCGCCGCCGACGGGCCGGCCAGGATCTCCAGCGCCACGAGCGGCCCCACCGGCACGAGTAGGAAACAGGCCCAGCTCTCCGGCAGCGCGACCTCGCCCACCAGCCCCGCGGGGTCGGGATCGAGCAGGCGCACGAAACCGAGCCGCGGCTCGCCGCCCTTGGCCGCAGCGATCAGCGTGCCGGCGCACTCGGCACGTCCGGGTGCGGCGAACCGGCGCGTCAGCTCGTCGAAGTCGGGCACCTTGCCCCGCGGGACCGCCAGGCCGTCCGCAAAGCCAGACTGGCCCGTGACCTCGGCGAGCAGCTTCGCCTGCGCCGCCTGGCGCTCGAGCACCGCGCGGAGAAACTCGTCGCGGCGGCGCGCCAGCTGGCCGACCGCGGTGCGGGCCTCGCCCGCCGCCAGGACCACGCTCGGCGGATCTTCTCCGGCGCTGACCCGGGTGAGCGCGCCCAGCGGCAGCTGATACGGATCGCCGCCTTCGGGCACGACGGTGACGTGGGTATCGAAGACCAGGAGCTCGGCCGGCCGCGCGGCGCCTTCGAGCACCGCCCCGGCGAACGTCTCCGGCATGGTGACGCCGTGCGCCAGGAGCCCCTCGACTCGCGCCTGGTTCCGTGCGCGCCCGAGCTCCCGGGCGAAGGTGTCGAAGCGGCGGCCCAGCTGCGTGAGAGCGAGTCGGCCGCCCGGCCAGCAGTCCAGCTCGATGCGGTAGTCCGCCGCCCGCAGCGCGTCCGCGTCGAGAAACGCAACGGTGACCGGTCCGACGCTCAGCGCGTCGTCACCGATCACCGCTTCGGCGTTCGCCGCTAAGACCTGCTTGCCCGGCGGCGTCGGTCGACGCGAACGCCGCAGCGGCGCGCCGCGTGTCGTCGGCCATGTCAGGCCGCGTACGGCTTGCCGCACTCCGGGCAGAACTTGGGGCGCCCGTCCGCCTCGGCACCGCAGTTGGCGCACTTCTTCTTGGCGCTGATCGGCGCGCCGCACTCGGGGCAGAACTTGCCGCCCTGCGTCTTGGCGCCGCACTTGGGGCAGACCGCCGAGGCCACCTGCGCCAGGTCGCGCTGCCCGAGGAAGTCCACCTGCTTGCGCCTTCTCGATCGACCTGCTCCTTGGCCGCCTGCGGCCTGCGCCGCCGCGATCTCCTCGTCCAGGTCCGGCGCGCAGGTCTCGCACAGCCCCGCCTTCTTGTTCCAGCAGACCGGCTCGCACACCCACTGCCCGCACCGCGTGCACTGCTTGAACTGGGGGCTGATCTCCTTGACCGCGGCCTTCAAGCGCGGCGTCGTGCTGCGGCCCCGCCACCATGGACTGCAGCGCGTCGGCGCCTCGGGCGGCGCGGCCGAAGATCCCGCCCAGCAGCGAGGCGGCGGCGTTGGCCGCCGCCGCCGCGGCGCCCAGCTTGTTCGTCTGGAACGTGGACATGTAGCCGTTGCCGCACTTCTGGCAGAAGAACTTGAACTGGAAGCCGCGGTTGGACGACAGGTCGGTGTAGTTGTCGGTGAACGGAATGTTCGGCCATGCCTGGCCCTCCTGTTGGCCGCAATAAGGGAGCGCGGGCGGACGGCCGTCAAGCCGTCGCGGTGAGCCACCTGAGCCGCCCCAGCCCCCGCTCGCGGTGACCGGAATCACGATCGCAGTTCCGGTATTGCCCCGCTGGACTGACCTGGTGCGCCGCGCGATGCCGGCGGGTCGGAATGCCTCGACTCGCACGGGACTTGCGGTACCTGGAGCATAAGAACTCGGCGAGAGAGATCATGATCGGTGGGTGCTCGCAAGGCTGTCCACGGTAGCCGCACTCGCCATCGCCAAACGGCGCTACGCGGGAGTGTACAGCGCCGTGCACGACAACTTCGACATTGAGACCCATCTCCGCGAAGCTGCGGCCTGGATCGAGCGCGCGCAGGACAGCGGCCCGGATCGCGGCGTGGCGTACGGCACGCACTTCGGCGGGTCCTTCCTGCCGAGCTACCCGGAAACCACGGGCTACATCATCCCCACCGTTCTCCGCCTCGCGCACGCATGGAACGACCCGAGCTTCCGCGAGCGAGCCGTGCAGATGGGCGACTGGGAGATCGACGTGCAGATGCCCTGCGGCGCGGTCATGGGCGGAATGGTGAATGCGAACCCGACGCCTGCCGTGTTCAACACCGGACAGGTGCTGCTGGGATGGGCCGCCCTGGCGTGCGAGACGGGCGACGCCCGTTTCGTGGACGCGGGGCGCAGGGCCGCGGAGTGGCTGATCGGCATCCAGGACGCGGACGGAAGCTGGCGGGCGGGGAATTCGCAGTTTGCCGACGCCGGGGCCACGGTCTACAACGTCAACGCGGCGTGGGGGCTGTGTTCCCTCGGCGACGTCGCCAACGAAGAGCGTTTCCAGGAAGCGGCCCTGCGCAACGCAGCCTATGCCTGCTCCCGGCAGACGGCCAACGGCTGGTTCCCGGACTGCTGCCTGAGCCAGCCCACGCAGCCGCTGCTGCACACGATCGCCTATGCCATGCAGGGCCTGCTCGAAATCGGGCTGCTGTGCGGCGAGGACGATCTGGTCCAGGCCGCCCGACGCACCGCCGACTCCCTCGTGCACGCGATGTCGCCGGAGGGACGCCTCCCCGGCCGGCTGCGCGCGGACTTCTCCGGGGCGGTCAACTGGTGCTGCCTGACCGGAAGCGCGCAGACCTCCATCGTGCTCTCCCGGCTGGCCGACTGCACCGGGGACGATCGCTACCGGGACGCGGCGCGGCGCCTCAACCGCTACCTGATGGCTCGCCACGACATCTCCTCCGCCGATCCGGCGATCCGCGGCGGGCTCGCCGGATCCTGGCCGGTGGACGGAGAGTACGGCCGGCACATGGTCCTCAACTGGGCCACGAAGTTCTTCATCGATGCGTTGCTCGAGGAACAGCTGTGCTCGGGGCGTTGAAACGACGCCTGATGCCCAAGGGCGCTCACCGGACCTGGAACACGCTGCGCAACCGGATCCTGCGGCGCGTGACGGTGCGGCGACTGGCCGAGGACCTCAGCCGGCTGGGGCTGTCCGAGGGTGACCTGGTCTGCGTGCACAGTGCCCTGAACGCGGTGGGGTATCTCGTCCGTGGCGCCGACACGGTGATCGACGCGCTCCTCTCCGTCGTGGGCGAGCGGGGCACGGTGATGATGCCCACGTTCAGCGGCGGCGACAGTACGTACCGGTATGTGACCTCCGCGCCCCCGCCCTTCGACCGTCTGGCCACAACGTCCACGACGGGGACGTTGCCGGAGCGCTTCCGGCACCACCCGGGCGTGCTGCGCAGTCTGCACCCCACGCATTCGATGGCCGCCAGGGGGCCGCTGGCCGAAGAGCTGCTGCGCGGCCACGAGGATTCGGAGACACCGTTCGGAGAGGGTACGCCCTACGCCCGGCTGGGCCCCCTCGGAGGCAAGGTCCTGCTGTTGAGCACCAACGGCAACAGCCTGCTGCACCGGACGCAGGAGGAGGCCTGCTGGCCCAACCTCTATCGTGAAGGGCGCTTCACCTTGCAGGTGGTCGCCGCCGGTGGTCTCCGGGAGATCCGGACCGCCGTGCACTCGGCCGGCATCTTCCACAAGGTGGTGCTGCCGGGCGTCGAAGGAAGGGGAACTGCGGCTCATTCACCTGCCGTGGTACGCCCTCCAGTTCATGTTCGTCGAGTCCGAGCGGGCGGAGTTCGCGCAGCTGCGCCCCGACGTCGCCGCCGAGTTGGCGGACCGCCAGGCGTGGTTCACGCGGCAGGGCATCGTGCGCTTCGGTCCGGTGGGCTACGCGCAGGCCGCGCTGCTGGATGCGGGGCGCTTCTCTCGGCGGATCGCGGACGACCTGCGCGCCCACGTTGCCGCTCACCGCTCGCTCTATGCCCCGGCGCGGCTGGAAGCGCTGGGCGCCACCGCGAGTCTGCACTAGCAACTGGCGTGATCAGGGTTTGCCTGGGCGCCTGAGGGCTGCGCCGGTAGGCGCGGCGCACCCCGACGGCGGCGCCTGAGGGCTGGCCGGGTCCGGCGAGGCCTGGCCGCCACTTCCCAGCCTGCGCATCATTACCTCGCGCCACGCGACACCGGCTTGGCCACGTCGGCTTCGCCGCGCCGCCGCGACGGCGCGCTCCTTCGCCAGCGAGGCTCCGATGACCACCGCCCGCCTTCGCCGCCTCGGCGCCGTCCTCGCCGGCGCACTCGCGCTTGCCCTGACCTGCAGCGCGTGCCGGCGCGAACGGCCGAAGGCCGCGGCCACGCGTCCGGGCGCCGCGGCGGCCGTGATCCAGGTGGCGGGCGTCGGCCTCAGTGCGCCGGAGTCCGTGCTGTACGATTCCGTGGCCGACACCTACCTCGTCTCCAACATCAACGGCAGCGTGTTCGCCAGGGACGACAACGGTTTCATCACCCGGCTCACGCCCGATGGACAGGTCGCGGCCCTGAGGTGGATCGCGGGCGGGACGCGCGGGGTCACCTTGAACGGCCCGAAGGGCATGGGCATCAAGGGCGACACGCTGTTCGTCGCGGACATCGACACCGTGCGCCTGTTCGACCGCCGCACCGGCGCGCCCGTCGCGTCGGTCGCGATTCCGGGCGCCACCTTTCTCAACGACATCGCGATCGGGCCCGACGGCACCGTCTACATCACCGACACCGGGATCGAGCCGGCCGGCGACGGCTCCGCCCGCTCCGGCACCGATGCGCTGTGGAAGCTGGGGCCGGGCCACCGGGCCGCCTCGGTTGCCCGCGGCGTCGACCTGGGCGGACCCAACGGCATCATCGCGGACGCCGGCGGGGTGACGATGGTGACGCTGGGCTCCGGCGAGGTCTTCCACTTCGGCCCCGGCGGCCAGCGGAGTGAGCTGCCCAAGCCGCCTCTCGGTGCGCTGGACGGCGTGGTGGAGCTGGCCGACCAGTCGCTCCTCATCAGCAGCTGGGATGCGAGCGCCGTGTACCGCCTGTCCCCAGCCGGGCAGTACTCGATCGCGGTGTCGGGTACGCCCTCGCCGGCCGACATCGGCTGGGACCCGGTCCGCCACCGGCTCCTCATCCCGCTGCTCACCGTCAACCGGGTCGAGATCCGCGAGCTGCGCTGAGACACTGAAGACCGCCGACTTCGACTACGAGCTGCCGCCCGAGCTGATCGCCCAGGCGCCGCTGGCCGAGCGCGACGCCAGCCGGCTGCTCCTTCTCGACCGCGCCAGCGGCGGCGCGAGCCACCGGCGCTTCGTGGACTTCCCCGCCCTGGTGGGCCCGGGGGATCTGGTGGTGGTCAACGACTCGCGGGTGATTCCGGCACGGCTGCGGGCGCGACGCCAAGGCGGAGGCGCCGCCGAGGTGCTCCTGGTCGCGCGGGAAGGCGACGGCGCCTGGCGGGCGCTGGTGCGCCCCGGCGCGCGGATCCGCCCCGGCGCCCGCCTCGCCCTGGGGGAGGACGACGGCATCGAGGTGCTGGCGGCCCTGCCCGGCGGCCAACGGCGGCTGAGGCTGGTCGGATCCGGAGGCGACGAGGCGATCATCGCCCGCCACGGGCGGGTTCCGCTGCCGCCGTACATCCGCCGCGAGCCGGTGGAGATGGACCGGGAGCGCTACCAGACGGTGTACGCGACGGCGCCCGGTTCCGTCGCGGCGCCCACCGCGGGGCTGCACTTCACGCCCGCCGTGCTGGGGGCCCTGGAGGAGCGCGGGGCAGCCGTGGCACCCCTCACGCTGCACGTGGGGCCCGGCACCTTCCGGCCCGTCGGTGCCGCCGACCCCGCTCACCACGTTCTGGACCCTGAGGCGTACACGCTTCCCGAGGCCACCGCCCGGCACGTCGCCGCAGCCAGGGGCCGCGGCGGTCGGGTCTGGGCGGTGGGCACCACCGTGGCCCGGACCCTCGAGGCGTGCGGCGAGCCGGACGGCTCGGTACGCGCGGGCGGCGGCTGGGCCTCGCTGTTCATTCGCCCTGGACACAGCTTCCGCGTGGTGGACCATCTGCTCACCAACTTCCATCTGCCCCGGTCCACCCTGCTGATGCTGGTGTGCGCCTTCGCGGGCCGGGAGCGGGTGCTGCAGGCCTACCGGGAGGCCATCGCCCTGCGGTACCGGTTCTACAGTTATGGGGACGCGATGGCGATTCTGTGACAGAGTTACCGGGTTGCAGGGTTGCAGCGATCCTGTCTCGTCTCTGAACGTCGAGAGGATGCTTGTTCGAGTACACGATAGCCGCAACGGATGGTGCAGCCCGCGCGGGCACCTGGCGTCTGCCTCATGGTGACGTCCAGACGCCCTGCTTCATGCCGGTGGGGACGCAGGGCACCGTGCGCACGCTCTCGCCCCGCGACCTCGCCGCCTGCGGGGCCTCGCTGGTGCTCGCCAATACGTACCATCTGCACGTGCGGCCGGGAGAGGACGTGGTCGCCAAGCTGGGCGGCCTGCACCGGTTCATGGGGTGGCCCAAGCCGCTGCTGACCGACTCCGGCGGCTTCCAGGTGTTCTCGCTCGAAGGGCGGCGGAAGGTGTCGGAGGAAGGCGTGGAGTTCCAGAGCCACGTGGACGGGGCGCGGCGGCAGCTCACGCCGGAGCGCGCCATCGACATCCAGTGGGCGCTCGGCTCCGACGTCGCGATGGCGTTCGACCACGTGGTCCCGGGCCCCAGCGCTCGCGCGGCGGCCGAGGACGCGGCCGCCCGGACCTTGCGCTGGCTGGCGCGAGCGCGCGACCGCTTCACGGACCTCGCGCGCGCCGACCCGGAGCGTCAGACGCTGGTCCCGATCGTTCAGGGCGGCACCTTCGAGGACCTCCGCCGGGCCTCGCTTTCGGGCATCCTGGACGCGGGGGAATGGCGCGCGGTGGCCATCGGCGGCCTGTCGGTGGGCGAGCCCAAGTCCCGCATGGACGAGGTGCTGGCGAATCTCCAACCCGTGCTCCCACCCCGGCTTCCCCGTTATCTTATGGGGGTCGGGTTTCCCGAGGACTTCGTCGCCTCGGTGGCGCGCGGGATGGACCTGGCCGACTGCGTGGCGCCCACCCGCATGGGGCGGAACGGCGCGGCCTTCACCGACGACGGCCAGCTCAATCTCCGCAACGCGCGGCATCGCGAGGACGAGGCCCCGCTCGACGCGGGTTGTGATTGCGAAACCTGCACCACCTTCTCGCGGGGCTACCTGCGGCATCTGTTCGCCGCGGAAGAGCTGCTGGGGCTGAGGCTGCTGTCGCTGCATAACGTGCGGTTTCTGATCCGACTGGCCGCGCGCGCCCGGGACGCGATCCTGGCCGGTAACTTCGAGGGGTGGAGCCGCGCGTGGCTCGCCCGCTACAGGAGCAGGGAGCAGGCGTGAGACTGCCCATATTCGCGATGCTCGGATCGGGCCAGCAGGGCGGCGGCGCGATCTCGGTGTTCGTCCTCCAGATCGCGGCGTTCATCGCGATCTTCTACTTCATCCTGATCCGCCCGCAGCGCCAGCAGCAGAAGCGCCACGAGGCGCTGCTCAAGCAGATCAAGCGCGGCGACGAAGTCGTCACGTCGGGCGGAATGGTCGGAGAGGTCGTGCACGTCAAGGACGACCGGGTGACGATCAAGAGCGGAGAGGCCAAGGTGGTGATCGAGCGGCGGGCGATCGCGAGGATCAGCAGCCAGGCCCAGGAGCCCGCGGCGACGTGAGCCTCAAGCAGCTGCACGTGCTCGGCTCGCCGGTGCTGCGGCAGCGCGCCCACGAGGTCGCCGGCGCGGACGACGGGGTGCGCGCGCTGGTCGCCGACCTGTTCGACACCATGCGCGCCGCCAACGGCGTCGGGCTCGCGTCCAACCAGATCGGCGTGGCCCGGCGGGTGGCGGTCGTGTCGGTGGAGGGTCAGGGCGAGCACGTGCTCGTCAACCCCGTGATCCTCGAGTCCGCCGGCAAGCAGCTGGGCGAGGAGGGCTGCCTCTCGATCCCCGACATCTTCGCGGAGGTCGAGCGGGCCGAGCGGGTGGTGGTCGAGGCGATGGACGAGCGCGGCGCGCGCCGGCACATCGAGGCGACGGGCATGCTCGCCCGCGCGATCCAGCACGAGATCGACCACCTCGACGGGATCCTGTTCCTCGACCGCGTGGGGCCGCTCAAGCGGCGCCGCCTGCTCGCCGACTGGAAGAAGGCCAGGAAAGGGGAGACCGGATATCTCAAGGACGTGGTGCCGGAGGGGTCGGCCAAGCTGGGCTAGGTGACCGGTGAGGGTCCTCTTCTTCGGAACACCCGAATTCGCGGTACCTTCGCTCCGCGCCCTCGTGGGAGAAGGGTTCGACATCGCCGCCGTGGTCACGCGCCCCGACCGTCCGACCGGGCGGCACCGCTCCCATGCGTCCGCCTCGGCGGTCAAGGCGGCGGCCCTCGCCGAAGACCTGGCGGTCCTGCAGCCGGAGCGGCCCGGCGCGCCGGAGTTCCTCGCCGCCGTGCGGGCGCTGGCGCCGGAGATCTCGATCGTCGCCGCGTACGGTCACATCCTCCCGCAGCCGCTGCTCGAGGTTCCGCCGCGCGGCTCGGTCAACGTCCACGCGTCGCTCCTGCCCGCGCTGCGCGGGGCCGCGCCGATCCAGCGCGCGATTCTCGACGGCTACACGGAGACCGGCATCACGATCATGCAGATGGACGCCGGGATGGACACGGGCCCGATCCTGCATCAGGTGACGACCCCGATCGCGCCGGACGAGACCGGCGGCGAGCTGACCGTGCGCCTCGCCGAGCTCGGGGCCGAGGCGCTGGTCGAGGCGCTGACGCTGCTGGAGGAGACCGGCCTGGAGCCGGTGCCGCAGGACTCCGCCAGGGCCACCCTGGCGCCCAAGCTCAGGCGCGAGGAGGAGCGCATCGACTGGAGCTGCCCGGCCGACGGCGTGGCCCGGAAGATCCGCGCCTTCGACCCGAGGCCCGGGGCCTGGACCACGTGCCGCGCCAGGGAGCTGAAGCTGTTCGGCGGCCGCGCGGGCGAGCCCGGCGGAGAGCCGGGCCGCGTGCTGGAGGCCGGCGACGTGCTGCGCATCGCCTGCGGCAGCGGCGCGGTGACGGCGACCGAGGTGCAACCCGCCGGCCGCGCGCGCATGGAGGCGCGGGCGTTCGTGAACGGGCGGGGCGTCGCGGCCGGGGACGTGCTGACGTGATCGCGCAACTGCCCCGCCTGCACGCCGTCACCGACGACCGCGTCGTCGGGTCGAGCGGCTTCGTGGAGCGGGCTGCCGCGATGGCGCAGGTCGCGGGCCCCCGCCTCGCCGTGCACCTGCGGGCCCGGGCGCTGGGCGGGGCCGCGCAGCTGGGCCTGGCGCGGCGGCTCAAGGGAGCGCTCGCCGCGCACGGCGGCTGGCTGGTCGTGAACGACCGCGTGGATGTGGCGCGCGCTGCGGACGCGGCCGCCATCGTGCTGGGGCGCACCGGTCTCGAGCTCAGCGACGCGCGGCGCGTGGCACCGGATGTGCCGGTTGCCCGCTCGGTGCACGACGCGGCGGAGGCCCGCGCCGCGGAAGCCGAGGGCGCCGACTTCCTGATGGCCGGCGCCGTGTTCGCGACGGCGAGCCACCCCGGGGCCGCCCCGTCCGGTCCGGCGCTGGTCGAAGCGGCGGCCGCCGGCGGCCGACAGGTGATTGCGATCGGCGGGCTCACCCCGGCGAACGCAGCCGACGCGGTGGCCGCCGGGGCCTGGGGCGTGGCCGCGATTCGCGCGCTGTGGGACGCCGCCGACCCGGCGGAGGCTGCCCGCGCGTTCCTTGCCAGGCTGCCCGACGTCGCACCGCTGCTGGTCGCGGTGAACGGCGAATCGCGAGCCGTGGCGGCGGGGACAACGCTCCGCGGGCTGCTCGAGCAGCTCGGCCTCGACCCGCGCGCGGTGGTCGTCGAGCACAACCGCCGCATCGTGCGCCGGGACGGCCTCGCGCAGGCGGTGGTGGCCGGAGGCGATGTAATCGAGCTGGTCCATTTCGTGGGCGGCGGTTGACCGCCCGGTGAGAGACCGATGACAACGACCGTGATGGCTCCCGCGTTCCAGGACACGCCGCTGGTGGTGGGCGGGCGGACCTTCCGCTCCCGCCTGCTGGTCGGGACCGGGAAGTACAAGGACAACGCCACGATGGTCCGCGCGTTGGAGGCGTCGGGCGCCGACGTCGTGACCGTGGCGGTGCGCCGCATCAGCCTCGACCGGACCAAGGAAGAGGGGATCCTCTACCACCTCGACCCCGCGCACTTCTTCCTGCTCGCGAACACGGCCGGCTGCTACTCGGCCGAGGACGCCATGCGCTATGCCCGGCTGGCGCGCGAGGCGGGCTTCAACGAGTTCGTCAAGCTGGAAGTGATCGGCGACCAACAGACGCTGCTGCCGGACGTGGCGGGGCTGCTCGAGGCCGCCCGGACGCTGGTCAAGGAAGGGTTCACGGTGCTGGCGTACACCAACGACGACCTCGTGACCGCGCTCAAGCTGGAGGACGCCGGCTGCGCCGCGGTGATGCCGCTCGCCTCGCCGATCGGCTCGGGGCTCGGACTCCTCAACCCCTACACCATTCGCACGATCAAGGCGCGGCTGACGGTGCCGGTGATCGTGGATGCGGGCGTGGGCACGGCCTCGGACGCGTGCGTCACGATGGAGCAGGGTGTGGACGGGCTGCTGATGAATACGGCCCTCGCCGAAGCGCGCGATCCGGTGGCCATGGCGCACGCGATGCGCCTGGCGACCGAGGCGGGCCGAGCGGCGTACCTGGCCGGGCGGATGGCGCGGCGAGAGGTGGCCATCCCCTCGAGCCCCACCACGGGGATGCTCTCGTAAGGCGGCCGTTCGGCGACCCGTGGCGCGCGGCCGAGGACGGGGCCGCGCCGAGGCCGGAGGGCGGCAGCCCGCCGGGGCGAGTCCGGCGCGCCGCCGTGCTCGCCGGCGGTGTCGCTCTCACCGCGGTCGCCGGCTATCTTGTGGCGGCGCTGCTCATCTTCCCGGCCCCACTGCTGCCGAGCGAGCGGCGGGTGCCGCGGGTGATCGGCATCCCGGTGGACGAAGCCCAGCGGGCGCTCCACGCCGGGGGGTTCCGGGCGGAGATCGCCGACTCGGCGCCCCACCCGACCCTCGCCGCCGGACTGGTGACCTGGCAGGATCCCCCGCCGGGCCTGGCGGCACCGCGCGGCTCGGCGGTCGCGCTGACGGTGAGCAAGGGGTCACCGCGGCGCGTCGTGCCGGACGTGCACGGACTCGACCCGGAGCTCGCGCAGCGCCTGCTGTGGGCCGCCGGGCTCACCGTGGGCAGCGTGGACACCGTGCCGGGCACCCTGCCGGCCGGCATCGCCGCCGCCACGGTACCTGCCGCCGGCGTGAGCGTGGCGGCCGGCAGCAGCGTGCTGCTTCACCTCGCGAAAGGAAGCAAGTGACCGTTCGCCTGGCCCCGAGCATCCTCAGCGCCGACCTCGCTCACCTCAGGGACGAGGTCGAGCGCGTGCTCGCCGGCGGCGCCGACCAGATTCACGTGGACGTGATGGACGGGCATTTCGTTCCGAACCTGACCTGGGGCGCGCCGATCGTCGCGGCGCTGCGGCGGTTCACCGATGCGCCACTCGACTGTCACCTGATGGTGGAGCACCCCGAGGCGTACATCGCGCCGTTCGCGGAGGCCGGGGCCACCATCCTCACCATCCACGTCGAGGCCACCGCCCATCTCGAGCGGCACCTGGCCGAGATCCGGCGGCACGGCATGCGCCCCGGCGTCGCGCTCAACCCGGCCACGCCCCTGACGGCGATCGAAGAGATCGTGGACGAGGTGGACCTGGTGCTGGTGATGACCGTGAACCCGGGTTTCGGGGGCCAGGCGTTCTGGGAGCCGGCCACCGACAAGGTGCGCCGGGCGCGCTCGCTCCTCTCCCAGCGCGAGAGCCGCGCCTGGCTCGAAGTCGATGGAGGCGTGGCCCGGGAGACGATTCACCATCTCGCCGCGGCCGGCGCGGATACTTTCGTCGCGGGCAATGCGATATTCACCGTGGCCGACGCCGCCGCCGAGGTGCGGGAGTTGCGACGCCTGGCGGAAGCGGGTGCGGGAGGAAGGACGGTCAAACAATGAAGACGCAGTGGATTGCCGTCGGTGTCGTGGTGCTCGTCCTCGGGGCGGGCCTCGCCCTCGGGCTGAAGCTCAAGCCCGAGATCTTCCCGGTCGAGGTCGGCTCCTCGGCACCGATGTTCGAGGCCAAGGACCTGACCGGCCGGCCGGTGAGCCTCGCGGACTACAAGGGCCAGGTGGTGCTGCTCAACATCTGGGCCACCTGGTGCGAGCCGTGCAAGGTCGAGATGCCGTCGCTGGAGCAGCTGCAGAAGGAGCTGGGTCCGCGCGGGCTCAAGATCGTCGCGGTCAGCATCGACGAAGGGGGCTCGGACGTGGTGCGCCAGTACGCGCGCGATCTGGGTCTGACCTTCGGCATCCTCCACGACCAGACCGGCCGCATCAAGGACATCTACCAGACCACCGGCGTGCCCGAGAGCTTCATCATCAACCGCGCGGGCAAGATCGAAAAGAAGGTCATCGGCGCCGCAGACTGGGACGCCACCGTGAACAAGGACCTGGTGCGCCGGCTCCTGGCGCAGCAAGGCTAGCGTGTCGCTCCGGGAGGCGATCGTCCGCCACTGGCCGCTCAAGCTGGCGGCGCTCGCCCTCTCGGTCATCCTGTGGGTGGTGGTGGCGCTGGAGGAACCGGCCACCCACCTCGAGGACATCCAGCTCGACCTCTCGCTCGCCCCCACCGCCGCGCTCGCACAACCGCTGCCCCCGGTCCAGGCGCTCATCGCCGGGTCGCGGGGCGAGTTCCTGAAGCTGGGCGCCACGCCGCTCGTGATCCGGGCCGCCATCCCCGAGTCGGCCGAGGGTGCCCACCACCACCTCGTCATCGCGCCCGGCGACGTGGAGCTGCCGCGCAACGTGAGGGTGACCGTGCAGGAGGTGCTGCCACGCGAGATCGACGTGGTGCTCGACCGGCGCGCCCAGCGCATCGTGCCGGTCGCCGTGCGGGCGATCGTGCAACCCGAGCGCGGCTACGCGCTCGACGGGCCGGTGATCGCCGCCCCCGCGGCGGTGCGCGTCACCGGCGCCCGCTCGCTGCTCGGCGCCCTGGACTCGATCGCCACCGAGACGCTCGAGCTCAGGGACGTCGCCGGAGCCTTCGAGCGCCTGGTGCCGCTCGACACCACCGGGCACGCGGTGCTCCGGATCGTGCCGCCCTCCGTCACCCTGTCCGGCAAGACCAAGAGGTCGTGAAGGTCCTCGGCATCGAAACGTCGTGCGACGAGACCTCGGCCGCCGTCGTCGCGGGCGACGCGGCCGCGGCGCGCGTGGCCTCGTGCGTCATTCTCTCCCAGGACGTCCACGCGGTGTACCGCGGCATCGTGCCCGAGCTGGCCTCGCGCGCCCACCTCGTCGCGATCGGCCCGGTGGTGGAGCGCGCCCTCGAGGAGGCCGGCCTCAGGCTCGGCGACGTGGACCTCATCGCGGTCACGGAGGGTCCGGGCCTGATCGGCGCCCTGCTGGTGGGCGTGAGCTACGCGAAAGGGCTGAGCCTCGCCTCCGGGCGGCCGCTGGTGGGCGTGCACCACCTCGAGGCGCATCTCCTCGGCACCGCGCTCGACGATCCCGCCGCGGTACCGCCCTTCGTCGGCCTCATCGTCTCCGGCGGGCACTCGCTGCTGCTCGACGTGCCGCACTGGGGCGCCTACCGGCTGCTCGGCGAGACGAGGGACGACGCGGTCGGCGAGGCCTTCGACAAGGTGGGCGCCCTGCTCGGCCTCGGCTACCCGGGCGGCCCCGCGGTGGAGCAGGCCGCGCGGAGCGGGGACCCCGCCCGCCACCGGTTGCCGCGGCCGATGCTCAACTCGAGGCAGCAGCCCGGCGACGCCGACTACTTCGACCTGTCGATGAGCGGGCTGAAGACGGCCGTGATCCAGGCGCTCAAGGCCTCGACCGATCCCGCGGCCGACCGGCCTCACCTGGCGCGCGGGTTCCAGGACGCGGTCCTCGAGGTTCTGGTGACGAAGACCGTGCGCGCCGTCGAGCTGTGCGGCCGCCACCGCGTCGTGCTCTCCGGCGGCGTGGCCTGCAACCGCGCGCTGCGGGAGGCGCTGGCCGCCGCGCTCGGCCCCCGGGGCGCCACGCTGCACGTGCCGTCGCCACGGCTCTCGACCGACAACGCCGCGATGATCGCCCGCGCCGGACTGTTCCGCTCCGCCGAGGCCGGACGGCCGGTGGACGCGGCGGCGCGGCTCCCCTTTCCAGGCCTGGTGCGCGCATGACCGTCTACCCGTTCCTCATTCACATCGGCCGCCTCTCGCTCACCGGCTACGGCATCATGATGATGGTGGGCTTCCTGATGGCCGGCTGGATCTACGCCCGCGAGCTGAACCGCCGCGCGCTCGATCCCGCCATCGCCTGGGATACCGTCGTCATCGCCGTGGTGGGCGGCCTCGTCGGCTCGAAGCTCTACTTCGCCATCTCGGTGGGACGCATCGGCGCGATGTTCTCGCGCGGCGGCCTCGTGTGGTACGGAGGGCTGGCCGGCGGCACGGCGGCGGTCTTCCTCTACATGTGGCTCAAGAAACTCCCGGTGCGCGTGCTGCTCGACGCCGTGTCGCCCTCCCTCGTCGTGGGCTACCTCCTGGGCCGGGTCGGCTGCTTCATGGTCAACGACGACTACGGCCTCCCGTCGCGGCTGCCCTGGGCGGTGGCGTTCCCCAACGGGTCGCCTCCATCGACGGCGCGCATCCTCCACGAGCAGTTTCACGCCACGATCGCGGCCGGCGTGCCGCCCGAGCAGGTGCTCACGGTGCACCCCACGCAACTCTACGAGATCGCGCTCAGCTTCGTGGTCTTCTGGCTGCTGTGGCGCCGGCGGGAGCACCGGCACGCGGCGGGCTGGCTGTTCGCCTTCTACCTGGTGCTGTCCAGCCTGGAGCGCATCATCGCCGAGATCTTCCGCGCCAAGGACGACCGCATCTTCGGCGCCCTCACGGTCGCCCAGGTCCTGAGCGCCGTACTCGTCATCTTCGGGGCCGTGCTGATGAAGAGGCTCGCCAGCCCGGCGACCGCGGGTCCCGTCGCGCCGCCCGTCGCCCAGCCGTGAACTGTCAACTTTCTCGACACCTGTCTAGAAACCAGACAGTCGGTTGCTAGTCACCACGGGAAGGCAGCGGGACCTTCAGCCGACCCAACACCAACGGCGCCATGGTGTTACGTTGTGACGCCGGCGCGGGCACGGCCGTTGCTACTTGTGAGAGACGAAGCTGCAGCCGGTGGCGATGGAGTTCCTGAGGGGGGCGTCGCCCCCGGTGTCCATGATAGCCTGCCTGAGGGCAGGCTATCGTGTTATTGGGAGTCTCGGGCGGACCCGGTGCGCCGCCGTCTTCTCCCCCGGGTCGGTCTCCCGCGACTTCCGACCCCGCAGCAGCCACAGCACGGCCGCCACGACGAGGCTCGCGACGATCAATCCCTGGACCGCCAGCGACTGGACGGTGGGATAGACGCCGAAGAACTCGCTGCGCGGCGCCCCGGGCACGAGCGTCGAGGGAATGAGCGCGCCCTCCTGCAGCTCCTTGACGCCGGTTCCGGCAAACACGAAGGCCATGAAGAGCAGCGTCACGCCGGTGACGGCGAAGAAGGGCCGCAGCGGGATGCGGACGCCGAACTTCTCGATGCCGACGTACACGGCGACGAGGACGACGGCGCCGGTCGCCAGCCCCAGGGTGATCGGCGCGGCGCCGCCCGCGCCGCCGCTCACGTACAGCGCCTTGTAGAAGAGCACGGTCTCGAACCCTTCGCGATAGACCGCCAGGAAGGCGACCGAGGCGAGCGCGAGGCTGCGGCCGCTGGCGGCGGCTCGCTCGATCTTCTCGCGCACGAAGCGCTGCCAGGCGGCGGCCTCGACCTTCGACACCAGCCAGTAGGAGACGTAGAAGAGCACGGCCGGCCGCGACCAGCATCACGCCGCCCTCGAGCGCCTCGCGCGATGCGGCACCGGCCTCGAGCAGCCACTCCAGCAGCGCGGCGGTGGCGAGACTGGCCAGCAGGGCCAGCGCGACGCCCCAGCGCACGGAGCGGCGTTGGGTGTCCGTTCCGCTCCGCAGCACGACCGCCATGATGGCGGCCACGATGAGGATCGCCTCGAACCCTTCGCGGACGATCAGCAGGAAGCTCTCGGCGAGGAAACCCCAGCCCGTACGGCTGCGGGCCAGGACGGCCTCGGAGGAATCGAGGGTGGCGGCGAGCTCGCCATAGCGCGCCTCGAGCCTCGGCTCCAACGCCTGGGCGGCCTCGCGCAGCGCGGCGAACCGGCGCTCGGCCCGCGAGGCCAGGCCGGCATCGGCGATCCGCACCTTGCCCTCCACCCCCTCGAACTCGAGGTAGGCGTCGAGCACCCGTCCGGCCGCCGTCGCCCGGTCTCCCCGGCGGGCCTGATCCATGGCCCCGCCCAGCATCGCGCGCACCGTCGCGAACGAGACGACGTCGCCACCGCTCCCCGTGCGGCGGGCCACGCTGTCCGACAGGCTGAGCACGTACGCGATCGCGTCCCACCGGTCCTCGCGCGAGAGCACGGAGCCGAACGACGTCATGGCCGTGCCCGGGACGCCGTAGGTCAGCCTGCGGTAGTAGTCGAGCGGGGCGACCGGGACGGTGCCGGCGCGGAAGGTGAGGTCCGCCGGCCGCGGGCTCAGCCCCGCCGCGGCCGGCCCGTCGCCTCGTCCCGAGGCGCCGTGGCACGCCGCGCACCGCGCCGCGTAGATGCGCTCGCCCGCCGCGAGCGACGGCTCCCGCGACGGACGGTCGTCCGGGGCCGTGCCGAGCTCCGCGTCGATGCGCCGCTCAAGCGCCGCGGCGTACGTGGCGACGGAGTCCGCCGGCGCCGAGCTGGCCAGCAGCCGCGCGATGGCGGCGAGCGCGCCGGTCGTTTCGCCGACGAGGTCCGCCGGCAGCGCCCGTGCCGCACGCTGCGCCTCGCCGATGAACAGGCGCGCCTCGTTGGCTTCCTCCGGACGGGTGAGGGCGCCGCCCTCCCAGGCGAACGCGTACTCCTGCGCGGCGAGGTGCACCGTGGCCACGACCCGCCGGGCGGCGTCGCGCGCCGCGGGAGTGATCGGTTCGACCGGGACGGGGGCAACTCGGGAGAGCGCGGCGAACACGACGACAACGAGGGCTGGACTGCCCATGCTTCCGAAAGCTCAGTCTCTGGCTAGAGGATGGCGCAACGTAGCGGCGGTACCGGGGTCCTGCAACCCGGCGCTACTCGAGAATGACCACCGCGGCGGCCACGCCGCCGGCATGGGTGAGCGAGAGGTGGCAGCGCGTCGCGCCCAGCTCGGCCATGCGCCGCTTGGCGGCGCCGTGAAAGACCAGACCGGGCCGGCCGTCGGCGAAGCGGTGCACCTCGAGGTCCCGCCAGCCGACACCGCTGGCGCGGCCGTCCCCGGAGAGCGCCTTGTACGCCGCTTCCTTGGCCGCGATGCGGGCGGCAAGGTGAAGGGAAGGGTTGGCGTACGCCGCCGCCCGTTCGCGCTCGGCGGGCGTGAACAGCCGCCGCAGCGCGCGCTCGCCGTGCCGCGACAGGAGCGCTTCCACGCGGGCCGCGGGCACCAGGTCGATCCCTACGCCCAGCACGCCCACTCCGAGTACACGCGGTGATTCCGACGCCGACGTCGCCTGGCGTACGCCACGACTAGCGCCCCCAGTCCGGCCACGCGGGCCGCTGTCCACCCAACGCCGCCACGTTGAGCGCCGCCGCGGTTCCCGTCCGCTCCTGGTAGCGCGCGGCGAAGTCCAGCAGGCGATCGGGCCTGAAGGCGGGCCGCGGCAGTCCGCTCGCCGCCACGGCGGCCTCGATCGCGGGCGGCGGTCCTTCGACCTCGAGCAGCACGTCCATCCGCGGATACCACTCCAGGCGCAGCACCGCCCCGCCCAGCTCGTAGAACTCCACGCACCGGTCGATGGCGTCGGTGACGGCGAGTCCCAGGTGCGCCAGTATCGCCTCGACCGGGGCGGCGTCGCCGACCGCGACCTGCAGCTCCTCGCGCACCTTGTAGCCCCCATCCTGGCGGGTCGGGCCCTTCCACGCCACCTCGGCGAGGCGCCGCGAGCTGCCCGCCGCGGGCTCGAAGGTACGTACGCGCAGCACCTGATCACGGGACTCGAGTGAGCGGGGCGTGAAATCGTAGCGCCGGTCGAACATCCGCCCCCGGAAGGCCCGGACGGCACCACCCGAGCCGAGCCGCGCCGTCAGCGCCGCGGGGTCGTCCACCACCGCCTTGAGCTCGACCTCCTGCTCGCTCACGGAGCGAGCACGGCCGCGACGACCGCGCGGGTGTCCGAGAGGTCGGCGAACGCCGTATAGGCACCCACCGCGAGCAGCTCCGGTATGGTGTACGATCCGGTGGCCACGGCGATCGCCCGCGCGCCGATCCCCCGGCCGCACGTCACGTCGGCCGGCGTATCGCCCATGATGATCACGTCCGGCCCGGCGACCTCGACGCCCAGCACCTCGCGCGCGCGCCGCTGCGCGATCGCCGGCAGCTCGCCGCGGTCACCGTGGTCGGACCCGTAGGCCCCGACCCGGAATCGTCCGATGTCGATCCCGGCGGACCGCAGCTTCAAGCGCGCGCCTTCCACCACGTTGCCGGTGAGCAGCCCGACCACGCAGTCGAGCCGCCCTTCGAGCGCCGCCAGCAGGTCGCGCACGCCTGGATAGACCGTGGTCTTCTGTCCGGGCCGGCTCAGCTCGGCATCCAGCAGCCTGACGTAGGCCTGCAGGACCGCCGTCACGACGTCGGGGCCGTGCTCCCGGCCCGCCGCCGCGGCCAGCAGCCGCACGATCTCGGGATCCGTCCGGCCGTCGAAGCGGAAGCCGGCGGCGGGGCGCTCGATGCCGAGCACCTCCAGCAACGCCCGATGGATGGCGCGCCGCCCCGCTCCGTCGGTCCAGAGCAGGGTCCCGTCCAGGTCGAACAGCACCGCCTTCACGAGCGCACCAGCGCCAGCGAGCCGAAGATCCCCATCGCCCCCAGAATCTGCCACGCCGTCGGCACTTCGCCCAGCAGGGGCCACGCCGCCGCCAGCGTGACGACGGGCGAGACGTTGGAGTAGAACGCCGTCCGCGTCGCGCCGAGGCGCGCGATCCCGCGGTACCAGATCAGGTACGCCAGCACCAGGGAGCCGAGTGAGGAAAAGACCGCGCCGGCCCACGCGGCGGGCGTGACCGCGCTCCACCGTTGGGCCAGCGCCGCGGGCGCGCACAGCGCGAGCAGCGGAATCGCACCCAGGCCCATCGACCACGCCGTCGTCACCGTCGGGCCGAGGGAGTCGACCAGCGGCTTGGCCAGGACGGTGTACCCGGTCCAGAAGACCGCGGCGAGGAGCATCAGCAGGTCGCCGGCCACCGGCCCGCGGAAGCCGACCGCGACGCCGCTGCCCACGACCAGGACCGCGATGCCGGTCGTGGAGAGGGCCAGTCCGAAGACGTCCCGCAGGCGCAGGCGCTCGTGGCCGAGAAAGTGGCTGGCGGCGGCCGTGAGGACCGGCACCGCCGCCATGATGAGCGCCGCGTTGCCCGCTCGCGTCCGGGCCATGCCCTCGATGTAACACCACTGGTAGACGGTGTTCCCGAGCACGCCCAGCAGGCTCAGCTGGAGCAGTTGCCGGGCTGGTGGACGGCGCGCACCGGCGGCCCACGCGAACGCGGCGACCGAGACGGCGGCCAGCACGAAGCGGACCGCATTGAACGACAGGGGCGAGAAGACCTCCAGCGCCGCCTTGATGACGATGTAGTTGACGCCCCAGATCAGCGTCATCAGCGCGAGGAGCCCGTCGGTGCCCGTCAGCCCGGCGCGGGGAACGGCCGCCGCGACGTGCGTCGCGGCTGGTGCGGCAGGTGGCCGGGTGACGGACATTACGGACCGAACCTAACCGCTCCCGTACCCGAGGCCAATCGCCGCCCGGAGCAGGCCGCGGGACGCCGCGGCCCGCGGTTTGCGGCACTGGCGGGCGGCCGACCCGGAGGGCCCCTGACCAGCGGCATCGTGTTCGACATTCGGCGCTACTCCATCCACGACGGTCCCGGCATCCGGAGCACCGTCTTTCTCAAGGGGTGCGCCCTGTCGTGCTGGTGGTGCCACAATCCGGAGAGCCAGGCCCCCGGGCCCGAGATGGTCTACCACGAGCAGCGCTGCATCCGTTGCGGGGCCTGCGTCGAGGCCTGCCCGCACGGCGCCGTCATGTGGGTGGACGGCGCTCCCGTCACCAGCCGGTCCCGCTGCGAGGCCTGCGGTACCTGCACCCACCAATGCCACACCGACGCGCGCGAGGTCGCGGGGCGCACGATGACGGTCGAGCAGGTCCTCGACGTGGTGGAGCGCGACCGCCCGTTCTACGAGGAATCGGGCGGCGGGGTCACCCTGTCGGGCGGGGAGCCGCTGCTGCAGCCCTCGTTCGCCGTGGGGCTCCTGCGGGCGGCCAAGCAGCGCGGCCTGCATACCGCCCTCGACACCTGCGGCTACGCGCCGTGGCGAACCTTCGAGCGCCTGCGCGGCGACGTCGACGTGTTCCTCTACGACCTCAAGCTGGTCGACCCGGTGCGGCACCGCCGCTATACCGGCGTGGGCAACGATCGCATCCTCGCCAACCTCCAACGGCTCTCGAGGCTGGGGCACCGGATCGCGCTCAGGATGCCGGTCGTGCCCGGCATCACGGACGACGCCGAGAACGTCGACGGCGGTGTGCGCTTTCGCCGCCAGCCTGCCACGGCTCGCGCGCGTCGACCTGCTCGCGTATCATCGCACCGGCGTCGACAAGTACCGGCGGCTGGACCGGGGCTACCGGCTCCTCCACACCGACGCGCCCTCGCGCGAGCGAATGGAGCAGATCGCGGCCACCATGACCGCCGCGGGCCTGCCCGTCGCCAGGGACTGAACCCGATGCTGACCGAGCGCGCAGCCTGCCTGAGACGACACAGCCTCGACGCCAAGCCGGCGATCTCCACCGAGCGCGCGCGGCTGGTGACTGCCTTCTACCGGGACCATGCCGGCTCCGAGCCGGCGCCGCTGCTCCGGGCCCTGGCGTTCCGGCACCTGATGGAGCGGCAGAGCATCTGGCTCGGCCCGGGGGAGCTCATCGTCGGCGAAAAGGGGCCGGCGCCCAAGGCCACACCCACCTACCCCGAGCTCTGTTGCCATACCCTCCAGGACCTCGACCTCCTGAATTCGCGCGACAAGATCCCGTTCGCCGTGAGCGCCGACGCGCGCGCGGAGTACGAGAACCAGATCATCCCGTTCTGGCGGGGACGCTCGATGCGCGACCAGCTGTTCGGCGCGATGACGCCGGAATGGAAGGCCGCGTACGGGGCGGGCGTGTTCACCGAGTTCATGGAGCAGCGCGCGCCCGGGCACACGGTGCTGGACGACAAGATCTACCGGCAGGGGCTGCTCGACTTCGCCGCCGACATCCGGGCCGCGCTCGCGCGGCCGGGCGAGCGCGGCGCCGCGGCCGGCGCACGACGGGCCGAGCTCGAGGCGATGCTGGTATGCGCGGAGGCGCTGGTGCGCTTCGCCGAGCGCCACGCCACCCGGGCCCGGGAGCTGGCGGCCGCCGAGCCGGACGCGCGCCGGCGCGCCGAGCTCCTGCAGATCGCGGACGTGTGTACCCGGGTGCCCGCGCACGCGCCGCGCGATTTCTGGGAGGCGATCCAGGCGTACTGGTTCGTGCACCTCGGCGTCACCATCGAGCTCAATACCTGGGACGCCTTCAGCCCGGGCCGCCTCGACCAGCACCTCCTCCCGTTCTACCGCCGGGGGCTGGCGGACGGCACGCTGACGCGCGAGCGGGCGGAGGAGCTGCTGCAGTGCCTCTGGATCAAGTTCAACAACCAGCCGGCGCCGCCCAAGGTGGGCGTCACGGCGGAGGAGAGCGGCACCTACACCGACTTCGCGCAGGTCAACCTCGGCGGCGTGCGGCGCCGACGGCGACGACGGCGTGTCCGAGCTGACGATGCTCCTGCTCGACGTGGTCGAGGAGATGCGCCTGCTCCAGCCGAGCGCCTCCATCCAGGTCAGCGCCAAGAGCCCGGACGCCTTCATCGAGCGGGCCACCCGCATCATCGCGACCGGCTTCGGCCAGCCGTCGGTCTTCAACCACGACCTGATCGTCCGCGAGCTGCTGCGGCAGGGCAAGAGCGTCGAGGACGCGCGCAACGGCGGGTCGAGCGGTTGCGTGGAGGTGGGCGCCTTCGGCAAGGAGAACTACAACCTCACCGGCTACTTCAACCTGCCGAAGCTGCTGGAGCTGGTGCTCCACGACGGCGTGGATCCACGGACCGGCCACCGCCTCGGCCCGCCGACCGGCGACCCCGGCGCCTTCCGGTCGTTCGACGACCTGTTCGCCGCGTGGGAACGGCAGCTCGCGCACTTCGTCGCCATCAAGATCCGCGGCAACGACGTCGTCGAGCGCCTGTTCGCCGAGCGCATGCCGGCGCCCTTTCTCTCGCTGCTGATCGACGACTGCGTCGCCACGGGCCGGGATTACCACGACGGGGGCGCGCGCTACAACACCAGCTACATCCAGGGTGTCGGCCTCGGCACGGTGACCGACGCCCTGAGCGCCCTCAGCCGTCACGTTTTCGACGCCGGGGACGTCTCCATGGAGACGCTGCTGGGCGCGCTCGGGGCCGACTTCGAGGGCCACGAACGCCTGCGGCAGCTGTTGCTCAATCGGACCCCGCGCTACGGCAACGACGACGACGCGGCCGACCAGATCATGGTCCGGGTGTTCGAAGCCTATTTCGCCGCGATCGACGGGCGACCGCAACACCAGGGGGGGCACGTACCACATCAACCTGCTGCCGACCACGGTCCACGTGTACTTCGGCTCGGTGATCGGCGCGACACCGGACGGGCGGCGGGCCGGGACGCCGCGTGAGCGAGGGCGTCTCACCGGTGCAGGGCGCCGACCGGCAGGGCCCCACGGCCGTGCTGCGGTCGGTCGCCAAGATGGATCAGGTTCGCACGGGCGGCACGCTGCTCAATCAGAAGTTCACCCCCGCCCTGCTGGACGACGATGCCGGCCGGCACGGCCTGCTCCGGCTGATCCGCACCTACTTCCGCCTGGGCGGCCACCACGTCCAGTTCAACGTGGTGGACGCGGAGACGCTGCGCGCCGCGCAGGCGCACCCCGAGGAGCACCGCGACCTGATCGTGCGGGTCGCGGGATACAGCGACTACTTCTGCGACCTGGGCAGAGCCCTCCAGGACGAGATCATCGCGCGGACCGAGCACCCCTCAGTGTGACATGCGTCACACGGCAACTCGGCCCGGTTAACAGGGCACCCGAGTTCCCGTCTGACCCCACAGACTGATCCAGCCGCCGCCTTCGGTGGCGTCCGCCGTCCGCAATCAACTGGAGGGAGCGACCATGAGAAGCCGTGCCGTCTTTCGTCTGGCCACTGCCGCGGGCCTGCTGGGCCTGTGGGCGTGCAGTGAGAGCACCTCGCCCGCGTCGCTGGTCGATCAGGCGACGCTGACGACCGACGTCGCCAGCAGCTCCGGCGACGCGATCGCCCTCGACGTCTCGACCCTGTCGACCAACGAGGGCTTTGCCGGCCTCGCCGGCCCGATTGCGGAGAGCCCGGCGTCCGTCACGGGCGACAGCATCACCTACACGCGCACCCGCACCTGTTACGACTCGACCGGCACCTCGACCACCTGCGGCACCTCGGCCGTTCGCAAGACCGTGCTGCACGTCACGTTCACGGGGTTCCGGACCGACACGGCCGAGAACGGCGCGGTGTTCAGCGGCGACCTGACCCAGGTGGTGTTCGACACGCTGTTCCGGAACTACACCGCCGGGACCGAGACGTCGCGCACCCACGACGGCGTCTCCACCGGCAGCGACACGTCGTCGTTCGTCGGCCCCAACGTCACGCGCACCTACGACGAGGCGGGGAGCGACTCGGTGGACGCGGTGACCTACAACCTGCCGCGGTTCAACAATCCGTTCCCGGTGTCGGGCAAGATCGTCCGGAACGTGTCCATCCACGCGACGTTCGCCAACGCGAGCCGCACGTCGACGACGGACGTGACCAAGCGCGTCGAGGTGGATTTCCCGGCGGATGCCCAGGGCAACGTCGTGCTCAAGATCGACAACAAGACCTGCAACCTGAACCTGGTCACGCATCACGTCAGCAACTGCCAGTGACGCGGCGCAGGATTAGCGTCAGGCGCCGCACGGTCTGACGGCAGGCACGAGGCCCGGGCTCGTCCCGGGCCTTTTGCTTTCCGGCACCCTTTCGCTGCAAACTTGAGCCCCATGACGGCGCCCCGCGACGAACTCGCCACCCGGCTCCAGGCCGCGCTCGGGGCGGGGTACACGGTCGAGCGCGCGATCGGTCAGGGCGGCTTCGCGGCCGTGTACCTGGTACGCGATCTCACGCTCAAGCGGCCGCTCGCGGTGAAGGTGCTCTCGCCCGACCTGCTGCTCTCCGCCACCGCGCAGGAGCGGTTCCGCCGCGAGGCCGAGACGGTCGCGCAGCTGTCCCATCCCCACATCGTGCCGCTGCACTTCATCGGCAATGCCGGCGACATCTTCTACCTGGCGATGGAGTACGTGGACGGCGAGAGCCTGGCGGACCGGCTCGAGCGCGAGGGGCGCATCGGTGTCGAGGACGCCACGCGCATTCTGCGGGAGGTGGCGAGCGCACTGGATCTGGCCCATCGGCGCGGCGTGGTGCACCGCGACATCAAGCCGCACAACGTGCTGCTGGAGCGGGACAGCGGCCGGGCGCTGGTGACCGATTTCGGGATCGCGCGCACCGCAGAGAATTCCTCGCTCACCGCGTCGGGCATGGTGGTCGGCACTCCGACGTACATGAGCCCCGAACAGGTGGTGGGCGACAAGGTGGATCATCGCGCCGATCTCTACGCCCTGGGCATCGTGGGGTACGAGATGCTGGCGGGCCGGGCGCCGTTTTCGGGGTCGACGCCGACCGAAGTGCTGATGAAGCGCGTGGCCACGCCGGCGGAGCCGGTGGAGCGGGAGCGGCCCGAGGCGCCGCCGGCGCTCGCCCAGGTGATCAATCGCTGCCTGCAGCAGAATCCCGATCAGCGGTTTGCGACCGCGGGGGAGATCGTCCGCGCGCTGGGCGGCATCACGCCCACCTCGGGAGGCCACTCGACGGCCGAGCTGGTGCGGGGTGCGCGGCGGACGCAGCGGTGGCTGGTGCTGGTCCTGGGCGCCATGCTGCTGCTGGCGGCGGTCGCGGGCTTGTGGCTCTGGCACGACCGCACGGCACGCCCGGCTGCCGGAGCGGCGGCGCCGCACGTCCCGGCGGGCATGGTGCCGGTCCCCGGCGGCGCGTACGTCATCGGCCGCGACGACGGCCCGGCGTGGTCGCGACCGGCCCACCAGGTCGTGCTGCCTGCCTTCGACCTCGAACGGACCGAAGTGACCGTGGGCGCCTACCGGCGCTTCGTCGATGCCACGGGGGCGCTGCCGCCGTGGAGCGCCCAGCCCGACTCGTCGCTCCCGGTGACGGGCGTGACCTGGGCCGAGGCGACGGCCTACTGCGCGTGGAAGTATCCGGGCCGGGGGCGGCTCCCGACCGAGGAGGAGTGGGAAGCGGCGTCGCGGGGCGCCGACGCCCGGCGCTATCCCTGGGGCACGGCGTGGAGCGCAGGCGCGGCCAACACGCAGGGGGAGCGGCGGAAGGGGCCGGCGCCCGTCGGCAGCTTCCCGCGCGGCAATTCCGCGCTCGGGATCGAGGACTTGATCGGCAACGTGTGGGAGTGGACCCGATCCCCCGCGACCGCCTATCCGGGCGGGGTCGCGCCACCGCGGAGCGCCAGGATGTACGTCATTCGCGGCGGTGCGTACAACACGCCCGATTCCATCGCCGACGCGACGCGCCGCGGCTGGGAGCCCGCCACCGGCCTCACGCGCAGCGATCTCGCCCAGACCGGGTTTCGCTGTTCGGTGCCGGCGTCCGCGAGGCCCTGACGGCGGCGCGCCACCGCTCTGGCGGCCGCGCGCAGCCGATGGCATAGTTCCAGCGTTCCCTCAGCGACGAGCGCAGGCACACGCGATGCCGTCACGCGACGCCGTGACGCGGTCCCGGGCGCGGGGCCGTCGCCGCCGTTGGCCCCTGCAGCCAGGCCGCGTGAGCTCGCGCCCAGGCACCAGCCCCGGAGGTCCGCATGGCCATCGCTGATCTGCTCACGGCCTCCGTCACGCCCGTGCCCGGTGAGCGGCCCCGCGACCGCGAGCTCGACTTGTTCGGCCTCACCCACCGCGGCAAGGTGCGCACGGACAACCAGGACCACTTCCTCCTCGCGACCGTGCATCACCAGATCGCGATTCACGGCACGAGCCTGCCCGAGCCCGACCGACTCCCGCTGCGCGGCGAGCGCCTGGCGACGATCATGCTGGTGGCCGACGGAGTCGGGGGCAGCGCGGCCGGGGGCGACGCCAGCAAGCTCGCCGCGGAAACGGTCGCCCGGTACGTCGCGTCGACGATGAACTGCTATCACACCGCCGGCTCGGCGGACGAGACCGAGTTCCTTGCCGCGCTGCGGGCGGCCGCGCTCGAAGCGCACGCCGCGGTACGCGGCGCGGCGGAAGCCGGCGCGGCGGACCCGGTACCGCGGACGATGGCGACGACCCTGACGCTCGCGATGGCCGTGTGGCCGTGGGCCTACGTGCTGCAGGTGGGCGACAGCCGCTGCTACTACTACTGGGACGGCGAGCTCCGCCAGGTCACCAGAGACCAGACGGTGGCCCAGGACCTGGTGGACGGCGGCGTGCTCAAGCCGGAGCGGGCGGCGGCGTCGCCGTTCAGCCGCGTGCTCGCCAGCTCCATCGGCGGCGACGAGGCCAGCCCGGTCGTGACGCGATTCGACATCCGCCAGCGGGGCTGCGTCCTGCTGCTGTGCAGCGACGGGCTGACGACGCACCTCTCCGACGCCGACATCGCTGGCCGGTTGCGCACCATGGAAAGCTCGGAGCAGCTGTGCCGCTCGCTGCTCGACCTCGCGCTCGAGCGCGGCGGCACCGACAACGTCACGGTCGTGGCGGGCAGAGCCCGCGGCGGCGCCGGGCCGTCCTGAGCGTTCCCGGCGCGGCGGCGCCGGTGGGCTCGCGTCGCCAACCCGGGCTGCGACCCGAGCCGCCACCGGGCTCGACCCGGGGCGCGGGCGGGTCGGCGGTTGACGGCGGCCGCGCCCGCCCCTTAAGGTGCGGCGTGCAGCTTCGTCCGCTCGTACTCTGGTTGTCCGTCGCCGCAGCGTCGTCCCCCCTCACGCTCCGCGCCCAGGACCGTCCCACCGGCATCCTCACGCGGACCATCGCGCCGCTGTTCCGGGGCCGCACCTGGCGGCACGCCACCTGGGGTGCGCTGGTCGTGAGCCTCACCCGCGGCGACACGCTCTTCTCCTATCACGCCGACCGGCGCTTCCTGCCCGCCTCGAACGCCAAGCTCTTCACCACGGCGGCGGCGCTCCACTACCTCGGCCCGGACTACCGGTTCGTCACCGTCCTGTTCGCCGACGGTCCGGTGCGCGACAGCACGCTGTACGGCGATCTGGTGCTCTACGGCACCGGCGATCCGACGTTCGCCCTGGATACCGCGAGCCTCGCGGCGTTCGCCGACAGCGTCGGGCTGGCCGGGATCCGCCGCGTGCGCGGCGACATGGTCGGCGACGCGTCGTTCTTGGGCGGCGAGCTGGCCGGACCGGGGTGGTCGCCCGACAACCTCGACGAGCCGTATGCGGCTCCGCCGTCCGCGCTCGGCGCGGCCTCCAACCGGATTCGGATCACCGTGGAGCCGGGCCCGGCGCCCGGCGCGCCCGCCCTGATCACCATGGACCCGCCGACCGACTACTTCACCGTGAGCAGCACCGTCGTCACCGGCCGCTCGCGCAGCCGCACCCGGATCAGCGTCGAGCGCGGCCCGCCGCACGGGGTCGTCGCGCTCAGCGGCACCATCTCCCCGCGGCGCAGCGAGTGGATCACCGAGATCGTGGTCCAGCAACCGGCCCTGTTCGCCGCCGGGCTGCTGCGCGAGCTGCTCGTCGCGCGCGGCATCACGGTGCTGGGCACGACGCGCAGCGTGACCGACGACGCGCCCGGCCGCGCCCGCACGCTGCTCGCCTGGGCCCATGGCCGGACCGGCCCGCCGTTCGACGGCGGGATCGCGGTCCGCTTCTCGCCGAGCCTCGGGGACCTGGTGACGACCATCAACCACCGCAGCGACAACCTGTGGGCAGAGCTCGTGTTCCGCGCCATCGGCCGCTCGGTCGGCGGCGCCGGCACCTTCGCGAGCGGGGCGAGCGCGGTCGCGCGCTTCCTCACGGTCGAGGTCGGCATCGCGGCGGCGAGCGTGCAGGTCACCGACGGCTCGGGCCTGTCGTTGCTGGACGCCGCGACCCCGCGCTCCCTGGTGCAGCTGCTCGCCTACGAGCGCCGCGCCCCGGAGGGAGAGGTCTTCTACCAGTCGCTACCCGCCGTGGGGGAGGGCCTGCGCAGACGGATGGAGGGCACCGCGGCCGAAGGGAACCTGCGCGCCAAGACGGGCACGCTGAGCGACGCGTCGGCCCTGGCCGGCTACGTCACCGCCGCGGACAGCGAGGAGCTGGCGTTCTCGATCGTCGTGAACGACCCGCCGCGGATCAACCGCGCCCGCCGCGTGCAGGATCGGATCGGCGTGACCCTGGCCGAGTTCAGGCGGGAGGGCGATCCGGGGACGAGGTGAGCGGCCCCGCCGCGCCATCCGCCAAACCCGGAATGCCGTCACGGCCCCGCGCCATCCGCACACCCCGCTCCACCGCCATCTCGGTCGCGTCCCGGGCGAGCTGCTCGATCTGGAAGGCCGGCGCCGCCACCGCTCCGGCCGAGCCGGCGAAGACGACGTCGCCGTCGAGCGCGGTGCCCGACGGTACCACGCGCCGCGCCAGCGCGTCCGCGCCCGCGCGCGCCACGCCGGACAAGGCCAGGCGGTCGAGGGCCGCGTTGGTGATCACCACGACCAGGGTCGTGTGGTGCGCGGCGCGCAGCGCGCCGCCCGGCGCTCCGCCGCCGGCCAGATAGCCGGCCGCGCCGGCGAAGCCGCCGCCCTCGCGCCGAGCGCCCGCCAGGATGCGGCCCGACCCATCGAGCACGTCGCCGAACGCGTTGACCACGGCCAGCGCCCCCACGATCACCTCGCCGGCGCGCACCGACCACGTGCCGACGCCCCCCTTCATCGCCCACTCGCCGCCGAGCGCCTTGCCCACGGTGGTGCCCGTGCCCGCGCCCACCGATCCCTCCGCGACGGCCGCGCCCGCGGCGTCGCAGCACGCCGCTCCCATCTCCGCGCCCGGCCTGGCGTCGAAGCGGCCGAGCGGCAGCAGATCGAACACCACCGCCGCGGGGACGATCGGGACGACGCCGCGGCCCACCTGGAAGCCGCGGCCCCGCGCCTCCAGCCACCGCATGACGCCGTCCGCCGCGGCGAGGCCGAAGGCCGAGCCCCCGGTGAGCACGATGGCGTCCACCCGCCCCGCCAGCGATTCCGGGCGGCACGCGTCGAGCTCCCGGGAGCCGGTCGCGCGCCCGCGCACGAATGCCGTACACGGCATGCCGTCCGGCGGGGCCAGCACCACCGTGCAGCCGGTGGCGCCGGGCCCGTCCGTCGCGTGGCCGACGAGGATGCCGGGAACGTCCGCAATCGAGGGAGACATGGCGTCGCGGGCGAAGGCTAGCCCGCCGCGCGAGGCAGCGTCAAGCGGCGTCCGCGCCGGCGACCGACCCGGTCCGCCTTGCCGCTCCCGGCGCGGGGCCGTAGCTTCGCGGCGTGACCGCTCCGGAAAAGAAGACCCGCGTGTTGGTCGTCGAGGACGACCCCGCCCTGCGGTCGGCCCTGACCGCGTTCCTGGAGCGGCTCGGGAACCAGGTGCTGCAGGCGGACAACGCGGAGCGCGCGCTCGACCTGCTCGCGACCCAGAGACTGTCGGCGATGCTGTGCGACATCCGGATGTCGGGCATGTCCGGCATCGAGCTGCTCCCGCGGGCGTTGGCCGCCGATCGCGACCTCGCGGTCATCATGCTCACGGGCGTGGACGAGCCGACGGCCGCGATTTCGTGCCTCAAGCTGGGCGCCGCGGACTACCTCATCAAGCCGGTGGACCTCGAAGAGCTGCAGCACGCGCTGCAGTCGGCGCTGCACCGGCGGGACCTCGAGATCGAGCGGCGCGGCCTGGAGGAGTGGCTGGCTCACGAGGTGGCGGCGCGCACCAAGGAGCTCGAGGCGCAGTCACGCCAGCTCAGCCGGCTGTCGGTCAACGTCCTCGCGGCGCTGGTCGACGCGCTCGAGGCCAAGGACCCGGTGCTGCGCGGGCACTCGCAACGGGTGGCCGACCTGAGCGGCCGCATCGCCTTCCGCCTCGGGCTGACCGACGACGAGACCGAGGTGGTCCGCACCGCCGGCCGGGTGCACGACATCGGCAAGCTCGCCCTGCGCGAACCCGGCCTGGACCTGAACACGCCCCAAAGCGACGAGATCGCGGCGCCCCAGGACGACCCGGATCTGGCCCAACGCCTGCTCCAGCCGCTGGCGCATCTCACGGGCGTCGCCGACATCGTGCGCTTTCAGCACGAACGGTATGACGGGAAGGGCGTGCCGGAAGGGCGTCGGGCCGAGGAGATTCCCATCGGCTCGCGCATCGTGGCCGCGGCGAGCGTCTACGACGAGCTGTCCGTGGCGAGCGGTGACGGCTCCACGCTCGAGCCGCGCCAGGCCATCGCGAATCTCCGGGCCCTGGTGGGGCTCATGCTCGATCCCAAGGTGTTCACCGCCCTCGTTCTGGAGGTGGCGGGCCCACCCTAGGACGGCTGCTGGGACGCCGGCGGGGGAAGATTCGCGGGCTCGGGCAGGCCGCGCTTCGCGCGACACGCCTTGCACAGCGTGATGCCGCGGAACCCGCAGATCAGGCAGACGAAGGTTCCGCACTCATCGCACGGTGATCCCTCCGACGCCCGTTCCTGGTTGCCGCACGAGCGACACACCATCATGTCGACTTCCGGAGCCATGACCCCTCCCCACCGGCCGCCTCAGACGTCGAGGGCGTAGACCTTGATCTTGTTGATGAGCGTGGCGCGCGAAATGCCCAGCTCCTCCGCGGCGCGGGTGCGGTTCCCGCCGTGCCGGCGCAGCGTCCGCTCGATGTGGCGGCGCTCCACGTCCTCGAGCGAGGCCGCCTGGTGCGCCGGCGGCACCGGCTGGCGGCGCCCCACCTCCGCCGGCAGGTGCTCCGGGCCGAGGTGCCGCGCGCCGCGACCCACGATGAGCGCGCGCTCCAGCACGTTCCGCATCTCGCGGATGTTGCCCGGCCACGGATAGGCGAGCAGCCGCTCGAGCGCCTCCGAGGAGAACTCGGCCGGGCTCTCCGGGAGCTCCGTCCGCAGCTCCACGAACAGCCGGCGCAGCAGCGCGAGCCGGTCCTCCCGCGCCCGCTCCCGCAAGGGCGGCAGGTGCATCGGAATGACGTTGAGCCGGTAGTAGAGATCCTCCCGGAACCGCCCGTGCCGCACCGCGTCGCCGATGTCGTGGTTCGTCGCCGCGATGAGCCGTACGTCCACCTGGATCTCCCGCGTCCCCCCCAGCCGCCGGAAGCTCTTGTCTTCGAGCGCCTTGAGCACCTTGGGCTGCAGCTCCGGGGCCAGCTCCGCGATCTCGTCCAGGAACAGCGAGCCGCGGTCCGCCATCTCGAACAGCCCCTGCTTGCGCTCCTTGGCGTCGGTGAATGCGCCCTTCTCGTGTCCGAACAGCTCGGAGTCGAGGAACGTGGCCGAGAGACCCGCACAGTTCACGTCGACGAACGGCGCCTCGCGCCGGCCCGAGAGCCGGTGCAGCAGCCGCGCCACCCAGCCCTTGCCGGAGCCGGACTCACCCGTCAGCAGCACGGTGGTTCGGTCGGACTCGGCCAGCAGCACCAGCTGGCGCGCCAGGTCGCGCATCGGCTTCGAGACGCCGAGCACGTCCTCGCCGCCCGCCGGAGCCAGCTGCGACACCAGCAGGGCGTTGTGACGCCGCAGGTGCGCCTTCTCGACCGCCCGAGCCGCGGCCGCCGCGAGGAGCGGCATGTCCACCGGCTTGGTGAGGAAGTTCTCCGCTCCGAGCTGCATCGCCCGCACCGCCGTGGCGATGTCCCCGTGACCCGTGAGCAGCAGCACGGCCGCGTCGTGGCGCCGCAGCTCCTCCAGGACCTGCAGCCCGTCCATGCCGGGCAGGCGCAGGTCGAGGATGACCACGTCGGGCCGCTGGCGGGAAAACATCTCGACGGCCGACTCGCCACTCGCCTCGCGGAAGACTTCGTAGCCGAGCTTGTCGAAATAGTCACCGACGGCCCGCAGCACGTCGGCGTCGTCGTCCACGATCAGGATCGAATCGGACATCGCGCGCTCAGTCGAGCAGGGCGGGAGCGCGGCGCAGCACGTCCAGCGCCGCGTCCACCTCGGCAGCGCCGAACTGCGTGTCGCGTCCCGCCCGCAACTCGTCCAGGACCGACGCGGGCTCGCGGCGCGAGCGCCACGGCCGCGGCGCGCACATCGCCGCGATGGCCGCCGCAATGCCCAGCGCGCGCGCCAGCGGCGGAATGTCGCCGCCGGCCAGGCCGCCGGGATACCCGTTCCCATCGAACCGTTCCTGATGCGCCGCCACGGCCGCCACCACCGTCCGGTCTGCGCCGAGCCGCTCGATCCAGCGCGCGCCCAGAGTGGGGTGCACGCGAATCAGGTGCTGGGCGGGCCGGGGCATCGCGGCCTGCGAGTGCAGCTCGGTCGACGGCACGGCCAGCATCCCGATGTCGTGCACCCGGGCGGCCAGCCCCAGGCGCTCGACGTCCAGCCCGAGCGACTGGCCGATGGCGGCCGCCAGGCGCGCGGTGCGCGCCGAGAAGCCGGCGCGGAACGGGTCGGCGCGCTCGGAGGCGTTGACCACCTCGCCCAGCACCGCGAGAATCGGCCCCGCCGCGAGCGTGGTGCCGGACACGACGGCGGCGCGCAGGGCCCTGAGCTCCGCCGCCCCCGACACCGCGTGCGCCAGCTGCTCGGGATCGAACGGCTTCAGCAGGTACCCGTCCGCGCCGCGGGCGAGCGCCTCCACCGCGACGGCGCTGTCGCCCGCCTGCGCCATCACGATGACGGCGGGCACCTCGGCGAGCTGGCGAGCGCTCTCGAGCAGATCGAGTCCCGACCTGCCCGGCATCTCGATGTCGGTGACCACCAGGTCGAACGGTTCTCCGCCGAGGCGCTCGATGCCCTCCGTGCCGGAGTACGCGGCGACGCAGATCGCGCCGTCGCGCTCGAGCCGCCGCACCACGGCGGCGGCGATCGCACGCTCGTCGTCCACGACCAGCACGCGCCGGCCCGCCAGCGGCGTCGTCATCGCGGCCAAGTTAGCGGCCATCGTTCGCCCGGGCGAGGCGGCCCGCCTTCGGCACGAGCACGGTCAGGGCGCGGGGAATCAACTCCACGGTCATCGGCGTCGTGCCCAGGGCCTCGCCGTCGGCCTCCACCGGCAGGCTGGGCTCGCAGCTCACGCGCACCGTGCGACCCCGGTAGAGCGTGATGCCGGAGTCCGCGTCGGGCCGCCGCTGGATCAGGCGCCACACGAGGCGCAGAGCGCCGGCATACGACGCGGCATCCAGGACCACCACGTCGAGCAGGCCGTCGTCGGGAGCGATCCGGCCGGCCAGCCGGAGCAACCCGGGCACGATGTGACCGCAATTCGCGACGATCACCGTGACTGCGCGCCCGTCGTGGGCCACGCCGTCGACTTCGATCCGGGTCGCCGCCGGCACCAGCCGGGCGGCCATCAAGGCGGCCCGCACCACGTAGGCGGCGACGCCGAAGCGGCGCTTGTGGTGTTGCTCGGTTCCGGCCATCAGGTCCGCCGCAAACCCCGCGGCGCAGTTGACCACGAAGTAGCGGGTTCCGGCCGCGGTGGTCAGGCGTCCCACGTCGATGGTCCGGGTGACCCCCGCCGCGATGGTGTCGGCGGCCGCGGTGAACGACCGGCTGATGCCGAGGTTCCCGGCCAGCACGTTGCCGGTCCCGCCGGGCAGGAGCCCGAGCGGCAACGACGTACCCACCAGCGCGGCGGCGACGTCCATGACCGTGCCGTCACCGCCGTGCGCGATGAGGACGCCGACCCCGCTCTCCGCCGCCGCCCGCGCCAGCCGCTCACCGTGTCCGGTGGCGTCCGTGGTCTCGACGGCGACGCGGAAGCCGCGCCCCTCCAGCCGGCGCCGCGCGGCGGCCAGTCCCCTGGCGCCGGCCCTGGCCGCCGACGGATTGGTGATGATCAGCGCATCGGTCACTGCGCGCCCCACTGCCAGAACAAGTCGAAGCCGACCTGGTACGCCGCCTGCGGCCGGATCTGGAAGCCCGCCGGGCGACACTCCTGCGCCGTCGGCTCGATGCTCGCCTCCGCGGTCCAGTGACCGGCGAAACGGTACTCCACGCTGGCACCCAGGGTCTGCGACGACAATCCCCGGGTTACCTGGCACAGACCCGCGTTCAGCGTGAGGAACGTGCGCTCGCCGATCTGAGTCCCCGCCTCGACGCGCGCGCTGCTGAAGATGTCCCCCACGGTCCCGCCCCCGGGCCGGATCGCCACGTAGTCCACCGGAATGCCGAGGTTGGCCACCAGGGTCTGCTCCAGCTCTCCGGACACGACGCCCGCCAGCCCGGCCATCGCGGCCTGAAAGATCGCCTGCTCGCTGGTGCCCATCGTCCCCGCGCTCCCCGCCGCCTGCTCGAACGACGAACGTCCGAACAGCAGGTAGGAGACGATTTCGCTCTCCGACAGCGGCGGTCGCTGGTCGCTCTCCAGCGACAGCTTCGGGACCTGCAGCGTGCCGCCGATCACCACGCGCACCACCAGGTCGCCGCCGTTGACGGCCTGCACCGAGTGCTCCGCCACGATATCCAGCACCGGGTTGAAGTCCGGGGTCCCGAAGAACCGCACCGTCCCGCGGGTGACCCGGAACTCCTTGGAGGTGGGGCCGACGACCAGCCGGTAGGTGCCCCGCACCGCCCGCAGCGTCCCGTCGAGGCGGTAGCGACTCGCACCGGCCTCGACGTCCTTCGAGACGATGAAGTCGCCGGCGAGCTGGATGTTGGCTTCGTGCGAGCGCAGCCAGACGTCGGGACCCATCGTGACCGTGAGGTTGCGGATCTTCAGGCTGTCCAGAAAGACCAGCTGAGCGCTCGGCCCGAGATCCGCGGCTTCCGCGAGGGCGGAGTCCACGATCGCGCGGAACTCCGGGTCGTCGAGATTGACGACGCGCTTGTTGACCAGGTCGGCGAAGGCGAGGAAGCCCGCGTCCACGACCAGGTTGCCGGTCAGCGTGGCGCCCACCACCGGCCCGGTGAGCTCGAGGGCCCCGCTGGCCGTCAGGCCCGCGAATTCGCGCTGGCTGAAGGCGGCGAACCCGCGGGCCCTCACCTTGAGGTTCAGCATCGGGCGCGTGAGCGCCCGGAAACGCACGTCCCCGTCCACCTGCAGCGTTCCGGACCCTCCCCTGAGGTGCGCCTCCTCGACCCGGAGCCGGTCGCCGGACAACGCCAGCCTCACCTCGATGCCGCTGTACTGGGCGCCGAGCGTCGGGACGCTCACCGCACCTCCGCTGATGCGGGCGCTCCCGGCCAGCTCGGGCCGCTCCCACGTGCCGCGCACCGTGAAGTCCGCCACCAGCCGGCCGCTCACGCCACCAACCAGCGGCGTCAGCGCATCGATGATCGCCAGATCCGCGGAGTCCGCCTGCACCCGGATGCTCAGCGAATCCGGCAGCTGCCGCCGCGCCACCGCCATCAGCGCCAGGTCGAGCGGCAGCGAGCCGGACGCGACCGCCACTCGCTCGCTGCCGGTTCCCAGGCTGGCCCGGAAGGCGAGCCGCCGATCCTGATACTGCGCGGACGCTTCGAGCAACGGCGCCCGGAAGTCCCCGAACCGTCCGTCCGCCACCAGCGCGGCGGCCTCGATGCGCGGATCGGCGGCGGTGCCGGCGAGGTGAATGGTCGCGCTCAGCGCGCCGCCGATGCCGGTGGTGTCCGCCTCGGCCAAGGCGTAGAGATCGGACAACGCCACGCTGTCCACTTCCACCGACAGGTCGCCGGCCGCCGCCCGAGGGAACCGGCCGGTGATGTGAACCCGGCCGCCGTTGTTCGCCCGCAGCTCGAGCGAGTCGATCGCCACGCCGGCGGCCGTCGCGTCGATGCTGGTCGGCCGCGCGAGCGTCCACTCACGATCGGGCAGCGTCAGCCTCCCCCTGGCCAGGTGCGCCGTCCACCCGGACGTGTCCGCGTGGAGCGCCAGGTCCACCTGGAACGACGAGCCGAGACCGAATCCGCCGCCCGCCCGCAGCCGCAACGAGTCGAGCGGCCCCGCGGCCGCCACCGTGACCCCGCCGTAGCGCATGCCGGCGATCGCCAGCGAGTCGGCCCCCGCCCGCAGCCCGAAAACGAACCCGCTCTCCGAGCGCGCCAGTGAGCCGGTCACCCGCACGGCCACGCCCGTCACCGCCGCATAGGCGATGCTGTCGACCGCCAGGTCACCCTGCACCACCCACGACGCCGTCGTGCCCACCAGGCTGCCCGCGACGCTGCCCCCGCCGCGCAGCTCGAATCGCGCCGTGTCGCCCGCCACCCGGTGCACCCAGGCGATCAACGGGTCGAGATTGGCGAGCGTGTCCGCGCGGAAGGCGAACCGGATCTGGCCGGCGGGCGCGTCGCCCGATCGGCCCAGCGCCCCGGATGCCTCGAAGGTCATCCACCGCTGCTCGGCGTAGGCCGTGTCGATCTCGAGACGCTCCGGCGTCAGCGCCAGCGTCACGCCGGCCCGATCCAACGCGATCCCGCTCAGCTGGCTGGCTCCCAGGACCAGTGCGAGCGTGCCGCTGGTCGCCGCCGCGCTGTCGCCGGTGGGGACGGCGACGTCCACGTGCCACGTGCCGGTGATGCGGCTCTGGGGTGCGCCGGGCAGCCACGCCGAGAGATCGACACTGTCCAGCGAGCCGGCGGTGCGGATCCGCACCGCCGAATCCTGCGCGGCGATCTCTCCCGCCACGTGCACGATGCCGGCCGGCCGCGCCAGCGTGGCCTCGACGGCGAGCGCCGTCACCGGGCCGGAGAGATGCACGTGCCCGGCGGCCATCCCCGCCAGAGCGATGGCCGGATAGGATTTCGCGATGTCGTCCAGCGAGACGGAATCCGCCGTCATATCCGCGTCGATGCGCACGGTGTCGGCGAGGGTCAGGCGCAGCGTGCCGCGCAGCCGCGACGCCGCGCCCGGGCCGTCGGTGTGGGACAGGGCTCCGCCGAAGGTCGCCGCCCTCCAGGGCCCGTCGAGATCACCCACCATCCCCAACCGGCCCTTGAGCGTGACCGACGGCGCGATGCGCTCGATGGTGGCGAGGGCGAGATTCGCCTGGGTGAGGGCGAAGTGGTGGAACGTGAAGCCGTCCCGGCCGCCCAGTGAGACGACGCCGGACCCTCGGATCTCATTGCCCGGGTGGCCGGCGACCCGCTCGTCCGTGAACGCGAGATCGGCCCCGACCGCGAGGTTGCTGAGCGGCCCCGACGCCGTGAGGTGACCGCTGACCGTCCCGGCCACCGGCAGCCTGCCGAGGAACGGCACCAGCAACGCCAGATCGAACGAATCGGCGTCGAGATCGAGCGCCCGCGTGCTGACGCCGCTGCGCGGTAGGACGGTGACTTCGCCCGAGCCGCGGATCCCGCTCCGGCCGGCGCGCAGGTCGACGCCGCGAAACGTCCACGAGCTGCCGCCGTCCGCCGCGAGGCGGGCGCGGAGCTGGAGGCGCCCGCCGCCGGCCTCGGGCAACCCGGCCACGGCCCAGCGGAAGTCCGCGAAGCTCGCGCGTCGCAGATTCGCCGCGAGATCCAGCTTGGCCCGGCCCCCCCTCCGGACAGGCCGCGGCCCCAGCGCACCACCCCGTGCGCGACGCCGGCCGTCCCGGAGAGAGCCAGCCGGGCCAGGTCGAACCGCACCGAGTCTCCCTCGATCGTGACGCGACCCGACGCGTCGGCCACCCGGACCGCCGGGTCGGAGATGGACACCGCCAGCCGATGGACGTCGGCGACGATGCCGGCCGAGTCGGGATGGGACACGCGCAGGCGTGGCAGATCGAGGCCGATCGCGAGGAAGCGCCGCTCGCGCACCGTCCCGCTGTCGGTGCGCTCTCGCAGCACGAAGGTGCCGCTCGAGAGCTGCACCTGCCGCAGGTCCACCAGGGGGCGCCGGCCCGGCGGTCCGCTGTGCGGTCCCAGCAGCTTGAACAGGTGCTCGATGTTGAGATGCCCGTCGGCGCCTTCCTCGAGCATCACGGTGGGTCCGTGGATCACGACCCGCGACAGGACGAAGCGGCCTCGCACGAGGTCGCTCACCGAGTAACTCGCCCCGAGGCGCGAGACGCGGATCACGGGACGGCCGTCCGGCGTGGCGAGCTCCACGTCCTTCAATTCCACCGAGCGCCACAGCGGGCCGCCAAGCGAGCCGATGGTGACCCGGCCGTCCACCGCCCGCTCCAGGGCAGCGACCAGGAGGTGCCGCGCCACGGTGTGACCCGGCGCCGTCGCGAGGATCGCGGCCGTCGCCGCCACAGCGAGCGCCACCAGCCCCGCCACCAGGGCACCGGAGATGAGCAACGCCCGGCGTACCACTTAGTAGGCCTCGCCCACGCTGAACTGGATCTGCAGCCGCTGGAAGAACGCGCGGCCTCGCGCCGGGCCCAGGTAGTCCGCCTGCTGCAGCTTGAGCTGCAGCGCGCCACCGGCCGTCTGGCTCACCAGGTACAGCGCACCTTTCTGCGGTGGATAGTCGTTGTAGGCCACGTCGAGGCGCAGTGGACCGAGCGGGGTGGTGACCCGCAGTCCGATGCCCGGCGTGACCTTGAGACCGGCCGGCATGAGCCCCCCCGCCGTCTGGTCCCACAGTTCCCCGGCGTCCACGAACGCCGCGAGCCGGAGCCGGCTCGGCCATATCGGCGAGGGCAGGCGCAGCTCGAGGTTGGCGAGTGCGATCGCGTAGCTGCCGATCGGGGAGGTCCGCACGTCCACGGGCACGCTGTCGCCGGTCGCGGGGTCCAGCACCATGCTGTCCGCCACATAGACCAGCGGCCCCATTTCGTTGCGGCCGAAGCCCCGAACCGAGGAGGGCCCGCCGGCGTAGAAGCGCTCCTCCGGCGGCACGAACCGGATGGACGTGCCCGCGACGAAGGCGGCCCCCGGCCGGATCACGCCCCCGCGCAGGCGCGCCGCCACCACCCAGCCGCGCGCCAGCTGCGCGTACCACGACCCGTCCGCCACGGCCTTGTCGTACGAGACCAGCGTGTCCGAGCCCACCAGCGGCGAGGCGTGGGAGGCCTCGAAGGAGAGCACCGAGCCGCTGGTGGGCTCGATGGGCGAGTTGGTCGTGTTGCGCACCAGCGCCAGGGAGAGCGCGGCCTGGCGGCGGTACTGGAGCAGGAACCCCACCGTCGCCGGCTCGCAGCGGTTGAAGTAGACGCAGAAGACGGCCGCGTCCGCCGTGTCGCGGCCGTAGCTGAGCCGGTACGAGAGGGTCAGGAGCGAGACGCGCCCGAGTCCGAGCGACATGGCGAGCGACCCACCGACGCCGTCGTGCTCGAACGCCTTGTACTCCGATCGCCGTTCGTCGACCCCGGTGAGCGTCAGGGTGCTCAGGCGGCTGAACACTGCCGGCTGCGTGAAGGTGACCGATGCGAGGTAGTTGGTCCGAGCCGAGAAGGGGTCGCCCGACAGCGATGAGCAGACGGAGTTGCCGAGCCCCCAGTCGGTCGGCGAGCCGACCCCCAGCTTGGAGAGCTTGCCCGCCAGGTCCAGGCGCCGGCCGCCGCCCAGGAAGTTGAACGTGGAGAACGTGGCCTGCGACCGAATGCAATCGATCGTGCCGTAGCCGACACCCGCCCGGACCCTGGACCGCGGGCCCTCGCTGACCTGCACCAGCACGCGCACCAGCGAGTCGCTGCCGCCCACCGTCGAGTCCGGGGCCACGCCGACGCTCACGTAGCGGAACAGGTCCGTCTGGTAGAGGCTGCGCTGTGAATCGTACAGGGCATCCTCGCTGAACCAGTCGCCCCGTCGGACGGCGAGCGACCGCTGGATGGTGCGCGCCGCCACGCCCTGGTTGCCATGGATGGTGACGTCTCCGACCCGGGCACGAGGTCCCGGCGCCACCTCATAGTCGATCGCCGCCGTGCGTGCGATCCGGTTCACGCTGTAGTTCCGGAAGACCGCCACGAAGGGGTAACCCCGGTTGCGCAGCGCCAGCGCGATGCTGTCCGCCGCCGCGTCGAACTGGTCCCGGTCGAATGGCTTGCCCTCGACCAGCGGCAGCCTGCCGGCCAGACGGTGCGGGTCCACGATGCCGTCCACGCCCCCGACCACCATCGAGTCCACCAGCACCGGCGGTCCCTCCGTGATCCGGAACTCCACGGCCGCGGTGCGCGCCGTGCGCGTCACCGACGTGTCCACCCGCGCCTCGAAATAGCCGTGCAGGCGATAGAAGATCTGCAGCCGGATGACGTCGCGACGGAACTCCAGCTCGTCGAACAGCCGCCGCTGACCGAGTCCGAGACTCCTCAGGACGGGGACGCGGTACGTCCAGCTGGAGGAGCTGGTCGCGATCGCCGACGAGAGCGTGAGCGCGTCAATCGCGTGATTCCCCCGAAACCGCACCGACGTGACCGTCCGCTCCGACGGTGGCCCGGTCTGGGCGGCCACGTCGCGGAAGCCGATGACGGCAACGGCGAGCACGAGCGACGGCCTCACGCGAGCGGAGCAAGCGGAGAGACGCCGTGGGAAACCGCCAGACGCAGCTTGAACATGCAGCCGGATATGCGACCAGGGCTGGGGTGCGGTACACCGCGTGTCGGGCCGACGCGGGCGAACTGTCATACTTTCGTACACCCGCCCCATTGTGTCAACCGCTTGGGCGCAAATCACTTGTCCGTCGCGGCCAACGCCTCACCGCTGGCGGTTGGCGCCGGGCCGTCATAGCTTGCCCGCGTGAAGATCTACACCCGGACGGGAGACGCCGGCGACACGTCGCTGGCCGGCGGCGAGCGCGTTCCCAAGGATCATCTCCGGGTGATCGCCTGCGGCGACGTGGACGAGGTCAACGCGGCCATCGGTGCGGCTCGCGCCACACCACCGGCGGATGCCAGCGACGCGTTGCTGGCCGAGGTGCAACGCGACCTGTTCGCGATCGGGGGTGCCCTCGCGTCGCCCGAGCCTGGCGCCCTGCGCCCCGCGCAGCGCGCCAAGGTCGCCGTGAGCGGCGAGCGGATCCGCGCCCTCGAGCAGGCGATCGACGGCGCGGAGCGGGAATTGGCGCCGCTCAAGCAGTTCATTCTGCCCGGCGGCGCGCCCAGGGCGGCGGCGCTCCACCTGGCGCGCACCGTCTGCCGTCGAGCGGAGCGATCTACCGTGCACCTCTCCCACGGACAACCCGTGGCGCCGGAGATCCTCGTCTACCTGAATCGCCTCTCGGATCTGCTGTTCGTGTTGGCGCGGCAGGCGAATCACCGGGCCGGCGACGCCGACGTCACGTGGTGACGCGGGTGCGACGGCGGACGCCGTGACCACCATCTCCGTTCCGCTCCCGGCGACCGGTGACGCATCCTACGACGTCATCGTGGGGCGCGACGTCCTGGGCCGCCTGCCGCAGCTGCTCAAGGAGCGGTGTCCGGCCCACGTCTACGCGGTGGTCACGGACAGCCGGGTCGCTCCGCTGCACGGCAAGCGGCTGCTCGCGCTCCTCGAGGCGGCCGGGCTCACCGCCAGGCCGTTCGTCTTCCCGGCGGGCGAATGGAACAAGGTGCGCGACACCTGGGCCGACCTGTGCGATCAGCTGATCGGCGCGGGCGTGGGCCGCGACGCGGCCGTCGTGGCGCTGGGCGGCGGCGTCGCCGGCGATCTGGCCGGCTTCGTGGCCGCGACGCTGTTCCGCGGCATCCCGTACGTCCAGGTCCCGACCACGGTGCTCGCAATGGTCGACTCCTCCATCGGCGGCAAGACCGGCGTGGACCTGCCGGCGGGCAAGAATCTCGTCGGCGCCTTCCACCCGCCGCGCTTCGTGCTCGCCGACATCGACACGCTCGCCACGCTCCCCAGGAACCAGATCGCGGCGGGGTGCGCCGAGGCCATCAAGCACGGCGTCGTCGCCGACGCGGCCTATGCCGACGCCGTCGGTCGCGCGGCGACCCCCTGCCTCGCCCGCTCGCTCGACGCGCTCGAGCAGCTGGTGGAAGGCAGCATCAGGATCAAGCGCGACGTCGTCGCGGCCGACGCCCTGGAGCGCGGCCGCCGCCAGGTGCTGAACTTCGGGCACACCGTGGGGCACGCGGTGGAGGCGCACAGCGGCTACGCGCTCCTGCACGGCGAGGCGGTCGCGATCGGCATGGCCGTGGAGGCTGCGCTCGCGGAGGCCGCCGGCCTCGCGCGCGCCGGCACGCGACGCCGCGTCGTGGAGCTGCTCGAACAGTACGAGTTGCCCGTGACCGTACCCGAGACCCTGGCCTGCGACGATCTGTTGGAGGCGATGCGCGTCGACAAGAAGGTGCGCGCCGGCACGCTCCGCTTCGCGCTTCCGGCGGCCATCGGAGAGATGGCGCACAGTGCCGACGGTGCCTGGACGGTGGAGGTCAGCCCCGCTCAGGTTCGCGGAGCGCTCGAAAGCAATCGATAGCGGCATCTTAACGTCACTATGACGACATCAGATGTTCACACGTACAGCAAGATGTTGCTGAATATTTGCTTACGTGCCAATCGTCCTTAGTTATCGGTGTCCAGCGATCAATCAATGTTCACGAGATGTCACAACCGGTGCGCGAATAACAACTTAGTGATGTGGATAGTTGTGTTAGCTTGACACGCATTTCCAGCGCTTCCATTATGGGCCCCGCGATTGACCAGCCGGATGCTGTTCTGTGCCACCCAACCCAACCCGCTAGGGGCCCCGCATGCTGGAGCGTCGCAACGGCAAGCCCAAGACCTTCTTTCGTCAGAGTGCCTCCGGAGCGTTCGACCAGTACCTGCAGGACATTCAGAAGCTGCCGCTAATCGACGATCCGGCGGAGGAGCGGCGGCTCGCCCGGCTCGCGCAGAAGGGTGACCCGGCGGCGGCCGAGCGGCTGGTGACGGCCAACCTGCGCTTCGTCATCTCGTACGTGAAGAAGTACCAGGGCCACGGCCTCGACCTGTCGGAGCTGGTGGCGATCGGCAACGAGGGCCTGCTCAAGGCGGTGCGGAAGTTCGATCCCGAGCAGGGCGTCAAGTTCATCTCGTACGCGGTGTGGTGGGTGCGGCAGGCGGTCCTCAAGGCGCTGGCCGAGCAGACCCGCAGCGTGCGGATCCCGCTCAACCAGAACGCGCAGCTCATCAAGATGTCCCGCACCGAGATGGTGCTGGCGCAGGAGCTGGGCCGCGAGCCCACGGACAACGAGATCGCGCGGGCGCTGGAGGACACGGTCGACAACGTGCGGACCGCGCGCCGGATGACGGCGGCCGAGGTCTCGCTCGACGCGCCGGTCGACCGCACCGATCGCGACGCGGCGACGCTCGGCGAGCGCTTCGCCGGTGTCGAGGGCGGCGAGATCGAGGAGACGACGGACTCGAACCTGATGCGCGGCTTCATCGACCGCGTCTTCAAGAAGTACCTGACGCCGCGCGAGCGGAAGATCCTCTACCTCTACTACGGGCTGGAGCAGGGCTCGGAGGCGATGACGCTGGAGAAGATCGGCGCCCTGATGGGCGTCACCCGCGAGCGGATCCGCCAGATCCGGGAGCGCGCCTTCGAGAAGCTCCGCGAATGCCCGGATGGCCAGGCGCTGATGAGGTTCTGGAGAGCGGCGTAGCCACAGAGTTGCGGGGTCCAAGCGTTGCAGGGTTGCAGTGGTGCGCAGGTGGAAGTGAGAAGGGGGCGGCCTCCGACGAGGCTGCCCCCTTCGTCCTTCGCACCGCTGCGCGTCTGTGCGTCCGCCCACTACTTCACACGGGATGCCTTCCTGCCACTGCCACCCTGCAACGCTACTGTTTCGCCTGCAGCGCCTGGCAGATCGGGTTCATCCCTGCGCTGGCCGGGTCCGAGCACGCCGCGTCGTACGCGATGGTCGCCTGGTCGCCGGACACGTGGATCACGCGGCCTTCCCCGGTCGCCACGTAGAAATCGCCGGCGGACGTTCCCCAGACGGCGCGCGCGCGGCTCATGTCGAACGCCTGCATCCGCACGGCCATCAACATCGGGTTGGCCTGCATCTGGGCCATCAGCTGCTGCCGCTGTGCCGCCTGCTGCTGTTGCTGGTCGGGTGTCGCTCCCGGCTGTGCCTGCTGGCCGTAGAGGGCCCGCATCATGTCCGCCTGCGCCGACACCACCGTCCACCGGCCATCCGCATAGCGCGCGAAGCCGCCGCCCTCGTACAGCGCGACCGGGGTCGCATCGCCGGCGAGCGTCACCCACGTGACCTGGGTGCGAGACATCGCCGACGCCGCCGGCGGGAGCAGGCTCCACGCGCCGCCCCTGCCCGCCACGACGGCCTTGGTGCCGTCTTCCCGCTCCCCGAACAGCAGCAGCGTCCCTCCGGCCGCCGAGATGCCGGTCCAGCCGGCCGCGCCCACCACGGGGTCCGACATCTTCTGCCCGTCCCATCCGGCCGTGGTCCAGCCGGCCCCATTCCAGCGCGCCACGACGCCGACCTGCCGCCGCTCACTCGGCTGAGGGTCGTAGTACACGTAGCCCGCCACCACCACGTCTCGGCCCGCGAGCGCCAGGGCGTTGGCGCGGAACGGCAGGGGCAGGGGCGTCACCGTCCACGCTCGGCCGTCGTAATGCAGTAGTTGCGGCGTCTCACGATCGTTGGAGGACTGGCCGAGGGCGTACACGTCGCTCGCGGAGCGACCGGACACGGCGACCAGCTGCCGATCGGTCGGCACGGTCATCCGGCTCCACGAGCCGCCGTCGAAGTGCAGCACCGCGCCGCCGTCGCCCACCGCGAACACGTCGTGCGGCCCGCTGGCCCACACGCCGTACAGCATTCCCGGCCGGCTCACTCCGAACGGCATCTCGTTCCAGGCCTGACCGTCCCAGTGCAGGGCGGCGGGCGCCTCGCCGACGACCCAGATGTCGGTGGGCGAGGTTCCCCAGATGCCCCGCAGCTCGACCTGCGCCGAGAGCACCGGCGCCGACCCGGCACACAACCCGGCCACCAACCACAGCGCGCGATACGTCCTCATAGGCTCCCTCCCGGAAGCGGCCATGCCGGCCGTCCTAGCGCGGCCGAATCAACATCATCAGGGGTACTTCCCGCCAGCCCGGCATCCGGCGCACCCGCTGCGGAAAGCGGACCACCAGCTGAGCCGAGATGCCGCCGTCGAGCGCCACCGCGTCGGCGCAGCCGGCGGCGGCGGCGATCGTCGCCTGCTCGGGAATGGTGAGGCCCACGGGGATCGTGCCCGCGGGCTGTCCGAACACCTCGAAGTTGCTGAGCAGCAGGCGCACCAGCCCGTCGAACCCCAGGCACAACGTGAGCCGGCGGTCGCGGTGGGTACGGGAGAGCCGCAGCCCCGACGTCGCGCCGAGCGCCACGCGGCCCGCGCGCACCAGCCAGGGCAGGACCTGGAAGGCGGACGCCGCGGGGCCGAGGGAGTCGATTGCGCCCGGCGACACCAGGCGGGGGCGCCCGTCCACGACGGCGACCGCCGCGTCGAGCCATTCGGCGCGCCGTCCGATCCGCTCGCCGTTCAGCAGGACCAGCCCCTGGGGCGTGCCGTCCCTCCGGAACAACCCCGTGTTGAAGGCGGCGGTGACGCCGGTGTCGACCATCCAGGCGTCGGCGGCGCGCGGCGCGAAGCGGGGCGCGGCGGCCAGCGAGAACCGGTAGCGTGCCGGGTCGATCTCCACGATCGCGACGCTGTTGACCAGCAGCCCGCCCGAGGCGCGGACCTCGAAGCTGCCCACCCGAAGCCCCGGCCGCTCGTCGTCCCAGCGGATCGCGCGCTCCAGCAGCGGGTCGCGCGCGGCCGGCGCCCCGGGTACGAAGCTGCGCCACGGGATCCAGGTGCCCCCGATCCTGAGGTCGACCGCCGGGGGGTGAGCGGCCTGCAGCGCGATGAGGATCAGCGCGGTCGCTAGAGGTGCCAGAGCGGGGAAGCTACATTGCTGCGCATCCCGATGGAACACGCGGACCTGGCGGAAGAGCTGTCCCGGATCGTCGGCGCGCGCTTCGTGCGCACCGAGCGCGCGGAGCTGGCCACCTTCGCATCCGACGGCTTGCCGACGCTGCGCCGCACGCCGGCGTTGGCCGTGCTGCCCGGATCGGCGAGCGAGGTGAGCCGCGTCCTCGCGGCGCTGCGTCGCCGCCGGGTGCCGTTCGTCGCCCGCGGCGCCGGCACCGGGCTGTCGGGCGGGGCGCTCGGCGAGGCGCCCTCGGTGCTGGTGACGCTCACCCGCCTGGCGCGCATCCTCGCCGTGGACCCGGCCAACCGCCGCGCCGTGGTCGAGCCCGGCGTGGTCAACGCGACGCTGAGCCGGGCGGCGGCGCCGTTCGGGCTGATGTACGCCCCCGACCCCTCGAGCCAGACGGCGTGCACCATCGGGGGCAACGTCGCGGAGAACGCGGGTGGCCCTCACTGCCTCAAGTACGGCGTGACCACCAACCACGTCCTGGCGCTGGAGGTGGTCCTCTCCTCGGGAGCAGTGCTGCGCCTGGGCAGCCCCGGCGGCGACGTCTGGGGACCCGACCTGGTCGGGGCGTTCGTGGGCAGTGAAGGCATGTTCGGCATCGCGACGGAAATCACGGTGCGGCTGGTTCCGCTGCCCGCGCAGGTACGCACGATGCTCGCCGACTACACGAGCCTGCGGCTCGCCGGCGAGGCGGTGACGGCGATCATCGCCGCCGGCATCGTGCCCGCGGCGCTGGAGATGATGGATCACAACGCGATCGAGATAGTGGAGTCGAGCGCCTACGCCGCGGGCTACCCGGCTGACGCCGCCGCCGTGCTCCTGGTGGAGCTCGACGGCAACCCGGCCGCGGTGGAGGCCGACGCCGCGGCGACCAAGAGTCTCCTCGATCGGTCGGGCGCCCGCACGGTACGCGTCGCGGGGAACGCCGCGGAGCGCGAGCGGCTGTGGCAGGGGCGCAAGAAGGCCTTCGGGGCGATGGGCCGCATCAGTGCGGACCTCGTGGTCCAGGACGCGGTGGTGCCGCGGACGGCGCTGCCCGACGTGCTGGAACGGATCGCCGCGATCGGCGAGCGATACCGCCTGCGCGTGACCAACGTATTCCACGCCGGCGACGGCAATCTCCACCCCAACTTGAGCTTCGATGCGTCCGATCCGGACCAGCTGGACCGGGTGCACGCGGCCAGCGACGAGATCATCCGCGCCTGCGTGGCCGTGGGCGGCACCATCACGGGAGAGCACGGCGTCGGGCTGGACAAGCTCGCCTACATGCCGCTGGTGTTCGGTCCCGACGAGCTGGGCTTGATGGCGGCGGTGCGCCGCGCCTTCGACCCGGACGAGCAGGCCAACCCCGGCAAGGTCATCCCCACCGCGCAGTGCCGCGAGTGGCGGCCGTGGAGCGCCGCGTGACCGGGCCCATTCCGACCCGCTGGCTCTCGCAGATGGATGCGCAGCTGGCCGACGCCGAACGGCGGCTGGCGGCCGCGGAGCAGCATCTGGCTGCCGGCTCCGGCGCCCGGGCGATCGAGGACGCCTATCCCGGCGTCATGGCGGCGGCGATCGTGAGAGTGTGGCTGCGTGACGAGCCGTGGCATACCCAGCGCTCGCACCAGGATCTGGGTCGCATGGTGCGCGACGAACTGCCCAGCGGCTTCGCCGCCCTCTTCGAGATGAAGGGCGACCGCCGGAGCTTCGCCGGGTGGCGGCCCGAAGACGCTCGACCACTCCTCGCGGAGGCGCGAGCCTTCACCGCGGGCACCCGCGCGGAGGTGGAAGCGTGTCGCCAGCGCTCGGCCCCATAGCGGCACCGGCCGATCTCGCGTCCCTCGCCGCGCTGGTCCGTACCGCGGCCGAGAGCCGCACCGTTCTCCAGGTCCGAGGCTCCGGGAGCTGGTGGACCGACGCCCCGCCGGGTGTCGAGCCCGTTTCCGCAGCCGGACTGGACGCGGTATCGGACTTCAACCCCGCCGACCTGGTCGTCACGGTCGGCGCCGGCACGCCCCTCGACCGGCTCGACGCGCGCCTGCGCGCCGCCGGAGCATGGTTGCCGTTCGACCCGGCGGGCCAGCCGTCGCGCACGGTGGGTGGCGCCCTCGCGTGCGGCTCCGGTGGCCCGCTAGCCGCGCACTACGGTCCCGCCCGTGACCACGTGTTGGGACTGGTGGTGGTCGCCGGTGACGGCACCGTGGTGCGACTGGGGGGCCGCGTCGTGAAGAACGTCGCCGGATTCGACGTGGCTAAGCTGGTGATCGGCAGTTACGGCGCGCTCGGCGTGATTGCCGAGGCGCACCTGCGGCTGCGCGCCCGGCCACGCACCGATCGCAGCCAGATCTGGACGGGCAGTCGGTCCTGGGCCGCGAGGGCGAGTGCGGCGGCGTTGGCGGCCGGCGCCACGCCGGCCGCGTTGGAGGTGATCAGCCCCGAGCTGGCCGCGCAGCTGGGCTGGGGAACCGGCGGCTGGGTGCTGGCGGCGCGCGCCGTGGGCGCCGAGGCCGGCGTGGTGGAAGAGCTGGACACGATCGCGCGCGCCGCGGGGGCGCGCTCCATCTTCACGGGCGAGGGCGACGAGCCGTGGACGTGGTGGCGGAACGCGGTCGGCGGCTGGCCGGCCGTGCTGCGCATCGGCGCCGATCCGCAGGGCTGGGTCGAGGCGGTCGCGCTGGCCGAGCGCCACCTGGGCCGCCTGCTCGGCGCGAGCGTCACCGTGCCGCGCGGCACGGTCCGCGTGGGCGCCGAGCACTGCTCGGGCGAGGCGGTTCGGCGGCTCCGCGCCGAGGCGGCGGCCCGCCGCTGGCCCGTGACGGTGGAGCGCGCCGACGCGGCAACGCGCGCCGCCGCAGGATTGTGGGGTGCGCTCCCTCCCATCGCGGAGCGGCTCACCCGCCGGCTGAAGGCCACCTTCGATCCGCCGGGCATCCTCGCCACCCCGCTGTTCGCATGACGGCACGCGCCTGGGCGGGGCTCGATCCGTGCGTGCACTGCGGCTTCTGCCTTCCCGCCTGTCCCACCTACGAGGTCACGGCCGACGAGGCCGACTCGCCGCGCGGCCGCATCGTCCTGATGCGCGCCCTCGCCCGGCGCACGATGACCGCGGACGACGCGACCCTCGAGCTTCACCTCGACCGCTGCCTCGGATGCCGCGCCTGTGAGAGCGTCTGCCCCTCCGGCGTCGTCTACGGACCGGCGCTCGAGGCCGCGCGCGCGCTCATCGCCGGTACCCGCGGCCGACCCGCCGCACTTCGCATCGGCCTGTGGGTGCTCGCGCGGCCGGCGCGTCAACGCGTGTTGTGGTTGCTCGCGCGCCTGGCGCGGGCGACCCGTCTGCCGGAGCTTCTGGTCCGCGGCGCCGGCGGTGCGCTCCCACGCCCCGGGGCGCAGCCCGGTCCGCGCACCCTGCCCCTCGCGCCCGTGCTCGCCCTCGCGATGCTCGCCGCCACACGCCCGCGCAACGGCGCCGCATACCTGCCGGCCCCGCTTCCCGGGGTCCGCCCCTCCGCCGAGATGGCCTTGTTCCGCGGATGCGTGATGGACGGGCTGTTCGGTCACGTGCACGCCGCGACGGTCCGCACGCTGGCGACCAACGGCGTCGGCGTGCGCGAGGTTCCGGCGCAGGCGTGTTGCGGTGCACTGGCCGCCCACGCCGGCGATCCGGAAGGGGCCCGCGCGCTGGCGCGGGCCAACGTGCTCGCGTTCGACGCGGCCGCCCCCGGCCTGCCGGTCGTGACCAACAGCGCCGGCTGCGGGGCGATGCTCAAGTCGTACGGCGAGTGGCTGGCGGACGATCCGCTCGCCGAGCGCGCGCACGCCTTCGCGGCGCGAGTCCGCGACGTGAGCGAGGTGCTCGCCGAGCGCGGGCCGCGCCGCGCCGGCCCGCTCCCGCTTCGCGTGGCGTACGACGCGCCCTGCCATCTGCTGCACGCCCAGAAGGTGGACCGGGCGCCCTTGGCGCTGCTGGGTGCGATCCCGGAGCTGGAGCTGGTGCCGATCGAAGGCAGTGACCGCTGCTGCGGCAGCGCCGGCATCTACTCGCTGCTCCAGCCGCATCTGTCGCTGGAGGTGCTCGAGGTGAAGCTGGGTGCCATCGCGGCGGCGGCGCCGGACGTCGTCGCGACGGGCAACCCCGGCTGCCTGATGCAGATCGGCGCGGGCACCCTGCTGGCCGGGCTCGACGTGGAGCTGCGCCACCCGGTCGAGCTGCTGGATCGAGCCTATCGTGAGTGACTGCGCCGGCGTGGCCGACGTCCTGCTGCTCGACTACAACGGCGTGGTCGTGGACGACGAGCCGATCCACTTCGCGGCGCTGCGTGACGTGCTGGGAGTCGAGCGCATCGCCCTGGACGAGGCCACCTACTACGCGCACTTCCTCGGCTTCGACGATCGGGCCGGCATCGGCGAGGCCTTCCGGCGAGCCGGCCGCCCGCTGGCGCCGGAGCAGAACCGCACGCTCGCCGCGAGAAAGGCGCGATGGTACGCGGAGTCGACCCGTGCCGGCCTCCCGCTGGTGCCGGGCGTGGGCCGCTTCGTGCGGGAAGCCGCCGCCCTGGCGAGGATCGCCGTCGTGAGCGGCGCGTTGCGCGAGGAGATCCGTGCCGGCCTCGCCCAGGCGGGTATCGCCGAGACGGTGGAATGCGTCGTGGGCGCGGAGGACGTCGCGCGCGGCAAGCCGGAACCGGAAGGCCACCGCCTCGCCATCGCGCGGCTCACCGGCGGCGCCTCGGCGGTGCGGGTGGTCGTGGTGGAGGATTCACTGCCGGGCCTCACGGCCGCCCGCGCGCTCGGCGCCGGCTGCGTCGCGCTCACCACCACCCACGACGGCCGCGCGCTGGCCGGTGCCGACCTCGTGTGGGATTCGTTCGAAGGGCACGCAGCCGCCGAGCTGACGCCCTTGCTGCGGGAGGTGCGGCCTGCCGCCCGCGCCTGAGCCGGGCCCCCTCCTGCCCCGCGGTGCCGTGGCACCGCCGGAGCGCGAGGCGCTGGCATCGCGTGCCGCGGTCGTCGTGCGACCGGGACTGGCACGGTTCAGGCTCGTGGGCGGCGGGCGCATCGCCTGCATGCAGGGACTGGTGACCTGCGACCTGCAGCAGCCGGGCGACGGCGCCTACCTCTTCGGGGCGCTGCTCACCGTCAAAGGGATGATCGTGGCGCCGCTCTGGATCACGCGCCTTGCCGACGCGCTCTTGGTGGAAGCGCCGGCTGCCGCGGCGCCCGAGGTCGAGTCGGCGCTCGAGCGCTCCCTGCCGCCGCGCTTGTGCCGCTGGGAGAACGTGACCGCCGCATCCGCCACCGTCGGCGTGTACGGGCCCGCGGCTCCGGGGTTGCTCGCCGCCGTGACGGAGGGGGAGCCGCCATCGGTGGCCGGCCGCGCCGGGCTGCTCAGCCACGCCGCCGGGCCGGTGACCGTGGCGCGTCTGGTGGCGCGCGGGCTGGACGGATTCGAGTGCGTCGTCCCCGCCGAGGCAACGGACGCCTTCGTCGGAGGGCTCGCCGCCCGCGGTGCGCTCACGATCTCGCCGGCGCTGCTCGAGGAGCGGCGGATCCTGGACGGCTACCCGCGTCTGGGCGCGGAGATCGACGACAAGACGCTGCCGCAGGAAGTGCGGTTGGACGAGCTCGGAGGGATATCGTTCACCAAGGGCTGCTACCTGGGACAGGAAACCGTGGCGCGCATCCACTTCCGCGGGCATGCGAACCGGTATCTCGCCGGCCTCGAGCTGGAGCGGGAGCCGGCGTCGCTCCCGCTCGAGATCGTGCAGGGCGGGCAGCCCGCCGGACACCTCAGCAGCGCGTGCTGGTGGGACGAGGGACACGCCTGGGCGGGGCTCGCCGTGGTGCGGCGCGCCGTCAAGTCCGGGAGCGGCGTCACCCTGGCGGACGGCGCCGCCGCCACCGTGCGGGAGCTGCCGTGGGAGCCGGGGCCGGGCGACACGCCGTGAACGTCTTCATCACCGGCGGAACGGGGCTGGTGGGCCGCCACGTGATCGCCGCGCTGCGCCAGCGCCACCACGCGGTCCGCGCGCTGGCCCGCAGCGAGGCGGCGGTCGTGGACCTGGCGGCGCTCGGAGCGGAGCCGGTTCGCGGCGATCTGTCCGACGCCGCGCGCCTCGACCGGCTGGCCGCGGACTCGGAGGCGGTGGTGCACGCGGCGGCCATCGTGCTCGCGCACGGCCGCTGGGCGGCGTGGCACGCGGCGAACGTGCTGGGCACGGAACGCGTGGCCCGGACCGCGGCGCGACAGGGCGCACGCCTCGTTCACATCTCGTCGGTGGCCGTCTACGGCCGCCTGCCGGCGCGCGGACGCGGCTCCGCGCACCGCGACGAGCAATTCGACCTGGAGCGCGCGCCCGCGCCGCGCGACTCGTACGCGCGGTCCAAGCGCGAAGCCGAGCTTGCCGTGTGGCGCGTCGTGAAGGAGACGGGCCTCAGCGCGGTCGCGCTCCGGCCCTGCGTGATCTACGGAGAGGGCGACCGCCATTTCTCGCCCCGGCTGGCTCGCCTGCTGCGCCTCGGCGTGGTGCCCATGGTGGGCGACGGAGACAACCACCTCACCCTCGTGTACGCCGGCAACGTCGCGGCCGCGGTGGTCGCCGCCCTGGACCACCCGGCCGCGACCGGACCGTTCAACGTCACCAACGATGGCGGGCTGACGCAGCGCGGGTTCGTCGAGCGCTTCGCCGCCGGGCTCGGCGTGAAGCCGCGGTGGATCCGGATTCCGGGCGGCCTGGCGTGGGGTGCGGCGCGGATCTGGGACGCAAGCCTCGGTGCGCTGCTCTCTTCCCTGGGCGCGCTGTCCCTGGGCGGCGCGGTGCAGTTCATCTCCGGCGAGAACGGCTATTCGTCGGCACGCGCGCAACGCCTGCTCGACTGGCGCCCGCCGGTGCCTGCCACGGACGCGGCGGAGCGCACCGGTGCCAGCTTCCGCGCCGCCGCTCCCTCGCGCTCACGCTCCTGAAAACACGAAGACCCGGAGCAGGCTCCGGGTCCTCGCGCGTCGAAGAACAGCGACGCTTACATGCCCTTCTTCTTCGCGGGCGCCGGAGCCGGAGCCGCCTTCGACGTGTCCGCCGTCGCGGCGGGCTTCATCGTGTCGGTCATGGCCGGAGCTGGCGCGGCAGCTGGGGTCTGCGTTTCAGCCGGTGGCGCTGCTTCCTTCTTGGCGCACGCCATGAGCCCGAGGACCGCAACTGCCAGGAACAAGCGCTTCATCGAATCTCCTTTTAGACTTGAAATTATCTCCAGCGGATCACACATCGAGGTCCGTGCGCCGCTGCCGCCGGCCTCAACCGGCGCAAAAGCTACCCAAACCCCTCGCCGTGTCAAGGTTTAGCCCCACCGCGGTCGCCGCGACAGACACCCCCCAGACCCGCCGTTCGCGCCTCCCGAAGATCCATCCAAGCCATTGCCGGACAATGGGTTGCCTACCAGGTGATCGCGAAATCCACCCAGGGCAGGAATCCCCCCCGCGTCACGTTGCTGCCGAGCAGGAAGAACAGTCCGAGATCCCAGGACACGCGATTGCCGATCAAGCGCACGCCTCCGACCGCCGGCACGTCGTCGCTGCCCGGCAGCTTCCACGCTTCGGCCAGCAGCTTGACGCGACGCGAGACGCGCGACTCTCCCCCCAGTACGATCAGCGGGCGCCGCTCCCATCCGCCCGAGGCGAAGGGGAAGCCCACCAGCACCGTGCCCGCACTCTGCTCGCCGCCGAAGGTCGTCACGGCGTACGCGATGCCCGCGTATCCCGACGCCGGAATGAACCCCACGACGCGCAGGTACAGCACGCCCGCGGCCAGGCTGGCGTGCGACGACTCGACCACGTTCACCTTCGGCGCCACGTAGAAGATCTGGTCCGGACTGAACGGGATCAGCGACATCCCCCCCGTCAGTGACAGGCGGTCGGTGATGCCCACGCCGACGACGGGAAAGAACACGAGATAGTCGAGGACATACCCCTTGCCGCGCGGCACCCCGCGTGCCGTGTGCGCGAGGAAGAGCCGCGAGTCGTTGGCGTCGCGCCTGACCACCGCCGCAGGCCGCGGCTCGGCGAGCACGTGCCAGGAGGCCAGGGCGGCGAGCGGCACCGTCATCCGGACCCCGGCCGCGGTGAGCAGGGTGAGTGACGCGAGGTCCTCGGCGATCACGCGGCCGGTCAGCGCCGTGCTGTCCGACAGCCGCAGCTCGACCACGTGCGTCGTATCGACCGGGGGCAGCGCCGGCTGCTGGGCGGGAGCGGGTCGCGCCAGGAGGAACAGCAGTGGGACGAACGCCAGGCGGCGCAGCATAGGCATGCCTCCAGTGCCTCGAGCGTATGCCACCATTGCCGCCGGGCGTCAAGCCGCCGTCAGGCGCTTTGGCGACCGGACGGCCCGGGAATGCTGCGCACTTGAACGAGAAGCGTCGCGGTACGAATATCCCCGCTATGCCCAAGCCACGTACGCTGGGCGACCTGGCGCAATCCGAGTGGGGTTCGCCGGAGCGCCGGACTCGCACCGTCAAGGACGAGATGCGGGAGAACCTGCTGTGCCGTCTGGAGACGGAGCAGCCGATCTTCCCCGGGATCGTCGGCTACGACGACACCGTCGTGCCGCAGCTCGTCAACGCCGTTCTCTCGCGCCACAACTTCATCCTGCTGGGCCTCAGGGGCCAGGCCAAGTCGCGCATCGTGCGCGGGCTGGTCGCGCTGCTCGACGAGGAGATCCCCATCCTCGAGGGGAGCGAGGTCAACGACAACCCCTTCGCGCCCATCTCCAAGTACGGCCGGCTGCTGGTGGAGGAGCACGGCGACCGCACGCCGGTGGCGTGGGTTCCGCGGGGGCAGCGGTACGTGGAGAAGCTGGCCACGCCCGACGTCACGATCGCCGACATCATCGGCGACGTGGACCCCATCAAGGCAGCGCGCGGAGGCCACCTGCTGTCCGACGAGCTGACGATCCACTACGGCCTGCTGCCCCGGGCCAATCGCGGCGTGTTCGCGATCAACGAGCTGCCCGACCTGGCCGCGAAGATCCAGGTGGGCCTGTTCAACATCATGCAGGAGGGCGACGTCCAGATCAAAGGCTACCCGATCCGGCTGTCGCTGGACGTCGCGCTGGTGTTCACCGCCAATCCCGAGGACTACACGGCGCGCGGCAAGATCATCACGCCGCTGAAGGACCGGGTCGGGTCGGAGATCTCGACCCACTACCCGCGCACCCTCGACCTCGGCATGGCCATCACCGGGCAGGAGGCATGGCTCAAGCGGGGAGGCCGGCCGGTGCAGGTCCCGGACTTCATCGCCGAGCTGGTGGAGCGCGTGGCCTTCGAGGCGCGCGGCGACAAGCGGATCGACAAGCGGTCCGGCGTCAGCCAGCGCCTCCCGATTTCCGTCCTGGAGAACGTGGTGTCGAACGCGGAGCGGCGGGCGACTGTCAACAAGGAGAAGACGATCGTGCCGCGCGTGTCGGACGTCTACGCCGCCGTGACCGCCATCACGGGGAAGCTGGAGCTGGAGTACGAAGGCGAGCTCCAGGGCGCCGACGCCATCGCGCGGGAGCTGATCCGCCGCGCGGCGGGCGCCACGTTCAGCGAGCGCGCCGGCGGGGCCAACGTCGACGACATCGTGCACTGGTTCGACGAGGGGGGGGCGCTCAAGGTCTCCCACGACGAGCGCTCCGACACCCTGCTCAAGGGCTTCGGCGTGGTGCCCGCGCTCCTCGACCTGGTGGACACGGTGGGGCTGGCGCGGCGCAAGGATCCGGCGACGATGGTGGCGGCCTGCGAGCTGGTGCTGGAAGGGCTGGCCGCGGAACGCCGGATCGCGCGCAGCGAGGAGGCGGGCTACACCCGCATCCGCCCGGAGCGGCAGGGGCCACCCTTCCCCAAGTCGGGACCCGGCAGCCCCTTCAGCTGACCGACCGGCGCGGTGCGCGCGGGCCAGCGCGCGCCGCGCAATCCTGTCGCGTTCCCGGCGCGGCCCGTATGTTCGAGCCGTCTTCCACCCGGAGCGCCCCATGGGCGAACTGGTCCTCGGTCTGGTCTTTCTCGCCGTCTCGTTCTTCGTCACGACAGCGTCCGCCGCCACCAGGGGCCAGGGCCCCCGCCCGATCGCGGGCATCCTGCGCTCGGTGGCGATCGGCTTCCTGGCCCTCGGCGTCCTCCTGATCCTGGGCTCGGCCCTGGTCGTCATCCAGCCCGGCGAGGTCGGGGTCCGGCACGCCTTCGGGACCGTGGACCCCCAGCCGCTCTTGCCCGGCATCCGGCTGGTGACGCCCTGGTCCTCGGTGGAGCGCTACTCCACCCGCGAGGAGCAGTGGCCGGAAACGGGGGGCGATGAGCGGGAGACGATGGACGCCCTCTCCAGCGAGCAGATGGGGATGAAGGTGGACGCCGGACTGCGCTGGCAGCTCGATCCGCAGCAGTCGCCCCGCATCTTCACGGAGATCGGCGACGAATCGCAGATCCACAGCGCGGTGCGCAACGCGATCCGCAGGGGCGTGCGCGACGGGATGGTCCAGTACTCCATCAACGACATCAGCAAGCGCACCCTGATCGCGCACACGATGGAGGCGCTGGTGGACTCGGCGCTCATCACCCAGCCCAGGGCCGGCGGGCCGCCGTTCCGCATCGCGCAGGTGACCGCGTTCTTCCTGCGCAACCTCGAGCCGCCCGAACAGGTGGTGCAGGCGATCAACAACAAGATCGCGCAGGAACAGCAGATCGAGACCGAGCGGCACCGCGTCGAAGTCGCGCGGCTGCAGTCCGAGCAGCAGCGACTGTTGAACCAGACGCTGACGGCCGAGCAGCTGACCAAGCAGTACCTCGAGGTGCTGCACGACATGAAGAACTCCAACAACCTCGTGATTCTGGTGCCCACGACGGGCGGCGTGCCGCTGCTCGACATCAACTCGCTGCGGAACACCCTGCGCCAGCGCTGAGCGGCCGATGGCGGTGATCACCATCACCCGGCAGTACGGCGCGGGCGGCTCGGTGGTCGCCCGGGCGGTGGCCGAACGCCTCGGATGGACGGTGATCGACAACGAGTTCGTCGGAGAGGTGGCGAAGCGGGCGGGCCTGCCCGCGGAGACGGTCGCGGCCCGGGAGGAGCGCGCCCCGTCGCTGCTGGAGCGGCTGGCGCGCACCCTGGCGGCCTCCGCCCCCGAGCTGTTCGTCCCCGCCGCGGCGACCAGCGGCGAGCCGGACGAGGAGGCCCTGCTGCGGGTCACCGAGCGGGTCATCGCGGAGGCCGCAGCCCACGGGCGCGTGGTGCTCGTCGGGCGCGGGGCGACGGCGTACCTGGCCACCGCCGGTGAGGCGGCCCGGGTCCTGCACGCGTACGTGGTCGCGCCAGGCGAGGCGCGCACCCGCACCGTGATGGAGCGGAGCGGCGTCGGCCATGACGAGGCGGCGAAGACGGTGCACGACGTCGACGCGGCACGCGGGCGCTACCTCGAGCGGTACTACGGACGGCGGCGCGACGACGCGTCCAACTACCACGTCGTGGTCAATACCGCCTGGCTGGGCTACGACGGCGCGGCCGAGGTGATCCTGCAGGCGGCGCGGCATCGCGGCATGGAGTAGCCGCCGCCCGGGCCCCGCCAGCGCCTCCCCGGCCTCATCGCATCGCCGGCACCTCCGGCACCCGGCGCCACATCACCAGCGAGGCGAGCGCGCACACGGTGCCGCCGATGGCCACGGTGGCCGGCGCGCCGATCTGCTCGGCGAGCCATCCCGCCTCGAACGCGCCGAACGGCGCCATCCCGAGGAACACGAACGCGTAGAACCCCATCACGCGCCCGCGCAGGGCATCGGGCACGAGCGTCTGCAGCAGCGTGTTCGTGACCGCGTTGTTGAGGATCATCGCGCCACCGGCCACCGCCAGAACCGGCAGCGCCAGCAGCAACGACCGCGACGCCGCGAAGGCCGCCACGGCGACGCCGAAGACCGGACCGGTCCAGACCAGGATGCCGCCCTTCTTGACCCGGGGCGCCAGCGCCGCGAGGCCGAGGGCGGCGATCACGGCGCCCACGCCGACCGAAGCCGAGAGAAACCCGAGGCCCGCCACCCCGACCTTGAGCACGTCACGCGCGAACACCGGCATCAGCACCAGGATGGGGAATCCGAACACGCTGATGACCGCCATCATGCCCACCAGCGCGAGGACCCGCCGGTCCCGCCACACGAAGCGCGCTCCCTCCCGGAACTGCGCCCACGCGTCCCCGGCATGTTCCGGGCGGCGGAACGGCGGCAACCGCATCTTCACCAGACCCCAGATCACCGCGACGTACGAGACCGCGTTCAGGAAGTAGCACCAGGCGAGTCCCACCGCACTGATCAGGACGCCGGCGACGGACGGCCCCACCACCCGTGCCGCGTTGAACACCGAGGAGTTGAGCGCGATCGCGTTGCCGAGGTCGTCCCGCTCCACCAACTCGATCATGAACGCCTGTCGGGCCGGGGTGTCGACCGCGTTGACCGTGCCCAGGAAGACGGCGATGACCGCCACCTGCCACAGGGCAATGCGGTGGGTCCAGAGCAGGATGGCCAGCACCAGGGCCTGCAGCAGGGAGAGCGTCTGGGTGAGCACCACCAGCCGGTGCTTGTTCACGCGGTCCACGAACACGCCGGCCGGCAGCGAGACGAGCAGAATGGGCAGCGAGCCCAGGGCGCTGACCAGGCCGACGTAGAAGGGGGAGTTGGTGAGCTCCAGCACCAGCCATCCCTGGGCGATGTTCTGCATCCACGTCCCGACGAGGCTGGTGCCCTGACCGAAGAAGAACAGGCGGAAATTGCGGTGCCGGAGGGCCCCGAACGGGGAGACGCGCGGCGCAGCCATTGCCGGAATGTGGGGCCCCGACGACCTTACGGGGAGTCCCGTGCGCTACACGACCTTCTCCAAGCACATCGCCCAGCTGGCCGATGCGGTCAATCTCCAGGACCTGCTCGACCAGCTCGCCGACTTCCTGCTCCAGTCGGGGTTCGCGGGCAGCCCCGGGGATCGGTTGTGGGGTGACTTCGGCGAGCCGGAAGGCGACCGCTCCGTCGACTCGCTGCGCGAGGCCATCCTCGAGGCCCTGAAGAACTCCGGGAAGCTGACGCCCGACATGCTCAAGGTGCTCCGCGGCGAGAGCACGGGCGACCCCGCGCGCGACGAGGAGTTGCGGCGCCAGCTCGCCGAGCTGCTGGACACGATCGTGCAGCGCCTGATGGACGAGGGCTACCTCACCGTGGCCGAAGCGCCGCGCATGCCGGGCGGCCAGGACGTGGTCGAGGGGACGGCGGGCGAGGCCCGGTCGGCGGCGCAGCAGGTGCACTTCAATCTCACCGAGAAGGGCATCGACTTTCTCGGCTACCGGGCACTGCGCAACCTGTTGGGGAGCGTGGGCAAGTCGAGCTACGGGAGCCACGAGACGCCGTACTTCGCGACGGGAGTCGAGGCCGAGGCCGCGAGCCGGCCCTACGAGTACGGCGACACGATGAACCTCGACGTGATCGCGACGCTGCTGTCGGCGATCGAGCGCGAGGGCCTCGGCGTGCCCCTGAATCTCGAATACGGCGACCTGATGGTGCACCAGGCGGAGTACCGCTCCAGCGCCGCCACGGTCCTGATGCTGGATTGCTCCCACTCGATGATCCTCTACGGCGAGGACCGCTTCACGCCGGCCAAGAAGGTGGCGCTCGCCCTGACGCATCTGATCCGTACCCAGTTCCCGGGCGACACCCTCCGGGTGGTGCTGTTCCACGACACCGCGGAGGAAATCCCGCTCGCCAAGCTCGCCCACGCCCAGGTGGGACCGTATCACACCAACACCGCCGAGGGGCTCAAGCTGGCGCGCCGGCTGCTGCTGGCACAGCGCAAGGACATGCGCCAGATCATCATGATCACCGACGGAAAGCCGTCGGCGCTCACCCTGCCGGACGGCCGCGTCTACGTGAATTCGATGGGACTCGATCCGAAGATCCTGCAGGCCACCTTCCGCGAGGTGGCGCTCTGCAAGCGCAGCAACATCATGATCAACACCTTCATGCTCGCGCGCGACCGGATGCTCGTGGACTTCGTCAAGAAGGTGTCGGAGATCTGCCGCGGGAAGGCGTACTTCACCAACACCATGACGCTCGGCCAGTTCATCCTGATGGACTTCATGAAGCGCAAGACCATGCGGGTCAGTTGAGCCCTGCGCCCGCCGGTTCGCGCTCCGACCCATGATCGACGCCGTCACCCTGCTCCGGTACGCCGTGCTCGCGGCGGTGGGGGCTGCGGTGCTCGGTGCCCTGGCCGCCATGGCCGTGCAGTCGCGGACGATCAGCCCGTTCGGCCGCGCCGCGCGGGCCATCCGGACCCTGACCGACCCGCTGCTCACCCCCATCGAACGACGGCTGCTGCGCTCCGGCGGCAATCCCCAGAACGCACCGTGGTGGCTGATGGGCACCGCGATCGTCGGCGGGATCGTGCTCATCACCGCGGTTCAGTGGGCCGCCGGGCAGGTCTTCGCGCTGGCCAGTGCCGCGAGCTCCGGTTCCGGCTCCGCCCTCCGCCTCGTCGTGGACTGGGTCTTCAACCTCGTGATGCTGGCGCTGGTCGTCCGGATCATCGGCTCGTGGGTGGGCGCGTCGCGCTACAGCCGGTGGATGCGTCCCTTCATCTTCCTGACCGAGTGGCTGCTCGCGCCGCTCAGGCGGGTCGTGCCTCCCGTCGGCATGTTCGATCTGACGCCGCTCATCGCCTGGTTCCTGCTCCAGCTCGCCCGGGGCTACGTGCTGAGCGCGCTGTGACGGCCTGGCTGCGCGCGACGGCGGCGGGGGCCAGCATCGCCGTCATCGTCACGCCCCGCGCCTCCCGGACCGAGGTGTCCGGGGTCGCGGAGGGGCGGCTCAGGATCCGGGTCGCGGCTCCCCCCGTCGAGGGCGCCGCGAACGACGAGCTGGTGCGCTTCCTGGCCGGGACGCTGGGCCTGCCGCGCTCCGCCCTCGCCGTGACCGCGGGTGCCGCCGGCCGGCGGAAGACCGTGCTGGTCCGGGGCATGACGGTGGACGAGGCCGAGCGGCGACTCTCCGCCTGACGGCTCGGGTGGCGCGCCCCGCGCCCCGGTGGTAAGTTGCGTACGACAACCGTTCCCGTGGCGATTTGCGGCGTATTGCGGCCACGTTAAACATTCCGCTAAAAAGCCGGCCGGGTGGTGCCAGCTTTCAGCGCCGCCGGGCCGTTTCATTTGTCAGGAACACATCCGTGGCAGACGTGAGACCGACGCGACCAGCTGCACCACGCGCTCGACCGGCGGATCCTCGTGCTCGATGGAGCGATGGGCACGATGATCCAGAGCTACGGCCTGGCCGAGGAGGATTTCCGCGGGGAGCGGCTGCGCGCCCACCCGGTACCGCTCAAGGGCGACAACGAGCTCCTGACGCTGACGCGCCCCGACCTGATCGAGGCCATTCACCGCGCGTACTTCGCGGCCGGGGCCGACATCGCGGAGACCAACACCTTCACGGCGAACGCGATCGCACAGGCCGACTACGGCACCCAGGCGCTGGTGCGGGAGCTGAATCTCGAGGCCGCCCGCCTCGCGCGCCGGGTGGCCGACGCGTTCACGGCGCGCGAGCCGCACCGGCCACGCTTCGTGGCGGGCATCCTCGGTCCCACCAACCGCACCGCGTCGCTCTCGCCCGACGTCAACGACCCCGGCTACCGCGCCGTGTCCTTCGACGAGCTGGCCGCGGCCTACGGCGAGCAGGCGGAGGCGCTGCTCGAGGGCGGCGTGGACCTGCTGATGATCGAGACCGTGTTCGACACCTTGAACTGCAAGGCGGCCCTGTTCGCCGTGCGCGAGGTGCTCGAGCGCCGCGGGGTGGACGTGCCGCTGATGGTATCGGGCACCATCACCGACCAGAGCGGCCGCACCCTCTCCGGCCAGACGACCGAGGCGTTCTGGAACTCCGTCCGTCACGCGCGGCTGTTCAGCATCGGGCTCAACTGCGCGCTCGGCGCCCGCGAGTTGCGCCCCTACGTGGAGGAGCTGTCGCGCATCGCCGACGTGCCGGTCAGCTGCCACCCCAACGCCGGTCTGCCCAACGCCTTCGGCGGCTACGACCAGGGCCCCGAGGAAATGGCCGGGGTGCTGCGGGAATTCGCCGCCAGCGGCTTCCTCAACATCGTCGGCGGGTGCTGCGGCACGACGCCCGCGCACATTCGCGCCATCGGTGACGCGGTGCATGGGCCTGAAGCCCCGCGCGGTGCCCACGATTCCGCCGTACACCCGGCTCTCGGGACTCGAGCCGCTCACCATCCGGCCCGACTCGCTGTTCGTGAACGTGGGCGAGCGGACCAACGTCACCGGTTCCAGCAAGTTCGCCGACCTCATCAAGCGCGGCGACTACGAGGCGGCACTCGAGGTCGCCCGGGAGCAGGTGGAGAACGGCGCGCAGGCGATCGACGTGAACATGGACGAGGCGCTGCTCGACTCCACTGCCGCGATGGGCACCTTCCTCAACCTGGTGGCTGCGGAGCCCGACATCTGCCGGGTCCCCGTGATGATCGACTCCTCGAGGTGGGAGGTGATCGAGACGGGGCTGAAGCGCCTGCAGGGGAAGGGCATCGTGAACTCGATCAGCCTGAAGGAGGGCGAAGCGGCGCTGCTCGAGAAGGCACGGCGCATCCGGCGCTACGGCGCCGCGGTGGTGGTGATGGCGTTCGACGAGCGCGGCCAGGCCGACACCTACGAGCGCCGCGTCGCCATCCTGACCCGCGCCTACCGGCTGCTCACCGGGCAGGCGGGTTTCCCGCCCGAGGACATCATTCTCGACCCCAACGTGTTCCCGGTGGGCACGGGGATGGCCGAGCACGCGGCGTACGCCATCGACTACCTTCGCGCCTGCCGCACGATCAAGGAGACGCTTCCGGGAGCCCTGGTGTCCGGCGGCGTCAGCAACCTGTCGTTCTCGTTCCGCAGCAACGCCGCGGTGCGCCAGGCGATGCACTCGGCCTTCCTCTACCACGCCCGGCAGGCCGGCATGGACCTGGGGATCGTCAATCCCGGCCAGCTCACCGTCTACGACGACATCCCGAAGGATCTCCTCGAGGCGGTGGAGGACGTCCTGTTCAACCGCCGCGACGACGCGACCGACCGGCTCATCGCCGTCGCCGAGGGGGTGTCCGGCGCGAAGAAGGCCGCCGCGGCGGCCGACTGGCGCGGCTGGCCGGTCGAGCGGCGCCTCACGCACGCGCTGGTGGAAGGCGTCCTCGACCACATCGAGGAGGACACCGAGGAAGCGCGGCGCTGCCGCGAGCGGGCGATCGACGTGATCGAGGGCCCGCTGATGGACGGGATGAACGTGGTGGGTGACCTGTTCGGCGCGGGGAAGATGTTCCTCCCGCAGGTGGTCAAGAGCGCCCGCGTGATGAAGAAGGCGGTGGCCTACCTGGTGCCGTTCATCGAGCGGGAGCGGGCCGCCGGCGGCGAGGCGCCGCGGTCGAACGGCACGATCGTGCTCGCCACCGTCAAGGGCGACGTCCACGACATCGGCAAGAACATCGTGGGGGTCGTGCTCCGCTGTAACGGCTACGAGGTCGTGGACCTGGGGGTGATGGTGCCCGCCGCCACGATCCTCGAGACCGCGCGGAGGGTGAACGCGGACGCCATCGGCCTCAGCGGGCTGATCACGCCGTCGCTGGAGGAGATGGTGCACACGGCGAAGGAAATGGAGCGCGAAGGCTTCCAGATCCCGCTCCTGATCGGCGGCGCCACGACCTCCAGGGTCCATACCGCGGTCCGGATCGAGCCCGCCTACCACGGGCCGACGGTGCACGTCCTCGACGCGTCCCGCGGCGTGGGCGTCGTCGCCAGCCTGCTGAGCCGCGAGCGGCACGAGCCGTTCGCCGCCGGGGTGCGGGAGGAGTACGCGAGGCTGCGGCGGGAGCATGCCGGGCGCCGGGCCGACACGCGACTGGTCGCGCTCGCGGAGGCGCGTCGCAACCGGCTCGCCCTGACCTGGGCCGGCTACTGCCCTCCGCAGCCGAAGGTAGAGGGCGTGCGACTGCTCGACGACTACCCGCTCGGGGAGTTGATCGCCACCGTGGACTGGACGCCGTTCTTCGCGGCGTGGGAGCTGAAGGGACGGTATCCCGACATCCTCGACGATTCGGCCGTGGGCCGCGAGGCCCGGAAGCTGCTCGACGACGCCCAGCGCCTGCTGTCGCGCCTGGTGGCCGAGAAGCGGCTGCGCGCCAGCGCCGTGTTCGGCCTCTTCCCCGCCAACTCGGTGGGGGACGACGACGTCGAGGTCTACGCCGATCGCGGCCGCAAGAGCGTGCTCACCGTGCTCCACCATCTCCGCCAGCAGATGGAGCGGCCGCCCGGCCGGCCCAACCTGTGCCTGGCCGACTACATCGCGCCCCGCGACACCGGCCTGCCCGACTGGATCGGGGCGTTCGCCGTGACCGCCGGCCTCGGGGTGGACGAGCTGTGCGCGGAATTCGAGCGGCAGCACGACGACTATTCCGCGATCCTGACGAAGGCGCTGGCGGACCGGCTGGCGGAGTCGCTCGCGGAGCGGCTCCACCAGCGGGTGCGCCGGGAGTTCTGGGGCTACGCGCCCGAGGAGGCGCTGGACAACACCGCCCTGATCGCGGAGCGCTACGTGGGCATCAGGCCGGCGCCGGGCTATCCCGCGTGCCCCGAGCACAGCGAGAAGGCGAGCCTGTTCGGTCTGCTCGACGCAACGCGGCGCGCCGGGATCACCCTGACCGAGAGCTACGCGATGTGGCCGGCGGCCTCGGTGAGCGGGTGGTACTTCGCCCACCCCAAGGCGGCGTACTTCGGGCTCGGCAGGATCGGCCGCGACCAGGTCCACGACTACGCCCGCCGCAAGGGCGCGGACCTCAAGGCGATCGAGCGGTGGCTCTCCCCCGTCCTGGGGTACGACCCCGATGCCTGACCGCACGCTGCAGAGCCTGATCGACGACGGACGCGTCCACCTGTTCGACGGCGCGATGGGCACGATGCTGTACGCCAAGGGCGTCTACATCAACGTCTGCTACGACGAGTTGAACCTGAAGGCGCCCGACCTGGTGCGGGACATCCACCTGGCGTACGTGAAGGCGGGCGCCGAGATCCTCGAGACCAACACCTTCGGCGCGAACCCGGTGAAGCTCGGCCACTACGGGCTCGCGGACGACACCCACGCGATCAACCGCCGTGCGGCGGAGCTGGCGCGCGAGGCGGGCGGGACCCGCGCCCTGGTGACCGGCGCCATCGGGCCGCTCGGCATCCGCCTCGAGCCGTTCGGCGAGACCTCGCGCGTCGAAGCGTTCGAGCTGTTCAAGCGACAGGCGCAGGGGCTCCTCGAGGGCGGCGTGCACGGCTTCGTGCTCGAGACCTTCTCGGACCTCGACGAGATCCACGAGGCGCTGCGCGCCGTGCGGTCCATCTCGGACCTGCCGGTGTTCGCGCAGATGACGATGCAGGAGGACGGCGCGACGGCGTACGGGCACGACCCCGAATCGGTCGCCCGGGCGCTCGACGAGTACGGCGCCGACGCCATCGGGCTCAATTGCTCGGTCGGCCCCCAGGGCGTGCTGGAGGGGATCGAGCGGATGGCGCGCGTCACCGCCCGCCCGCTGTCGGCGCAGCCCAACGCGGGCCTGCCGCGCCAGGTCGGCGACCGCAAGATCTACATGGCGTCGCCGGAGTACACGGGCGAGTACGCCAAGCGGCTGGTCGAGGCGGGCGCGCGTTTCGTGGGCGGCTGCTGCGGCACGACCCCGGAGCACATCAAGACCGTGGCGGCGTACGTGCAGAGCGTGTCGCCGCGCCACGTCATCGCCGTCGCGAGCGGTCCGGTGGTGGCGCCTTCGGGCGTCGAGCCCGTCCCGCTGGCGGAGCGCTCGCGCTGGGGCAAGAAGCTCGCCGCCGGCGAGTTCCTCACCACCGTCGAGATCGTCCCGCCCCGCGGCGTGAACCCGGACGCGATGCTGGCCGGAGCCCGGCAGCTCCGGGAGGCGGGCGTGGACGCGATCAACGTGCCGGACGGGCCCCGCGCCCAGAGCCGGATGGGCGCGCTGATGAGCGCGCTGCTCATCGAGCGCGAAGTGGGCATCGAAACGGTCATCCACTACTGCTGCCGGGACCGCAACCTGCTGTCGATGCTGTCCGACCTGCTCGGTGCATCCGCCCACCGGCTGCGGAATCTCCTCGTCATCACCGGCGATCCGCCGAAGATGGGGCCCTACCCCGAAGCGACGGGCGTCTTCGACATCGATTCGATCGGCCTGACCAACCTGGTGCACCGCCTCAATCACGGGCTCGATCCGGGTGGCAACCCCATCGGCGAGCCCACGGCGTTCGTGATCGGCGTCGGGGTCAATCCGGCCGCGGTGGACCCCGAGCGGGAGCTCAAGCGCTTCGCGTGGAAGGTCGACGCCGGCGCCGAGTTCGCCATGACCCAGCCGGTGTTCGATCCGGAACAGCTCGAGCGGTTCCTCGCCCGCGCTGCGGGCTTTCGCATCCCGATCATCGCCGGCATCTGGCCGCTGGTCTCGCTCCGGAACGCGGAATTCCTGGCCAACGAGGTGCCGGGCGTGTCGGTGCCGGCCGCGGTGATCGAGCGGATGCGGCGGGCGCAGGAGCGCGGCAAGGACGCGGCGCTGGCCGAAGGGGTGGCCATCGCCCGCGAGATGCTCGCACGCATCCGTCCGATGGTCCAGGGTGCCCAGGTCAGCGCGCCCTTCGGCCGCGTGCCGGTGGCCCTGGAGGTGTTCGCCTAGGCTGCCGTCGCCGCTCCCGTCCGCCGCGGCTGCACTGGCTTGCACCCGGTTGCACCCGGCGGCGGGGCGCCCTGCACCTCCCGCGGCCCTGTCCCTCGCTTGCCCTTTGCAGTAAACTGTGGTACAAGGACTTAGCGATCAGGCGGCCACCGGCACGGACATTGCCTTTAAGCGTTCCCGACGATCTCCTCCGCGACCCGATTCAGAGCGCGCGAGTCTCCATGCGACGACTCGATGGTGGCCGGCTTCACGATCTTCGAAGCCGTCCTGGTCATCATCATCATCTTCATTGTGGTCGCCAGCCTGATCCCCAAGGTCGGGCAGACCCTCGGGCACGCGCGGGTGAACCGGTCGGCCAACGTGATCGCCGCCGAGTTCCTGTTGTCGCAGTCGCTGGCCGCCCGCCAGCACACGCCGGTGATCATCGCCGTCGACGCGTCCACGCTCACCTTCACCATCAGCCAGCCCCCGCCCTCGCGGACGGTACTGCGGACCTACGTGTTCGACATCAACTCCGACTTCAAGCTCGCCGCCCTGTCCGCCACGCCGGCGTCGGTCCAGGTGCTGCCGAACGGCACGGCCAATACCACGATGCTCGTCACGGTCGGCGGAGCCGATTACTACCATCAGGTTCGCCTGACGCAGGCCGGCCAGGTCCGCGTCACCAGGTGAGGTTCGAGCGCGCCGCCGGCTTCACGCTCGTGGAGATCATGATGGCCGTGGTCATCTTCTCCGTCGTGATTCTCTCGCTGGTCGGCCTGTCGTTCCAGGTGGCCAAGCACTCCACCCGCGCCACCGAGCAGGCGCTCGGCATGGCGGCGCTCCTGGCGACAGTGGACCGGGCCGCCACCACGGTGTTCGACAGCCTGCCGAATCTCGTGGGCTGTGACACCACCGTGAGCGGTCCCTACAAGGTGGCCGGCTGCACCGCCGTCACCAGCCTCTCGCCGCGCCTGGACAGCATCCAGATCATCGTGACCACCTCGCTGCCCGGCTCCCGGCCGGACACCATCAACCTGGAGCGGGGCAAGGAGCGCCGCCCCGTGCCGCTGCGGTGACGGGCGGCCTGCGATGAGGCGCGCGCGCGATGGGTTCGTCCTGGCCGAGCTGCTGGTGGCCATGATCATCGCGGCCATCATCGGCGTGTCCCTCACGCAGCTCGTCATCTCGCAGTCGCGGTTCGTGGCGCTGCAGAGCGGCATCATGCAGGCGCGCGGCGGCGCGCGCGCGGCGCTCAACGTGATGACCACCGACCTCAGGATGGTGTCGGATAGCGGCTTGGTGGCCGCGGCACCGGAATCGGTGACCGTCCGGGTGCCCTACGCGTTCGGGGTCTCGTGCTCGCAGTCGCACGGCAGGACGGTCGTGAGCCTCCTCCCGGCGGATTCCGCCTCGTACTTCTCCGCGACGGCGAGCGGATACGCGTGGCGCGATTCGACCGGGACGTACAGGTTCGTCCAGCCGGCCACGGTGACGGCCACCTTCTGGTTCCAATGCCGGTACCCGTGGACCGTTCCGTCCATCGCCACCCTCAGCACCCCGGGCTGGTTCCCACGCCTCGTCACCGTGCGGCCGAACGACACGAACACGCCGCCGGGGGTGGTGGTGTACTTCTACCAGCTGGTGCAGTACGCCTTCGCGCCCTCGGGCCAGGTGCCCGGCCGCACCGGCCTGTGGCGCACGCTCCTCACGACCGGCCAGCACGACGAGCTGGTCGCGCCGTTCGACTCCACCACCGGGTTCCAGTTTCTGGACAGCACCTATACGGCTCACCCCACCCCACCGGCCGATCTCAACACCGTGAAGGGGCTGCGCCTCGTGTTGCTCGCCGCCAGCGAGCAACCCCCGGAAGGCCGCACCCAGCCGATGCGGTTCAACCTGACGACGAATGTCATCTTCCGGAACCATCGGTAGCCGCGCCGCCCAGCGCGGCTTCGTGCTCGCCACGACGCTGCTCGTGACCACGCTCCTGACGGTCATGCTCGCGGCGTCGTTCATGCTGGTGTCGGCGGAGCAACGCACCACCGACAACTCGTTCGGCACGGCGCGCGCGCTCGCCCTGGCGCAGGCCGGACTGCAGAACTACTTCGCGCAGAACCGCGGGCTCTCCGACTCGTCGACCTACGACTCGGTTCGCGTCAACCTGGTCCTCGGGTACGCGGATGTCGTGGCCATCCGGCTGCGGCCGTCCGGCGCGCCGATCGGCAGCCCGCTGGCACTGTGGATCGTCCGCTCCAGCGGCGTCGCCACCAGCCCGGTGATGGCGGGCCAGACGCAGGGCTCGCGCACCATCGCCCAGTTCGCCCAGCTCAACCAAGGCGTCCTGCCCGCGCGGGCGGCACTGGTGGCCCTCAACGGCGTGGTGATTTCGGGTGGGTCCGCCTCGCCCCCGCCGGCGCACCCGGTCAGCGGTCACGACTTCGGCCCGGTCCCTCCGTGCGTCCCGCCCGGTGGACTGGCGGCCGACACCTTCGCGGTCTCCACCACGAGCTCCGGGTACCAGGTCACCAACACGGTACCCCCGGCCGGCATCGGCGTGGAGACGTGGTTTCCCTTTTGGAGCAGGCTGTACGACTCGACGCACGTCGACTGGCCGGGGCTGCTGGCGGGCAATTTCCTTCCGGACTACACCATCCCGCCCTCGCCGTGGCCGTCCGTCTCGGGCAGCAACTACCTGGTAGGCTACGTGCCCGGCGACGTCACGGTGCCGGCAGGCCAGCGGCGGGGGATCCTCGTCGTGACGGGGAACGTCACCCTGGCGTCGAACGCCCACTGGGACGGCATCATCCTGGCGGGCGGGCGCCTCCTGCCCAACGCGGCCGGAGCGATCGTTCACGGCATGGTCGTGACCGGGCTCAACCTGGTGCTCGGCCAACCCGTGGCCCCGGACACGATCCAGCCCGGAGCGGTGATCCTGCAGTGGGCCTGGTGCTACACCCAGTCGTCCGTCAATTCGCTGTCCGCGCTCGTGCCGCTCACCAACGCCTGGGTGGACACGTGGACCTCGTACTGATTCCCGCAGGCTAGTCGGAGCTGCCCACCATGCCCACCAGCGCCATGCCGCTCACCGTCCTCTCCGAGGAAGAGGAGATGTTCCGCGAGGCCGTGCGCGGCTTCGCCGAGGAGCGGGTGCGGCCGCTGAGCCACCAGATGGACGAGAGCGGCGCCCTCGACCCCTCGCTCATCCCGCCGTGCTTCGAGATGGGCCTGATGGGGATCGAGATCCCCGAGGCCCTGGGCGGCGCCGGCGGCACGTTCTTCCTCTCCGCGCTGGCCGTCGAGACGCTGTCCCGGGTGGACGCCTCGGCCGCCATCCTGGTGGACGTCCAGAACACGCTGGTCAACAACTGCCTGCTGCGCTGGGCCAGCGACGAGCAGAAGCGGCGCTACCTCCCGCGCCTCGCGGCGGAGTGGGTCGGCGCCTACGCGCTCTCCGAGCCGGGCGCGGGCTCCGATGCCTTCGGCCTGGAGACCAGGGCGGAGCGGCGCGGCGACCGCTGGGTCCTCAACGGGCGCAAGCTGTGGATCACCAACGGCGCCGAAGCGTCGCTCTACGTGGTGTTCGCCAACGCCGACCCCGCCCAGGGCTACAAGGGCATCACGGCCTTCATCGTCGAGCGTTCCTTCACGGGCTTCGCCGTGGGGAAGAAGGAGAACAAGCTGGGCATCCGGGCGTCGAGCACGACCGAGCTGATCCTCGACGACTGCGAGGTGCCGGCCGCGAACGTCCTCGGCGAGGTGGGCAAGGGCTACAAGGTGTCCATCGAGACCCTGAACGAGGGCCGGATCGGGATCGGCGCGCAGATGATCGGCGTGGCCGCGGGTGCGCTCGCCGCCGCGATGGCGTACGGCAAGGAGCGCAAGCAGTTCGGCGAGGCCGATCGTCGACTTCCAGGCCGTGCAGTTCCAGCTCGCGCAGGCGGCCACGGAGCTCGAGGCCGCGCGGCTGATGGTGTACAACGCCGCCCGGCTCAAGGACGCGGGCCAGCCGTTCGCGCAGCAGGCGGCGATGGCCAAGCTGTTCTCGTCGCAGGTCGCCGAGCGCGTGACCTCGCTGTGCGTCGAGCTGCTGGGCGGGTACGGCTACACCAAGGAGTACCCGGTCGAGAAGTTCTACCGCGACGCCAAGATCGGCACGATCTACGAGGGCACCAGCAACATGCAGCTGCAGACCATCGCCAAGCTGCTGCTCAAGTAGCCGGCCCACCGGCGTTCAAACCGGCCCCGCCGCGCCGGCATCACAGCTGCGTGTGAGCGAGCCGATTCGCCTTGCCCAACACGGTGACCGGGATGCCTTCGAGCAGCTCTACCGGCTGCACGCGGGGCGCGTCTACGCGCTGTGCCTCCGGCTCGCTGGTGACGCCGTGGAAGCCCGGCGCCTCACCCAGGACGTGTTCGTGCGGGCATGGGAGCGGCTCCCCGGATTCCGCGGGGAGAGCGCGTTCTCCAGCTGGCTGCACCGGCTCGCGGTGAACGTGGTGCTGGCCGATCGCCGTGCGGCAGGACGCCGGGGACGCCGGGTCGTGACCGAGGCGGATGCACCCGTGTACGAGGGCGCCGCCGCCGGGGGGTGGACGCCCGAGAACCTCGACCTCGAACGCGCGATCGCCGCCCTGCCCCCGGCGCCCGGGCCGTGTTCGTCCTGTTCGACATCGAAGGGTACGGGCATGAGGAGATTGCCGCGATGACGGGCATCGCGCCCGGAACGTCGAAGGCGCAGCTCCACCGCGCGCGTCGGTTGCTGCGGGAGGCGCTGGAGCGATGAAGCGCACCGATGACGCCATGCCTCCCGGAGACGACCTCCGCGCCCGCGTGCAGGCGCTGCCGCGCGAGATCGCGCCCCCGCCGGAGCTGTGGCCCGACATCGCGGCGCGGCTCGATACTGCGACCCGCACGAGCGTCGCGGCACCGCCGACAGCCTCGCGCGCCTGGGGCCTGGGCGAGGGTGCGGGACGGGCCGCTTTCGCGGCACCACTCTCCCGGTGGGGCGTGCGACCGGCGGTCGCCGCGGCCCTCGTGCTGTGCCTGGTGGGGGTGTTGTGGCTGCGCCTGGGCGGCCGCGGGAGCTGGCGCGTGGCGGAGGCGTCCGGGGCGTACACGCTCTCGGCCGGCCGGCTTGCGACCGCCGCCACCGCACGAGTGCGCCTCGCCGTCGGCCGCATCGGCGAGGTGGACGTCGCGCCACGGTCCCAGGTCCGGCTCCTTTCCACCCGGCCGGAACACCGACTCGCGCTGGATCGGGGGAGGATCGAGGCGCGCATCTCCGCCCCGCCCCGGCTCTTCTACGTGGAGACTCCCTCCGCCACCGCCGTGGACCTGGGGTGCGCCTACACCCTGGACGTCGACCCGCGCGGCGGAAGTCTCATCCATGTCACCGTGGGCTGGGTCGAGTTGCGGCGCGGCCGCGAGACGTCGGTGGTACCGTTCAACATGTCGGCCTACTCGCGACCGGGGTTCGCGCCGGGAACTCCCTTCGCGGACCGCGCCTCCGACTCGCTCAAGGCCGCGCTGTATCGCTTCGATTTCGAGCGCGGCGGCGACAGCGCCGTCGCGACCGTGCTCGGCGCGGCGCAGGAGAACGACGCCGTCACGCTCTGGCACCTGCTGAGCCGCACCTCCCAGGCCTCTCGCGCGGCCGTGTACCGCCGCCTCGCCGCCCTCGCCCCGCCGCCCCCCGGCGTGACCGCGGCGCCGGTACTCGCGTTGGATCACCGCGCGCTCCAGAAGTGGTGGGACGCCCTGCCCGGCTCGCCGGGCTCGCTCCCCTGGTGGCAGCGCGCCGCGGTTCGCTTCGCGGCCTGGCTGGGGGTCCTTTAAACGGAGCGCTCCCGGGCGGCATCCCAGAGGCGTCCCCAACCACGAGGCGTCTCATGGTCCGCAACCGAGTGCCGCTCTCACCCTTCTTTGGCGCGGCGGTCTTGGCGGTGGCCCTCGCCACCCCCGCGCTGGCCTGCCCGCCGTCCATCTCGATCGAGCGGCCCGCCCGGCCTCCGTCCGCCGGCTCCGCCGATGCGTTCGTGCTGGTGCACGCGCTCCCCGGCTGCCACCCGGGCTCCCTCGCGGTGTCCGGGACCGCCGAGGGGCTGGTCGCCGGAGAGCGCCGTTCGATCGCGCTCGACGTCGCTCCCACCGCGACCCCGGATCTCTACGTGGTGCGGCGCCAGTGGCCCGCCGGGGGCGTGTGGGTGCTCCGCCTCACGGTGACCGCGGGCGGCGGTCACGCCACCGCGCTGGTGGGCATCGGAGCGTCCGGCGACGTCGCCAAGGTACGCGAGCCGACCCGGGACGGCGGGGCCATCCGTGACCCCGGCGACGCCGACGTGGCGGCCATGCTCCGCGCCCTCGACGGCGGGTTGACGGGGGCCGCCAGCTCTCTATTTTCCCCGGCGGAAGCCACCCACCCGCGCGATGGCGGTCCGGTCCGGACCGTAGCCGGGATGGGTGGCTTGTCCGTTACGGGAGGACTGCCATGGCCGAGCCCCGGAAGAGCGACATCCTCACGACCCCGGTCGTCGCGATCGACATCAAGCAGCACGACGTGCGCCCGCTGGTCGACGCGATGGCGGAGATGGCGTTCCAGGCCCGGAACCTGGCGCGCGCCTCCCGCATCTACGACACGATGCTGGCGGACAAGGAGTGCTCGGTCATCGTCTGCATGGCGGGCTCGCTCTGCTCGGCGGGGCTCCGGGACGTGTTTATCGACTTGATCGAGCACCGGATGGCCGACGCGATCGTCTCCACCGGGGCGAACATCGTGGACCAGGACTTCTTCGAGGCGCTCGGCTTCCGGCACTGGCGCGGCGACGTCCGGGCCGACGACGACCTGCTGCGCCGCCTGGCCATCGACCGCATCTACGACACGTACATCGACGAGGATGAGCTCCGCGTCTGCGACGAGACCGTCGCGCGCATCGCGGACGAGCTGTTCGCCGCCGGCGGGCCGCGGGCCGTCTCGTCCCGCGAGTTCATCCGTGAAATGGGCGCGTGGCTCGAGCGCGAGCGGCCGGGCGTCCGGTCGATCGTGTCGGCCGCCTACCGCGCCGACGTGCCGATCTTCGTGCCGGCCTTCTCCGATTGCTCCGCCGGCTTCGGGCTGGTCCACCACCAGGTGCACCATCCCGACGGCCACCTCGCCCTCGATTCCGCGGCCGACTTCCGCGAGCTGACGCAGCTCAAGCTGGCGGCCGGCGCGACCGGGCTGCTGATGGTCGGCGGCGGTGTTCCCAAGAACTTCACCCAGGACGTGGTCGTCGCGGCCGAGGTCCTCGGCCACGACGTCGAAATGCACCGCTACGCCGTCCAGATCACCGTCGCCGACGAGCGCGACGGCGCCCTGTCGGGCTCCACGCTGCGCGAGGCCAACTCGTGGGGGAAGGTGAAGCTGGGCGAGGAGCAGATGGTGTACGCGGAGGCCACCATCGCGCTGCCGCTCCTGGCGGGCTACGCGTACCACAAGGGCGCCTGGCGGGCGCGGGCGCAGAAGCGGTACGCGAAGCTGTTCAGCGCCACCGCCGCGCATCCGGGAGACTGAAGGCGACAGACGGCGGACTCCGGTTCAGTTCCCAGACGCCAAGTTGCCGGTGGTGACCAGACGTGAGGGCGCGGAGACAGGCGGCGCGTCGCTGAACTTCCGCAGCAGGCCGTACACCGTCTTCGCGCACTCGTCCCGAGTGGCGTCCAGCTTCGCGAGTTCTTCGGCGCGGAAGTAGCCCAGCGACACGGCGAGATCGAGGATCGCCTCGAGTTCGTCCAGCGACGCCCGGGCAATATCGAGGTGCTTGCGGAACTCGTTGCTGCCGCGCCTGCTTGCCCCCTCGGCAATGTTCAGCGCGACGCTATAGGACGCCCGGCGCCACTGGTCGGCGAGCGCATCACGCTCCGACGCCGGCAACCGGGCAATGGCGGCCTTCGACAGTACGGCCACCGACCTGCGCGTGCTGCCAGGCCTTGAGCTGCTTGAAGTGGCCCACGCGAGAAAGCTGAAGGTCGCGCGGCTCACGCCGTGACCGATTCGTGCGGCCCGTTCTGACTTCTTGCCACCTCATCGCTCCCCACCACTCGCACCTTGGCGTCTCGCAACTCAACTGCCCGTCTCGTCTCTGATCTCCGCCTTCTCGCCGCGCCGGAGCGTGAGGATCGCGACTTCGGCCGCGTGCCCGAGCCGGAAGGGGATCCCCCAATAGTTGGTGCCGGGGTGGATGTAGAGCGCCGACCCGCCCCGGACGTGCGAGCCCATCGCCAGCTCGAGGAACGGGCTGGCGAGGCACCAGCCGAGGCGGGGGAAGCCGAGCTGCCCCCAGTGCGTGTGGCCGCTCAAGGTGAGCGGGACCCCGCGCGCCGCCAGGGCGGGCCAGAGGGCGGGGTTGTGCGCGAGGGCGAGGACGAACGCCCCGTCCGCGATCCCGGCGAGGGTGCGTTCGAGGTCGGGGGCCAGATCGCCGCCGGTCGCCGCGGGGTCGCCGGTGCCCGCGACCGCGAACGAGCCGCCGTTGCGGCGGACCGCCACGGCGCGATTGACGAGCAGGGTGATCGGCAGCGCTTCCAGCCGCCGCCTCAGCTCCGGCCATCCCGAGTACACCTCGTGGTTGCCGGGAATGGCGAAGACGCCGAGCGGAGCCTGGAGCGCCCCGAACGCCGCCGCGTAGTGATCGACGTCGCGCGGGAAATCGTCCACGAGGTCGCCGGTGACCGCGACGATATCGGCGCGCGCGTCCCGGACCCGGTCCGCGACGCGGGCGAGGAACCGGCGCGGGGTCTGCGGCCCCACGTGGAGATCGGAGATCTGCGCCACCCGGAGCCCGTCCACCGCCACCGGGAGGCCGGGGAGCGTGACGGTGAGCCGGCGCGTCTGAAGGCGGCGGCTCCCGGCGTAGCCGGCAAGCACGAGGCCGGTGAGCGCCGCGGCCGCCGCGCCGAGCGCGAACCGCGCGGCGGCCCCCGCGTGACCGAACGGCAGGCCCGCCAGCGCCGCCGCCGCGCCCACGGGAGCGAGGAGCAGAATGGCGAGCTGCGCGTACCACAGCGGCCGGAAGACCCAGAGACGCACGGCCGCGCCGGGATAGATGCCCCGCCAGCGCGTGAGGATGAACACGCCGAGCGGGACGAGGGTGAAGAGCATCCAGGCCCCCGCGGCCGTCAGGAGACCTCCGGGCAGTGCCGGCGCCGCCAGCACCCCGACCAGGGCCCAGCAGGCTGTCAGGATCGCCAGCACCGTCGCCACGAAGCGCGCCACCGCGCTCCGCGGCAGGGCCCCGCTCTCCGGTCTCGGCGACGGTCCGGTCATCGGCTCGAAATGTACCTTCCCGTTCCCGGCGGCTCGACGTGGTTGAGGGGGCACCCGCGACGCCGTACATTGGTGCGCCCATGGAGATCCGCGGAATCCGGCTGCACCGCCACCCGGCGATCGACTTGTCTGCGCTGGTCGGCGCCCTGGTCGCCGCCTTTCTGTTCCTGCGTTTGGCCGGAGCGCACGCGGAGCACGTGGCCGTGCCTGCCACGCCCGTCGACTTCAACGCCGACTCCGCGTTCCTCACCACGCGCATCCTGAGCGAGAGCTTCGGCAACCGGGTGACCGGCAGCGAGCAGGCCCGCTACGCCGCGACCTACATCGCGGCGCGCTTCAAGGCGTTGGGGCTCGTCGCCACCACGCAGGAGTTTCCGCTGGTGGTGAAGGACCGGCTACTGCAGGGCCGCAACATCGTCGCCCGGAGCCGCGGGACCGCACCGGGGACGATCGTGCTGCTCGCCCATTACGACGGCCAGCCTACGTCGGATCAGTCGGCCGGCGACAACGCCTCGGGGGTGGCGACCCTGCTCGAGCTGGCCCGCGTGCTCGAGCGGCGCGGGCACACCCATTCGATCACCTACGTGACCACCGATGCGGAAGAGTGGGGGCTGCTCGGCGCCCAGACCTTCGTTGCCTCCCTCCGCAACCCGCGGGAGGTCATCGCCGCGATCTCGCTCGATCACGTCGCCAACGGAGTCGGGAAAGGGGTGAGTCTCGAGGGCGACGGTCAGGACGACGACGACTACGCGCCGGTGTGGCTGCGACGTGCCGTCGTGGACGCCTTCGCCGCGGGTGGAGTCCGCACCAGCGACATCGGGACGCTGAGGGAGTGGATTCACCGCGTGCTCGGCATCACCCTGACCGACCAGGGGCCGTTCATCGACGCCGACATTCCGGCCGTCGACCTCGGCGTCCTGCCCAAGCGGGTCCAATATGCCCGGTTCCTCTACCACACCCCGGGCGACCGCTGGGAGACCCTGAGGGTCGTGTCGTTTGCCCTGCTGGGCAACGGCACGGAGCGACTGATCCTGGCGCTCGACGCCGCGCCCGCGCTCAAGGGCCCGGTGCACTACCTCGGGCTTGGCGACGAGCGGATGGTGACGGGCTTCTGGATCCTGCTGGCGGCGATCGCGCTCTTCGTGCCGCTCGCGTTCGCCACCTGGGAGTCGTGGGTCGCGGCGCTCACCGACCCGGCCTCGCGCGCGGCCATCCGGTCGGAGCTGGTGCGGGCCGGCGGCTGGTGGCTGATCGGCGTCGCCGGGCTGCTCGCCCTCTGGGCGGCGGTGGTCGTCGACCTGCTGCCGGAGTACCAGGCGGCTCCGGCCACCGTGCGCGATCCGTTCCTCTACTCGACCCGGTGGCTGCCGATCCTGACGACGGTGGCCGTCATGCTGCTGGTGGGCCTGCTGCTGAACTCGCTCCGGAAGAAGCCGGGCCTGACCGTGTCGCACCCGCTCGCCGGCCGCGCCGCCGCGCTCTCCACCCTGGTCGTGGCCGTGGTGCTGACGCTGGTGCACAACCCGTTCGCGGCGGTCTGGCTCCTGGTGCTGCCCGCCTGGCTGTGGCCCTGGATCGGGCCGACGCGGCGCCCCCTCACGGGTGCGGCGAGCGTGCCCATCATCCTGGCGAGCGCCGCGCCCCTGGTCGTCGCCATCGTCGTGATGGCGCGACCGCTCTACCTCGGGTCCGAGATCCTCTGGTACCTCTTCCTCCAGGCCGCCTACGCGGTCTGGAGCCCGCTCACGACCGTGCTGTGCGTAGTGATGGTGCTCGCCGCGACCCGGCTCTTGGGGACCGCGACGACGCGCCTGATCCCCGCAGAAGGCGACTAGCCCGGTCCAACGCCCCGAGCAGGTCGCGCTCCAGCTCCTCGGGGCTCTCCAGCCCCACGGAGATTCGGATGAGGCCGTCGGTGATGCCCGCCGCCGCCAACTGCTCACCCGAGAGATGCGCGTGGGTCATCGACGCCGGATGCTCGATCAGCGTGTCGGTGCAGCCCAGGCTCACCGCGCGCTTGCAGATCGTGAGGGCGTCGAGGAATCGGCGTCCGGTCTCCACGCCGCCCCGGATGCCGAACGCGATCATCGCGCCGAAGCCCAGCATCTGCCGGCTGGCGATCTCGTGTCCTGGATCGTCCACCAGCCCGGGGTACCGCACCCACTCGACCAGCTTGTGCTGGGCCAGCTCGGCCGCGAGTCGCCGCGCCGTTTGCGATTCCCGCTCGATTCTCAGGCGCAGCGTCTTCACGCCCTGGAGCAGCAGCCACGCGTCGAAGGGGCTCGGCACCGAGCCCAGCACCTTCTTCATCTGGCCGACCCGACCCGCGAGCAGCTCGCGATCCGCACTCACCACCACGCCGCCCACCACCGTCCCGTGGCCGCCGAGGTACTTGGTGGACGAGTGGACGACCAGGTCCGCGCCGAACCCGAGCGGCTTCTGCAGCACGGGCGTGGCGAAGGTATTGTCCACCACCAACCGCGCGCCGGCGGCCTTGGCGACCGACGCCGCGTGCGCCAGGTCCACGATGTCGAGCGTGGGGTTGGCCGGCGTCTCGACCACGACCAGGCGGGTGCGGGGGCGCCGGACCGCCGCCTCCAGGCCCTTCGGCAGGTCGCCAGCGCACACCTGCGTCACCGTCACGCCGAACCGCGGCAGCACTTCCAGGAACAGCTCGATGGTGCCGCCGTAGAGCGGCCGCACGGCTACCACGTGGTCGCCGTGCTCGACGCACGCCAGCACCGCGGCGCTCACCGCCCCCATCCCGGAGCCGAAGGCCAGCGCCGCCGCCTCCCGGCCCGTGCCCTCGCCCTCGAGGGCGGCGACCTTCGCCTCCCACCGCGCCACGGTGGGATTGCCGATCCGCGTGTAGACGAAGCCCGGCACCTCGTCCGCGAACCGCGCCGCCGCGTCGGCAGCACTCTCGAAGGTAAAGGTGCTGGTCTGGTAGATCGGCATCTCGTGCGCGCCGTAGGGGTCGGGGAGCAAACCGTCGACGGGCAGAAGCGGACGCTTGGACATGGCGCTACTCCAGAGGGAGTGCAGTCTCGGATTTCATGGTCGACAGCACGACGGACGAGTTGAGCCGCTCGACGCCGGGCAGCCGGGTGAGCGTGTTGAGCACCAGGTGCTCGTACGCGGCGGCGTCGCGTACCACCACGCGAAGCAGGAAATCGGCGGTGCCGGTCGTGTGATGACACTCCAGGATCTCGGGCACCGCCCGCACCGCCTCACGGAACTTCCTGACCGCGCCTTCGCGATGCAGCGCCAGCGTCACGGCGACGTAGACCGTCATCCCGAACCCGAGCCGCGGCGCGTCGAGCACCGCGGTGTAGCGGGCGATCACGCCCGCCGCCTCCAGCCGCCGCAGCCGCTCGTGCACCGGGGGCGCCGACAGGCCGACCGCCGCCGCCAACCGGGCCACCGGCGCCCGCCCGTCCCGCTGGAGCAGGGCGAGCAGCCGACGATCCACCGCGTCGATCGCTACCTGAGAATAGTTCTCGCCTGACCGCATATTGCATAATAATCTAACGAATTGCGCCGTCAATACGTTACTGTCTGCTAGTAAATGCGGGACCGGCGCCACAGGGCGACCAGGCCCTCGGCGGGCAGCTCCACCAGGGTGGTGCCGGACAGCGCCGCGTAGCGGCGGGGGTGATCGGGGATGGTGACGCAGCGGAACTCGACCAGCGGGCGGGCGAGCCTGGGCGCGAGGTAGGGGGAGGTGCGTCCCTCCGACACGATCCGGGCGTCCCACGCCGTGCCGTCGGGCGCGGCGAACCGGCGCGGGGTCTCGGGCGGAGACGGGGGCACGGCCCTATACTACACGGCGTGACGTCCGCTCGCCTGCGCCGCGCCGCGCTGTTCGCGTTCGCCCTGGCGCCGCGCCCCGGCGTGGCCCAGTCGCCCCGCGAACCGCTGCGGATCGTGGTCGTGGGTGACATCAACCTGGCGCGCATCGTCGCCCGCACCTACCTCCTGCCGGGACGCGGCGCCGAGGTCTTCGCCGCCGTGCGCGACAGCCTGCGCGCCGCCGACATCGCTCTCGGCAATCTCGAGAGCCTGGTGTTCGATCGGGACGGCTTCGCCGACACGGCGCTGAGTCCCGTGTTCGCCGCGCCGGCCGTGGCCGCGCCGCTGCTCGCGGACGCCGGCTTCACGGCCGTGTCCACGGCGAACAATCACGCCTGGGACTTCGGCCACGCCGCGCTGCTCGAGTCGCTCGCCCGCCTCGACAGCGCGGGGGTGCTGCACGCCGGCACCGGCCCCACCGCGGCGGACGCGCTCCGGCCGGCGGTGATCCGGCGACGTGGCTGGACCGTGGCGGTCTTCGCGGTGACGGCGATCTTCAACTACCCCGACCTCACGGTGCGCGGCCACGCCGCCGAGTGCTGCGTGGCCTGGGCCGACACCCTGGCCCTGCGCTCGGCCATCGGCGCCGCGCGCGAGGCCGGCGCCGACGTGGTGCTCGTGATGCTGCACGCCGGCATCGAATACCGGCCGGTTCCCCCGGCCGACGTGATCGCCATCGCCAAGGGCATCGTCCACGCGGGAGCCGACGTGGTGTTCGGCGGCCACCCGCACGTGCCGCAGGGGCTCGGCTGGGCCGACGGCAAGCCCATCCTGTACTCGCTCGGCAACTTCGTCTTCGCCCAGCACCGGCCGTGGACCGACCGCGGGTTGTGGGCCGAATACACGGTGACGCCGGACGGTCACCGTTCCCTGGCGGTGCGCCCGGTCCTGGCGGGCGTCCAGCCCCGCCTGGCCGGCGGCGGCGATTCCGCCGCCGTGATGGACCATTTCCGGGAGATTTCCGACTCGCTCACCCGCTTGCCACCGGCCCGGGGGCGGCGTAGGTTGGGCCGCCTCCACCCACCGGGTTCGGGCCACGGATGATGGACGATCGCTCTCTCGGGTTCTTCAAGCGGCTGCTCGACGCGCCGGGGCCTTCCGGCTTCGAGCTCAGGCCGGCGCGGCTGTGGCGCGACGAGGCCAAGACCTTCGCCACGACCGAGGTTGACGTCGCGGGCAACTGCTTCGCGACGCTGAACCCCACGGGCAAGCCGCGGGTGATGCTCTCCGGCCATCTCGACGAGATCGGCGTGATGGTCGTGCACATCGACGACGACGGCTTTCTCTACTTCGCGCCGATCGGCGGCTGGGACCCCCAGGTCCTGGTCGGCCAGCGGGTCCGGATCGAGGGCCGCAAGGGCCCCGTGGCCGGCGCCGTGGGCAAGAAGGCCATCCACCTGATCAAGGCGGACGAGCGGGACAAGGCCTCGAAGATCACGGACCTGTGGATCGACATCGGCGCGAAAAACAAGGCGGAGGCCGCGGAGCTGGTGCGCGTCGGCGACGCCGGCGTGCTGAGCGCCGGACTGGTGGAGCTGCCCAACCAGCGCCTGGTCTCGCGCAGCATCGATAACCGGGTCGGCTCGTTCGTGGTGCTGGAAGCGCTGCGGCGGCTGGCGGCGCAGCCGCCGGCGGCGTGCGCGGTGGCGGTCGGCACCACGCAGGAGGAGATCGCCTATCACCGGCGGCGGGGCGCAGACCAGCGCCTTCGGCCTCGAGCCGGATGCCGCCATCGTCGTGGACGTGACGCACGCGACCGATTCCCCGGGCGTCGAGAAGAAGGAAGTCGGCGACTTCAAGCTGGGCGGGGGGCCGGTGCTTTCGCGCGGCTCGGCGGTCAGTCCGGTGGTCTTCGACCAGCTGGTCGCGGCGGCCGAGGCGGAGCAGATCCCCTATGCCGTCGAGGCGGCGCCGCGCGGCACCTCCACCGACGCCGACGCGATCTACACGTCGCGGCGCGGCATCGCGACGGGCGTGGTGTCGGTGCCGTGCCGCTACATGCACAGCCCCAACGAGATGGTGGCCCTGGACGACCTCGACCGCGCGGCCCAACTGCTGGCCGCCTGGGTGCGACGGCTCGTGCCCGCCACGTCGTTCCTCCCCTACTAGACCAGAGCGGAGCCCCCATGACCCAACCGTTCAAGCCCTACGTGCCCGCGAACACCGACATGGCGGAGTTCACGCTGCGGGCGGTGCTCATCGGTCTGGTGATGTGCGTGATCCTCGGCGCGGCCAACGCGTACCTCGGCCTCAAGGCCGGGATGACCATCGCGGCCACCTACCCCGCGGCCGTGATCGGCATGGCCGTGCTGCGGGTGATGAAGGGCTCGATCCTCGAGGAGAACATCGCCCGCACCGTCGGCTCGATCGGCGAGTCGGTCGCGGCCGGCGCCGTGTTCACCATCCCGGCCCTGTTCATCGCGGGGATCTGGACCGAGTTCGCGACCGTGGGGCACTACATCCAGTCCTCCCTGATCATGCTGGCCGGCGGCGTGCTGGGCATCATGTTCGTCGCCCTGCTGCGCCGGGTGATGGTGGAGGACGTGGAGCTGCCCTTCCCCGAGTCGGTCGCCGCCTCGGAGATCCACAAGGCGGGCCGGGCGGGGGGCACGGGCGCCAAGTTCCTGTTCGGGGCCATGGGGATCGGGGCGCTGATCCAGGGGCTCGCGCAGATCAACCTGTTCGCCAGCGCGTGGCAGAAGTTCGTGGGGTTCTCGCAGACGATCATCAAGCTGACCAAGGGGGGCGGCCAGGTGGCCACGGGCCAGAGCGGGATGCTGCTCTCCTCGCCCTCCATCAGCCCCGCGTTCATCGGGGTCGGCTACATCATCGGGCCCAAGCTGGCGTCGCTCAACTTCAGCGGCGGCCTGCTGGCCTGGGGGCTGCTGGTGCCCATCATCGCCTACTTCATCGGCCCGACGGTCTTCCCGGCCGGCGGACCGGCGCCGACCACCGACCAGTGGATCGCGCTGTCCAACAACGTCTGGTTCAACATCGTCCGCCCGATCGCGATCGGCGGGATGCTGACCAGTGCGGCGTGGACCCTGTTCCGCATGCGGAAGAGCCTGATCGCCGGGATCCGGCGTTCGGTGGGCGACGTCAAGAAGGCGGCGGCCGGAGCGCCCATCGGCGATCGCACCGAGCGCGACCTGCCCTTCCCCCGGGTGATGTTCGGCGTGCTGGCCACGGGCGTGATGACCTTCTTCATCTACAATTACTTCACGCAGAACGCGACGGGCGCCGCGCTGGTGGCGACGATCGTGATGATCATCGCCGGCTTCTTCTTCGCCGCCGTCTCCGGCTACCTGGTCGGCATCATCGGCTCGAGCAACAATCCGATCAGCGGCCTCACGCTCTCGACCCTGGTCGTGGCGGCGCTGCTCATGGTCGCGCTGGGGATGACCGGACAGCCGGGCGTGGCCGCGGTGCTGGGCGTGGCGGGCGTGGTGTGCGTCTCCTCCGCGGTGGCGGGCGAGATGCTGCAGGACCTCAAGGTCGGCCACATCCTGGGCGGCACGCCGTGGAAGATGCAGATCGGCGACCTGCTCGGCGTGGCGTTGGCGGCGAGCGTGATGTTCCTCCCGCTGGTCGTGCTGCACGTGGGCGACATCAAGGCCGGGCAGATGGCGGTGCCGCCCTACGTGGGCGGCTTCGGGGGCCCCAACCTACCCGCCCCTCAGGCCAGCCTGATGGCGCTGCTGTCGCAGGGCATCGTCGGCGGTCACATGGCGTGGCCGCTCATCATCGTCGGCGTGGCGCTCGGCCTGGGCATGATCCTCATGCAGGTGCCCAGCCCGATGCTGGTGTGCGTCGGGATGTACATCAATCTCGGCACGACCTTCGCGATCTTCCTCGGCGGCGTGGTCCGGGGGATGGTGAACGGGCTCGGCAGAATGAAGAACCACAACGCCGCTCAGAAGGCGCGCGTAGAGAACATCGGCATCCTGATCGCGGCCGGCCTGATCGCCGGCGAGGCGCTGATCGGCCTGCTGTTCGCGGCGCTCGCGTTCGGGAACGTCAACTACGCCAGCTTCCTCACGTCGCGGTTCACGTTCCTGCCGTTCGCGTTCTGGTTCGCGCTCCTGGTGCTGCTGTTCCTCGGGTGGCTGCTGATTCAGGTCCCGCTGTGGAACGCCGGCCGCCCCGACGAGCCGGCCCCGCCCAGCGCGGTGATGTAGGGCTTGCCGCCACCGGTCAACCTCCTCGAGCTCCGCCCGGCGCGTTGCGTGCGCTGGGAGAGCGGGCCGGACGGGCTGGTGACGGTGCTGGTGCCGAAGTTCACGAATCGGGTCGTGGTGCGCTGGTTCGTGCCGCTGCTGGCGCGGCCCGACGTGGCCGTCCGGCTCGACGCGGAAGGCAGCTTCGTGTGGGACCGCTGCGATGGCCGCACCACCGTCCAAGCCATCGCGGACCAGCTGCACCAGCGGCTGGGCGGCGACGCCGAGGCGGTGGGTGATCGCGTGGGTCGCTTCGTCGAGAAGCTGGCCCGAGCCAGTCTGGTGACGATGGACATCCCTGGAGAACCGTCATGAGTACTGCGATTGAAGGCCTGCAGCCCGCGCTGGTGTGGAAGTACTTCGCCGAAATCGCCACCGTGCCGCGGGGCTCGAAGCACGAGGAGAAGATCACCAAGTACGTGCTCGAGACCGCGAAGAAGCTCGGGTTGCCGGCCAAGGCCGACAAGCTGGGCAACGTCGTGGTGAAGAAGCCCGCCTCGCCCGGCAAGGAGCGCGTCCGGGCCGTCGCCCTGCAGGGCCACCTCGACATGGTGTGCGAGAAGAACAAGGACACGGTCCACGACTTCTCGAAGGATCCGATCGAGCTGGTGCGCCAGGGCAACTTCCTGACGGCCAACGGGACGACGCTGGGCGCCGACAACGGGATCGCGGTCGCCACCAACCTCGCGATCATGGAGGACCGGTCGCTGGTGCACGGCCCGCTGGAGTTCGTGTTCACGATCGACGAGGAGACCGGGCTCACCGGGGCCGCCGGGCTCCAGCCCGGCTTCGTCGAGAGCCGCACCCTGATGAACCTCGACTCGGAGGAGGAAGGCGCGCTCTACGTCGGCTGCTCGGGTGGCCGCGACACCATCGGCACCTGGAAGCTGGCGACCGATCCCTCGCCGGCCGGCGCGACGGCGGCGCTGCTCAAGGTGACGGGCCTCAAGGGCGGCCACTCCGGCCTCGAGATCGACAAGGGCCGCGGCAACGCCATCAAGATCGCCAACCGCGCGATGCTCGAGATCGCCGGCCTCGGCGCCCGGCTCACCTCGCTCGACGGCGGCGACAAGCACAACGCCATCCCGCGCGAGGCGGAGGCCGTGCTCTGGGTCCCGGCGAAGCAGTGGGATGCCGCGGTGGCGGCCGTCGCGGCCTTCCAGAAGACGGCCAAGGCGGAGCTGGCGACCGTCGAGCCGGGGCTGGCGATCACGCTCGAGGCGAAGCAGGGTGCGCGCAAGGGCAAGGTCCTGAAGCGGGCGCTGCAAGCGAAGCTCGGCCAGACCATCGCGGCGCTGCCGCACGGGGTGCTCAAGATGAGCGCCGACATTCCCGGCCTGGTGGAGACCTCGACCAACGTGGCCGCCATCCACACGACCGCGCGCTCGATCGCCATCGCCACCAGCCAGCGCAGCTCGGTGGCCTCGGAGTTGGACGAGGCCTGCGTGACGGTGCGCGCCATCTTCGAGATGGGGAGCGCCGCCGCCAGCACGTCCGACGGGTACCCCGGGTGGAAGCCGAACCTCGGCTCCGCGATCCTCAAGACGGCCAAGGCGACCTACAAGTCGCTGTACGGCAAGGAGCCCGAGGTGAAGGCGATCCACGCCGGCCTCGAGTGCGGCATCATCGGCGAGCGGTATCCCGGGATGGACATGGTCTCGTTCGGCCCCACGCTGGAAGGCGTGCATTCGCCCGACGAGCGGATCCACATCGACACCGTCCCCAAGTTCTGGGATTTCCTCTTGGGGATCCTCAAGGCGGTGAACTGAAGCGAGGCGGCGGAGCCGCAGTCTCTCTCCACTTGATGCCGCGCAGCGCCTCGACGACCTCGCCCGTCCTGATGGGCTGGCCGCGAAGACCGAGCGCCATGCCCACTTCTGACGTCGGCGGCGGCTTCAGTCCCAGCCGGGTCAGCGCCTCCCGGTCGTACAGCAGCTCGCGCGCGGGCCGGTCCCCCGCGATCCTTCCCTCCCGCATCACCACCACCCGGTCGGCCGCTTCCGCGACGAACCCGAGGTCGTGCGACACGACGAGCACGGTCACGCCCGCCGCCGCGCGACGGCGCAATGCGGCCACCACCCGTTCCCGTTGACCGCGGTCGAGTCCCGCCGTGGGCTCGTCCAGCACCAGCACCCCGGGCTCCATCGCGAGCACGCCCGCCAGGGCCACCAGCTTTCGCGCCGGCGCCGGCAGGTCGTAGGGGTGGAGCCGCGCCGCGGCCGTGAGTCCGAGCTCCTCCAGCACCTCGCCCACCGGGGCGCTCACCCGTCCCAGGCATCGTGGACCGAACGCCACGTCGTCCTCGACCGAGCGCGCGAACAACTGCTGGTCCGCGTGCTGGAAGACGTAGCCGACTCGCCGCGCCATCTCGTCGGGCCGCTTCCGCGCCACCTCCCAGTCGCCCACCGTCACGCGCCCCGCGGCGGGACGACGGAGCGCAACCAGCAGCCTCGTGAGCGTGGTCTTGCCCGCGCCGTTGGGCCCAATGAGAGCCACCTGCTCACCGGCGTCGATCGCCAGATCGATACCCCGCAACGCCTCCTCGGCGCCGTAGGCGTAGCGCACGCCCGCGATCCGCACGTCCCAGCCGTTCATCTCCCGACCCGCCGGAGCAGCGCCGGCACGTCCAGCGGGAAGGGCGGTGGACAGCCCGCCGCACGCGCGATGCCGGCGATCTCGGTCCCACCGAGCACGTCGGTCGGGGCGCCGCGCGCCACGATCCGCCCGGCTTCCAAGGCGACGGCGCGGGTGGCCACGCGCGCGGCGCGCTCGAGGTCCGGCGTCGCCACGACGATCGCCCTGCCCGCGGCGGCGATGGTGGGCAGCAGCTCGTACAGTCCGTCGGCGGCTTCGGGATCCAGCTCGGCCGCCGGGTCGTCCAGGGCCAGCACCTCGGGCTCCACCGCGAGGGCGGCGGCCACCACCACGCGCTGCAGCTCCCCGCCCGACAGGCGTGCCGGATCGCGGCCGGCCAGATGCGCGACGCCCAGCAGGTCCATGGCCCGTGCGGCCGCGGCCAGCACCGTCGCGCGCGGCAATCCCTGCGACGCGGGGCCGAACGCGATCTCGTCGCGCACCGTCGGGCACAGACCGGTCAGCTGGGTCCACGGGCGCGCGAACACCACGCCGCAGCGCCGCGCCACGATGTGCCGTGTCCCCGTGAGCGTGCCGCCCACCACCCGGGGGGCGAAGCCGGTCGCGACCAGGAGCAGCGTCGAGGCGCCGGCCCCCGATGGACCCGTCACGACCAGCACGTCGCCGGCGACGATCTCCAGCGACACGTCGCTGAGGGCGGGGCGATCCGCGCCGGGATAGGCGAACGTCGCCCCCTCGAGCGTGACCAGCGCCGTCACCCGCGCATCCTCCAGAACTTCCAGGCGTACGCCGCCACCACCAGGGCCAGCAGCGTCCACCGCAGGGCGCGCTGCGGCGCCGAGTCGGGTGGCGGATCGAGCGCCGTGCGTTGCGCGGCGCCCGCGGCGCCGCGCGCGTCGAGCGCCAGCACCTGCTCGTCGACCTCCGCCAGGGCACCGAGCAGCAGCGGCAGGGTCAGGGGCCCCAGCGCCCGCACCCGCGCCACGAGCGAGCCGCCGAGCCTCAAGCCCCGGCACTGCTGCGCCTCGAGGATCTGGGCGGCCCGCTCCCGCATCCGTGGCAGCACGGTGAGGGTCGAGGCCAGCACGAAGGTGCGGCCGAACGGCACGCCGCCCGCCGTCATCGCCTCGACCAGCCGGTGCGGCGACGTGGCGGCCAGCGCGGTCAGGAAACCGAGCACGATGGCCGTCACGCGGCCGCCCAGGACCAGTGCCCGGTCAATGCCGGACACCGAGAGCGCGACCGGCCCGACCGCGACGCGCGGCTCGGCACCCAGCAGGCCGTGCAGGACGAACAGCAGGATCCAGATGGGAAGCGAGAGCAGCAGGGCGGTGCGCGCGCTGGCGCGCAGCACGCCGCCCGCGGCGGCGAACGCGGCCGCGGCCAGCACGAGCAGCCACACCTCGAGGGGGCGCGTCATGGCGAACGCGCCCAGCAGCAGCGCGCCCGCCAGGGCCAGCGTGGTGTACGGGTGGGCCCGGTGGAGGGGCGAGTCGCCCGGGACGTAGCCGATCATCGCGCCAGTCCCGGAAAGCGCGCCGCCTGCGTTCGCGGCAGGGAGCGGAGCAGCACGCTCACCAGCGCGCAGGCGATCGCCTTGTCCAGCAGGTCGGTGCCGTAGCTGGCCGACGCGACCGCGACGGCGAGCGGCGCGCCGAGCGCGCGCAGCACCGTGGTCACCAGCGTGACGCCGCCCGCCGTCACGCCGCCGAACACGAAGTACGAAATCGGCGCGGAGCACGAGGCGGCCACGAACCCCATCCCCACGCCCGCCGGCACCGCCGTGGCGAGCCGGCGGAACAGCCCGAGGCGTGCCGCCGCCGCGGCGTAGAGGGCGATCACCACCTGGACCAAGGCGAACGGCAGCCAGGAGAAGTTGCCCGAGATGACGGCGTTGAGCACCTGGGACACCAGCCCCGCCGCGATCGCGGCCCGCGGGCCGGCCAGGGCGGCGACCAGGATGGTGCCGACGGAATCCAGGTACACCGGCAGGAGCAGCGCGGCGACGATCTGGCCGATGACCAGGTTGACCGCCACGCCGAGGCGGACCAGCACCAGATCGCGTAGCGTCACGGCGCGCCGATCATGGCTAGCGCCGGCGCGGGTTCTTGAGGCCCGTGGCGAGCTTGTTGCGGACCTCGCGCACCACGCGCGCCGCCAGCGCGTCGCCCTGGTCGGCGACGAACCGGCGCGCCGCTCGCGGATCGCGCTTCGCCAGCTCCCGCAACGCCCACGACATCGCCTTGACCACCATGTCGTCGCGGTCGGCAACCAGCAGCCGGCAGACGGCGAGCGTCCGGGCGGCGTCGCCGCGGCCTCCGCGCGCGTGGCTGTTCAGTGGTACCGTGCTCACCAGCGCGGCCCGACGCCACCAGCGGTCGCGCGAGCGCGACCAGCGACGGATCCGCGCGTCGCTCACCTGACGCTCCCGCCACGCCGGCCCGGCGAGGTAACACGCGAAAGCATCGACCGCGGCCCAGCCATCGAGGCCACGGCCCAACCGTTCGAGGTCGCGGGCATTCAGACCGGCGAGCGTCGCCCGGTGATGGTGCACCAGCTCGTAGGCCACGAATCGGCGCTCGATGCCGCCCGCCGCCACCAGCCGCAGCGCGAGCCGCAGCACCGCCTTGGGCGGTTCCTTGGCCAGCCGGCGGGAGTAGGTGCGGCGCAGAGCACGCAGCGCGCCAGTCGTCGCTCCGCCCATCGCCTCCACCGCCGCGTCGAGCTCGCCGAAGTCGACGGCCGTCACGCGGGGTCGCGGGAGGCGTCCGCCTCGCTGCACGCCGGCACGATCCGCGAGTCGGGGCGCACTCAGCGCCTCGGGAGCCCGGGCAGGTAGCGCTCGGCCAGGACCGTCGCGTGGTGACGCTCGTGTCCCGCGACGATGTAGGCCAGCGCCCGGACGGAGTACGGCCGGCTGTTCGCGGTCCCGCGGCGCATCAGTTCCTCCGCATCCAGCCCGCGCGAAGAACGGCACCGTCGCGGCTCGGACCAGCTTGAGCTCGGCCAGCAGGTCTCCGAGCGTGCGGCCGCCGAACTTCGCGCGTGCGACGTACTCGTTCTCCTCGAATCCGGGGAGCGCCGCCGTCTCGCCGCGAGCGAAGCAGAGGGCACGATACACCATGATCCGCTCCGTGTCGGCCACGTGGCCGATGACTTCCTTGACGCTCCACTTGCCCTCGGCGTAGCGGAAGTCGGCCTCCCGGTCGTTGAGCCTGCCCACCAGCGCCACGGTATCGTCCACCTGCCGCCGCAACAGCTCGAGCACGTCACCCTCGGGAACCAGCGCGATGTAGCGCTCGAAGTACGGGGCGTGCTCGGCGGCGGCGGGACGCGCGATTCTGCCTCCGGTCATCGATCGCTCCTTGAACAAGATCTCCAGCCGGCCGGCCGCGGGCCGAGCGGCGTCCCGCCGGCCCTACGGCTCGACCTGCCAGCGGGTGCTCAACTCGACCGTGCCCCACTTGATTCGCATCACGCCCTTGAGGTCGGCGGCACCCGAGGCGGGGTTCGCCGCGTCGGGCACGAGGTAGATGCCGAGCGACTCCTCGGGATCCCCGAGCGTGCGGGCTGCCAGCGGCACGCGACCCAAGTCTCTCGACGGATCGTAAGCAGGGCCGCCGTTGTCGGGCTACGGCCCACGCCGGGTTCACCAGCGTGATGGAGAGCAGCAGTCCGATCCACATGAGAGTCTCCCGCGGGACGTGCGACGCGCGCCACTCAGCGCAACGGCTTGATGAGCTTCACGATGTCCGGGCCATAACCCAGCTGCCGGTAGAACGAGCGGGCGCGAGCGTTCCCGTCGAAGACGTGCAGGCTGAGCAGGCGGTAGCCGCGCGAGCGCGCCCAAGCCTCGGCGGCGGCCATGAGGACGTGGCCGACGCCCCGCCCCTGCGCCTGCGGCGCCACGACGATGTCGCTGACGTGGCCGTGTTGCTCGCCGGTGAAGAAATCGGTGGCACCGTGCAGGTGGACGAAGCCCAGCCCTTCTCCCTCCGCGCCTTCGGCCACCAGTACCTCGGCGCCGGGCGCGGCGCCGGTGAGGGCACCGTCGATCGAGGCCACCACCGCCCGGTCCATGACCGCGCGCTCACGATAGGGCGGCGGGCCGAAATCGTGGAGCCGGGGCGCGAGCGGGAGGATCCACTCCCGGTCGCCGGCCGTCGCGGGCCGGACGCGTACCGTGGCGGCATCGGCCATGGCCTGGAGAATGGTGCGATGGCGTCCTTCTCACAACGAGGCGCCCTTCCTGCCGCGACCGCCACCTCGCTACCTTTCCAGCATGAATACGACCCGCACCCTCGCCACCGCGGCCGCCCTGATGCTCGTGCCGGGGCGTTGCCCGCGCAAACCGCCCCCGCCACGCACTCGCCCCAGGCGGCGGCATTCTCCACGACATCCGGTACCTGGCGTCCGATTCCCTCGACGGCCGGCTCACCGGTTCCCCGCAGAACGACTCGGCCGCCGCGTACCTCGCCCGCCGCTTCCGGAGCTCGGGCTCCGGCCGGGAGGCGACGCCGGCGCCTGGCTCCAGCACTGGACCGTCGGCTCCACGGTCGCCACCCGCGAGGCGAGGGTGGCGGGGCGCGGCACCGAGAACGTCGTCGCCATTCTGCCGGGCCGCGGCAGCCTGGCGGGGCAGGACATCGTGATCGGCGCGCACTTCGACCACCTCGGCAACGGCCCGCCAACTCCCTGGCCACCGGCGATTCGGCGCACCTGATCCACCACGGCGCGGACGACAACGCCTCCGGGACCGCCGCCGTGCTCGAGATCGCGCGGCTCCTCAGCCGGTCGCACGAGCGGACCCGCGCGACGATCGTCTTCGTCCTGTTCAGCGGCGAGGAGGAGGGCGACCTGGGCTCCGCCTGGTACGCCGACCATCCCGTCGTCCCGATGGATTCGACGCTGGCGATGCTCAACCTCGACATGGTCGGCAGGCTGCGCGACGACAAGCTGCTGGTCCTGGGCGTCAAGACCGCGACCGAATGGCAGCCCCTGCTCGACTCGGTCAATGCCGCATACCATCTCGACGTGCACGCGTCGGGCGACGGCTGGGGCGCGTCGGATCAGGCCTCCTTCTTCGCCAAGCACCGCCCGGTGCTCTTCTTCTTCACCGACCTGCACGCGGACTACCACCGCCCCTCGGACACCTGGGACAAGATCAACGCGGGCGGGCTCGCCACCGTGGCGGCGTTCGCCGCCGACGTGGCCGGCCGGCTGGCCGTGCGCTCCGGGCCGCTCACGTTCGTGGACGCGCCGGTGCCGCAGATGGCGAGCGGCACGCGGGCCTACCTCGGCACCATCCCCGACATGACGGGCGAGCCGGGCGGCGTGCGGCTCTCGGGCGTGAGCGCCGGCAGCCCGGCCGACAGCGGCGGCCTCAAGGCGGGGGACGTCCTCGTCGGCATCGGCGCCGATACGGTGGCCAACCTCAACGACATGCAGAACGCGCTGGTCAAGCACCACCCCGGCGACACCGTGAGCTCCGTGTGCGGCGCGGCGACCAGTGCTGACGGTGATCTGGCCGGAGGAAGTGCGCCGCGACGCGGGCAGCGAGAGACGCTCGATCGAGCGCGACGGCCGCCTCGCGGGCGCGGGCGTCGAGCTGTTCGCTCGGTGGGTGGGCGACGGCGGCCCCACGGTCGTGGTGCTGCACGGCGGTCCCGGCGCGTCGCACGACTACCTGCGCCCGCAGTTCGACGCGCTGGCCGTGGGTCGCACCCTCCTCTACTACGACCAGCGCGGCGGCGGCCGGTCCGAGGTGCCGCGCGACGTCCCGCTGGGCTGGCGCGAGCACGTCGCCGACCTCGCGGCGATCGCCGCCTCGAGGACCGCCCCCGCGCCTGACCCTGCTCGGCTTCTCGTGGGGCGGGCTGCTCGCCATGCTCTTCGCGCTCGAGCACCCCGAGCTGGTCGCACGCCTGGCGCTCGTGGCGCCCGCCGGCACCCACGCCGCGGTTCGGGCCCGGTTCGAGCGGACCCTCGCCGAGCGGCAGGCCGCGCCCGAAATCGCGGAGGCGCGCGCCGCGCTGTCGCGCTCCGGGCTCCGGGAGCGGGACCCCGACGCGTTCTGGCGCCGTGCCTTCGAGCTCTCGGTGGCCGGCTACTTCAAGGACCCGGCGCGCGCGCGCAACCTGACGCCCTTTCGCGTCGCCTCGCGGGCGCAGCGCGCGGTGTGGGAGAGCCTCGCCGACACGGACCTGAGAGCGAGCCTGCCGGGCATCGCGGCGGAGACGCTGGTGATGCACGGGCGCTTCGATCCGATCCCACTCGAGTCGTCCGAGGAGCTGGCCGCGCTGTTGCCGCACGCCAGGCTGGTGGTGTTCGAGGACTCCGGCCACGCGCTCTACGCCGAGGAGACCGGGCGCTTCGTGGCGACGGCGGACGCGTTCCTCCCCGCAGCCGATGAGCGCGCCGCGGCCGTACCCCTGGACGGCGCTGGTCGAGGTGCTCGGCGATGACCGCTTCGCGGAGATCAAGGGCGAGCTCGAGGCGGCGCGGATCGACCCGTTCGACCGCGACGCCTTCGCGCTCGTGGCCGCCGTCGGTCGCGTGCTGCGCGAGCTGGTTCCCGACGACGCGCCCGCCGAGGCCGTGACCTCGTACACGGCCCTGCTCCACGCCCTGTACCTGCACTGGGTCGGCGGGAGATCCGTGAGGGCCGTGACCCGGGAGCGGCTGCGCGAGCGGCGTCGCGGATCCGTCGCCGCCGCCCGCCCCCGTAGCCGGGGTCCGCTACGTGCAGCTGCCCGAGCGCCTGGTCTGGGCTGCCCCGTCCGCGGGGGCGGCCCACGAGCCGCTGGACGGCCTGTTCGTGGCCACGACACCGGCGCGGGTGCAGGTGCTCGCCGTGCTGGGGTTCCGGCAGGAGCGGCAGGGCTTCACGACCATCGACGTCTCGGCACCGCTCCCCGTGACCACGCTGCCGGCCCGGGCCGACGGCTCGGCGCCGTTCTCCACCGTCCTGCCGGCGGGCGATCGGATGGGGTTCGTCTCCGTCACCAGCGAGGACGAGCTCGCCTGCCTGGCGCTGCTCGCCCTCGCCGCAGCGGAGAGTTAGAATCCGGCCGGATGGACAAGCACGCCGCCGCGCGCCTCCTCGACACCATCGCGTCCTCCAGGAATTGAAAGGGGAAAACCCTTTCAAGGTTCGGGCGTTCAGCAACGCGGCTCGCGCCGTGGACGCCTTCGCGGGCGACCTGGAGCGGGCACTCGCGTCGGGAGAGCTGGCGGCCACCAAGGGCATCGGCCGCGCCACGCTCGAGGTGGTGCGCGAGTACGCGGCCAGCGGCCGCTCCACGCTGCTCGAGGCGCTGCGCCGGGAGGTGCCGGACGGCCTGGTCGAGATGCTGCGGATCTCGGGCCTCGGCGTCACCAAGATCCGCATCCTGCACGAGCAGCTCCGTATCTCGACCCTCGCCGAGCTGGAGCTCGCCGCGCGCAACGGCCGTCTCGCCGCCCTGCCGAAGTTCGGGGCGAAGACGGCCGAGAAGATCCTGCGCGGCATCGAGTTCGTGCGGCGGACCAGCGCGTTCCGGCTCTCGCATCGGGCGCTGCGCGCGGCCGAGCAGCTGCGCGAGGCCGTCGCCGCGATGCCGGGCGTCGAGCGGGTGGAGATCGCCGGAAGCGTCCGCCGCCGCACGGAGGTCGTCCGCGACGTGGATCTGGTGGTCTCGGTGCGCGGCACGGCCGGCGCCATCGAGACGGGCCTGTCCGCCCTTCCGTCGGTGCGCGAGGTGCGGGCCGCGGGCGAGGCCGGCTTCACGCTCGGGCTCGACGACGAGACGACGGCGGACGTCTACTGCGCGCCACCCGAGCGGTTCGGCCACTGCCTCGCCTGGGCCACCGGCAGCGCCGCGCATCTGGACGCTCTCGCGGCGCACGCCCGGGCGCGGGATGCGCCTCGACGAGGCGGGGCTGTCGCGCGACGGCGCGGCCGTTCCCTGCCCGGACGAAGCGGCGCTCTACGCGGCGCTCGGCCTGGCGTGGATTCCGCCGGAGCTGCGCGAGGGCGGGGAGGAGATCGCCCGCGCGGCGGCCGGGACGCTGCCGCGCCTGGTCGAGCGCGCGGACCTGGTGGGCCTCGTGCACTGCCACAGCGTGTACAGCGACGGCACCGAACACGCTCCCCGAGCTGGCCGACGCGTGCCGCGCCGCCGGGTACCGCTATCTCGGCCTCACCGACCACTCGGTGGCCGCCGCGTACGCGGGCGGGCTCGGCGAGGAGGCGATCGCGCGGCAGCACGAGGAGATCGACGCGCTGAACCGCGGCTGGGACGACTTCCGCATCCTCAAGGGGATCGAGGCCGACATCCTCGCCGACGGAGCGCTCGACTACGATGCCGGCGGTGCTCGACCGCTTCGACTTCGTGATCGGCTCCGTCCACTCGCGGATGGAGCAGGACGAGGCCACCATGACCAGCCGGGTGCTGCGCGCGATGGACGATCCGCACCTCACGGTCCTCGGGCACCCGACCGGGCGCCTGCTGCTGGCGCGCGAGCCGTATCCGATCGACCTGCACGCCGTCATCGCGCGGGCGGCGGAGCGCGGCGTCGCCATCGAGATCAACGGCGACCCGCAGCGGCTCGACCTCGACTGGCGCCGCTGCGCCGCGGCGCGCGCGGCCGGCGTGACCATCTCCATCGGCGCCGACGCCCACAGTCTCGCGGGGCTGGACAACATGGCGTACGGCACCGGCATCGCGCGGAAGGGCTGGCTCGAGGCGCGCGACGTGCTCAACACCCGTGATGCGGAGGGCTTGCTCGGCTATGCGCGCGCCAGGCGGTAGAGGCAGGACCAGGGGCCCCGGAGGCAAGAAGGTGAAGGCGGTCAAGTCGCCGCGACGCCGACCCGCGCGGGGAGCCGGGGCGAAGGCGCCAGCCAAGGGGCGGAGGCCGGGGAAACCGAGCCTCGCGCCGGCTGCCGCGCGCATCGGCGAGATCATCAGCCGCCTGCACCATGCCTATCCGGACGCCCGGTGCTCGCTCGACCACCGCGACCCGCTGCAGCTCCTGGTGGCGACGATCCTCTCGGCGCAGTGCACGGACGCGCGCGTCAACCTCGTGACGAAGGCTCTGTTCCGGAAGTACCGCACCGCGGGCGACTACGCCGCCGCCGATCCGGCGGTGTTCGAGGGCGAGATCCGCAGCACCGGCTTCTTCCGCAACAAGACCAAGAGCGTCATCGGGATGGCGCAGGCCCTGGTGGAACGCTTCGACGGCAAGGTCCCGGACACGATGGACGAGCTGATCTCCTTGCCCGGCGTCGGCCGCAAGACGGCGAACGTCGTCCTCGGCAACGCCTTCGGGAAGGACGAAGGGGTCGTGGTCGACACGCACGTCGCCCGCATCACCGGGCTGCTCGGCCTCACCCGCCAGAGTGACCCCGAGAAGATCGAGCACGATCTGATGCGCGTCGTGCCGCAGGAGCAGTGGACGCTGTTTCCGCATCTGCTCATCCACCACGGACGCGCCGTCTGCATCGCGCGCCGGCCGCGCTGCGACGCCTGCGCGGTCGCCGACCTCTGCCCCTCGGCCGAGGCGTAGCGTGCCGCCGGGGCCGGGCGAGGTGCTGTTCGAGAGGCTGCGCGACCGGGACGCCGTGGTGCGACGGCAGGCGGCGCGCGCGATGGGCGCCTCGAAGCTCAAGGAAGGGGTGCGCGAGTTGATCGAGGTGTTGGCCGGCGATGCGTCCGCGCCGGTGCGCCGCGCGGCGGCCGAGGCGCTCGGGAAGATCGGCGACGCCACCGCGCGGGGACCGCTGGAGCGCGCGCTCCGTGGCGAGCGGGACGGGAGCGTCCGCAGCGCCGTCGCCGCCGCGCTCGCCTGCCTGGGGGCCTCGACCGGCGACTACCCGGGGATTCTCCCGGTGAGCGAGGAATGAGCGCCGCCCGCACCCGCCCGGCGGAGTTCGCGGAGCTGGTGGCGACGCGCCGCGACCTGCACGCCCATCCCGAGCTGGGCTTCGAGGAGCACCGCACGGCCTCGCTGGTGGCCGAGCGGCTCCGCGCCCTCGGCTACGCGGTGAAGACCGGCGTAGGACGCACGGGCGTGGTCGGCGTGCTGCGCGGCGGTGGCGAGGCCGGCCACCGCGCCGAGCGCACCGTGCTGCTGCGGGCGGACATGGACGCCCTGCCGATCCAGGAGGTCAACGAGGTCGCGTACCGCTCCACGGTGCCGGGCGTGATGCACGCCTGCGGTCACGACGCCCACGTCGCCATCGGCCTGGCGGTCGCGCGGCGGCTCGCCGCGGCGCGCGCCACCTGGCGCGGCACCGTGAAATTCGCCTTCCAGCCGGCCGAGGAAACCGGCAGCGGCGCGGAGGCGATGGTCGCCGACGGGGTGCTCGAGGCGCCCACCGTGGATGCGGCGTTCGGGCTTCACGTCATCGGCAACCTGCCGATCGGCAGCGTAGCCGCGACCAGCGGCGCCATCATGGGGTCGGTGGACAACTTCACCATCCGGATCACGGGCAGGGGCGGCCACGCGGCCATGCCGCAGGACGCGGTGGATCCGATTCTCGCCGCCGCTCACGTCATCACGGCGCTGCAGTCCCTGGTGAGCCGCACCGCCGACCCGTTCGACCATCTGGTCGTGAGCGTGACGCGTGCGAGCGCCGGCACCACCTCCAACGTGATTCCGGAAGAGGCCGAGCTGGCCGGCACCGTGCGCACCATGGGCGGCCGGCTGCACGCCGAGATGCCGGAGCGCCTGACGGCCATCGTGAACAGCGTGGCCGGCGCTCTCGGGTGCCGCGCCGCGGTGGACTACGTGCGGCAGACCCCGGCCACCGTCAACGACGACGCGATGACGGCGCTGGTGGGACGGGTGGCCGCCGAGGTCGTGGGCGCGCCGCGCGTCCTGACCGGGGCACGCATGCTGGGCGGCGAGGATTTCGCCGTCTTCCTCCAGCGGGTGCCCGGATGCTTCGCCTGGGTCGGATCGCGCAACCCGGTGAAGGGGTTCGACGCCCCCCATCACAGCCCACGATTCGACATCGACGAGGAAGCCATGCTCATCGGCGTGGACCTGCTCGAAGGCGTCGCGCGGGAGTACCTGCGCTGAATCGACTCGCCGGCGAGCCCTCCGCCTACCTGGCGTCCGCCGCGCAGCAGCCGGTCCACTGGCTTCCCTGGGGCGACGCCGCGTTCGGCCGCGCCCGCGAAGAGAACAAGCCGATCCTGCTCGACATCGGCGCGGCGTGGTGCCACTGGTGCCACGTGATGGACCGCGAGTCGTACGAGAATCCGGACCTGGCCGCCTACCTCAACGCGCACTTCGTCTGCGTCAAGGTGGATCGCGATGAGCGGCCGGACGTGGATGCCCGCTACCAGCGCGCCGTGCAGGCCCTGACCGGCCAGGGCGGCTGGCCCCTCACCGCCCTGCTCACGCCGGACGGCGACGTGTTTTACGGGGGGACCTACTTCCCGCCGGACGAGCGGTTCGGCCGCCAGTCGTTCCGCGCCGTGCTGGAGCGGGTGCGCGAGGTGTTCCATGCCCAGCAGGACCTGGTGGCCGGGAGCGGGCGCGAGGTGCGCGCGCACGTCGCCGGGCTGCTGCTCGAGGCCGAGCGCGGCGAGCTGTCGCCGGCGCTGCTCGACCGCGGCACCGCGCAGATGGAGCGGCTGTTCGACCAGGTCCATGGAGGTTTCGGACACCAGCCCAAGTTCCCGCACCCCGCGGCGGTCGATCTTCTGCTGACCCGATGGTGGGATACGGGCCGCGCGCGGTGGCGCGAAATCGTCGAGCGGACCCTGACGGGGATGGCTGAAGGCGGCATCCACGACCAGCTCGGTGGCGGTTTCCATCGCTACTCGGTGGATGAGCGCTGGATCGTGCCGCACTTCGAGAAGATGTCCTACGACAACTCGGAGCTGCTCAAGGCCTACCTGCACGCCTACGCGGCGTTCGGCACGCCACTGTTCCGCGAGACCGCCGAAGGCATCGTGCGCTGGAGCCTCGAGGTGCTGGCCGACCGGGAACACGGCGGGTTCGCCGCGTCGCAGGATGCCGACGTCGGGCTCGACGACGATGGCGACTACTTCACGTGGACGGAAGACGAGGCGCGGCCGCTGCTCACGGCCGCGGAGTGGGACGCCGCGCGCCGCCGCTGGGATATCTACGCCGAGGGCGAGATGCAGCACGACCCCCGGAAGAACGTGCTCTGGCTCGCGCGGAGCCCGGCGGCGATCGCCGCAGAGCTGCAGATCCCGGAGTTGCAGGTGGCCGGGCTGCTGACCAGCGCCTCGGCCAAGCTCCGCGCCGCCCGCGCACGGCGCACGGCGCCCTCCGTGGACCGCGCGATCTACGTGGGCTGGAACGCGATGCTCGCCGAAGCCTTCCTGGAGGCATCCGCCATCCTGGCCCGACCGGATTGCGCCGAGGTCGCGCTCCGCACGCTCGAGCGCCTGTGGAGCGACGCGGCGACGACTCCCGACGGCGGCCTGCGCCACCGGGCGGACCACGCCGGCGGCCCGCTGCTCCTCGACGACCAGGCCCAGGCGGCCTCGGCCGCGATCGCCGCCTACCAGCACACCGGCAGCGGCCGGTGGCTCGATCGAGCGCGCGCGCTCGCGGACTTCATGCTCCGGCGCCTCGCCGACAAGGAGGGCGGGGGCTTCTTCGACGCCGAACCCGGAGCGGGGCGTCGGCTTGCTCGACCAACCCGCCAAGCCCATACAGGACGCTCCCACGCCCTCCCCGAACGCCGTAGCGGCGTCGGTGCTGCTGCGGTTGGCCGCCATCACCGAGGAGCCGGCTACGCCGCCGAGGCCGAGCGCACGCTCGTCGCCTTCGCCGGCGGAGGCGGCGAGGCAGGACTGTTCGTCGCCGCCTATCTCGAGGCCGTCGACTTTCTGCTGCACGGCGCATGTCGAGTAGTAGTTGCGAGCGCTACTACTATTGGTGAGGATCTGGCTGAAGCGGCCCTGGCAGCGTATCGCCCTCGGACAGTCGTGTCGCACACGGCAACCTCTCCGGTTGCCGGCATCGCTGGCCCCGTGGCGCTGGTCTGCGTCGGGACCGCCTGCGCCGCGCCCGTCGCGGATGCGGCGGCGCTCCGGCACACGCTGGAGACTTTTGGGCGGGCGGGGTAGGATTACGGATGCTCGAAGCGGTACGTCAGAAGCTGTCGGACGAGGTCCAGCGGCTCAACCACGAGCTGGCGGTCACCTTGCCGGAGACGCTCAGGCGCGCGCTCCAGATGGGGGATCTGCGCGAGAACGGCGACTATCACGCCGCCCTCGAGCGGCAGGGCTTCATCCAGGCGCGGCTGAGCCACCTCAGGTCCCGGCTCGCGAAGCTCTCGCAGATCGATCTCACGAAGATCCCGGTGGACAAGGTCGGGCTCGGATCGCGCGTGGTGGTGCAGGACCCCGCGACTCGCGAGCGGGCGACCTATGAGCTGGTGGTTCCCGATGCCATGGACTTCGATGGTGACGGGGACGCCACCCAGATTTCCGTCGCGTCGCCGCTGGGGCGCGGGTTGCTCGACCACAAGGTCGGCGAGGTCGTCGTGATCCAGCTGCCCAACGGCCCGCGCAAGTTCAAGCTGGTCGAGCTGGTCACCTTCCATCAGCAGCTGGCCGACGGCAAGGGGGAGGCCCAGTGAAGAAGCAGGCGGTGTTCGACACCGGCCGCGGACGGATCGTGGCGGAGCTCTTCCCCAAGGAGGCGCCCGGGACGGTCGCCAACTTCGAGAAGCTGGCCAACAGCGGGTTCTACGACGGCACCCGCTTCCACCGGGTGATCGAGAACTTCGTGGCGCAGGGCGGCGACCCGCTGTCGAAGGACCCGAAGAACTCCCGCGTCGGGACGGGTGGGCCGGGCTACACGATCAAGTGCGAGACCAAGGGCAACCCGCACCAGCACGAGGCGGGCTCGTTGTCGATGGCGCACGCCGGGAAGGACACCGGCGGCTCGCAGTTCTTCATCGCGCACGGTACGCTGAAGCACCTGGACGGGGTCCACACCGTCTTCGGCAAGGTGGAGACGGGGATGGACGTGGTGCTCAAGATCAAGCAGGGCGACGTCGTGAACAGCATCCGCGTGGCGGACGCGTGAACGTCCAGCTGGCGCTGGTGTGCGACCACGCCATCATCGACCAGCACGGCAAGCTGTCGGTGCTGGGGATCTTCGATCGGATCTGGGTGGAGCGCTTCCCGGCGATCCATCCGCGGCTGCACCTCGTGCTGAGGCTCAAGGGCCGCCGCACCGAGATCGGGGACCACACGGTGCTGATCCAGCTGGTGGACATGCAGGGCCAGGAGATTCTGCGCGGCGAGGGCAACGTCGCGATCGGCGAGCCGCCGGCCGGCGTGCTGGACATCGAGGCCGCGGCGGTGCTGGCCTTCGACGTGCCGCTGGAGAAGGCCGGCGTCTACACGTTCGAGATCGCGGTGGACGGCGCGCGCTCGGCCTCCGTGCCGATCACGGTGGCGCACATGCAGACGCCCGCGCACCCGGCCCCACCTCAACCGCCCCTGCCGCCGACGCCGCCGATCATCAACTAGCCGGCATCACGGCGGCCGCCTCCGGCACGAGTGGACGGCGGCCGAGACGGGCGCGATGGTCCCGGTCATCGGCTGGGATGCCGACCGGGCGGGCCGGGCGCGGTCGAAGGCGCGATGACCACCACGACGACAATGCGTGCATCTTCGGGCATGCTGGTACCTGTCCGTCGGACCTTGGCGCGCGTCATCGCCCTGGCCACGCCACTCGTGCTGGCCGCGGGATGCCGTGGCGGCGCGCCGGCCCCCGGCCGGATCGACGCCGCCCCCCGGCCCACGGGGGCCGTCGCCCTCTACGACCCCGCCCACGATCTGGGCCCCCTGTTCCAGGCCGTCCAGCGTGCGGGAATCTTCGCGGACTCCAAGACTTTCGTCGATGCCCGGCCGCTCCTCCCGCCCGCCCGGATCGTGGCGGACTACGTTGAGTCGCGAGACCGCGCCGGCTTCAGCCTGCAGGGATTCGTGGCGCGGCACTTCGACCTGCCCCGGCCGGTCGGAGCGGGGTTTCGCACCGACACGTCGCAGACCATGGAAGAGCACATCCGCGCCCTCTGGTCGCTGCTCACCCGCGAGCCCCCGCCGGACACGTCGCCCGCCACCTCGTCGCTGATCCCGCTCCCTTACCGGTACGTCGTCCCGGGCGGGCGTTTCCGCGAGGTGTACTACTGGGACTCCTATTTCACGATGCTCGGGCTGGTGCAGAGCGGCCGCACCGATCTCGTGCGCAGCATGCTCGACAACTTCGCCGACTTGATCGAGCGGTTCGGACACATCCCGAACGGGAACCGCACGTACTATCTCAGTCGCAGCCAGCCGCCGTTCTTCGCCGCGATGGTCGGGCTCTACGCCGCAGTCACCGATACCGCCCACGCGCTTCCCTACCTCGAGGCGCTCGAGGCCGAGCACGCGTTCTGGATGGACGGCGCCGACCGCCTGGCTCCGGGGCACGCCTACCGCCGGGTCGCGCGGTTGCCGGACGGGTCCGTCCTCAACCGCTACTGGGACGATCGGGCCGAGCCCGCGCCCGGAGGCCTTCCGTCACGACGTCGAGCTGGGTGAGACCATTCCCGCGGCGCGACGCGCGGCGTTCTACCGGGCGGTGCGGGCCACGGCCGAGAGTGGCTGGGACTTCTCGAGCCGCTGGCTGCGCGACCCGACGGACCTGCGCACCCTGGAAACGACCGATCTCGTGCCGGTGGACCTCAACAGCCTGCTGTTCGACGCCGAGCGGCTGATCGCCGCGCTGCGTGCCTTCCGCGGACGGGCCGGCGACGCCGCGGCCGCCCGGCGCTACGCCGCCGCCGCCGCGGAGCGTCGGCGGAACCTGCTCGCGGCCGCGTACGATTCGGCCACCGGGTTCTTCTACGACGTTCGGTGGTCGACTGGGGAGCGTGTGGCCGGCCGCCCGACGCTGGCCGCCGTGACCCCGCTCTACTTCGGGCTCGCCACGCCCGCCGAGGGACGTGCGGTGGCCGCGCGGCTCGAGCGCGACTTCCTCCGGCCGGGCGGGTTCGTCACGACCCTGGTCACGTCGGGGCAGCAGTGGGACGCTCCGAATGGCTGGGCACCGCTGGAGTGGATGGCGATCGAAGGCGTGCGCGCCTACGGCCGCGCGGACCTGGCCGACACGGCGCGGGACCGGTGGCTCGCGCTCAACCGGCGCACCTATCGGGTGACGGGACGCATGATGGAGAAGTACGACGTCGTGGACATCACGCAACGCGCCGGCGGGGGCGAGTATCCCACGCAGGACGGCTTCGGATGGACCAACGGCGTGGCGCTGGCGCTCCTTGCCGGGGCGGGCTTTCCCGGACAGTCCCGCCCTTGACCCGATTCCTCTTACCTTTCAGGTATCATCCGTCACCCATCACCGCCACCCGTTACCCCCTACCTCTCATGAACCGCTCCGACGCGATCGCCCTGATGCACGAGTACACGCCTTCCGACGCTCTCCGGAAGCACATGTACGCGGTGGAGGCCGCGATGCGGGCCTACGCGCGTAAGTTCGGCGAGGACGAGGAAGCCTGGGGCGTGGTCGGCCTGCTCCACGATTTCGACTACGAGCGGTACCCGAATCCCGACCGCAGCGCCACCGAGGAGCATCCATCGGAGGGCTCCAGGATCCTCGCGGCGAAGGGCTACCCGGAGCCGCTGCGACGGGCGATCCTGGCCCACGCATCTTACACGGGGGTGCCGCGCGACTCGCAGCTGGCCAAGACGCTGTACGCCGTGGACGAGCTGTGCGGCTTCCTGGTGGCCTGCGCCCTGGTGCGGCCGAGCCGGAGCCTGGCGGACCTCGAGGTGCCGTCGGTGAAGAAGAAGCTCAAGGACAAGGCGTTCGCGCGGAACGTGAACCGCGACGAGATCCGGCAGGGCGCCGACGAGCTGGGCGTGCCGCTCGAAGATCACATCCAGTTCGTGATCGCCGCCCTGCGGCCGATGGAACGGGATCTCGGGCTCGGCGCCACCGCATGACGGTCCATCCAACGCACCTCGTGTCCTCTGCGTAATACACTGTTGGAGCCCGACGCCGCGCTGGCGGTGCGGGCGGCCGCCGGCGACCGAGACGCGTTCGGAGCGCTGGTCGAGCGCCACCAGGCGGCAGTGCGCCGGCTGACCCGCGCCGTGACGGGAGACGCACACGACGCCGACGACGCGGCGCAGGACGCGTTCCTCTCGGCCCTCGACCGGATCGAGACCTACGATGCCTCGCGACCGTTCGGGCCGTGGCTGATGCGGATCGCGACCAACGCCTCGATCGATCTGGTGCGGCGCCGGGCGGTGCGCAGGACCGATGCGCTGGACGAGCGGGCTCCCACCCGCGGACCCTCGCCGGCCTCCGACGCCGAGGCGGCGGAAATCCGGGCGAAGCTGGAGGCGGCGCTGGTGCAGCTGCCGGAGCGGCAGCGGGTCGCGGTGACGCTGTTCGACGTGGAGGGGTACTCGCACGCGGAGATCGCCGCCGTGCTGGGAATTCCCGAAGGAACGGTGCGGTCCGACGTGTTCCATGCGCGCCGCACGCTGCGGGTGGCGCTGGAGACCTTTGACCCGGGCAAGCAGCTGGAGGAGCGATGAACGATCTGCTGAAGCAGCTGCTCTCGCCCGATGACGACGGTCGTGCGTTCACCGACGCCGTGCTGCTCAGGGCGGCGGGCGCGTTGCACAGGCGGCGGGCGGGCGCGTCGGCCGCCGCGCCCGGCCTGGCGTGGACCTGGCTCGAGGCCTGGGCGCGCCCCTGGCTCATCGCCGCCATCATCGTCCTCGCGCTGGCCCTCGCCCTGCCGGTCGAGCGCGGAACGCCGAGCAGTGCGCCGGCGGAGCCGACGCTGGCGGCCGACCTGATGGGGACGAGCACCGGCACCTCGTACGTCCTCGCGGAAACCCTGGGGAACTAGGACACCGGATGTTCAACAAGTCGAAGGCGTGGGCCATCGGATTGCTGGCCGCGGTGGCCGTCGTGGGGCTGGTGGCCGGCGCCGCGCTCCAGAGCTGGATCGGCTTCGGCCGGGGGCGTTGCGCCGACCGCAGCACCTACTCGGGCTACCTGACCCGCGAGCTCAAGCTCACGGCGGCGCAGCACGATTCGGTGGTGGCCATCCTGCACCGGCACCAGCCGGAAATGCGGGCCATCATCCAGGTGGTCCGGCCGCGCCTGGATTCGGCGCGCGCCGGCGTCGCCGACGAGATTCGCACCATCCTCACTCCCGCGCAGCGGGAGCCGTACCAGCGGCTGCTGGATCGCGACCGGGCCGAACGCGCCCGGGCCGACAGCGGGGCAGCCGCGCCAGCCAAGAAGCCATGATGACGCCTCGGACGATTCTGATCGCATGCGCGCTCGTCGCCGGCCTCGCCGGCGCCGCCACGGCCCAGCAACCGCCGCAGCCCCAGCCACCGGCCGCCGACCCCGACCCCGCAGCCCGCCGCCGCGCCGCCGTCGGCCGCGGCCGCGCAACCGACCGCGGGGCCGCAGGCCGCGGTGCCGGCACGGCGGGTGACGCTGAGTGAAGCGCTCCAGCTCGGGCGCGAGTACAACCCCTTGATGGTGCAGGCGCAGCAGAACGTGCGCGTCGCCGCCATGGGGGTGATGCAGGCGTGGGGCGCCTACCTGCCTTCCGTCACGGGCACCGGGAACGCCACGCGCAACAGCAGCCAGCGGGTCAACCAGTTCGGCGTCGCCCAGTCCACGTCGCTCACCGACAACTCGTCGTTCGGCATCAGCGCCAGCCTGAACCTGTTCACCGGGTTTCAGCGAGGCGCGAACATGCGGGCGGCGAATGCCACGCGGGACCTGAACGACGCGGCGCTGCTGCAGCAGGACTACGCGACGGACCTGGCGACCAAGCAGGCGTTCTTCAACGCGCTGGCGACGCAGGAGCTGGTGGGAGTGGCCCAGGCCAACCTGGCGCAGAACGACCAGCAGCTCAGGCTGACCACGGAGAAGCTCCGCCTCGGCGCCACGACGCGTTCCGACTCGCTCACGGCGAGCGTGAGCTACGGCAACGCCGAGGTGCAGCTCATCCAGGCGCGCGCCAACGCGCTCACGGCCCAGGCCAATCTGGCGCGCGCCATCGGCGCCGAAGGCCTGGTCGCGCCGGTGCCGGACACCGCGCTCGAAGTCCGGCTCTCCAGTCTCGACAGCGCGGCGCTGCGCCGCGAGGCCGAGGCGACGGCGCCATCGGTGGTGGAGGCCCAGGCGGGCGTGACGGCGGCCCAGGCATCGCTCTCGGCGAGCCGGTCGCAGTACTATCCCGACGCTGAGCCTCGGCGCGAGCCAGACGTGGGCCGGCGGACAGCTGCCGTGGAGCGCCGCCCCCACCACCACGATCACCGACTCGACCGGCGCCGTGATCGGGGTCGTCCGGGCGGCCAAGTACACCGGCACGTGGAACCTCCGCCTCTCGCTCTCGGTCCCGATCTTCAACGGCTTCCAGCGCGAGGCGAACATCGTTTCCGCGGACGCCAACGCGGTCGGGGCCCGGGCCAAGCTGCGGGACGCGCGGCTCGCGCTCGACGCGAACCTCACCCAGGCGGCGACCGCGCTCGACGCGGCCGCCGCGCAGATCGACGTGTCGCGCACCTCCGTGGCCGCCGCCCAGGAGAGCCTGCGGATGCAGCAGGAGCGCTACCGGCTCGGCGCCTCGACGATCGTAGACCTGCTCACGGCGGAGACGGCCTTGAACCAGGCCCAGGTGACGCTCGTCCAGGCGCGGTACAACTACCTCATCGCCCGGGCGACCCTCGAGGCGCTGGTGGGGCACACGCTGTGACGGCCGCTCCCGGGCTCGAACCGCGCTCCGCCGATCCGGCGGCGACCGACGGGCCGATCATCAAGACCCAGGGGCTGACCCGCGATTACGCGATCGGCGCGGAGACCATCCGCGCGTTGCGCGGCGTGGATCTCATGATCGGCCGCAACGAGTTCGTCGCGATCATGGGGCCGTCGGGATCGGGCAAGTCCACGCTGATGAACGTCATCGGCTGCCTCGACACGCCCACCGCCGGCGAGTACTGGCTCAACGGTCAGCGGGTGTCCGACCTGGGCGACAGCGAGCTGGCGCACATCCGCAACAAGGAGATCGGGTTCGTCTTCCAGACGTTCAACCTGCTGCCGCGCGCCAGCGCGCTCCACAACGTCGAGCTGCCGCTGATCTACGCCGGCGTGCCGTCGAAGGAGCGCCGGGAGCGGGCGGCCGCGGCGATGGAATCCGTCGGGCTGGGCGACCGGAAGGACCACCGGCCGGCCGAGCTCTCGGGCGGACAGCGCCAGCGCGTCGCCGTCGCGCGCGCGCTGATCAATCACCCCAGCATCCTGCTCGCCGACGAGCCGACGGGGAACCTCGACTCGAAGACGGGCGAGGAGATCATGCAGCTCTTCGAACATCTCTGGGCCGGCGGCCAGACCATCATCCTGGTCACCCACGAACACGACATCGCCGCGCATGCGCGGCGTCGAATCCACATCCTGGACGGGGTCATCGACCAGGACACGGCATCGGAAGGGCAGTCACGATGAGGAAGTCCAGCTTGACCCTAGTTCTGACCGCGGTCGTCGCGACCGCGACGGCCTGCAAGAAACCGCAGCCCGTGCTGCTCTACGAGCCCGAGCCCGTGACGCGGCGGGACGTCGTGGTGTCGGCGGAGGCGAACGGCTCGGTTCAGCCGATCCAGATCGTGGCCGTCAAGTCGCGGGCCTCGGGCACGATCCTCGAGATGCGGGTCGAGACCGGCGACATGGTGCACAGGGGCGACACGCTGGTGAAGGTGGACCGGCGCGACCCGACCACCGCCTACAACCAGGCGCAGGCCGACCTGGAGGTGGCGCAGGCCCAGGCCTCCAACGCCGCCGCCCAGAAGACGCGCGCGGACCAGATGTTCGCCTCGGGGGTGCTGAGCGAGCAGGACCACGACAACGCCAACCTGGCCGACGCCAACGCCCGCGCGCAGCTGGTGCGTGCCCAGGCGGGGCTCCAGAGCGCGCTCGACGCGCTCACCGACTGCAACGTGCTGGCGCCGGTGGACGGCACCATCCTGGTCAAGAACGTCGAGGCCGGCGGCGTGATCACCTCCGCCGTGCGTGACGTGTCGGGTGGCACGGTGCTGCTCCAGATGGCGGACCTGAGCACGGTGGAAGTGCAGGCGCTGGTGGACGAGACGGATATCGGCAAGGTGCAGCGCGGGATGCCGGTCGTGATCACGGTGGATGCCTATCCGAACCGGCCGTTCCAGGGCACGGTCCTCAAGATCGAGCCGCAGTCCACCGTCTCGCAGAACGTGACGATGTTCGCGGTGCTGGTGAATATCCCGAACCCGGAGGGCCTCCTCCGGCCGGGGATGAACGCCGAGGTGGCGGTCCAGATCGGGCAGCGGCAGAACGTGCTCGCGATCCCGACCGCCGCGTTGCGCACCGAGCGCGACGTGGCCTCGGCGGCGCAGGTCCTGGGGCTCGACCCGAAGACCGTGGACCGGCAGCTGGCGATGCAGGACTCGCTCGCCCAGGCGAACTCGCAGCTGGCGAGCCGCGGCGGCGCGGCGGCCGACCCGCCGCGGACCGGTCGCGCGGCCGAAGGCGGCAGCGTGGCGCCGCTCGAGGCCGCCGAGCCGCCGCGCGGCGCGTCGCGCCGACGGCCGGCACGGCGGCGGGCGCGGCGGTGGCCGGGGGACCCGCGGCTTTGGGAGGGGCCGCCGCCGGCGGACGCCCGTCCCTTCCGCCGGGCGTCACGCAGGATCAGGTGCGCGCGATCTTCCGCAAGCAGTTCAGCGGCGGGACCCTCACGCCGCAGGAGCAGGCCATCGCGGCGCAGGTGCGGCGGCAGTTCCAGAGCGCGGGCGGCGGGATGGGCGGCACAGCCGGCGCCGCGGGGAACGAAAACCACCGGCGCTTCGGCGAGGGGAACAACTACCAGTTCGGCGGCAGCTACATCGTCTTCGCTCTCCGGGGTGGGAAGCCGACGCCCGTGCGCGTCAGGACCGGCCTGACGGACATGGACTATAGCGAGGTGGTGAGCGGGATCGGCGAGCAGGACACGGTGCTCCTGCTGCCCTCCGCGTCGCTCGTGCAGCAGCAGGCCGACATGCGCGACCGGATGCAGCGGTTCGCCGGCTCGGCGGTGCCCGGGATGCAGCAGCAGCAGGCCCGGCCGGCGACCGGCGCGGCGCGCCAGGGCGGCGGAGGGCGGTAGCCGTGCTGCTCATCGAGATCTGGAAGGTCGCACTCCTGGCGATACGCGCGAACAAGCTGCGCTCGTTCCTGACGATGCTGGGCATCATCATCGGCGTCGGCGCGGTGATCACCATGATCGCACTCGGCGCCGGGGCGCAGAAGGCCGTGCAGGACAACATCTCGGCGCTGGGGACGAACCTCCTCACGGTGATGCCGGGACAACAGTTCCAGCACGGCGTCGCGAGCGACCAGCGCGTCGGGCTGACGGTGGACGACGCGACCGAGATCCAGAACACGGCGCGCCACGTCGTCGCCGTGATGCCGGAGATCAACCGCTCCTTCCAGGTCAAGTACCGGAACCAGAACGCCAACATCCAGGTGACCGGGACCAGCGCCGTCGTACTTCAAGGCGCGGAGCTACACGCTGGTCGCCGGCCGCCTGTTCACGGCCGGGCGACGACGAGGCGCGGCGCCGGGTGGCGGTGATCGGCTCGGCGGTGGGCGACGACTTCGGCCAGAACGGCGCCGCGATGATCGGCCAGTCGGTCGAGGTCCGCGGCATCACCTTCGAGATCGTCGGCCTCCTCGCCTCCAAAGGCGCCCAGCAGGGGTGGATGAATCCCGACGAGCAGCTGTTCATCCCGCTGTCGACCGCGCGCTACCGTCTGATGGGGAGCGACCGGGTGCGCTCCATCACCGTGAAGGTGGACGACGCGCGCAACACCAACGTGGCCATGATCTCGCTCGAGCAGGCGCTGCGGCGCCGGCACAAGATCCAGCCGGCGGCGGCCAACGACTTCCAGATCCGCAACCAGGCCGACCTGGCCAACACCCTCAACCAGACCACGCAGACCTTCTCGATGCTCCTGGCGGGGATCGCGGCGGTCTCGCTCCTCGTGGGCGGGATCGGGATCATGAACATCATGCTGGTCTCGGTCACGGAGCGGACCCGCGAGATCGGCGTCCGCAAGGCGCTCGGCGCGACGCGCGGCGCCATCCTGTACCAGTTCCTCGTCGAGGCGCTGGTGCTGTGCATGGTCGGCGGCGCGATCGGCGTGGTGTTCGGCGGCGGCGGCGCCATCGCGCTGAGCCGGATCTTCCACTGGAACACCCTCATCTCGCCGGTGTCGATCGTGCTGGCCTTCTTCTTCAGCTTCACGGTTGGCCTGGTCTTCGGAGTCTGGCCGGCGCGGCGGGCGAGCATGCTGGATCCGATCGTGGCCCTGCGATACGAGTAGCCAGGTGGCCAGCCGGCAGTAGCGCTCAGACGCACAGACGCGCAGTGCTGGGCAGGTTCAAGGGGTCAGCCGTGCTAGGGCCGGCCCCTTGTCGTTGGTTCCCGCCGCGCCTCTGTCGCGTCGGTCCACTACTTCGCACTCGCCTCCTGCGAGCGCCTGCAACTCTGCATCGCAATGGTATAGATTCTCCGGCCCGTGCTCCCGACCCTCGCCCTGCTGGCTCTGCTCCAGGCCCCCGACTCCGGCCCGTCGTTCAGCGGCCTGGAGCATCAGCTTCACGTGCGCCTGCCGCGGGTCGATACCACGGTCGCCGTGGACGGCGTCCTCGACGAGCCGGTGTGGCGACGCGCCGCGCGCCTGGTGGGGTTTTCGCAGTACCAGCCGCAGGACGGCGTGCCGGCGGTGGAACCGACCGAGGTGCTCGTCTGGTACTCGCCCACCGCGATCTACTTCGGGGTCCGCGCGAGGGAAACCCACGGCGACGTGGTGCATGCGACCCACGCCGACCGCGACAACATCGACGCGGACGACTACGTCCAGATCCTGCTCGACACCTACAACGACCGGCGCCGGGCCTTCCTGTTCGGCGTGAACCCGTTCGGCGTGCAGCAGGACGGCGTGCGCATCGACGCGTACGCCGGCGGCGCCGGCGGCACCTACAGCGGCGGCGGCGGGTTCGGCTCGATGAACATCCTGAACGGGAACGTCGACCTGAATCCCGACTTCATCTTCCAGTCGCGGGGCCGGCTGGTTCCCGGTGGCTACGACGTCGAGATCCGGATCCCGTTCAAGAGCCTGCGTTTCGCGGGCGGGAAGGTGCAGAGCTGGGGCATCAACGTACTGCGGCGGGTGCAGCACTCCGGCTACCAGGATTCGTGGGCGCCGGTGGTACGCGCCAGCGCGAGCTTCATGAACCAGTCCGGGTGGCTCGACGGCCTGACCGACCTCAGGCGCGGCCTGGTGCTGAACCTGACGCCGGTGGCGACCCAGCGGGTCAACGGCGACACGACCGGCACCGGCTATCACTACGGCCCGTGGTTCGGTGACGTCCAGCTCGGCATGGACGTGCACTACGGTCTCACGCCGAACCTGTCGCTCGATGGCACCGTGAACCCCGACTTCTCCCAGGTCGAGGCGGACGTGGGACAGGTGACATTGAACCAGCGGTTCGCGCTGTTCTACCCGGAGAAGCGGCCGTTCTTTCTCGACGGCCTGGAGCTGCTCGACACGCCCAATCAGCTCATCTACACGCGGCGCATCGTGAGCCCCGACGGGGGCGTCAAGCTGGCGGGGAAAGCGGGACCCTGGACCATCGCGACGATCGTCACCTCCGACGCCGCGTCGGAGTCCGCCACGGGCCGCCACCCGGCGTTCGGCATCACGCGCCTCCGGTACGACCTCGGCCCGACCTCCAATCTCGGCTTCGTGGGCACGGACCGAGAGGACGGCCGCCAGTTCTCGCGCCTGGCCGGCGCCGACATCCACCTCGTCCACTCGAAGCTCTACTTCGTCGAGCTGCAGGGCGTGGCGACCTGGCTCCACGACAGCACCGGCTTCCACCGCGGCACGCTGACCCAGGCCACCTGGGACCGCACCGGCCGCAACGAGGGCTTCAACTTCGGCATCACCGGCATCGCGCCGGACTTCGACGCCGCCGCCGGGTTCGTCAACCGCACCGGGGTCGTCAACGCGCACGCCTTCAACCGGTTCACGGGCTACGGCGCGCCGGGTGCGCTGCTCGAAACCGTCTCGAGCTTCCAGACCATCTTCCGCACCTGGAACTACGACGGGTTCGGCCGCCAGTCGCCCATCGAGGGCAACGAGAGCGTCAATCTCCAGGGCACGCTCCGCGGCTGGTGGCAGCCCAACGCCAGCATCACCCGGAACTTCTTCCGCTTCGACGCCACCTCCATCGGCTACCAGGGCGCCAGCTACGGCAGCTATCGCGTGCGCGCCACCAAGGTGCTCACGGACACCACGACAATCCCATTCGCGGTTCCGAGCCTCCTCGACAACCTGTTCAGCCTGGGGGCCGGCCTCACCACCCCCACCTGGCGGCAGTTCACCGGCACCATCAGCGTCGGGTACGGGGCCGTCGCGAACTTCGCCGAGGCCGCTCGCGGCACGGGCACCTCGCTCAGCGCGGCGGTCGATCTCCGGCCGACCCCGGCCGTGCGGATCTCCGCCCAGTACAGCCGCCTCACCATCCGCCGGCGCGACGGAAGCTGGTTCTCCACCGAAGACATCCCGCGCCTGAAGCTCGAGTACCAGGCGACCCGCTCGATCTTCTTCCGGGTGGTCGGCCAGTACACCTCGCTGAGCAGCGATGCGCTGCGCGACCCGACCACCGGCAACCCGATCGTCATCGATACCGCCGTCGTGGGCCCGTCCTCCTCCCGCGACTTCCGCGTGGACTGGCTGTTCTCCTACCGCCCGAGTCCCGGGACGCTGATCTACGTCGGCTACGGTGCCTCGTGCTCGGAGTTCGACGCGGCGTGCGCCGTCGGCCGGCAACGCTCTCGGACCGACGACGGGTTCTTCGCCAAGCTCTCCTACCTGTTCGGACTGTAGCGAGGCGGAGGCGCGCGCCGTCGCACCCGGGGTCAGCGCCCGGTCAGGAAGTACCTGAGCGCTCCGTACACGAAGTAGAAGGACAGCACGAACAGCGCGACCCCGAGCCAGACGTACACCTTGCCGAGGGCCCGCATCGGAATGAAGTGCTTGATGCGGTACATCACCACCGCGAGGATGCCGAGGTAGCTGCCCAGCCCCAGGGCGCCCCCCGCGATGAACGTTGCCTTGGCCCCCGCCGGGAACGGTGAGGCGAGGCCGAACCGCTTGGCCAGGGCGACGCCGAGGAGCCAGGACAGGATCATGGGCGGATTGCTGAACGCCAGCGAGAAGCCCGTCAGGTAGGCCCAGCGGCCGCTGGCCAGCGCAGGCCGCGCCGAATCCAGGCCGTGAGGCCGCCGGCTCTCCTTGAGGGTCAGGGCCCCCAGGATCCACAGCAGCAGGGCTCCCACCGCGTTGAAGATCGCCAGGACCCAGCGCGTCTCCATGAAGGGCGCGAGCGCGAACAGCGCCACGGCGCCGTAGACGACGTCGGAGCTGACCGACCCGAGAACGACCAGGGCCGCGGCCCGCAGGTGGCCGCCGATCGCCCGCTTCGCCATCTCGATCTGCGATCCGCCGACGGGGATGGCCGCGACGAACCCGAGTCCGAAGGCCAGCAGGAAGAGGAGCAGGCGCTCCGTCACGCCCGGGCCGGCTCCCGCAGCGCGGGAGCCAGGTCGGGAACGGACTCGCTCCGCACGAGCTGACGCCGGGAGAGTCCGTCGAGATGGGACGCGACCAGCTCGGCCAGGCCCGCGACGTCAATCCGCTCGAAGCAGCGGACCGTGCGGCACGTTTTGAAGTACTTGTTGAGGCACGTGATGTTGCGGCAGCGGCTTCCCGCCTGGCAGCACCACGACGGCGCGTCCTGGTTCGCCGGCAGGTAGCCCGGCTGGAACGAGTCGTAGCCCGACATCCGGGGCACCGTGGCGCCGAACAGGGACAGCACCGCGGTGCGGTTGCGGAACTGATGGCGGCCCGAGCGCGAATACCGGCGAGCCGCGGCCAGATGCAGCGGGCCCGTGTCGCCCGTGATGAACACGTCGGCGACGTCGATGAGCGCCGCGTACGCGTCCAGCGGCAGGCCCGGCGGAATGATGCGGAGCTTGGGACGAAGCGGCGCCGCGACGGACTCGACCAGGCGCGCGCCGATGCCCTTCAGGGAGTGACCGGCCCCGAGCAGGATGGTGGTGTCGGCCGCGGTGGCCTCGGCCAGGCGCTCGATCAGCCCGGCCTGGTCGCCGAACGGCAGCAGATTGAACCGGCAGGCGCTGTCCGGGTTGACCATGACGACCGCCGATTGACTCGACAGCCCGGCCTCCGCGGCGAAACCCGAGGCCAGGCGTATCGCCTCGTCGGAGTACGTCGTCCGGACGCCCGGGTACACATTGCCGCGCACCGGGCGCGCCACCGTCGCCAGGAGGCCGCGGACGAACTGGTAGTACTGGTAACTGAAGTGGTTGATCTCCGTCGAGTCGTTCTCGTTGCGCAGAATGGTCGGGGCGTGCGTCATGAAGCTGACGAACGGCTGCGCGCGCCCCACCAGCTCGTCGGGCGCCACGAAGGGACCGAAGCTGAGGCACAAATCGTAGCGCCCGTCGCGGATGACCTCCCGCAGCAGCCCGATGTCGTCGGCGGTAGGCAGGTGCGCGCCGGAGAACCACGGCAGGATCCTTGTCGCGTCGGGATTGCCCTCGATGACCGGCGCCACCGCCCGGTTGATCACGTAGTCGATCTCGGCATCCGGGAAGAAATCGCGCAGGGCGGCGAGTGCCGACTGCGTCATCACCGCGTCGCCGATATGAATGTCCGGGATGACGAGAAACCGCCGGAAACCGCCGACGCGCCGCAGGATGCTCCGGTTGCGCCGCGCGAACAGCGCGGACAGAACGCGGCTTCCGATCAGGGGGCGGACGGTCGCGTCCAGGAAGCGCGCACCCCATACCGGCGCGACGTCGGTCAGCCGGCTGGTGCCGGCGAAGACGAGCTCCTGGATTCGCGTGCTCTTCATGGGGCGCCTGCCGATCTGGCGATCGAAGGCTCGCCGTGCAAGGGGACGATGGTGGCTCGGCACGCCCGGCGCACATCAGGGCGGCACGACACGGCGGCGGGGCGGGGGCGGAGTCGAGCAGCCACGGTGGAGCGCCGACGGCATCCCATCACTGGCCGCTCTCGGGGAGATTGGACAACTTGTACCATCGGCTCACCGGAGGGTTCCGTACCACCCAATATAGCGGTGTCGCTGCGCGCGCCCGGGGCCGTCCTGCTTGTGTCTTGCTATGAGCTGGGCCACCAGCCGATCGGACTCGCCTCCCCGGCCGCCTTCCTCGAGCGCGCGGGCTTCGCGCCCGGGATGCTCGACCTGTCCGTCGAGCGGCTGGATGGGGCGCTCGTCCGGCGGGCCGGGCTGGTCGCGATCTCGGTCCCGATGCACACCGCGCTGCGGATCGGCGTAGCCGCGGCCCGCCAGATCCGCGAGATGCATCCGGCGGCCGCCATCTGTTTCCACGGGCTGTACGCCGTCCTGAACCGGGCGTTCCTGCTCGATGGCGTGGCGGACACCGTGCTCGGCGGGGAGTCGGAGGAGGAGCTCGTCGCGCTCGCCGAGCGCCTCGACCGCGGGGAGCCGCCCGGGGCCGGTCCGCCGGTCGAGGTCCGGCGGCTCGCCTATCCGGTGCCGAGCCGGCGGGCGCTGCCTCCGCTGCACCGCTACGCCGCGCTCGAGCAGGGCGGCGAGCGGCGCGTGGCCGGCGTGGTCGAGGCCAGCCGGGGCTGCCGGCACAAGTGCCTCCACTGCCCCATCCCCCCGGTGTACGGCGGACGCTTCTTCGTCGTGCCTGCGGCGACCGTGCTCGAGGACATCCGCCGGCAAGTGGCGCTGGGCGCCCGCCACATCACCTTCGCCGATCCCGACTTCCTCAACGGCCCGGGGCACTCGCTGAAGATCGTGGCGGCTATGCACGAGGAGCTGCCCGACCTCACGTTCGACTTCACCGCGAAGGTGGAGCACCTGCTGCGACACCGCCGCCGCCTGCCGGAGCTCGCGGCGGCGGGCTGCGCCTTCGCGGTCACCGCCGTCGAGTCCTTGAGCGACGTGGTGCTCGCGAAGCTCGACAAGGGCCACACCAGGGCCGACGTATCGCTGGCGCTCGAGGCGATGCGGGCCGCGGGCATCACCCTCCGACCCTCGTTCCTGCCCTTCACGCCGTGGACGACCCTCGACGACTACGTCGAGCTGGTGGATTGGCTGACGGCGAAGGACCTGGTCGACTGCGTGGAGCCGGTGCAGCTCGCCATCCGGCTGCTGATCCCTCCGGGCTCGGCGTTGCTCGGCCGGCCCGACATTCAACCCTTCCTGAAGGCGCTGGATACCGAGGCGTTCACCTGGCGGTGGGAGCACCCGGATCCGCGGATGGAGTCGCTGTACCGGACGGTGAGCGAGATCGTTCACTGGGCCAACCACACCCGCGAGGGCGCGGCGAATACCTTCCGCAAGGTGCGCGACGCGGCGCACGAGGCGGCCGGCGCGCGCCCCGCGGAGGCGCTCGCGACTCACGCCGAGCGTCGGCCCGTGGCTCCGCGGCTCACCGAGCCGTGGTTCTGCTGAGCGGAGCCCACGGCGGGCCAGTTGGGCCCGGTGCTCGGCTGATCTCAGGGGACGCGGGGGTTCAGGCGTCCGCGTCACGCAGTTGCTCACGAAACCTCGTGCGCAGGCCATCGGGCAGCGCGGCGAGATCGACGAGCCGACGCAGCAGGTCGCGGTCCGGGCGATCCGCCCCATAGAGACTCACGACCTCGGCGATGGTCGCGGACGGGGCCGCCCGCTCGGCGACCGTGACCGCGTCACCCGCCCGCACTGCTCCCTCGCGGGCCACCGAGAGGTAGAATCCGGTCAGGCGGCTCTGGAGAAAGCGCCGCTCCATGTCCGCCCGGCCGAACCGGATGCCGAGCTTGTAGCAGGGCAGTCGAGGCTGGGTAACGACCAGCTCGGCGGTGCCGACGCGCAGCCGATCCCCGACGCATACCGCGTCCTCGGTGAGCCCCACCGTCGTCAGGTTCTCGCCGAACGCCCCCCAGGTGATGTCGCCGAGGTCCGCGCGCCAGTGGGCGTAGTGCTCGGCCGGGTACAGGTAGACGGCCTTGTGGCGCCCACCGTGCACCGAGGGATCAGCCTGCCGGTCGCCCGCGAGGTTGGATGCCCCGACCCGCACGGCGCCGTCCACCGGGCTCTTGAAGATTGAGGTCAGCACGGGCCTGCCCTGCCACTCGACGGTCCGGGGCAGGCCCACGTTCACCGACACCACGGAGGCCGGCCCCAGCGGTGAGTCACCAGCCGGCCGGGGGCGTCTGGACGCCCCGAGGGGGCCCGTCACGCCACCCGTCCGGCGCTGCGCCAGGCGCCGCGCGGGCCCGGCGTGACGACCGTCACGCAATAATGGTGTGGGCACCGCATAGCGCCAAAACTAACCGGTCGCTACCCTTGCTTGACAGTTTCCTCTCCCTGCGGGTTACTTTGGCGACCGTTACGTGACAGCCGTCGAGCACCTCCTCTCCTCTCGTGCCCGCAGGTCGCTTCGCGGGTTGCTGCCCGTCCTCGTTGCGGCGGGGGCGGCGGTCACGTGCGACACGCCCACGGGACCGGCGCGGCACATGGTGGCGCTCGCCATCCAGCCGACGCTCGGAATCACCCTGGGGGCCTTCGGCGGCCTGTCGGTGGACTCGGCTCGCCTGATCATCCTCCGGCCCGCGGTCGAGGTGCCGGACACGGTCGCCACGCAGACGTTCGGCTTCTCTCCCGATTCCTCGGAGATCACCGCCAGGGTCTCGGTGGCCGTCACCGACTCGGCGACCTTCTGGGTCACGGTCCAGCTCCTCGCCGGCAAGACGCTGATGTTCAGCGGCGTGGACACCGTGCTGGTGAGGAGCAGTCAGGCGTTCGGGAGCCCTTCGGAAGTCGCGCTGGCGTACGTGGGCCCGGGCACCCAGATCGCCACGATCCAGATCGCGCCGCGTGACACGAGCATCGCGTTCGGCACCTCGCTGCAATTCCACCTCACGGCGGTGGACTCGTCCGAGAGCCCGGACACGGCGTTCTACGCGGCGTGGTCCACCACCAGCGGCACGGCAAACACCGTCAACGCCGACGGCCTGTTCCGCGCGGGCCGGGCGTCGGGGACGGTCTGGGTTTACGCCCACACGCCGACCGGCATCCGGGACTCGACTCGCGTCACGGTGTCCGCCGGGCAGCCGGGGGTGCCCGTGAGCATCCTGAAGGTCGCGGGCGACCTGCAGAGCGTGCCGGCGGGGACGGCCGTGCCGGTGGCTCCCCAGGTCCGGGTGCTCGACGGGATCGGCGCGCCCGTCGCCGGCGTCGGCGGTGACCTTCGCGGTCGCGACCGGCGGCGGCAGCGTGACGGGCGCGACCACGACGACCAACGCGACCGGCTTCGCCACCGTGGGCAGCTGGACCCTCGGCGCGACGCCCGGCGTCAACACGGTCACGGCGACGGTGGCGGGCCTGACGGCGGCGGTGTTCACCGCGACGGGCACGGGCGGGCCGACGATCACGCTCACGGTGCCCGGCAATCTGGTCGGCCTGGGGAGTCAGGGCGGCCTGGCGCTGGTCAAGCTCTCGCCCGCGGCGCCGGCCGGCGGCCTGACGGTGACGGTGACGAGCGACAGCACCCAGGTCCTCACGGTCGCCTCGCCGGGCACGATCACCTTCGCGGCGGGCGACACGCTGAAGTCCATCACGCTGACGGGCGTGGCGATCGGCGTCTCGATCCTGCATGCGACGGCGACGGGCTACACCCCGGGGCTGACCGTGGTCGGCGTGGTGCCGAACTTCGTCCTCCTCCAGGCGCCGTTCTCCGTTCCCGTCCACGGGAGCGCCCCACTCTCGATTCAGTTGGTGCCCGCCGCACCGGCTGGCGGCGTCACGGTGACGTTCGCCAGCAGCGACACAACCAAGCTGAAGCTCAACACGTCCACGATGACCTTCACAGCCGGGCAGTTCTCCGGCTCCCAAGGCGTTCAGGCGGTCGCCCCGGGCGTCGTCGCCGTGACCGCGACGGCCCCGGGGTACGCGCCCGGCGCCACCGTGGTCACGGTGACGGGGGCCGGGCAGGCCGCCGCGCTGACGCTGGTGTCGGGCGGCAACCAGATCGCGACGCCGGGCACCGTGCTACCGCAGCCGATCGTCGTGAAGCTCGGGGACACGCTGGGCCTGGGCGTGAGCGGGCACGCGGTGACCTTCGCCGTCGCGACGGGCGGCGGCTCGGTCGCGCCGACGTCCGCCACCACGGACGCCAACGGGCTGGCCAGCACCATCTGGACGCTCGGCGCGCCCTCCGGCGCGCAGACCATCACGGCGAGCTCGGCGGGCGTGCCCAACCTGACCATCTCGGCGAACGTGGCCGTGGCGTCCACGACCGTCTCGCCGAAGCTCGACACACTCACGGCGCTCACGGCCACGGTCCAGCTCGCCGCGCAGGCGAAGGACGCCACGGGCGCTCCGCTGACCGGCAGCTTCACCTGGGTGAGCCGCACGCCCGCCGTCGCGACGGTGAACGCCTCCACCGGCCGCGTCACCGCCGTGGCGAACGGCTCGACCTACGTGGTGGCAACGGAGGCGGGCGGGACCAAGGACTCGGCCTTGGTCGTGGTGCAGCAGCGGCTCGCGTCGATCCTCGTCACGCCGGGCGTGCGCAGCATCTACCTCACGACCAGCTTCAACTTCGCCGCCACGGCGGTGGACGGCCTCGGCAAGCCCATCGCCGGCATCGGCTCGTTCACCTGGTCCACCACGGCGCCGGCCGTCGCGACGGTGGACAGCACGGGCCACGTGGTCGGCGTCGGGCTCGGCACGGCGCAGATCCGGGCGACGTCCGGCACGATCACCGGCGTGGCCAGCGTCAGCGTCGTGACGGTCATCAAGCGGATCGCCGTCGTGGTGGATTCCGTGGGCGCCACCAAGACCGACACCTTCAGCATGCCGTCGCTCGGGCTGACCCGTCGCTACCGAGCCATCGCGCACGACACCATCGACGCAGTGATGAGCGGGATCCAGTTCACCTGGCAGTCCACCAACGGGTCGGTGGCCTCGGTCCCGAACATCACCTCGGACACGGTGACCGCCACGTCGGCCGCCAACGGCGTCACGACCATCAACGCGACGGCCCAGGGCTTCACGTCGAACCCCGGAGCGGCACTGACCGTCTCGCAGGTGCTCGCGTCCATCGTGCTCTCGGCGCCGGCCAGCAACCCGACGGCAACGGTCGCCCCGACAGGCACGGTGGGCCTGGTGGCCCGCGGCGAGGACGCGAACAGCCGGTTCATCTCGGGCGGCTCGTTCAAGTACGTGTCGGCGACGCCGTCGGTGGCCACGGTCGACTCGGTCACCGGCGTGGTGACCGGCGTGGCCACGGGCACATCGAACATCACGGCGACGAGCGGTGCGGTCACGTCCAACGCCCTGACCGTCAACGTGAACAACAGCGGGCCGGCCATCATCGCGTTCGGCCGTGACACGGTCTCGGTGGGCCGCGGATCGAGCGCCTCGATCCCGATCCTCCTGAGCAAGCCGAACGCCGCCGCGCTGACGGTGAACCTGACGGCGACGGCGTTCGCGCACTGGAATCCGGCGTCGGTCGTGATCGCGGCGAACCAGACGTCCGCCAACGCAACCCTGGTGGGCGACAGCGCCGGCACGACCACGGTGACGGCGACCGACGGCAGCAACCTCGGGTACACCGCCGGCAGTTCGGTGGCCCGGGTGACGGCGAACACCCGCCTCGCCTCGAGCGGCTATGCGATCAACGCGACCGACATCGTGACGACGCAGGTGCTGCTGTCCGATCCGTCGCCGGCGGGCGGCACGTACGTCACGTTCGGCTACTCGACGCCGGGCATCGCGCGGGTCTCGCCCGATCCGGCGTTCATCCCGGCCGGCCAGCTCGCGGCCGACGTCCAGATCCTCGCGGTCGGCGCCGGTTCGACGAACATCACGCCGAGCGCCATCGGGGTGAACGGCGCGGCGTCGAGCTTCACGGCCTACGCGCCGGTCCTCACGCCGAGCGCCAGCGGCATCCTCATCGGCGTGGGCCAGTACGAGCCCAACGTGTACGTCCAGACCCCGACCTACACCAACGTCCCGGTCGTGGTGGGGCTCGCCAGCTCCGACACGACCGTCGCCACGGTCACGCCGACCGTCACGGTGCCGAGCGGGTCGTACTACGCGTACTACACGACCACGGCGCAGGGAATCGGCACCGCGACCGTGACGCCGTCCGCGGCCGGATGGACGGCGGCGCACGGGGTCACGGTGATCACCACGACGCCGGACGTCGGCATCTGCTGCTCGAACAACAGCCTGTTCACGACCTCACCGCAGCAGACCGTGACCGTGTACACCGAGGACTCGATTCGCAACACGCACCCCCGGACCAACTCGCTCGTGGTGCACCTGCGCTCCACGGACACGACGGTGGTCAAGCTGCTGGACACCGCGGTGACGATCCAGCCGGCCCAGTACTACTACAGCGGCGCCCGGTTCGTGATGGGCGGGCAGGCAGGGAGCGCGTACATCGTCGCCACCGCCAGCGGCCACCTGCCCGACTCGGCGCTGTACACGGTCGGCGGGGCGGGGCTGAGCTTCAGCTTCGGCAGCGGCACGCCGCGCGTCGGCGCCGGCGATTTCGACAGCAGCTTCTACGTCTCCACGCCGAACACCGTCGGCAGTCCCCTGGTGGTGACGCTGGCGAGCAGCGACTCGACGATCCTCGCGGTGCCGGCCTCCGTCACCATCCCCGGCGGGTCCTACTACGCTCTACTTCACCGCCATCGGCCGGGCGCCCGGCAGCGTGACCGTGACCGCGACGGCGAGCGGTTTCGGAGCCGCCGACGGTACGCTACGTCGTGACGACGCCGCGCGTGACGGGATGGCTGCCACTACCACCTTCAACAACTTCAACGCCGGCACAACCTCACGTTCTACAGCACCGACTCGGCGCGGCAGCACGCACTACCGTCTCTCGCCGCTCCGCGTCTCATCGACTTCGAGCGACACGACCGTCATCAAGATCGACTCGGCGACGGTGACGATCGACTCCGGCGCGTACTACAACAACCATGCGCACGTGACGCCGATGGGCGTCGGCACGGCCCGAATCACCTTCGCTGCGGCCGGTCAAACGGTGCTCGATACGCTGAACGTCACCGTCAACACCCCACCGGTCACGTTCAACTTCGGCTCATCCGTGCTGGGCCGCCGCCAGCACTACGACCCGAACGGGAACGGGTTCTACGTCCAAACGCCCGACAGCCGGAGCGTGGCCGTCCCGGTGACGTTGACGCAGAACCGGGCCGTGGACACGCTCACGACCCTGACGCCGACGATCCCGATCAGCAGCAACTACGTGTACCTGGACGCCTACGGCCTGACGAACGGCACGGACACGCTCAGCGTGGCGGCGACCGGTTACTCGTCGTCCCAGGCCTACATCACGGTGTCCACGCCGAAGTTCGTCAGCCTCCGGCGTTGCCGAGCTCCACGACTACGACCAACCCGCCGATCGCGGTCAACGTTTACGCGGCGGACAGCGTGGGGAACGCGCACTACACGATGGACACCGTCGTGGTGCAGGCCGTCTCCAGCGACACGACGGTCCTCAAGCCGGCGCAGCCGTACTTCCGGATCCTCAAGAACACGTACTACACGCAGACGACGGTGAACGTGGTCGGCCCGGGCACGGCGAGCATGACCTACTCCGACTCGGCCGGCTCGGGCTACCTGCCGACCACGACCAACACCGTGACGGTGGCGGCGCCGCCGCTGGCGTTCACCAGCTCCAGCGTGACCCTCGGCATGCGGCAGAATACCGGCGGCGACCGGGATCTACGTGTACACGCCGAACAACGTGGCGGCACCGCTGGTGGTGACCTTCACGAGCACGGTTCCGGCGGTGGCCACCGTGACGGCGGTCGATACGATTCCGAGCGGGAGCAACTACGCGTACTTCACCATCTCGGCGTCAGGACACCATCGGGACGATTCAGGTCACGGCGACCGCGACGGGCTACACCCAGGCGACGACGACCGTGCGGGTCACGAAGCCGGTGTTCTATGTCAGCACCAATAGCTCCGCCTACACGACGTCGCAGAAGCAGGCGATCACGATCTACGCCGAGGATTCGGCGACCGGCAACACGCACTACACCAATGAGAACGTGGTCGTGACGCTGAACTCGGCTGCGCCGGGGGTGGCGACGATCGACTCGCCGACGGTCACAATTCCCGCCGGCGACTACTACGTGAACACGCCGACCTGGCTACCGAACCCGCTGCCCACACCGGGCACTGCGGCGCTCCAGGCGAGCGATCCGCGGTCGGCGCTCTACCACTACAACACCGGCACGGCCACCGTCACGGTGAGTCAGCCGTCGCTCGGCTTCAGCTGGGGCACCCAGCCGCTCGGCATCGGGCAGTACATCGACAACGAGTACGTGCCGACGTCGGTCAACCCGACGACGCCGATCGGCGTCACGTTCGCGCACACCGGCACGGCGCGCATCGCGACGGATTCGAACACGACGAAGACCCCGATCTCGGGCGTCACGATCCCGGCGGGCACGTACTACCAGTACTTCCGCATCGTGGGCACTTCGACCGGCACGGACACGCTGAACGCGAGCGCGTCGTCGCCGCCGCACAACCCGGCGACGGCCTATACGACGGTCGGCCTGGGGCGGGTGGATCCGCTCGGCAGCTGGCCGGCAACCCTGTCGCTGAGCACGAACGACTCGGTCCTGGTGACGCTGTACGCGCGCGACCCAGCCCAGAACACGCGCTACGTCCAGGACAGCACGACGTTCACGCTCGCCCCGAGCGGGGGCATCGAGTTCGTGAGCGGCGGCGCGAATAGCGCGGTCATCACGAGCGTGGTGATCCCGGCGAACGCCTACTACGTCCAGTTCTACGTGAAGGGGATCACCCAGGGCACCGGGCAGGCGGTGATCAGCAGCACGAACTACGTTACCTACACCACCCCAGCGATCACGGTGTCGCCATGACGAACCTCGCGCCGCTCGCCGACATGCGCCGGTCGCCGCTTTCGCGGCGGGGCCGCGACGCGCACGTGGTGGCGCTCGGCCTGGGGCTCGCTCTGCTGTTCGCCGCCCGGCCCGCCGCCGCCCAGGCGCCGACGTCGCCGACTCCGCCGCGCCGCAACCGTCGCGGCTCCGACGCCAGCCGTCCGGGCACCGGAGTCCGCGCCGCCGCCGCCGGCTCCGGTGGCGGTCAGCCGACGGGCTGCCACGCCGGTTCCGGTGCGCGCGGCGACGCGCCCGGGCCTGCCGCCGGACTCGGTGCGACCAGCGACCGCGGCGGCCGTAACGGCCGTCCCGGCGAATGCGGTGGCCCAGTGCGGCGACGGCACGTTCCTCATCGCGCCGGCCGCCGCCAACGGCTGCGCTGCGCATCGCGGCGTCCGGGTCATCATGCCGGCCAGGGCCGCGCCACCACCGCCGGCCGCCGTCAGGGTGGTTTCCGCACCCGTGGCTCTCCAGGCCGCGCCGCCTCCAACGCCGCCCCGCCCGCCGGCGCCACGATGCGCTGCAAGGACGGCACGTACCTCGGTGGCGCGCCCTCGGACGCGGCCTGCGCCGGCCACGGCGGCCTCGCGGCGGCCCTGCCGGCTCCGCGCCAGGCGCCGGCTGGCCCGGCTCGGGTCCGACGCCCATAGCGCACGCCAGCGATGTCTCCACCTTGGAGGGCCGCCCGCTCACCGGGCGGCCCTCTCGCGTCTCAGGCTAGATTCCGGCCATGTCGCGCGCTTTCGTCGGCGAGCACGAGTCGTGGGGAGACCCCGGCTACCGGATCTCCCTCCCGCCCCGCGACGACCCGGGCTTCGACGCCGCGGCCGCCGAGGCGATCCTCGAGGCGGCACGTGCGGGCCAGACGGGCAGCGCCGAGATGGCGACCGGGTACTACTGGGGCGAGCCGAAGCTGTTCGGTGAAGTGCGCAGGATTCTGGAGAAAGCCCGGGTCGCGAACGACGAACGTCTCGTGGAGCTGTGCGAGCGGTACCTGCAGGTGTGATGCGAGCACTTGAGGCGGGCCACGCGGCCGGCCGCCTCCCCGCGGCGCCGCCGGATCAGGCCAGCCGGATCGTCATCCTCCCAGCAGTCCTTTCGCGCCCGACCACAGCTGCCAGCAGCCGAAGCACGCCAGGCCGGCGGCCGACACGCCGACCAGTCCGCGCGCCACCCGCGGCCCCAGGCCCCTGGCGCCCGCAGAACAGCAGGATGATGCCCACCGAGGCGGCGACCATCGTACCGTAGAAGGCAACCAGCAGGGCAATTCCGCTCGCCGGCGCCCCGCGCCAGGCCTTGAGGAGCAGCGGCCCCATCACCAGGCTCCAGCCGAGCCACGGATTCGGATTCAGCAGGTTCACCACCGCGGCGCTGAGCAGGCTGCGCCGCGCCGTGGCCGCACCGTCTTCCGCCGCCAGGCGGTACGCCCGCCACGTCCGGAACGCCCGCCAGGCGAGGTACAGCAGGAACACGCCGCCCGCGCAGCGCAGGGCCTGCTCGAGCCCGAGCGGCAGGCGGCTCAGGGCAAACACCACCAGCAGGATGATCGGCACGTCGCTCAGCAGCGGGGCCAGCGCCGCGGGCAGCGTGCGGCGCCAGCCGTGGCTCAGCGCCTGGGATACGAGATAGGTCTGATAGGGCCCCGGCTGCACCGCCGCCGCGAAGGCGTAGGTGGCGCCGAGGATCAGGTAGGCAAGCACGCGCTCAGCCGGAGCGCTGTCGTGTGGCTAAGCGCCGCGGTCGCGCAGGGCCTCCCGCAGCAGGCCCTGCACCGTGGCCGGGCTCTCCACCTCGACGATCAGCTCGTCGTAGCGCTCGTCGACCAGCTCGACGACGATGGTCAGGTCCGGATCGTGCACGTCCCAGAACACGCGCCTGCCGTGCTGGTGGAACGTGCCCGCCGTGATCACGCCGGGCATCTGCGTGCCGAGGGTGCGCATGCCATGCCACCAGCCGCGCGCGATCTCGGGGTCCAGCCGCACCCCCTTGATGTGGGCGAGCGGGATCTCGAGCCGGCTCTTGAGCGACCACAGCTTGTCGAGCCCCTCGATTTCGAACACGGCTGCGCCGCCCGCCACCGTGACGTCAACCATCGCGACCCACCCTCAGCGGCATGCGGGCGCGGCGCCCGGGACGTGGATCACGCGGGCATTTCGGCGCTGCGCGCGTAGTAGAGCTCCGACTCCACCTTGAGACGATCGAACAGCAGGTCCGCCACCAACTGCCGGAATTCGCGCTCGGTCGCGCACTCGCGGTCGCACAGCTCGAAGAACACTTTCATGCGCGCGCTGATGGCGGCGATGGCCGCGGGCTCGGCGCCGGTGAAGGCCAGGATGTCGTGAACGCAGCGCTCGATCTGTCGCCACTCACGCACGTTCTCGGCCGGAAACTGCTTGCAGACGGTCATCGGAGCATCCTCTCCTCGCGGCGGCTCGAAGGGCGGAGCGCGCCTCAGGTGCGGGGCGCGACATCACCCCGGCCACTACAGTTGCCCTCGGACGCCGCGCGCGCCACCTCGTACTTGTTCGGAACCCGTTCGGCCCCGATCGAACTGCTCGCCTTTGCGCGCCTTTCAGCGCGCGACCAACACCAGCAGCAGCGTCAGCGCGCCCGGGACTGCCTGCACCCAGAGAATGGAGCGCTTGGCGGTGGCGGCGCCGAACACGCCGGCCACGACGACGCAGGAGAGGAAGAAGACCTTGGGTGCGAACCCGGTCGGGCCCGCCAGCAGGGCCCAGATCAGGCCGGCCGCGAGGAAGCCGTTGTACAGCCCCTGATTCGCCGCAAGGGCCGCACTGGAGACCATCACCTCGCGCGGAAGGCCGAAGACGCGCTGCCCCACCGGCCGCTTCCACAGGAACATCTCCAGCACCAGGAAGGCCAGGTGGAGCGCGGCGACGGCTCCCACCGCGACGGCGGCGATGACGCCCATGGGGATGCTCCGATGGAGTGAAGGTCCGGCTTTGCGCGAGGTGCAGGCAATAGTAGCCGGCGCGCCCACTGCGGCGCCACGTCGCTCCGCGAAGCGCGCGGGTGTGGGCGGCCACCCCGGCGCCTCAGGGCGCGAACACGAACTCCAGCGCCTGGGCGAATGTCTCGGGCGGTGCCGGCTCGTGTCCGGCGCCGGGGATGACGACGAAGCGGTTCGTGACGCCCCAGCGGTCGAGCGCCTGCGCGGCGGCACGGGCCAGGCGTTGACGGGTACGGTCGTCCTCGTCACCCATGGTCAGGAAGAAACGGTCGCCGCGAGCCACCAGCACGTTCACGGCGGCGGGCTCCGGCCGGTAGCTCGCCCGGCTGGCCATCACGATCGCCCCGTGCAGGAAGCGCGGATTGCGGAGCGTGATCGCCCAGGCCAGGTCCCCGCCGAGGGAGAAGCCGGCCAGCGCCATCCGTGTCGTGTCCACGCGCCGCGTCGCGGCGACGGCCCGGAGGTCGGCGAGCACCTGCCACTCGTAGCGCGCGATCGTGCGCGCCCAGGCCTGCGCCGTCCGATAGTCCTCGGCGCTCCCGCGGCCGTGAACCAGGATGAAGATGCAGCCGCGACCGGCGGTGCCCACGCCCGGGAAGAGGTACGGTCGCAGCGCGGCGAGCTGTCGCTCGGGCGGCTCGGCGTAGAGGCGGCCGAGGCCCACGCGGCTCAGGTAGATCTGGAGCAGCGTGCCGGCGGTGCTGCCGGTGGCGGGGAGGATCTCCACCACCGGATAGGCCAGCGTGGGGTCGTAGCCGGGAGGCAGCACCACCGTGCCCGCGAGCGAGGCCGGCACCGGCCCCGAGGCGGGCCCCCGATAGCACGCCGTCGCCAGGAGGCCTGTCGCCGCCAGGGCCGCCAAGAGCAGGCGGCCCGCCGAGCGTCCAGGAAGGGTGCAGAGCACGACGACGGCAATAGTAGCCGGGGCGGCCGTCGTGGCGCCACGTCACCGCGCCGGCATCACCTCGTGCACGTGGAATCCGTGAACCTGATGACCGTGCCGGTAAGCAGCGATCCCGAGCTGCCAAGCGCGACAATCGCCTCCCCGCCGATGCGGCGCGCCTCCCGCGCCATGGCCAGCGTCGTCTCCCGGGAGGGCAGCGGCCGGCCGCGCTCCACGGTCACGGTGCCGATCGCGACGTAGGCGCACTCCGGGCCCATGGCCGAGAACAACTGCACCGGCGCGTCGGCGGGCCGCGATGGATACGGGTGCCCGGGATCGGAGAGTGTCGCGTGCACACTCGCCTCGCCACCGGAGCACGCCACGCACGACGCGCACCCCAGGAGCCAGGCCAGCTCGGGTGAACTCGATCGTGCCATGGGACCTCCATTCGCCGCCTCATCGAGACACGCACGACCAGCCACGAGTCGCCAGCGGGGCCTCGGACCGGACCAGACCGGCATCTCAACCCGCGGCAGGTTCCGGCGCACCTCCCGCTCTCTTCATCCACCGCCAATGCAGCACGAACAGCACGACCGAGATCACGAGTAGCAGTCCGCTAGTGGTGAGCGCCTTCCACGACTGGAAGCGCACCCGCGCGAACCGGTCGGCCCGCGCCGCCTCGTAGCGCACCCGGAGCGTGGCCTCGGAGAGCGTGTCCGCCCGTGGCTCGGCGGCCGCCGTGGCCAAGCCGGACCGCTGATCCTTCTGGTAGGTCGCCTTGTAGGCCTCGAACGACGTCAGCGACGATTCCATCCCGAAGCCGGCCTGGATCGGGTTCGCCAGGTCGAACACGTTGTTGACGATCACCGTAGCACAAATCAGGAAGGTGACCACCGCGATGACGCACACGGTGTACCCGTAGACCTGAGGCACCTTGCTGCTCTTGTCCACGACCCCTCCTTGTCGAATGCCCCGACAATGATCAGGGAGGCGACGACCACCGGCCGCCGCCTCCCTGCCGTCCGGACCGCCGCACCGCCTACTGCATCCGCGGCGCGATGTAATCCGCCGGCACCTCGCCGGTCAGCGCGCGCAGGAACGTCTCGATCTCGGCCGCCTGCTGCGCGGTGAGGTCCCGGCCGAGCTGGTGCTGCGCCATCAGCATCACCGCTTCGTGCAGCGTGGCCGCCGAACCCTTGTGGAAGTAGGGCGCCGTGCGCTCGACGTTGCGCAGCGACGGGACCTTGAATACCAGCGTGTCCGATGCTTCGTGCGTAATCGCCGCGCGCCCGATGTCGCTTCGGTCCAGCCACGGCCGCACCAGGCCGATCTTCTGGTACATCGAACCGCCCATCAGCGCGCCGTTGTGGCAGGCCTGGCATCCCGTCGCCACGAACGTGTTGAAGCCGACCTTCTCCGCGGGGGTGAGCGCGGCCGAATCGCCCTGGAGGTAGCGGTCCCAGCGGCTCGGCGTCACCAGCCGGCGCTCGAATGCCCCGATCGCGAGACCCACGTTGTCGTAGGTGATGGGGTTGGACTGGCCGGGGAATGCCTTCCGGAACGCATCCCGATAGGCGCGCACGGCGCGCAGCCGGGCGATCACGGCCTGCGAGTTCGGCATCGCCATCTCGACCGGATTGAGGACCGGCCCCTTGGCCTGCTCCTCCACGGTGGGGGCGCGGCCGTCCCAGAACTGCGCCAGGTGCGCGGCCGCATTGTAGACCGTCGGGGCGTTGCGCCCGCCGAGCTGATGCTTCGTGCCCACGCTGAACTGCCGCCGATCCACGCCATAGGCCTTCAGGTCGTGGCAGGAGTTGCACGAGAGATCCTGGTCGCGCGAGAGACGGGTGTCGTAAAACAGGCTTCGGCCGAGGTCGACCTTGGCCTCGGTGATCGGGTTCGCCGGGCTCTCCATCACCGCCGGGAGTGGCGCGAAGGCCGCGAGCTGAGCGGCGTCGATCTTCGCCGCAGCCTGCTCGTGGCGCTTGCAGGCTGGAACGAACAGCACCACGGAGAGCAACAGCGCAGCCACCTTCGTGTTCATGAGGGACCCTCCACGCTCGGACATTGAGTGCTCGATTGCCGGGCCGGAGCCGTGGCGGACGAGCTCCCTCGCCCAGCCCTGCTGCGCACGCGTTCCGCCGTCGTGCGCCGCACCGCGCTCGACCCATCTCGTGAACCACTCCAAGAAGACCGCTTCGGACTGTCGAGCGCCAGGGTCGAAACAGGAGTGAACACATCGTCTATTGAGGACGTCGATCGCGTGTCGGCGGCCCGCCGTATGCACTACTTTCTGATCAGGAAGCGGGAAGGAGTTCATCATGCTGCACCTCGCGCTCTGGGCCATTCTCGCCGTCTGGGTGGGAATCGCTCTGCTGATTCTGGTGGCCATCGTCTCCACGATAGGGATCTCGACGGCGCGGCTGCTGCTCGACCGGCGCGGCGTGGCCGGCACCGTGTGGTGCCCCGTGCTGCGGCACACGATGAAGGTGCTCGGTGCTCCGGCGAGCTTCGTCGGCACGGTGACGGGGTTCGATACGGTGCGCCGCTGCGAGCGGTTCGGCGACAGCCCGGTCGACTGCCACAGGTGGTGTCTCAAGGCGGGCGACCTCGCGGAGGCCGCGAAGAACAACTAGAGGTCGCGGCGCGCGAAGACGGCGAAGGCGACGAGCAGGGCGGCCGCCCCCACGGCGACCGGCACCACGACGTCGGGCAGCGCGAGCCCCGCGCTCACGATCCGCTGGGGCTCGTAATACCTGAACAGCGAGAACGGCCGAAGCGACGCGATGGGCGACCAGACGCGCGCCGCGTAGTCGAGCACATACGAGCCGGCCATCAGCCCGGACGTCCACGCGATGGCCTGGCCGGTCTCGCGGCACAGCGCCGAGACGCCGATGCCGATGCAGCCCCAGCACGCGAAGGTCAGCCACAGCCCCGCCGCCACCAGCGCATACCGCAGCACGGACACACCCTCCACCGGCCGCGCGACGAGCCCGATGAGGGTGCCGGCGTACGCCGCCACGGCGAGAATCGCCAGGCCGGCCAGGACCGCCAGCAGCGCCGCCGCGACGTGCGCCACCCGCAGCACCGGCCGGGCCGCCACCAGATCCATGGTCCCGCGGCCGATCTCCCCCGCCAGCGCCGCGCTCGGCACGCGCACCGCCACCACCGCCATCATCAGCAGCGCGAACGGATGCGAGTAGCCGACGCCGATGATGCCCTGGGCGCTGACGCTGGCCACCTGGTCCTGGCTGAGGAGCGCCAGGAACTGGGGCGGCGCCGCGCTCAGCGCCGTGCTCAGGAAATGCGAGACCGCCGGCTGCCGGGCCACGAAGGTCATGATCCACTCGAACACCGCCAGGCCCAACGCCAGGGGCACCAGCGGCACGCGGTGCAACCGCGCGTGGTGGCGCAGCAGGACCCGCACGCTGCTCACCGGTAGTGCTCCAGGAAGGCGTCCTCGAGCGTCGGCCGCTCGATCAGCACGTCGACCAGGGGGAGCATCCCCAGTCGCGCGATGAGGGCCGGCATTTGGGATTGCGCGACCAGCAACTCCACGTGACGCTCCGTGCTGGCCGTGACCTGGCCGAAATGGGCGAGCGCGGCCACGTCCACGGGCCCGGTGAAGTCCGCGATCACCCGGCGCCGCTCGGCCCGCCGCAGCGTCACCACCGTTCCGACCGTCACCAGGCGGCCCGCGCGGAGCATCGCCACCCGGTCACAGACCCGCTCGACCTCCGAGATGACGTGCGAGGAAAGGAACACCGTCGCGCCGTGCCGGCGCATGTCCGTCACGATCTCGTAGAACGCCTGCTGCATCAGGGGATCGAGGCCCTTGGTGGGCTCGTCGAGCAGCGCGAGCTTGGGCGTGCACTGCAGCGCCTGCACGATGCCGAGCTTCTGCTTCATGCCGTCGGAGTAGGTGCGCACCGGCCGGGCCAGGACGGCGGCGCTCAGGTCGAGGCGCTTCAAGAGGCCGGCGCGGGCCAGGGCGGCGCGCCCGGACAGCGCGGCGAGGAAGTCGAGCGTCTCCTGCCCCGTGAGCCGCGGCCAGAACGCCATGTCGCCGGGGAGATACCCGACCTCGCCGCGCCACGCGACCGCGCGCGAGACCCGCTTGCCGAGCACGGTGGCCTCGCCGGTGGTCGGCCTGAGGAGCCCCAGGAGCAGCCGGATGGTCGTCGTCTTGCCGGCACCGTTGGGGCCGAGAAACCCGAACGCCTCGCCCTGGCCGACCTCGAGCGTCAGGTTGTCGAGGGCGGTGAGGCGGCCGTACCGCTTCCCTAGACCGCTGGTCCGGATCGGAAAGGGATCGGCTGGCACGCGGCCTCAGGCGGCGATGGCATCGAGGGCCGCGAACAGCAGCGCCGCACTCTGCGGCCGCTCCGCCGGATCCTTGCTCAGCGCCTGCAGGATCACGGCTGCGAGCGGCTCCGGCACCTCCGCGTTCAGGCGCGCGCGGCGACGGCGGCGAGCTCCTCGAGCTGCTTCGCGACCAGGGTGACGGGCGAATCGGCGACGAACGGCGGCCGGCCGGTCACCGATTCGAACAGCACGGCGCCGACGGCGTAGAGGTCGGCGCGGAAATCCACGTCTCCGCCCAGCAGCTGCTCCGGGGCCATGTACTCCGGCGTACCGACCGCCATTCCCGCCTGCGTCATGCCCTCCGAGCGCTTGGCGAGCCGCGCGATGCCGAAGTCCATCACCTTGAGCGTGCCGGACGGCTCGACGATGAGGTTCTGCGGCTTGATGTCGCGGTGAATCACGCCCTGCTCGTGCGCGACCTCGAGCGCGCGGCACAACTGCTTGCCCACGGTCAGCGCCACGTTCACCGGGAGGGAGCCGCGGGCCTGGATGAGGTGCTTCAGCGACTGGCCTTCGACGTACTCCATGGTGATGTAGTACAGGCCGTCCACCTCGCCGATGTCGTGCGTGCGGACCACGTTGCGATGCGTGATCTTGCGGGCGAGGCGGATCTCCTGCTTGAACCGCGCCAGGGCCGCCGGCTCCGCGCTGGCGAAATCCATGCGCAGGGTCTTGATCGCGACCTGCTCGGCGAGCTGTTTGTCCCAGGCCCGGTACACCACGCCCATCCCGCCCACCCCGAGCACCCCCTTGATCTCGTAGCGGCCGTCGAACACCTGGCCGGGCTGCAGCGCGCCGCGCGCCACCACGGTCGTCGCGTCGGAGCCTGCCGGCCGCGCTCATGCGCTGGGTCACGTCCTGCGGGCCGCTGGTCAGCAGCTCCACGAGCTGCTGCTTCGCCTTGAGCTCCTCGACCATGCGCTGGATCGCCGACGCCAGCTCCCCGATCTCGTCGTGGCTCGCCGCCTCGACCCTGGCGTCGTAGTCCCCCTCCGCGACTCGGCGCGCCACGTTCACCAAGGCCCGGACGGGGTGGCCGATCACCCGGGCCACCAGGAACGAGCCGGCGAGCGCGAGCGCCAGGCCCACCAGGCCGGCGAGGAGGAGCGTGCGCTGGGTGCGGCGGAAGCCCGCCAGCTCCACGTCGCGCGACTGCAGCGCGAGGTAGCCGCCCAGCGCCTGGGAGCTCCCGGGGTTCTGCAGGCGGTTGGGAATCCCGACGAGGTGCTCGTCGCCGATCGTCGCCTCGACCCGCGTCCGCAGCGCCCCCGTGCCTCCGCTCTCCGCGACCACCCCGGCCAGGACCCGGTGCAGCTGCGACGTGTTCGGCACCGTGCTCGCCACCACCACCGGCCGATTGAGCGAGTCGAGGAGGTAGAAGACGATCTGGGAACCCGAGGCGGCCTTCACGGCCTCGGCGAGCGAGTCCGTGACCTGGTGAGTCGCGACCACGACCCCGAGCACCACGCCGCTCGGCAGCTCCTTGAGCGGAGTGGCGACCGCGAGATAGAGGCGCTGGTCGACCTGATTCACGTAAAAGGAGCCCTGACGGCCCTCCTGGATCGCCCGCACCACGACGGGCAGGTCGTACGGCGTGCCCGAGGCGCTCGGATCGTCGGTCCGCGCCTTGAGCACCGCCTGATTGTCGGTGATGAGGACGTAGTCGGCGCCGAGCACGTCCTTGAAGGTGGTCGCCAGATCGAGGAACGACGAGCCGCCCGTGTGGAACTCGGCGATGTACGCGGGGTTTTGCGTGGCCGCCTTCGCGCCACTCGCCAACTTGTCGTTCTCGCCTTCGATGAGCCGGCGGACAACCTCGCTGGTCGTGAGCAGCCGGCTGTCCAGCGCCTCGTCCGCGTTGCGACTGGCCTGCGCGGAGGCGAGCGCCAGCGTGCCGCCCAAGACCAGCGCGACGACCAGCGCGCTGGCGCCGAAGATCTTCAGCGTCAGACCGAACCGCAGCCGGCGCCTAGTATCGCTCACGCGTGGCTCCGGACCCGTATTCCTGTCCGTATTTGTTCTTGTGCGGCACGGGCCGGAAGCCGCTCGCGTCGAGCGTGAGATCCAGCGCGGCGAGCCCCCCCTCGGGGACCGTGATGCGCTGCGTCAGCTCCGTCGCGCGCTCGTACCAGACGTGCAGCGTGTACTCGCCCGGCGCGACGTGCGGGATGGTGAACGAGCCGTCGGCCTCCGGCTGCGCGAAGTACGCGTTGTCGCGCACGACCACGAATCCGCCCATCTGCGGATGGATGTTGCAGTACACGCGCACCAGGCCGGGATGGCGGAACCGGTGGCTGCCCGTCTCCCCGCGACCGTAGAGGCCCAGGTCGAAATCGTTGGGCTCGCTCAGGGAGAAGACGTTGTGGTTGAACGGATCGCGGTTCGGGAACCGCACCGTCGAGCCGACCGGCACGACGACGACCCGCGGACTGAAGCTGCGGCCGTCGAGCGTCATGTCCACCGTGACCGGCGCGCCCCGCGGCCCGCGCCCCTCCAGGAAGACCACGGCGTTGCCCACGTCGCTGGCCAGCTTGCGGCCGGCGTCCGTCACCGTGACCCGGCCGCTCACCTGCGCCCACGCGGCCGGCGCGACCGCCGCCCACGCCAGCACGCTCACCGCGGCCGCGGCGGTGCGGAAATGCAGCCTTTTTCGTATGCTTTGCATGGGACGAGTTTGACCCCGACGACCAACCTAGTCAAGCACGCCACGCTACCCCAAAGGAGACGCCGGTGACCATCCATATGCGCCTGGGGCTGGCCTTGTTGTTGTGCGCCGCCGCGACCGTGCCACTCCGCGCCCAATCCCAGCAGGATTCGCTCGAGGAGCGGCTCGAGAAAGCCGAGGAGGCGATTCAGCGCCTGCAGCACGAGTTGGAGGCCCAAGCGCAGTCGTCGGTCCAGTCCAAGTTGCAGAACCGCGTCGAGATCTCCGGTCTCATCCTGGTCAACGGCTTCTACGACGGCGCCAGGTTCAACAACGCGGACGTGCCGGAGTGGGTCGCGGCGGCGCAGGACACGACCGGCCTGCCGAATAGCTCGATCGGAGGCGTGCTCCGCCAGACTCGGCTCGGCATCACCGTGCGACCGGGGAAGGTGCTGGGCGGCGACCTCAGCGGTGACCTCCAGCTGGACTTCTTCGGAAGCGAGGACGGTGTCGACGCCAACACCCGGCTCATCTCGCCTCCCCGCATCCGCACGGCGAACGTCCGGGTGGACTGGCCGCACTTCGGCGTCCTGGTGGGTCAGGAAAAGGCCCTCGTGGCCCAGCAGAGCCCCGTCTCCTTCGCCGCCATCGGCTACCCGGAATTCGCCGGCGCCGGCAACCTGTGGAACTGGATTCCCCAGGCGCGCTTCACGGCCGAAGCGGGCCGCGCGCTCCGCGTCGGCCTCCAGGCCGCCGCGCTCGACCCGCTGTGGGAGCCGAGCGCCGCGTACTCGGCCGCGCCCGACCTCGGCGAGCGCAGCGGGCGGCCGGCCGTCGAGGGGCGGATCTACCTCGACTGGGGCAACGACGAGGGTGAAAGCACGATCGGCTTCGGGGTGCACCGCGGCTGGATCGCGACCACCGGCGCGGGCACGATCACGAGCGAGGCGCTCACCGCCGACTTCCGCATCGTGTTCGCCCGCATCGTCTCCGTCGCCGGCTCGGCCTTCACCGGACAGGTGCTGAACGGGCTCGGCGACGGAGGCGTCGCGCAGGACCTGGGGCCGCTGGGCCAGCCGGTGCGCACGCGCGGCGGCTGGGCCCAGCTGGACGTCCGCCCGACGTTCGCCTGGGAGTTCGGCGGCGGGTACGGTCGCGACGACCCGACGGACAGCGACCTCGAGCAGGCCGGTGGCACGCTGCCGGCCACCGCGCGCCTCAGTAACGTGGTCTACGAGGGTCACGTCCACTGGCGGCCGGGCGGCGGGCTGCTGATCGGGACCGAGTTCCGGCGGTTCGAGACGGGGTTCGCCGCTGGCGTGCTCAAGGCGAACCACGTGAACGGATTCGTGGGGTTGTTCTTCTGACGGCAGTTGGTGGGTTGTAGGTTGTGGGAAGTGCGCGCTGCATCGCAGTTCCGCTTTGCCCACAACCTACCACCTGCCACCCACCACCTATCGCTTCTGCTTCACCCCCCGGAACGTTCCCATCTGGAACACCGTGCCGCTGCTGCTGCTGGTGTACCAGATCTCACCCGAGAGTGTGTCGGCCTGCAGGATGCCGCGCAGGTCCATCTGGCCGTCCCCGCGCGGGGTACCGAAGTGCACGATCACGCTGTCCCCCGGCAGCGGCCACCAGGCGGCGGCCTGCCCGGCCCGCCCGCGCGGCGCGCTCGTGTAGCCGGGGATGTTGACCGTCGCGGCGAGCTGCGTGCTCGAGCCGGCCGTAGGATCCGGCGCCGCGAGCGGCTGGAAATCCAAGCGCAGGCTCGCCACCGGGGCCGGCGGCGGCCGCCGCTGGCGCCGAGATGGCTGGGCCGCGGCGGGCCGCGAGAGCTTCAGGTCGGTGGTGAGCAGATAGGTCCCGGTCACCTGGCGCGGCCCGACCACCGGCGCGGCCGGATTCGCGGCGGGCGCCGCGACGGGTGGCGGCGGCCGGTGGGCGCAGCCCGCCAGCAGCCCGGCCATCAGCCACGGCACTCCCAGCCGGCGCCGGCCCCGCGTCGGCACGCTCACCGGCGCGGCAGGCTATCGAGGGTGTAGATGGTCGCCGTCGCGGGCCGCTCCTCGCGCTGCAGCCGCCTGGCCACCCGTTCCGCCTGGCGCAGCACCCGCACCAGGTTGAGGCCGATCACCTTCTCGACGTCGGCATCGCTGTAGCCGCGCCGGATCAGCTCGGCGGTGAGCGCGGGAAAGTCGCTCACGTCCTCGAGCCCTTGCGGCGCGCAGTCCATGCCGTCGAAGTCGCTGCCGTAGCCGATGTGATCGATGCCCGCCACCCGGCGGATGTGATCGATGTGGTCCGCGACCATCGCGATCGAGGGCCGCGGCGGCGCGGGATGGGCGGCCGACCATTGCTGCACCGCCGCGCGCGCGGCCGCGCTGTCCGTGCCGTACTGCTGTTGCGCCGCGACCAGAGCGGCACGCTGCTCGCGCCCGTAGCGCACCGCCGCCGAGTCCACGAACGGGCAGTAGAAGTTGACCATCACGATGCCGCCGTTCCTGGGCAGCATCCGCAGGATGTAGTCGGGAACGTCGCGCGGCACGTCGGCCAGCGCTCGCGCCGAGGAGTGCGAGAAGATGACCGGCGCCCGGCTGAGGCGCAGCGTCTGCGCCATCACGGAGTCGGAGACGTGGGCGAGGTCGACCAGCATGCCGAGGCGGTTCATCTCCTGCACCACCGCCCGCCCGAACGGTGTGAGCCCGTGGTGGGTCGAGTCGTCGCCCGCCGCGTCGGCCCACGCCAGCGTGGCGAAGTGGGTGAGCGTCATGTAGCGGGCGCCCAGGTCGTAGTACATCCGGAGCAGGGGCAGCGAGTTCTCGATGACGTGCCCGCCCTCCATCCCGATCAGGATGGCGATCTTCCCCTGGCGGTGGATGCGCAGGATGTCGTCCGCGGTGCGGGCCAGCGCGAACACCCGAGGGTAGCGCTCGGGCATCCGCCGCACGATGTCGATCTGCTCCAGCTCCATCTTGGCCGCGTCGGCCGGGATCATCTCCGTCGGCACCCAGGTGGACCAGAACACGCCGCCCACCCCGCCCTTGCGGAGCCGGGGGATGTCCGTCGCCAGCTGCGGCTGGGGTTGCGCGATGTCCATGCTGTCCCACGAGAACACCACGCGGCCGATGTCGGCGCTGTCGAAGCTGTCGCTGCCACGGGTACGGAGCTTCCACGGCAGGTCGTTGTGCCCGTCGATCATCGGCACCGCCCGGTGCAGGCGCAACGCGTGACGAATCAGGGCCGAGTCGGTCTGGGCGGAAACCGGAGCCGCCGCCAGCGGCAGCAGCGCAAGTAGGAGCATGGGTCGCATGGGCGGACGATACCAACCCGTTCCACCATGCACAACGGGCGGCCGACGGCCGCCCGTGTGCGCGCACCCACGCCCGGCGGCGCTCAGCCGAAGACGAGCAGCCCCGGCACGAACAGCAGGCTCAGGTTGACGTAGATCTCGTCGAACTCCTGGAGGATGGTCGCGAGGGCCAGCAGCTGGACGGCGGTCAGGGCCTGGCCGTTCGCGGTCGTGATGGAGGGGCTCGCCGGCGTGCCGGTCACGGTCGCCACCGTGGCGCCGTTGAACTTGAACGCCACGTTGATGGCGGCGGCGGTGCTCGTGCCGACGATCTCGACCGTGCCCGCCTTGCTCACGCTCCAGTCCATGGTCAGGGAGGGGCTGGCGCCCGAGCCGGACACCTGGGTGACGAGCGAGATCGTCGTTCCGCTCCCGCTGGCCTGGTAGTTGGTCGAGAGGCTGCTGTCGGCGCGCGAGAGCACGTGCGACAGGTTGAAGTTGACCGGCGCCCCGCCGCTCACCACGTCGGTGACATAGCCCGCCGCCGTGAGCGACAGGCTCGACGTCGTCGCGACCTCGGTGATGGTGTAGTTGGCGGCCGTCTGGGTCCCCACCCTCAGCAGCAGCTGCAGCACGTTGGCCTGCGGCGTGCTGGCGTCGGTCAGGTCGACGTAGCCGGTCGTGGCGAGCGGGAGGCTCGGATCGAGGGTCGCGGTATCCACCTGGTAGAGCCGGAAGCGCACGCCGCTCGCGGGCGCGCCCGTCAGGCTGGAATCGGTGATCCGGTACCCGGCGGGACTGGTCGTGTCCCACTGGAACGTCTTGCCGAGCACGTTGGCGGGGAAGAGCGCCAGCGCAGCGGTGGGCGCGCGGGCGGCCAACTCACGCAAGGCCTCGCGCGTCCGGGCGGCCGAGGTCACCCAGGAGCCGCCGGCCTCGGGGACGGGTGGCATCGCGGCCCGCGCCACGGCGGCGCCGAGCGCCGTACTCTTGCCGAGGGCGGCGAGGCTCTGGAGCACGGCGTTCTGCGACAGGGAAGAGTTGAGCCCGGTCACGGCGGTGGCCATCGCCGTCGCGTCCACGGCGGCGGGCGCCGTGCTCTCGCCGCACCCGCCGGCAACGAGCGCCGCTGCGGCCGCGCCGACCGCGATTACTCGCTTCACCGAGGACATCGGGGTTCCTCCTCCGCCTGGTGACCCTTCACGCGCCGCGCGTCCGCGCGGCATCCGTCCGCACAGTACCACGCCCGCGCCCCCGGCGCTATCCACGGAGCAGGTCGAACATCCGGCTCGCCCGCGCGACGAACGCGTCGAGCGCTCCGGGCCAGACCAGATGATCGGGCTCGAAGTAGATGAGGCGCTGCCCCGCTCCCGCGACCACGCAGGGCTCGACGGTCTCGAACGCGCCCAGGCGCTGCGGCGTGAACAGGGCGCGCACCGCCGCCTCGTCCTTCCCCCGCAGGAAGTAGCGACGCGAGAACGCGGGGAAGGCGTCGAAGTCGATGTCGCGGCGCCCGATCATCGGGATCAGGCGGTCGATCGTGCGCTCCGGCCTCAGCGCGAAGTCGGGAACCGCCAGTCGCGGCGACTCCAGGGACGCCACCGTTTCCTCGTGCCGGCTCGAGCCCCGTCCGTACGCGAAATCGAACAACGCCAGCTTCTCGCCGCCCTCCACCCGCAGCAGGAAGTTGGAGATGCGGCCGCGGCGCCGGCCGCCCAGGAACGGCAGCGCCGCGAGCCCCCCCGTTTCCTCGGCGGGAACCTCCGCGAGGTACACGAATCGCTGCAGTCGACCCGCGTTCTCCAGGTCGATGGTTCGGCTTGCGCTGCCGGTCAGGTCATAGATGGACTTCACGAGCGCCTCCTCGCAGAAGACGCTCCGGAAGAGGGCAAGCGGCGTGCCAGTCGGCCGATCAGGCGGCGGGGAGCCTGAGCACGATGCGCGCGGCGCCCACACTGACGGGCCAGAGCGGCGTCACCGACTCGCCCTGACGGGTCCGTTCGAGGCCACGCTCGGATTTTGCGACCGTCTCGATCGCGAATCGCCACAGCTCCGCGCGGGGATCGAGATCGAGGTCCAGCGGCGACGCGAGCGACAGCTCCGGAGCGAAGCGACCTCCGGGGTGGACGGCACCGGCGTCCCAGCGATAGGCCACCGCGAGCGTGCCGTCGGACGCGACGCGGATCCGCTTCTCGAGCCAGGGCTCGCCCGGAGGTGGTTCGAGGACCACCTCCACCGCCGCCGCGCTCGCTTCGATCCGGTGGCGCATCACCGTCCGCGACCAGGAGACGAGGGGGGTGTACCGGGTCGCCGTGTAGGCCTCGGCCTCCAGATCGCCGGGCAGGATGCGCTCGATGAAGAGCGCGCGGTCGTCGGCGTCGTACGCGAAACCATTCTGGGAAGCGCCAGTCTCGCCTCCGGGGGCGCCGGGCGCGCCCGCGTCCCCGTGGTAGGCCTCCACGCGCCGGGTCAGCACGTCGGCGTAGTTGGTCAGCGTCGCGAAGGCCGTGTAGTCCTCGACCGCGCCGCCGCGCGAGGGCGCGATGAGGACGGAGCAGCGGCTGGAGTGCACCCAGATTTCCTCGCGCCCGTCCAGATCGAAGTCCAGCAGCTCGACCTCGAGGCTCTTGCCGCGCCGCAGCGCCTGCTCCGCGACGGCGAGGTTGCGCCACACCGCCGCCCTGAGGTGGGGGAGGTACAGGCCGCCGAAGACCCCATGCCAGTACGCGTCGTTGCACTGCGCGCGCCCGATGGCCCGGCGCGCCGCGACCAGGTCCACCTTCTGGCTGCCGCCGCCGGGAGCGAGCGTGCGGTGCAGCGCGGAGAGCGCGAGCATCTTCTTGTGCATCCGGTTCGATTCGGGATAGCGCACCAGGAAGTTGCGCCAGTGCGCCCCGCGCACCAGGCCGCCCTCGGGCCCCGCCATCCGCTGCTCGCCGAGCTCCCGCTCGAGATGGTCGAGCCGCGTCGCGGACTCGGGAGGGAGCGCCCACCGCTCCATCTCGTGGTAGGACGCGGAGGGCAGATACGCCAGCCCGCCGCTCGGCACGTCGGCCAGGGCACTGGTGCAGGTCACGAGCTGGATGTCGCCGCGCGCCACCGCGGCGCCCATCGCCTCGAGAAACTCGTCGAGCCAGCCGCGGTCGTACACCCAGGTCCTGGTGCCCGGCCAGCCACCGAACTTCTCGCCGTCGTCCGCCAGCACCGCGAGGCGATGGCCGGCGGCGCGCAATCGCTCCAGGTACCCGAGGATCTCGGCCGGCGGCTTGAACGGCACCAGGTAGCGCAGCTGCTCGTCGATCGGGAAGAGCGCCACCGGACGGCCGCCGCCTTCGGTCCAGAACGGACCGTGCACCCGCCGACGCGGAAAGCCGGTCACGAGAAAATGCCGGTCGTCCACCAGCGCGTAGCGCACGCCCGCCGCCGCCAGGTCGGCCGCCAGGTCCGGCTCCCAGACGCGCTCCGTCAGCCACAGGCCCCCCGCCTGCGCCGCCGAGCCGAAGCGGCGGGCGATGGCGTCCCTCATCCAGCCGATCTGCTCCACACGGTCGGCGCGGGAGAGGGCCGTGAGTATCGGCTCGTCGTACCCGGCGAGCAGCAGCTCGACCTTCCCGTCGGCCACCAGCCGGCCGACTAGATCCAGGAAGGGGGCATCGTGCTGTTCCAGCCACTCGAGCAGCGGGCCGGAGATGTGGAGCGTGATCGGGGTGAAGCCGCGCGCGGCGATGCGTTCCAGGAAGGGCCGGTACGCCTCGCGCACGTGCTGCTCGACGACATGATCGAAATTGCCGACGGGCTGATGGATGTGAAACCCGAAGGCGAAGCGGAGCGGCTCGGTCACGGCGCCGCCCCGAATCCGAGACGATCCGCCACCGTGCGCAACGCCCGCCCGTCGGCGGCCGGCAGGGCGCGGCGCACCCGATCGAAGGCGGTCTGCGCGTCGAACGGCGCGCCACGTCCCTCAAGCTCCAGCAGCTCGAGGAGGTCGAGCACGGCCGCCACCGCGGCTTCGGACCGGTCGGCGGCCAGCGCCTCCACGCGGGCGAGGAGGCTGCGCTCGACCACCTCGGCCAGCGAGGAGCGGCCCTCGCACAGGGCGGCGTTCTCCCCGGCCGCGAGCGAGCGCCGCGCGAGCGAGGCCACCAGCGCCTGCGTGACCGCCACGCGCTCCCGCTCGGCGAGCTCCTCCAGCGTCAGGCGCGCCGCCGGACCCGTTCCCACGGGCGTCGCCACGGCCGCGAAGCGCCACCCGTCGAGCGGCTGCACGGCGACGTCGAACTCCGTGGCCCGGCCGGTGCGGCGCTGCACCACCCGGACCCGGGCCCGGTCACCGCTCACGTCGTAGTCGTAGAGGCGCTCGCGCGCGGATCCAGGCGCGAGGTGGAGCAGCGCGCCGTAGCTCGCCGCCACCCGGGCGGGCGGCGCCACCCGCGGACGCGCCGACTCGAGAAAGACCCGCCGTCCGTCCCCGACCGCCGGATCGTTGCTCACGGCCGCCACCAGCCGTTGGGCAAAGCCGGCCTCCAGCTGTTTCCCGGCCGGCCCGCACACCTCGATCGCGTGCGCGGCATAGCGCATCAGCTGGAGCGGCTCCAGGCCCCCCACGTCGTCGAAGAACCAGGCGCAGGAGGTGAACAACGCCATCGCGTCCCACTCCATCTCGAGCAGCTCGCGCACGCGCACGACGGCCTCGGGAGCCAAAGCGCGGGCGGCCTGGCCCGCCACGAAATCCGCGACCGCGTCGCCGCCCGCGGACCGCGCCGTGCCGTAGGCGTCCCGCGCGGCCCAGGGGTCCCGGAGCAGGGCGCCACCCTCGCGCTCGAACGTGGCGTGCAGCTCGCCGGCCAGCCACTCCGTCGCGGCCCGAAGCGGCGCGCGCCACTGCTGGTGCCAGTGCTTCTCCGGCGCGACGCGACAGCCGCAGTCGCTCCGCCACCGCTCCACCCCGTGCGGGCAGCTCCACGAGCTCGGCTCCACCAGGTCGACCGTTTCCGCCGGCGGCCGCGCCGCCAGCAGGGCCGCGTAGTTGGTCACGGCGGTGTCAGGCCGTTGCGACAGGATCTCCAGCACCCGCGCCAGCGCCATCTCGCCGAAGCGGTGGTGGTGGCCGAAGGTCTCGCCGTCGGTGGCGAGCGACACCAGCGCCGGCCCGGCCGCGCCCGCGCCGCCCGTGATGCGCGCGGCCCACGCGAACGCGTCCTGGAGCAGGGGTCCGAAGGCCACATCGTGCGACAGCGGCCCATCGTAGATGAACAGGGCGATCTCGTGCCCGCCGCGCGTGCGGTGGCGTGCGGGCAGGCCGCCGGCCGGCACGCGTCCCACCTGGTGCGGCGCGAGGATGGTGAACCGGATGCCGTGCGCCGCCACGACATCCAGCGTCTCGTCGTCCACCGCGGTCTCCGGCAGCCACATGCCGTCCGGCTCACGCCCGAAGCGGCGGCGGAAGTCGGCGATGCCCCAGCGGACCTCGGTGACTTTGTCGCGCCGGCTGCTCAGCGGGAGGATCACGTGGTGGTAGGGCGCCGCGATCGCGTTCCCGAACCCCAGCCGCTCGCGGCTGCGGCGATCGGCGTCGAGCACGGCCCGGTAGGTCGTCGGCGCCTCCTCCTCCATCCACTCCAGGAGGGTGGCGCCGAAGTCGAAGCTGATCTGCTCAAGGGTGTTGACGATGCGCGCGATGCGTCCCACGGCGTCCGGGATCCGCGCCGCCGTTACCGCGCGGTAGCACTCCTGCTCGATCCGCCGGTTCCAGTCGTGATGAGGCGCGGCCGTCGCTTCGGCCTCCACGTAGCCCAGCCACGGGTTCTCGCGGGGCGGCTGGTAGAAGTGTCCGTGGAAGACGACCGACCGGCCTGCCATCAAGCTGCTGCGCCCACCCCGCCGCGCTCCGCTGCCCCGGCGACCTGCGCCAGCACATCGGGGAACAGCGCGTCGCGGCGGTGCAGCTCCTCGGCGATGCCGTGCGCCCGGGCCGGAATCACGGCGCCGCCGACGGCGTCCTCGAGCATGGCGACCAGCAGCTCCGCGTCCCCCGCGTGCAGGGCGAAGCGCCGCTCCGCGTAGTCGGTGACCGCGCCGGTGGTGATGATGAACTGCCAGTCGGAGGCCTGAGACAGGAGCAGCTCCCGCGCGGCCTGCGCGAGCACCGGATGCGTCTCCGGCAGGGACAGCGCCAGCGGCGCCACGTTCCAGAAGCGATCCTCCAGGCGCCACAGCCGCTCCCAGGTCCACGCCGTCCGGTCGTTGAGCCACATCCCGTCGTCGCCACCGGCTCCCCAGGAGCCCGGGGTCAGCTCGATGGCGATGCGGGCCGGGTGCCGGTCGAGGTGCTCGGACGCCGTCACCGCGCGCACCCCGTACCCGTTCGCCAGGTTGCGGTACACCGCCGCGACGAAGTCCAGACCCTCGAACCACCAGTGGCCGAACAGCTCCGTATCGAACGGCGCGGCGATGAGGCCGTCGCTCCCTACCTCGCCCGACGCCTTCACGCTGGCTAACAGGGAGGCGAAGTGCGAGGCGTGCAGGGCCGCCTGCGCGAGCGCCGCGGACGGGTCGTAGGGCCGCTTGGCGCCCAGATCGGAATTGGGGGCGCTCACCCGCCAGAGCTTGAGGCCTCCCGGCCAGCGGATCTTGTGGAACTCGAGGTACCATCCATCGCCCGGATAACCGAGATCCCGGCTCCACACCTGCAGCGACGATCGGGGATCGCGGACCAGCACCGCGACCTGGCCGGCCCCACCTGCCGATCCCGCGAGGTAGGCCCGGTAGGGCGTGCGATGCACGGCCCCGCCCCGATGCCGCGACACGCCGTGCCGCTCGACATCGAAGCGCTCGGCGCCGATCGGCACCTCGGCGTACCCGCCCAGCGCACTCCCCGCCTGCGCCAGGTGCGCATCGGTGAAGAAGAAGCGGAAGCCCGCCGCGGCCAGGTGCTCCTCGGTACCCGGGCGCAGCCCGGGGTGCGGCGCGCCGGCCGGCTGCCACCAGCCGCGCGGCCGGTAGGCGCATTCGGGCAGCCAGCAGCCGGCGCTGGCGCGACCGAACAGCCGCCGATGTTCGGCCTGCGCGACCAGCAACTGGAGACGCACCGACTCCTCGCGCGCCAGCAGCGGCAAGAAGCCGTGCGTCGCCGCACAGGTCATCACCTCCACCTGCCCCGCCGCCTCCAGCCGGGAGAGCGCGGCGACGATGTCGCGGCCCTCGGCCTCGAATCGCGCCGCCAGCCGGCGGAAGCGCGCCTCCCAGAAGTCCACCAGGGGCAGCAGCGCGGCGTCACCGGTCTCGGGCAGGGTGCGTCGAGCTTCGCGGCACGCCTCGAGGCGCTGGCCGATAAACGCGTCCAGCTCGGCGGCGAACGTGGGATCGTCCAGCTGGTTCGCCAGGACCGGAGACACGCTCACCGTGAGCGGGCAGCGCACGCCCCGCGCCGCCAGCTCGCTCACCTTCTCCACCAGCGGCAGGTAGGTGTCGAGCGCCGCCTCGCACAGCCAGTCGCTGCCGTGCGGCCAGCGCCCGTGACGCAGCACGTAGGGCAGGTGGCTGTGGAGGGCGAGGACGAAGTCCACGCGGCCTACCGCCCCGCCGGCGCGGCGGCGAGCACGCGCCGGTACACGTCCGCGTACTCGGCCGCGGACTGCTCCCAGCTGAAATCCCGCTCGATCGCGTGCTCGACCAGCCAGGCCCAGCGCGCCGGCGTTTCGTAGGTGTCCACCGCCTCCCCCACGGCCTCAGCCAGCGCGGCCGGCGTGTAGGCATCGAACAGGAAACCGGTCTGTCCGTCCTCGATGGTATCGGCCAGCCCGCCCACCCGTCGGGCCACCGGCAACGTGCCGTAGCGTTGGGCCGACATCTGGGTCAACCCGCACGGCTCGTACAGTGAGGGCACCAGGAAGATGTCGGCGCCGGACATGATGCGGCGCGCCATCCGGTCGCTGAACCCGAGCCGCACGCCGACGCGCTGGTGCGACCGGGCGGCAATCGCGCTCAGGGCCGCCTCGTAGCGCTGCTCGCCGCGCCCCGTGAAGACGAACTGCGCGCCATCGGAGAACAGCGCCGCGTTGTCGAGCAGCAGGTCGAGGCCCTTCTGCGCCACCAGCCGCGCCGCCATCCCGATCAGCGGCACGTTGTAGCGCTGGGGAAGGCCGAAGGTGCGCTGCAGCGCCGCCTTGCAGCGGCGCTTGCCCGAGAGGTCGTTGGCCGAATAGTTGGCCGTGAGGTTGGCGTCGGTGGCGGGATCCCAGGTCTCCATGTCGATGCCGTTCACGATGCCGACCAGCCGTTCGCCCAGCGCCGTGAACGCGTCGTGCAGCCCGAACCCGCCTTCCGGGGTGATCAGCTCCTGCGCGTGGGTGGGGCTCACCGTCGTCACGAAGTCGGCGAACGCCATCCCGCCCTTGAGGTAGTTGACGCGCCCGTACCACTCCATCAGCCGCCAGTCGTACAGCCAGGCCGGTAGGCCCACCACGTGCAGCAGGTCTTCCGGGAACCAGCCCTGGAACGCCGCGTTATGGATGGTGAGCACCGTCCGGGCGCGGTCGTAGAACGAATGGCCGGCAAACCGTGTCCGCAGGTACACCGGCACCAGCGCCGCATGCCAGTCGTGGGCGTGGATCACGACGGGCGCGCTGGTGATCCGCGGCAGCGCGGCCAGCGCCGCCTGCGCGAAGAAGGCCCAGCGGAAGCCGTTGTCGGGGTAGTCCCTGCCGCCCGTGCCGTAGGGGCTCGCGCGGTTGAAGTAGCCGTCGTGCTCGACGAAGAACACCCGCGGCGCCCGCGGCGACGCGGCCACGCGCCACAGCCGCGCCCACTCGACGCGCGGCCCCACCTCGACGGGGAACGGCCGGCCGACGGGCAGCAACTCGTCGGCGGCCCGGTGCACCGACCGGTGGAGCGGCAGGATCACCGCGGTCGGGACGCCGGCCGCCGCCTGGAACCGGGCCAGGCCCGCCACGGCATCCGCCAGGCCGCCGGTGTGAGCGTAAGGGGTGTACTCGGCCACCACGTGCACGACGCCCACCGGTCCGTCGGCACCCGAACCCAGCAGCAGGGGTGGCGGTGCGGCGGACCTCCAGCGGGCGGGACGAGCGGCCCAGAACGACGCGCCCATCACGGCCTCACTAGGCACTCGGGGGATCGTCGCCCGGGGCCTCGCCCCTGAGGGCCGGAGCGTAGTACGTCTTCACGTACTGCTGCACCATTCGCCTCGCCGTGAAACGCTCCCCCACGGTCCGCAGCGCCTGTTTCATCTTGTCCACCCAGCCGTGCGGCACGCCGTGCGCGTCGCGGTCGTAGAACAAGGGTACCACCTCGTCCTCGAGCAGGCTGTAGAGCTGCTCCGCGTCCCAGTCGTCGCCCTCGCCGCCCTCCGGCGCCGGCTTGATCGCCCAGCCGTTGAGGCCGTCATAGGCCTCGAACCACCATCCGTCGAGCGTGCTGAGCTGCGGCACCGCGTTCAGCGCGGCCTTCATCCCGCTGGTGCCGCACGCTTCGAGCGGCGGCCGCGGCAGGTTGAGCCACAGGTCCACGCCCTGGACCATCCGGTGCGCCAGGTGCAGCTCGTAGTCTTCCAGGAACGCGACCCGCCCCTCGAGCCGCGGGTCGCGGGAAAACTGATACACCTCCTGCAGCATCTTCTTCCCGTCCTCGTCGGCCGGGTGCGCCTTGCCCGTGAACACGACCTGGACCGGACGCCAGGGGTTGATGAGCAGCTTCCGCAGCCGCTCGATATCCCGGAAGATGAGCGTGGAGCGCTTGTAGGTCGCGAACCGCCGCCCGAACCCGATGGTGAGCGCGTCGGGTTCCAGGAGCGTGCCCGCGCCCACCACGTGCGCCGCTTCCTTCCACTCGTCCGACCAGCGGCGCCGCGCCTGCTCGCGGATGAAGGCCATCAGGATGCTCTTGAGCTCGCAGTGCACGAACCACAGCACCTGGTCGTCGATGGTGAGGACCTGCGCCCACAGCGACGGATCGTCGAGCCGGTTGCCCCAGTCGGAGCCGAGGTGGTTGTCGAGCAGCGCCATCATCCGGTGCGACATCCAGGTCGCGAGGTGCACGCCGTTGGTGACGTGCGAGATCGGCACCTGGCTCGTCTTGCGGTCCGGCCACAGGTCGTGCCAGATGCGGCGCGACTCCTCGCCGTGGCGCTTGGCCACTCCGTTGATGTGGCTCGACAGCCGCCCCGCGAGCACCGCCATGTGGAACTGGCCGTGATCGCGCGCGGGATGGTAGCCGAGGCGCAGGAACACGTCGCGGCTCACGCCCAGCTCCTCCCACACCGGGCCCGTGCATTGCTCGACCAGCTCGTGCGAAAAGACGTCGTGTCCCGCGGGCACCGGCGTGTGGGTCGTGAACAGCGACGTGGCGCGCACCTGGCGGATCGCCTGATCGAACGGCGTCCCCTGCGCGGTGCATTCCCGCAGCCGTTCGACCAGCATGAACGCCGCGTGGCCCTCGTTGGCGTGCCAGGTGCCGGGATCCACCCCCATCGCCCGCAGCACGCGCACGCCGCCGACGCCGAGCGCCCACTCCTGCTTGAGCCGCTGTTCCGGGCCCCCGGCGTACAGCCGGCCGGCCAGCCCGCGGTCGGCGGGGTCGTTCTGCTCGAGATCGGTGTCCAGCAGATACACCGGGACCCGACCGACCTTCATGCGCCACGCGCCGATGTGCACCGGCCGGCCGAAGGCCCGCACCACCGCGAGCCACGGCTCGCCCTTCGGCCCCAGCAGCGCCTCGAGCGGCCCCAGCCGCGCGTCGAATCGCTCGTCCGTGTCCTCCTGCCAGCCGTCCAGCCGGATCCGCTGGTTGAAGTAGCCCTGGGTGTAGAGCAGGCCCACGGCCACCAGCGGCACGCCGAGATCGGACGACGCTTTGCAGTGGTCCCCGGCCAGGACGCCGAGGCCGCCGGAGTAGATCGGCACGGAGTTGTGGAGCCCGAACTCCGCGCAGAAATAGGCGACGGCGCGTCCGTTCAGGTCCGGGTAGGTCTGCGCGCACCATGTGCCGAGGTTGGACGCGGTCGCCCGGAGATCGCTGAGCACCCGGTCGTAGAGCTGGAGGAACTTGGTGTCGCGGGCGCACGCGGCCAGTCGCTTGGGGTCCACCCGCCGGAGCTGCTCCAGCGGATTGTGCCGCGTCAGGTGCCAGAGTGGGCGATCGAGCAGGCGGAACAACGCGCGGGCGTCGCGGTTCCAGCTCCAGGAGACGTTGGTGGCGATCTCCTGGAGCGACTCGATGCGCTCCGGCAGATACGCCGCTGCGACGGAAGACCGTTTCATAGACCTAAGCAAATAACCGGAGAGGCGATTTCCCGCCAGCCGAACCAGCGACGCTACCGAGACGCGTGGGCCTCCGTGAGCTCGCGCAACGCCCCGGCCACGTAGCGCCGCGCCACCTTCTTCCGCCATCCCAGCGCCAGGTCCGTGTTGTCCATCGGCTTGGCACGGTCTGCCGCCGCCTCCGCGAACGCCTCGACGACGTCGTCACTGAGAGGTTGTCCCACCAGGCGCGACGCCTCGGGAACGAGGACTGGGTGGGAGGCGACGGCACCGAGCACGACGCGGACGTCCTCAACGACGCCCCCGGCGCCGAAGCGCACCGCGGCCGCTACGCCCAGCACTGGGAAGTCGAACGATCCACGCCGCCGCAGCTTCCAGTAGGTGCTGCGCCACGCGCCGTCGCTGGGCGGCAGACGTACCGCCGTCAGAATCTCGTCCGGGCGCCTGGTCAGGTACGCCATCCCGTCGTTGGCGTACAGATCCTCCAGCGGCAGCTCCCGCTCACCGTCGACCGACACGAGCGTGACTCGCGCGCCGAGGGCGATCAGCGCCGGCGCCGTATCGGTGGACGAAACCGCCCAGCAGCGGGGACTGGACGTCGCCACCCAGCAGATCGCGTCGCCGGCGGGGCTCGTGCAGGCGTGGCCGCCGTTGGAGGCCGGCGCCTTCATGCAGAAATTGATCGCCTGCCGCCACTCGTAGGTCTGGTTGTAGTACGTGCAGCGGGTGTCGAGGCAGAGATTGCCGCCGAGCGTGCCCATGTTCCTGAGCTGCGGCGTCGCCACGAGGCCCGCGGCGCGCGCCAGCGCCGGGTAGAGCCGGCGCACGCGGCCGTCGGCAGCGACCTCCGCGAGCCGGGCCGCGCCGCCGAGCGCGAGGCCGCCGCCCTCGGCGATGGGCCGCAGCTCCTGCAGCTGCCGGATGCCGATGAGCAGCGCCGGCGTCTGCTGGCGCCGTTTCAGGTTCGGCACCAGGTCGGTGCCCCCGGCGATCAGCATCGCCTCCGGACCGCCGTCCCTCAGCGCGCGCGCCGCGTCGGCCACCGAGCGTGCCGCGTGGTAGCGGAAGTCCGGGGCCCGCATCATACCTTGACCCCCGCGGTCCCGGAGTGATGCGTCGGAAGGGCGTCGCGCGGCTTCGCCCGCTCGTTGATCGCCTTGCCGTCCCCGCCTTCCCATGGAGGAGGCACGAGCAGCGCCTCCGGCCACGGCACGTCCGGGAAGGCCGCGGGGCCGGCACGTCCCTCCTTCCCCTTCGCCTTCGCGTCCAGCGCTGACAGCACGAGGTCGGGCGTGATGGGGACTTGGTCCACCCGCACGCCGACCGCATCGTAGATCGCGTTCGCCACCGCCGGCGCGATCGGCAGCAGCGGTCCCTGGCCGACCTCCTTGGCGCCGAAGGGCCCGCTCGGGTCCGGGTCCTCGACGAAGTAGGTCACGACCTCGGGCATCTCGAGCGAAGTCGGGCTCTTGTACTCGAGCATCGACGGAATCTTGTGCACCAGCGCGGCGGAAAGGCGCGGCGGCAGCCGGCGGAAGCTCTGCTCCTCCATCAGCGCCTCGCCCAGGCCCATGTACACCCCGCCCTCCACCTGGCCGCGCGCGAGCACCGGGTTGATCACCCGCCCGATGTCGTGCCCGATCCAGACCTTCGGGACGCGGAAGCAGCCGGTGGCCGGATCCACCTCCACCTCGACCACGGCCGCCGTATACGAGTACGCGACCGCGGGGCCCACGCCGCCGCCCCGGTACCGCGCCGCGCTCCGCGGTGGCCGGTAGGATCCCGTCGTGCCGAGCGTGCCGTGCTCCACCTCGGCGGCCACCACCGCCTCCTGGAACGTCATGCCGGTGGTCGGCTGCTCCACGTCGAACACCCGCCGGTCGGCGAAGGCCAGGCGCTCGACCGGGAGCCCGAGCTTGCCGGCCGCCGCCGCCGCCAGCAGCGCCCTGGCGCGCTCGGCCGCCTGGATGGCGGCGTTCCCCATCATCAGCGTCACGCGGCTGGAGTAGCTGCCCAGATCCACGGGCGTCAGGTCGGTGTCGCCGGTCACGAGCTTCACGTCTGCGGGCTCGAGGCCGAGCACCTCGGCGACGATCGCCGCCAGGACGTCGTCCGAGCCCTGGCCGATCTCGGTCGCGCCGCAGAACGCGGTCACCCGGCCGGAGCGGTCGAGCTGGAGCTGCACGCCCGAGTGCGGCATCTCGTTCCAGTAGATCGGCAGGCCGGCGCCGCACAGGTACGACGAGCAGGCCAGCCCCAGGCCGCGCCCCGCGGGCAGCTTGCCGCGCCGCTCGCGCCATCCCGAGCCCGCGACGACGCGCTCGATGCACTGCGTGAGGCCGATGCTGCCGATCTGCAGCCAGTTCGCGGTGAGCGAGCCGGCGCGCGCCACCTGCTGCAGCCTGAGGTCGGCGGGATCCTTGCCCAGCGCCGCGGCGATCTTGTCGAGCTGCACCTCCTGCGCGAACCGCGGCTGCGGGGTGCCGTGCCCCCGCTTGGGTCCGCACGGCGGCTTGTTGGTGAAGGTGCGGCACGCGCGGAAGCGGTAGCGCGGTACGTGATAGGTCACGGTCTGGAGCTGACCGGTGTAGAGCGTGGACGCGGGTCCGTAACTCCCGTAGGCGCCACCGTCCAGCAGCGTTTCCAGGTCCATCGCCACGATGCGTGCCGTCCCGCCGGACGCCGGTCTTGAGCCGCATCAGCACCGGATGCCGCCCGCGGTGCGCGTAGAACACCTCCTCGCGCGTCAGCGTGATCTTCACCGGCCGGCCGGTCACCAGGGCCGCCTTGGCCGCCACGATCTCGTGGTTGAAGGGATCGCTCTTGCCGCCGAAGCCGCCGCCGTTGGGCGTCGCGACCACCCGGATGCGGTGCGCCGGCAGGTCGAGCGCGCGCGCCACCTCCCGGTGCAGGTAGTGCGGCGTCTGCGTGGACGACCACAACGTCAGCCGCCCGTCGGGATCCAGGGCCGCGACGCACGCGTGCTGCTCGAGCGGGAGATGGGTGTTGCCCTCGTAGAAGAACAGGTCCTCGAAGACCCGGTCGGCGGCCGCGAGCGCGGGCTCCACCTCGCCGAAGGCCAGGTGCGCGAGGCGGTGCACGTTGGGGCCTTCCCCGTAGTCGTGAATGCGGGGCTCCGCCCGTCGCAGGGCCTCCTCGGGCGAGGCGATGGTGGCGAGCGGCTCGTACGTCACACGGATCAGCTCAGCGGCGTCGGCCGCCGCCCGCTCGCTGGTCGCGATCACCGCGGCGACCGGATCGCCCACGTAGCGGACCTTGTCTCGGCACAGGGCGTGCTCGTCCTGGCTCACCGGCATGATCCCGTAGGCGATGGGAAAATCGGCGCCGCTGAGAATGGCCACCACGCCGGGGGCCCGCCCGGCCTCCACGACGTCCACGGCGCGGATCCACGCATGCGGATGCGGCGAGCGAAGCAGCTTCCCGAAGAGCATGCGCGGCAGCGCAAGGTCGTCCGCGAACCGGGTTTGCCCGGTGACCTTGGCGCGGGCGTCCACCCGGCGGCGGGGCTGGCCGATGACCTTCACGCGCCGGCCTCCGACCGGCCGTGCGGCGGCGCGCCCGCGCGAGCCGGCCCTGGCGCCTCGGCCCGCGCCGCCGCCTCCACCGCTTCGAAGATCTGCAGGTAGCCGGTGCAGCGGCACAGGTTGCCCGACAGCGCCTCCGCGACCTCGGCGCGCGTGGGACGCGGGTTCCGGTCGAGCAGCGCCCGCGCGGTGACCAGGATGCCGGGCGTGCAGTACCCGCACTGCGCCGCACCGTGGTCGGCGAAGGCGGCCTGGAGCGCCGACAGCTCGGGCCCGGCGGCCAGCCCCTCGACCGTCGTGACGTCAGCGCCACCGCACTCCACGGCCAGCAGCAGGCACGAGAGCACCGGCTCCCCGTCCACCAGGACGGCGCAGGCCCCGCACTCGCCCAGCTCGCAGCCGTGCTTGGTGCCGGTGAGCTGCAGGTCCTCGCGCAGCAGCTCGAGCAGCGTCTTGTAGCCGGCGACCACCACGTCGCGCGGCTCGCCGTTCACCGTGAGCGCGATGCGGGCGTCCCGGCCCGCGCTCACGCGAGCAACCCTCTCACCAGGTAGCTCGCGAAGCCATCGGCGATCGCCGCCGGTCGCTGCTCGCCCTCGGGCCGGTACCAGCGCGCCGTCCAGTTCACCGCGCCCAGCAGCGCGCGCGTCACCAGCACCGGGTCGCACGGCGCGAACTGGCGCGAGCGCACGCCCTGGGTCACGATGCGCCGCACCTCCGCCTCGTAGCGGTCCCGCTTCGCGACGATCCGGGAGCGCAGCCGGGGCGGCAACGCCTCCACCTCGGTGTGCGCGGCGGCCCCGTCCAGCTCGTCGAGCATGCACGCCACCTGCGCCCGGATCACCGCCCCCAGGCGCTCGGCCGCACCCAGCTCGCCCGCCTGGACCCCGCGGCAGGTGGCCAGCATCCGGTCGAGCGAGTGATCCTGGCAGAAGTACAGCAGCTCGTGCTTGCTCTTGAAGTAGTAGTACAGGTTGCCCGGGGAGAGATCCGCCGCCTCGGCGATGTCGCGCATGCCGGTCTCCGCGAAGCCGCGCCGCCGGAACACCCGCGCCGCCGCCCGCAGGATGGTCTGCCGCATCACCAGCGCGCGCCGGCCGCGGCGGTCGAGCGGCGCGCCGCCGCGGCGCGGCGGACGTCGAACGGCGGTTTGACTTTCGAACCATCGTTCAAGAATGGCCCGGGAAGCGGAGCCGCGTCAAGCCTGGACGCGCAAGAGGCCCGGCCGGAGGGCCGGGCCTCCTCGCTGCCGCCGGCGGCCGCCAACGGCTAGGCTGCCGGCGCCGGCGCCTTCACCGCCTCGATGTCGGCCGCCGCTTTCTTCAGGATCTCGACGATCTTCTGCACCTTGGGGTCGCCGGGATCGGCACGCCACGCCTCGCCGTACGCCAGGCGCGCCAGCCGCGCGAACGCCTCGCTCAACTCCCCCATCGAACCGCCGGCGAAGCCGCGCACCGCCCCACGCACCCGCTCGAGGATCTCGTCGAGCACGTCCCGATGCTCTTCCAGGAAGGCCTCTCCCTCGGGTGTGATGTGGTACACCTTCTTGCCCTCGGTCTCCACCACACGCACGTAGCCCTGGTCCTCCAGGAGCTGGAGCGTCGGGTAGATGGTTCCGGCCGAGGGTGTGTACCAGCCGCCCATCTTCTCCTCCAGCGCCTTGATGACCTCGTAGCCGTGCCGCGGCTTCTCCTTCAGCAGGCGCAAGATCACGTACTTGACCTCGCCTGACTCGAACATCTGCTGTCGCATCCGGCGGCGCGGCCCGCGACCGCCTTCCGGGCCACAGAACGCCCAGAACTTCGGCCCAAAGCCACCCGCGAAGAAGCGCCCGAACGGCCAGTCTTCGTTGTCCTTGCTCATCTTGCGCCTCCAGGCATTAGATACATCGTACGCTATATCGTACGCAATAACGCACGATATGTCAAGAGCCATCGCTTTGGCAAGCTGGGCTTTCCTGGCGGCGGCCGATCCCGGCCCCTATCGTGAAGCCGGCGTGCGCGGCAGCCCGAGGTGGGCCCGATGTCGCTGCGGGCAAAGCTGATCTCAATGTTTTGTGCGCTGGCCGCCGGACCGTTGGTGGCGATCGGCGTTTTCCTCTATTTCCGGTCGATGCGGACCGTTCGCGAGCTGATCGCTGCCCAGTCCAGGGTGATCGCCGAGCGTGCGGCGTCGGAGTTGCGCGACCGCTACTCCCTGCGGGAGTCCGACCTGCTCCTGCTCGCCGAGAACGCCGAGACCCAGCGGCTCTTCCGAGCCCGAGCCGGAGCGGGGCACGCCGAGGCGGAGGCGGCGCTAGCCAGCGCGGACGTCTACCTGCGTCGCGCCTGGGAACTCTTCGCGCGATCGTACACGCGCGTGGAGTTGCTCGATTCGCGCGGCGAGCCCGTTTACCGCCTCGGGGAGCCCGGGGACCCGATCGCCGTCGCGAAGGTGAGCGGCGTTCCGGCGGGCGAGGCGTTGGTGGTCCGGCGACCCATCCACGACACGCGCGACGGTCGCCGGGTCGGCACCTTGGTGGCCGCGATCAGGCTCGACGCCCTGCTTCCACAGGACGCTCTCGAGGCGCGATTCGGGCGGGCCGGCTATACGATGGTGCTGGACCGCGGCAGCGGGCGGGTCGTGTACCACCCCCGGCACGCATATTCGCAACGGGCAGTGGCAGCCCTGGCCGGCCCGGAGGGCTGGAACATTGACACGGCACTCCTGTCGCAGGAGCGAGGGTCGTTCGTTTACCGGGAGGGAGATTCGACCCGGGTGGCGTCCTTTGCCAGCGTGGCGGCCCCCCCATGGACCATTCTCTCTTCGGGCGCGGTCGAGGAGTTCGCCGCTCCGTTCACCCGTGCCAGTCTCATCAACCTGCTCCTCGTGCTCGCGGTGACCATCGCCGCGTCCGCAGCCTTCGTCCTGCTCATGCGCCGGAGCACCAGGTCGCTCGAATCGCTCACCGTCGCCGCCGACCAACTCGGCGCAGGCAATTTCGCGCCGGACCTGCCGGCGCCGGGGCAGGACGAGGTCGGGCGCCTCTCGGCCGCCTTCGCGCTGATGGTCGCCAAGGTGCGGGACATGGTTCGCGAAATCGAGACGAGCCGCCACTTGGCCGCCGTGGGATCATTCGCGGCTCGGCTCGCCCACGAGATTCGCAACCCGCTCACTTCACTCAAGCTGAACCTCCAGAGCCTGGAGCGGGACGCCGCCGCCGGACGCCTGCCGGATTCGTCCGCGCGGCCGGTCGGCATCTGTCTGCGGGAGATTGAGCGGCTCGACCAGGTGGTGGGGGGCGCCCTCCGGCTCGGGCGTGACCGTTCGCTCCGGCAGGCGCCGTGCTCCGTTCACCAGATCGTGGGTGATGCGCTCGAGGTCATCCGTCCGCAGCTCGAGCGGCAGCAGGTGGTGCTCGAGACCGCGCTTCGCGCGCGGAGCGACCGCGTCAAGGGCGATCCCGGGAGCCTCAAGGCTGTGTTCCTGAACCTGTTCCTGAACGCGGTCGAAGCGATGCCCGAAGGCGGCACGCTCGCGGTCTCAAGTGACGCCGCGCCAGCCGGTGCGGCGGCCGGCGAAACCATCCGTGTTCGGGTCACCGACACCGGCACCGGCGTCCCGGCGCCGGCGCGCGAGCGGATCTTCGAGCCGTTCTACAGCACCAAGCCGCGCGGCACGGGCTTCGGTCTCCCGGTGGCGCTCAGGACCGTGGAGGAGCACGGCGGCAGGCTCCGGCTAGCCGGCGACAGCGCGGCCGGACGGGGCGCGTCGTTCCTGGTCGAGCTGCCGCTCACCGCCGAGGAGCCGTCGCCATGAGCGACCGGGTGCTGGTGGTGGACGACGATCTCTCCATCCGCGAAACGTTCGAACACCACCTCGGCCGCGGTGGCTACGAGGTGCGCGCGGCGGCCAGCGCGGAGGAAGCGCTGGCCCTCATAGCGAAATGCGAGCCCGGCCTCGTGATCACCGACGTGCGGATGCCTGGGATGGACGGGATCGAGCTGCTGCGGCAGCTGCGCAGCGCCGGCGACGACGTGGACGTGGCAGTGATCACGGCGCACGACGACATGAACGGCGCTATCGCCGCGATGCAGGCCGGTGCGTACGACTATCTGGTGAAGCCCCTCGACCTCGACCGCCTCGACGCGATGATCGGGCGCTGTTTCCGTGAGCGCTCGCTGCGCCGCCGGATGCGCCACCTGACCAACGAGGCGGCACAGCCCTTCAGGCTCGAGAGCCTGGTGGGCCGTGACCCTCGCATGATCGAGATCTACAAGCTGATCGGCGTGCTCACCGGCAATCGCGCGACCGTCTTGATCCGCGGTGAGACGGGCACCGGCAAGGAGTGCATCGCCCGGGCGATCCACTTCAACTCGCCGCAGGCCGGCGAGCCGTTCATCGCCGTGAACTGCACGGCGCTCACCGAGACACTGCTCGAGTCGGAGCTGTTCGGCCACGTGCGCGGGGCCTTCACGGGCGCGGTGGCGAGCCGGAAGGGGTGCTTCGAGCTGGCGGGCGCGGGCACGATCTTCCTCGACGAGATCGGCGACACCAGCCTCGAGCTGCAAGGCAAGCTGCTCCGCGTGCTCGAGAGCCACGACTTCTATCCGGTGGGCGCCGAACAGCCCAGGCGCACCGATGCGCGGGTCGTCGCCGCAACGCACCGGCCGCTGGAGGAGTACGTGCGGTCGGGATCCTTCCGTGAGGACCTGTACTTCCGTCTCAGGGTCGTGGAGATCACCGTGCCGCCGCTCAGGGAACGGCGCGGCGACATCCCCCTGCTCGTCGAGCACCTGCTCGGCCGGATCGGGCGGGAGCTGCACCGGCGCGTGGACGGTGTCGCCGACGACGCCATGCGGGTGCTGGGGATCTACGACTGGCCCGGAAATGTCCGAGAGCTCGAGAACGCCCTCACTCGCGCAGCCGTGCTCACCCGCGGCCCCGTGATCACGGCCGACGCCGTCTCGCTGGGACCGGGCCTGCACGACGAGGCCGCAACGATCCCCCGCAGCCTGGACCACTCCCTTGATGCTGTGGAGCGATCGCACGTGGAGCGGGTTCTGCGCCAGACCGGCGGCAACAAGCGTCAGGCCGCCCACATTCTGGGCATCTCGCGCCCGCGCCTGGACCGCATCCTCGCAGCAACGCCTCGTAGCAACGGATCGTGACCAGGCTGGTCACGAAATCGTGCCGGACCGGACGAGCACCGCCCCGCGGTTCGTCCCTCATCCTCCAGCCCCCCAGCGCGTTAGCCCGCGGCAGCGAACCGGCGTGATTCCTGCTCTTGCCGCAGATGGAACCGGCGCGCGGACCCGGTCGCCGGCCAGGAGGGTGTGAGGATGATCCCGTTCGCCGCCGCCGCAGGTCCTTCGGCTCCTACGCTGCTCTCTGCCATAGTCGGCGTCCTGACGCCGATCGCGATCGCGGGCGTCGCGCTGCTCTTACTCGATGCGCTCGGCCTGCTCGCGCTCGGCGTCCACCTCGCCCAGCGCGCACGGTCGCGCGGCGTGCTGAAGGCGGGTGTGGTCGTGCTGATCGCGGCCACCGCGACCGCCGTCGTCGCGCCCCTCGCCGCCCAGGAGAGCCGTCGGCAGGTGCGCACCGTCGAGCCGCAGCTCACGCGGCTGTTCGGTTCCGACTCGATGGAGATGAGCAGCCCAGCGCTGTCGCCAGACGGGCGGTGGATCGTGTTCGGGACCTACGAGGCGCAGAAGGGAAACCTATGGGTCGTCTCCGCGGCCGGCGGCGAGCCTGCGCCCCTCACGACGGGGCCGTTCAACGACTACAACCCCGTGTTCTTCCCGAGCGGCGACCGCATCGCATTCCAGTCCGACCGGCCGTCCAGACCGGGCGACCCGCAGTCGTATGTCATGGTGATGCGGTTCGATTCCCGCACGGGCCGCGGCGCGGCCCCCCGGCAGGTCTCGTTGGAGGGGACCGCCGGACAGTCGCTGGCCGTCTCGCCGGACAATGAGTGGATCGCCTACTGCAGCCGAGCCGACACGTACGCCACGACCATGCTCTCCAGGGTCATGGCCATTCCCTCGACCGGCGGCACGGCCCGGACGCTGGCCGAATTCGGCAGCTCGGTCATCTGGATCCAGAACCTGCAGTGGTCGGAGGACGGCCAGTTCGTCTACTTCGGTCTGCGCCGCAGGGGGACCGAGACACGCAGCGTCATGCGGGCGCCCTTGGCGCAGGGGCCGGCCCAGGAGCTTGGGACTGCCGGCATACTGGTTCGCATCTTCCCAGGCCGTGGCTTGCTGCTCCAGCAGATCAGCCAGGGGCAGAGCCCCGGCCAGAAACCCGCCTACGAGATCGCCACGCTAGAGGGACGCGCGGTCGCACGCTTCTCGACCCCGCGGAACATGCAACTGGGTAGGTCCACGCCGGACGGCCGCGGTCTCGTGGCGTCCCAGAGCAACCTCGTCGCTCCGATTCGAGTCGTGCCGGTCGCCGGTGGCGCGGCGCGGCAACTCACCGAGGCGCGAGAGTATGATTGGCCGCTCGGGTGGAGCCCGGACGGCTCGCATGTGTACGCGCAGACGCGCATCAACGGCCAAGAGGAGGTCATCCGGCTGCCCGTGAATGGAGGTCCGGCCGCGCAGTGGCCTATCCCCACGGAAGGCCAGCTGGCGTCAATCAGTCCCGATGGTCGGTACATCGCCTACGCCGTCACGTCGGGCCACGACGCGCGGACCCTCATGGTTCGCCGTCTCGCCGACGGCGAGACGCGCGTCGTGACGCGCGAAGCGTTCTTCGCGCCGCTGAACACCGCCACCGGCCCGGGCGGCTCATCCACCAACGGAGACGAGTTCTTCTACCGGGAGCGTCGCGGGAACCGGCTGGAGCTGTGGTCCACGCCGCCGGAAGGGCCCCCGCGTCTCCTGCGCGCCTTCCCGGCCAGCTACGCCGGGCGCACCGGCTTCGGCGTGCTCGGGAACCGCATCGCTTATACAGAGAAGCGCGGCGACTCCACGGCGGTCTTCGTCGCCGAAGGGCCGAACGGCCGGGCGCGACAGGTCGTGACGGTCGCCGGCACAGTGACGCAGCCCGTGTGGTCGCACGACGGACGCCGGCTGGCGTTCGACCACTACCCGCCGGGCGAGGGCTCGCGCCACGACGTGCTGCTGATCGGAATCGGACCCGACGGGGCCCTCACCGACCCGCCGCGGGCGCTGGAGTCAGGGGCGCAATGGGGGTGGCAGATCGAGTGGCTGCCGGACGACCGCGCGTTCACCGTCTTCGGCATGACCGGCGTCGGCAACGAGACCCACGTGTTCCTCGTGTCGCTGCGCGAGGGCGAGCGCCCGGTCGCCATCACGCGTGACGATCGCGCGATCCGCTGGGGGTACTCGCTCTCGCCGGACGGCCGGTACGTGGCCTACCCCGCGGAGATCCCTCGCGGCAGCTCGCTCTGGCGCGTGGACCTCGGCGACGTGCTGGCCGGGGGCAGTGAAAGCCCCTCCAGATAGCGCACCCTCACCAACCAACGCGACGGGGGCGGCGTGTCTCGTGCCGCCCCCCTCACATCAGGGCAGTCGCGCCGTCGCGCGTCCGGTACGGCTCACCCCAGCGCCCACGGCCAGGGCCAGCTCGTGTTGACGAAGATCCACAGCATCGCCCCTGCGATGGTGATGTTCTTCCAGAACTGGGCCCTCTGGGCGCCGCGCTGCATCGGATCCGTTACGCGCCAGAAGGCGTGCATCCAGAACGCCACGACGACCAGGAAGATGAACAGCAAGCCGGCACCGATGCGGGGATGGAAACCCAGCAGCAGGCTCAGCCCGCCAGCGAGCAGCATCACGCCGGTGCCAGCGACCGCGACCTCCGGCAGGGGGACACCCGCGCTCTTGGCGTAAGCGCCCATCGGTTTCACCTGGGTCAAGTGGGCGTAGGCCGACTGCAGGAACATCCAGCTGAGCAGGATGCGAGCGACGAGTTGCAGGACCTCGTACACCACGGCGGGCCTCCGACTGAGGGATTCATCACCATCGGCATCGCTCGCGACCGTGTCAATGGCGGCTCCGCGCCCGGCCGGGCAGGCACGACAATGGCGCCCGCCGACCGCGCGGGCGCCGCAGCTTTCCGCCGCCGGAACGGCGGCGATCAGGTCTCGACGGCGCGCGTGCTCATCTTGGGCAGCGACATCGCGCCGGGAAGGCGGAGCATCGTCTTGGGGAGATCCTGCTCCTGGAATCCCCGTATCCAGGGCATGGGCATGTCGAAATCGAACGAGTTGGGGGTCACGGTCCACGCCCCCCGGTGCCGCGCCGGCATCTTCCCCGACACCGTGGTGCGGTGCTTCATGCGCATGATGTCGAAGCTGACGCTCTCGTTCGGCTCGTAGGTGCCGAGGATGCGCAGCGCGTGCGCCGGGTTCAGCGGCTTGCGGCCGCCGATCGACAGGATCACGTCGCCGCTCTTCAACCCGAACGTCGAGTCGTCGCCCACGCTCACCACCAGCAGGCCCTCGGAGGTGCCGAAGTACTCGGCCAGACCCGGGTTCACCTTGACCAGCTCCATGTCGGCGAACGGTCCACCGTCGAACATGAAGGTCTGCATCCGGCCAAACGGCACCTCCATCCGCTCACCGGCGCGCGGCGGCACCTCCACTCTGAACCCGCGCGTCATCTCGTCCATCCCCGACTCGCCGGCTACGACGGTGACGTTCACCGGCTGAGTGCCGCGCCTGAGCTCGAGCCGCACCGAGTCACCGGGATCGAGCCGCGAGGCCAGCTCGATGAGCCGCATCCCGGGGCGGGACGGCGCTTCCTCGTTGCTGCCGTCGTTCCGCGCCGACCGGCGCACCAGCGACGTGCCGTTGAGGCTCACCACGAGGTCGCCCGTGCGGACGCCGGCCTTCTCGGCCGCGCCGCCGGGCGTGAGGCCCGCCACCCGGGCGCCGATCGAATCGCGCGCCGGATCCGCGGTCAGATCCACCAGGATGCCGAGCCGACCCCTCTGGAACGACTCGACGCGGACCCCGGAAGGCCCGCTGAAGTACTGGAAGCCGTGCGCGCGGACGCGGGTCGTGTCCCGCTCGTGAGTCGCCGGCTCCTGCGCCGTTGCGGGGACGGCCACCGCGGCCAGGATGAGGAGAGACCAGAGCCGTCGCATACCTTCCACTCCCTTCGAATTAGAGCCCGGCCACGGTGGCGCGCGTTTGGTGCACGTCGACCAGCGCCGAGAGAAGTCCGGCCCGCTGCTTCCACAGACCGGCCACCCGGTCCGGATTGCTGCGCCACGTCGTGGTGTCGTTCAGCGCCGCATCCACCTCCGCCAACTGATCCTCCAGGTCCGCCACCACGCCGGCGGCCTGGCCGCTCAAGGCACGCCGGTCCGGATGGAGCGACTGGAACATCTGCTCCATCGCGGCCGACTCGGCCATCGCCTTCTGCAGCGCGACATCCACCGGCGCGGGTGCCGCCGACCGGTGCAGCACCGTGAAGGCGAGAACCACCACCGCCGCCGCCGCTACCACGCCGGACCAGGCGGAGATCCGCCCGCGCCGCCGATCCGCCCGCGCCGCCTCCAGCACCACCGGCCACAGGTCGCGCGGCGGCGTGAACGACGGCAGGGCGCGCAACTGGGCCCGCACCTGCTCGAGCCGCTCCAGCTCGGCCGCGCACGCCAGGCAGCTCCCGACGTGCTCGCGCGCCCAGGCGCTCCCTTCCCCATCCCGCAGCGCGAGCAGCTCTTCGCCGGTGCCATGCCGCGTCTCGCTCATGCCTGCACTCCTGCGCCGAGCCACCGCCGCAACCGATCGTGCGCGCGGGCCAACTGGGACTTCGAGAAACTCGTCGTCATCCCCATCAGCTCGGCGATCTCCTCGTGCGTGTAACCTTCCACGTCGTGCAACCACACCACCGCCCGCGATCGCTCCGTCAACCGGCTCAGCGCCGCCTCCAGGTCCATCTGCAACGGCACGTCCTCGGCCTGACGCGGCACGTCGTCGTCCAGCGGCTCCCACTCCCGGAGCTTCTCGCGGCGGTGGCGCATCAGGGCCTTGCTCACCGCGATCTTCCGGATCCAGCCCCACAGGATTCCATCGCCCCGCCACTGCTTCAGCGACCGACAGACCTCGAGGAACGTCTCCTGCAGCACGTCCTCGGCGTCCTCGGCGTTCCGCGTCAGTCGGCGCGCCAGCGTGTACACCGGCTGCTGGTAGGCGCGGTACAGCTGCTCCAGGGCCGAGAGGTCTCCGGACCTGGCCCGTGCCACGAGGCTCTTGGCCTCGGCGAGGGGGAGGGTGTCCGTCATCACGGCCACAATTAGAGGATGTTCGGGAGTTGCGGAAGGTCGCGGACGACGGAGAAACGACGGGGAGGTGGTGACATGATGAAGGCGATGACGTGGGGAGGTGACGAGGTCAGGCCGGGCACCATCATCACACCATCACAACATCAATGCATCACCATCATCACGTAAGTGACGTATCGCAAGTCATACCACCAAGTTAACGAGCCTGTCCGGAACGAACACTACCTTCCTCGGCTGGCCGCCGCCCGTGAACTTGGCCGCGGCGGGGTCGGCCAGCGCCGCCTTGACGACGGTTTCCTCGGTCGCGCCGCGGGCCATCCGCAGCCGGCTGCGCACCTTGCCGTTCACCTGCACGACGAGCTCAATCTCCTCGGCCACGGCGAGCGCCGGATCGAAGCTCGGCCAGGTCGCCTCCATCACGGACGTCGTGTGGCCGAGACTCTCCCAGCACTCCTCCGCGAAATGCGGGGCGTACGGTGCGAGCAGGATCACGAGAGGCTCGACCAGGGCGAGGGTGGGGACGCCGTCCCGCAGGGCGTTGACGTACTCCATCATCGCGGCGATCGCCGTGTTGTAGGCCAGCGACGCCGTGTCGTCCGAGACGCGCTGGACCGTGCGGTGCATCATGCGAACCAGAGCGGAATCCGACGTCCGGTTTGCGGTGTACGGGGCGGCTGGCCTGTGCCCGCGGCCCCCGCCGCCCGACGCCGCCGCCACCAGCTGCCACACCTTGTCCAGGAACCGCCGGATCCCCGAGATGCCGGCGTCGCGAAAGTCGCCGCCGTCCTGATAGGGGCCGAGGAACATCAGGTACATCCGGAAGGTGTCGGCGCCCCAGTGCTCCACGTACGCGTCGGGGTTGACGACGTTGCCGCGCGACTTCGACATCTTCGCGCCGTCCTTGACGATCGTTCCGTGGGCCCGGAAGCGGCGGAACGGCTCCTCGAAGGGGACCAGCCCGATGTCGTGCAGCGCCATCGTGATGAACCGCGCGTACATCAGGTGCAGCACCGCGTGTTCGTTCCCGCCGATGTACGACGTGACCGGCAGCCACTTACGCGTCAGCTCGGCGTCGAAGGCGACGTCGTCCCGGTCCGCCGACGGATAGCGCAGGAAGTACCAGGCCGAGTCGAGGAAGGTGTCGGAGACGTCCGTCTCGCGCCGGCCCGGCTTGCCGCACTTGGGGCAGGGCACCCGGTACCACGACTCGGCTCGCGCCAGCGGCGAGATGCCGGAATCGTCGGGCCGGAAATCCTCGAGGGCGGGGAGGATCACCGGCAGATCCTGCTCCGGCACCGGCACCGTGCCGCAGTCGTCGCAGTAGATGATCGGGATGGGCGGCCCCCAGTAGCGCTGCCGGGAGATGCACCAGTCGTGCAGCCGGTAGTTGACGACCGGCTTGGCCAGGTCCTGGCCGGCGAGAGCGGCGGTAATGCGGCGCTTGGCCTCGGGCCACGGCAGGCCGTCGTAGCCGGGGCTGTTGACCAACCGGCCGTCCGGAATGTCGGGCTCGGCCGCGGCCAGCGGGGTGGACGCGTCCTGTCCGGGCCCCGCGACGACCCTCAGGCACGGGAGCTTCATCGTGGTGGCGAATTCGAAGTCGCGTTGGTCGTGGCCGGGGACCGCCATGATCGCGCCGGTGCCGTACTCCATCAGGACGTAGTCGGCGATCCAGATCGGCACGGCCTCGCCGGTGGCCGGGTTGCGCGCGTAGGAGCCGGTGAACACGCCAGTCTTCGCCTTGTCGCCGACCTTGCGGGACACGAGGTCCATCGCCGCAATGCGGCGCCGGTAGGCGTTCACGTCCGCGCGCTGTTCCGCGGTGGTGAGGTCCGTCACCAGGGCATGCTCCGGTGCCAGCACGAGGTACGTCGCGCCGAAGACCGTGTCCGGACGGGTCGTGAAGACCGTGATCCGCTTGCCGGCCGGAGTCTCGAAGCTCAGCTCGGCGCCGTCGGAGCGCCCGATCCAGTTGGCCTGGATGGTCCGGGTCGAATGCGACCAATCGGCCGTTTCCAGATGATCGAGCAGTCGCTGGGCATACTGACTGATGGTGAAGAACCACTGGTCCAGCATGCGTTGCTCGACCTTCACGTCGGGGTGCCGCTCGCAGAAGCCGTTGATCACCTGCTCGTTGGCCAGCACCGTCTTGCAGGCCGGGCACCAGTTCACCGCGGCGCGGCGCTTCACGGCGAGGCCGGCACGGAAGAGCTGCAGGAAGATCCACTGCGTCCACTTGTAGTAGCGCGGGTCGGTGGTCTGCACCTCGTAGCGCCAGTCCGCCATCAACCCGATGCGCTTCAGCTGCCGGCGGAACCGGTCGATGTTGCGCGGGATCAGCTCGGCCGGGTGCGTTCCCACCTTCAGCGCGAAGTTCTCCGAGTGGATGCCGAACGCGTCGAAGCCGAGCGGCTCGAAGACGTCGGCGCCCACGAGCCGCCGGTAGCGGCCCTGGATGTCGGCACCGACGAACGCGAAGACGTTTCCGACGTGCAGCCCTTCGGCCGAGGGGTACGGGAACATCATGAGGTTGAAGAACGGGCGCGCCGCGCCGGCGAGGTCCGCGTGGTTGGTGCCGCGCTCCTCCCACCGCTGCTGCCACTTGCGTTCGACGTTCTGCGGATCGTAGGCGACGGGGTCCCGATCGGGCATAATGTTGTAAGATAGCGACTTGCGGCGGCCCCGAGCCATCCCTACCTTAGCGCCGGCCTTCATGTCCGCGAGCCCCGTTCCGCCGCCGCGCCTCCGCGCCCGCAGCCTCCAGCGTACGCTCATCACGGCTGGCGTTCTCGCGGCCATCGTGGTGCTGGCGGTGATCTCCCTGCTGGCATGGCGGGCCGCGCGCAGCTACCTGGCGCGGGACGCCGACGCGAGGCTCTCGGACATCGCGCAGCGGTCCGCCGCGCTGGTGGGCTTGTACCTGCACGAGCGCCGCGCGGAACTGGAGCTGATCGCGGACGGCCCCGCCGTCGCCACCGCGGCCCAGGCGGCCGACGCGGAGGCCGTGCGGCGCGGGTTGACCAGCCAGACCCCGGAGCAGCTCGAGCGCAGCTTCGCCGCCACGCGCTCCCTCGACGCCAGCCCCGTTGTCGCCGAGTTCCTGCGCTCACTGGAGCAGCACTCCGACTTCACCAACCTCCTGTTCACCGACTCCCACGGCTTCACGGCGGTGGCGGCGCACCCGTTGCCCCGCTTCGGTTACGCCGCGCAGGAGTGGTGGCAGCGGGCGTACCGAACCGGCAGCTTCCAGGGCCTCCCGACCGTCGATGAGCGCACCCGGGCCGTGACGCTCCGCATGGCCACGGCGATTCCTTCCGCGCCGGGCGGACGGCGCGTGGGCGTGTTGAGCGGGGAGTTCGATCTGGCGAAGCTCTCGCGGCTCGTGGCCTCATCCGACGCTCGGCTGCATGCCGAGGTCGAGGTGGTGGATCGGGCCGGTCGCCTGATCATCACGCGCGACTCCTCGCAGGTCCTCAAGCTCATGCCCGGGATCGACGCGCTCACGCTCACCGATACCCTGGCCCGCGCCACCCTGGACGTGCCGGGGCGGGAGGACCAGCGGGTCGCCATCGCGCGCGCCTGGCCGGTCGAGTGGTGGGTCGTGGTCCGCCAGCCGGTATCCGTGGCATACCTGTCGGTGGCCCAACTGGGCCGGCTGCTGCTCGTGGCGGCGCTCCTCCTGTTGCTGGTGGGGGTCGCGGCGCTCACCTCGCTGGGTGCCTGGCTCAACCGCCGCGTCACGGTGCCCGTCGAGCGCATGGCGCAGGCCGCGACCGCCGTGGCGGCGGGCGATCTGTCGCGCGAGATGCGCGTCTCGGAGGGGACCAGCGAGGTACTGCACCTGGGGGCGGCGCTCGCCACGATGCTCGACTCGCTCCGGCGCCTGGTGGGTGCGATCCGTGCCGCCGCCGACGAGGCCGCCGCGATGGCGGCCCAGATCAGCGCCTCCACTGAGGAGATGTCGGCCAGCGGGGAGGAGATGGCGGGCACGACCCACGACCTGTCGCAGCGTGCCCAGGACCAGGCGTCCATCGTGAAGGCCACCGCCGCCGACGCGAACCGGATCCGGGCGATCTCCGGCCGTCTCGCGACCGGGGCACGCGATGCGGCCGAGCGGAACCGTGCGCTGTTGACCCTCGCGGAAGACCACCGCCAGCGCCTGGACGACAGCACGGCGACCCTGGCCTCGCTGGCCACCGAGGTCGAGCAGGGGGTGGCCGAGGCGGCGGCCCTGGCCGAGGCATCGGCGCAGATCGGGCGCTTCGTCGCCCAGACCAAGGCCATCGCGACCCAGACCAACATGCTCGCCCTGAACGCCGCGATCGAAGCGGCGCGCGCGGGCGAAGAGGGCCGCGGCTTCGGCGTCGTGGCCGCCGAGGTCCGGAAGCTGGCGATGCAGGTGGCCCAGGCGGCGGTGACCACCGAGGGTACCGTGAAGGACGTCCTGAAGCGCGTGGGGGCCACTCACGAGACCATGACCCGCGTGGCCGCCGTCAGCACCGCCGCCCGCGGTGCCGCGCGCACCGTGAGCGAGGGGCTGAAGAGCGTGGCCGACTCCGCGCACGAGAGCGACCGGTTCGCCCAGGAGATCAGCGGTGCGGCCGCCGAATCCGAGACGCTCGTGACCGAGATCGCCCGCCGGCTCGACGAGCTCGCCCGGAGCACCGAGAGCTTCGCCGCCTCCTCCGAACAGATCGCCGCGGCCTCCCAGGAGCAGAGCGCTGCGACCCAGGAGATCGCGGCGTCCGCCCAGGCCCTCGCGACCGCGGCGGACAAGCTCACCTCCGCGGTGCAGACCTTCCGCCTGCGCTGAAAACACGCGGGGGCGGCCTGCGCCGCCCCCGCTCACTCTGCGCGGCCGGTACTCGGCCGCACCGCATCTACTTCGGAAATGCCGCCAGGTTCACCGCCGCGCTGAAATCGTTCCGCAGCAGCGCGTCGCCGAGCGCCGACGCGATCTCGGTCGCGACCCGCGTCTGCGCCTCCGACCGTGGAGGCCGCGAGGTGCGGCGTCAGGAGCACGTTGGGCGCCGTTCGCAGCACCGAATCCGCGGGAAGCGGCTCGGGGTCGTACACGTCGAGCGCCGCGCCGCCGACCCGGCCGTCGGCCAGCGCCTTGGCCAGGGCCACGTCGTCGATCAGCGCGCCGCGCGCCGTGTTGACGATGAGCACGCCCTTCTTCACCAGATTGAGCCGCCGCTCGTCGATCATGTGCCGCGTGCTGGCGTTGAGCTTGACGTGGAGGCTCAACACGTCGGCCCGCTGGATGAGCACGTCGAGGGGAATCAGGTCCAGCCGAAGCAGTTCCGCCTGCTCGGCCGTGATGCCGGGATCGTAGCCCACCGCCGTCATCCCGAAGCCCTTGGCGATGGACGCCACCCGGCTCCCGATCCGGCCGAGGCCCAGCAGCCCCAGCGTCTTGCCCCGCAGCTCCGAGCCCTCGAACGCCTTCCGGTCCCATTTCCCGGCCGCCAGCGACGCCGCCGCGGGCGCCACCTTGCGGCACAAGGCCAGCAGCAGCGCGAACGTGTACTCCGCGACGCTGTTCGAGTTGGCGCCGGGCGCCGTGAGGACCGGGATCTTCCGCCGCGACGCCTCCTCGACGTCGATGGTGTCGGTCCCCATGCCGGCCCGCGCGATGACCTTGAGCTTCGCCGCCTTGCCGATCATCGCCGCCGTGACCTTGGTCTCGCTGCGCACCACCAGCGCGACCGCTTCGCCGAGAGCCCGGTCGAGCACCTCGGGCGCCTTTCCCGGCCGTTTCCACCACCTCGAAGCCCGGCATGGCCCGCAGCATTTCGAGCCCTGCCGTGCCGAGGCGGTCCGCGACTACGATGCGGTTAGGCACTCTTCAGGACCTCCTCCAGAGCGCCGAGCAGCTTCTCCACCTCGGCGACGGTGTGATCACCCATGTGGCCGATTCTGATGGTGGCGTCCTTGAGCTTGCCGTACCCGGCGCCGATTGTGTAGCCGAACTTCGCGTCCATCGCCTTCGCCACGGCGCCGCCCAGGGCCTTCCCGCCTTCGGGGAGCTTCAGGCAGGAGACCGTCCAGGAGCGGCGGCCTTCCCGCGGCAGGTACGACAGCCCGAGCTTGGCACCCGCCTCCTTCCCGACCCACCGCTCGACCCGCTCCCGCATCGCGTTGTGCCGGGCCCAGCGCTTCTCGATTCCACCCTCGGCCGCGATCCGATTGAGCTGCGCCTCGAGCGCGTACATCAACGACAGCGCCGGCGTGTACGGCGTCTGCCGCTTGCGGATCGCCTCGTCGTAGGGAATCAGGTCGAGGTAGATGCCGCGGTCCGGCAGCGTCTTGGCGCGCTCCAGCATCCGCGCGGAGGCGACGCCGAACGCCAGGCCCGGCGGCAACGCCAGCGCCTTCTGCGAGCCGGTGAGGACGAAGTCGAGCCCCCACGCATCCGTTTCCACCGGCGAGCCGGCGAGCGACGTCACGGCATCCACCAGCAGCATGACGTCGGGCTTCGCGAGCACGACCGGGGCGATCTCCCCCACCGGGTTCAGGACCCCGCTTGAGGTCTCGGAGTGGGCGAGCGTCACCGCATCGGCCCCCGACGACTCGAGCAGCCCCTTCACCTGATCGGCCTCGAACGCCTGTCCGAGCGGTACCTCCGCCTTGACCACTTCCTTGCCGCAGGCGGCCGCGATCTTCGCGAACCGCTCCGAGAAGGAGCCGTTCACGAGGCAGAGCACCTTGCGGCGCACGCCGTTGCGGATGGCGGCCTCCATCAGGCCGGTGGCGGAGGTGGCCGCGATGTAGACCGGGTTCTTGGTGCGGAACGCCGCCTTGAGCGGCTCGTCGAGCCGGCCGAGGAGGGCTTCCGTCTTGGCGCCGCGGTGCCCGATCATGGGCTGCGCCTGCGCCTTGGCGACCTCGGGCAGGACCTCGGTCGGACCGGGCAGGAAGAACTTCCCGAACGGGGCGGTCATGCGGCCAGCGAGCTGTTCAGCAGCCCGCCCTCCACGATCTGGTGCGTCTTCACGATGTGAACCCCCTGTTGTGCCCACGAATCGAGCAAACGCTGTGCCATGTCTCGATTGATGGGCTTCATGGCGTCACTCACGCCGTACAGCCGCAATTGCGAGTACCGCTTGAGCAAACCCTCTATCGCGTACTTGTTGCAGACGTCCTGCGCCACGCCGTAGAGCACGACCGTTTCGGGCGCGAGAATGCCGAGTACCGTCTCGACGTTTTCGTTCGTGAAGACGTCGAACCAGTGCTTATGGAAGAGGATATCGCCTCGGTGGGCGCGGACGCGGTCGCCGAGCGCGGCCGGCTCCTCCCGGCCGGGCTCGATCACCAGCGGATCGCGCAGCGCTGTTTCGGGGATCTTCGCCTGGCCCTTGGTGCCGCGCATGCAGTGCTCGGGGAAGGTCTCCTTGAAGTCGGGGTGGGTGGACAGCTCCCGGTGCCCTGGCACGTGATCGTCGGCGCTGGCGATGATGCGGATGTGCTTGGCGTGGGCGTAGTCGGTGAGGCGCTTCAGGTTGGGGATGATCGCTTCCGAGTCGGGCACGTACAGCTTGCCGTCGGCGTGCATGAAGTCGTGCTGTGTGTCCACGTCCCAGAAGATCACGCTCGCCATGGCGCCTCCCTCTGCGGGCAGGGCTAAAGGTCACTGCCCGCCACGGCAGGGTCAATTACGGTCACCGGCGGGCAGGGCTCCGGGGACGCACCAGCAGCTGCGCCACGGCCTTGACCTCGATGGGACTCGCGGCGAGAGGTATCGTCACCTGAGTCTCGTTGGTGGGGATCGACGCATCCACCAGCCGGCAGGTGACCCACCGCCGGTGCGCGAGCGAATCCTCCCAGTCACCTCCGAAGCTCACGTCGATGCGAAAGAACCCGCTGGCGTTCGCCTCTCCGCCCGACGGGTTCCCGCAGCCGAGCATAACCGATGCGAAGGCGAACGGCTCGCTATCGGCCCAGGTCACGCGGCCGATCACCTCGCCATATGCCGCGGGGTGCCGCCACGGCCATGCTCTGAGGGTGAACGTGCAACCGGAGTCGCCCTGCACTGCCTGCCCGGACAGGCCGAAGGGGCGCCGCTGAAGGCGAATCACGCCTTGGGGAAGCGACTGACTCCTGGAGATGAGCAGGTGCCGCAGCACCGGTGCGTAGCCGATGTAGCGCGCCGAGAGACGATAGCAGCCCGCAGGCGCCGCAAAGCGCAGCGCGAACCGCCCCCTGGCATCCACCGAGGTCCTCACGTTCAACTCGGGAATCTCGACCAACGCCCCCTCGACTGGCGAGGCGTCGGTGCCGTCCACGACCCGTCCCGACACTGCCGCGTCGTACGGAGCGACGATCTCGGACGCTCCGAAGCTCACGACGGTAGGCGCGAAGGCGAGCGGCGTCGGCGCGAAGCGCACATTCGCGACCGCGGTGTCTCCCGACTCCGGCAGCCAGACGCGGCAGGAGAGAAATGCGGTGTCGGTCACGAGACGGCGCCTGCTGTACGGCACCACGAGGTCGAGCCGATAGTGTCCGGCATCGTCCGTCCGCGCGGTGTCGAGCGCCGGACACTCGGTCGCGACCGGCTCGCTCGGCATCGGAAGCCCGTTCCGGGTGGTGACTCGACCGTCCACGGCTCCGTACGCCACGGGCCAATCCCAGGGCGCCGGCCAGCAGCTTCCGTAGTGATAGACGGCGCTCCCAGATGTACGGCGACGCAGCACGACGGGGCCGAACGTCACCGCGGCGGCGCGGCGCAGGTCCACGGCAGCCTCTGCCGGCGAGTAGAGCGGGGACACGAAGGTCACGCGGAAACAGCCCGGCAGTACGACGCCGCGCAGCACGAAGCGGCCGGCGGAATCCGTGGTCGTGCTGTCCCCGATCTCAGCCGCGATGACCAGCACGCCCTTCGCCCCGACGTGAACGTTGCCCTCCTCCAGCACCCGTCCACGCACTTCGTAGCGGAGATACGGCGTGCCCGCCTGGCCGGATGCCGGCGTGGAGTGGCCGAGGCTGGCCAGGAGTAGCGTGACCATGGTCGTTGTCGCGCGCGCCGGAAACCGCATCGGACCTCCGTCAGCCGCCTCGCGGGGGAGACGCCCGACCCCACCGTACCGTCGGCCGGCACCGAGCGCAAACGCGGGGCGACGGGAGTGCCGACGACCGCCATCGGGATTGACCTCGGGGGTTCCGGATCGCGCCAACGGTCGTCGCTTCGCGGTCACCCGAGCGCCCCCCGGTACGCCCGGCGGGGGCGCCCGCCGAGCCGGCAGAGGCCGGCAGGAGACTGTAAGTCGGCCGACACCGATCGGTAATGCGACCCTCACCCGGCATTCATGCCCGGCCGCTAGCGTTTCCTCAACCACCAACCAGGGGGAGCCGTGAGTGCCTTTCTCATGGAGCTGCCTCACCACGAAAGCCGCGGCGGCGCCGCGGTCTCGCTGCTCGTGCACACCGCGCTGATCTCGGTAGCCGTGGCCGCCACGATCCAGACCCGGGTCGCGCCGAGCTCCGCCCACATCGTGGTGCCACTGGTCTTCCACGATGAGCCGGACCGGACCGCCGTACCTCCCGCGCCGGACCTTGGCCGGTTCACCGTCGCGCAGACTCCCCAGCCGCTGATCGTTCCGGGGACGATCCCGACGGTCATTCCGCCGCCCTCGACCGCGCCGTTCGATCCCGCGCACTTCGGCATCGAGTCCGTGAGCCCGCCCGTGATCGCACGGGCCAACGACAGCGTCTCTCGCGGCGGCGTCTATGCCGATCGATGGGTCGAGGAGCGACCCGAGCTGGTCAGTCACCCGGCCGTGCGCTTCCCGGAGCTTCTCCGACAGGCCGGCATCTCCGGCCGAGCGGTGGTCGAGGCCGTGATCGACACCGTGGGCCGCGCCGAGCGCGGGTCCATCAGGGTGCTTTCAACCAGCAACCCCCTGTTTGCGCAGCCGGCGGTGGAGGTAGTAGCGGCCTCCATCTACCGGCCCGGGAGGATCGGCGGTCACGTGGTGCGGGTGCGGGTCCAGGTCCCGATTGCCTTCCAGGTGACGGCGCCCGGCGCTACTATGACACACAGCCCATGAGAGCCGTCGTCCCGGTCGCGACCTTCGCGCTCATCGCGCTCGCCGGCGTACCCGCCGCGGTGAGCGCACAAGACACGTACCACGGTTGCGGGATGACGGGTGACGCAGCAACACCCAGCGTCCAGGCGCTGAACCGCCTCAAGAACCGGTACACGGCGCCGGACTCGGCCGACATCGATTCGCAGGTGACGCTGGCGGCCCTGGTGGAGCCGGGAGACGACCGGGCGCGCTGGGACGAAGGGCGCGGCGCAAGGATCGTCGGCTATGTCCACGACGTGAAGCCGGGCGGCGTCGAGACCGTCAACTGCCGTGCGAGGGGCCTGCCGGATCGCGATACCCACATCGAGCTGGTTCTGGATCCGATGAACGGCGGCGGAACCCGGCGGGTGATCGTGGAGGTGACGCCGCGCTGGAGGGCGATGCTGGCGGCGCGGGGCGTGGACTGGTCCACGCCTACGCTGCGGCGGCAGTACCTGGGCCGCTGGGTCCGCGTGACCGGCTGGCTGATGTTCGACGCCGAGCACGCGAACGCGTCGGAGAACACCGCGCCGGGTCGCCCGCGGAACTGGCGCGCCACGGCCTGGGAGGTGCACCCCATCACGGCGATCGAGGTGGTGCCGCGGCCACGCTGACGGGCCGCCGGGGTCGCGGCAACTGATGGACGAGGCCGACTGAACGGCAGGGCGCCGCTAGTGTACCACCTGCACCCCAGCCGGCCACTGGGTCACCCGGAGCGTCGGCCGACGGCTAGCCCCCCGCGATCGCCCCCACGACCAGGAACGGCTCCACCCCGGCCGATACCGCCTCGGGGAGCGGATCATCGGGCGACTGGTGCGACAAGTCGCGCTGGCAGGCGAAGAAACGCATGAACGCCCGGCGGCGCTGCGTGTCGTGTTCGCGGATGGTCCCGCGCAGCATCGGATAGCTGGCCTCGAGCGCGTCGAGCACCGCGCGCTGCGTCACCGGCCCTGCCACCTCGAGACGCACCTCGTCATCCACGCGCGCGAGCGTCCGAAGGTGCGCCGGCAGGACGACGCGGATCACGGCAGCGTCTGCACCTCGACGGACAGCACGGCCGGCAGGTCCCGCACGATGGGAGCCCAGCTCTCACCGGCATCGGCCGACGCGTATACCTGGCCGCCGGTGGTGCCGAAGTAGATCCCGCAGGCGTCGAGCGAATCCACGGCCATCGCGTCCCGCAGCACGTTGACGTAGCAGTCCTTCTGCGGCAGGCCCTTGGTGAGCGCCTGCCACTCGTTGCCCCCGGTCCGGCTGCGGTACACGCGCAACCGCCCGTCGGGCGGGTAGTGTTCGCTGTCGCTCTTGATCGGGACCACGTACACCGTCTCCGGCTCGTGCGCATGCACGTCGATCGCGAATCCGAAGTCGGTGGGCAGGTTGCCGCTCACTTCGCGCCACGAGTCGCCGGCGTCGTCGGTCCGCATCACGTCCCAGTGCTTCTGCATGAACAGCACGCGCGGCCGCGATCGGTGCATCGCGATCCGATGCACGCAGTGGCCGACCTCGGCCGTCGGATCGGGGATGTACTGGGACCTGAGGCCGCGATTGATGGGTTTCCAGCTCGCGCCGCCGTCGTCGGTCCGGAACGCGCCGGCGGCCGAGATGGCGACGAACATCCGCTTCGGGTCGGCCGGATCGTGAATGATGGTGTGCAGGCACATCCCACCGGCTCCCGGCTGCCACTTCGATCCGGTGGCGTGACGCCGCAGTCCGGACACCTCGGTCCACGACGTGCCGCCGTCGGCCGTGCGGAACAGCGCCGCGTCCTCCACCCCCGCGTACACGACGTCGGGATCGGACAGCGACGGCTCGAGGTGCCACACGCGCTTGAACTCCCACGGGTGCGGCGTGCCGTCGTACCACTGATGCGTGCCGGGCACGCCGTCGTACTTGAACTCGTTGCCGACCGGCTCCCAGGTCTTGCCGCCGTCGCTGGAGCGCTGCATCACCTGGCCGGACCAGCCGGAGGACTGCGACGCGTAGAGCCGGTCCGGGTCGGCGGGCGACCCCTTCAGATGGTAGACCTCCCAACCCGCGAAGTGGGGACCGCTCACCTCCCACTGCTCGCGCTTCCCGTCGGCGCTGAGCACGAACGCGCCCTTGTGCGTGCCGACCAGCACTCGAACCCTGCTCATCGGTCACCCCTTGTGGTGTCTCCGGGCCGACGGAGCCCGGAGGTCGCCGCGCTCCGCCCCGAGCCGTCGTACCGCTGCCCTCGGCCGGTTGGTCGCTTGCCTCAGGTCCTGGTGGGGATTCGCCTCAATGGTAGCACGCCCGGGCCCGCCGGCGGAAGCCGGCGGGGAGTATGGGCGTGCGAGGAGGGTCAGCGCTGCGGGAGCGTCAGGGCGCCGGGCTCTCCGCTGCGCCATAGACGACGCCGCGCCGCTCCGGGCCGACGATCGCGACGACGGCGCAGACCGCGAACACGATCGCGGCCGTCATGGCCATCGCCTGTGCGTAGCTCCGTCCCACCGCCGCGATCGCCTCCACGTAGGCGATCGCACTGGCCAGCAGGACGCCGCACTGATAGGCGAACCCGGGGAGGAAGCCGCGCACGGCGTCCGGGGCCAGCTCGGTGATGTGCGCCGGGATGACGCCCCACGCCCCCTGCACGAAGAACTGCATCCAGAACGCGCCCGCCACGAGGAGCCCGAGCGACGGCGCGAATGCCCACACCGGGATGACGACCAGCGCGCCGAGCAACGCCAGCGCGATCGAGCGCCGGCGCCCCAGTCGGTCGGAGACGAGCCCGACCAGCACGCCCCCCGCGAGCGCGCCCACCATCGACAGGGCGGTGAGCGCGGCCCGCCGTTCCGGCGTGAAGTGCCAGTCGCGCTGCAGGAACGTGGGGTAGAGGTCCTGCGTGCCGTGCGAGACCATGTTCATCATCGCCATCAGCAGCCACGAGGTACAGGAACAGCCGCCAGTGCCGCACGATGGCCCGCCCGAGCCCGCTCCAGGTGCGCTCCCGCGAGCGCTGCCACACCTCCGACTCCTTCACCCGGTAGCGGATGAACACCGCCAGCAGCGCCGGCAGCCCGCCGATGAAGAACAGGGGGCGCCACCCCCAGCGCGGGAACACGACGAAGAAGCACAGCGCCGCGAGCAGGTAGCCGACCGCGTAGCCCTGCTGCAGGAACCCCGAGAAGACTCCGCGCAGCCGGATCGGCACCTTCTCCATCACCAGCGACGCACCGACGCCCCACTCGCCGCCCATCCCGATGCCGAACAAGCGCGCGCAGCACCAGGAAGCTGGTGAAGGTCGGCGCCAGTCCCGTCAGGACCTCGACGACCGAGTAGAAGATCAGGTCCGCCATCAGCGGGATGCGCCGGCCGTAGCGATCGGCGAGAAGCCCGAAGACGAACGCCCCCACCGGACGGAAGGCGAGGGTGAGGGTGATGGACAGCGCCACCGCGGCGTCGCTGCGGTGGAAGTCCCGCGCGATCGCGGTCAGCGTCATCACCACGAGAAAGAAATCGAAGGCGTCGAGCGTCCAGCCGAGAAAGCCGGCCGCGACCGCGGCGCGATGGTCGGGGGCGGGGGCGGGGGCGGAGGAGGGGGCGACCATGCCGGCCGGCAACATAGCCCAAAAGCGCGAGGCCCGCTCCGGTGGAGCGGGCCTCGTCGCTGGCTGCCGGATGGCCGCTAGATGCCGAACGCCTCGGGAGGCTGGGTCTTCGGCACCGGCTTCTTCTTGTCACGGCTCATCGCTGGCTCCAGGGTCGCGGGGGCGAGTGAATAGCTATGCACGTGGGTGCATATATATGCATTCCCGCCCCGCCCCGCAAGCCCCCTCCCTCCGTGGCCGGTGGCACCAACGGCGAGGGGGGAAGAGGCCTCGACGCCCCTTCCCCCCTTCGCACCGCCGTCGCGCGACCCGGCCGTTAGTCGACCCGCTCCAGCCGCGGATTCGGCCGGTAGTGGCGCCCCACCTTGGCGACCGGCCGGCCGTCCACCAGCACCACGTCGGCCGTGAAGTCGAACCGCCCCTGGTAGAGGGACGACCCCACGCCGTAGGCGTCCACCGGAACCTTCTGCTCCTCGAACTGACGGATCTTCTCAACGGTGAAGCCGCCGGAAACCACGATCCGGACGTGGCCGAACCCCTCGCGGTCCAGGGCGTGGCGCACGTTCCACACCAGCTGCGGGTTGACGCCGGTCGGCCTGAACGTCCCCATCTCCGGGATGATGGACTTGTCGACGATCGTCTCGGACGTGTCGAGCCGCACGCCGTAGAGCCGCGGGCCGAGCGCGCGGGCGCAGGCGAGGCTGGTGCCGACGCAATCGTTCTCGAAGTCCACCAGGGTGACGACCCGCACCGCCTCCGGGATGTGCTCCGCGAACAGCACCGTCGCCTTGACCGTGTCCCCGCCGTAGGCCGCGATCAGCGCGTGGGGCACCGTGCCCACGCCCTCGCTCCCCCACCACGAGGCCTGGGCGTCGGTCGAGACCCCGATGGCGCCCGCGATGTGCGCAGCGTACCCGTCGCCGGTCTGCACCAGCCAGTGATCGTGGCGGGCCGGGAAGAACATCACTTCCTTCGGCCGCGCCGCATCCACCACCAGGCGGGTGTTGGTGCCGACCTTGGTGCGCCGGGCCAGCACGCCGAGATAGAGCGTCTCCAGATGCGCGAAGGCGTCGTACGGACCCTCGATCAGCATCACCGTTTCCCACGGCTGGATCTCGTCGCCGTCGTACAGCGCGTGCACCACCAGGTCCCGCCACTCGATGGCGCATTGCTTGAGGATGGCGATCGCTTCGTCGATCCCGCCGAGGTAGGCGGGCGCCTTGCCGAACACCTGCATGGTCACCCGCGGGCGGTTGCCGTTGGCCAGCAGGATCTCGCGCGTGCGGACGAAGTACTTATCGGAGTAGTAGCCCGCCCGCATCCTTTCGGCGGGCAGATGAAAGATCGCCGGATCCAGCCTCGGGTGCCGGGTCACGGCGCCTCGAAGTACATCGCCTTCAACTGCTCGATCTCGGCGCGCAGCCGGGCGGCGTTGGGGATGTCGGGATAGCGGGCCAGCACCCGCCGCAGCTCCACCATCGTCCTGCCGGCGTCCTGGAGGTTGTCGCGGCAGATGCCGGCGGCCAGCAGGGCGAACCCCGCCTGACGGCGCGCGTCCGGCGCGCGCCGCTCCCCTTCGCGCACGGCGAACAGGGCGAGCTGGTAGTCCTTCAACTCGTGCAGTGCCAGCTGGGCGAGCCGCTCACAGGCTACCACGTCCCGAGGTGACGCCGCGATCACGGCGCGGTAGGCCGCCGCCGCCGCGGCGTACTGCCCGCGGGCGACCATCGCCTCGATGTTCGAGTGCTGATCTACGGAGGGCGTGGCGGAGCCACTGGGCAGCGTGAGCGACGCGACGGCGCCCGCGCCGGGATGCAGGACCACCCCTTCCAGCACTCCGTAGAGCAGCACGAACGCCCAACCGACCAGTGCGGCGAGGAGGGGGACCCAATTCAGGAGCAGCACGGCCTCGAGCAGGGTCACGAGCGTCGCGACGGCCATGACGAGGGCGAGGAACACGAACCGCCCTTTCGGTGTGGCCGCCGAGACGTTCTCCAGTCCCCACACGCTGCCTCCTCTCCGGACCAGACTTACGTAACCGCGGTGCGGGGGTGGCGGCAAGAGACCCCGCGGCCGAGTCGTTCCGGTCAGACACCCTTCTTCTTCCGCTTCTTGTCCTTGCCGTTCTTCCCGCCGCCAAGCCCGTCTTCGACCGCCTCGACGATCGTGCGGAGCGTCCGGATCCGGGCCCACAGCTTGTCGTTGGCCTCGACGATCGTCCACGGTGCGTAGGTGGTGCTGGTGTTCTGCAGCATGTCCACCACGGCCTGCCGGTAGGCGTCCCACTTCTCGCGGTTCCGCCAGTCCTCCTCGGTGATCTTGTACTGCTTGTACGCGATCTTCTCGCGCTCCTTGAAGCGGCGCAGCTGCTCCTCCTTCGAGATGTGCAGCCAGAACTTCACCACGATGGTCCCGAAGTTGGTGAGCGACAGCTCGAACTCGTTGATCTCCTGGTAGGCCCGCCGCCATTCCGGCTCGCTGCAGAAGTGCTCGACGCGCTCGACCAGCACGCGCCCGTACCAGGTGCGGTCGAAGATCGCGAGGTGTCCGGCCTTGGGGAGCTGGCGCCAGAAGCGCCACAGGTAGTGGTGGGTGGCGTCGTCGCCCTTGGGCGCCGCGATCGGGACCACCGAGTAGCCGCGCGGATCGAGGCACTCGGTCACCCGGCGGATGTTGCCGCCCTTGCCGGCCGCGTCCCACCCCTCGTAGCCGATCACCACCGCGCGCCGCTCGTCGAAGCAACGGTACTCGAGCTGCCGCAGCCGGACCTGGTACTCCTGGAGCTGCTCTTCGTATTCCTTCCGCTTCAGCGACTTGGTCAGGTCGACCTTGTCGAGAACGGTCTCCATCTCCTTCAGGGCCTGCACCGACACGCTGGCCCGGGCCGCTCGCTTGGGCGTCGCCTGCTCGGCTCTGGCGTGCAGCGCGGTCTGCATCGCGTCGGCCAGGGTCTTGAACACCTTGATCAGCCGGTAGCGCTTGTCGGTGGCCTCGACGATCGTCCACGGCGCGTAGGCGGTGTTGGTGCGCTCGAACATCTCTTCGGCCGCCCGGGCGTAATCGTCGTACTCCTTGTGGTGCTCCCAGTCCTCCTTGGTCACGCGCCACGAGTCGTACTTGCTCTTCTCCAGCTCCTTGAAGCGCTTCTTCTGCTCCTTCTCGCTGATGTGCAGCCAGAACTTGACGATCACCATCCCGTCGTCGCTCAGCATCCGCTCGAACTGCGCGATCTCGTTGTAGGCCGAGCGCCACTGTTCCGGCTTGATCAGCTTCTCCACCCGCTCGACCAGCACCCGGCCGTACCACGAGCGGTCGAACACCGCCACCTCGCCGCGCGCGGGAATCTTGTTCCAGAACCGCCACAGAAAGGGACGCAGCCGCTCGTCCTCCAGCGGGGCGGAGATGGGATGCACCTTCACGCCACGCGGGTCGAGCCGCTCGACCAGCTTGCCGATGGTGTCCCCCTTGCCGGCGGCGTCCCATCCCTCGAACACGACCGCGACGGGGATCTTCGCGTCGAAGGTGTGCCGCTGCAGCTCGCGCAGCTTGTCCCGGAGCTCGGGGAACGACTTGTCGTAGGCTGGCTTCGCAATTTTCTTGTCGAGATCGAGCGTCTCGAGCATGGCCGGCACCTCGAGGTGCGGAGAAGGGTACGACCCGATCCGGCGGCTGGCTTCACTACATCGCACGGCGCCCTGGCGGCGTCAAGCTGAAAGGCGCATGGACAACCTCTGCCACACCCTGGTGGGCGCCGCGCTGGCGGAGGCCGGCCTGCGCCGGAAGACGCCCCTCGCCACCGCGACGTTGCTGATCGGCGTGAACATCCCCGACGTGGACGGGATTCTCTACTGGCTGCACCGGCCCATCGACGCGCTGGGCTTCCGACGCGGCTGGACGCACGGCATCCTCGCGATGGCGGTGTGGCCGGTGGTGCTGACCGGCATCATGCTGGGCTGGGACCGCTGGGTGCGGCGGCGCGGCCACCCCGAGCGCGCGCCCGCCGTGCCGCGCGCGCTGCTCCTGCTGTCGCTGGTGTCGGTGCTCACGCACCCCCTGCTCGACCTGTGCAACACCTACGGCGTGCGGCTGCTGATGCCGTTCAGCGGGCACTGGTTCCACGGCGACACGCTGTTCATCGTCGACCCGTGGATGTGGCTCGCCCTGGGGTTGGGATACCTGGTGGCGCGGGAGCTGCGCCGCCGCGGCGCGGCCCGGCCCGAATGGCCCGCCCGCGCGGCGCTCGCGCTGGCGACCACCTACATCCTCCTGATGGCGGCGTCGAACCTGGTGGCCCGCGGCATCGTGCGGCGCGCGGCCTCCGCCGAGGGCGGTGCGCCCGTCGGGCGGCTGATGGTGTCGCCGCTGCCGCTCGATCCGTTCCGGCGCAGCGTGGTCATGGTGCGCGACAGCGCCTACGAAATGGGCTCCTTCGACTGGCTGCACCGGCCGCATTACCGCCGGGAGGGGCCGCTGGTCGAGCGCTACGTGGGGGCGGACGCGCCGGCCGCGCGCGCCGCGGCGGCCGCCACCCGGACGGGCCGCATCTTCCTCGATTGGGCGCGCTTCCCCGTCTACGAGGTCCTGCCGTCGGCCTCCGGCTACGAGGTCCTGCTGGCCGACGCGCGCTACACGCTGTCGGGCCGCGCCCGGTTCGGGGCGGTGGCCATCCGCGTCCCGCGGGCGATATCTTCTCCGTCTTCCCGCCCCTCGCCCCAGGAGTCTCCGTGATCGACCGCCTCTCGCGCCGCGACTTCGTCCTCGGTAGCACCGCCGCGATGCCGCTGGTGCGCACCGTGATCAAGAGCAGGAGCGACGGCCTCGGCGCCCCCGCCGTCATGCTGCGCCCGCCGACGCGGCCCTGCGTCGTCGCCTCGGCCAACGGCATCCGTGGCGTGGCGAAGGCGATGGACCTGATCGTGAGCCACGGCGCCGACACGCTCGACGCCGCGATCGAGGCCGTCAAGATCGAGGAGTTGGATCCGGACGATATGGCGGTGGGCTACGGCGGGCTTCCCAACGCGGAGGGCGTGGTCCAGCTCGACGCCGCGTGCATGCACGGGCCCACCAAGCGTGCCGGCGGCGTCGGCGCGCTCGAAGGGATCAAGACGCCGAGCGAAGTGGCGAAATGCGTCCTCAAGTACACCAACCACGCCCTCCTGGTGGGGAAGGGCGCGCAGGACTTCGCCGTGCAGTTCGGGTTTCGGATCGAGGACCTGCTCACGGACAAGTCGCGGGAGGCGTGGCTCCGGTGGCGCGCCAACCTGAGCCCGGATGACAACTACCGCGACGTTCCCGAGGGAGCGGCCCTCCCGGTGCCACCGCACGGCACCATCAATTGCAGCGCGATCAACACCAACGGCGACATCTCGAGCGTAACGACGACGAGCGGGCTCGCGTGGAAGGTCCCCGGCCGGGTCGGCGACTCGCCCATCGTCGGTGCCGGGCTGTACGTGGACAACGACGTCGGGGCCGCCGGGTCCACCGGCCTGGGCGAGTGCAACATCATGGTGTGCGGCGGCTTCACCACGGTCGAGGGGATGCGCCGCGGCCTCTCGCCCACCGACGCCTGCCTCGAGACGCTGCGGCGCGCGGTGGCGATGAGCGAGCCGCGGCTGCTGGATGCGAGCGGGCGCCCGACGTACGACCTGCAATACTACGCCGTCAACAAGCGCGGCGAGTTCGGCTCGGCGGGGCTGTACCCGGGCTACAAGTTCGCCGTGCACGACGGGCGCGAGGCCCGGCTCGTCGATGGCGCCTCCCTCTACGAGAGGCCGGCGGGCCGGTGACACGCGGCTCGGCGGCGGCCTGGGCGGCCGTCGCCGTCCTCCTGTTCGCGGCGCCACGGGCCGCTCGCGGCCAGGTGCCCAACGAACCGTGGTCGTGGCTCCTGGTCCCCCTGCCCACGTACAACTCCCTCGACGGCCTCGGTGTGGAGCTCGTCGGCGGATGGTGGAAGTCCGCGCCGCCGGGCCCGATCCCGAGCGGCGCGACGATGAGCCCGGGGGCCAGCATTTCCACGAGCGGCACCCAGACCCTGTCCTTCACCTACAACAACACCGGCCGGGTGCCGGGCTGGCGCTTTCTGGGCATCGTCGGTTACGAGCGGTTCGAGCGCGCGCCGTACTTCGGCCTCGGCAACGCCAGCGTGCTGAACGATTCGCTCGAGTCGGCCAACGGCGGTGAGACGCATTACTACCGCTACTCCCTGGCCCGCACCACCGCCATTGCCGCCGTGCAGCACCACATCGCGGGGCCGCTCCGAGTCCACCTCGGCGCCCAGTACCGTCACTACCGGGCGACGCCGTTGGGCGGTGCGCCCACGGCACTCGCCGCCGACCTCGCGAGCGGAATTGCCTCGGATACCGGGTCGTCGACCGGCGTCGAGGTGAGGGGAGGCCTGCTCTTCGACACGCGTGACGAGGAGGCGTCCCCCTCGCGCGGCGTGTTCGTCGAGGCCTTGGCCGCCAAGGCCCTCAAAGGCGCGGGCGACTTCTCCTACACGCGCTGGGCGTTCGACGCGAACGAGTTCGTGCCGGTGGGCCTCGAGACAGTCCTGGCCTTCCGGCAGTCGGTGCAGCTTGCGCGGGGCGCGGTGCCGTTCTACGTGGCCTACGAGCGTCTCACCAGCTGGCTGCCGGCCGACGGCTTCGGAGGCGCCACCACCTTGCGCCAGAACATCCCGGGCCGCTGGCTCAGCCCCAACACGGCCTTGGCCAGCGCCGACCTGCGCTACAAGTACTGGGACACGGCCATAGGCCTCAGCCCGGTCCGCCTCTGGCTGGTGGCCCATGCCGACGCCGGCCGCGTGTGGAGCGACACCGAGCGGTTCCAGTGGTCGGGACTCCACAGCGGCTACGGCGTGGGCGCGATCGGCCAGTTCGGCCGCGCCGCGCTGTTCGGCATCGAAGTGGGATGGAGCCCCGACTCCCACGTACAGTTCGGCACCACGGTCACGCTGGGATACTGAAGGTGAGCGGTGAGGCGTGGGGAGAAGGGTGAGTGAGGGGTGAGACTCGCCTCGTCGTTGACTCCTCCCTTGACCCCGACTAAACTGCTTTCATATGCAACTGACCTGCCGTCGTCACGTCGAGCATCACCATCACGGCCACGTTCCGTGCCCGGCGGGTAGTGTCGCGTAACTGACTGACGCACATCCACCAGCCCGCGGGCACGACCGGTGCCCGCGGGCTTTTCTTTCGCCGAACGCTCGCCCGCCGGCACCGTCGCAGCCGGCGGGCGCGTTTCACGCAGAGGAGCGGTGATGGAGCTCGATTTCGCGAAAGGCGACGGCCTGCTCCCCGCGGTCGTTCAGGATTCGGCGACGGGGGACGTCCTGATGCTCGGGTACATGAACCAGCCTGCGCTCGAGGCGACGCTCGAGACGGGCAACACCACGTTCTTCAGCCGCTCGCGGAACCGGTTGTGGGTCAAGGGCGAGCAGAGCGGCCACACCCTCAGGGTGCGCGAGGTGCTGGTGGACTGTGACGCCGATACGATCCTCGTGCGCGTGGACCCGCAGGGACCAGGCGTCTGCCACGAAGGATACCGGAGTTGCTTCTATCGAAGGCTCGGGCGCGGGTGGCGCGCTGCGCGAGGTGAGCGCGCGCGTCTTCGACCCGTCAGCGGTGTACGGGCGCGGCGCCGCCCCGCGGACCGGCGGGCCGGGACCGGATCGGAGAGGTGACGCCGTGAACCGGCTCAAGCTCGGCATTCCGAAAGGGAGCCTGCAGGAGGCCACACTGCAGCTCTTCGCGCGCGCGGGATGGCGGATCACGGCCGACTCGCGGTCGTACTACCCGGCGGTGGACGACCCCGAGATCGAGTGCCTGATGGTGCGGGCGCAGGAGATGCCGCGGTACGTCGCGACCGGCGCGCTGGACGCCGGGCTCACGGGGAAGGACTGGATCGTGGAGACCGGGGCGGCGGTGACCGAGGTCGCGGACCTGATCTACGCCAAGACCGGGCTCGGCAAGGTGCGCTGGGTACTCGCCGTGCCGGAGGAGTCGCCGGTCAAGGGCGTGCGCGATCTCGAGGGGAAGGTCATCGCGACCGAAGGGAGTGAAGCTCACTGGGGCCTACTTCGCGCGGACACGGCGTCCAGGCGCGCATCGAGTTCTCCTGGGGTGCGACCGAGGTCAAGGTGCCGCAGCTCGCCGACGCGATCGTGGAGGTCACGGAGACCGGCGCGTCGCTGCGCGCGCACCGGCTGCGGATCGTGGACACCGTGCTGGAATCCAATACGAAGCTGATCGCCAACAGCACCGCCTGGGCAGACCCGTGGAAGCGCGAGAAGACCGAAAACCTCGCGCTCCTGCTGGTGGGAGCGATCGCCGCCTACAACAAGGTCGGGCTGATGCTGAACGTGCGGAAGGCGGACCTGCCCGTCGTGGTGGCGACGATGCCCGCCTTGAAGACACCGACCGTCTCGCCGCTCTACGACGGTGACTGGCTGGCCGTGAACACGGTGGTGGACGAGGCGGTGGTGCGGACGCTGATTCCGCGTCTCAAGGCGGCGGGCGCGCAGGGCATCGTCGAGTACCCGCTCAACAAGATCGTGCTCTGATGAGGGTCGTGGCGCTGACGGAGGCGGTCGGCGGACGGTTCCTGCAGCGGGGACGCGACGACGGCGCGGCCGCGCGCGTTGCCAGTCGCATCGTGTGCGACGTCCGGGCGAGGGGCGACGCGGCGCTCCGCTCCTGGACACGGCGCCTCGACGGCGCGGAGGCCCTCCAGCTCGGGCTCCGGGTCACGGCGGGCGAACTCGCACGCGCGCGGCGCGAGGCCGATCCGCACTTCCGGCGCTGGCTGATGCGGGCCGCGCGGAACGTCCGGCTGGTGGCGCGGCGCCAGCTGCCGCGCGAGTGGACCATCCGCGTGGAGCGAGGCGTCCGGGTCAGCCAGCGGGTGCGGCCGATCGAATCGGTCGGCTGTTACGTGCCGGGAGGCCGTTACCCGCTCGTCTCCACGCTGGTGATGACGGTGGTGCCGGCGCAGGTCGCCGGGGTGCGCGAGAATTGCGGTCGCGTGCCCGAAGCCGAGCCGCGAGCTGCTGGCGGCCGCGGCGGCGCTCGGCGTGCGGGAGATCTGGCGCGTGGGCGGCGCACAGGCCATCGCCGCGCTCGCCTACGGAACCGGGCACATCGCGGCGGTGGAGAAGATCGTCGGTCCCGGCAACCGCTACGTCGCCGCCGCCAAGCGGCTGGTCGAGGCCGACGTGGCCATCGACATGGCGGCCGGACCGACGGAAGTTCTGGTCCTGGCCACGCGCGGCAACGCGCGGTACATCGCGGCCGACCTGGTGGCGCAGGCCGAGCACGATCCGGAGGCGGTCGCGCTCCTGGTTACCACCTCCTTCCCTCTCGCTCGACGGGTCGCGGACGAGGTGCACCGCCAGCTCAAGGCCCTGCCGCGGGCCAACCCGGCCCACCGCGCCCTCGCCGAGAGGGGCGCGATCCTCGTGGCCTCCAGCATGGAGAAGGCGGTGCGCTTCGCGCGCCGGTTCGCGCCGGAGCACCTGAGCCTCCCCGGCGGCCGCGCGCTCCTCGAGCGGCTCGACACCGCCGGCAGCGTGTTCGTCGGACCCTACAGCGCGCAGTCGGCCGGCGACTTCGCCACCGGCTCCAATCACTCATTGCCCACCGGCGGTGCCGCCCGGTTTCGCGGCGGCCTCTCGGCGGCGGACTTCGTCCGTTGCGTCAGCGTCCAGGAAGTCTCGCGCGCGGGACTCCGGCGGCTCGCGCCGGTGGTCCGGGCGTTCGCGGCGGCGGAGGGTCTTGCTGGCGCACCAGCATGCGGTGGAGGTGCGGCTGTGAGGCGGGCGGCCGCTCCCACGGTCCGCCGCGCCGTGCGCCACATGCGCTCGTACCACCCCCCCCTCGAAGGACGGGGGCGGAGGGGGGCGCTGCGGCTCGACTTCAACGAGAACACCGCGGGTCCCGCGGCCGGCGTGCTCCGAGCGCTGGCCGCGCTCGACGCACGCGACGTCGCTACGTACCCGGAGTACGGCGCGGCCCGGGCGGCCATCGCCCGCGCCTTCGGCAGGTCGCCACGCGAACTGATCCTCACCAACGGCACCGACGACGCGATCCACCTGGTGGTCGACGCCTTCGCCGACCCGGGCGACCAAGTGCTCATCCTGGAACCCTCGTACGCGATGTACCGCTTCTACGCCGAGCGCGCCGGCGCGCGCGTCACCTCGGTGCGCTTCGGGCCGCCGTTCCGCTTTCCGCTCGAGCGCACGCTGGCCGCGCTGCGCCGCCGGCCGCGCCTGGCACTGCTGGCCAGCCCCAACAACCCGACCGGCACGGTGATCCCGGCCGAGGCGCTGCGCCGGGTCCTCGACGCGGCGCCCTCCACCGTCGTGGTGGTGGACGAGGCGTACTTCGAGTTCTGCGGCGCCACCGCGCTCGGCTGGATCCGGCGGCGTCCCAACCTGGTGATCGCGCGCACGTTCTCGAAGGCGCGAGGTCTCGCCGGTCTTAGGCTCGGGTGCCTGCTGGCGAACGCCCGACTCGTCGCGGCGCTCTCGCGTGCCCACTCTCCGTACTCGGTCAACGCTGCGGCGCTGGCCGCTGGCGTCGCCGCGCTGCGCGCGGAGCCGGCGACGCGACGCTTCGCCGCGGAGGTCGTGCGCGCCCGCGGGCGGCTCGAGGCCGCGTTGGACCGGCTCGGGATCCGCCGCTTCCCGAGCGGCGGCAACTTCGTCCTGGTGGACGTCGGTCGGCGCGCGGGCCGCCTGGTCGCGGAACTCGCGCGACGCGGCATTCTGGTCCGGGACCGCCGGCGCGACTTCGGGCGCCCCGGCTACGTGCGCATCACGGTCGGCACCGAGGCGCAGACGCGGCGCCTGATCCGTGCTCTGGAGGCTCTGTGGCCGCGCGGGTGAGGCGCGCGTCGCTCCACCGCAAGACGCGCGAGACCGATGTGCGTGCCCGTTTGGTGCTCGACGGTGCCGGGCGTGCGGCGGTGCGAACCGGCATCCACTTCCTGGACCACATGCTCGAGACGGTGGCCCGCCACGGGGGCCTCGATCTCGAGCTGGAGGCGGCCGGGGATCTGGACGTGGATCAGCATCACACGGTCGAGGACGTGGGCCTCGTGCTGGGGGAGTCGGTGCGCCGCGCGCTGGGAAGCAAGCGCGGGACGCTGCGCGCCGGATACTGGGTGATGCCGATGGACGAAGCGCTGGCGGTGGCGGCGCTCGACTTTTCAGGCCGCCCCGCCTTCCGGCGCCGCTGGAAGATCGCGGCCCGACGGGTGGGCGACCTTCAGGTCGAGCTGCTCGACGACTTCTTCGGCGCGTTCGCCCAGGCGGCCGGCGCCGCCGTTCACCTGCGGGTGCTCGAGGGGCGCTCTTCGCACCACAAGGTGGAGGCCGTCTTCAAAGCCTTCGCACGGGCACTCCGCGTGGCGGCGACGCGCGATCGGAGCCTGCAGGGCGTGCTGCCGACCACCAAGGGAGTGCTGTGAGAGTCGCGGTGGTGGATTACGGGGCCGGCAACGTTCCTTCGGTGGAGCGCGCGCTCGCCCGCCTCGGCGCCGCCACGGAGCGCGTCGCCGGACCGGAGGCGCTCGGCACCGCGGAGGCCATCGTCCTGCCCGGCGTCGGCCACTTCGCGACGCTCGCGGCGGCGCTCGACGCTCGCGACTTGCGCCGGCCGCTGCTCGACGCGATCGGACGCGGCGTGCCCTTTCTGGGCATCTGTCTCGGCCTGCAGGCACTGTGGGCGGGCAGCGACGAGGCGCCCGCGGCGTGCGGCCTCGGTCTGCTCGTGGGCCGCGTGGCGGCCCTCCCCCCGACGGTGAAGTTGCCGCACATGGGCTGGAACCGGGTCGAGCGCCGCGGGCCGACGGCCAGCCGGCTGCTCGCGGGCCTGCCGGACGACGCCTACCTGTACTTCGCGCACTCCTACGCGGGACCCGCCGGGGAGGCCGCCGTCGCCGTCTGCGACTACGGCTCGACGTTCGCGGCGGTGGTCGAGCGCGACAACGTCTTCGGCGTCCAGTTCCATCCGGAGAAGTCGGGGGCCGTTGGGGCCGCGGTGCTGGCCAACTTTCTCGCGGCAGAAGGAGGGCGGGCGCCGTGAGCCTGGCGCGCCGGATCATTCCGTGCCTCGACACGGACGGCGCGCGCGTCGTCAAGGGCGTGCGCTTCGCAGCGCTGCGCGACGCGGGCGATCCGGTCGCCCTCGCCGCGCGCTACGATCGGGAGGGCGCCGACGAGGTCGTGCTGCTCGACATCGCCGCCGCGCGAGACCGCCGTCCCACCTTCGTCGACGACGATACGCCGCGCAGCCCTCGAGCTCTCGATCCCGCTCACCGCCGGCGGTGGCATCCGGAGCCTCCCGGACGCGCGCGCCGTGGTCGAGGCGGGCGCCGACAAGGTGACCGTGAACACCGCCGCCGTCCGCGACCCGTCGCTGATCACGTTGCTGGCCGACGCGTTCGGCGCCCAGGCGGTGGTGCTGGCGATCGACGCGCGCCGGACACCGGACGGATCGGAGGTGTGCGTCCGCGGCGGGAGCGAGCCGTGCCACCGCGACGCCGTCGCGTGGGCGAGGGAGGGCGTGGAGCGGGGCGCCGGGGAAATCCTGCTCACCTCCATCGACCGCGACGGCACCCAGAGCGGGTTCGACTGCGACCTCGTGTCGGCGGTCGCGGAGGCGGTGACGGTTCCGGTGATCGCGTCCGGCGGCGCGCGGACGCCCGAGGACTTTCTCCAGGCCTTCGCGCAGGGGCACGCTGACGCCGCGCTCGCCGCTTCCGTGTTTCACGATGGCGTGCTCGGGATCGGCGTGCTGAAGACCTTCCTCGCATCGCGCGGCGTGGCGATCCGGCCGGCGACGTGATCGTACCGTGCATCGACCTGATGGGCGGCCGCGCCGTTCAGCTGGTGCGGGGGCGGCGCCTCGCCCTCTCGGTCGACGACGTGACCGGCCTGCTGCGGCGCTTCCGCCGTCACCGCTGGCTGCACGTCATCGACCTCGACGCGGCGTTGGGCCGCGGCGGCAATCTGGCCCTGGTGCGCGAGCTGTGCGCTCGCGCGCCGATGCGGATCCGGGTGGGCGGAGGCGTGCACACGGCGCGGCGAGCTGCGTTGCTCGTCGAGGCCGGCGCCGACCAGCTCATCGTCGGCAGCAGGGCCTTCCTGCCGAGCGGAGTCAATCGGCGCTTCCTGGATTCGCTCGCCGGCGCGGTGGGGCGCCGCCGGATCGTGGTCGCCCTCGACGTCGCCCGCGGCCGCCTGGCGGTGCGGGGATGGCGCGCCCGGCTGCCGTTACGGCTGCGGGACGTGGTGCCGGAGCTCGAGCGCCGCTGCGCAGGGTTGCTGTGCACCGACGTGGATCACGAGGGCACGATGCGGGGGACCAACGTCGAGCTGTTTCGGGAGCTGCGGGGCCTGACCGCGCTGCCCGTCGTGGCAGCCGGCGGGATCCGCAGCCGGGCGGAGGTCCGGGCCCTGGCGAGGCTGGGGATGGACGCGGCCATCGGCATGGCGATGTACCGCGGGGAGGTGATCAGGTGATGAGGGTGATGATATAGTTCCTCCATGCCCCACATCGGAGCCCTTCCGACCGTCCTCGGACCCCTGCTGCACCAGCATCCGCTCGGCGCCCTGGCTGCGCTCTTCGTGGCGGGTCTGGCGACCAGCCTCACCCCGTGCATCTATCCCATGATCCCCATCACGGTGGGGGTCATCGGCAGCGCAGCGCCCGGGCGGAGTCGGGGCCGGACCGTCGCCCTGACGCTGACCTATGCGGCGGGACTCGCGCTGCTGTACGCGCTGCTCGGGCTCCTGGCCGGGCTCTCGGGGAACCTGTTCGGGACGGTATCCTCAAGCCCGTGGGCGCGCCTGGCGATCGGCAACCTGCTGCTGATCTTCGCGCTGGCGATGCTCGACGTAATCCCGGTCGGCGCGCCGGCGCGACTGATCGCCTGGGCCGGCACCCTCAGTGGCGGCTCGCTTCCCGCCGTCTTCCTGATGGGCGCGACGAGTGGGATCGTGGCGGCACCGTGCGGGGCGCCCGCGTTCGCCGCGGTCCTCACCTGGGTAGCAGCGACCCGGAGCGGCCTGCTGGGTTTCCTCTACCTGTTCACGTTCGCGCTGGGCATGACGGCGATCCTGGTGGCGGCGGGCATCTTCTCGGGAACCCTGGCGGCGCTCCCCAGGTCGGGGCGGTGGATGGAATGGATCAAGAAGGGCGCTGGTGTGGTACTGCTGGTGATGGCCGAGTACTACTTCGTCCTGGCGGGTCAGGTATGGTGAGTCGCGTGCTTCGCTCATTCCTCGCGCTCGGCGGCGCCGGCCTTCTTGCGCTGCCGTTCCCGGCTCCACTCCCGGCCCAGGACGACGTCGGGCTCGCGATCGGCACGGCGGCGCCCGCGGCAACCGTGCAGGACCTGGACGGGAAGGCGGTGGATCTGGCGCAGCTGGTGGGCCGGAAACCGGTCCTGTTCGAGTTCTGGGCCACCTGGTGCCCGATCTGTCAGGCCCTGATGCCGAGAATCCAGGCCGCGCACGCGAGGTTTGGGGACCGGGTGGACTTCGTGGAGGTGGCCGTCGCGGTGAACGAGACACCGGCGTCGATCCGGCGGCACCTGGCATCCCATCCCTATCCATTCCGGTTCCTGTTCGACGCCAACGGCGCCGCCGTCCGCGCCTACCAGGCCCCGACCACCTCCTACGTCGTCGTGGTCGACGCGGCCGGCCGCGTGGTCTACACGGGAACGGGCTCCGACCAGGACATCGACGCCGCACTGCACCGCGCGACCGGCAGCTAGACCCGACGCGGCCAGGCCCGGCGGCGCGGTGCGGCCCAACCCGCTCAACGCTCGGCCGTACTGAAGTCCTCCCCCAAGAGACCCTGCGCGAGGTGTCGCTCGCGCACCTGTCCCAGCCGGAGCACGTCCACCAGCGCCAGCGCGCGGTAGAGCTGCTCGTCCTGCAGCGCGGCGCGCGGGGCCGCACGGTAGAGGGGAACCAGGCTCAACCCGTGCGCTTTCCCCTCTGCCGCCGGCCAGACGACGGCGGCCCCGGCCGGCAGTTTGCCCACCAGGCTCGGCGCGCCCGCGGCCGACGGGATACCCTGAGCCTCGGCACCCAGGATGGCCGGGAACACGTAGCGGACGCCATGCACCAGAAACTCGAGCAGCGCCTGCCGGTTCACCCTCCGCTCGCCCGGCAGCAGCAGACCGGCGCGCTCCAGCCGCCGGACCCCACGATGGACCTCGGCCAGGCCCAAGAGGAGGCCGCGCGACAGGTCCGCGTAGTGCGCGCCCGGCGCGCGCGCCAACTGGAGGGCCAAGGCGACGTCGCTGGGACGGAGAGTCGGCTGCTTCTCGGTTGTCGTCGAGATATTCCTGTTTCCGGAATACGGAACCTATTGTGCAGACAACGTATACGCAACTGCCAGTGTCTGTTGCCCGGAGGTCACCCGCGCCGACGATCCGGGCGCGACATGACGTTCCTCTACTCGATCAGGCCGACGCGCGGTCGCCGGCAGGGCCTTGGAAGGCGCGCGGGGAGGCCGGAAGCTGAACGGGGGCCCGGCGGAAGCCGGACCCCCGTCCACATCGACCGAGCGAGCGTCCTTGCCTAGTGACCCGACGACGTCGAGTCGGCCCCTGCGATGCGGTCGATGGCCGCGCCCAGCTCGGTGTAGGCTGTCGGGTCTATCTCCCGGAACGGTGCTGCCTTCCAGGCGATCTTCCCGTCCGGCCCCACGATGTACAGGGTCCGGTTGTCGAGGTTGTAGCGCTGGACGTACGCGCCGTACTGCTTGCCCACCACGGAGCCCGTGTCGCTGGCCATCAGGAACGGGAACTCGTCGTCGTGTGCCCAGGACGCCAGCGTCTCGGCCGAATCCGCGCTGATGCCGATCAGGATGACGTTCCTGCCGCCGTGGAACAGCTTCGCGTACTGATCACGGTACGCGTGCATTTGAATCGTTCAGCCGCGGGTCCTGGCCTTGAAGAAGAACGCGAGGACCACGGTCTTGCCACGGAAGCTGCTCAGGCGCACGGGGTCCTTGAGGACCCCGAAGCGCGTGGCGCCCGTGAGCGCGAAATCGGGCGCCGCCTGGCCTACCTCGAGCGTGGGCAGGGCCGGCGCCGGCTGCTGGGCACGCACCGCCGGCGCCGCGGCCGCGAGGGCCGCGCCGGCAATGAGTGGTATGGTGAGGCGAGTACGCATCCGCGACACCTCCGGACGACAGGGTAGGACGACGGCTGCGGGGATCAGACCGTACAATACGTACACCGGAGGCGGTGCGCTGGGTTCGGTGAAGAGGGTGTCCGGCGGCGGGCGTCAGGCGTCCGGCAGGGGGCCTGCCATCACCTCGAGGATCTCGCGCAGCGTGGACTCGCCCTTGTCCCGGGCGTACCAGCGCCGGACCTCGGGAAAATAGTCCTTCGACGTCCGGCCCTTGCTTCGCTCCCCCATCACGAAGGCCTGCAGCGCCGCCGGCCGCGAGCCCCAGTGTCCCAACTCCTCCATCGCCTCGGTGAGGACGATCACGACCGGGATCGCGCGGGCACCGGTGGGACCGAGATAGCGATCCATCACCTCCGGGTAGGCATCCCGTCGCAGGACTCGAAGTTCGATGACTCCGGATGCCTCGGCGAACTTCGCCAGGACTGGGACCGTGCTCGACGCGTCACCGCACCAGTCCTCCGCCAGCACCACCAGGCGGAACCGCCGCCCGGGCCTGGCCGCCGCCTCCTTCGCCCACTCCGGAATGCGCGCGCTGCGATAGACGCCCGTCCACAGCTCGCAGTGCTGGGTGGACTCCTTCACGAAACGGTCGAAGGGGAGGGCTTGCTCCCAGAGGGAGGCGAACGGCCAGGGCATGGGCGAATAATAACGTGAGACGTGAGGGGCGAAACGTGAGAAGGCAAAGTGAGAGGTGAGAAGCGAAAGGCGTGAGAGGGTGGGTCCCGCCCTCTCACGCCTTTCCCCTCTCACTTCTCACCTCAACCTCTCACCTCTCACGCCTCACCTCTCACTTGAGGACGTGAATGTTCCTCTCCTCGCAAATCCTGTTGAGCTGCTCCGGCCACACCGTGACGCTCACCTCGCCGAGGTGCGCCTTGCGGAGCAGATACATCACGGTGCGCGACTGCCCGATGCCGCCCCCGACGCTCAGCGGGATCTCGTCCTTCAGGATGGCCTGGTGATACGGCAGCTTCAGGAAGTCCAACTGCCCGCTGATCTCGAGCTGCTGCTTCAGGGTCTCCTTGGTCACCCGGATGCCCATCGAGCTCAGCTCGTGCCGCCGCTTCGTCACCGGGTTCCACACCAGGATGTCGCCGTTCAGGCCGTGCATCGGCTTCCCATCGTCCGACGTCGTGGGCGTCACCCAGTCGTCGTAGTCCGCGGCGCGCATCTCGTGCGGGTAGCCGTCCTTCAGCACCCAGCCGATGCCGATGATGAAGATCGCGGGATACTTCTGCAGAATCTGCGTCTCCCGCTGCTTGCGCGGCAGATCCGGGTACATGTCGAGGATCTCCTCGGCATGGAGGAACTTCAGCTGCTCCGGCAGCGGCGGGTACCGTGGGTCCTTGAGCTTCGGGAACAGGTCCATCACGTGCTGCTCGGCTCCGACGATCACCTTCCAGATGCGCCGCACCGTGTCCTTGAGAAACGCCAGGTTCCGCTGGCCCGCGGTGACGGTCCGCTCCCAATCCCACTGATCCACGTACGAGGAGTGGTCGTGATCGAGGAAGTAGTCCTTGCGCACCGCCCGCATGTCGGTGACCAAGCCCTCGCCCGACTTCATGTCGAACTGCTTGAGGGCCAGCCGCTTCCATTTGGTGGCCGCCTGCACCACCTGCGCGTGGATCCGATCGTCGAGGCCCAGCCCGCACGGGAACTCCACCGGCGTGCGCGACCCGTCGCGGTCCAGGTAGTCGTTCACGCCACTCTCGCGGCTGACGATCAAGGGCACTTCGACCCGGATCAGATTCAGCTCCCGGCACAGGCCGTCCTCGATGTACCGCTTGGCCGCGGTGACGGCGACCTGCGTTTCCTTCGGGTCGAGGAGCGACTTGTAGTCCTTCGGTAGGATCTTCGCGACCTCCCCGTAGGTGCTGATGCCGGGACCCGCGAGATCGGCCTTCTTATCTGCCATCGAGCTACTCCCCTTTCGTCTGTGCCACTCGGCGTTGGCTCAAGCCTGCCTGCGATGGCGAGATGGCTACGCAAGCTCCGTTCCCCACCACCGCCGGCACCGGGAAGCCGGCCGCCCTCCAGCGCTTACGGGACGATCAGGGGATGTGGCCGGTGCGGGCGGCGTGGATGAAGTCGGTGTACGCGGGCTGGTGACCCGCCGCCCTGACGTCCGCCGCGATCTGCCCCCGGTGATAGGCCGAGTGGATCACGACGTGCGTCAGAACGTCCTCCACCGAGCTGGCAAAGGACTCGCCCTTGGTGTTGGTGTACGCGACGCGCTCCCCCAACCGTGCCGGCACGGTGCGCTCGAGGTACTTGGTCCACAGCTGCGCGAGGTCACCGAGCCACGTCTCGCACTGGCCGGGGGACAGATCGGGCCACACCGGGAGCGCCGCTCTCTCCCCCACGAGCCGCGCATGCCATAGCAGCTCGGCGGCGACGATGTGCCCCATCAGCTTCAGGCCGCGCGGCGGGGTCGGGGGAGCGGCGCGCAGCGACGCGAGGGCCTCCCGGTTGGCCCAGCCGTCGTACTCGAACAGGCGCTTGAGATCGGGCATCGCGGGGCCTTCGGTTAGCGGAGGAACTGGGCCAGGCGCTCCAGCATCTTCGGCCAGCGCGCCGAGGAGGTGCGGTCCTTCGCTCCGTACTCCGCCAGCGCGCAGTGGGTTCCGCGCGGCGTGGGCCGCAGGATCATCACCAGCTCGCGCGGGCCGCCGCCGTCCGCGGCCGCGAGCTGCCATCGCGCGTACGCGCCCTCGATGGACTCGACCGCCTCGGCTCCCTCCAGCGCGCCCCCGCTCCAGCGCGGCAGCACCTCGGGATCGGTGAGCGCTCGGTAGACCGCGCTTGGGCCGGCGGGAATCTCGGCCGACGCGAAGTAGCGCTCGCTCCGGGCGAGCGACGCCGCTGAGGCGCGCGCGTCCTTGCCGGATTCCACCAGCAGCCCCAGCGCCGCCAGCGCCTGCAGCCACCCGGCGAAGTGGCCGGCCACCGCGTCCTGCGAGGCAGGCCCCTCCGGCCAGCCCTCGTGGCGCAGGTCCACCCGGGTGCCGCCAGAAGCCTCGGCCAGCGTGATCTCGACGTGGGTGGCCGAGGCGCCGCTCCCAGCGGGCCAGGGCACGGCCAGCCGGGACGGGCCGCGCTCCTCCCGCTGATCGGGCCACGCGGCGAGCGGCAGAGCGTCCAGCACGACGTCCGGCCGGCCCAGGAGCTGGCGCCACACCGCGTCGGGCGGAGCGGTGATGAAGCTCTGGATGTGAATCGTGTCCACTACCGGCGCGTCTCCTCGATCACGATGCCGCGCTTGGCCAGCTCCTCGACGTAGGGCGCGGCGCTCACGCACTCGTCCGGCGTGTGCACGCCCGTCGCCGCCACCCGGCCGTCGAGTTGCAGCAGGCCGGTGATGGCGAGGGAGTAGCCGGTCGTCCGCATCATGGCCGTCACGTCGTGCGTCCCGTCGTAGCGGTCCACCATCTGCCAGCGGGTGGCGGCGGGCCGCCCGTTCTTCTTCCCCTTCACCTCCACCAGCAGCGCGACCAGGTCGCGCCCTCGCGGCCTGGTGAGCTTGGGCGAGACGATGGCGATGAACGCGTCCCGCGGCCGCAGCTTCGTCCCGTTCACGTCCACCGGCTCGGTCGCGAGCAGCCCCAGCTCCCGGATCGAACGCATGATCGCGGCGTGCCCCGGATAGCGCAGCGTCTTGTACTCCATCGTCTGGATCTTGCCCTCCCAGGTGAAGGGCAGGGTCGAGATGCCGCCGCCGGTGTGGAAGGCCTCGAGCCGCCCCACCGGATCGGGAAAGACGACGTGCTCGATCTCCGACAGCGCTTCGACCTGGGTACGCTGGCCGCCGCGCAGCACCCAGGCGGGCGACGTGTAGTAGTCGAACGTGCCCTCCAGCGAGTACACCACCATGTAGTTGAGCGGCGGCTCCGGGTGCTGCGGCAAACCGCCCACCATGATCTTCACGCTCTCCGTCTCGTCGAGCCGGCGGATGCCTTCCGCCGCCAGGATGTTGACCATGCCCGGCGCGACACCGCAGTCGGGGATGACCGAGATACCGCGTTGGACGGCTTCGTCGTGCAGCGTCTTCTGCTGGAAGACGATGTCGGTGTTGCCGCCGAGGTCGGCGCAGGGAACGCCGGCCTTCACGGCGAGGCGCGCGACGTCGTAGTTGAAGTAGTACGGCGCCGCCGACAGCACGGCGTCGGCGCGGCCGATGGCGGCCGCCAGGGCCTGCTGGTTCGTCAGGTCCAGGGGCTCGAGCTCGAGCGCGCCGCCCTTCCAGGGGTCGAGGAAGGCCGGCACGTGCTCGACGTGCCTGTCCGCCAGCACCACGCGTCGCGTAGTGGGTTGCTGCAGCAGGTCGAACGCGCAGGCGGAGCCCTGCTTGCCGGCGCCGAGGACCAGGAATCTCATCGCTTGCCTCCGCCTACGGCTGGCGCCGCACCCGTGCCGTCAGCAGCCAGGCCCCGTCGGGATCCACCCGTACGTCCGTGGGCGGTCCCGGAAGGTCGAGCCGCACGCTCTGGCGAGCGCCGGACACGGAGACGGTGCGGCGGGCCAGTATCTCGGACCCGCTCACGAACTCCAGCGTGACGCTCGGCAGCCGGAACAGGCCCCAGGCCGCCGGCTGCACCTGATCGATATCCAGCGCAACGCGGCGAGACGCCGCATCCCAGCTCCAGATCACGTCGAGCTCCGGATAACCCGGCTGGCGCAGCCACTGGCCGAAGAACCAGCCGAGACTCAGGTCCGACGCGCGCTCCATCACCCGCTGGAAATCGGCGCTCGTCACCGACGAGTCCCGGTAGCTGCGGTAGTAGTCGCGGATGCCACGCCAGAAGGCGGAGTCGCCCACCGTGCCGCGCAGCATGTGCAGCACCCAGGCGCCCTTGTTGTAGCTGTTGGCGTTGAGCAGGCGCGTCAATTCGGTCACCGTCGTGTCGATCACCGGCCGGTCCACGTCGGGCGATCGGAAGTAGCCGCTCGCCAGAGCGGCCATCCCTCGCGCCCGCACCGAATCGCCGTCGAGCGCCGCCCCCACCACCAGGCCGAAGTAGTCCGCGAAGCCCTCGGAGAGCCACAGCTCGTGGAAGTCGCGCTCGGTGACGGCGTCGCCGAACCACTGGTGCGCCGTCTCGTGCCGCACGACCCCTTCGCTCATCCGGCGCGCGAGGTACGGCTGCTCCGCGTAAAAGATGGCGGTCGAGTTCTCCATCCCCCCGTAGCGCGTCGAGGACTCGACCTGCGCCAGCTTCTCGTACGGGAACGGGCCCACCAGTCGCTGCATCGTCTCCACGATCTCGGTGGCGCGGCGGAACGGCACCGTGTCGGCCCAGGCGGAGTCCTCGGGCTCGGTCCACACCTCGATCGGGACGGTGTCGCCGCCCGCGACGGCCGGCCGGTGCCGGCTCACCGCCATCGCGCCGGCGCCGATGACCATCGTGTAGGTGGGAATCGGATGGTGCTCCTCGTAGGCCCACCACGAGCGACCGTCGGGCGAACGGCCGCTCCGCGCCAGGCGCCCGTTCGCCACGACCTTCCAGGCCGCGGGCGCGCCGACCAGCCACAGCACCTCCGCCTTGTCGGCCGGGTCGTCCACCGTGGGAAGCCAGTGCCTGGCGCGATCCGGCCAATCGTCGGCGAAGGCCGCCCTCCGGCCGCGCCCGTCGGCGCCGATCAGGAGGCCGTCGCCGGGCACGCCGTGATAGAACACCGAGACGTTCTCGACCGGGTCCTGCAGCCGGGGCGAGAGCGCGATACGGAGCAGTCGGCCGTCGTAGTCGAACAGCCGCCGGCTGAAAGGCGAGGCGCGCTGCGGCTGGTGAGAGCCCACCGAATCCACGGTGAGGCCGACGAGGTCCAAGACGAGGGTGTCGGGGGCTTCCGGCGGGCGGCGGAAGACGATGGTGGCCTGCGCGTGGATCGTGCTCCCGGTGTCCGGCAACACGATCTGGAAACCGTACGACACCACGTCGATGCCGGGTCGCCGGGCGCTTCCCTGCGCCAGGGCGGCGACGCCGTTGCCGCTGGTCAGCGCGCCCGCCAGGGCGGCCGCCGTCCAGCCCCGCCTCAGAGCCGCGCCCTAGCGCCCGACATAGTGGACGCGGAAGATCCGGCCGCCGTAATCGTCGCTCACCAGCAGGCTGCCGTCCTTCGCCACCAGCACGCCCACCGGCCGAGCCCACGGCGTGTCGCCGCCCTCGGGAAGGAAGCCGACGATGAAGTCGCTGATCGCCACGGGGCGGCCGCCCTGCTGCCGCACGTACACCACCTTGTAGCCGGTCGGGATGCTGCGGTTCCACGAGCCGTGGTAGGCGACGAACGCACCGCCGCGGTACTCGGGCGGGAACTGCGTGCCGGTCGAGAAGGCGATGCCGAGCGGAGCCGAATGCGCCTGGAACACGATCGCCGGCTCGGCGAGGTGGTCGCAGTCGGCGTTCGGGTACTCCGGGTTGCGGTGGCCGGGGAGGTAGCACTTGGGCCAGCCGTAGTCGCCGCCCTGGTGCAGGATGTTGATCCGGTCCGGCGGCAGGTCGTCGCCCAGCAGGTCGCGGTCGTTGTTGGTGCCCCACAGCTCGCCCGTCGCGGGGTCGAACGCGAGGCCCACCGAATTCCGGAGGCCGCGCGCGAACACCTCGCCGGCGCTGCCGTCCGGGCTGAAGCGCAGCACCGCCGCGCGGCGCGCGTCGCGCTCGTCGCAGATGTTGCACGACGACCCGACCGATAGGTACAGCTTTCCGTCCCGCGGGCCGAAGACGATGGTGCGGGTGAAATGCCCGCTCCCGTGCGGCAGGTCCGGCACCACGACCTGCGGTGCCGCCGCGCCCGGGACGAAGCGCACCACGCGGTTGGTCTCCGCCACGTACAGCGTGTCGCCGCGGAACGCCAGGCCGTGCGGGATGTTGAGGCCGCGCGCCACCGTGATCACCGAGTCCGCCCGCCCGTCCCCGTCCCGGTCCGGCAGCCTCACCACCCGCCCCTGCCGCGTCAGCGAGAGGTAGGGCACGCCGTCCGGTCCCAGCACCATGAACCGCGCTCCGCTGAGCCCCTCGGCGTACACGTCTACGGCGAAGCCCTCGACCACCTGCAGCGGATGGCCGGCCACCTCGACGCGCGTCCGGCCCGCCGCCGGAGCCTGCGCTCCGAGGGCGCCGGCCGCGCCGATGCCGAGCCCAGTCGCCAACACCACGATCCTATGGCGCATACACACCCTCCGCCGCCGTTGCCGGGTCCGCGACGCTGGTGTCCCGGCTCTTCAGCGCCTCGGCCTCCGCGCTTGCGACCTCCGCCTCGACCCGGGCCTCCACGTCCGCGAGCTGCGACGCCGCGACGCCCTGCCGCCGCAGGTGTTCCTCGTACAAGCCGATCGGATCCCTTTTCCCCCAGGCCGCGAACCACTCCGCCGGGAGCAGCGCGCGGGCCTCCCGCTCGTCGTGCGTGGCGTGTCCCCCCATCCGGAAGGTCTCGCCCACCAGCATCACGGGCCCGCCTCCGGCGCGGCATCGCTCCGCGGCCAGCCGCGCCGCGGCGTACGCGTCGAGGACGTTGTTGCCGTCGAACTCGGCGCCCGCCATCCCGTACGCCGCCGGCAGCTCGCTGAAGCTCCCGCTCAGGTGATGCTGCGCGAGCCTGGTGCCGAGGGCGACCTGGTTGTTGTGGATGACGAAGATGCCCGGGACCTTCTGGACGGCCGCGAAGTTCAGCCCCTCGTGCGCGGTGCCCGTCTTGGTGGAGCCGTCGCCGATCCAGGTGAGCACCACGAAGCCGTCGCCGCGGACCCGGCTCACCAGCGCCATTCCGGCCACCACCGGCACCACGTCCCCCACGTGCGAGATGGGCTGCAGCACGTGGTTGGCGAGCGAGCCCGCGTGCAGGTCGCGCCCGCCGCTGGGGGCGTCGCCGGTGCCGAGGTAGGTGCGGAAGTTGTCGGCGATCGGCATGCCCATCTCGGCGCACGCCCCGGCGTTGCGGATCATCGGCACCACGAAGTCGCGCGCGCGGTCGAGCGCGTGCACCGGCCCGACGGTCATCGCCTCCTCGCCGGTCCCGAGCCAGGCCTTCGAGATGACCCCGGTCCGCACCCAGCGCTTGAGCACGATGTCCTGCAGCCGCGTGCGGAGCAGCCCCGCGTACAGCTCGAGCAAGGCCGCTTCGTCGAGCGCATCGACCACGCGGCGGCGGTCCGGGTCGCGCCGCGGCGTGGCGGCGAACGCCGCGACGAGCGCCGGGTCGGGCTGCCACCCGACGTACTCGGGCGGGTCGAAGGCGGGATAGCGTTTCACCGGGACGCTTTCCGGGCGCGGGGCGCGGCGCCTGCCGCACGCCGCCGCACCTAGAACAGCTTCTTCAGCTTCCCCATCATGCCACCGCCGCCGCCGCCGGCCGCCTCTTCGAGCGCGCGCCCGAATTCGGCGGCGGACTGGTAGCGGGCGGCGGGCTCGGCCTCGATCGCCTTCATCAGCGCCTTCTCGAACAGCGCCGAGAACTCGAGGTCCGCCCGCGCCTTGCGCAACGGCAGCGGCTGGCCCCGCAGCCGGGCGATCATCATGTCCTGGGCGGTCTTGCCCTCGAACGGCAACTTCCCGGTGAACATCTCGTAGGCCACGAGCCCCAACGCGTAGATGTCGGAACGGCCGTCGAGCGGCTTGCCGCGGATCTGCTCGGGGCTCATGAACTCCGGCGTACCGAGGATGATGCCGGTCGCCGTCAGCTTGGCCATTCCCGGCTCGGCGCGCCGCTCCTTGGCGAGCCCGAAGTCCGTCACCACGGCCCGGATCCCGCCGTCGGGCTCCGGACAGATGAAGATGTTCTCCGGCTTCAGGTCGCGGTGAATGATCTGCTGCTGGTGCGCGACCTCCAGCGCATCGCACACCTGCCGCATGATCGGCACACCTACGTCGAGGGGGATGGGGCCGTCGCGGACTTCCTTGTCGGAAAGCAGCTCGCCCTTCAGGAGCGGCATCACCAGGTAGATCAGCCCGTCCTCGGTTTCACCCAGTCGCATGATGCGGCAGATGTTGGGATGGTCGAGCCGCATCGCGAGACCCGCCTCGCGCCGCAGCCGCTCGGCGGCGGTCTTATCCTGCGCCAGCTTCGGCGTCATGATCTTCACGGCCACCGACTCGCCGTTCGAGATGTCCTTCGCCTCGTACACGAACGACATCCCGCCCTCGCCCAGCTTCCGCACCACCTGGTAGCGCTGGTCCAGAATCTGGTTGCGGAGCGTCTTCGCCGGGTCGTTGCCCACCGACTTGGGCTTGACGGCCTGGCGCACCTGGGTGGACCCGGCGGCGGCGACCGCGGGGGCGGGCGCCACGTCCACCAGCTGGGTGCCGTCCTGCGGACAGAACCGCGCGTCGCCCGCGTAGACGGTGTGGCACTTGGGACAACGTCGTTGGTTCACTGTCGCACCACGTTGCGTCCGTCCGCCTTGGCGCGGTACAGCGCCCCGTCGGCCAGCGCGATGAAGGATTCCGGCGTGTCCACTGCCGGATCGGGGAAGCAGGCCACCCCCACCGAAACCGTGATCCGGACGGGGCGCATCGGCTCGCCGAAGGAGAAGTTCGCGATGCGCTGCCGCATCCGGTCCGCGAAGATCGTCGCGCCGTGCGCCGCCGTCTCGGGCAGCACGATGACGAATTCCTCGCCGCCGTAGCGCGCCACCGCGTCCACCGACCGCGCGTCGCGCCGCAGCAGCTCGCCGAGCTGCCGCAGCACGGTGTCGCCGACCAGGTGGCCCAGCGTGTCGTTGATGCGCTTGAAGTGGTCCAGGTCCACCATCAGGATCGCGAGCACGAGGTTGTAGCGGCGCGCCCGGTCCACCTCGCGCTCCACGGCCTCCAACAGCGCCCGGCGGTTGAGGCAGCCGGTCAGCGCGTCGGTCGCGGCGAGGAACTCGAGGCGCTCCTTGTCGGAGACGACCGTCTCGAAGTCGTGCGCCTTTTCGATCGCCGCCACCGCGGCCTTGATCACGGTGTCCGCGAACTGCGCGTCGTCGCGCCCCAGCGGCGCCTCACCCTGCACCGTGCGCAGGTAGAGCACGCCGCACTGCTCCTCCCGCATCTGGAACGGCAGCGCCACCACCGACTGGGTCGGGACCGGGATCCCGCTCTTGGCCCACAGCGCGCGCACCTCGACGAACAGTGGATCGTTCGGCACGTCGCCGACGATCACGGGCTGATCGGTCTCGAGCGCCTTGAGCATCTCGGGATAGCGCACCAGCTCGATCTGGAGGTTGCGCAGCATCGGGTTCTCGTACGCGGCCACCACCGTGCCGTACACGTCACCCGGCTTCGCGAGCACCAGCGAGCAGCGCGAGATGTTGAGGGCCCGGGCGACCCGGCGCGCCAGAATGTGGTAGATCTCGTCGGGCTTGAGCGAGTCGGTCAGCTCGTGGAGGATGTCGGCGATCGCGCCGCGCGCCCGCGATTCCTCCCGCGCCGTCCGCAGCTCGCGGCCGCGCTTGAGCTGCGACTCCACCCGCGCCAGCAATTCCTTCACGCGGAACGGCTTGGCCACGAAGTCGGACGCGCCCAGCCCGAGGGCCTTAGCCGTGCCGTCCTCCGGATCCATCGAAGAGATCATCAGGACCGGAAGGTCGTGCCACCGGGGCTCGTTGCGGATCCGCTCCAGGAGCTGCAGCCCGTCCACCTTGGGCATCATGATGTCTAGCAGGACCAGGTCGGGGCGCTCGTCGCTCAGACGCTGCAGCAGGTCCTGACCGTCGGGGACGGCCACGACGTGGCACCCCTGCTCCTTGAGGATCCAGGTCAGGGTGCCCACCAGCGCGGCATCGTCGTCCGCCACCAGCACCTTGGCGCCGGCGAGCGGGCCGGGCGCCGTCACGACTGCGCCGCCAGGAGCGATTGCAGGCCCTCCCACTCGATGTTTCCGCCCGACAGCACGGCCACGACGGGCCCCGCGACGGAGCCGGCCGGCTGGCCCAGCAGCCAGGCCAGCGTCGCCGCCCCCGAGGGTTCCACCACCAGCTTCAGGCGATCCAGGGCGAACCGCACCGCCTGCACGATCGCCGCGTCGGAGACGAGGCGCGCCTGAGCGCCGGCACGCACCAGATGCGCGAAGGTCAGCGCGCCGATCCTCAGCGGCAACAATCCGTCCGCCACGCTCCCCGTGCGCTCGAGCGTCACCGGCTTGCCGGCCGCCCGCGCCCGCTCGTACGTCGGGGCCCCCTCCGGCTCCACCGTGACGACGCCGGCTTCCGGCCTGAGCCACCTGACCGCAGTCGCCACGCCCGCCGCCAACCCACCCCCGCCGACGGGAACCGCGACCGTGCGAACGTCGGGACAGTCCTCGACCAACTCGAGCCCCGCCGTCCCCTGACCCGCGATGATGGACGGGTGGTCGAAGGGCGGCACCATCGCCAGTCGCTCGCGCTCAGAGATGTCCACGGCGCGCTCGTACCGGTCCTGCGAGGTCCGGCCCGCCAGCACCACTTCGCCGCCAAAGCGCTCCACCCCGCGCCGCTTTGGTGCGGATACCGTCTCGGGCATCACGATCACCGCGCGCAGCCCGAACCGCCTGGCCACGTACGCCACGGCCTGACCGTGATTCCCCGACGAGTAGGTGATCACGCCCTTCGCCCCGCTCTCCGCCAGCTGGCGGACCAACGTGAACGCGCCCCGCAGCTTGAACGCCCCCACCCGCTGCAGGCTCTCCGGCTTCACGAACACCGGCACGCCGAGCCGCTCCGCGAGCTCGTCCGACGGCAGCAGCGGCGTGCGCACCGCGACGCCACGCAGATGCTGCGCGGCCTCGCGAATCGCTTCGAGAGTGACCAACTCGGGGGGCGACGCGACCGTCACGCGGGCGACGACTCCATGGAAGGGCGCAAGCTACGGCTCGAATGGGGTAGCGGCAAGGTCATTCGCACGGCGCGCTCAGCGCCGCCGCGCCGCCCCGCGCAACAGCCAATGCGTAGCCACCAGGTCCAGCACCATGATCGCGAACAACACGATCGTGCCGGTCGTCCCGATCACCCGGAAGTAGCGCAGTGCCCCGACCAGCACCGAGTACGCCAACACACCCCCCAGGACGAGCGGGCGGTTCACGCGGAGGGGGAGCCTACCCGACGCCACAGGCCCCGAGGCACTCGCGCACCGGCGATCCAGGCTCGACACCCAGTTGGGCCATCACGGCAAGCTAGCCCTCGGACCCGGCCCTGTCTCCGCCGCGCTGTCGTCATAGTGGTGCTACGGTGTCATGATGGGGTTCGGTGTAAGAGCGGTAAGCAGTCGATGACGTTTACCGGCGAGTCGGGTTGGCCACACCCCGAATTAGGAGGACGAGTCCAATCACGCCGACGGCAATCGCCGCGATCGCCGCGTTCTGGCACCGGGCCGTGGTATAGCAGACGGCGGTCCGCTGATGGTACAGCTCCGCCACGACGATGAGTCCGAACAGGGCCACGAGCACGCAGGCGCTGCCGACGACGATACCCCTGAACCCACCCCGCTCGATGGCTCCCATCAGCGTGCGTGCGGTGCGGCAGAACGGGCCACGGTTCGCTCCTCCACCCGATCGATCAGTAAGTCAGGTTGGCCTTGAAGTCCGGGATGCCGCCGGCGCGGACGGCTTCCGTCCATGCGCCGAGCGGGTTCGGTGTCATCGTCCAGAACTTCGCGCACTCCTCGAGGTACCGCACCACGACTTCGCGCTCACCCGCGCGTAGCAGGTCGCGCGCCAGCCTCATGTTGGGTCCGAAGGAATTGAGTTGCGGCGATCCCGGCGTGCGCCCGGCGGCGAGCAGCTCCTCGCCCGCCGTGACCCGGTCGTGGCGGCGCAACGCCACCTGCCCGAGGATCAGGTGGCCGTGGTGGACGGCATTGCCGTAGTCGAAGTCGGGGCGGAAGTGCTCGGCGATGGAGAGAAGCTCGTGCGCCAGAGAGGCCGCCCCGTCGAGTTCGCCCAGGCGCAGCGCCAACTCCGCTGAACCGCGCAACCCCATCATCCGCGGATACTCTTCGTCGAGCACGGTGCCGACGGCGTAGGCGCCGGCGCCGTACACCTCGCGAGCGAGGCTCACGCATCCCGCCGGGAGATCCTGGTCCACCGCTCTCAAGGCGCGGCGGACGAAGCCGAGGGCGTCTCCTATGAGCATGAACACCGGATTCAGGAAGGCTGGTTCATCTGGCGAGGTCATGGCCCCCCCCCGCGGCGTGTCTCCCGATGGGTACCACTACGACATGGCAACGCTAGGGTGCCAGCGTCACTCGGGCGTCAGTCCACGGGCTGGTGGGGCGAGGGGACGAGTCGGGTGTCGTAACCGCAGACGGCGGCTAGCGGGCCAGCAGCCCCAGCGAATGGAGCAGCTCCGCATTGAGGAGTGCGGCGCCCGCCGCGCCGCGAATCGTGTTGTGGCCGAGCACAATGAACTTGTAGCCCATCAGCTCGCAGCGCCGCACCCGGCCCACCACCGACGCCATCCCGCGCTCCAGGTGGACGTCCAGGCGCGGCTGGGGACGGTCGTCCTGATCCAGGAGGACCGTCGGGTGGTCGGGCGCGCTCGGCAGGCCGCGCTCCTGCGGAACGCCGCGATACGTGCGGATGGCTTCCCGTACCGCCTCGAGGCCGCCGTCGCGCTCCAGGGTGACGAACACCGACGCCGTGTGGCCGTCCACCACGGGGACGCGGGTGGTCTGCGCGCTCACGACAACGGGATGCGGCGCCACGGCTTCGCCCGTCAGCCTGCCGAGGATCTTCTTCGTTTCGCGCTCGATCTTCTCTTCTTCGCCCGCGATGAAGGGTATGACGTTGCCCAGAATGTCGAGCGATGGGAGGCCCGGATAGCCGGCGCCGGAGATGGCCTGGAGCGTGGTCACGGCCACCGCCTTCAGGCCGAAGCGCCGCTCCAGCGGGGCCAGGGCGAGAACGAGGGTGGCGGTCGAGCAGTTGGGGTTGGTGGCAATGAACCCGCGCCAGCCGCGCCGCCGGCGCTGGACCTCGATGAGCGCCGCGTGATCGGGGTTTACCTCGGGAACGAGCAACGGGACGTCGTCCGCCATCCGGTGGTTGCGCGCGTTGCTCAACACCGCGTAGCCGGCCGCGGCGAACGCCTCCTCGATGGGTCCCGCGATCGCCGCGTCGAGCGCGGAGAAGACGAGGTCGCACTCCAGCTTCGGCTCGACCGGCTGCACCACCAGCGCAAGCGCCGCGGCGGGCGGTGGCACGTCGAGCCTCCAGGCACACGCCTCCCCGTAGCTCCGGCCGGCCGAGCGCTCCGACGCCGCGACCGCGACCAGGTCGAACCACGGATGACCGGCGAGGAGCTGGACGAAACGCTGCCCCACCGCACCGGTCGCGCCCAGGACTCCGACCCGCAGCTTCACCGGAGCGCCTCCTCGAGCGCCGTCGCGGCCGACGTCTTCGCGTCGCGGTACTTCACGATCACGGGCGCGTAGAGCGCGACGCCCAGCGCCGCCGCACGCTCGCCGGCCGCCGGGCGGGAGCCGGGCACGACCACCGCGCCGGCGGGAATCTCGAGCGGCGAGGCGTCGGAGCGGCGGTACACCTCGCCGCGCACCAGGTCGTAGACCGGCGTCGAGCCGGTGAGGATCGTGCCGGCCGCGAGCACGGCGCCCCGGTGCACGATGGCGCCCTCGTAGACGCCACAGCCGCCGCCCACCAGCACGTCGTCCTCGACGATCACCGGCAGCGCGCCGGCCGGCTCCAGCACGCCGCCGATCTGCGCCGCGGCCGACAGGTGCACGCGCTTGCCGATCTGGGCGCAGGAGCCCACGAGCGCGTGGCTGTCGATCATGGTCCCCTCGTCCACGTAGGCGCCGACGTTGACGTACATCGGCGGCATGCAGACGACGCCGGGCGCCACGTACGCGCCGTCGCGGATGGCTGAGCCGCCGGGCACGACCCGCACCCCGTCTTCCAGCGCGAGCGGCTTCACCGGCCACGTGTCCTTGTCGAAGAAGCGCAGGGTCCGCCCCTCCGACATGTCGACCAGCGCCCCCATCCGGAACCCCAGCAGGATGGCGCGCTTGACCCACGCGTTCACGCGCCACCGGCCGTCCGCCGGCTCGGCGGCACGCACCTCGCCGCGGCCCAGCGCCGCGCGGAACTCGTCGAACAGGGCCCGTTCCCCGGGACCGAACGCCGCCGGCTCTTTCGCCAGCAGCGCTTCGATCCGCTCACGCAGCGGCATTCGCCCTCGTCGCGAGGAGCGACAGGCCGTTCAGCACCTCCCGCACCCGCGCGCGGCTCGCGTCCTTGATGGGCACGAGCGGCAGCCGGAACTGCTCCTCGAGCAGGCCCAGCATCGCCATCGCCGCCTTCACGGGGCCGGGGCTCGACTCGATGAAGTTCACCTCCATCAGCGGCAACAGCCGGAAGTGCAGCGCGCGGGCGTCGTCCCAGCGCCCCGCCAGGGCCAGGTCGGCCAGGCGCGCCATCAGGTCGGGCACCTCGTTCGAGACCACGGACACGATGCCGTCGGCGCCCAGCGCCATCAGCGGCAGGGTCACCGCGTCGTCGCCCGACAGCACGCGGAAGCCGGCCGGCCGCTCGCGCAGGATGGCCATGATCTGTGCGAAGTCGCCTGACGCCTCCTTGATCGCGACGATGTTCGGCACTTCGCGCGCGAGCTTGAGCGTGGTGGCGGCCTGGATGTTCGAGGCCGTCCGCCCGGGCACGTTGTACATCATCACCGGGAGCGGGGCCACCGCCTCGGCCACGGCGCGGAAGTGGGCGAGCAGTCCCTCCTGCGTGGGCTTGTTGTAGTACGGCGCGACGATCAGCACGCCGTCGGCACCGAGGGCCTTCGCTTCCCTGGCCTGTTCGACGGCGTGCGCGGTGTTGTTGCTGCCCGCCCCGGCCACGACGCGGGCGCGTCCCTTCGCCACCGCGATCGTGGCCGCGATGACGCGCTTCCCTTCATCGTCGCTCATCGTGGCGCGCTCGCCCGTGGTACCGCAGGGCACGAGCAGCTTCACCCCGCCCGTGATCTGCCGCTCCACCAGCGCGCGCATCCGCGCCTCGTCCACCGCCCCCGTGCTCGTGAACGGCGTCACCAGGGCCGTCGCGCAGCCCCGCATCCACTCCACCGTCGTGCTCATCGTGCCGCCTTTCCCGCGGAGGCCAGGATCTCGTCCAACACCTCGGTGAACTCGAACACGCCGCGCCGCCCGCCGGTGACGATCCACTGCGCCGCCAGGAGCGCGCCCGCCGCGAAGCCCTCGCGCGAGCGGGCCGTGTGCGTCAGGATGATCTGGTCCGCCGGCCCGTCGAAGCCGACGCGGTGCGTGCCCGGAATGTGGCCGGCCCGGGTGCTCGCGACCGGAATCTCGCGCCCGCCGTAGGCGCCCGCGACGAGGTCGCGGAGCTTCAAGGCCGTGCCCGAAGGCGCGTCCTTCTTCCTGGCGTGGTGCGCTTCCTCCAGGAAGGGCGCGTACGCCGGATCGCGGGCGTACTGCGCGGCGGCCGCTGCCGCGACCCGATAGAAGAGGTTCACGCCGATGGAGAAGTTCGCGCCGTAGACCACCGCGCCCGTGCCGCGCTCCACCACCTCGCGCACGTGGGCGAGCTGCGCCTGCCACCCGGTGGTGCCTTCGATCAGCGGCACGCCGGCCTTCACGCACGCGGCGACGTGGTCCGGAACGGCCGCGCCGACGGAGAAGTCCACCGCGACGTCGGCCCCCTCGAGCGCGCGCGCGACCTCCTCCGGCGGACGAGCCGCGTCCCGGTCGGTGAAGATCACGGCGATGTCGTGCCCCCCGTCCTTCGCGCGGGCCTCGACCAGGCTCCCCATGCCTCCGTGTCCGAAGAGCGCCAGCCTCATCGCTTCCCTCCGCCGTTCTTCCCGCCGCTCTTCTCGAGCAGCGTGCGCCCGAGCCGGACGAATGCGTCGACGGCCTCGAACAGCTCGACCTTGGACACCTTCTCATGGTCCGTGTGCGCCTCGAGGATCGAGCCGGGGCCGAAGACGAGAGCCGATCCCCACCGCGACAGGTGGGGCGCGTCCGTGGTGTAGCGCACCACGCACGTCTCGAAGCCCGGCAGCTCCGTGAGGCGCACGGGCTCGGTGACCGTGTGCACCTCGATCGAGGCACGACCCCGCACCACCTGCTCCAGCTTCCGCCGCACCACCTCCGAGGGCACGGCGACGCGGAAGTGCAGCTCCGCCCGCGCCTCGGCCGGGACCACGTTCGCACGCGTCCCGCCCGCGACCGTCCCGATGTTGCACGTGGTGACGCCGAAGAACGGATCGGCGGGCCACTCGACCCCGCGGACGTCGGCCAGCACGTCAAGCAGGGCGAGGATGGCCGAGCTGCCGCGCTCCGGGTACGCCGAGTGCGCCGCGATCCCGGCGGTCGCCAGCGAGAGCCGGAGCGAGCCCATGCACCCCTTGGCGAGGCGGTTGTCGGTCGGCTCGCCCACGACGACGTATCGCACGCTGCCCGCGACCGGGTGGCCGTTGGCGACCTTGGCGCCGAGGCTCCCCGCCTCCTCGTCCACCACGTACAGCAGCCCGATCCCCTGGTGCCCCTCGGCCCGCAGCCGCTCGGCGGCCGCGATCTGGGCGGCGACGATGCCCTTCGCGTCGCACGCGCCGCGGCCGTAGAGGAAGTCGGCGTCTTCCGAGGAGGGCACGAACGGGGGGACGGTGTCGAGGTGGGAAGCGAAGACGACCCGCGGCCCCGTCCCCGTTCGCGCGATCAGATTCGACCGGCCGGGCGCCGCCTCCTGCAGCTCCACGCGGTAGCCCCGCCGCTCGAGGTAGGTGGCCAGAAACGCCGCGATCTCCCCCTCGTCGCCGCTCACGGATGGAATGTCCACCAAGGAGCGGCTGAGGGCGCCGACGTCCACCTCGACGGTGGCCTTCTTCCGGTTCGTCTTCACCCTCTCCTCCTTCGCGGCCACGCGCTTCCCGCCGCGCGCGCCGGTCCAGCTGGTCGGGCCCCCGCCCACCCGCGTGCCGCGGAGCGATCCGACCGCGCCGACGTCGAATTCGACGCGCTCGCGCCGCGCGAAGTGCAGCGCCTTCGCCTGGATGACCCTGGAGCCGAGCTTCAGGGCGTCGTCCCACGAGATCACCTCGTAGCGCCGCGGCTTGCGGCGGCTCTCCGCGGGATCGTGCTCGTACACGCCGTCCACGTTCTTGAGGAGGCGGCACGTCCTGGCACCGAGGCGGTGCGCGAGGAACAGCGCCGTCAAGTCGGTGCCGCCGCGGCCGAACAGCGCGTACCCACCCGACGTGTCGCGCCCGAAGAACCCGGGGACGACGGCGGCGCCCGAGCGCTCGAGCGCGTGCCGCAGCGCCTCGTCGTCCACGGCGACCGGGTCGGCGTCGAGGAGCGGACCCCGGGTGGTGAGTCCGATCGCGGCCGGCTCGAGGAGCGTCGCTTCGACGCCGGCCGCGTTCAGGGCGAGGGCGAGCCGCGCCGCCGAGGCCGCCTCGCCCGTCGCGAGGAGCGACGCGGTCGCCGCCGGCTCGGGCGCGGGGCCGAAGTGGTGCGCGTCCGCGAGCAGGCTGTCGGTGGCGCCCTTCAACGCCGAGACCACGGCCAGCACGCGCTCGCCGCGGCGCAGGTGGCGCTTGACGTCCGCAACCGCTGCCGCGTAGTCGCGCGCGGTGCCGAGCACCGAGCCGCCGAACTTCAGGACCGTCAGCGGCTGCTTCGCCATCCCTCAACGCCTCCCGCCGGCGGGAACGAAAACGCCATCGCCCGGCTGCATGGGCGATGGCGAATCCTATCCCGAAATGCGGTCAGCGCAAAGCGCCACGACCCGGCAACGACGCGCCGCCGGGCCGTGAGCGCCGCGGCGTCAGCGGCGCTGCACGGTCAGCGGGCCGTTGGTGGTCACGGCCCTGATGGTCGGGCCGCCGCCATTGAGGTCGGTCTCGATGTTGTGGCGGCTGATCCGGCCCTGGACGGTGATCGGGAAATCGATGCTCATCGGCCCGTTCACGGTGCCGGTTTCGAGGTGCGCCGCGTAGCCGGACGGGATCGCGAGCGTGACCGGACCGTTCTGGGTCTCGCCGTCGAGCCCGGCGCCATCCCACTTCGCGCCGCTGAGCGTCACCACCAGCGGCCCGTTGGTGGTCCGCGCGTGCACGTCACCGCCCACGGCGTCCAGGTCGATCGGCCCATTCACGGCACGCAGGTCCAGCTTCCCGGTCACCTCATCCACCGAAATCGGGCCGTTCACCGTCTGCGCCCTCAGGTCGGAGCGGCGCGGTACCGACACGGTGAAGCTCACGCTCCACGACCGGCGGCCCGAGGTGGAAGGGCCGTCGGCCACGATCGAGCCGCCGGAGGTCGAGATGCGGACCTGCCGCGCCAGGTCGTGCGCCGCCTCGTCGGTCTCGGCCTGCGCCTGGACCTTGGCCGTGACGGCGACGCTGTCCTGGTCCCAGCCGGTGATGCGGATCCCACCGTTGACGCCCGGATCCACGGAGAGCGCCCCGCCGGCCTTGAAGCCCGTCTCTCGGATCTCGCAATAATGGGCGCGCGCGTCGTCGCCCCAGTCGTTGTCGCGGCAGCGGTCGGTCCAGCGGCCGGCGTCGCGGGCGCGCTGGGCGGCGACGCGGGTGCTGAGGCCGCCGGCGAGCAAGGCCAGCGACACCAGGACACGGATGGCAGAGTGGTGCGCCACAGGAATCCCCCGGAGGAAGGCGGCTCTGAAAGGTTCGACACCGCGCCCCGGCCGAGCGTTGGAACGGGCGCGCGCGCTACGGGGCGGCGATCCTCGCGAGCAGCCCAGTGCCTGGGGTCGAGCGTCACCCGGAGCGGCCGCGCCGGCGTATCCACCTCGAAGTCCGTCTCGGGGCCGGCCAGGATCACCCGCACCGGCGTCACGCCCCGCTCGGTTTCCACCGCGACCGGCTGCTCGCCCGAAGTCGAGACTATCCGTTGCGCCCCGTCGTGGAGCACCCCGGCGTAGTCTCCATCTGGAGGCTGACGCCTCGAGCGCCGGCAACTCGGTGCGCGCCAACGCTCTCTCTCAGCCCTGGGTGAACGCCCTCGCCGACCGGCTCGACGTCGCCCGTCGGCTCCTCCTCCCCGCCCTCTTCCTCCTTGACCACCCGCGCCACGTCCACCACCACGTCGCCCTCGTCGAGGTTGATCACCTTGACGCCCTGGGTGTTGCGGCCGATGACGCTGATGTCGTTGACCGGCAGGCGGATGATCACGCCGTGCCTCGTGATCACCATCAGCTCGTCGTCGGGGATGACCTCCTTGAGGGCCACCACGTCGCCGGTCTTCTCGGTGTGCTTGAGGGTGATGATCCCCTTGCCGCCGCGGTGCTGGATCCGGTAGTCGACCAACTCGGAGCGCTTGCCCAGACCGTGCTCGGCCACGACGAGGAGCGTGGCTTCGCGCTTGACGATCACCATGCCGATCACCGCGTCGCCCGTCTCCAGCTCGATGCCGCGCACGCCGGTGGTCGCGCGGCCCATCTCCCGCACGTTCTTCTCCTGGAAGCGGATGCTCATCCCGTGGCGGGTGGCGAGCACGATGTCGTTGGTGCCGTCGGTGATCTGGACATCGATCAGCTCGTCGCCGTTCTCGATGTTGATCGCGTTGATCCCGGTGGTGCGCACGTTCCCGTACGCCGAGAGCACGGTCTTCTTCACGGTCCCGCCCCGGGTCGCGAACATCAGGAACTTGTCGTCGCTGAATTCGCGCACCGGCACCAGCGCCGCGATGCGCTCGTCGGGCTTGATCGCGATGCAGTTCACCACCGGTTTGCCGCGGGCGGCGCGGCCCCCCTGCGGGATGTCCCACACCTTGAGCCAGTAGATCTGGCCGTTGGCGGTGAAGAACATCACGTAGTCGTGGGTCGAGGCGATGAACAGGTGCTCGACCCAGTCGTCTTCCTTGGTGCCCATCCCGTTGAGCCCGCGGCCGCCGCGCCGCTGCCGCCGGTAGGTCGAGACCGGGATCCGCTTGATGTAGCCGGTGTGCGAGATGGTGATGACCATGTCCTCCTCGGCGACCAGGTCCTCGACCGAGAAGTTCCCCTGGTCCGCCACCACCTCGGTGCGGCGCTCGTCGCCGAATTCCTTGGCCAGCGCCGCCAGCTCGCTCTTGAGGATCCCCAGGCGCTTGGGCTTGGAGGCGAGGATGCTCTTCAGCTCCGCCACCAGCGCTCGCACCTCCTTGAGCTCCGCCTCCAGCTTCTCGATCTCCAGCCCCGTCAGCTTGGCGAGCCGCATGTCCAGAATCGCCTTGCTCTGCACCTCCGAGAGCTTGAAGCGCGCCCGCAGCTTCTGATCGGCCTCCTCGGTCGTCTTGGAGCCGCGGATGATCTTGATCACCTCGTCGATGTGCTCGACCGCGATCTTGAGCCCCTCGAGGATGTGCTGGCGCTCCTCCGCCTTCTCGAGGTCGAACTTGGTGCGCCGGGTGATCACCTCGTGGCGGTGCTCGACGAAGTGCTGGAGCAGCTCCTTGAGGTTCATCACCTTCGGCTGGCCGTCCACCAGCGCCAGCATGATGGCGCCGAACGTGGTCTGCATCTGGGTGTGCTTGAACAGGTTGTTCAGCACCACCATCGGCACCACGTCGCGCTTCAGCTCGATGACCACCCGCATGCCGTCGCGGTCCGACTCGTCCCGGAGATCCGAGATGCCCTCGATGCGCTTCTCGCGCACCGACTCCGCGATCTGCTCGAGGAGGCGGGCCTTGTTGACCATGTAGGGGATCTCGGTGACGACGATCTGCGACCGGCCGCTCGACTCCTTCTCCTCGATCTGCGCCCGCGCCCGCACCACGATGCGGCCGCGGCCCTGCTCGTAGCAGTCCGCGATCCCCTCGCGCCCGTAGACGATGCCGCCGGTCGGGAAGTCCGGGCCGACGACCAGCTTCCTGAGCTCCAGCGCCGAGGCGTCCGGGTGATCCACCAGGTGCGTGACCGCCGCCACGACCTCGCGCAGGTTGTGCGGCGGAATGTTGGTCGCCATGCCGACCGCGATGCCCGCCGACCCGTTGACCAGCAGGTTCGGCAGCCGCGAGGGGAGCACCGTCGGCTCCTGCAGCCGGTCGTCGAAGTTGGGGACGAAATCGACGGTGTTCTTGTCGATGTCCTCGAGCATCGCCAGCGCGATGCGCGTCAGCCTCGCCTCCGTGTACCGGTAGGCCGCCGCGGGGTCCCCGTCCACCGACCCGAAGTTCCCCTGGCCGTCCACCAGCGGATAGCGCAGCGAGAACTCCTGGACCATCCGGACCAGCGAATCGTAGACCGCGCTGTCGCCGTGCGGGTGGTACTTGCCCAACACGTCGCCGACCACGGTCGCGCTCTTCTTGTAGGGCCGATTGGGCAGCAGGCCGAGCTCGTTCATCGCGTAGAGAATGCGGCGATGCACCGGCTTCAGGCCGTCCCGGACGTCAGGAAGCGCGCGCTGCACGATGACGCTCATCGAGTAATCGATGAACGACTCGCGCATCTCGTCTTCGATCAGCCTGGGAAGGATCCGTTCGCGCTGATTTGGAGCGGTCATGACACCGTTGGTGAGGACTGCTAAATATAGGCGGACTATTGAGTTAATTCAATCGCAAGTCCCCCCGTCGGCGACGCCGCCCGCCGGCCTGGAACCCGCGCTACGCTCGGGGTTTTTCGGGCCCCGGCGCCGGCGCCTTGGCGATGACCTCGAGCTCCCGCTGGACGGCCAGCGGCGTCGCGGGCGGCTCCTTCGCGGCGGCCGTCCTGGGGTGCTGAGCCGCGGCCCCCTCGGCGGCCTCCGCGTGCGGCGACGCGGCCCGGGAGGCCCTCGCCCGCCCGGCCTCGTACCAGCGACGGGTGATCTCGCCGGCGAGGCCGGTATTGCCGAGCCCGAAGGCGAGCGCCACCGCCAGGGCGATGGCGCCGAGGATCAGGGTGAACGCGGTGGTCACGATCTCGGCGGCGACGCCGATCTGCTGCAGCGCCATGAACACCGAGACGATGATGATCATCCCCTTGGCGACCGTGGCCAGCGTGGGGACGCCTTCGACGGCGCCGGCGGACGCGAGGATCAGCGCCCGCACGAACTCGCCGAGGACCAGGCCGAGGACGATGACGATGATGGCCGCGAACACGCTGGGGATGTAGTTGACGAGATTGCCGAAGATGTCGCTGATGTTCTGCACGCCGAGCGCCAACGCCGCGAGCAGGATCACGACCAGCATCACCACCCAGAACAGCACCTTCCCGACCGCGCGCGCGGGGTCGAGCCGCGTGCCGGTGCGCTCCACGGCCTCGGTGACGCCCCAGCGCGCTGCGGACCGGTCGAACTGCACGCGGACGAGGAAGGCGTTCACGACGCGCTCCACCAGGCGTGCGACGAAAAACCCCGCTCCCAGAATGATCACGGCCAACAACAGGCCGGGCAGGAGATTTCCGATCTGCGTCAATCCGTTGCGCAGCCGCTCCCAGACATTCACCAGACGCCTCCCGCGGCGCTACGCCGCGATCTCCAGCACGAGCTTGCCGAAGTGCGCGCCTGCCGCCAGCCGCTCGAACGCGCGGCGCGCCTCCCGGACCGGCTCCACGCTGTCCACCACCGGCCGGAGCGCTCCGCTCCCGAGCAGGCGCACGATCTCGGCGAACTCCCGCGCGTTACCCATCGTCGAGCCCATCAGCGTGTAATGATACCAGAACATCCGGCGCACGTCGGTCGTGACCCTGGGGCCCGACGTCGCGCCGCAGGTCACCAGGCGCCCGCCGGGCGCGAGCGCGCGCAGACTCTGCTCCCACGTCGCCTCGCCGACCGAATCGAGCACCACGTCGACCCCGCGGCCGCCCAGCAGCCGCCGCAACTCCTTCGGCACGTCGCCCGCGGCGTGGTTCAGCGCGAGGTCGGCTCCCAGCGCCCGCGCCCGCTCGAGCTTGGCGTCGCTCGACGACGTCACGATCACGGTCGCACCCAGGAGCTTCGCGATCCGCAGTGCGGCCAGCGCCACGCCGCCGCCGATGCCCCAGATCAGCACGGTCTCGCCCGGCTTGGCGGCGGCCCGGGTCACCACCATCCGCCACGCCGTGAGGTGCACCAGCGCGAACGCCGCGGCGTCGGTCCACGACACCGCGTCCGGCACGCGAGCGACGTTCCACTCGGGTACCCGCACCGCCTCCGCGAACGTCCCAGGAAGGTGCTCGCCGAGAAGCCGGTACGTCGTGCACAGCGATTGCTCTCCGGCCAGGCAGAACTCGCACGCCTGGCAGGAGACGCCGGGGTTGAGCAACACCCGGTCGCCCGGCTTGACGCGCGTTACGGCGGACCCGACGGCCTCGACCACGCCCGCGCCGTCGGCGCCCAGCACGTGCGGGAAGGCGGGCGAGAGGCCCGGCATGCCGCGGAGCACGAAGAGATCGAGGTGATTCAGCGCGGCGGCCTTGAGCGCAACGACCACGTCGTTCGGCGCTTCGGGCGCGGGCCGCGGCACCTCCTCGACCGTGAGCGCCTCGGGGCCCCCGTGCGAGCGGATGGTGACGGCGAGCATGGCGCAGAATCTACGAAGGGGCCCAACACGAAGATAGCCGCGACGAGCGCGGCTATCTCCACAGCGGAACGCGCCCGCGCTAGTGCGGCGTCGGCGCCGCCGCGGGCCGGAATACCGGTCCGCCCATGCGGTCTACGCCCGGCAGCACCAGCGGCCTCCGTGTCGCCGCGACCCGGTCGAACAGCTCGACGTGTGCCAGCCCCTGGGGGTCGGGCGGCGCGATGGTGAGCGCCAGCATGCGACCGTCCGCACTGACGCTGAACGCCTGAACGAATACTCCGGCGGGCGTGAGGGGCGTCGCCACGCCGGTCGCGAGATCCTGAGTGTACACCCGGTTGCTGGGGGGGCTGCCGGGCTCCAGCCGCAGGTAGTAGAACGACCGCCCATCCGGAGCGTAGACGGGCGCGCTCTCCTTGCGGCCCGTCGTCAGATGCTGCTCCGTCCCCGTCCCGTCGAGGTTCATCTGGTAGATGTTGTAGCTGCGATCCCGCAACGACACGTACAGCATTCTCTTGCCGTCGGGCGATACGGCCGGCTGCGTGCCCGGGTAGGCGCCCGTGGTGAGCGCGCGCCGCCCCGTGCCATCCTTGTTGATGCTGTACAGTTGGATCTTTCCGTTCCGGCCGGCCTCGAACACGATCTGGTCGCCCGCCGGACCCACGAACGTCGGTGAGTGCGCCGACAGCGAGTCGTGGGTGAGGCGGCGCGCGTCGCTTCCGTCGGCGTTCGCCAGGTACAGGTCGAACTGCTCCGACCGCGGAGGCCCGGAGACATAGGCCACCTGCGTCCAGTTCGGGGACCACGCGGCCTGCATCTCGAGCATGCTGTCCTGCGTGAGGGGGCGCAGCTTCGGCGGATCGCTCAGCTGCACCATGAGCAGATCCCACCGCCCGCTCCGCTCCCCCGGCACCAGCAGGTCTCCCACCACGTACGCATCGGCCGCCACCGTCGAGTCCCACGCCGCTCTGGCCTCGAGCCGCGCGTGGCCCAGCGCCACACCCTTCGCGCGGCCGTCCGCGATCCTCACCATCGAATCGGCCGAAGACCGCCAGGTGAGCGCCATGGCCGGCCCGAGGGGTCGGCGATGATCATCGAGCAGCTGCACGTCGAGCGGGAACTGCTCACCGAGCGCGACGGCGAACCGCGGGGTGGCGATCTGGAGCCCGCCCGCGACCACCCGCACGTGCCAGTTGCGGAAGATGGAATCGCTGCGGCTGGCCCGGGCCGCCAGCCGAATCCGCGTCTCCCCCGTCTTGATGCCGCGCACCGTCAAGGTCGCGGTGTCGAAGCGCGCGATGGTGCTGTCGGGCAGCGTCCATCGCACCGGAACGCCTTCCACCGGCGTCGAGTCGGCCGCGTAGAACCGGACGCCGAGGGTGGCGGTGCTCTGCATCGCAAGCGTCATGACGGTATCGGGCGGCGTGCCGACCACACGCTCGATGGGCGGGTGCACCGCGACCGTCGTGACGATGTTGGGGAAGAAACCGCTCGTCGCCATGATGGTCGCCGTACCCGGCGCCACCCCGGTGATGATCGGCGCCACCTGCGACACCCGCACCTTGGTGGTGTCCGAGGACTGGAACTGGAAGGAGGAGTACGCGGGATCCAGCCGCCGCCGATCCTTCGTCACCACCAGCTCGAGCGTGTCTACCACGCCGGGCGCCAGGGACACCGCGTGTTGGCTGAACTGGACGCTGTCGCTGCTGACCTCGACGGCGATCTGCTTCGGCGCCCAGCGGGCGCCCGGCACCGTCACCGTCAGCACGGTGTGCCCGGTGTCACCCACGGACGACACCAGGCCGAACGAGTCCACCTGGGCTACCCGCGCGGCGTCCACGCTGAACAGGATGCACGCCGGCTCGGCCGGCTCGCCGGCCAGACCCCGCACCGTGTGGTACTGAAGCTGGGCGGATTCGCCCTTGATCAACCTGACCCGCTGCGGATTGACGAACAGGCCGTCAGCCGGTCCAGTGCCCGGCGGCTGGCGCGTCATCGCCGAGCCACCGCCCAGGCGACATGCCCGAGCTGCCGCAAGTTGCGTGGCTCCCGCCGACAATTGCGACTGGGGCTCCGGCGAGACGCCCGTGCCCACGACGTCGACTGTCGCCGGCTCGGAGACGACGGCCGCACGGCCAGTTCCATATCGCGCCGTGATGAGGGCGACGCCCGAGGAACGCCCGGTCACGATGCCGGTCGAGTCGACGGTCGCGATGTTCGGCTTGTTCGACCGCCAGCTGAACGTGGTCACCGAGATAAGGGCGTTCCCGGCGCGGTCATAGGCTTGCACGAAGGCTTGCGTGGTCGTTCCAACCTGAACCTGCAGCTCCGAGGGCTGGATCTGGACCGCCGCCACCGCGGCCTGCCGCTGGGCCACAACCGGAGTCGGGAACAGCGACGCGGCGCTGAAGCAGCCCGCCGCCAGGACAGCCAGTCGCTTGCTGGTCATCGGCATCACCCAGTGTTCATCCGGCGCCAAGAAGGGGGCCCCAGCCGCGGGGAGTCAGGCATTCTGGCTCTACTTCTGCGAAAACCGGACCGCGGTCCTCGCGTAGCCATCCTGCGGGTCGCCCACGGCGCCGTCAAGGCGCACGACCTCATTCACGATAAGGCCATTCGGTTTATGGACTTCGAGCGCGTAGGACCAGCCTGCGCGACCTTCCAGGCTCACCAGAAAGGTGTCTCCCTCCAGGCGCGCATCGAGCACCTTGAGGCTCCGCGACCGGCCTCCACGCTCGAGCGGCGGCTGCGCCACGACGAGGCGCCAGCCCGCAGTGTGGCGAACTGCAACTTGCACTTCGCCCGTGTCCAGCTGCACGTCGGCCGCCACGTGGAGGTCGCGCCCGGTCCCGGTGGTGTGATACGGCAGGGCGCCGGTCCGGGTGCGGACGTCCCGCACCCTGGCGCCTGGGGCGAGCGCGGGCTCGAGGTGCAGGGTCAGCGGCGAGGGACCGCCGCCCACGCGCCGTACGCTCGCCACGAAAGCGGTGTCCAGGATCCGCAGTCGCACATCGACCACCGAGGATCCGATCCGCACGCCGCGCACGGCGTAGTCGCCGGGGCGGTCGAAGAGGTGGGGCGCGAGGGTGAGCGTGCGGCGCGGCGCATCGGCTTCGATGCCGAAGGCCCCCCGGAGCAGCGGGGTGAGGTACATGGAGGTGGCGAAGAACTGCTGCGGCACCGCGGTGTCCAGGGCTTCGAACGACGAGCCGGAGAGGACCTCGGGATTGCGGCCGAGTCCGTCGAGGTCGAATGTGCGGCCCACCGCGTCGAGCTCAGCGCGGCCGGCGTACGGGTTGTGGTAGCGGTACTCCGCGAGGGCCAGAAACCCCGTCACGAAAGGCCAGACCGTGCCGTTGTTGTAGTGGAGCGGATCGAACAGTGCGCTCTCCGACGCGAGCGTCCGACCTCCCCAGTCGGTCGAAATCGTCGCGCGTGCCAGCGCCGCGGCCATCGCCTGGCCGCGCTCCTCGTCGAACAGGTGCCACGCCATCGCGGTGGCGGGCCACACGGTGAGGTTGTCGTTGAGCGAATCACCGGCCAGGATCGCGAACGCGAACCGGCCGGCGCGCGGCATCCAGAAACGCGACTCCAGGCTCCGCCACGCCACCGGAAGGCGGCGCGCCGCGTCGTTCCGGGTCGCGGTGTCGCCGATCGCCTCGGCCATCTCGCCGAGGTGCCGCAACGCTTCGACCCAGACGGCGGACAGGTAGATGTCCGACTCGAGGCCCACACCGAGGTTGCCGACCTCGATGGCGCCGGCCCCCGCACGCGAGTTGCGCATCAGGCCGTCATCGCCGACGGTGCCGGCGCACCACCGGTAGGCCCTGGCGAGACTCGGCCACTGCGCGCGCACGAAGGCCGTGTCGGCCGATGCACGAAACAACTCGCCGACGGCCAGAATCCAGAACGGCGTGGTGTCACCGTGCCAGTAGGGAAAGGGGTAGTCGGCGAACCACGGAACGCGGCCGGCGCTCTGCGAGATCTCGTGCGGGATCTTGCCGTCGGCGCGCTGGTAGCGCGCGAAGAACGCGAGGTACTGCCGCGCGAGATCGAACGCCCCCACTGACGAGAGGGCCAGGGAGTTGATCGCCGCGTCGCCGCCGAAGAACCAGGCGAAGCCGGGCCGGGCACCGCCGGGCCCCGAGGGACCGTAGCCGGCGACGGGGCCGCACCCGAGATCGGGGTTGCACACCATCGCCTCGTCGAGATTGAGCTCCGCCCAGCGGGCCATCCGATCCACCGCCGTGTCGCCGAAGCCCGCGGCACCAGCCACCACCGAGTCGGCGTGCGCTACGCGCTCCGCGTACAGCTGTGGGAGTCGCTCAACCACGCGCCGGTAGGTCGCCAGGACGGAGTCGCGCGGCGCGATCTGCCCCACGATGACGATCGGGATCCCGCGCGAGACCACGTGGACCAGCCGGCCGGCCGGCTCCTGCCACTTGGGCATCGGTGCCGGCCCCTGGTCGCCGACCGCGATGCGCATCTCGGACGGCGCGTCGGGCACGGACCAGGTGGGGTTCGTGGTGGCTCGCGTGGCGAAGGGAGATCCTACGAAGGCGTTGAACTGCCGGCGGCTCTCGGTCAACTCGAAGGCCTTCAGCGTGTCGTTCCACAGGATGTACTGCCCGCCCAACCCGCCAGGCCACGCCAGTTGGAGGTCGCCGTGAAACGACGCGATGATCTCCATCGGGCGCACGGCCGAGACCTCCAGCACGATTGCCACCGCCGGCTCGTCGGTGGGCACGAAGATGCGCTCGCGCACGGTGAAGGCGGCGTGGGTGAACGTGATGGTGGCCCCGGCCGGCGTGACCTCGACCGTGCGGGCGATATCGGCGGCCTGGATCGGCGCCGCGTACAGGGGCGTCTGGAAGGCCAAGTTGAATCCGTGCAGCAGCTTGAGCGGCCAGGCCCAGACCTCGAGGTCCCCCTGCTCGCCGCCGAGGGCGGCGGCCCGACGGCCCTCGACGCCGAGGTACGCCCCGGCCCGCGCGGGCCCCCGGAGCGCCAGGGGCCCCGGCCGCCACGCGAGCACGCTCGGCTCCGGCGTCGCCGCGCGCTGGGCCTCGAGCCGGCGGGAGGCCGGTCCGGCCAGGAGGAGCAGGATGATGGAGAACGAAGCCAGACTGGCGAACACGCGTGAGCGCATGGACGGGAGACCTCGCGACCCGCGCCGGACCGCTTGCGTACTGGAGATTCGCAGGCAATGTATAGAGCCGCTCGACCGAGCGACAGAAGCGCCAAATCCGTTGGGAGGGACGCTCATGCTGTTCGATGACATGACGGGAATGGGGGGATGGGAGCCGCCGTCATCCATGCCTCCGCAGGCGCCACCGGCCTGGACTCCGCCGCCGCCCGCACCAACTCCGCCTCCACCGCTCGCCGCGCCGAAGCCGGCGCCCAAGCCCGTGGCGAAGAAGAAGCGGGCCGCGCCGAAGCGGAAGAAGGCGGCACCCAAGCGGAGGGCGGCCAGGAAGCCGGCGCGCCGCAAGGCCGCCAAGAAGAAGCCGGCCAAGCGGAAGGCCGCGAAGAAGCGGGCCGCGCCGAAGCGCAGGGCCCGCCCCAAGAAGCGCCGCTAGAAGACTTCGACCTTGCCGGCAACGACCTGACGCGCGCGTGCGGCGATGGCTTCGAGCCGCGCGCGCGCGACAGGCTGGAGTCGTGCATCAGCAGGCGGGCGCGCAATCGAGTAGACCTGCACGGCCTTGGGCTGCAGACGTGCGAGGGCGGTCAGCCACTCCGCGACCGAAGACTCGGACGCTCCGCTGTAGCCCGGCCCCTCCACCACCAGTGCCTGCACCGTCACGTCCACCAACCCGCGCAGGTCGTCGACCAGGCGGCCGCGGTCGTACGCGACGCCATTGACGAGCTGCGCCGGTCCGGGATCGAGTTTCATCAACCGCTCGTCCAATCGATTCAGGCTCTCGCGTACGGCGGGCTTCCCCGACGAGAGGCCGTTCGACATCACGACCACCTTCACTCCCGGGGCGATGCGGGCGCGCACCTCCAGCACACGCTCCACCACTTGGGCGAAGCGTGGGTGCATCGTCGGCTCGCCGTTGCCGGCGAACGTCACCCAGTCGGGAGGCTCGCTCAGTCGCTCGAGGGTCTTGCGCAGGGCGTCCGCCACGAGATCCGGCGACGGCCAGCGAGAACCCGGCGCCTTCGGCGTGTTGAAACCGCACTCGCAGTAGGGACAGTCGAACGTGCACAGCTTGGAGTGCAGGGGAATGAGGTTCAGCCCGAGGCTGACGCCGAGCCGCCGCGAGCGCACGGGCCCGTTGATGATGCCATCCCACAGGAAGGTGCCTTCGAGCTTACCGGGGGGAGGCAGGGAGATGCTCCGATCCATGGCGGGAAGGTAGTCCGGCCTTGCGACGCTTGCCACGCTTCATAGGTTGACCTTATGCCGATGCCGGTCACCTCCTCCATCGTGCCGCTGCGCGGATGAACGCCCGCCAGGCGCCGTTCGTCGTCGCGGCCGCGGCCGCCCTGATCGGCCTGGCGATCGGCCTGGCCCTGCGCGGGGTCGAGCCCGCGGCCACCTGGCTGTATCAGGCCGCCTGGTACCCGACCATCGTGGGGATGGCCGCGTTCATCGCGCGGCGCGAGGGCCGCGACCCCCTGACCGGCAACCCGCTGCACGCGCTGTCGTTGTTCGCCTGGTCGGCGGTGTTCTGGTTCTTCTTCGAGCTGCTCAACTGGCGCCTCGACAACTGGTACTACATCAACGTGCCGGCCGACCGCACCGCGCGCTGGCTCGGCATCTCGCTCGCCTTCGCGACGGTGCTCCCGGCCATCTTCCTCGCGGCCCGCACGCTGGAGTCGTGGTCCGTGTTCCGGCGCGTGCCCACCCGACCGATGCGCGTCACCCCCCTGGGGCTGCGCCTCACGTCGCTCGCCGGATTGGTCTTCCTCGCGCTGCCGCTGGCGTGGCCGCATCGGTTCTTCCCGCTGGTCTGGGGCGCCACGACGCTGCTGGCCGAGCCCGCACTCTACCGTCGCGAGCGCGGCTGGTCGCTGATCGGCGACCTCGAGCGCGGCGAGCTGGGCCGCATCCTGCGCCTGCTGGTGGGAGGCGCCGGCATCGGCCTGCTGTGGGAGCTGTACAACTCGATCGCCCGCAGCCGCTGGATCTACACGGTCCCGGGTCTCGAGAACCTCAAGCTGTTCGAAATGCCCCTCCTGGGCTTTCTCGGATTCCCGGTGTTCGCGCTCGAGTGCTGGTCCGTGTTCCACCTCCTCGCGTGCTTCGGCATCTCCACGCCCGAGCAACCGTCCGCCCGGCCGGTCCACCTGCGCCGCAAGGTCGGAACGGCCGCCGCCGGGGTGGCCTTCGCCGTCTTCGTGCTCGCGGGGATGGAGCGCTTCTCGATCAGCAGCACCAGCCCGCAGCTCATCGCCGTGCCGGGCCTGCCCGCGTCGGTCGCCTTCCGCCTCGGCGCCGAGGGGGAATCGCCGTTCGGCCTCGCGCGCGCGCCGGCCAGCGAGCTGGCACGCGAGACGGGCGCCAGCATGGATCAGGCGCTGCGCTGGATCGAGGCCGCGCGGCTCTCCACCTTGCGCGGCATCGGTACCGACAACGCCCGCCGGCTGATCCAGATCGGGGTCGGCGACGTGGCAACGCTGGCGCGGCAGGACCCCGACAGCCTCCTCGCGCACCTCAGGGGTTCGTCGCCCGGCGATCCGCCGCCGCGCCGGCCCACAGCGGCCGAGGTGCGGGTCTGGGTCAGGGCCGCGCGCGCCGCGTTCGGCTGGACGAGTTGAAGCGCCTTCCGCTGCTCATCGCGGGCGGCGCGCTGGTCGCGGCGGCGTTGGCCGCGGCGCCTCCGCGCGACCGGCGCCCTCCCGACTACGACCTCCTGCTCGCGGGTGGCACGGTGATCGACGGCACGGGGGCGGCCCGCCGGAGCGCCGACGTGGCCGTCACGGGCGACCGCATCGTGGCGATCGGCGACCTCGCCGGCCGCACGGCGCGCCGCACGATCGACGCATCGGGGCTCGTCGTGGCGCCGGGCTTCATCGACATGCTCGGCCAATCGGAGGCCACGATTCTCGTGGACCCGCGCGGCGTCAGCAAGGTGACCCAGGGCGTGACCACGGAGATCACGGGCGAGGGCGTCTCGGTCGCGCCGGTCAACGCCTTCACGCTGCGACGCGACAGCGCCACCTACGCGGCGTGGGGCCTGGTCGTCGACTGGCACGATCTCGACGGCTACTTCCGCCGCCTGGAGCGCTCGGGGACGCCGATCAACCTCGCCACGTTCGTCGGCGCGACCCAGGTGCGGGAGTACGTGCTGGGCGACGCGCGCCGCGCCCCCACCGCGGACGAGCTGTCCCGGATGGAGGCGCTGGTGGACACGGCGATGCGGCAAGGCGCGCTGGGCGTCTCGTCGGCGCTGGTCTACGCCCCGGCGTTCTATGCGCGCACGGGCGAGCTCATCGCGCTGGCGCGGGTGGCCGGACGCTACCACGGGATCTACGCCACCCACGTCCGCAACGAGGGCGCGCGGCTCGACCAGGCGCTCTCGGAAGCGTTCCGGATCGGCCGCACGGCACGCGTGCCCGTCGAGGTGTGGCACCTCAAGCTCGCCGGCCGAGCCAACTGGGGCCGCATGCCGCGGGTCCTCCGCCGCTTCGAGGCGCTGCGCAGGGCCGGCCAGCGGGTCGGCGCGAACAGCTATCCGTACACCGCGTCCGCCACCGGTCTCGACGCGGTCATTCCGGCCTGGGCGCACGCCGGGGGCGACGACTCGCTGATCGCCCGGCTGCGGGACCCCGCCGTTCGTGCACGCCTGAAGCGGGAGATGGGAGATCGTCGGGCTTCGCAGGCGCCCCAGGAGAGCTTCTCCCAGGGAGCCGGCGGGTTATCGGGAGTGCTGGTCCTCGGTGTGCTCGACTCCACCCTGCGCCGCTACGAGGGACGGCGCATCTCCGATATCGCGCACGACGAGAACCAGGACCCGTACGACGTGCTGTTCGACCTCCTGATCGCCGATCGAGCGCGGACTGGTGCCGCTTACTTCTCGATGAGCGAACCGGACGTCAGGGCGGCGATCGCGGCGCCGTGGGTCGGCGTCGGCTCCGACTTCGGCGCCACCGCGCCCGATGGCCCGCTCCACATGCGGCGGGTGCACCCGCGCGCCTACGGCACCTTCCCGCGCATCCTCGGCCGCTACGTGCGCGAGGAGCACGCGCTGACGCTCGAGACCGCGATCCGCAAGATGACCGGCGTGGCGGCGGAGCGGATGGGCCTCGCGGGTCGCGGCATCCTGCGCCCAGGCAACTACGCCGACATCACCGTCTTCGATCCCGCCACCGTCGCCGATCGCGCCACCTTCGAGGATCCGCACCAGCCGGCGGTCGGGATCCGCTACGTGATGGTGAATGGGCGGCTCACCCTGGACGACGGGCGTCTCACCGGGGAGCGGCCCGGCCGCGCGTTGCGCGGCCCCGGCTGGCAGGGACCGTGAGTCTGACCCCGATCGGGATCGCGTTCGGCCTCGTGGCCGTCGTCTTCATCGCGGTGGGGGCGGGAGAGGTGCGCTGGATCGGCGGGGCTTGGGGCTCAGGGGTTCGGGGTTCGTCCGCGCCCCCCGCGCCGCCAGGGTGGGGCAGCCGCGATCCGGGTCGCCTGGCTGCCCGCGGCGGCCGAGGCGCTGGTCCTCACGCTGCTCGCGGCCCTGTGGTTCGGCTCCCTCGGTCATGGCGGCTGGCCGACGCTGTTCCTGCTCCTGGGCGGCCTCGCGGGCGGGGCCGACCGCTGGCGGCGGCGCCGCCTGGCGGGGACGCCGGGCGGGGGCGAGCTGACGCTCTTCGCCGCGGACCTGCTGAGGTACCTGCTGGCCGGGGGTCTGTGCGCGTGGTGCCTCACTTGACACGCTCGTAGCTTTCCTGCCCATGAACCCCGTCCATCTCGCCATCGAACGCGCCGCCGCCTACTTCGCGGGCCGCGAAACGCGCCAGGGGTACGTGGCGCGCCGGCTCCTGGGTCAGCCGCGTCCCGAAGACGACCGCCTCGCCGAAGCGTTGATGAAGGACCGGCGCGCACGCATCCGCAGCGACGGGAGCGTCGGGGGCGACCTCGTGGCCACGGCGTGGCTGACCTGGGAGCTGCTGGATCTCGGCGCCCCCAGCAGCGCACACGCCGTGCACCGGTCCGTGACCTGGATCCTCGGCCGCCAGGAGAAGGACGGCGCGTACGCCGAGGGGTGCACCCCGCGCCGTCACGAGCTCAAGCTGTGCGAGCACGCCATCGGCGGGTTCTTCTCCTACCGCTCGTCGGGACGCACCATTCGCCGGCTCACGCTCCCGACCGGGGCCGCCGTCACGTCGGATCAAGGTGCGCGCTTCCTCGCCTCGTGCTTCGCGCTGCGCACGGTGCTCAGAGCCGGGCAGGAGGAGCGGACCCTGGTGCGCCGGCACGTCGGAAGCCTCCTGGCGCTCCCCAAGATGTGGGATTCCTGGGGCGGACTCTGGGCCCCGACGCTGACGGTGGGCGCGCTCGCGGCGATCGCCTGGGCCCCGTCGCCGTTCCGCGGTCAGCTCCCGATCCTCTCCGAGCACCTGGCGCTGAACCAGAAGCCCGACGGGTCGTGGCGCAACCTGGACATCGTGCACGCGGTCGATGCGCTCGTGGCCGTGCCGCTGCCGCAGGCCAAGGAGGCCGTCGCGCTCGCCGCCCCGCGCCTGGCCAAGATGCAGTCGCAGAAGGGGACGGTCGGCGGCGGGCCGTACGCCGAAGAGCGCACGCTGGTCTCGCTCCGCGCCTGGCTGATCGCCCGCGAGTACGCGTAGAGACAGCTGCGAGTGGCGCGACGCCGAGTTGCGCGCGTAACGCGAAGTGCCGCAGCACTTCTCGACGTCGAGGCGCCACCATGACGGATCAGACACCGCAGTCCAGCGCGACCGCATCCGGCTGACCTCGTTCTCGCACGGCGCGGGTTGAGCCTGCAAACTCGGCCCCGCTGAGCTGGCGCAGGTCCTGCGCTTCGTCCCGTTCGTCCCCCCGGGGACCGATCCCGCCGTGCTGGTGGATGCCAGCGGCCGGGACGATGCCGCCGTCGTGCGCATCGCGGACGACCGCGCGCTCATCCTCACGACCGACTTCTTCACGCCGATCGTGGACGACCCCTACGTCTTCGGCCAGATCGCGGCGGCCAACGCGCTGTCGGACGTGTACGCCATGGGCGGGCGCCCGCTGTGGTGCCTCAACCTGGTGGGCTGGCCGCGCGACCGGCTCCCGCTCGACGCCCTCGGCGAGGTCCTGCGCGGCGGCGCCGAGATGGTGACGCGCGCGGGGGCGCGGATCCTGGGCGGCCACTCCATCGACGACCCGGAGCCGAAGTACGGACTGATGGTGGTGGGCGAGGTTCACCCCGACCGGATGACCACCAACGCGGCCGCCAGGCCCGGCGACCGGCTCGTCCTGACCAAGCCGATCGGGACGGGCATCGTCGCCACGGCCATCAAGAAGGGTGCGGCGCCCGCCGACGCCATCCGCGCCGCGACCGACGCGATGACGGCGTTGAACGACGGAGCCGCGGCGGCCGCGGCCGCCGCGGGTGTGCGGGCGGCGACCGACGTCACCGGCTTCGGGCTGCTGGGCCACCTCGGTCAGATGCTGGAGGCGAGCGGCCAGGCGGCCGAGATCTGGGCCGGCGCCGTGCCGTGGCTCGTCGGCGCCCGGCGGCTCGCCGAAGACGGGCACGTCCCCGGGGGCACCCGGCGCAACCTCATCGCGGCGAACGCGTATACCACCTGGGACCCCGGCGTGGACGAGGTCGAGCAGTTGATGCTCGCCGACGCCCAGACCTCGGGCGGCCTCCTGATCGCGGTCCGCCCCGATGCCCTCAATCAGCTTCTCACGTCCCTCACCTCTCACCACACCATCGCGGCGGCGCAGATCGGCACCGTGAGCGCCGGACGCCGGGGTTCGATCCGGGTCCGCTCCGGCACCAGCGCCCGCAAGTCCTAAGAACTGACAACAGATCACGGCCGGCGGCCCGGAAGGTGCCCTGGCTGGCTGGCGGAGCTATCTTAGGGCTGCGTAGGGAGGTGCCGAGATGACACGCGAGCGCGAAGTCAAAGTGACGGCTGAGGCCGCTGCTTGTGTCTATTGTGGCGCGACAGAGGACCTGGTGCGGGACGACCACCTCGAGGGCTTGTTCTACTGCCCCAAGTGCCTCGACCGGCACGTGCGCCACGGGCAGCAGATTGACGATCGGGGGGAAGCCGAGCCGCCCTGGGACGGCTGATGCTTGACGCCGCCGGCCCCTGAGCGGCATTCTCGCACCATGTTCGCCCGTCTCCTCGTAGGGCTCGACGGCTCGGCCGGCTCCGACGCCGCCCTCGACGCCGCCATCGGCCTCGGGCGGCGCTTCAAGACCACCATACTGCTCGCCGCCATCACCGACATACGCCTCCTCGAGGCGCCGCTCTACGAGACCGCCGGCCCGCTGTGGACCGAAGGCGTGCCTGCAGCGCCGGTCGCCGTGGACTTGCGGCAGGCCTTGGACGAGCGCGCCACCCGGATCCTCGACGCGGCGACGGCCAAGGCGACGGAGGCCGGGCTCGTCTCGGAGCCCATCCGCGCCACCGGCCTGGTGGAGGACGAGCTGCTCCGGCTGGCCGACCAGGCCGAAGCCATCGTGGTGGGCCGGCGCGGCGAGCTCCACGCCGAGACCGGCACCCTGGGCGTCGTGACCAGCCACATCATCAAGCGATCGAGCAGGCCGGTGTTCGTGGCCGGTGAGCGGCCCTCATCCTGCGAGCGGCCGCTGGTGGCGTACGACGGCGGGGAGACCAGTGGCCACGCCCTGGAGCTGGCGGCGCGGTACGCCGAAGCCCTCGGCTTGCCGCTCGCCGTGGCGCACGTGGCCGACGATGCGGCCGTCGGCGACACCCTGCTGGCCAAGGCGGCGGCGTTTCTCTCCAGTCATCGGGTGACGTTCGAGACGCACCGCCTCTCCGGCAACGTGGCGCACGCCGTCTCGGAGTTCGTGCCGAGATACGGCGCGGACCTGCTGGTGGCGGGCGCGCACGGCGGGCGCCGTCGCGCCTGGGCAATCGGCTCGCACGCCGAGAAGCTGCTCAGGATCACCACGATCCCGGTCATCATCCATCGATAAGACGGTGCCTGGACAGGCAGACGCGCCGTCGGACAGCGGACGCGCAGACGCGCCGTCGAGCCTGGTGGTCGTGCACGCCGACGAGGCGTGTCTGGGCAACGGACAGGAGCCGCCCACGCCCGGCGGCGCCGGGGGCCTGATCGAAGCCCGCGACCCTTCCGGGCAGGTGGAGCGCCGCGACTACTTCCTCGCCGAGCCCGACACTACCAACAACCGGATGGCGCTGCGCTCGGCCATCGCGGCGCTGGACCTGCTGAGCGTCCGGGGCCGGCGCCACGCGGTGCGCTTCACCTCGGACTCGACCTATCTGATCCAGGGGATGCGGGAGTGGGTGAGTGCGTGGCGGGCCCGCGGATGGCGCCGCAAGGGCGGCGCCATCGAGAACCTGGAGCTGTGGCAGGAGCTGGTGGCCGCCGCCGGGCGGCACGACGTAACCTGGCACTGGGTCCGGGGCCACTCCGGCCACGCCAAGAACGAGTACGCCAACCACCTCGCGACGCGCGCCGCCGCCGAACAGCGCCAGTCCGGTGGCCTGGTCCCATCGGAATTCGCTTCGTGGCTCGCGGGCGAACGCGCCAAGGGGAAGTACGCCGCATACGACCCCGACGCGGACGTGCGCTAGCCGGAAGCTCCTGGCTTCCCGCCTACTGAACCACCACCACACCCTTCATGAAGGGGTGCGGGGTGCAGTGGTACGGAAACGTGCCTGCCCGGTCGAACCGCACCGCGTAGCTGCCCTTGGCGGGGATGGGCCCCGACGCCGGGCCGTCCACCTCGAACGAGACCGAGTGGTCGAGCGGGTCCTGGTTGACCCACCGCACGACCTGGCCGACCGCGACCCGCACGGTGTCGCTCACGAAGCGGAGTGAGGAAACGATCACGGTGGCGGCCGCCGGACCCGACACCCCCGTCGCCAGAGCGCCGCTCGGATGGAACCACGCACCGAACCGGCTCAAGTGGAGGGGGATGGTGAATTCGAAGCCGTAGAGCCGCTTCGAGAGAGGATTCCCGCCCCGCGAGCTTCCCTCGAAGGTGTTAGCCGCGACATTGCTGACTTCCAGGGCGAAGGTGTGGGGGGACCCCGGAATCTGGACCTGAATCCCTGCGCTCCACGCCGCGGTAGTGTCTCCGCCGAGCAGCTTGGCGAAGTCCCCCGACAGCGCGACGTATTGGTTGAGCCGGATCACGACGCCGCCGGCCAGGGCGGTCTGGGCTCCCGACTGGCCGAACGGCTTGCTCAGCTCGCGCACCGCTCCGAGGACCGTGACGGGCCCCTTCGTGTAGTCGGCACTCAGCTCCCCGTCCACGCTCTGCGCCCTGAAGTTGTAGGCGGGCGCGATGGCGGCCGCGAAGCCCTCGCTGCCTTCGTGACCCCCCAGGAAGCGCCAGCGCGCGAACACCTCCGACTCGTTGGTCGAAGCGGCCGTCCCGGTCAGCTCCTTGGTCGCGAAGCGGTATCCGAGGCCCAGGTTGCCGCCGATGCCGGCCGCCAGGGTGAACGTGGGGAAGTTGGTGACCACCCGCCCCGGGCCGGGGCTCACGTTGAACCGGTGCAGGAAGTTGAACTGCACGACGCCTGGGTCCGGAACCCAGTCGCCGCTCAGGTTGGGCGAGCGGTACAGCAGTGACTGGGCGTGAAGCTGCGATGTCGCGACGAGCGCGAACAGCGTGGCGACCAGCGTCCTAGCGCGCATTGCCTGTCTCCGGGGGTTCGGCGGCATCGCGCGGTTGCGCGCGAGGTCCACTGCTTGGTTGACAAGGGCCTGCTGCGAATCTAACGTGGCGCGTCCACCAACCGAGACTGGGTGTTGCCCGCATCGTCACCGTCTCCTACCGATGAGCTCGACCGGCTGTTCCGCCGGCTGGTGCTGAATCTCGCCGACCTCGACCCTTCACGCATCAACGGCCCGGTCGAGGTCACCGAGTTGTACCAACGCCTCGTGCCCTACCGGACCCACCGCACCGCGCTCGGTCTCGACTCGCACGAGGACTACGAGATGACCCTGCTCCGCCTGCTCGCGGGCGAGCGGGGCTACGCCTTCGTGGAGCCCGAGGAGGCGCGCACGGCCCTGACGAACGAGGCGGCCGGCATCAACCCCGATCTGAGTCTCTACAAGCGGTACGGCGCAGCCAAGGTGACCTTCGATCCGGACCTGGTGCGCGCGGCGCTGGGCGACGCCGCCGATGCCCGTCCCGTGGTTGACGGCGAGGGGACGGTCGCTGGCGCACCAGCCCAGGCCGGGGAGCGCGGCGTTGCGGAGATTCCCTGGTTCCCCGAGCCGCCGGCCGACGCCCCCGAAGGCTCAGCGACGGGCGAGGAGTCCGGCGAGCGCGGCGTGCAGCCGGACTTGCCGTTCGCCCTCGACGACGGGGCGGCCACGGAGTCCGAGGCGGCCTCGCCCCGCGCCGCCAGCGCGCCCTGCGCGTTCTGCGGCGGAGAGCTGCCTGTGGGCCGGGCGGTCATCTTCTGCCCTCACTGCGGCCAGAACGTCGGTGTCGTGCACTGTCCCTCGTGCGGCACCGAGTTGGACGTGGGGTGGCGCTTCTGCATCACCTGCGGCCGGCAGATGGCCGAGCTGGGATGACCCGCCACCGCATCGCGGTCATCGCCGGAGACGGGATCGGCCCGGAAGTGATCGAGGCCGCCCTCGGCGTGCTGAGCGGGGCCGCCCACCGGTTCGGCTTCGTGCTCGACGTCGAGCGGCTCCCGTACTCCGCCGACCACTACCTCGCCACCCGGGAGACGATCCCGGACGGCGCCGTCGAGCACCTCCGGAACGACGTCGACGCGATTTTCGTGGGCGCACTGGGCGACCCGCGCGTGCCCGGCAACGAGCACGCGCGCGACATTCTCCTCGGCCTGCGCTTCCGGCTCGATCTCTACGTCAACCTGCGGCCGGTGACCCTGCTGCACCCGGCCCTCTGCCCGCTGAAGGAGCCGCCGGCCGGCCGGCGCGTGATCGACTTCGCCATCTTCCGGGAGAACACCGAGGGCATCTACGTGGGCGCGGGCGGCGGGATGCGGGTCGGCACGCCGGACGAGGTGCAGCTCGCCGAAGAAGTCCACACCCGCAAGGGCGTCGAGCGGATCATTCGCTACGCCTTCGAGTGGGCGAAGGCGAACGGCAAGACCCGGGTGACGATGTCCGACAAGTCGAATGCGGTGCCCGCCCACCGGCTGTGGGGACGCGTGTTCGCCGAGGTCGGGGCCGAGTACCCCGGCATCGAGCGCGAACACCGGTACGTGGATGCGCTCGCGATGGAGCTGGTCCGGGAGCCGGAACGGTTCCAGGCCATCGTGACCCAGAACCTGTTCGGCGACATCCTTTCCGACCTCGCGGCCCAGCTGGTGGGCGGGCTGGGCATCTCGCCCTCGGCCAACCTCCATCCCGGCCGCGCCGGCCTGTTCGAGCCGGTGCACGGCTCCGCACCCCCAATGGCGGGCAAGAACGTGGCCAATCCGTTCGCGGCCATCCTCACCGGGGCAATGATGGTACGCGAGTTGCGCCACGTGGAGGCGGCGGCGGCGCTCGAGGAGGCTGTGCGCGCCGCCCTCGCCGCCGGCGTGACGACGCCCGACATGGGCGGCAGGTCGGGGACACGGGAGGTCGCCCGATGGATCGAGGACCGCATCACGCACTGATCGCCGCCTTGCTGCTGGCCACCGCGACCACCGCCGCGGCGCAGAACCCGCCGTCCCCCCCGCCGAGCCCGGACACCACCCAGCCGACCACCGCCAGGCGCGATACGCTCGCCCGCGCGCTCGTACTCGACGAGATGTTCGCGGTCGGCCCCTCGGCGCTCGTGCCCCGCGTAGCCCTCGAGGAGGGGGTGGTGTACCGGGTCGAGCTCCAGCCTGCCGCGGCGATCATCACGGTCCGCTCGGCCCGCCGACCCTCGCAGCCGCCGCTGTTCCTGGTGCCTCTCGAGGGCGGCGGCCCAGTGGGCGCGAGCCAGACCGCGGCCTTCCTCGTCGTTCCGCGATCGACCGAGGAGTACCGCTTCGACGTAGCGGTCGAGGGAACCGAACCGGTGCGGGTGCGCGTGTGGACCGACCCGCGCGAGATGTCTCGCTACGCGCGGATGCGGCAGGCAACCAAGGATCTGCCCATGGCCGGCCTCGGTATCCGGGCCGTGTACATGGGACCGTTCGTGCGGCCGAACCAGAAAGTCCCGAACCCAGGGGTCCCGCGGGGCACCGCGAGCGCCGCGGGCGTCGAGGTCTGCCTCGCAGCCGTCCCCCGGGGTGCCTGGGTCTCGGGCCCCGTGGGCGGGTGCGTGCTGGCCGTCGGCGGCTTCGCCCGCCCGGACTCGGCAGGTGGACTGTGGTACATCGGCACCGAGCCCAGATACGAATTGACCGCGCCGGGAGCGGGGGTCGAGCAATCGGTCGTCCTCACGGTGGGAATTGCGACCACGTTTGGCACCGCGGGCAGCAGCAAACGGACCGACTACATCGCGCTTGCACTCGGCTACCATGTTGCGACACGGGCGCTGGGACGCCATCTGTACGTGGAGGCGGAAGGCGACCTCGCCCGGATGCAGGAGCTGGGGGCCGGATTGGAGCCGACGGGGCCGGCGAGCCTCGTCCCCCGACTCGGCGCCGGCCTGCAGCTGCGGTTCTAGCTCGACGCCGTTTCGTGGCGGCGGGGCTGGGCGGCCTGCAGCTCTGCAAGTCTGCGGCTCTGCAACTCTTGTGTCGCTTGCTGCCCCTTCCCGGCCCGGCCATATTCCGCCGCGGCCGGGACGGCCCGGTTTCTCCTCGAGCCGGCGGAGCACATTAGTGATGAAGACGCAGGGCAAGGACAAGGACGTGGTGTTCCTGAGCGGCGTGCGGACGCCGTTCGGGACCTTCGGCGGCACGCCTCAAGGACCACTCGGCCATCGACTTGGCGGCCGTCGCCGCTCGATGCGCGGTCGAGCGGTCGGGGCTCCAGCCCGGCGACTTCGACCACGTCGTGTTCGGCAACGCCCTGCAGACCTCCGCCGACGCCATCTATTTCGCCCGCCACGTGGGCCTCAAGGCCGGGCTTCCCATCGAGGTACCGGCGCTCACCGTGAATCGGCTGTGTGGCTCCGGGTTCGAGGCCATCGTCCAGGCTGCGCAACAGATCCTGCTCGACGAATCCGGCGTGGTGCTGGCGGGGGGCGGCGAGTCCATGAGCCAGGCCCCCCACGTCGTGCGCGGCGCGCGCTGGGGCCTCAGGCTCGGCCCGCCCGCGCCGCTCGAGGACCTGCTGTGGGAATCGCTCACCGATCCCATGTGCGGCTTCTCGATGGCGCAGACGGCGGAGAACCTCGCCGAGAAATACAAGCTCACCCGCCAGGAAGTGGACGAGTTCGCCTTGCGCTCTCAGCAGCTGGCCAAGCGGGCGTGGGACGATGGGGTGTTCGACGACGAGGTCGTGGCGGTGCAGGTCAAGGACCCCAAGACGCGCCAGATGGTGCCGTTCCGCGCCGACGAGCACATGCGCCCCACCACGACGCGGGAGGGGCTCGCCAAGCTCGCGCCGTACTTCAAGAAGGACGGCCTGGTGACCGCGGGGAACGCGAGCGGGATCTGCGACGGGGCGGCGGCGTGCGTCGTGGCCTCGGAGGACGTCGCGCGGGCGAAGGGCCTCAAGCCGCTGGGCCGCCTGGTGGGGTGGGCGGTGGCCGGCGTGGAGCCCAAGTACATGGGGATCGGACCCGCGCCCGCGATCCGCAAGCTCCTGGCCAAGACCGGGGTGCACCTCGATCAGGTGGACCTGATCGAGGTCAACGAGGCGTTCTCGCCGCAGTACGTGGCGGTGGAGAAGGAGCTGGGGTTGCCGCGCGAAAAGGTGAACGTGCACGGCGGCGCCATCGCGATCGGCCATCCGCTCGCCGCCTCCGGCACGCGCATCACCATTCACCTCCTCCACGCGCTGCGGAAGAGCGGCGGCCGTTTCGGAATCGGCAGCGCCTGCATCGGCGGCGGCCAGGGTGCCGCCGTGATGGTGGAAGCCTTCACCAAGTAGGAGGACCGACCGGTGGACGCACTCGCAGTCGTCGCGGTGGTGGCGGCGCTCTACACCCTCTCCAGCCTCCGCATCATCAAGCAGTACGAACGCGCGGTCGCTTTCTTTCTGGGCCGCTACTGGAACACCAAGGGCCCGGGGCTCGTCTTCCTGCCCAGCATGATCGCGCACATGCACCGGGTCTCGCTCCGGATCGTGGCGCTCGACATCCCGCCGCAGGACGTGATCACGCGCGACAACATCTCGCTCAAGGTCAACGCCGTGCTGTACATGAAGGTGAAGGACCCGGCGGCGGCCATCATCGGGATCGAGAATTATCTCTACGCGACGAGCCAGCTCGCGCAGACCACGCTCAGGAGCGTGTGCGGCCAGCACCAGCTCGACGAGATCCTCTCCGAGCGCGAGAAGATCAACGAGACCCTGAAGGCGATCATCGACGCCCGCTCGGCGGAGTGGGGGATCGAGGTGTCGGCGGTCGAGGTCAAGGACGTGGACCTGCCGGTGGAGATGAAGCGGGCGATGGCGCGGCAGGCCGAGGCGGAGCGCGAGCGGCGGGCCAAGGTCATCAACGCCGAGGGCGAGCTGCAGGCGTCGGAGAAGCTGGCGCAAGCAGCGCACGTTATCGGCAAAGAGCCGGCGGCGATTACGCTCCGGTTCCTCCAGACGGTCTCCGAGATCGCGTCGGAGAAGAACTCCACCACCTTCTTCCCGCTGCCCATCGATCTGCTCAGGCCGTTCCTCGGGGCGTACCGGCAATCCGACGCGCCGAGTCCCGCGCCGGCGCTGGCGAGCGCGGTCGTTCAGGCTGCCCTGGGCAGCCCGGCACCCGGCGCCGCGCTCCCGCCGCCGACCCAGCGCGAGGGCGCCGAGCGGCGCGGGTAGATCGCGATGGCCGGAGAGCTGGTGCCGCGCAAGCTCACCCGCGAGCAGCTGGAGCGGGTCATCCAGCGTGCCGCGGAGCTGCAGGCCAGCGAGGTGGACGCCGGCGAGGGGATGACCGAGCAGGAGCTGCTGAAGCTCGGCTCCGAGGTCGGCATACCGGGACGCTTCCTCCGCCAGGCGCTGTACGAGGAGAGCGCGGGGGGCGCCGCGCTGGAGCACGGCTTTCTCAGCCGATGGGTCGGCCCCACGATGGTGCTGGGGCACCGGGTCGTGCCCGGCGAGAGGGCCGCGCTCGAGCAGGCCGTCGGTGAGTTCATGGCCGAGGAGGAGGCGATGACACCGAAGCGCCGCCTCCCCGACCGCACGGTATGGGAGCGCCAGAAGGGGTTGTTCGCGGAGATGAAGCGCGGGCTGTCGTTCGAGGGGAAGTCGTATCACCTCGCCCGCGCGCTGGACGTGTCGGTGCAGATCACGGCGCTGGAGGACGGTTACTGTCACGCCGAGTTGGCCGCGGACATCAGCAACCTCCGCGAAACCGCCTTGGCCGGCGCCGGAACCCTGCTCGGCGCCGGTGTGCTGGGGAGCGTCGTGCTCGCCTTCATTCCCGGACTGCTGCCGGTCGCGTTCCTGCCCATCCTCGCGGCCGCCGGCCTCGCGGCCATCGCGAGCCGCACGCACCGCCGCAAGGCGGCGCGGATGCAGGTCGCCCTGGAGCAGGTTCTGGACCGCCTCGAGCGAGGCGAGATCCGGTCCCGGCAGCGTCTCGGGAGCCCGCGCGCCTCCGCCTTCGTGCGCATCGCCAGCGAGATCAAGCGATCGGTCGAGGACGTGGCGCAGACGCTGCGGCAACCGCCGGGCGCGCCGCCCTCGGCCTCCACCCCCACCTCCGGGAACTCCAAGACCTCATGAGCGAGATCACCACCGTCGGCGTCCTGGGCTGCGGCCTGATGGGCAGCGGCATCGCCCAGACCGCCGCCGCCGCCGGCCTTCCGACCGTCGTGCGCGAGGTAAGCGAGGAGCTCATCGCCAAGGGGAAGGGGGCCATCACCGGCTCCCTCAACCGGCTGGTCGAGAAGGGCAAGATCGACGCGGCCGCGCGCGACGCGACCCTCGGACGGCTGCGCTTCACGTCCAAGGCGTCGGACCTCAAGGACGTCGACATCGTCGTCGAGGCCGTCACCGAGGATCTGGAGACCAAGAACGCGCTGTGGAAGGAACTCGACCGGCTGTGCCGGCCGACGGCGCTGTTCGCGTCGAACACCTCCAGCCTCACGATCGCGGCGATGGCCGCGGCGACCAGCCGGCCCGACAAGTTCGTCGGCCTGCACTTCTTCAATCCGGTGCCCGTGATGAAGCTGGTGGAGGTGGTGCGAACCGTGACCACCTCGCGGGAGAGCTTCGACCGCGCCTTTGCCTTCGCCAAACAGCTCGGCAAGGCACCCATCGCCGCCAAGGACAACTCGGGCTTCGTGGTGAACCTGCTGCTGGTTCCCTACCTGCTCGACGCCATTCGCGCCCTGGAGCACGGGGTGGCCAGCGCGCCGGACATCGACCAGGCCATGCAGCTCGGCTGCGGCTACCCGATGGGCCCCTTCGTCCTGCTCGACTTCGTGGGCCTCGACACGACCTACAAGATCGCGGAGATCATGTTCACCGAGTACCGCGAGGCGCGCTACGCGCCGCCGCCGCTCCTGAAGCGCATGGTGCTGGCGGGGTATTACGGCAAGAAGTCGGGCAAGGGGTTCTACGACTACGGCACGACACCGCCCACACCATCCAACCTGGGGCTGTGACGATGTTCCTCGGCTACGACTGGCCGCGGCTCCACGCCGCCGTGAACGACCTGCCGCCGGCGCTCCTGCCGATGTCGGTCCTGTTCGACCTGCTCGGCATCTTCTTCAAGCGGGAGTCGCTCAAGGCGGCCGCGTTCTGGACGCTGGTCTTCGGCGTCCTGGGCACCGGCGCGGCCATCATCGCCGGCCTGTTGGCGGCGGACGTGGCCGCGCACAGCGAACCGGCGCACGTGATCATGGAGACGCACGAGACGCTGGCCTTCATCGTGCTCGGCATCTTCGGGGTGCTCGCCCTGTGGCGGATCCTGCGGCGCGGGGTATGGAGCGAGAAGGAGCAGCCCATCGCCCTCACGGCGGGCGTCATCGGCGTCGCGATCCTCCTCTACACGGCGAAGCTGGGGGGGGAGCTGATGTTCGATCACGCGGTGGGGATTCCGACGGCGCGGCTGGAGCAGATCCCCGTCGAGCGGGCGGAACACCTTCACGATGAGCACGCGATGCCGGCCACGTCCGGCGCCGGCGCCGCGCGACACCGCTCCGGCCGCGGCCGCGCCCCCTGCCGACACTGCCAGGCATTGACCGCCGGGCGCGGCGTGCCGGCGCCGCGCTGCTCCTCACGGTGCTCGCCTTCTCCGCTTGCGCGAGGATGGGGGGCATCCGGCCGCGCTATGGACCCATCCCGGGGAGCATCTCGGTCGAGCTCGAAGGGCAGCCCGACGCGGTAATCGGGTCCGCGGCGCTGGAAGTGAAGGCGGCGGGCCTCAGGGTTGCCGTGGCGGACCCGGCCGAAGGGTATCTGGAGTCGTCGTGGTACGACCTGGGCAGAAGGGCGACCGTGAGCGGACGCGCTCGCGACCTCGACCAGGTGGTGAAGCTGCGGTTCTTCGCGGACCCCACGGCAGGGCGGACCCGCCTCGCGGCGGAATGCGTGCGGCGCTTCGCCTACGACCCGAGCGAGCCCGAGCGGGACCTGGAGCGGATGGTGCCGGACAGCACTCCCGGCCACGTGTTGCTGGACAGCATCATCGGCCGGTTGAAGGCGGCGTATCCCGCGCCGACCACGCCCGGCAACCCCTAGGCGCCGACGCTCTCCCTCCGCCTCGGTCTAGCGCGGCTCGACGAACGTCCGCACCCAGCTCTCGAACCTGGCGACGTCCACCGACGCGTCCTTGCAGGGGCCGGAGGGCAGCCGCATCGTGAGACCGAGGACCGGGATCTTCGCTGCCACGTCGTGGATGCCGCTCACCATGTCGCGCTCGCAGGCCACCGCGACCACCGCGCGGGGACGCCGCTCGCGGATCGCACGCCGGGCCAGCTGCCCACGCGTCGCCACGAACACCGGCACCTCGTAGCGTCCGGCGACCTCGAGTATCCCGTCCAGCGCGTCCTTGGCGAGGCAGCGCGGCACCAGCACCAGCAACTCCCCCTTGCCCACCTTCCGCCCGCGCCGTGACGCGAGGCCGTTGAAGACGTCGACCGCGGCGTGCTCGACCCAGTCGCGCATGCCGAACTGCCTGGCCACCTGGGACGTCCACCGCATCAGGGGCAGGAACGGCCCGCGCTCCGCCAGGCGCTCCGGCAAGAGGAGGACGGGGCCGTAGAACGACGCGAGCAGCAGGCCGAACCACAGCCACGCCAGCACGGTGAAGTCCGGACACGGTCAGCATCACCATCGACGGCAGCGGCGCCCACAGCACGCCGAGCCGCGGATCGAGCAGGTAGGCCGCGAGGAACGCCGCCGGCCGCCACCACGGCGAGCGTCAGGGCGGCGTACCGAAAGAACCTCCCGGGCGGGCTGGCGAAGTTGCCGCCGCCGGGAAGGGCCTGGCCGTCCCACTCGTCCCACTCGTGACCAAGGCGGCGGTCCACCTCGATCCGGATGAGGTTGGCGCGTGCTCCATTTGTCGGCATGAAACCGCGAGTATCACCGCGCTCCAAGTGCTTGTCAAGCTCGCGGCCCGGCCGTTAGCTTGCCCGCGTGCACGCCCCCCCCGGCCTTCGCGGCGAGTTCAGGACCGATGACGTCGCGCGGGCGCTGTACGCGGAGGGGGCCGGCATTCTCCGCATCATCCCCCGGGCGGTGGCCGTGCCGGCGGACGTGGACGACCTGGCGCTGCTGGTGCGCTGGGCGGCCGGCGAGCCGGTGCCCCTCGTGCCGCGCGGCGCGGGCAGCGGGATGCCCGGCGGCAACATCGGCCCCGGCATCGTGGTGGACCTCTCCCGGGCCTTCCGCGGCGCACCGCTGATCGATCCGGACGCCGGCACCGCGCGGTGCGGCGCGTCCGTGACCTACCAGGAGCTCAACGCCGCCGCGGCCGCCTTCGCCCTGCGTCTGCCGCCCGATCCCTCGAGTGGCGCCTTCTGCACGCTGGGAGGGATGGTCGCCACCAACGCCGCCGGCGCCCACAGCGTCAAGTACGGGGCCATGCGGCGCTGGGTGCGCGCGCTCGACTTCGTCACGGCCGACGGCGAGACGGAGCGCAGCGCGGAGCCCGGCACGGGGCGCAGCGCCGCCACGCAGCGATTTCTGCGCGACGTGGCACCCGCCATTCGCGGCCAGGCCGCGGAGCTGGCGGCTGCAGTGCCCCGGACCACCAAGAACTCCGCCGGCTATGCGCTCGACGCCTACGCCGCGAGCGGCCGCGTCACCGATCTGCTCACCGGCAGCGAGGGAACGCTGGCCGTCGTGACGGCGGTCGAAGTCGCCCTCGCGCCGCTCCCGGCCGACCGGTCGACCGTGCTGGTGACGCTGCGCTCCCTGGACGACGTCGGGCCGGCCGTGCTCGCCCTGCGACCGCTTGGCCCTTCGGCGCTCGAACTGCTGGACCGCACCTACCTCGACTTCGTCCGCGGCGCCGTGCAGCGGCGGATTCCCGCCGGCACGGAGGCGGTGCTCCTGGTCGAGTTCGAGGGGGACGGCCGCGGTGCCCTGGACGCCGTCCGCGGTCTGGCGGAGACGACCGAGCTGGCCGACGACGTCGGCTCGGTGAGCCGGTTGTGGGAGCTGCGCCATCTGGCGAGCCCGATCCTCGCGTCGCTCCCCAACAACCTGCGGGCGCTGCAGCTCGTCGAGGACGGCTGCGTGCCCGTTCCCGTGCTCGGCCGCTACATCCGCGCGCTGCGCGAGGCCGCGGCCGCGCACGGATTCGAGATCGTCATCTTCGGCCACGCGGGGGACGGCCACCTGCATGCCAATCTGCTGGCGGACGTCGCCGCTCCCGACCTCGCGCCCAGGCTGTCCTCCTGCCTCGAGGCGGTGACCGGGGCGCAGCTCTCGCTGGGCGGCACGCCGGCGGGCGAGCACGGCGACGGGCGGCTGCGCGCGCCGTTCCTGGCGTCGACCTTCGGCGAGCCCTTCGCCGAGCTGTGCCGGCGCACCAAGCAGGCGTGGGATCCCGCCGGCATCCTCAACCCCGGCGTCAAGCTCGCGGCGCCCGGCGCCGGACTCGACGCGGCCGCGCTCAAGGTCGGTGTGCACGCGCCCGCCCTCCCCGGGGACGTCGCCACCCTGCTCCGGGAAGTGGAGCGCACGGCCGGATGGGGCCTGTTCAAGCTGTCGCTCGCCCCCGCGCCGCCGGGTGCGGGGAAGTGACGTCTCACCTCGTCTTCTCACCTCTCACTTGAACTCCTCACGCCTCACCCCTCACTTCTCACTCGGCCCATGGACATCATCCGCGCGCCCCGCGTCACCCTGCTCGCCCGTCCGCAGTTCCTCGAGCCGGCGCCATCTCGGCGTCGCGTGGCGGGGCGACGCCACCGACGGCGAGAAGCTGGCCGAATTCGCCGGCCGGCTCTGCTACATGAGCCAGGCCAACCCGGCCCAGCGCACCTCGGCGGAATACCTCGAGAACATCAAGAAGCAGGGGCACGGCTCGGTGCTCGAGCATTCGGTGTACGTGCTGCTCGTCGAGGGCATTTCGCGCTCGTGCTCCCACGAGCTGGTGCGGCATCGCGCCGGCTTCGGGTACAGCCAGCTGAGCCAGCGCTACGTGGACGAGTCGCACGCCGCGTTCGTGGTGCCGCCGGCGATGCTGGGCGACCAGAAGCTGGAAGCGGCGTGGCTGGCCCAGGTCACCGCCGCGCAGGCGGCGTACGTGCAGGCCGTCGAGGACCTGATGCGGCGCTACGACTGGGTGCCGGACAAGATCCACCGGCGGAAGATGGCGCGGGAAGCGGCGCGCTCGCTGCTGCCCAACGCGACCGAGACCAAGATCGTGGTGAGCGCCAACGTGCGCGCGTGGCGCACGATGCTGGAGCTGCGCTGCGGTGAGGGGGCGGAGCAGGAGATCCGGCGGATGGCGGTGGCGGTTCTCCGGACGCTGACCGCCGAGGCGCCGCGGCTGTTCGCCGACTTCGAGATCTACGCGGCGGAGGATCGGGCCGAGGCGGCGCGGGTCACGTACCACAAGGTGTGAGCCCGCGCCGCGCGCCGGTCAGCCCTCTGCTTCCTTCTCCTTCTTTTCCTTCTGGTGCTCTTCGATCACCTTCGCCGCGGCGTCAGGCGGCATTTCGGCGTAGCCCTTGAACTTGCGGCGGTACGTGCCCCGGCCCTGGGTGAGCGAGTGGAGCTGCGTGGCGTACTTGTAGAGCTCCGCCTCCGGCACCACCGCCTTGAGCTTGAGGGTCGCGCCCTCGGGCTCGGAGCCCAGAATCTGGCCGCGGCGTGAGCTCAAGTCGCCCATCACGGCGCCCAGGTACTCCTCGGGCGTCATGACCTCGAGGTCCACCAGCGGCTCCAGCAGCACCGGCTTGCAGGTGGGCGAGACGTTCCGGAACGCGAGAATGCCCGCCAGCTTGAACGACATTTCGTTCGAGTCCACGGTGTGGTACGAGCCGTCGAACAACTCCACCTTGAAGTCCACGACCGGGCAACCCGCCAGGATCCCGCGCACCGCCGCCTCCTGGATCCCCCGGTCCACCGCGGGGATGTACTTGCTGGGGATCGCGCCGCCCACGATGCCGTCCTCGAACACGTACCCGCTCCCCCGGGGCAGCGGCGCCATCCGGATCCAGCAGTCGCCGAACTGGCCGCGCCCGCCGGTCTGCTTCTTGTGCCGCCCCTGTCCCTCGCCCTTGCCCTTGATCGTCTCGCGGTACGGGATCCGGGGCTTGGTCTGGATGGCGTGGACGCCGAATTTCCGCGCCAGCCGGCCGAGGATGACTTCGAGGTGGCGCTCGCCCAGACCGTAGATCCAGGTCTGCCGGACGTCGGCGTTGAACTCCCAGTGGAACGTGGGGTCCTCTTCGGTGATCTTCGCCAGCCCGATGTTGATCTTGTCCTCGTCGCCGCGGTCCTTGGCCTCGATGGCGACGTGAATGATCGGCTCCGGGAACGGAATCCGCGGCAGCACCACCTGCATCGCCGGCGTGCAGAGCGTGTCGTTGGTGTGCGTGTCCCGCAGCTTCGCGATCACGCCGATGTCGCCCGCGTGGAGCAGGTCCGCCTCGAGCTTGTCCTTGCCCTGCGCCACCGACAGGTGGTTCAGCTTCTCGGGCGCGCTGCGCGCCGCATTGTAGACCTCCTGCCCGTTCTTGACCGTCCCCGAGAAGATCCGGAACAGCGACACGTCGCCGACGTGCGGCTCGGAGACCGTCTTGAAGACCAGCGCGCTGAACGGCGCGTCGTCCCGCTCGGCGATCTCCACCTTGTCGGCGCTGCCCCACTTCTCGGCCATCACCGGCGGGTTGTCGGCGGGCGACGGCACCAGCTCCACGATCTCGGACAGCAGGGCGCGCGTGCCGTAGGTCAGCTCCGCCGCGCCACACAGCACGGGGAACAGCTCGCGGCGCTTCATCGCGGCGCGCATCGCCGCCACCAGCTCTTCGTGCGAGATCTCCTTCCCCTCGAGGTAGCGCTCCACGAGGGCGTCGTCCGTCGAGGCCACCGTCTCGATGAGGTCGCTCTCGTATTTCTCGTAGTCCGCCTGCAGCTCCTTCGGGATCGGCTGCTCGTCGTACTCGCCGGTCTTGGTTCCCGGCTTGTAGATGAGGGCGGTCTTGCTGATCAGGTTGATGATGCCGCGGTGCTGCGGCCCCGCGCCGACGGGGATCTCGATCGGGATCGCCTTGGGTGTCAGGCGCTCGCGGATCTGCGCGTAGACCTTGCCGAAATCGGCGTGCTCCTTGTCCATCATCGAGACGAAGAAGATCGCCTCGTGGTCGCAGGTGCGAGAGTACTCCCACACCTTCTCCGTGCCCGTTTCCACGCCCGCCGAGGCACCCAGGACGATGAGCGACGCGTCAGCGGCGTACACGCCGGCAATCGCGTCGCCGGCGAAATCGAGGTACCCGGGCGTGTCCACGAGGTTGATCTTCACGCCCTCCCACTCGGCGTGGGCCAGGGCGAGGCTGATGCTGTAACCGCGTTCGATCTCGTCGGGAGAATAATCGGTGAGAGCGGAGCCTTCCTTGATGCGACCGTGCCGCTTGCTGCTTCCGGCCACGAAGGCGAGGGCGTCGACCAGGCTGGTCTTGCCGCTGCCTCCGTGGCCGACTACGGCCACGTTTCTGATATGAGTGCTCGGATATTCCTTCATGGCCAACCCTTCGACCTAAGGGGCGGGTAACCTATCTCCGGACGGAAGACAGAGGCAAGACGGGAGCAATCGGACCTGTGCGGTCATCGGTATCCTGCGGCCTGCAGTTTGAAGAGCTCGGAGTAGGTTCCGCCTTTCAGCACCAGCTCCTCGTGCGTCCCCGACTCGATCACTTCCCCCTTCTCGAGCACCAGGATCCGGTCCGCCATTCGCACGGTCGAGAAGCGATGCGAGATCAGGATCGCCGCCTTGCCCTTGGTGAGCTCGGCGAAGCGCAGGAACACCTCGTACTCGGCGCGCGCGTCGAGCGAAGCGGTGGGCTCGTCGAGGATGAGGACCTGCGCCTCGCGCAGGTAGGCCCGCGCCAGCGCCACCTTCTGCCACTCGCCGCCCGAGAGCTCGATGCCCTCCTCGAAGCGCCGCCCGAGCATCTGGTCGTAGCCCTTCGCGAACCGCTGCGCCACGACGGACGCCAGGCTGCGCTCGGCCGCCACCCGGATCCGGGCGGCGTCCTCGACGGCCGCGATCTCTCCGACGCCGATGTTCTCCTTCAGCAGGAACGCGTAGCGCACGAAGTCCTGGAAGATCACGCCGATGTTGCGGTGCAGGCTGGCCACGTCGTAGTCCCTGAGGTCCACGCCGTCCAGGAGGATCGCGCCCTCGTCGGGGTCGTAGAGCCTGGCCAGGAGCTTGGTCAGCGTCGTCTTCCCGGCGCCGTTCTCGCCCACCAGGGCCAGTCGCTCCCCCACGCCGAGCCGGAAGCTGAGGTGCCGCGCCGCCCAGACCTCGCTTCCTGGGTAGCGGAACCCGACGTCGCGGAACTCGAAGCCGTCCCGAATCGGACTCGGCACCGGCCGGGCACCCTCGCGGGAGACGATCGACGGCTTCATCTCGAAGAACGTGAACAGGTCCGCGAGGTACAGGCTCTGCTCGTAAATCTGCGAGGTCGAGAGCAGGATGCGCTGGATCAGGTCGCGGCTCTGCTGGAACGACCCCGCCAGGAACGTCAGCACGCCGATGCTGAACAGGCCGGCCGGTGAGCGGTAGCCGATCACGGTCAGGTAGATGATGACGCCGTAGGCGCCGTAGTACCCGACGGTCCCGATGGTGGTGAGCAGGGTGCTCACCGCGCTATGGCGGATCGAGAGGCTGCGGTTGGCCTCGTAGAACGCGTCGGAGAGCTTGGCGTAGCGGTCCGTGAGCCACCGCGACAGGCCGAACAGCTTGATCTCCTTCGCCGTTTCGTCGCTGGCCGCGGTATAGCGCAGGTAGTCGAGCTGGCGGCGCTCCGGCGTCCAGCGGAACAGCAGGGAGTATCCCAGCGCCGCGAAATGCGTCTCGCCGAGGAACGAGGGCAGCACCGCCACCGCCAGCAGCAGCGAGCAGCCACGGCACGTAGAACACGAGCGGTCGCCGCCAGGCTCACCAGGGTGATGAGGTCCTGCACCGAGGAGAGCAGCAGCGAGATCAACCCGATGCGTCCGACCGTCTGGCGCCGCGCGCGCTCGAGGTGGTCGTAGAACTCCGAGTCCTCGTAGTGCCGGAGGTCGAGCGTCGCCGCGTGCTCCATCAGCCGCACGCTGATGCGGTTGCTGAACAAGTCGCCGAGCAGGCTCTCCACCAGCGTGCCCGCGCGGGCGAGCGCATCGCCCACGACCGCGACGGCGAGCCCGATCACGAGCAGTCCGCCGAGATACTCCCACCCGACCGGATGGCCCGTCCCGTGGGCCCGCATCGCGGTCACCACGCCGTCGATGATCAGCTTGCCGATCCACAGCACGGCGAGCGGAACGAAGGCCCGCAGGATCCGCAGGACCACGATGCCCGCGGCGTACCCCCGATGCGTGTGCCACACCATCGCGAGGAGCGGCCGCACGTTCCGGAGCGCCTCGAGCCGCTGGCGCCAGGTGGGGCGCTCCATCGGATCGAAGGCGCCGCGCCGGCGGCGCGGGATCGTCAAGACGGGTGGCAGGCTGCTCATCGGGTGCGGAGGGTTAACCGGTCCTCATTCGAACCGTCAACTCCTATGAGGGTACTCCCGAATAAAGGTGGAACACGTTCATGCGTAACCTGTTGCCCTTGCTGGCAATCGGCGGACGTGATCTCCCCGGGCTTCGGCCTCCAGCCCGACCGCTTCCCCGGGGTGCTGGCGTAGCGCGGCGGCGGCGCAGACCGCATACTCCGCCGCGTGAACTGGCAATTCGAGCTGGCCGTGGTCACCGGGGCCTCGCAGGGCATCGGCAAGGCGCTGGCCCAGGGCCTGGTGGACCGCGGCGCCGCCGTCGCGGTCTGTTCCCGCAACGCCATCGCCATCGAGCGCTTCGCCTCGGAGCTCCGGGCGGGGGGCGGCAAGGCCTTCGGCGCACCGTGCGACGTGCGCGAGGAGGCGGACGTCGCCGGCTTCGCCGCGCGCGTCCAGCGGGAGATGGGCGCCCCGACGATCCTCATCAACAACGCCGGCATCGCGCGATTCGCCCCCGTGACCGACCTGACGGTGCAGCAGTGGGACGAAGTGATCGCGACCAACCTGCGGGGGATGTTCCTGGCGACCCGGGCGTTCCTGCCGGCCATGCTGGCGCACGGACGCGGCGCGATCGTCAACATCGCTTCGCTGGCCGGCCGCAACGGCTTCGCCGGCGGCGCCGCCTACTGCGCCTCGAAGCACGGCGTGCTCGGCTTCTCGAAGTCGCTCATGATGGAAGTGCGCAAGCGGGACATCCGCGTCATCGCCGTGTGCCCGGGGTCCGTCAATACGGCGTTCTTCGACGGCACCACGCCGGTTCAGCCGAACCGGGACCAGATCCTCCGCGCCGAGGACGTCACGCGCGTCGTGCTCGAGGTGTTGGAGCTGGATGAGCGCGCCACCGTCTCGGAACTGGACATCCGCCCGACCAACCCGTAACGGAAGCCGGCGCTACGCTCCGCGCGGCGCGGAGAACAGGCGCTGCATCTCGTCGAACGGGAGCGCCCACTCCCCCACGAGCTCGCAGGTGCCCTGATCGCGGAGTTCGCGCGCGGCCCGGCGCGCGAGGCCGAAGGCGGCGCGCGCGATCCCGGAGCCGACGCTGATCCGCCTCACGCCGAGCGCCCACAGCTCGGCCACCGACGGCGTCCCGGGCGTCGCGAGAATGTTGACCGGGCCGCGGATGCCGCGCACCAGCTCCGCGATGGTCTCGCGGTCCCCGACGAAAGGCACGAACACCGAGTCCGCCCCGGCGTCGAGGTACGTGTTGCCCCGCTGAATCGCCTCCGCCACCCGCCCGGGCGACGCCGGGCCGAAGTGGAACACGTCGGTCCGCGCATTGATCACGACCGGCACGCCGAGCTCGGCGCCGGCCGCACGGGCCGCAAAGACGCGTTCGGCGTGCACCGCCGCCGCCAGCAGCACCCGCCGGCTCCGGCCGCGCGCATCTTCGAGGTTGAGGCCCACCGCCCCCGCTGCGACGAGCTCGCGCACGGTCCTCGCCACGGCCTTGGCGCCGGGGCCATACCCCGCCTCGAGATCGGCGGTGACAGGGACGGAAACCGCCGCCGCGATGCGTCGCACCGACTCCAGCATCTGCTTGCGCTTGATGTGCTCGCCGTCCGCGAAACCCCAGGCGAACGCGATGCCCGCGCTGGTCGTGGCCACGGCGGGGAACCCCGCCTCCTCGAACACGCGAGCGCTGGCGGCGTCCCACGCGTTGGCGAGCACCAGCGGCCGGTCGCCGGCGTGCAGCGCACGCAGGCTCTCCGCCTTCCGCCGCAGCCGGTCGGGCACCACCGCGGGGTCACTCATTGCCGGCCCTCCTCGGCCACCTTCCCATGGCGCCTGAAGAAGTCCCAGATGTGACGAATGGGCGCGGAAAACGCGTAAAGCCCCGAAGGCGCGGGGCCCTACGCGCAGAGGCGCCGGGCGGATTCGAACCGCCGTATAGAGGTTTTGCAGACCTCTGCCTTACCACTTGGCTACGGCGCCGTGGGGGGAGGAAGTTCGCACCCGGAGTGGGGTTTCTCAAGACGACCCTGCGACGTGACGCGACGCGACGGCCGCGGCCGGTGCCGACCCTCCGCGGCCGCGCCGGGCACTCCGTGCCTAGGGCCGCACGTCCTTCGGCACGAGGAGCGCCTCGATGCCCTCGTACACGGCGATGAGGTGCCGCACGTTGGAGACGAAGTCGATCTTCGACACGTCGATCGACCAGCACCGGGCCCCGATACCAGCCGTTCTCCCGGAGCTTCGCGCACCAGCGCGTCGTAGCGCGGGTTCAGGGCCCGCACCAGCCGCGACAGCCCCTCCGGGATCTCGTCGGCGTGCGTCTGCTCCTCGTCGCGCTGCCGCTCGCGGATGTTGCGCAGCAGGTACTCGACCGGGCTCTTGAGGAGCACCATCAGCCCCGGCTGCACCAGCGGCCGGAACTCGCTCGTCCAGCCGCGCGTCGATCACCCGGAGCGATTCCGCCGTCAGGTACGGCACGTCCATGTCGCGGTGCAGCACCTCGCAGAACGCGTAGCGGTCGGCCAGCGGCGAGCCGTCGATGCAGGTCGAGGACGGCGAGGTGCGGCACCGCCTCGAGCTGCATCTTCCGGAGGTCGAGGTACGCGTGCTGGATGTCGAGCGCCGCGTGCTCGAGGTTCCGCTTCGCCGCCTGCCACGCCGGGCTCCCCGCCCGCTCGCGCGCCTGGCAGGCGATGAACTCGTTGATGGCGCCGTAGTAGCGCCCCAGCGTCCGCTTGGCGGAGTTCTTCGCCGTCGCGAGCAGCGGGATACAGCGACGGGTTCTGCGCGACGTGGTCCTCGAACCCGTCGTCCGGCAGCTCGAACAGCGCGCTCATCCCGGTGCTGTACGCCAGCAGCTTCACCAGCGAGCTCTTCCCCGCCCCGATGTTGCCGACGCACACGACCAGCGTCTGGTTCTTCGCCAGGTAGGTGAGGAGCCGCCGCTCGACGTTGGTGAGCCGGTTCGCGATCTGGTGCCGCCGGATCGACTCGTCCTCGCGCACCTCGAGGATGGCGCCCCGGTCGTTCACGCGCTCTGCTTCCGCGCCGCCACCATCCGGCGCACCTTCTCGCGGATCGTCCCCGCCGCCACGTGCACGTAGTCGGGGTGCTCGTACATGTCGATCTCGGCCGGCAGGATCACGATGTCGGCGTCCGCCGGCACGATCGCGTACTCCTGGTACTTGCGCAGCGTCTCCCGCCAGTGCACCGCCAGCTTCTCGTAGCACTCGTGGATTTCCCGCAGGTAGTCGGCCGTGATGGTCCGGGCGTACGCGTCGCCCGCGTCCGCCCGCGCCTGGCGCCGCTTCTCCAGCAGCTCCGGCTCGGTGCGCAGGTACACCGTGAGGTCGGGGAGGCGGATCCGCTCGTTCTGCAGCGTCTGGTAGAAGAGCGTGCGGTAGAGGCGCGCGTGGGCTCGCGGCATTTCCCCGGAATCGATCATCCGCTGCACGAACACCTCGGGCCCGTCGAGGAACGGACGGTCCTCGATGATCAGCACGGGTCGCTTGCTCTCGCGCGTCATCAGGTGGCGGATCTCCCGCTGCTGCAGGACGCGCATGTGGAGGAACGCGGTCTCGGTGGGGAAGATGTTCGCCACGCGGTCCTGGTAGAACAGCGCGAGACACTCGTCGGTGAGCGAGCCCTTCTCCACCCGCTCCGAGAACGCGTGGGTCTCGGCGCCGTCCGAGCAGCGCCTCCAGCTCGGAGCGATACGGCTCGCCGGCCAGGGCGTTCATGAGCGTCGTCTTGCCGGAGAAGAGGTTGCCCATGATGCCGATGTGGAAATTGCCCGAAGCCATCTCAGCGCTCTCCGCTGGAATTGACCGGTCTTCCCGGGGCATCGAAGGTAGCGCTCCGCCACCGGACGCGCACCGTGGCGGGCAGCCTGCCGCCGCGACGTCGCGTCCGGAACGCCGGTCCGTTGGGTGGGGAGGCGCTACTCCAGCTGCGCGTCCAGCTCGACGGCGAGGTTCCCCTTGAGAGCGCCCGAGACCGGGCAGCCGTCCTTGGCCGCCGCGGCGGCCGCGGCGAAGCCGGCCGGGTCCATGCCCGGCACCTTGCCGCGCACGACCAGCTTCATCCTGGTGATCTTGAAACCCTCGCCCACTTTCTCGACGGTACAGGCCGCCTCGGTGGCTATCCGGGTGGCCGGCTTCCCCGCTTTCTCCAGCCCGCCGGACAAGGCCATCGAGAAGCAGGCGGCGTGCGCTGCCGCGAGCAGCTCCTCAGGGTTCGTGCCCGGCGTCTCCTCGAATCGCGTGCCGAAGCTGTAGTTGCCACCGAAGGCGCCGGACCCGGCCTTGAAGCTGCCCTTCCCGCCCCGAAGACCGCCTTCCCAGACCGCCGAAGACTTGCGCGTGGGCATGAAGACTCCGTCGTGGAGGTGATGAAATGATGGAGCGTTGCGGTGATGAAGTGATAACAGGGACGAAGCGCCAGCACACACCCCCCGCTGGCGGCAGCGGGACAACGCGGATACGCTTGAACGCGGCCAGCCAGCGGAGGAACACGACCCATGCCGACCAAGAAGAAGAGCGCCCGGAAGCCGACCAAGCGCGTCAAGCGAGCCCGGCAGGCGAAGCGCCCGGCGGCGCGCCATCGGGCCACCAAGGCACGACGCCAGCCCGAAACCCTGAGGCTCCGGGCCTCCAACCCCGGCTTCACCGTCGCCGACATCAACCGGAGCGTGGCCTGGTACCAGACGGTGCTCGGTTGCGTCGTGGTGGATCGCTGGGAGCGCGACGGCAAGCTCATGGGCGCGACCCTGCGCGCGGGCGTCGTGGACTTCTACCTCGGCCAGGACGACTGGCGAAAGGGCAGGGACCGCCAGAAGGGCGAGGGGTTCCGCCTTTACTGCGTGACGGCGCAGGACGTCGAGAGCCTGGCGGTGGCCATCAAGGCGCGCGGCGGCACGCTGCTCCACGAGCCGCAGACCGAGCCGTGGGGCGAGCGCGACTTCGCCCTGGCCGACCCGGACGGCTTCAAGATCACCATCAGCCAGGCGCGCTGAGGCGACTCGCTCCGCTCACGGCGCGCGCCGGCGCTGCAACGCCCTGAGCAACTGCACCTGCCCGGTGTGGTAGAGGTCGTGGGCGGCGACGCCGAAGATCTGCTCCGCCACCGACCAGCGGGACTTGCCGACTCGCGCGTCGAGCCGCGTTCGCGGCAGGCGCAGCACGGTGCGCGTGAGGAGCTCGTGCTGCTGCCTGAGGAGCGCCACGTCGGCCCGCCAGGCGCGAGCGTCGCAGCGCCCCGGCAGGGACGGGAAGTTCCGCCCGGCCCGCGGAAACGGGTCGTGGCGGCTCCGCCCCTCCACCCGCTGCCGAACGACGTGCTTCCAGAACGCCGTGTGCAGGACCAGCTCCCAGATGTTGTGCCGGCCGGTCCCCGGGCGCCACAGCGCCTGCGCGGGCGAGAGGCCCCGCACGGCGCGACTCAGTGTCGCACCCTGCCATCCCTTCGCCGTGAAGGCCTCGTCCAGCACCTTGAGAAGCAATTGGATCCTCGGGTCGCCGCGCCGCATCGTGACCACCTCGCTGTGGGAATCCCCCTAACGTAAGTTGGACGTTCCTCGACCGGGATGGAACGGTGCCGGAAGGTCTTTCCGTCAGCCAGCGCGCCGTGCTCGCCGCGGTCTGCGAGACCCTGCTTCCGGAGCTGCGGGTCGACCCCGACCCCGTCGGATTCTTCGCCACCGGCGCTCGCCAGGCGCGCACCGCCGAGCGCGTCGAGCGCCTCATCGCGCAGCTGCAGGACCCGCTGGACCGACTCCGGCTCCGCTGGCTGCTCTCGGCCCTCGGCTCGGCAGCCGTCAACTTCGCAACGACCGGGAGGTTCGCGTCGTTGCAGGCGATGGACGCGGCCGCGCGGGAGGCCACGCTCCGCGGCTGGGCGATGTCGGCGATGGCACAGCGCCGAGCGGGCTTCCAGGCGCTGAAGCGGCTCGCGCACGTGGCGTACTATTGCTGGCCGCTCGACGGTACGGGACACCCGGCGTGGCGGACGGCGGGCTATCCGGGTCCACTGCCGCAGCCTGCCGCGCAGATCGACCCGCTCCCCGCCCTCGTGGTGGACCGGGACACGACCCTGGACTGCGACGTGGCCGTGGTCGGCTCGGGCGCGGGGGGCGGAGTCGTCGCGGGCCTCCTCGCCGCAGCCGGGCGCAGCGTGGTCGTGCTCGAGAAGGGACCCAATCCGGGCTCGCGCGACATGACGCAGGTGGAAGGCGACATGCTCGGTGCGTTGTACCTCGACGGGGCCCTGCTGATGACCCAGAGCGGCTCGCTGCCGATCCTCGCCGGGAGCTGCCTGGGCGGCGGGACGGTGATCAACTACACGACCAGCTTCCCGCTGCCCGAGCCGGCGCGAGCGGAGTGGAGGGCCTTGAGCGGCTTGCCCCTGTTCACCAGCCCGGAGTTCGAGGCGTCGTTCAAGCGGGTCGAGACCCGCCTCGACGTGGGCACCCGCTGGACGACGCCGGGCGTGCGCGACGCGATCCTGGAGCGCGGCTGTCGCGCGCTCGGCTGGCACGTGGACACGATCCCCCGCAACGTCACGGACTGCAAGGAGCACCTGGAGTGCGGCTACTGCACCTACGGGTGCCGGCACGGGGCCAAGAACTCCACCACCCGCACCTACCTGAGCGACGCCGCTCGCTCGGGGGCGCGGCTCGTCGTGGGGTGCGACGCCGAGCGCGTCACCATCGAGCGCGGACGGGTGACCGGGGTCGTCGCGACGGCACGCGGACCTGACGGTGTTCGGCACCGGGTGTCGGTGCGCGCCCACGTGGTGGTCGCCGCCTGCGGCGCCGTCAACACCCCCGCGTTGCTCGTCCGCTCCGGCATCACCGGCCCGGCGGTCGGGCGCGGGCTGCGCCTGCACCCGGCCACGGCCGTCGCCGGCATCTTTCCGGAACGCGTGGAGCCCTGGACCGGTGGTCTGCAGACGCGCTACTCCGACCAGCTGGCGGATCAGGACGACGGCTACGGCGTGAAGTTCGAGACCGCGCCCGTGCACTTCGCCCTGCCGGCCTCCGGCTTCGGCTGGGAGAGCCCGCACCAGTTCAAGCGGGACGTGGGGCGGCTTGGCAACCTCAGCATCGTGGGCGTGCTGCTGCGGGACCGTGACGCGGGCCGTGTCGCGGTGAGCCGGCAGGGGCGGGCCCGCGTCCACTACGAGCTGTCGCGATTCGACGCGGAGCACGTGCGGGCGGGCCTCGCGGGCGCCGCGCAGGTGCTCGCGGCGGCCGGTGCCACGGAGATCTTCTCGCTCCACACGCCGCCGGCGCGCGTGCACCCCGGCGAGCGCGGGTGGCTCGAGCGGTTCCAGAGCCAGTGCGACAGCCGTGGCTACCGCCGCTGCCGCATGTCCTACATCAGCTTCCATCAGATGGGGAGCGCCGCGATGGGCGTGGGGCGCGCGCGCTCGGTCGTGGGCGAAACCGGGGAGGTGCACGACGTGAAGGGGCTGTATGTCGCGGACGGGAGCGCGTTTCCCACCTCCAGCGGCGTCAACCCCATGATCACCATCATGGCGATCGCCGATCACGTCGCACACGCCATCCTCGTGGTGGCGTGAGTCCGAACGCCCTCCAGCTCGAGCTGTCGCTGGTCGTGTTCCAGGCCAGCGTCACGCTGGGGATCGCCGGCCTGTTCCTGGCGCTCGCCGCGACCTACCGGAAGCGATACTACGGCATCTGGGGCGGGGCCTGGAGCGTGTACGCGCTCAGGCTCGCGATCATCGCCCTGTTCCTGTGGACCAAGAACCAGAACTGGCTGTTCTGGCACCAGGTGGCGACCGGCTGGACGACGCTGCTGCTCCTGTGGGCGGCCCTGGTGTTCGCCCGCCAGATCCCCTGGCACCGGCGCTACTATCTGTTCTTCGCGCTACCGGTGATCTGGTCGTACGTCGCGATCTACCGCATCCAGAACTTCCTGTGGGCCGCGCTTCCGGCGGTGCTGTTCCTCAGCCTCGCCACGCTCGGGACCGGCGTGGTCTTTCTCCAGTACTGGCGGCGCGCGGCGTCGAAGGGCGCCGCCGTGCTGGCGTTCGCGTTCCTGCTGTGGGGCGTGCACCACCTCGACTACACGTTCCTGCGCGCGCGCGGCGCCTGGGTGCCCTACGGGTATTACCTCGACCTGCTGTTCGAGCTCGCCGTCGGCGGCGGCATGCTGTTGCTGGTGCTGGAAGATCAGCACCGCGGCATCGCGGCGCTGGCCACGCTGTCGGGGGACCTGCAGCGCAGCCTCCGGCCGACCGACGTGGTCACCGCCGTCCTGGAGCGCCCGCTGGCGCTCCCGCCGGTCGTCGGATGCGCGCTGTACCGGGAGGAAGCGCCGGGGACGCTGACGTTTCGCGGGGGCTCGGGCGCTTGCGCCCGGTGGGACCGGACCAGGCTCGCCGTGGCGGCACCGGGGAACCCGGATGCGGAGCCGGTCCTCGCGGCCCCGCGTGACGGCGTGCCGCGCGTGGTACACTACTGGCCGAAGGCGGCGCCGGGCGATGACGCGAGCATCACCTCCCATCCCTACGCCGCGTTCCTTCCCGTCTTCATGGGCGAGCGGGCGGCCGGGACGTTCGTGATCGTGGCTCGGGCGCGGGACCCCTTCGCTTCGATGGACCGCGGCTTTCTGCGGGCTCTGGGGCAGCAGATCGGCGCGGCACTCCAGCACGCCGAGCTGTACGCCGCGCTCGAAGCGCGCACCGCGGAGCTGGTGCACGCGTCGGCGTCGCTGCTGCGGGCGGCGGAGGTCGAGCGTGGCCGGATCGCGCGCGAGCTGCACGACGAGACGGGACAGGTGCTCACCGCGATCAAGTTCGAGCTGGCCGAGCTGGAGCGTTCCCTGGTGGGCGCGGGTATCAGCACCGACGCCGTGGATCGCGCCCGCGACCTGGCCGGCCGGGCCCTGGAGTCGATCCGCGCCACGGCCCGCGGGCTCCGGCCCGCGGTCTTGGACGACCTCGGCTTCGTCCCGGCGCTCCGTGCCCTGGCCGAGGATTTCGCGGGACGCGCCGGCGTGGCCGTGAATCTGAGTGCCGCCCCACTGCCCGCACCGCCGGCCCCCGAGGTCGAGGTCGCCGTGTACCGGGTCTTCCAGGAGGCCCTGACCAACGTCGCCCGGCACGCCGCGGCGACGCGTGTGGACGCGCGTCTGGCCTCCGAGGGCGAGGAGTTGCTGCTCGTTATCCAGGACGACGGCCACGGGTTCCGGCTCGCTCCCGGGGCGAACGCCGCCGCGGGGCACGCCGGGCTGGCGGGGATGCGGGAGCGCGTGGTCGGGGCGGGTGGACGGTTGCAGGTCGAGAGCACGCCGGGGCGGGGGGTGCGCCTCGAAGCACGATTGCCGCTGGGGGCGAGCGATGGCTGAGAAAATCACGGTTCTGCTGGCGGACGACCACACCCTGGTGCGCGATGGGGTGCGCCGGATCCTGAGCGCCGCCGGCGACATCACGGTCATCGCCGAGGTCGGGGACGGTGACGCGGCGACCCAGGAGACCATCGCGCGGCGCCCCGACGTCGCGGTGCTCGACATCACCATGCCGAAAGGCGGCGGCCTCGAGGCCGCGCGGCAGATTCGCGCCCGCGCCCCCGAGGTGCGCATCCTGATCCTGTCGATGCACCTGCAGCCGGAGTACCTGATGGAGAGCGTGCGGGCCGGTGCGCACGGCTACCTGGTCAAGGACGCGGCGGCCGGCGAGCTGGTGCAGGCGGTGCGCGAGGTGTGCGCGGGCAACTCGTACTACAGCCCCGCGGTCTCGCAGCAGCTCTCCGACCTGCTCCGCCGCAAGCTCGAGGGCGAGGAGATCCAGAACGCCCTGGAGCGCCTCTCCCCCCGCGAGCGCGAAGTGCTGCGCTACATCGCCGAGGGCGCGACCAACAAGGAGACGGCGCGCGCGCTCGGCATCAGCGTGCGCACCGTGGAGACCCACCGCGACAGCCTCATGAAGAAGGTGGGCATCCGGACCATCGCGGGGTTGACCCGCCTGGCGCTGCGGTCCGGCCTCATCAGCGACGAAGCGTAGAGGCCACCCGGAGAGACGGATGCCTGCGATCCGCCTGACGCTGCCTGCGTTCGGCATGGGCGCGCTGCTGCTCGCGCCGGCCGCCCTCCGGGCCCAGGGTGCCGCGCGGATCAGCGCCGACACCCTGCGCGCCGACCTGTTCGCCGTCGCCGACGACTCGATGGGCGGCCGCGGCACCGGGAGTCCGGGCGATGCCAAGGCGGCCGACTGGGTGGCGGCCGCCTTCGCCCGATACGGCCTGGCGCCGGCGGGTGAGCACGGCACCTACTTTCAGACGATCCCGTTCCGGCGTCTCGCCCTCGACACCACCAGCGGCCTGAACGTGGCGGGCGTACGACTGACGCCGCCGCGCGACGTCCTGCCGATGGCCATGTTCATGACCTGGACCGCCACCGGGGCCGCGACCGTCTACGGCGGAGTCGCGGGCGACAGCACGACCTGGCCGTCGGCCGAACAGGCGGCCGGCAAGCTCGTCGTGATGCAGACGCCCGCCGGCGCGGGATGGCCGATCCTGACGCACGACATGCTCGCCCTGCGGCGCAGCCCGCGATTTCGGACCGCCGCGGGTTTCGTCTTCCCCGCCCTGGACTCGGCGCCGGCCGGGCTGGCCGAGCAGATGGCCGCCGGCCGCTTGACCCTCGACACGCTGGTGTTCTCGCTGTTGCGCGGCTCGCTGCTGGTGACGCCCGACGCCGCGTCGGCCTTGCTCGGTGCCCCGCTGGCCACCGCCTCGCCCGGACAGGTGGGTCCCGTGGTCACCGGCGCCCTCGCGTTCACGGCCCGCCCACTCGAGGTCCCCGCCCGGAACGTGATCGCGATCCTGCGCGGCAGCGACCCGGGGCTCCGCGACACCTACGTCTCCATCTCCGCTCACCACGACCACCTCGGCTTCGCCCGCCCGCCGGTCGACCACGACTCCACCCGCGCCTTCAACCGCGTCGTGCGCCCCATGGGTGCGGACTCGCCGCCGCGATCCGCGACGCCCCAGGAGGCCGCCCGCATCGCGGCCCTGCTCGACAGCCTGCGCGCGGCGCATCCCGCCAGGCTCGACTCGGTCTACAACGGCGCCGACGACGACGGTTCCGGCACGGTCGCGCTGGTGGAGCTGGCGCGCGTCCTGTCGTCCGGGCCCCGCCCCCGGCGCTCGATCCTGTTCGTTTCGCACGCGGCGGAGGAGCCCGGCCTGATCGGCTCGCGGTGGTTCACCGACCATCCGACCATCCCGCGCGACTCGATCGTGGCCGAGATCGACATGGACATGGTCGGCCGCGGTGATTCGGGCGACGCTCCGCAGGGAGGCCCGGGATACCTAGAGGTGGTGGGAAGCCGGCGGCTCTCGACGGAACTCGGGGCCTTGCTGGACACGGTGGCCGCCCACCAGGGCACGCCGTTCCACTTAAACTACGAGTACGACGCGCCCGGTCACCCGCTTCGCTACTATTGCCGCGCCGACCACTACAACTACGCGCGCCACGGCATCCCGTCGGTGTCGCTCTCGACCGGCGAGCACCTCGACTACCACCAGGTCACCGACGAGCCGCAGTACATCGACTACGCGCAGCTGGCGCGCGTGACCGGGCTGGTGCGTGACCTGGTGGTCGCGGTCGCGGACCTCGGCCACCGGCCCGTCGTGGATGGCCAGCGCCAGGATCCGCGCGCCCCCTGCAGCCAGTGACGCGGTTAGCGCACCGCAAGGGGGGCCGGAAAACGAAGCCCCCAGGGATTGCTCCCCGGGGGCTCGCTCATCGCGACAGGCTGCCTCTGCAACGGGCATCGCGATGATCGGCGCGCAGCCAAGGATGTCTTGCGGTGGGATGCCCTGGCTCGCCGCGCCAGCCACGCTCGGTCACGGGTAATCCGTTCGAGCGTACGCGCGTCGGCTAGAGCGCGCACCGCACAGTACGGAGGAACGCCGCTGCCGGCAATACCACCCACCCGCTCGCGGCGCGCGAATCCGACCGGTCCCCTCGGAGATCGTCACTGATGACGCCGGCGTCGGTGCGCGGCGCACCCACCATTTCACGCACGCGCGCCTGCGGTGTTATAGCTCCCGAGCCATGACTCCAGCCGACGGTAACACCCGGGCCGCGCACCGCATCGCCCTGCTTCTGGCCAAGCACGGTGACGAGCTGGCACGGCACATCCGGCGCATGGTGCGGGATGATGACGCCGCGCAGGACATCCTGCAGGACACGATGATTCGCGCGCACCGCGCGCTGCCGCGCCTCGCCGCCGGTTCCAACGAGCGGGCCTGGCTGTACCGGATCGCCACCAATACGTCGCTCAACCACCTCCGCTCGCGAGAGCGGGAGCGTGAGGCGATGCGACGGCATGCCGCCGACCGCGAGGCCGCCGGGGAGCCGCAGGCCGACGGACAGCGAGAGCGCGACGAGGCGCAGCGCGCGGCGTTGTGGGCCCGGGTGGCGCGCCTGCCCGCACGGCAGCGCCTCGCCCTCTCGCTGCGGATCGTGGACGAGTTGGACTACGAAGAGATTGCGCGACGCGTCGGCGGCTCGGCCGCGACCGCACGCGCCAACGTCTATCAGGCGACCCGGAAGCTTCGCCTGGAGGTGAACGCGCCATGATGACCGAGCAGCCGGCCGCCGAGCGCCGGGCCGTGGAGCGGATCGTGCTGGAGGCCTTCGGCTCCCTGACCGGCCGCCGGAGCGCCCCGCTCCGCTATGCGATGATGGACGACACCCCGGTCGGCGTGCTCGGCCTCGCTGCCGGAGAGCGGGGGCTGCGCCACGTCACGTTCGTGCGGAGCGAGGACGAGTTCGTCGAGCGGCTGCTGGCGGAGCACGGCGACGTCCCCGTGGTCCACTCGGCCGTGCTCGACGACGTCCGCCGCGCCCTGGATCGCTACTTCGCCGGCCGCCGCCTTGGGTTCGACCTGGAGGTGGACCTGAGCGGCCTGCCCGACTTCCAGCGGCGCGTCCTCGACGCCACGGCCAGGATTCCGGCCGGCCAGGTGGCGACCTACGTCCAGGTGGCCACGCGCGCCGGCTCGCCCCGGGCGTCGCGCGCCGCCGGCAACGCGCTGCACCACAACCCGGTCGCGATCATCGTGCCGTGTCACCGGGTGCTGAGGACCGACGGCTCGCTGGGGGGCTACGGGGGCGGACTGCCCATCAAGGAGTGGCTGCTGGAACACGAGGGCGCGCGCCCGCGGGCGTTGTAGATTCCGGGGAACCTGGAGGAATTCCGATGGCCACGCGCGTCCTCCGCTTCACCGCGGTCCTGTCCGTGCTCGTGCCTGCCGCGGCGCTGGCTCAGGCCCCCGACACGTGCTCGATACCCACGGCGCACACCGTGGACACGGTCACCAACTACTTCGGCACCGAGGTCCGCGATCCCTACCGCTGGCTCGAAGACACCGACGCGCCCGACACCAAGGCGTGGGTGGCCGAGGAGAACTGCGTCACCTTCGCGTATCTGGCTCGGATCCCGGAGCGCTCGCGCATCCGTGAGCGGCTGACCCGGCTGTGGAACTACGAGCGCTACGGCGTGCCGTCCCGTGAGGGCGGGGTGTACGTGTACTCGAAGAACGACGGGCTCCAGAACCAGTCGGTGTACTACTGGCAACCGGCGCTCGCCGCCGAGCCCCGGATTCTGATCGACCCGAACACCCTCGCCAGCGACGGCACGGTCGCGCTCACCGCGTGGGACGTCTCCCACGACGGCCGCTATTTCGGCTACGGCACCGCCGCCGCCGGCTCCGACTGGAACGAGTTGCACGTCCGCGTCATCGCCACCGGCCGCGACCTCCGCGACACCCTGCGCTGGATCAAGTTCTCCGGCCTCTCCTGGACGCACGACAACGCCGGCTTCTACTACAGCCGCTTCCCCACGCCGACCGGCAACGTGCTGACGGCCGTGGTCAAGAACCAGAAGCTCTACTACCACCGCCTGGGCACGCCGCAATCGGCCGATCGGCTGGTGTACGCGCGGCCCGACCGGCCCGACTGGGGGTTCGGCGGCAGCGTCACGGAGGACGGCCGGTATCTCATCGTCTATGTCTCGCTCGGCACCGACTCGCGGAACCGCGTCTACTACGCGGACCTCGGCAGCGCGCGCCGCCCGCGCATCGCGGGCCACGTGGTGCCGCTGCTGGACGCGTTTGACGCGAGCTACGGCTTCGTCGGAAACCGGGGGGCTGTGTTCTACTTCACCACCAACCTGGACGCTCCGCGCGGCCGGCTCATCGCGATCGACACGCGCCACCCCGCGCGCGCCGCCTGGAAGGAGATCATTCCGCAAACCGACCAGGTGCTGGACGGCGTGACCCTGGTGGGCGGCCGGTTCGTCGCCCAGTACCTGCAGGACGCCCACAGTCGCCTGGCGATCTTCGCCGCGGACGGGCGGCACATGGCCGACGTGGCGTTGCCGGGCCTGGGGACGGTCGGCGGCGTGAGCGGCCGCGCGGACGGACCCGAGATGTTCTACGCCTTCACGTCGTTTCTCTATCCGACCACGATCTTCCGCTACGACGTCGCGACCGGCGCGAATGCGGTGTGGAAGGCGCCGCATCTCGACTTCGACCCGAGCGGCTACGAAACCGAGCAGGTGTTCTATCGGAGCAAGGACGGCACCCGCGTGCCGATGTTCATCACCCATCGCCGCGACCTGGCCAAGGACAGCGCGAATCCCGTGCTGCTGACCGCGTACGGCGGATTCGACATCAGCAACCTGCCGTACTTCTCGGTGGCGAACGCGGTGTGGCTGGAGCTGGGCGGCGCGTTGGCCCTGGCGAACCTCCGCGGCGGCGGTGAGTACGGCGAGGAGTGGCACCGGGCGGGGATGCACGAGCACAAGCAGAACGTGTTCGACGACTTCATCGGCGCGGCGGAGTACCTCGAGCACGAGGGCTACACCCGGCCCGCGAAGCTGGCGATCGAGGGAGCGTCGAACGGCGGCCTCCTGATCGGCGCGGTGGAGAACCAGCGGCCCGAGCTGTTCGCGGCGACGTTGCCGGCCGTCGGCGTGATGGACATGCTGCGGTTCCAGAGGTTCACGATCGGCTGGGCGTGGGTCACCGAGTACGGCTCGTCCGACTCCGCCAGCCAGTTCCCCTACCTGTACCGGTACTCGCCCCTGCAGAACATCCGACCGGGGACCCATTACCCGCCCACGCTGGTCACCACGGCGGACCACGACGACCGGGTGGTCCCGGGTCACTCCTTCAAGTACGCGGCGACGCTCCAGGCGGCACAGGGCGCCAGCGCGCCCATCCTGATCCGGATCGAGACGCGCGCCGGTCACGGCGGGGGGATGCCGGTCTCCAAGCAGATCGAGCTGGTCACCGACGAGTGGGCGTTCCTGGTGAAGAATCTGGGGATGACGCTGCCGTCCCCTTAGGAGGCAGAAGGGAGACGGCAGAGTTCGGGTTCGTCGCGAGACGCCACGTTGCGAGTGGTCGCGAGATGGGCGTACTCAGCACTCAGAACAACCCCGGCAACTCCGCCACCGAGCCGATGATCCGGTCGGGGGTGATGCCGCTCGCGGCCACGACCTCCTCGCGGAACTTGCCGGTGCGCACCATCCAGGCGGTGAGGCCTGCCTGCTGGGCACCTTCGACGTCGCCCCACAGGTCGTCCCCGACCATCACTACCTCGCGCGCCCGCGCGGCGAGCGCACCCGGCAGCGCCGCCAGCGCCGCCTGGTAGAATGCCGTCGATGGCTTGCCGCACACCGTCGCTGCCCGCCCGGTGGCGTACTCCAGCGCCGCCACGAAGGGGCCGGCGTCGAGCGCCAACGCGTCCCCTTTGAGCCAGTAGCGGTCGCGCTGGAGTGCCAGCAACTCCGCGCCCTCCATCAGCTGGTGAAAGGCCCGGTTGAGCGTCGCGAAGTCCCACGCCTCGCCGAGGTCGCCGATCACGACCGCCTCCGCGGGCGTGGCCTCCAGGTCGAACGCGGCGAAATCCTCGAGCGTGTCCGGCGCGACGTACGCGGCGACCCGCCGCACGCGGCGCGCGCGGAGCAGCGCCACGCCCGACATCACGGCGGTTACGATCTCCGCCGGCTCGATCGAGAAGCCGTAGCCGGCCAGGCGGTCGGCCAGCAGCCGCCTGGAACGTCGCGTGGTGTTGGTCACGCAGCGGAACGGGACGCCGCGGCGCCGCAACTCGGCCAGCGCCTCCACGGCGCCGGGGATCGGCCCGGCGTCGGTGTACAGCGTCCCGTCGAGATCGAACAGGAGGGCGCCCGGAGTCACGGCGCCGCGCCGATCCCGCTGCTCGCCGCTCGCCGGCAGCTCACCACCCGCCGACCACCTCCGTGTCTCAGTACTGCCCCAGGTACTTCCGGACCTCCCACTCGCTCACCTGCGAGATGTACTCGGCCCACTCGCTGCGCTTGGCCTCGACGTAGCGCCCGGCGATGTGCTCGCCGAGCGCGGCCAGGACCACCGTGTCCTTCTCCAGGCAGTCCAGCGCCTCGTGCAGGTCCCGCGGGAGGTCGTCGATCCGGTGGTGCCGCCGCTCCCGGTACGTCATCGTGAAGATGTTCTTGTTCACCGGATCGGGGGGCGTGAGTTTGCGCTCGATGCCGTCGAGTCCGGCCGCCAGCTGCACCGCGAGCGCGAGATACGGGTTGGCCGAGGGATCGGGCATCCGCAACTCGCACCGCGTGCCCGACTCGCGGCGATCGGGGATCCGGATCATCGGCGAACGGTTCTTCATGCTCCACGCGATGTTGACCGGCGCTTCGTAGCCGGGCACCAGCCGCTTGAAGCTGTTGACCAGCGGGTTGGTCACCGCGCAGAACCCCCGCGCGTGATCCAGCAGGCCGGCGATGTAGTGCAGCGCCGTCTTGGACAGCTGCCACTCGCCCTTCGGCTCGTAGAAGGCGTTCTTGTCGCCCTTGAACAGGCTCTGATGGGTGTGCATCCCGGAGCCGTTCTGGCCGAAGATCGGCTTCGGCATGAAGCTCGCCACCAGGTCGTAGCGCTCGGCGGCGCTCCGCACCAGCACCCGGAAGGTGGACAGGTCGTCCGCGGTCGTGAGCGCGTCGGCGTACCGGAAATCGATCTCGTGCTGACCGGGCGCGACCTCGTGGTGCGCGGCCTCCACCTCGAACCCCATCTCCTCGAGATCCGCCACGATCAGCCGGCGCGCGTGCTCGCCGCGATCCACCGGGCCGACGTCGAAGTACCCGGCGACGTCGTGCACCTCGGTCGTCGGATCGCCGTGCCGGTCCTTGTAGAACAGGAAGAATTCCGCCTCGACGCCCGCCATCATGGTGTACCCCAGCTTGCGGGCCCGCGCGACCTGGCGCTTCAGCGCCAGCCGGGGACACCCGGCGAAGTCGGAGTCGTCCGTATTGCGGATGTCGCAGATCAGCCGGGCGACCAGGCCTTCTTCGGCGCCCCAGGGGAAGACCCGGAAGGTGTCGAGGTCGGGGGCCAGCAGCATGTCCGACTCCTCGATGCGCACGAAGCCCTCGATCGAGGAGCCGTCGAACATGATCTGGGCGTCGAGCGCCTTCTCGAACTGACTGCGCGGCACCTCGACGTTCTTCACCACGCCGAGGATGTCGGTGAACTGGAGGCGCAGGAAGCGGACGCCGAGTCGATCGCAGACGTCCAGGATGGCGCGCTTGGTGATGCCGCGAGACCGCACCATCGCGCGATAGTCGGTGTCGAGGTTCATGGGCAGGGGGCGCATCACGGCGTGAGACGAAACAGGCGCGACGACTGTCGCGCCCGCTTCGACCGACTCCGTGCCGCGCGCCCTGCGCGGACGTGGAATCATGGAAACTCCGAGGTGGGCGTGAACCGGCTCATACGTCGTAGTACAGGAAAAACTCATACGGATGAGGCCGCAGCGCTACCGGCTTCAGCTCCTTGTCCGTCTTGTACTCGACCCAGGTGTCGAGCAGGTCCTGGGTAAATACCCCGCCCTGCAGTAGGAATTGGCTGTCCTTCTGCAGCGCCTCCAGCACCTCGGCGAGCGAGCCCGGCGTGTTCTTGACGCGCTTCCGCTCCGAGGTCTCGAGGTCGTAGAGGTCCTTGTCGATCGGGGCGGGCGGCTCGATGCGGTTCCTGATGCCGTCGAGACCCGCCATCAACAGGGCCGCGAACGTCAGGTACGGATTCGACGCGGGATCCGGCGCCCGGAACTCGATGCGCTTCGCCCTGGGCGACTTCGAGTACATCGGGATCCGGCACACCGCACTGCGGTTGCGCTGCGAGTAGATCAGGTTGATCGGCGCCTCGTAGCCCGGCACCAGGCGGCGGTACGAGTTGGTCGTGGGCGCCGCGAAGGCCAGCAGCGCCGGGGCGTGCTTGATCAGCCCCCCGATGTAGAACCGCGCCAGGTCCGACAGCCCCGCGTAGCCGCGCTCCGACCAGAACAGGTTCTCCCCGTTCTTCCACAGGCTCTGGTGCACGTGCATCCCGGAGCCGTTGTCCCCGAACATCGGCTTGGGCATGAAGGTCGCCGTGTAGCCGTGATCGTTGCACACGCCCTTGACGATGTACTTGTACATCATGATCTGGTCGGCCATCCGGACCAGCGGGCCGAAGCGCATGTCGATCTCGGCCTGCCCGGCGGTGCCCACCTCGTGGTGCTGCACCTCTACCTCGATGCCCGAGGCCTGCAGCGCCAGCATGATGCGCGACCGCAGGTCCTGCAGCTTGTCCACCGGCGGGACCGGGAAATAGCCCTCCTTGTGCCGCGGCCGGTGCCCCAGGTTGGGCGCGCCGCCGTCTCGGCCGGAGTTCCAGATCCCCTCGTCCGAATCGATGTGGTAGTAGCCCTCGTGGGCGTTCTGGTCGAACCGCACCGAGTTGAAGATGTAGAACTCCGCCTCGGGACCCCAGTACGAGGTGGTCGCGACGCCGCTCTTCACCAGGAACTGCTCGGCCTTCTGCGCCACGTACCGCGGGTCGCGGCTGTACCGCTCCCCCGTGATCGGATCCTTGATGTCGCAGGTCAGCACCAGCGTCGGGACCTTGAGGCACGGGTCGACGAACGCGGAGCTGGGATCCGGCATCAGGAGCATGTCGCTCTCGTTGATCGCCTGGAAGCCGCGAATGCTCGAGCCGTCGAACCCCAGGCCCTCCTCGAACACGTCCTCCGTGAGCTGATTGAGCGGGACGGAAAAGTGCTGCCAGGTTCCCGGCAGATCGGTGAAGCGCACGTCCACCACCTGCACCCCACTCTCGCGGGCCTGGCGAATCACATCGGCGGGACTCGGCGCCGGGTTCTTGGTGGTTCCGTTGCGCTTGGTGGAGGATTTCGGCATGGTCGCGGTCATGGGCGGATCCCGTTCGGGTGAAGGCGGCGAAGCTACCAATGGTCGTGCACACTGTCAAGCAAGAAGCGTGCAAATTGCATAAGTTAAGCAATATCAGGCAAGTTGGATCCAGACGATGTGCGATTTGTGCTGCGGAAAGACGACAGGTGTGGCGTCTAGGGCGTCAGTCCCTCGAGGAAGGTCCACAGCTCCTGGGCCGAGAAGTGACGCGCCCGGTCCACGACCTCCTTCGCGGTCCACTCCAGGAAGATCCAGGTGGTCGCCCGGTGGCGGTCGTCGGCGACGAAATGCAGGCGCCCGCGAATGGCGCCCACGTCGGGGTGCGGCTCCGACTGCAGGTAGACTTCCCAGCGTGCGCCGCCGCGGGCGAGCTGCCCGAGGTGGAGCGCGGTCGGCATCCAGGGGAAGCGGGGGGAAGGTTCCATGCGGCCCCGCCAGGCGGGCTAGTCGGCCGTACGATCCGGGGACTCGCGCTCGGCGGCGCGCTCGGACGCCTCGACGTAGCCTCGGAGGCTGGCCCCGATGATCTCGTCGAGGTACTGATCGATCGCCAGCATCACTTCGAAGGCGTCTCCCCGCCCCCAGTCCAGCTGCTGCCGGAGCAGGCGCCAGATCGCGTGCCGGAGGTGGCGGAATTCCCGGTACAGGTCGGCGGCGTCGTAGTGCGCCAACCCGCGCAGCTTGCCGAACCGGAGCCCGCGGCGGCGGCGGGCGATGGACCGGTCGGGTGATGCGCCCTCCTCGCCCTCCTTGAGCGCCTGCGCGATGTCGGCCAGGATCGCCGGCACCTGATTGGTGAGCAGGAGGTCGGGCAGCCGCTCATCGCCCGCGATGGCGGAGTCGGCCCGCACCAGGTCGCGCCAGTTCTGGGCGATCTCGTTCGCGTGGCGGAGAATGACGTCGCCCGCATCCCGGTAGGCCTGGCTGGCGAGGGACATGCCTTGAAGCTAGTCGGAAGGAGCACTGCGTCCAGTAGTGTGCAGACGCGCAGACGCGGCAGGGGTGCCAAGGCGGCGGTGTGACGCCCGGACTGCGCCCTTCCCACTGGGGCCCACTGCGCGCCTGCGCGTCTTGGCACTACTTGGCACTGCTTTGCTTCCCGCTCTAGCTTTCCAAGATGACTCCCGAGACCCAGAAGTGTCCCTCCTGCGGCGCCCAGACCTCCGGCAAGTTCTGCTCGGAATGCGGCGCGCCGCTCGCGCCCGGCACCTGCCGCTCCTGTGGGGCCAAGCTGTCGGCGCGCGCGAAGTTCTGTGCCGAGTGCGGCGCATCCGTGGCCGGCGCGCCGCGGGGCGGGCCGCCGGGCACGCGGCCGACGCCGCGGAACGACCGGATGGCGTGGTACGTCGCGGGCGTCTGTGTGCTCGCCCTGCTGGTCGTCGTGGTCGTGGTGGTCGCCAGGAAGAGCGGCGCCCCTCCGGCCGCCGCGGCCGGCACCGCCGCGGGGGCGCCGCCGGGCGACGAACGGGCGACGACGGATCTCTCGACCATGACGCCCCGCGAACAGGCTGACCGGCTGTACAATCGCATCATGACGGCCTACGAGGCGGGGGATACGAGCCAGGTCAATTTCTTCGCCCCGATGGCGCTGCAGGCGTACGCGAACCTCGGCGCCGATCTCGACCCCGACGCGCGGCTCCACCTGGGTCTGGTGCAGCTCGCCATCGGCGCCGCTGTCCCCGCCGGCGCTGAGGGGGATACGATTCTCAAGAACTCGCCGAACCATCTCTTCGGCTGGCTGCTCAAGGCGCGCGCCGCCGAGGCCGAAGGCAACGCCGCGCAGGCCAAGCGCGCCTATCAGGCGTTCATGAAGAACTACGACGCCGAGCTGGCCAAGAAGCGCCCCGAGTATCAGGAGCACGCCCAGATGCTGCAGGACACGCGCAGCCGAGCGCAGCGGGCGGGCGCCGGGGCAGGCGGGGCCTGACCGTGCCGACGATCCGGGTCGCCCACAGCCCGGACTCCGATGACGCGTTCATGTTCTACGCCCTTGCGAGCGGCAAGGTGGAGACCGGGGACCGCAGGTACCTGCACGAGCTGGCCGACATCGAGACCCTGAACCGCCGCGCCGTTGCGGGCGAGCTCGACGTCACCGCCGTCTCGTTTCACGCCTACGCGCACCTCGCCGAGCACTACGCGCTGCTGGCGCACGGTGCCTCCGTCGGGGATCGCTATGGCCCCCGTCTGGTGGCGCGCGAGGCCCCACCCGTCGATCCCCGCGCCGCGCTCGCCGGGCGCCTGGTGGGCGTCCCGGGCGAGTTGACGACCGCCTATCTCGCGCTGCGGCTCTATCAGCGTGAGGCGCGCACGCAGGTGCTGCCATTCGACGCCATCGAGGACGCAGTGCTGGCCGGCGCCGTCGAGGTGGGGCTGCTGATCCACGAAGGCCAGTTGACCTACGCCGACCAGGGTCTCCATCTGTGGGAGGATCTCGGCGAGTGGTGGGGCCGCGACACCGGCCTGCCGCTCCCGCTCGGCGGCAACGTGGTGCGCAAGGATCTCGGGCCGCAGCTGGTCCGCTCCGTGGCCAGGGACCTCAAGGCGTCCATCGTCTGGGGGCTCGCGCACCGCGCCGAAGCACTGGCCCACGCGCAGGGCTATGCGCGCGGGATGGACACCGCGCGAACCGACCGGTTCGTCGGGATGTACGTCAACGACTACACGGTGGACCTGGGCCTCACGGGGCGTCGCGCGGTGCAACGCCTGCTCGACGAGGGCTATCGTGCGGGCCTGATCCCGGCGGCGGTCAACGCGGAGTTCGTCGGGGCGTGAGCGGGGCTCGGGCCGAGACCGCGCGCCCCGTCTCCCGGGTGCTCATCGTCGAGGACGACCCGGTCCAGGCCCGGCTGGTGCAGCTCTTGGTGACCGGCGCCGGGCTCGGCGTCGCCGGGATCGCGGACACGGCGGAGGACGCGGTGAGGCTCGCGGCGCAGGCCGACGTCGTCCTGATGGACTACCAGCTCAAGGGCGGACGCACCGGGCTCGACGCGCTGCGCGAGATCCGCGCGGCGGAGCTGCAGGCCTCCGTCATCATGATGACCGGGCATGGGAGCGAGCGGGTCGCCGCGGAGGCCCTGCGCCTCGGCGCCAACGACTACATCATCAAGGACGAGAGCTTCACGGAGCTGCTGCCGGAGATCCTGGCGCGGGTGGCGCGGGTGCGGGAGATGGAGCGCCAGCTCGCGGCCGCGCAGCAGAACCTGATCCGGGCAGAGCGGCGCGCGGCGATCGGCGAGATCGTGGTCGCCCTCTCGCACGAGATCAATAACCCGCTGATGGCGTTGAGCGCGGAGCTCGACCTGGTCCGGCTCGACGAGCAGGCGTTTCCCGCCTCCAGCCGCACGGCCCTGGCGCAGGCGCGGGCGCAGCTGGCGCGCATCGCGGATCTGCTCAAGCGCCTCGCCGAGCTCGACCGCGAGCAGGCGACGACCTACGTGGGCGGGACGCGGATGACCGACCTGACGGCGCTGCCCGACGGCGCCGGGGGCACGCGAACCGGCTAGTCCGCCGGCACGCCCTCCGGCTCCGGCACCGCGGGCGCCGTCGCCGCCTTCGCCCTCGCCCGCTTGCCGGCCGTCACCCTCACCAGCACCCGCGAGCCGAAGTCGTCGAGGTAGGTGTAGACCACCGGCACCACGATCAGCGTCAGCAGCGTCGAGGTGATCAGCCCGCCGATCACGGCGCGCGCCATCGGCGCGCGGAACTCCGCGCCCTCGCCGAGCGCGAGCGCCGTGGGCAGCATCCCGAAGATCATCGCGAGGGTGGTCATCATGATCGGCCGCAACCGGATCTCGCCCGCGTCGATCAGCGCCTGGCGCCGGGTCGCGCCCTGCGCGCGCGCCTTGTTGGCGAAGTCCACCAGCAGGATCGCGTTCTTCGTCACCAGGCCCATCAGCATGATGAGCCCGATCATGCTCATCATGTTGAACGTAGTCGCCCGTCAGGAGCAGCGCGACGAGCACGCCGATGATCGAGAGCGGCAGCGAGAGCATGATCGCCAGCGGCTGGAGGAACGAGCCGAACTGGGAGGCCAGGATCAGGTAGACGAAGATGATCGCCAGCGCCAGCGACTCGAGGATGTAGCCGACCGTCTCGACGAACATCTTCTGCTCGCCGCCGATGTCGATCCGGTAGCCGGGCGGCAGCGGGACCGCGGCCATCCGTGCCTTGATGTCGCCCATCACCTTGGTCAGCGCCCGGCCCTGGTAGTTGCCCTCGATCCGGGCCATGCGCTCCAGCGTCAGGCGCTTGATCTCCGCCGGCGCGCCGCTGGGCCGGATCGTGCGCCACCTGGCCGAGCGGGCACCATGACCGGCGCGAGCGTGCGCGGGTTCATCCCGGCTGGTGGCGACGGGCATGCGCGCCAGGTCGGCGTACGAGGTCCGGTACTCGGGCGCCACGCGCACGACCACGTCGTGGGTCACGCCCGTCTCGTCCTCGAAGCTCGTGGCCGTCTGGCCCGCCAGGACGGTCCGCAGCGAGGTGGAGAGCGCGCCCGACCGAGAGCCCGACGTTGGCGCGCCAGGTCGCGGTCGACCTCGATCACGTACTCGGGCTTCCGCCCCTCGAGGCTCGACTTCAGGTCCACCAGGCCCGGCACGTCCTTGATCGCGGCCATCATCTGGTCGTTCAGCTCCTGCAGCCGCGCCATGTCCGGCCCGAGGATGTTGACCTGGACCGGGAGCTGGCCGCCGCCCATGCCGCCGCGCCTCGCATGATCCCGGTCTTGACGCCCTGGAACGACGCCAGCGCGCCGCCGCAGCGCGATCATGGAACTGCTGCTGCGCTGAGCCGCCGCTCGCCCTTGGGCTTCAGCGTACGTAGATCGTGCCGTCGGTGACCGTGCGCTGCATCCCGCCGCCGATGGTGAAGTAGGTGTACGCGACCTCGGGACGGGACCGCAGGTAGCGGTCAATCTCCTCGCCCTTGGCCCTGCGTGTAGCCGATCGAGGAGCCCACCGGCGTCTGGATCGTGACGTTCAGCTCGCTCCGGTCGGTGGTCGGCACGAACTGCCCGCCCACCGCGCCGACGCCCATCAGCAGCGACGGCCGCCGCGAATGCGGCGCCGGCGATCGCCAGCACTCGCGCCGCGGTGGTCGAGCGCCCACGCGATCACCCCGCGATACCAGCGCCCGACGTCCGCGCACGCCGGCGTTGAACCGCTCCAGCCGCTTGCCGATCGGCCCGCGCTCGGCGTGCCCCGCCGCCTGCGGGTCGTACCAGAGCGACGACAGCATCGGGTCCAGCGTGAACGACACGAACAGCGACACCGCCACGGCGAAGGCGACCGTGATGCCGAACTGGAAGAAGAACCGGCCGACGATGCCGCCCATGAAGGCCACCGGCACGAACACGGCCAGGATGGACATCGTGGTGGCGAGCACCGCGAAGCCGATCTCGCTGGTGGCCGCGCCCGCCGCCGTGTAGTGGTCCTCGCCCTTGCTCCACGTGCCGCACGATGTTCTCGCGGACCACGATCGCGTCGTCGATCAGGATGCCGACCGCCAGCGACAGCGCCATCAGCGTCATCGTGTTGATCGTGAAGTTCATCGCGTAGATCACGAGGAACGCCGAGATGATGGACACCGGCAGCGTGAGCCCGGTGATCACCGTCGAGCGCCACGAGTTCAGGAAGATGAAGACGACCAGCACGGTGAGGAGCGCGCCCAGCACCAGCGCCAGCTGCACGTCGTCGAGCGAGTCCTTGATCCAGGTCGAGTTGTCGCGGACCACCTCGAGCTGCACGCCCGCCGGCAGCTCGGCGTTGAGCTCCGCGATCGACCTGCTTGATGCCGTCGGCGACGTCCACCGTGTTGGCGCCCGAGACCTTGCGGATGTCGATGCCGATGGAGCGCTCGCCGGAGAACTCGGCGAGCGTGCGCTGCCTCCTCCTGCGCGTCCTCGATCCGTGCCACCTCGCCGAGGCGGACCGGGACGCCGTCGCGGGTGGTGACCACGACCGACGCCGAAGTCTCTCGGGTCGGCGATCCGGCCCTTGACGCGCACCAGCTGCTCGGCGTTGCCCTGCTCGACGCGGCCCGCCGGCATGTCCATGTTCTCGCGCCGCAGCGCCGCGATCACCATGTCGGGGCTCACCCCCAGCGCGTCCATCCGCGGCGGCAGGAGCAGCACGTGGATCTCGCGCTCCAGCCCGCCCACCACCGTGACGCTGCCCACGCCGTCCACGGTCTCGAGCCGGCGGCTGATCGTCTCGGTCGGCGAGCTGGGTGAGGTCGCGCAGCGCCCAGCCCTGGCCCGAGAGCGCCAGGCTGACGATCGGGTTCTGGCGGAAGTCGAAGCGCGACACGACCGGCGGGTCGATGTCGGCCGGCAGGTCGGCGCGGATGGCGTCCAGCGCCGAGCGCACGTCCGCCTGCGCGTTCATGACCTTGGTCTGCAGCGTGAACTGGATGAAGATCGTCGAGTACCCCTCGAGCGACGACGACTCGATCCGGTCGACGCCCTCGATCGGGTTGACGGCCTCCTCGATCTTCTTGGTGACGTCGCGCTCGACCGCCTCGGTGCTCGCCCCCGGGTAGCTGACCTGGATCATCACGAACGGCAGCTCGACGTCCGGCATGTCGTCGAGCTTGAGGCGCCGCAGCGAGAACAGCCCCAGCACGACCAGCGCCAGCATCATCATGGTGGCGAAGACCGGCCGCTTGATGGAGAGGTTCGAGAGGAACATCGCCGGTCCTCTACGGTGGGGCTGCGCGGCGCCGCGGGCGCGTCCCGGCGCCGATCGCCACCGGCGTGCCGTCGGCGAGGCCCTCGATCGGGCCGATCACGACGGTGTCGCCGGCGTGCGACGCGCGGCGTGATCTCCACCAGCCCGAGGTCGTCGTCGCTGATCGCCGACGCGCCACCTGGCGCCGGGCGATCTTGCCGCTGGCGCACCACGTAGACGTACGGCGTGCGGTCCTCGCCCTCGTAGCGCACGGCGAGCCGCGGCACGGCGACCGCGTGCGCGACCTCGCTGCGTCACGACGCGACCCGAGACGAACAGGCCGCCCACCAGCGTCTCGCGCGGGTTCGGCACGTCCACGTAGATCTGGATCTGACGGGTCGCCGGGTCGGCGGTCGGATTGATCCGGCTGATCCGGCCCGACACGGCGGCCGAGTCGAGCTGGGCCACCGTCAGGCTCACCGGCCGGCCGATCTTCAGCTCGGCGAGCCACTCGGTCGGCACCGAGGCCGACAAGCTGCAGGACGCGCGTGTCCACGAGCTCCAGGACCGGCTTTCCGTTGTCCACCCGGTCGCCGGCCTGCACGTACCGCTTGCTGATCACCCCCGCCGCAGGGGCGGTGAGCAGCGCGCTCTTCAGCCGGTCCTCGGCGTTCGCCGACTGCGACATGGCCAGCGACAGCCGCGAGCGCGCTCCCTCCAGGGCCGCCAGCGCGTTGTCCCGGTCCCGCTGCGCGATCGCGCCCTCGGCGAACAGCGTCGACGGCACGCGACCGACTCCGCTTCCGCCACGCGCACGTTCATGCGCTGCGTCGCTACGTCGGTATTCGCGTAAGTCGCCGCCGCCTGCAGCACCTGGTCCTTGAACCTGGCCAGTGGCTGCCCCTGCCGCACCCGGTCGCCCTCGTTCACGTACATCTCGACCAACTGCTCGGCCATCGGGGCGCCGACGGTGATGCGCACCTTCGGCTCGAGCGCCCCGCTCAAGCGGAATGCCCGTGCGCAGCGTGGCCCGGCGCGCCACGGCGACGTCCGCGGCGTTGAGCGTGGCCGCGTTCGGCGTCACCTCCGCCATCGCCTCACCCGCGGTGCCGTTGGCCGGCTTCGCGCCGCACCCGACCAGTCCGGCCGCCCCCACCAACACCAGAACAGTTCCCCACCGATGTGCCGTCATGAGCTGCATGTCCTTGCTGTCGTCGCACTTCTGCATGTCTCGTAGCCGCTCGGAACTCGGCCTCTCGCAACGCTACTGCCCCTCCGCCACTCTGCTTCCCTGCCTGCTGCAACGGCACCGGATGCCCCAACGCGCGCTCCAGTGCGGCGATCGCGAGCAGGTAGTCGTGCGTCGCCTGCGCCTCGTTGACGCTGGCCTGCTCCAGCGCCAGCCGGGCGTCCGACACCTCGAGCGCGGTCGCGATCCCGTTGGCGTAGCGCACCGACGCGAGATGGTGAGCGCGCTCAGCCCACCCCACCGTCTGATGCCGCGCCGCCACCAGCGCCTGCGCCCGCGCAATCTCCGCCCGCGCCTGCTCGATCTCGACGGCCACGCTCGCCCGGGTCTGGGAGAGCTGGGCCTCGGCCCGCGACAACTCGGCCTGCGCCTGCTGCACGGCACCGTGGGTCTTGAAGCCGTCGAAGAGCGGCATCGAGAACACCAGTGACGCGCTCCAGTCCCGGCGGAAGTCGCCGATGCCCGACGGGAACGTCCCGACCGGGTACGCCTGGCCCCCATACGAGCTCGTGAGCTTGAGCGACGGGTAGTAGTCGCCGTGATACACGTGGACGGCCTGCCGCCGGAACTCCACCGTCGCCTGCGCGGCCTCGATCGCGGCTCGGCCCGCCGCATCGAGATCCAGCGCCGCGAAGTCCACGCGCGGCAGCGAGTCGGCGGGCGTCAGCAGCAGCCCGCTCACCAGCTCGACCGGCTGGTCGGCCGGGAGGTTGACCAGCCGACGCACCTCCAGCAGGGCGATGTCGCGACTGTTCCGCGCCGCGATCACCTGCGGCTCCTGGTTCGCCGCCTCCACCTGCGCGCGCAGCAGATCGTAGTCGGCCGACGAGCCGACCTGATGGTTGAGCGCGACCCGGTGCAGCTGGTCGTTGACCTGGGTCTGCGAGGCCTCCGTGATGTCCACGATGCGCTCGGCGTACAAGGCGTCGAGGTACGCCCGGCTCACCCGGTAGGTCACATCCCGGCGTGTCTCGTCGAGTTGCGCGCGCGCGGCTTGCTCGTAGGCGCGAGCCCCCGCGATCCCCGCCCCCACCTTCCCCCCCTGAAACAGCGTCTGGCTGAAGGTGAGCGCGGCGATGTAGGTGTTGGGCCGCCCGAACGGAAGGTCGGTGAACAGGCCGCCGAGCCCCCGCGCAACCGCGTTCGGGTACTCCTGCTCGAGATAGCGGATGCGCGCGGCGTCCGGGGACGTCGTGTCGGGACTGAACGGCGCCAGCGTGGGCCCCGCCGACATGTCGAAGACCGACGCGAAAGTGCGCTGATAGGTGACGCTGGCCCTGATTTCCGGCAGCGCCGCGGACCAGGCCTGCGTCACCTGGCCCTCCGCTTGGCGCACGCCCGCTTCCGCGATCCGTACCTCGTTGCCGGCGTACAGCGCGCGCTGAATGGCGTCCTGCAGCGTCAGGCGGACCGGATCGCGCGCCGGCTGCTGCGCCACCACGGCGGCCGGCACCAAGGCGAGGAGGATGCTGGATGCGATGCGCATGGACCTACTCCGAGGGAACCGCCGCCGCTGGACGCCGAATGCCGGCGAGGGCGACAGACAGCTGAGACTCGACGGCGTCGTGCAAGCTCACGGTGCTGTGCGCGATGCTCGCCTGGTGCGGTCCGCCACCCACCCACCAGATCAGGGTGCCCATGAAGACCGACGCCACCACGCCGAAGACGGAGTCCACCGGCAGCTCGGGCCGGAACTCCCCGTTCGCCTGGCCGTCCTGCACGGCCTGCACCACGAGCTGGTACAACCCGCTCCGAGAGACGTCGGGCTCCGGACAGACCATCCGCTCCATGCTCACTCGGAGCAGCATCCGCGCCAGCTCGCGATCCTGCCCGTACGACTCCGCCACGCCGCCGAACAACGCGAGAATGCGTTCGAAGGCCGTGCGGCCGTGCTGCGACGCATGCTCCTCCGCCCGCTCCATCCACTCCTCGCTCAGCGCCGCGAGCACCGACTCCTTGCGCGGGAAGTAGTTGAAGAAGGTGCCCTTGGCGACGTCGGCGCGCTCGGTGATTTCGTCCACCGTCGTCGCCTCGAACCCCTTCTCGTGGAAGAGATCGAGCGCGGACATCGTTATGCGGCGTCGCGTCTCCTCCTTCTTCCGCTCCCGCCGTCCAGGAGTCACGTCCGTCACGATCACCAGACCTCGGCGCTAGGCTTTGAATGAAGATCGGTCATTTGCGACTTTAGTCTACTAATATACCGCAGTTTCGTCAATATACGTGCACTACGGTCAACTTCTTGGTCGGGTTTCGGTACTAGTGGGCAGGCCGCATTTTGCATCTATGCGTGTGGCCATCACAGGCGCGACTGGCTACGTGGGTCAGGCGATAACCCAAAAGCTGCTCCGGCGTGACCACGAGGTTAGGGCCATGGTCCGCAGGCCGGATCGAGCGGGCGGCCTTCAAGACCTGGGCGTCCACCTGGTCGCCGGCAGCCTCGGCGAACCGGCCGCACTGCGCTCCCTGGTCGAGGGCAGCGACGCGGTCGTCCATCTGGTCGGCATCATCGTCGAGGCGGGCCGGCAGACCTTCGAGTCCGTTCACGTCCGCGGTACCGAGGCGGTAGTCGGCGCGGCGGTCGAGGCCGGCGTGCCGCTTCTGCTGCACATGAGCGCTCTCGGTGCGCGAGCCGCGGCCCCCACCCCGTATCACAGGACCAAGTGGCAGGCGGAGGAAGTCGTCCGCGGGAGCGGCCAGCCTCACGCGATATTCAGGCCGTCGCTCGTCGCAGGGCCCGGCAACGCCCCGCTGAGGATGATGGTGGACATGATCCGTTTCTCGCCGATCGTCCCCGTCATCGGCGACGGGCGCTACGAGATGCAGCCCATCTGGCTGGGGGACGTGGCCGAGGCGTTCGCACTCGCCCTGGAGCGCTCCGACTTGCGCGGCACCTTCGACCTCGGCGGACCGGAGCGGCTGAGCTACCACCAGATGCTCGACTCCCTCGAGGCCGCGCTCGGCGTGCGGCGCCGGCGCGTGCAGGTCCCGGTGGGCGTGGCGCGGCTCGCGGCGGCCGCCGGTGGGGCGCTTCCGCACGCCGCCCCCATCACTTCCGACCAGCTGCGGATGCTCCTGGAAGGGAGCACGACGGACAACAATGCGATCGCGTCGCGCTTCGGGATCTCGCCCCGGAGCTTCGCCGAGGTCGCGCGGGAGGTGTGCGCGCCGTATGCCGCGCGAGCGGTCGCGGCGTCGTAGATCTCGCCGGGAAGACGTCGCGGGCTGATCATCGTGCGGCGGCGGGTCGCCCGACGGACCATGCTGTGCCGGGCTATCGGAGTCGCCGCGCTGTTGGAAGCGGCCGCCGTGGCGCCGGCCATCGCCCAGACGCTGACACCGGCGCCGCTGGTCGCGGGTGACGTCAGTTTCGCCATGCATTCGACGATCATCGGCGCCTTCACGGGCCACGCCCCCATCGCGCGAGCGGAATTCAGCGGCAACCGGCTGAGCGACGTACGCGGGATGGCGGAGGTTCGGACCTCGGACCTGCGCACCGGCATCGCGCTGCGGGACCGTCACATGCTCGAGGCCATGGCGGCGGACAGCTTCCCCACCATCCGCTTCGATCTCGTCGATGTGCAGGTCGGGGTGACCGTGGGTGACACGGCGAGGGTCATGTTCGAGGGCCGGCTCACGCTGGACGGGGTCACCCGCCCGGTGCGCGCACCGGGGACGGTGGTGACGAAACCCGGTGTCGTGGAGGTGGAAGCCGCGTTCACCATCGACATGCGGGACTACGGGATCGTGCCACCGGTGCGCGCCCTGGTCCTACGCGTTGCGCCCGACGTGGTCGTCACCGCACGGCTGTCGTTCGGTGGCCGCACGGCCCCGTAGGCTCTTCCAGTCGAAAGAAAAGCGGCCCGGGGGTTGCCCCCCGGGCCCTGTGGCCGGGCAAAGCCGCCGTCAGACTTTGCGCTCGGCCAGTTCCTCGGATGTTCCCTTCGCCGGAGCGCTACCGCTCGGCGCGAATACCGTCGGCATCAGCGACGGGTGCACCCGGAGGCTCCAGCTTGCCGTTTCGCGGCGCGATACGTCCGCCGGCGTGTCGTTGCGCCACACTTCTGTCGTCCCCTCTCCGGCGTTGCGATGGCCGGCGATCGGCGTCGCGCCCATCGGATCTCCCCGCATGCCCTTTCACCCGGTTAGACGCGCGGACCCGACGGATGGTTGCAGGACCACTAACGGCGGAGCCGCCCGGTGCGCGAAGTGGTGACCGTGTCGGCGGCGGCGCCCCGCGAGAAGATCACCCTGCTGTTGGACGTGCCGTAGCCGAGACCCAGCGGGCCAAAGACCATCGTCGGGTTGGAGCAGGCGATCGTGGCGGAGCCGAGGTCGTAGCGGCCGACGGAGTCCCACGCCGTGGGGCTCCGCCATACGGACAGCGTCGCGGCGCGCCGCGCACCGTCGACTTCGAGCCGCGCCAGCGTGTTGCGCGAAATGGCCAACTGGCGCGCGGTGGCGTGGAGCGCCGCGAACCGGTCCACGCTCTCGCGCACGGCCGCCTGGTCGAGCGCCCGACCCAGGGGCGGGGTCACGATCGAGAGCACGATCCCCACGATGGCGATCACGGTGAGCAGCTCGGGCAGCGTGAAACCCTGGCGCACGTGCCCACGCTAGCGGCGCCGCGCCGTCTTCCGTCACCGGTCCGACGCGGCCCGGCACCGACGATTCCCGGGCTCCGCGGCGCGGTCACCCTGGCCGCGCCCGCGGGGAGCCGCTAGACTGGGGCATGCACATCCTGGTGCGCCTCTACCTCAGAACGGCCTTCTTCTTCCTCGCGCTCGGGCTGTTCGGCGGCCTCTGGATCGAAGCCCAGTCCATGGCGGGGGGCGTGATCAGCCACGGAATGATCGTGGCGCACGTGCACGTGCTGCTCGTGGGCTTCCTGCTGATGATGGTCTTCGGGGTGGCCTACTGGCTCTTTCCGCGCTCCGGGCATGGCCAGCCGATCGGACCGTACCCGATTCTGGTGGGATTCTCCTACGCCCTGCTTACCGCGGGGACCCTGACCCGTGCCGTCACCGAGTTCTTCGACGCACAGCTCACGACCCAGGCCTGGGCCTACGTGCGGCTCGCGGCGTCGACCTGTCAGGTGGGCGGCATCATGATCGGGGTCGTGGCCTTGTGGGGGCGGGTCCGCGGCGCGGCCCTTCCCAAAGCGGAGCCGCCCGCCGCCACGGCGCGCTAGCGGCTGCCCGCCGGCGCCGCCAGGCGCCGGCGCGTGTAGGCGATGAGCCCGCCCGCATCGATGATGGCCTGCCGGGCCGCGGGCATCGGGCGGACGACGTAGCGCCTGCCGCTCGTCAGGTTCACCACCTCCGCCCGGCCGATCGCCAGCTCGTCACCCTCGGCTGCCACCACGCCCGGCGCCTCGACCAGCCGCAGCCCGAGGTTGATGGCGTTCTGGAGGAAGATGCGCGCGAAGCTCTCGGCGACGATCACCAGGTCGTAACCCTTGAGCGTCGACACGGCCTGCTCGCGGGAGGAACCGCACCCGAAGTTTTTCCCGGCGGCCACCACGCTGCCCGCGGGCATCTCGCCCGCCTTGAGCTTCGCGTTGAACGCCGCCAGATCGGCGAACGCATACTGCGGCGTCTCCGAGGGCAACACGGTCGCCATGTAGCGCCCCGGGTAGATGACGTCGGTGGAGACGTCGTCGCCGAGCGCCAGCACCACCACCGCCGCGCTCATCGCCCGCCCTCCTGCCTCGGGTCGGTGATCACGCCGGTCACGGCCGAAGCCGCGGCGACGGCCGGCGAGCACAGGTAAACGTCGGACGTGGGGTTGCCCATCCGCCCCTTGAAGTTGCGGTTGGTCGTGGAGAGGGCGACCTCGCCGTCGCCCAGCGCGCCTTCGTGCACGCCCAGGCAGGGCCCGCACCCCGCGTTCATCACCACGGCGCCAGCCGCGACCAGGTCGGCCACGAAGCCGGCGGCGAGGGCCTGCTGGTAGATGCGGCCCGACGCGGGGAAGACGAGCATCCGGGTACCGGCCGACACCTTCTTGCCCTTGAGGATCCGCGCCGCGACGGCGAGATCGTCGAGCCGCCCGTTGGTGCACGAGCCGATGACGATCTGGTCCACGCGCCGGCCCGCCACGTCGCCGACCGGCCGGACATTGTCGACGGTGTGGGGGCACGCGACCTGCGGCGCGAGCGCCGCGATGTCCACCTCCACCGTGCGCTCGTACGACGCGTCCGGATCCGGCACCACCGGATGGACCACCTCGCGCACGCCGGCCTCGTCCTTCAGGTAGCGGAGCGTCTCGGCGTCGGCGGGAACGATGCCCGAGGTGGCCCCCCCTTCGACCGCCATGTTGCACAACGTCAGTCGCCCGGAGGTGGACATCGCCCGGATGGCGTCGCCGTGAAACTCCAGCACCCGGAACGTCGCGCCGGCGGCGCCGAGCTGGCCCACGAGGTGCAGGATCACGTCCTTCGGTCCGACCATCGGCGGCATCGCGCCGCGCACGTTCACCTTGATGGTGGCCGGCACCTCGACGTTGACCGCGTAGCCCAGGGCCCAGACGCTCGCCATCTCGGTGGCGCCGATCCCGAAGGCGAAGGCCCCCAGCGCGCCGTGGCTGGTGGTATGCGAATCGGTGCCCACGACCACGGCCCCGGGCCGCACGTAGCCGTTCTCCGGCAGGATCTGGTGGCAGATCCCGCCGCGGTCGCCGCGGATGTCGTGGAACTTCGTGATGCCGTTGGCCGCGACGAACTCGCGCACCTTCTTCTGGTTGGTGGCGGTCTTCGGCGACTCGGCGGGCACGCGATGGTCGAAGATGATGGCGATGCGCGACGGATCCCACGGCCTGGGCTCGAGTCCCGTGTCGCGGAAGATCTCGCGGAACTGGCTGATCACCAGCGCCGCGTTCTCGTGGCTCATCGCCAGGTCCACCGCCGGCTCGACCACGTCGCCCACCGCGACCTCGCGCCGGCCGGACGCACGTGCCAGGATCTGCTGGACGACCGTCATCCCCATGTTCCCCTCACTCCGTCAGACGACCCCGGCCTTGCGGAGCCGCGCGATGTGGTCGGGCGAGAAGCCAAGGCCGCCCAGAACCTCCTCGGTGTGTTCCGAGAGGCGGGGCGGCGGTGCGGCGATCGCGCCCGGAGTCTTCTCGAACTGCGCGGTCAGGCCGAACAACTGGAGCTCGCCGATGCCCTCGGCGCACACGGTCTGCACCGTTTGGCGATGGGCGATCTGGGCCTGGTTCAGCGCGTCCGCCAGGCCCAGAATGGCCCCCGAGGGCACGCCCCGGTCGTTGAGCCGCGCCACCCAGTGCTCGGTCGTATCCGCCTTGAGCCGCTCCTCGAGCAGCGGCGTCAGTGCCCGGCGGTTCTTCTTGCGGGCATCCCGCTTGGCGAACCGCGGATCAGTGGTGAGCTCGGGCACGCCCAGCAGCTCGGCGACCGCCTCCCACTGTTCCTGTTTGTTGGCGGCGATGTTGATCGCCCCGTCCTGGGTCGCGAACGTGCCGGAGGGGGCCGCCGTGAAGTTGTCGTTCCCGAGGAGCTGGGGCTGCTGGCGGCCGATCAGCAGGTTGGCCGCCACCCAGCCCATCAGCGGCATAATGGAGTCCACCAGCGCGACGTCGATGAGCTGGCCCTCGCCGGTCCGCTCCCGGTGATACAGCGCGCCCATGATGGCGAACGCCGCGTTGAGCCCGCCTACCGTGTCGCAGACCGGGAAGCCGCAGCGCAGCGGGTTCAGCCGCTCGTCGCCGTTGATGGCCATGATGCCGCTCAGGCCCTGGATGATCTGGTCGTAGGCGGGCTTCAGGGCGTCGGGCCCCGTCTGCCCGAAACCGGAGATCGCGCAGTAGACCAACCGCGGATTCGCCTTCGCGAGCACCGCGTACGACAGGCCGAGCCGCTCCATCACGCCGGGGCGGAAGTTTTCGACGACGACGTCGGCCGTCGCGGCGAGTCGCGTGAAGATCTCCCGCGCCTCCGGCTCCTTGAGGTTCAGCGTCACCGATTTCTTGTTGGCGTTCTGGGCGAGAAAACTGGTGCCCATGAGCCGGTCGTTCAGCTCCGGGACGTTGCCCAGCTTGCGCGCCAGGTCGCCGTCCACGGGGTTCTCGATCTTGATCACCTCGGCGCCCAGCAGCGCGAGGTGCAGGGTGGCGAACGGGCCGCTCAGCACGTTCGTCAGGTCCAGGACCCGGATGCCCGCGAGCAGCTTCGGGGCCGTCACGAGTGGCCCGCCACCGCTTCGGCCACCGTACCGGTGCGGTAGACCGTACCCGGCAGCTCGCGCCCGAAGTGCCGGCTCATGTCGCCCGCGACCGCGATCAGGCGGTCGATCCTGACGTCGGGGCGCAGGCCCGAACGCTGCAGCAGGTGCACGAAGTCCTCGGTGCAGGTATTGCCGCCCGCGATCCTGGTAAACGGGCAGCCGCCCAAGCCTCCCACTGAGGACTCGAACCAGGTCACGCCCGCGCGCATCGCCGCCCAGCAGTTGGCGAGCGCGAGGCCGTAGGTGTTGTGGAAGTGACAGGCCGCCTCGACGCCGGGGCCGGCGGCGAACACCGCCTCGTACAGCCGCTCGACCTGATCCGGCACCGCGTGGCCGGCGGTATCCGCCAGGCTGACGTGCCTGAGGCCGGCGTCCACGAAACGCCGTGCGATGCCCAGCACGCGCTCCGCGGGCACCACGCCCTCGTACCCGCAGCCGAAGGCCGACTGCACCGACACCTGCACCTGCTTGTTCGCCTCCACGGCCCGTCGAGCCATCGCGACGACACGGTCCGTCGCCTCGGCGATGGCCATGCCGGTGTTCTTGCGACTATGCGTCTCGCTGGCGGAGACGCCCATGCAGAACAACTCGACGCCGCACGCCAGGCCGCGATCCAGCCCCTTCTCATTCAGCACCAGCGCCGACAGGGTGACCCCCTCCGGCTTGCCGAGCTCGCCGAACAGCCGGTCCGTGTCCGCCAGCTGCGGCACCTTGTCGGGATGGACGAACGAACCGACCTGCACGACGTCTACGTGCGAGGCGATCAGGTCCCGGATCCACCGCGCCTTCAGCTCGGTGGGGACGACCTGCCGCTCCATCTGGAGGCCGTCCCGCGGACCGACCTCGTGGAGCACGATGGGGCGCGCGACCACGTCCTCAGCCCCTGAGCTCGCGCGCCACGGCTTCGGCGACTTCCAGGGTCGTGCTGGTTCCACCCATGTCGTAGGTCCGCGCCTGCCCGGCGCGGATCACCGCCGCCACGGCCCGCTCGAGTCGCTCGGCCTTCGCCTTCTCGCCCAGCCAGTCCAGCATCATCTTCGCAGCGAGAATCGTGGCGATCGGATTCACCTTGTACTGGCCCGCGTACTTGGGTGCCGAGCCGTGCGAGGGCTCGAACACCGCGAGCCGGCGGCCGATGTTCCCCGAGCAGCCGAAGCCGAGCCCCCCCACCATCTGGGCCGCCAGGTCCGAGATGATGTCGCCGTAGAGGTTGGGCGCCACCAGCACCTCGTAGCTCATCGGGTTCTTGAGCAGCCACATGCAGATCGCGTCCACGTTGGCGTCGTCCATCGCGATGCCGGGAAAGTCGGCGGCGACCCGCCGAGCCTCCTCGAGGAACAGCCCGTCGGTGGCGCGGACGACGTTGGCTTTGTGCACGACGGTGACCTTGCGGCGGCCGTTCGCCTTCGCGTACTCGAAGGCCGCGCGCACGATGCGCTCGGACCCTTGCCGGGTGTTGACCTTGCACGAGACGGCGTAGGCGTCGGCCGCGAGGTCCTTGAACGGCGCGAACGGCTTCGATGCCGCGGCGAGGGCCGCCGCGAGCGCCGCGGGCACCGGACTGAACTCGACGCCCGCATACAGGTCCTCGGTGTTCTCGCGGAAGATGACGAGGTCGATGCCGTCCCTGAAATTCAGTGGATTGCCCGGATACGCCTTGCACGGGCGCAGGCACACGTACAAGTCGAACATCTGCCGCATCCGCACGATGGGCGAGCGATACACCAGACCGGTGCCCCGGAGCGGCGGCTCCAACTCGGCCTCGGCCGCGCGCGACGGCTTCGAGGTGATGGCCCCGAACATCGCCGCGTGCACGCCCTTGAGCAGCTCGACGGTGCGCGCCGGCAGGGCGTCGCCTTCGCGGCACCAGAAGTCCCACCCGATGTCACCGGGCACGTAGTCGGCGTCGAGCCGGATGCCGTCGAGCACGATTCGGGCGGCATCCATCACGTCCTTGCCGATCCCGTCGCCCGGAAGCCACGCGATCCTGTACTGCGCCATGCACTCCGCTCCACAGGGGGCCGGCCGCGAAAAACAGCAAGAAGTGCGCCGGGATTGGGGGCGGGGGGCAAAACCCCGCCGCGCCGCCACAAACGGCGGGAGACCGGCCGCCGAGGCGTCAAGGCCCGGCGGCCCGCGCCCCTCCTTGCGCTGCGCGCGACGGTGGGATATGAAATCTGCACATCATGAGCGACCCCCTTCTGGCGCTCCGCGAATACGCCAAGCTGGCCCCCTGGAACATCCGGGATCTGGCGGCCCTGTCGGGCGGGATCCTCGACGCGTCCGGCGTCACGCCGATCAACGCCGCGGCGCAAAGCCAGCCATCCGATCGCACGATTCGCTTCTATGTGACGCGGCGCCTGATGAGTCCACCGGAGGGCCGCGGCACGGCGGCCACGTACGGCTATCGGCACCTCCTGCAGCTGCTGTCGATCAAGCTGCGGCAGATGGAAGGCGCGACGCTCGCCACGATCACCAAGGACATCGCCGACTCGCCGGGCGACGTGCTGGAGAAGCGCGTCGCGGCTTCCCTCGGCAATCTCCCGCTGCCCGACCAGATCGATTTCCGCGGCGTCGTCGCCCCGCGGGGGAGGGTGGCGCGGGCCGTCGGCCGCCACCCGCAGCCCGACGGGAGCGGGGCGGGCGCCGGTCAACAGCTGACCGCCCCGGCGGGGGCCTGGTACCGCATCCCGCTGGAGGATGGGGCCGAGGTATCGCTGCGTCACGATCACCCCGCGGCGCGCACGGCGGCCCAGCGCCAGCGCCTGGCCGAGCGCCTGGCGCGGGCGGTCCGCGAGTCGGCGGGCGAGTCAGGACCGTAGCGCCGCATGCGGCTGCGCTGGCGCCTGGCTCTGGTGCTCTCCGCGTGCGTCGTCGTCGCGCAGCTGTTTCCCCTCAATCCGCTGGTTGACGTCGTCGCCTGGGCGCCCCCGACCTCCGCCCGGGTCGCCTATCCCGCTTCACACGTGCTGCTCGCGCCCTTCACGCTCCTTGCCGACTGGCTGAACGGCGGGTCCCGGCATGACCTGATCGGATTCGCGGCCTGGGTCCTGGTGGCGTACGCGCTGATCCGCCTCGCGGTGCGCCGCCCGCCGCTCCGCCGGCCGCGGCGTGAAGCCATATACGCCGCCGCGTTCCTGGCCGGGCTCGCCGTCTTCGTGGGCTGGGGCTACTGGCTGCAGCGTCCGATCCCGCGCCTGGTGTCGACGGACGCCAATCAACTGGTGCTCGACATCCACTCGCACACGGCGCTCTCGCACGACGGGCGGAGGGGGTTCGGCGCCGCGCAGAACGCCGCGTGGCACGCACGGGCGGGCTTCGACGCGGCGTTCGTCACCGATCACAACGCCTTTGGAGCGGCGAAGGCGTGGCGACTCGAGGCACCGCTGGGGCGCCCGCGCCTCTTCGACGGCGAGGAGATATCGCTCTCGGGCATCCACGTCCTGGCGCTCGGCACTGGCAGGGTCATCCCCAACCGGCCGTACGACGCGTCGTGGGATTCCACCGGCGCCCTGATCCGCCGCCTGCACGCCGACTCGATCTTCCTGGTCCCGACGCTGCCCGAGGATTGGAGGCACCACTCCGGCCTCGAGTTCGGCCAGCTCAGTGAGTGGGGCGTGGACGGCTTCGAGATCTGGACCAGCGCACCGCAGGCGATGGATCTGCCGCCCTCGGCTCGGCGCACGGTCATCGCGTGGTCCCGGTTGGAGGACCGTCCGGTCTTCGGGGCCACCGACATGCACGGTTTCGGGAACGCGGCGACGGTCTGGAACGTGGTGCGGCTGCCCGGGTGGCAGTCGCTGGGAGACAGCGCCCTGGTGCGGGCCATCCTGGCGCGGCTCCGCGCCGGAGGCGTGGCGGCGAATCAGGTGGTGGCGCTGCGGCGCTGGCTGCCCGAGACGCGGCTGGGCTCCGCGTTCGATGTCCCGGTCAACCTCGCGCTGCTGCTGCGCACGGCCTCGCGGCCACACGCCCTGGCGCTGCTGGCTTGGATCTGGGCGGTGGCGCTCGCCGTCAGCTACCGCAGGGCCGCGCCGACAGGGTGAGCTCCGCCGGATCGTAGGCGCCCCGCAGGTCCAGGTACGCCGAGCCGTCGGTTCGAAACGTGAGGCCGGGGTGCTCCACCGGACCCGCGCCCCGCCGCAACTCCACGCACGAGCGCTCAGCCAGCCACGGGAATCGCAGCACCAGCCGCGTGTGATGCGCCGCGACCAGACCGATGGTCGCCAGGCGCGCCCGAGGCCGGTACGCGATGGTCAGCGAGTCGCGGCTGATCCTCCAGCGGTCCAGACGCCAGGTCGAATCATCGGCGATGCCGTCCACGTGCGGCGCCACCTCCAGCGAATCCAGGTGCTCGTCCACGCCGAACAGCCCCCGGGCGAGGAGGTCGAGATACGAGCCAGCCGAGAACATGAACAGCCCGTTGTTGTCGCCCCGCTCCCCCGGCCGCCCGTAGTTCACGTGGATGATTCGCGATGCCTCGTCGCCCAGGCGCCGCCACGCCTCCCGGCGCTGCTCGGCCGACCCGTACCGGAAGGCGGCCTCCAGCGCCTTGAAGTCCATGATGTGCCAGCCCCAGCCGGTCCAGTAGCCGTCGCGGCTGAACCACGAGTCGTCGCTGGGCACCGCGAAGAAGCCCCGGTTGCCCGCGTCCCACCACTGGGGTCTGAGCAGGGTGCCCACCATCGCGGCCTGCAGCGCCGTATCGGTCACCTGGCCGAGCACCAGGGCATCCACCGGCTGGAGGTGGTAATGATCCCAGCTCCTGGCGCTGTCCACCATCGCGTGATAGGTGAACCAACCGAGCTGCGGCCGCCACAGCGTTGGAAGCGCCGCGCGGATGCGCGCGGCCGCGTCGCGCCAGGCCACCGCACTGTCGCTGAGCCCGGCGGCGGGCAGCCGCCACGCCGCCTCGTCCTCCAGCTCGGCAAGCCGGTCGACTGAAAAATGGATGGTTTGGTAACCATCTTTTTTTATTATTGAGGCTAAAGGGGGACTTCGCTTCGCTACGCCCCCTCGCTGACCCCCGAAGCTAGATTGCCTCTGATGAGGCAAACGAAAAAAACGCCAACCATAGGATTAGCGACGCTCAAACTATATTTGGCTAAAAGAAGGGGGCGGTCGTCGAGGCGTTTTGGGCATCAGTCGGCCATCAGGCTAGGTCTCGACCTCTATGAGGAAGTCCTCAAAACATTCAGCTTTTTCTAATACGCTACATAGATACTATGGCCTTCACCAGAATAGGAATCGTAGATATGCTGATATAGAGAGTTACGCTTATCGGCAATCCAATCCGCCGTGTAAGGTTCTGGTAGGGATATGAGCGTCTCTTTGATTGTCACGTTCACTTCCGCTCGCGACCGCTGTCGACTGCGCCAATCAATGACCAGCTTGGTCTTTAATGAGATCAGTAGATCTTTCGTCACTTTCTTGACCTCTTTAATCTCCTTTTCGGTAAGGCTTGGCGCTGGTTTGGTCAGGATATCGAAAATCGCCAGCTCTTCCTCTGTCATACCTTCTTTAAAAGCCCTCTGTTCTTCCACATCCAGCTCTTTGATCAGTTCCCGAATATTTCGAAAAATTGCTCGACATTCATGGACCCGCTGTTATATTCGTCGATCATATGCCGTAGCCGCTCCAGGTAATTGTTCCGTCTTGTTCAGCCGTGCCATCTGCTGGATACGCGCCCTGGTGAGCCCAATAAGCTGTTCAGCGACCGTGCGCTTCTTTTTACTTTTAAGGAGTTCTTCGACGGCTTTCAAGTCGATGCGACTGATATCTACCTGTTTGCCGGGTCATCGGGAATTGGCATCACGGTGATGGACCGGTCGAGCAACTTATTAATGTCGGTGATAAGCTGAGATATATCTGTTCCTGGCAGATCATTTTTCATGTCCAATAATAACATGCGATAGACGTGCAGCTTCTCTCCCATATCGGCAACATCCGATCCGGGAGAACGCTTTTATAAAGTCTGAAGACGATGCCTGCCATAAAGACGAACTTTTTCTTTATTTCGTCGCTCTTTAAAATGTTCTCAATAGCATCGCCGATCAGCCTAAGCATATCCATGCCAGTGGAAGCTCGTAGACCGTCCACATCCACACCAATGCTCCTGGGATATAATTCGAGATCGTTGAACTTCTTTTTAAGTTCTTCGACAAGCTGCTCTTTGCTCTGCACTGGTATATCGCCCGATCCGCCCGTTGCATAGATCGCTAGTGCCTTCTGCAGGTCTCGGAACACGCCAACGTAATCTACGGATGAGACCGTTTGCTTTGACGCCAAAGACACGGTTGGCGTCGATGGTCTGCATGAGCGCGTGGGTTGGTGGATGGGGCGGTCGAGGTAGATGGTAGAAAGTGGGGGGACGTCGAAACCAGTTATCCACATGGCGCAGACGAATACGAGACGAAAAGGATCTTCTTTGTCCTCTTTGAACGTGTCTCCAGGTTTTCATTGACCATTCTCTTTATGTAATTACGGATAGGGATGCCTTTCTGCTCAAACCTCTATCTCGTGAGACCGGCAGAGATGACGACTGCCATATCGGTCTCTTCCATGAAGTGGATTTTTCCGGCCAGATCATTCTTTTCCTCGGGATCATTGGAAGTATTGAATTTCTCGCGAAGCTTTTAATTACATGCCCAGTGTTCTGGACTTTCGTACATCTTAACGGCGGTCAGATTGTCGATGCAGACGACCATGGCCTTTCCCAGGAATCCCCGGCCTATGAAGTGCGTTACGATGTCGTAGGCGACCTTTTCCAGCCGGTCGTCTCTTGTTATGAGGTGGTATTGTCTCGCAAACGTTCTTAAAGCTTTTTCTCGGTCTCGTCGTCCAGATCAGCGTCGTCGACGAGTTTCCTGAAGTTCGGCATCGAGGTAGGGGTTACTGAGCTGTAGTTAGGGATGCGGTTCTCATAGTAGAGGGGCACGGTTGCGCCATCTTCGATGGCCTGTTGGAAATTGTAGACGCTCACGTAGTCACCGAAGACTTCCCGGGTCTTTTCCTCGCCGACGATTAGCGGCGTGCCGGTGAAAGCGAAAAGCGGCGTTCGGTAGGGCAGTTCTCATGTTCTGGCCAGCGCATCGTATTGGCTCCGGTGAGCTTCGTCGGTTAGTACTATGATGTCGCTTCGGTCGGACAGAATCGGGTAGATCGCCGTCGCTTGTCTGGAACTTCTGGACGAGAGTGAACACATTTCGGTGGTCCTCGTGGAGGAGCTTTTTGAGGTGTTCGCCACTCTTGGCACGGACGTCTTCTCCTCGGTGACTGCTCCGGTGCGTTCGAACTTCTTGTAGATTTGGTCGTCCAGTTCGTCACGGTCCGTTACTATGACGAACGTCTAGTTTCCGGGCATCTTGCGCAAAAGCACTTTCTGGTAGAGGAAGATCATGGAGAGGCTTTTACCGGAGCCTTGCGTGTGCCAGAACACTCCTAGACGCCCTTTGTTGTCATTTACGTGCTTTGGACGGCTTGGAGGCACTGTTTACTCCGAGGTATTGGTGGTTTTTGGCAGCATCATGGGGTGAAGCCGCCTAGCGTCCTGGAAGAGCGGTAGTTCTTATGTTAGTCGGGAGGCGCTCCGGTCCACGTACCTCTGATGATCGTCTCCAGCGATACGTTGCCCGTCTCGCCCTCATCGAGTACCTTCTTCCATTCGCTGAAGTGCTCCCACTCAGAAGAAATGGTCCCTACCCGGCTCGCCAGGCCATTGGAGACTATAATGAAAGCGTTATACCAGAACATCTGGGGGATGTTACGCTTGTAGGCTCTGATGTTGTCATTAAAGGCGTGCTCAAGGCGCAGGTGTGAAGCTTTGATCTCAAAGAGCACTAAAGGCAGGCCATTGAGGAATAATACCAGATCTGCCCGGTATTTGCCATTGTCGCCGTTTACCCAGAATTCGGATGCTGCGAAGACATTGTTATTTGCAGGATCGTTCCAGTCGACGACCCGGACTGTCTCGACGATTAACTCTCCTTCGGACCTGAACTCGACTTTGACGCCATTCTTGATGAGCTTGTAGATCTCCTGGTTGGCCAGGGCGGGATTCATGGAACTGCGGTCCCGGGAGATATTGTTGATAGTCAGGTCGATAGCCTCACGCGCAAGGCCCGGATTCAAACGTTCGATAGCGGTACGAAGTTGATGTTCAATGACGACCGAAGAAGCCGTAGAGCGGCCAAGAGAGCTACGATCGCCATGCCACTCGCTACTGCAGTCGATGACATTATAACCGAGCTGGTTCAGGATATCAATAGCCGGTTTCTGTACCAGTTCCCTTTCGCTCCACTGTGAAGAAGACGTTGCGTACCCACCTGTTCGCCAGTTACGTTAATTATTCTCGAATAACCTGCTAAGATATCATCGGTATAATTTTATTTAAAGTGTTTGGAGCAGGCGCTTAAATGATGACGACTTTCCAATATCCTTCGATCTCCATGCGCCGCTCGTATAACAGGATGTTATCCGGGGACCTCTTGCCGTCAGATTACCCGGTAACTGCGGGCATTTCATCCGCATCTATGTTAAGGTCCGAGACATCGATCTCGCCCGAGATGAGGCGGGGGAGAAGGAGATCACGGGTCTGGCATAGGTTTATATTTTTTAAATATAGTATGTCAGACAGATTGTATAACTCTGACATAAATTTAGAAAATTGTACTATAATATCCTCTTGTGGTATGATAATTTTATATTGGCCACCCATCGGGATTTAAATGTAATACATTAGCACCATTTGCATATTGTTTGACAAGGTTAGCAAATTCTGAATATCGCAAAACCGAATATAAATATTCTTTTGATACCTTATTAGGCTCTATTTTTATTAAATCGATTGACATGACACAATATATTATACCCAATATTTGGTACTCTGGCAGCATGAGCTACTAAACGTCTTTCTTGTGTCATGTCCGTCAAGCCGACAATAATATCTCCCGGCTTTGCAGTTTGCGAATTTTTATAATCACCATCAAATCTTTTTATGCCATTAAAACAAAAACCGCCGCCTCGCTCGATGCATTTTAGATTTAAAAACGGTAACCCTCCAATATCTACCAATTCAGAGCTTCGATACGATTTGCCTCGATATATAATTGATATATCCGAAATTTTTTTTACATCCCACATCTCGGGTGTTTGCCTCATCTCAGACTCGACCATCTTAACGTTCTCATGCCCGGGGAACCTGAAGTTGACGAACCACTCACGGTAGATGAGCTGTGCCATCTCTTCAAGGAGCCTGATGCGGCGGTCGTTGACCTCGATGAGGTCGTCGTAGGCGGAGAGAATTGACACTATTCTATTTTGTATCTCGATAGATGGAAGCGTGATTTCTAATTCCTTTGCAGAACTAACGTTAAAATGTTGTTGAGCCACACCAACTAAATTACCTTTAACACTGTCTATTCCCCAGGTTGAATTGAAGATATAAGCGAGGTACGATGAGCTGACATCCTTATGAGGCTTTATTATCACTAAATCCGAACAATTCGCTTCGGCAGATTTTTTGGTATGACACAAGCTGTACCAGGATAGCCAGTTCGTACAACAACAAGTATTCCCCGGATATAAAGCCGATTTTTTCAATTTTTTATGAAATTCACACGATATATATTTTATATTAGATACGTTCAATTTAAATGGTAATACATTTTGTGATCGTAGAAATGGAATGCCACTTTCGACGTACTCTTTAGCCATTGGTCCGACATGACCCACCGTTATTTCACATATTTCTTTTAATTTAACTTGTCGGGTCTCATTGTGATTTTTATTGTCAGCTATACTATTCATATTTAACAACCTCGCCAATTGTTCGAGCCACGGCAGCTAATCTTTCATTTCCTTGGCTATTAATATTCCCATCCTTCGTTGGCGAACATTTCTAATAATTTAAAACAAGGTAATTCGTAGTGACGACATACTAAAGGGATTTTTACCATATTTCCATTTAGCTGTTCCTGGTTACTATGGACACGTTTTCATAATCTACAAATCTGGTTTGGTTTTCCGTCTCTTGCTTCTGAAAATGCTAATGCTATCAGATAAGGGTCTGCCGGGTCATTTTCACTATCCACTTTCGCAAGTCCGGTGAAATTTTCAATTATTTCGGCAAGCTTTAGTATCGTATATTCTGTATACTTGGCCTTGTCTAGAAACAGTCTTTTTTTACGTTTCTGAGCCCACATTGTACACGCATCGTCTCTTTTTTCGATCTCTGCTAAAACCTGGTAAGGTGCGATTAATCTTCCATGTCTGATTAATTGATCGATATCGTTGCTCAGGGTTTTAAAAATCGGGTTGTTGTAATGCCTGTTGAAGTCGATTAACGAGATGTGTCGATAACGTATAGCGTATTTTCAGGCATTATTTCACATCTTATTTCATTAGATCTTCTAAGTGACGGGTTTTTATGTTTAAGTATCCCAGCGCATCGCTATATGTGATGAGCCCTCGTTCCGAATGTCCCAACTGACTACGAAGAGATATACTCTTCTCCAACTTACGTTAGGCCCGGTCGGCCGCTGTTCCGCTTAGTCCGAAAGATTCTTCTTTTTCTTTTTTTGCATTCAGGGCTGTCATTTCAGCTCTATACTGCTGTTCGGTAATAAGTTTTGATGATATGAGGCGCGTTAGCGCCATGGAATAGCTTACTTTGTACCTATTGGCGATAGTACGATACTTTGTCAGGCCATAAATTTTAAACTCGTTTGAGATTGTTTCAGACGGTAGAAGGAACGGTGCTGCAAACCGATTGCACCATGTTTCTACTGATGCTCCATGTGCATCTGTCGTTATCGGGGTCTTCGGGTTACATAGCGCCGGCTCATTTAATAATAAGTGACCATATTCGTGTAATAACGTAAAAATGCGAGCCCGGACGTCATCCGAACTATTGATTACGATAGCGTACGGTTTTATGTCTAACAGGGTAAAACCGTGTAACTCGTTGACATCCATATTGAACTGGAAGACCATTATATTTCTTGACTCTATTTTGTCTCTTATACGTTCTGAAAGCCTCAAAATCTGACTTATAGCCTAGCTGGTCCTCAATAGTTATCGTCAAGCCGTTTCTTTTAGTTCGGCGATTTTTTCGGGGTCTTCCTCAAATTGATGAGCTTTATTTCCGGATCAAGGTCTATTTTCAGGTTTTCCATTAGTTCTTTGCTGATCGCCTGGGAATTCTGTGCTTTTCTTATTGCACGAAGAGTTTTTACTGTGAAGTCTTTAGGTTCTCCGGTAATCGTTGCTAAAGTCACGAGGTAGCGCACGTTCTTTCATCGGGTGCGGGAGGAAAAATGCCGCAGTCGGGCGTTTGTAAGCGTCTGCGAATTTTAATATATCATTATAAGTCGGGCGAGTGACGCCTCTTTCCCATTTGTGAATACGGTCCTCGGAAATCTTTGTCTGTTTGCTTAATCTTCGATAGTCCAGCCTGAACGTAGTTCGTAGAACTATTTAAGCACATCTGGCTTTGCTGGGACAGTTGGTGACAATCTGGACATGGTTGTACAAAATTAATATATGTAGTCGAATGCTATAGTTTTTTTGCACATTTTTATAATGTGACTTTAATTTTCCATCATTTTATTAGAATTGATATAGCTTCTTTGATAGCGCATATTGAAAGTATTTACTTATGTACAGTCTTTGGCAGTTTTAATGCTTTTACTTCAGCAAGCTCCACAACATTAGCTGAAATCCTGCTTTCAAGCCCCCTGGCTTCTTCGTTAAGCTTTTCAAGCTCTTCGTTCAGCTCTCCCAGCCGTTGCTTGAAGTCCACGCCGTCATCCAGTCGCTCTGCGACGCCCACGTATCTGCCCGGTTTTTAGGCTCCATCCCTGTGCTTCGATCTCTTTGACAGTGGCGACTCTGCACAATCCGGGCGTATCTGAATATTTGCCGTGGGGGAACTTTTCTTTCAGGGTGACTTCGCTTTACCGCCATCCGTTGCCCTTTCACATGGCTCTTCCCGGTAGAGCCTTACGATGTTGGCTATAAATTCGGTCTGATCCGGGGCGAATTCCCGGTCAGCCCGTCGACCTGCGTGAATGTCTGCCGGGCGTCTATGGAACAGTTTGTCCCCGTTTCTCAGGTTATCCTTACCCGTCTTGCCTTTATTAAAGAACCATAAAGTACATGGCAGGGTAACGGTATAGAAAAAGTTGCTGCCGATAGAGATCATTACGTCGACGGCGCCGCTTTTTATGATCTTTTTCCTTATCTCTAACTCGGAGCCTCTGGCGTCGCTGGCAGAATTAGCCATGACAAAGCCAGCGCGGCCATGATTGTTCAGTGCGCTGTAGAACTCCTGTA
>CAVSQA010000002.1:0-15790 GCA_963729955.1 uncultured Gemmatimonadales bacterium
GGCCTTCAGCGGTCGATGTCGTCAAGCTTCAACCCTCCGTCGGCGGCCTCCCGCAGCTGCCGCAACCTGAGCCCGGCCTCGGCCAGCCGCTCCCGTGCGGTGCGGAGCCGCTCCACGCCTTCCTCGAACAGCGCGAGGGCGCGGTCCAGGTCCACGTCCTCGGTCTCCAGCGCGCGCACGATGGCGTCGAGGCGGCCCAGGTCCTCCTCCAGCGAGGGTGACCGGCGCTCGGCGCTCACGGCCGCGGCTCCGCCCGCGCCGGCACCTCGCCGTCCGTCACCCGCAGCCGGAACGCGCGGCCCGGCGGGAAGTCGGCGACCCGGCGCAGCACGGTGCCGGCCGCATCGCGCGCCACCGCGTAGCCGCGGTCGAGCACCTTGAGGGGCGACAGCGCGTCGAGCGAGGCGCCGTACCGCGCCAGGTCGGCCTGCCGGGCCGTCAGCCGGGCCTCGCACGATGCGGCCATCCGTGCCGCCTGCCGCCGCAAGCGCTCCCCGGTCGCGACCAGCCGGCGGTCCACCGCGCCGCCCAGCCGCGTCGCGGCGTGGCTCACCCGCTCGTCCGCGAGCTCGAGCCGCCGCGCCACGGCGGCGCCCAGACCGGCGCCGACGCCGGCCAGCCGGCGCGCGAGATCGGCGCGATCGGGCACCGCCTTCTCGGCGGCCGCCGACGGCGTCGCCGCACGCTCGTCCGCGACCAGCTCGGTCAAGGTGACGTTGGTCTCGTGCCCCACGGCGGCGATGGTCGGGACCCGCGAGGCCGCGACGGCGCGCGCCACCCGCTCGTCGTTGAACGCCCACAGGTCTTCCAGCGATCCGCCACCTCGGCCCACGATCAACAGGTCCAGGTCCGGGAGGCGGTTCGCCAGCGCCACCGCGCGGCACAGGTCTTCCGCGGCGCCCTCCCCCTGCACGCGCGCACCGACCAGCACCAGCTCGAGCGCCGGCCAGCGCCGCCCGATCACGGCCACGATGTCGTGCCACACGGCGCCCTCGGGGCTGGTCACCACGGCCACGACGCCGGGGAACGGCGGCAGGGGGCGCTTCCGCTCCGGCGCGAGCAGCCCGTCCTTCTCCAGGGCCGCGCGGGCTCGCTCGAGCGCGATCGCGTAGAAGCCGCCTTGGTTTGTCGAGAGGAGCTGGCGCACCACCAGCTGCAGGTCGCCGCGCTTCCCGACCGTCAGCTCTCCGCGCGCGTAGACCTTGAGCCCCTCCCCGGGCGTGGCCGGCACGCGGCGCGCGTCCGACCGCCACATCACACAGCGGAGCTGGGCGGCGGGATCCTTGAGCGTGAAGTACCAGTGCCCCGAGGGGTAGGCCTTGAAGTTGGACACTTCGCCCTCGACCCACAGCGGCGGAAGCGCGTGCTCGACCACCAGGCGGGCCGCCTCGACCACTTCCGAGACGGTGGACGGCCGCTCGCGCGGCGCCGCGTCGAGCGGAAGCGGAGAGCGTCACGCGGCCTGGCGGGCCGCCTGCACGGTGTTCTTCATCAGCAGGGCGATGGTGAGCGGGCCCACGCCGCCGGGCACCGGCGTGATCATGCTCGCGACCTCGACCGCCTCGCGGAAGTTGACGTCGCCGACCAGGCGGTAGCCCTTCTCGCTCCGGGGATCGTCCACCCGGTTGACGCCCACGTCGATGACCACGGCGCCCGGGCGGATCATCTCGCCGCGAATCACCTCGGGCCGGCCCGCCGCCACGATGAGAATCTCGGCCTGACGGGTGATCGCCGGGAGGTCCCGGGTGCCGGTGTGCGCGACCGTGACGGTCGCGTTCGCGCCCGGCGCCTTCTGCATCAGGATGTTCGCCACCGGCCGGCCGACGATGAGCGAGCGACCCACCACCACCACGTGCGTCCCGGAGGGGTCGGCGCCGCTCCTGACCAGCAGCTCCTGGACGCCGGCCGGCGTGCAGGGCCGGAAGCCGGTGCGGTCGCCGATCACCAGCTTGCCCACGTTGACGGGGTGGAAACCGTCCACGTCCTTCTCCGGCTTCATCCGGAGCAGCACCTTGCCGGCATCCATGTGCCCGGGAAGCGGCAGCTGGACCAGGATGCCGTGCACCGCGCGGTCGGCGTTCAGCCGGTCGAGCACCGCGAGCAGCTCCGCCTCCGGCGTGTCGGGCGGCAGCCGGAGGGTGTCCGACTTCATGCCCAGCTCGTCGGCGGCCTTGCCCTTCATCCGGACGTAGACCTGGCTGGCCGGATCCTCGCCCACCAGCACCACGGTGAGGCCGGGGACGACGCCCTTGGCCTGGAGGGCGGCGACCTCGGCCTTCAGCTCCGCGCGGATGGCCTTGCCGATGGCGGTGCCGTCGATGATGCTTCGCGGTCACGTGGGCTCCTCAGAAGCGTGAGGCGTGAGAAGTGATCCAGGTGAGAAGGTCAAAGTGAGACGTGAGAGGTCTGACTGCGTGAGAGGGCGGGTTGCCACCTTCTCACGCCTTGCGACCTCTCACGTCTCACTTCAGCCTCTCACCCATCACCGCTCACCTCTCACGCTTCATCATTTCGCAAAATCCACCGCTCTCGTCTCCCGGATCACGACCACCCGGATCTGCCCCGGATACTGCAGCTCGTTCTCGATCTTGCGGGCCATTTCCTCGGCGAGGGTCGACGCCTTCGCGTCGTCCACCACGTCGGGCGTGACCATCACGCGGATCTCGCGACCCGCCTGGATCGCGAACACCTTCTCCACGCCGGGGAAGCCGCCCGCGATCTCCTCCAGCTTGGTCAGGCGCTTCACGTAGCTCTCGAACGCTTCGCGGCGCGCCCCCGGCCGGGAGCCCGACACCGCGTCCGCCGCCTGCACGATCACCGAGATGGGCGACTCGTGCGGGACGTCGTCGTGATGCGCGGCGATGCAGTTGATGACCACCGGCGGCTCGCCGTACTTGGTCGCGACCTCGACCCCCAGCTGTACGTGCGTGCCTTCGCTCTCGTGGGTGAGCACCTTGCCGATGTCGTGCAGCAGGGCGCCGCGCTTGGCCAGCGGCACGTCCAGCTTCAGCTCCGCGGCCATGATCCCGGCCAGCCAGGCCACCTCCTTCGAGTGCTTCAGCATGTTCTGCCCGTAGGAGGTCCGGAACTTCATCCGCCCGATCAGCTTGATGATCTCGGGATGCAGGCCGTGCACGCCCACCTCGTAGGCCGCCTGCTCGCCGGCCTCCTGGATCTGCCGGTCCACGTCGGCCTGGGCGTTCTTCACCACGTCCTCGATCCGCCCCGGGTGGATCCGGCCGTCGGCGATCAACCGCTCCAGCGCCAGCCGCGCGGCCTCGCGGCGCACCGGGTCGAAGGACGAGATGATCACCGTGTCCGGCGTGTCGTCGATCACCACGTCCACGCCGGTGGCGGTCTCGAAGGCGCGGATGTTGCGCCCCTCGCGGCCGATGATGCGCCCCTTCATCTCGTCGTTGGGCAGCACCACCGCGGCCACCGTGGTCTCGGCCGTGTGATCGGCGGCGATGCGCTGGATGGCGAGGGCGATGATCTTCTTGGCCTCCTTGTCGGCCTCGCGCTTGGCCTGGTCGCGTGCGTTCCGCACCAGGGCGGCGGCGTCCGCCTTCGCCTCCTCCTCGATGCTGCGCACCAGCTCCTTCTTGGCGTCGGCCGCCGAGAGGCCGGCCAGCGACTCGAGGCGCCGTTTCCGCTCGGCCACCAGCCCCTGCGCCTCGGCCTCGTGGGCCGCCGCGCGCTGCTCCACCGCGGCCACCTCGGACTGGCGCGCTTCCAGCTCGCGGTCGCGCCGCTCCAGCATCTGGAGCTTCTTCTCGAGGACGTCCTCCCGCTCCTCGAGCCGGCGCTCGATCCGGTCGATCTCCTCGCGGCGGCGGCCGACCTCGGCCTCCCACGCCTCCCGCGCCTTCGCCAGCTCTTCCTTGCCGGAGACGACCAGCGAAGCGCGGAACGCCTCGGCATCGCGCCGCGCGTCCGCGAGAATGCGGTTGGCGAGGGCCTCGGCGGTCGCCTTGGCTCTCGCCGCGATCCGCCGCTCGACCCAACGCCCGAGGAAGAAGAATGCGAGACCAGCCGCCGTCCCCGTCGCGCCAACCGCGACGAGGAGCGCGGCGAAACTGAAGTCCGTTGTCATATAACCACTCCGGCGGTCGCCCGCCCTGAGTGATGCCGAAGTCCGAATCTGGAATCGCTAAGTTACGACGGAACAGAGGCCTAAGACAAGCTCACCCGCCGACGCTCTGGCGCTTCTGGGGCGGCAGCAGCCGGGCCAGCTCGCCCGAAAGCTGCTTCAGGCGCTGCGCGAGGTCCTCCTGCTGCCGGCGGGACTGGAACAGCTCGTCGGTGATGGCCAGCGCCGCCAGGATCGCGGCCTTGTGGCTCTCCACGATGGTGCCGGACGCGAGCACCCGCCGGATGGCCGCGTCCACGTGCGCGGCCACGTCCCGCGTGTACTCGGGGTCCAGCTCCGAGCGGACGGTGTACTCCTCGTCCACGATCATCACGCGGACCGCATGCTTCTTGGCCAAGCCGCCTCGCTTCTGCTCGTCGTTCAGCGCGTCGTCCCGCAACCGGTGCGGCACGGTGCCGTCTCAGGCCTTCGCCGCGTGGCCTCGCACCTCGGGGCCGTGGGCCTGCTCCTCGAGAAAGCTCAGCCGGCCGACCAGCTCGGCGAGCCGGGCCCGGGCCGTCCCCAGGCGCTGCTCCAACGCCTGGTTCTCCTCCTCCAGCTCCCGCATGCGGAGCATGGAGGTGTCGCCGACGTCCTGCGAGCGCAGCTGCTCGGCCACGCGCGCTTCGGCCGTGAGCGCGCGGCGGCGCCACGCCCCCAGCTCGTCGGCCAGGTGGTGCAGCACTTCCTCGAGCTCGTGCAGCGCGTCGAGCTCAGGCCTCTCGCCTGCGGACCCCATGTCGCCTTTCGACCTCCGCCAACGCGCGGGCCACCGCTTCCTCCACCTCCGCCTCCCGGAGCGTCCGGTCGGCGGCCCGGAACACGAGCCGCCACGCGACGCTGCGCTTCGAGGGCTCGAGCGGCGCGCCGCGGTACTCGTCGAACGGCCACAGCGAGTCCAGCAGCGGGCCGGCGCCGGAGCGGAGCGACGCCTCGACCTCGGCGGCGGTCAGCGCATCCGGAAGCACCAGCGCCACGTCCTGCTCGACGGCGGGCCAGGCGGGCAGCGGCCGGAACCGGACGGGAGCGGGTGGGGTCACCAGCACCTCGAGCTCGAAGCCGTGGAGCGGCGCACCCCACGCGGGACGGTCCGCGGCGAGGTCCCCGGCCCAGCCAACCTGCCGGTCGCCCGCGTCTTTCGCAACCAGCCGCTCGGCCTCCGCCACGACGACCGCTCCGGGCCGGGCTTCGGACACCGCGGCCTCGAGCAGCCGCTTCACGTCGAACAGGTCCGCGTCCGGCGGCGCCGGCTCGCTCCAGTGGGGCGGCCGACTCGCGCCCGACCACACCGCCGCCACGTGCAGCTGCTCGACGGGCAGCGGGCCCTCGCCCTTGAGGAACACGTTGCCGATCTCGAACAGCCGGATGTCGCGCTGCTGCTTGCGCCAGTTGTACTCCGCCCGCCGCACCAGGCCCGGCAGCAGCGCGGCGCGCAGATACCCCTCGTCCTGGCTGAGCGGGTTGGCCAGCTCCACGCAGCGCTCGTCGTGCCTGGGGCCGAGGGACGAGAGGATCACCTCGTGCACGCCGAGCGCGGTGAGCACGCGCCTGAGCCGGCTCGCGAGCTGCTCCGCCGGCGCGTCCGGCACGACCCCCGGTCGCTGCGGCCGCATCTCGTCCGGAAACCGCTCGTAGCCCACGATCCGCGCGACCTCCTCGATGAGGTCCACCTCGCGGGTCAAGTCGGGCCGGTAGGTCGGGACCTGAACCGCCAGCCGGTCCTCCTTGGGGCTCACCACGCACCCCAGGGCCGTGAGCGCGCGCTCGACCTCGGTGCGGGGCACCTCGACGCCCAGGAGGTGCGCCACCCGGCGGTGCCGGAGGAAGATGGTCGTGGGCGGGAACGGCGCGGGGTACACGTCCACCGGCACGTCGGCCACGGTGCCGCCGGAGACGGCCGCCAGGAGATCCAGGGCGCGCGCCAGATGGTCCGGCAGCGCCTCGTGGTCGATGCCGCGCTCGTAGCGGTGGCTGGCCTCGGTGGCGAGCCCCAGGGCTCGGCTCGCCGCCCGGGTGCGGCGCGGATCGAAGTACGCGCACTCCAGGAGCAGGTCGGTCGTGCCGGCGGAGACCTCGCTCGCGGCCCCGCCCATCACGCCCGCCACCGCCTGCGCGTCCTGCCGGTCGGCGATGACGGTCGTCGCCGGCGTGAGCGCGCGCCGCACCCCGTCCAGCGTGACGATCGCCTCGCCGGCTCGCGCCTTGCGCACCACGATGGCCGGCCCGGCGAGCTTCGCCAGGTCGAAGGCGTGGAGCGGCTGGCCGACCTCGAGCAGGATGTAGTTGGTCGCATCCACGACGTTGTTGATCGCGCGGACCCCGGCCGCCTCGAGCCGCATCCGGAGCCAGGGGGGCGAGGGCCGGATGGTCACGCCGCGCAGCACCGCGGCGAGGTAGCGCGGGCAGCCCTCGGCGTCCTCGATGGTGACCCGCACGCCGGCCGTCTGGCCGGCCGCTCCGGCCGCGCGGGCCGCGCGGCGCGAGGCCGGCGCCGCCGCGTCGCCGAACGCGGGCAGCCGGACCCGGCGCCCCAGCGCGGCGCCGAGGTCGCGCGCCAGGCCCAGGTGGCTCAGCAGGTCGGGACGGTTCGGCGACACGTCCAGATCGAGCCGGGTATCCGCCACCGGCACCGCGTCGAGGAACGGCGTGCCGGGCGCGGCCGCGGTGTCCAGCTCCAGGATGCCCTCCTGGTCCTCGCCCAGCCCCAGCTCGCGCGCCGAGCACAGCATGCCCTCGGAGTACTCGCCCCGGATCTTGCGCCGCTCCAGCTTGAGTCCGCCGGGCAGCGTGGTGCCGACGGCGGCGAACGGATAGCGGCGTCCGGCGGTGACGTTCTTCGCGCCGCACACCACGGAGAGGGCCGGTCCGCCCGCGTTCACCTTGCACAGCGACAGGCGGTCGGCGTTGGGGTGCGGCGCGACCTCGAGCACCTCCGCGATCACCACCTGCGCGAGGTCGTGGTGCAGCGGCTCGACGCCGTCCACGGGGACGCCGAGCATCGGCAGCCGCTCCAGCGCGTCGCGCGGCTCGAGCGGCGTGCCCAGGAGGTCCGAGATCCACCGCAGGGAGGCCTTCATACCGTGTCCACGAACTGCCGGTGGAACCGCATGTCGCCGTCGAACAGCAGGCGGATGTCGGGAATCCCGTAGCGCACCATCGCCGCCCGGTCGAGCCCCATACCGAAGGCCCACCCGGTGTAGCGCTCGGCGTCCACGCCCACGTTCTCGAACACGGCCGGGTCCACCATCCCGCAGCCCAGGATCTCCATCCAGCCCGTGCCCTTGCAGGCGGGGCAACCGGAGCCGTGACACAGCTGGCACCCCACGTCCACCTCGGCCGACGGCTCGGTGAACGGGAAGAACGACGGGCGGAAGCGCACCTTCACGCCGGCCGCGAAGAACCGGCGGGCGAAGAAGGTGATGGCGGCCTTGAGGTCGACGAAGCTGATGCCCTCGTCCACGCACAGCCCCTCGACCTGGGTGAACACGGGCGCGTGCGACGCGTCGAACGGGTCCCGCCGGTAGCAGCGGCCGGGGATGGTCACGCGGATCGGCGGCTGGTAGGCCTCCATCACGCGGATCTGCACCGGCGACGTGTGACTGCGGAGCAGCGCGCCGGGCCCGAGGTAGAACGTCGGCTGCATGTCGAGCGCCGGGTGCTCGGGCGGGAAGTTCAGCGCCGTGAAGTTGTTGCGCTCGGTCTCCGCTTCCGGGCCGATGGCACGGGTGAAGCCCAGCTCGTGGAAGATCTCGCAGATCTCGGTGGCGACCAGCGTGACGGGATGGAGGGCGCCGCGCCACGCCGGCCGCGCCGGCATCGTGAGGTCGCCCGCCGCCGGCGGCGCCTGGGCCGCGAGCGCGGCCTCGGCTTCACCGAGCCGCTGCTCGATGGCCGCCTTGGCCTGGTTGGCCGCCTGGCCGACCGCGCGGCGCGCGTCCGGCTCCAGCGACGGGAGGCTCTTGAGGATGGCGGTCACACGCCCCGCCTTGCGGCCCAGGTATTCGGTCTTGAGCCGCTGCAGCGCGTCGCCGTCGGGGGCGGAGCGGATCGCCTGCTCCGCCTCCGCCTGGAGGCCGGCGAGCGCGGCGACGAGGTCCGCCGCCTGGTCGCTCACCGGCTACTCGTGCGTCTTGGCCAGCTCCGTGAGCTTGGCGAAGGCCTGGGGATCCTTGATCGCCAGGTCGGCGAGGACCTTGCGGTTGATCTCGACGCCCGCGCGCTTGAGGCCGCTCATGAACACGTTGTACGACAGGTCGTGCTCACGGGCGGCGGCGTTGATGCGCGTGATCCACAGGCGCCGGAACTGCCGCTTCTTCTGCTTGCGGTCCCGGTAGGCGTAGGCCCACCCGCGCTCGACGGTCTCCTTGGCGGCCTTCCACAGCTTGCTGCGGCCGCCGCGGTTCCCGCGCGCCTCCTTCATGATCTTGTTCTTGCGCTTCAGGCGCGTGACGTTGCTCTTGACGCGAGGCATGGTAGCTCTCTCCTACGCCGTGAGAAGGTCCCGGAGACGCCGCTCGTCGGCGTGTGACGCGATCGCACCCTTGCGGAGGTGCCGCTTCCGCTTGGCCGACTTCTTCGTGAGGATGTGACTCTTGTAGGCCTTGCGGCGCCGCACCTTGCCGCTGCCGGTGAGCCGGAACCGCTTGGCCGCCGCCTTCTTGGTCTTCTTCTTCACCGCAACTCCCGTCGCCCATCCGCGGCCCGCGCGGGCCGCTGAGGCTCATTTCGGTGTGAGCAGCATCGTCATGTTCCGCCCCTCGAGCTTGGCTTCCTGCTCCAGCTTCGCCACGTCGCCGAGGATCTCGGACACGCGGTCCAGCACCTCCCGGCCGAGCTCGGGGTGGGCCATCTGCCGGCCCCGGAACATCATCGTCACCTTCACCTTGTTGCCTTCCGCCAGAAACTCCCGCGCGTGCCGGCACTTGAACTCGAAATCGTGATCGTCGATGCCGGGCCGGAACTTGATCTCCTTGAGCTGGATCGAGTGCTGCTTCTTCTTGGCCGCGCGCGCCGCCTTCGCCTGCTCGAACTTGAACTTCCCGTAGTCCATGATGCGGCACACCGGAGGCCGCGCCGTCGGAGCTACCTCGACGAGGTCGAGCCCGCGGGCAACCGCCGCGGCCAGCGCCTCGTCCACCGCCATGATCCCCAGCTGCGCGCCGTCCGGCGCGATCACCCGGACGGGACTGATCCGGATCATGCGGTTGATGCGTACTCGGGTCTTGCTGTCCGGCGTGGGTTTTTCGAGAATTCGCGGCCTCCTGTCTAGGGTCGTGCAACACGAAGCGGACTCCCGAGCCCTCCGGAGTCCGCCAAAGAACCGCACCCGCCCGAGGCGGGAGCGATATCAGAGCGAGAACCCGGATCCACCACCCGCGGGCGGGGGTCGGAGGGTGAGGAGCCACCGGCTCCTGCTTGCCGTTCGGCGGGGAAGCTAGGCTCCAACCCGTACCGTGTCAACGGGTTCGGGCGCGTAGCCCCGCGCGGAATCCTCGGCGAGACGGGCCCGCGCGACGGCCGGGTCGTGCTCGAAGACCAGCTCCCAGTGCTCCCGCGCCGCCCGGGTCAGCAGCCGCTTCTTGGTTTCCAGCGTCACCATCGGCTCGAGGTCGTAGCCCATGATCCACGGCGCCGGCAGGTGCGCCGCCGTGGGCACGAGGTCGGCGAGGAAGCAGGCCGCCTCTCCCGCGCTGGCAACCAGCACCGACTGGTGGAAGGGCACGTGCCCGGGCGTCGGGATCAGGTGGATGCCCGGCAGGACGGCCAGCTCGCCGGTCACGAGGCGGAAGCGCGTGGCGGCGGCGACCGGCGCGAAGTTGGGCGGCAGGTAGCTCGCGGCGGTGCGCTCGTTGCGGTGCGAGGCGAAGTCCAGCTCGCCCTTCTGCACCACGTAGGTCGCGTTGGGGAAGGCGAGGGCCGTCGCCCCTGCCCCGTCGCGGAACGTGTTCCCGCCCGCGTGGTCGAAATGCAGATGGGTGTTGATCACCCACTTGACCTCGGCGGCGGCGTGGCCGGCCTCGTGGAGCGCGTCGTCCAGCGCGGTGGGGCCGCTGCTGCCCGCGTTCTCCACGCCGTAGATGTCGCGGAACTTCTCGCTCTCCTTGTTGCCCAGCCCGCTGTCCACCAGCACCAGGCCGTCGGGGTGCTCGATCAGCAGGCAGCGCAGCGCCAGGGTGATGCGGTTGCGCTCGTCGGCGGCGGCGTGGCGGGCCCACAGCGGCTTCGGGACCACGCCGAACATCGCGCCGCCGTCGAGGCGCTGGATCCCACCCTCCAGGGTCCAGCAGGCCAGCCGCCCGACGGAAAACCGGGTGGCGCGGCTCACGGCACCAGGGCCCGCAGGGCGTGCCAGCTCGCGATGCCCTGCTCTTCGGCGCGGGCCAGCAGGCGGCGGAGCACCGCCGCCGTCACCAGCGCGTCGCCCGCGGCCCGGTGGCGCTGGTCGGCCTCGATGCCGAAGAACTGCATCACGCTGTCCAGGTTGCGCCGCTCCAACTCCGGCACCAGGGCGCGGGTCATCCGCACCGTGCACAGCCGCTGCACCCGCGGCGCCAGGGCGCCCGCCCGCTCGATCTCGGCGCTGATGAAGGCCCAGTCGAACCGCGCGTTGTGCGCGACGAACACCCGCCCGTTCAGGGCCGCGAGCAGCTGGTCCGCCAGCTCCTCGAAGCGCGGCGCTCCCCTCACCAGCGCATCGTCGATCCCGGTCAGCGCGGAAATGAAGGCGGGAATCGGCACCTCCGGGTTCACGAGCGACTCCAGGGCCACCGCGGTGCGGTCACCGTCCACGTGCACCACGGCCAGCTCCGTCACCCGGTCTCCGGCCCGGGCCCGCATCCCGGTGGTCTCCACGTCCACCACCGCGAAGCTCAGCTCGCCCAGCGGCACGCCGCCCAGCGAGGGCTCGGGCACCGCCGCCCAGCGGCCCTCCACGTCGAAGGCAAAGCGCGGGTCGGCGCCCAGCAGCGCGGCCACCAGCCGCTCGGCGACCACACCGGTGGCCCGGGCCAGCCCGAGCACGTCCCGCGCGATGTCGTCCGGCACGCGGGGCCCCCCGCTCAGGTAGAGCGCCGCGCGCTCGGCCAGCGTGCCGCTCACGGATCGTCGCGCCTCAAGGGCATGGTCATGCAGCGTGGCCCACCGCCGCCCCGCACCAGCTCGCTGCCCCGGACGGAGATCACGGCACGCTCCCCCTCCGCCACGGCGAGGTCGCCCTTGAGGAGCTTGCCGGCCGGCACGACGCGGAAGCCCGCCCGCTCCATCTCGCGCAAGGTGGCCTCGTTGCGGTCGTAGCCCACCACCACGCCCGGCCGCACCGAGATGAAGTTGCACGCCGATCCCCACTGCTCCCGCTCCTGGTCGGCGCGGTTGGTGCCGCCGCACAGCACCGGCTCCAGCGGCAGCCCCACGGCCAGCAGCGCCGCGAACAGGTTCGGCATCTCGCGCACGCCGGTCTCGCCCTTGCGCCGGTGCAGCACCGCCAACCGCTCCGCGCCCACGAAGTGCGGCGGCGAGACCGCGCACAGCTCCCGGTCCACCTGGGTGAAGATCATGTCCAAGTGGATCGCCGTCGGCTCCTTGGGCAGCACCACCACGATCACGTCCTGGATCCCGCAGCGCTCGAACAGCAGGTCGGAGAGCAGGTCGAGCGCGGCCGGCGAGGAGCGCTCCGAGTAGCCCAGCACGAGCAGGTCGGGCCGCAGGGGATGGACGTCGCCGCCCTCGAGCGTGTAGTTGGGCCGCTTCTCGTCCGACCCGTCGTACAGGATGCCGGCGTTCTCGAACGCGGGATGGTGGCGGAACAGCGCGGAGATCAGCAGCTCCTCGGTCCACCGCACGCCGTAGCGCATCGAGCCGATGACCGCGTGCTCGCCGATCACCATGCCGGCATCGCGGGTGAAGAACAGGTTGGGCAGCGGTGGGAGCATGTAGCCGCCTTCGTTCAGCGCGGCGGCGATCGGCCCCGATTCCTCCATCGCCCCGGCGACCAGCGCGTCCACCAGCGCGCCCACCGGCAGCCGGGCGAGCCGCTGGGCGAGCGCGTCGGACGGCACCACGTCCAGGGTGCGGCCCACCAGGCGCTCGCGCACCTCGGCCCGCTTCAGGATGTCGGCCAGCACCGTGCGCGTCTCGAGCACCTCGGCGTACAGCCGCAGCACGGCGACCAGCTGCCGGTGCTCCCGGCGGGCCTGCTCGAGGTCGATGACGTCGTCGTAGAGGTAGTCCGCGCGGGTGCCCGGCGTCACGGCGAGCAGCTCCTCACCCGGCGTGTGCATCAGCACGCAGCGGAGCGCACCGATCTCGGAGGTGACGTGGACGCGGCTCATCGGACGCCGTGGTGCAGGGCGTAGCTCAGGGCCTCCAGCTCCAGCGCCATGTTGACGGCGGACACCGCCACGGCCGGTGGGACGGTGAGCGTGACGGGGGCGAAGTTGAGCAGGGCCCGGATTCCGGCGCGCACCAGCCGGTCGGCCACGCCCTGCGCGGCCTCGGCCGGCGTGGCGATCACGGCGATGTCGGCGGCCTCGGCGGCCAGGTCACTCTCCAGCCGGTCGGAGCTCCGCACCACCAGGCCGTCGACGCTGCCGCCGATCCGGGCCGGGTCCACGTCGTAGACGGCGACCACGTCGAAGCCGCGCACGCGGAAGCCCGGGTAGGCGGCCAGGGCCGCCCCGACTCGTCCCGCGCCGACCAGGATGACCCGGTAGCGCCGCATCAGGCCCAGGATCTCCCGCAGCCGGCCTGCCAGCAGCGGCACATTGTAGCCCACGCCCCGCCTGCCGAACGAGCCGAAGAAGGAGAGATCCTTGCGCACCTGTGCCGGCGAGGCGCCACCCCGCTCGGCCAGGGCGTCGGACGACACGGTGGTGAGGCCCCGGCGGTCGCATTCATCCAGGAACTGCAGGTACAGCGACAGCCGCCGGACCGTCGATGCCGCCACGTCGCGCAAGGCACTGCCTCGTGAAGGAATTCACGAAGCTAGACAGGGGGCCAAGTCGCGAGCAAGGGCCACGAATTGTTCCGGGGCCAGGACTTCCGCCCGCGCCGCCGGCGCGATCGCCAGGCGCGCGAGGACCGTCTCCACGTTTCCCCGCTCCAGGCCGAAGGCTTCGCGCACCGACCGGCCCAGCTGCTGGCGGCGGCGCTGAAACAGCGCCTGGATCAGCGCGCGCACCCGAAGCTCCTCCGCCTGGGACTCCACCAGCGGTGCGGCCCGCGGCACCAGCCGGACCAGCGCGGACTCCACCCGCGGGCGGGGCCGGAACGCTCCAGCCGGCACCGCGAAGAGCCGCTCGACGGTGGCCACCAGCTGCACGCCGGCGGAGAGCGCGCCGTAGCCGTCCGCGCCGGGCGAGGCGGCGAGGCGCTCGGCGACTTCGGCCTGCACGAGAAACACGACGCGCTCCGGCCGCGGCGGCCGCAGCGCCCGGTCGATCAGGGGAGAGGTGATCTGGTAGGGGATGTTGCCGCACACCACCGTGACGTGCGGCCACGGCACCTTCAGCGCGTCCCCCGTCACCACGGTGACGCGGGCGTCGTCGAGCGCCGCTCGGAGCGCCGCCGCCAGGCCGCGGTCCGCCTCGATCGCCGTGACCCGGCTCGCCCGCGCGGCCAGCGCGCGCGTCAGCGTTCCCTTCCCCGCGCCGATTTCCAGCGCCGTGTCGTCGGGCCTGAGGACGGCCGCCGCCGCAATCCGGCGCAGGATGGACGGGTCGAAGAGGAAGTGCTGGCCGAGGCGCGCCCCCACGTCAGCAGCGCAGCAGCAGGAGCGTCCGGTCGTCCTGGGCCACGTGGCCCGAGAACTCGGCCACGTCGCGGAAGACCGCGTCCACGATCTCGGGTGCCGGGCGCGCGGCGTGGCGGCGCACCGTCTCGAGGAGCCGCCGCTCGCCGTACGCCGTCCCGCCGGCGCCGCGCGACTCGGTGAGGCCGTCGGTGAACAGACACAGCAGGTCCTCGTGGCACTCCCACGCGCACTCGGCCCCGCCGATCACGCCGCCGGGGGCCAGACCGAAAGGCGGCGCGGTGGCGCCGAGGCGGCGCGGCTCGCCGTCGCCCCCCGGCAGGAGAAACGCGTAGGGGTGGCCCGCGTTGGCGTAGTGGAGCGTGCCCTGCTCCGAATCCACCACGCCATAGAAGAGCGAGATGAACATGTCGGTCCGGACCAGCTCGTCGCCCATCACGCCCAGCAGGCGGTGCAGCGCCTCCTGCGGCGTCGGCGCGGACTGGGCCACCACGGTGGCGGCGGAGATCGCGTTCGCCATCATCAGCGCGGCACCGATGCCGTGGCTCGACACGTCGCCGATCAGCACGCCCACCTTGCGGCCGCCGAGCGGGATGAGCTTGTAGAAGTCGCCGCCCACCGATTCGGCGGGCTGGCAGCGGGCCCCGACGTCGCCGACCGCGCCCAGGAGCGACGGGCCGGGCAGCAGCGCGAGCTGGAGGTGGTGCGCCAGCTCCAGCTCGGTCGAGAGTCGCTCGCGCTTGCGCTCCTCCTGCACCAGGCGCGCGTTCTCGATCGCCGCGCCGACCTGGTTGGCGATCGCCGTGACCAGCTTGTTGTCCCCGGCCGTGAAGGCGTCCTCGCCGAGGCGGTCGGTCAGGTTGATCACGCCGACCGGCTGCGGATTGCCGCCGGCCCCGGTGTAGAGGATCGGCACCGACAGGAACGCCGCGCCGCGGTAGGTGCGCCCTCCGGGACAGCCGGGATTGGGCGTCGGATCGCGCGGGTCGTAGGATACGGCTTCGCGGTCGCGGAACACCTTGGCCGCGATGCTGCACTCGTCGTCGACGGGCACCGGCGCGAGCTGCGCGACCTCGAGGCCCCGCCCCGCCACGACGCGCAGCACGTCGGCCTCCGCGTCGTACGCCATGATGGACGCCCGCCGGGCGCGCACCACGTCCGACACTTCCTTCACGATGAACCTGGCCGCCTCCTCGAGCTGCACCGTGCGGCCCAGGGTCTCGCTGATGGAATAGAGGAGGTTGATCTCCTCGTAGCGCGCGCTGAGCTCGGCCGTGATCAGCCCCGCCTCGCGCTCGCTCGCGAAGGTCTCCGCCACCACCGCCGCCGCCGCCCGAGCGCGCGCGGGCCGGGTCGCCGCGCTGGTCCCGTCGGGCCCCAGCTGCACCCAGGTGCCCGGTACGCCCGACACCGGCTCCAGCCAGGCCTCGCCGCCGCGCGTGGTGATGGCGTGGCCGGATTCCCCGGCCAGCTCCGGCCACCACGCGCCGTGCTCCCCGGAAAGGGCGATGGCGCGCACCCGTCCCGCCTCCGAGCGCCACAGGCGCACGGACCCACCCGTGAGATCCTGGAGCGCGGCGAGAATCGAATCCAGACGGCTTAGGCGCGCCGCAGGATCATGCAGATGGAGTTCCCCGTGTCGTTGAAGCGGACCTCGTCCACCAGCTGGCGGATCAGGAACAATCCGCGGCCGCTGGGCAGCAGACGGTTGGCCGGCAGGGTCGGATCGGGCAGGTCGCGGTAGTCGAAGCCACCCCCCTGGTCGGTCACTTCCATCTCGATGGCGTGGCGGCCGAACAGCACCCGCACGGCCACCCCCTTGGCGTCGTCCTCGTCGTTGCCGTACAGGATCGCGTTCACCAGCGCTTCCGACAGCGCCACGCGCAGGTTGAAACGGATGGAGTGGCGGTCCACGA
>CAVSQA010000003.1:0-39476 GCA_963729955.1 uncultured Gemmatimonadales bacterium
AAGCCAGTTCGCCGCTATAGTCCGTGCCCGGATCGACGGTCAGCGGACTCGGCAAGATTATCGCTGCACACCCGATCGATTTCTGAAATTCAACGCACTCCTGCGCAGCCTTCTCGATGGCCTTCTGGCCGCTTGGGGCGTTGCGCGGCCACCGGGTCTTAATCTCGCTCTGGGCATATTCAGACCACGCCTTCTGTGTGTGCGCCGCGCTGTCGTAAGGCACAAGACCCTTAACACCGAACCATGAGTAAGACCCGAGATAGGCGCAGTGCTTGCTCGATGCCGCAGCATCGAGACCGGCGAGGTATAGCTGCGGGTCGAAGAGCCGAGTCTCGAGGTGCGGGTATCGCGCATCCATGTGTCGACGCAGCAACTGATGGGCGGGCATCGCGCTGGCTAGGAGCATGCTGCTATTCGTGACCACACCGTCAGGCGCCGCGAATTGGTAGCCGACGTTCAGAAGAAGACTCATCACGGACCTCCTACCGCAGCTTTGGGCGCATGACCCGCCAGCACCCGAATCATCGCAGCTGGCATCGGACGCATCGTGGGCCGTGGATGCAGCATATCCATCAAGAGCACCGAGTGCTGCCAGGAGCCTGCTGCGCCCGGGAGCATTTCATGGAGCTTCTTGGCGAATAGGCGCAGCTGGTCTCCGTTCGTCGGGTGCCGGCCCATGGCCGCCTCCACGAGAATGATCCCCAGGGAAAACACGTCAGACTTGCACGTGAGCTGGCGGACTGCGCGTGTCTGCTCCGGCGACATGTAGCCATACGTGCCCCAGGTGACACCAGCGGCCGTCAACGTGGTCATTTCAACGTGACGGGCCAAGCCCAGATCAATCACGCAGGCGCGTCCGCTGGGAAGCAATAAGACGTTGCTCGGTTTGAGGTCGCGGTGCACGATCCTGCGGGACCACATGTCGTCGATAGCAACCGCCACGTCGTACGCGACCACCGACAACTCGTCATGGGAAAGCGGTCTGCGGCTGAGCACTTCGGTGAGAGTCGTTCCGGGAAGCAGCGCGGTCGCCACAACTGGAAGCTCGTACCCTCCGACCTTGACGACCCCGTCCCAGAGCAGTTGCACCACGCTCGGGCAGGAGAGTGATCGCAGTGCCTCAACCTCACGCTGCACGCGCTGCTGGAGCTGTCCTGGGCGGTAGACCTTGATGGCAGCGGCGGCCCCCTTGACGGAGCCACGATACACAACTGCCTGTCCGCCTTCGGCGAGAAGGCTCTCGATAGCAACGGCCGCGGGAAGCCGGCTTGCGACCTTTGCCGGTGCTCTCATCCACTGGTTGACATCAAATGGAGATGCCATTGGCATTCGCCTTCCCAGCCAGCACTGCCACGACTGCGGACCGAGCCTTCGACTCTGGATGCCTACACCTTGAGGTCGACGCGCATCGAAGGCTTCAGACGCAACAGGTAGGCGTAGGCGTTTCGCCCGACCGCACGCTTGGCTCTTGCGTAGTCAATAATCGGCGGCGCTACCGCCCGAACACCGGCTAGGAACATCCCCAGCGCAGCCGGAAACGAGTTGCCGCTCAGGAATCCCCAGGCCAGCACGGGGACCTCCCATATCACGACGGCCTTCAAGCCCTCCGCAAACACTGTGTCGCGCACACTTGCAGGCTCGGCTTGATACTCCCGGACTCGCGGCGTGACCTCCGCGGCGATTATCCGCGGAGAGACTGCCGCGAACCAAGCTCCGGGTGCTCAACGTGCCCCTCCCTGCGCTCATACCTCCCCCTGGTAGCCGGCCTCAACACAGGCCCGGTGTTGCTTAGGCTAGTGCCCATGCGTCACGCGTGCGTTAGTGCATCTCGACTCCGCTCCCCAAGGGACGAGCGCAAGGGATGCTATATGGATGCTAAACAAAACTCCCGAGCAGCACGTCGCTGCTCGGGAGCACTGTAACACGTTGTCGTTAACGTTCTTACTGAGTCGGGACGGCGGGATTCGAACCCGCGACCCCCTGAACCCCATTCAGGTGCGCTACCGGGCTGCGCCACGTCCCGTCAACAACACAGGTCTACGACAACCCTTCGACCCCCTGGTCCGAGCAAGCCCGCGAGCGAGCACAGCGAGCGAGTCGGCGGCGAGGACGGGAGCGCAGCGACCAACCCCATTCAGGTGCGCTACCGGGCTGCGCCACGTCCCGTGACGGCACGCAATGTAACCCCCGCCGAACCCGCAGGCTACATCGCTATCGGCCGGTCAGCTTGGGTCGCGCCCCTCACCGCAGACGCTGCAGTGCCACGAGCGTCGCCACCATCGTGACCCACGACCCGACCCAGAATCCGAACATCCAACGGATCAGCCGTGTCTCCAATCGACCCATCTCGGCGTTCATCTCGGTACGCAACTCCGCGATCTGCTGCGCGAGCCGCGCCTCGAGACGCCCGAAGTTGGCGTCGAACAGCTGCCGGAATTCCTCCCGGTAGCTCGTGTCCACCGCGTTCAGCCAGTTCACAGGTTCGTCCGCAACCTCGTCGCCGAGCTTCTCGTAGAACCTGCGCGACAGCTTGGCCGTGATGGGCATCCGACCTCCCTTCGATCGGACGCCAACCTAACCCTACGCTCGGCCGGCCGAGGCGCGCAACCGACGCACGACGGCGCCGAATCGCGCGGCTCTACTGGAGGCAACCAGCGCTCCGCGAGGGACCCAGAACGGCCATGCGCTCGGCCGGCACCATCCCGGGCAACGGTCCCCTACGGCGCCACCGTGAACGACGAGCTGGTGACCGACGTCAGCCCCGGCGAGCTGAACGAGAGCGTGAACGTCCCGACGCCCCCGATGTTGAGGTCCGTGAAGACCGCCCGCCCGTTGCCATCGGTCGCGACCCTGGTCGTTCCGCCCAGCGTCCCGGTCCCGCTCGCGATGGACACCGTGACCACCACCCCAGGCTGCAACAGCTGCCGGTCCAGCGCGTCCACCACCTCCACCACCGGCTGGTTGGTGAACGCCATCGTCGACACGGCCCCGCCGGGCTGGGTCACCATCTGGAGCCCCACGGGCGGGTTCGCCGTCACCGTCACCACGGCCGTGTCCACGCAGCACGGCGGGATCCCGGTGAGCCCGCCGAGCTGCGTCGCGATCACGGTGTCCACGCCCGACGTTGCGCCGGCCGTGAACAGCCCGCCGGGACTGATCGAACCCCCGGTGACCGCGTACGTCACGCTCGGCGTAGTGGTCGAGCCGTCACTCAGCGTCCCGCTCACGCTGAACTGCACGGTTCCCCGGAGCCCCAGCACGACCGTGGGCGGATCGAGCACCAGCTGGAGCAGCGTACCCGATCCCCCGCCCGGGCCGCCGCCACCGGCCACCTGCTCGGGGAAACTCCCGGTTCCACAGGCGCTCAGCAGGGGCACCAACACCGACGCCGTGATCACCAGTCGTGTGGCTGCGCGCAGCATCGCCGTCCCGTTCATGGCCCGCTCCTCGTGGGCATGCTCCCTTGGCCCGTACCCATAAACACCCACCACGCTCCCGTCGTTCCCCTATACCTTATAGATACTCCGGTTTGACGCCAGGCGTTGACGGTGTTGCCCCTGCGCACTCCGCGCCCCCCAATCGCACGGCGCGAAGTGCCGCCCTCCCGGGCCGACCCTTGACATCTCGGCCGCGGCGGTGATGCTGGGGTAGGGCGCCGCGCCGGCCCCACACCGGGATCGGGCGCGCTCCATCCGAGGAACACCGTGACCCGCACCCGCCGCCTACTCGTCCTGGGAATCATCGCCCTCGTGGCGCTGGTCCTCGTCGCCCCGTCCCTCATCGGCGTCGTCACCGACTGGTGGTGGTTCCAGGAGATCGGCTACCAGATCGTCTTCACCCGCCAGCTGGCCACCCAGGCGCTGCTCTTCCTCGTCGTGGGCGCCGTCACCGCCGGCACGCTCTACCTCAACCTGCGGATCGCCCAGCGGGGCATCGTCCTCAACCCGGTCGTCGTGCGGGTCGGGCCGTCGTCGCCGCAGCTCGACGTCGTCGCGCGCGGTGCGCCGCCTGAGCCTGCCGGTCGTGCTGGTGCTGGGCCTGCTGGCCGGCCTCGCCGCCACGTCGCTGTGGGACGTGGCGCTCCAGGCGATGAACCGCACCGCGTTCGGGACCGTGGACCCGGTCTTCTCGCGCGACATCGGCTTCTACGTCTTCACGCTGCCCGCCGTCTCGGCGGTGCTCGGCCTTCCTCTTCGGCCTCGCCCTCGTCTGCCTGCGTGCTGCTGATCGTCGTCTACTGGCTGCGGTCCGACATCATCGTGCGCCCCCGCGCGGTCCGCATCGAGCGCACCGGCGGCGCATCCACATCGCCATCGTGCTCGCGGCGCTGTTCCTGGTGGCCGCGGTGCAGCTCTGGATGGTGGACAGCGCCGAACCTGCTCTACTCGACCACCGGCCCGCTGGTCGGCGCCAGCTACACCGACCTGCACGGCCCGCCTGCCCGCCCTGCGCCTCTCGGCCATCGTCGCGGTGATCGCCGCCGTCGCCGTGGTGGTCGGCGCGCTGCGGGAGCGCCTGCCCGCGCTACGCGCTCTTCGCGGTGGGCGGCTACGCCGTCGTGGCCGTGCTCGGGCGCGGCCTGTTCCCGCTGGTGATGCAGAAGTTCGTCGTGGCGCCGACCGAGCTGACCCGCGAGACGCCCTACCTCCGCGCGCACATCGCCGCGACCCGGGCGGCGTGGGGCCTCGACAGCGTGGAGGTCCGCGACGCTGGGCGCGCGAGACCACCCTGACGCTGGCCGACCTCCGGGCCAACGCGCCCGACCATCGAGAACGTGCGCCTGTGGGAGCGCGATCCCCTGCTCCAGACCTTCGGCCAGCTCCAGGAGATCCGCACCTACTACGACTTCGTCTCGGTGGACGACGACCGCTACTGGATCGACGGGAAGTACCGGCAGGTGCTGCTCTCGCCGCGCGAGCTCAACCCCGCGTCCCTGCCGACGCGGACGTTCATCAACGAGCACCTGACCTTCACGCACGGGATGGGCCTCACCCTCAGCCCCGTCAACCAGGTGACCACCGAGGGCCTGCCGGTGCTGTTCGTGAAGGACCTGCCGCCCATCTCGAGCGTGTCGCTCAAGGTCACGCGGCCGCAGATCTACTACGGCGAGCTGGACGACGACTACGTCTTCGTGGGGACCCGGCAGCGGGAGTTCGACTACCCCTCGGGCGAGCAGGACGTCTACGCCGCCTACCACGGGACGCGGCGGCGTCCGGGTGGGCGAACCTGTGGCGCCGCCTGCTCCTCGCCGCGCGATTCGGCTCGTCGAACGTCCTCTTCTCGCAGGACATCACCGACGACAGCCGGGTGCTCTACAACCGCGAGATCATGGGGCGGGCGGCGAAGGCGCTGCCGTTCCTCACGTTCGATCCCGATCCCTACCTGGTGATCGCGGCCGACGGCACGCTCAAGTGGATCCTCGACGCCTACACCTCGACCGACCGCTATCCCTACGCGCAGCGGCTGGCCGACGGCACGAGCTACATGCGCAACAGCGTCAAGGTCGTCATCGACGCGTACGACGGCTCGCTGAAGGCGTACGTCGCCGCGCCGGGCGACCCGCTGATCCGGACCTGGGCCCGCATCTTCCCCGGCATCTTCCATCCCCTCGACAGCCTGCCGGCCGACCTGCGCGCGCACCTGCGCTATCCGGACCAGATCTACCGGATCCAGACCAGCCTCTACGCGACCTACCACATGGACGCGCCGGTGGACTTCTACCACCGCGAGGACCAGTGGCAGATCCCGGCCGTGAACCGGGCCACCGGCGGCGCGGTGCCGTTCATGCGCCACATCATCATGAGGCTGCCCGGGGAGTCGCAGGCCGAGTACGTCTACATGGTGCCGTTCACGCCGCGGGGGAAGGACAACCTGGCGGCGTGGATGGTGGCGCGGAACGACGGCGCCGAGTACGGGAAGCTGCGGGTCTACCGCCTGTCGCGGCAGACGCTGGTCTTCGGCCCGACGCAGATCGAGAACCGGATCAACCAGAACACGGACATCTCCCAGCAGGTCTCGCTGTGGGACCAGCACGGCTCCCAGGTCATCTGGGGGGACCTGCTGGTGATCCCGATCGAGACGTCGCTGCTGTACGTGCAGCCGCTCTACCTGCGGGCGGCAGGGCGGGCAAGATCCCCGAGCTGAAGCGCGTGGTGGTCGCCTATCAGAACGAGGTGGCGATGTCGGAGACGCTCGACGGCGCGCTGACGGAGCTGTTCGGCGGCTCCGCCGCGCCGCGCGGCCAGGCGGTGCCGGCCGCGGCGGCCGCCGCCGGAGCGCCGGGCAATGCGGCGTTCCGGGCGGTGGTCGCCGAGGCGCGGCAGCGCTACGACAATGCGATGGCGGCGCAGCGCGCGGGCGACTGGGCGCGCTACGGCGAGGAGATCCGGCGGCTGGGCGACTTGCTCGCGCAGATCGGCGTGGGACCGGCGCGGCGCCGCTAGGCTGGGGCCCGCCACGCGGCAGGCCTCGGCCGCTCACCGCGCTCGCTACGGCGCGGCGCCGAGCGAGTCCAGCGCCGCCTTCACAGGCCTGAAGCCGGGCCGGAGGCGCAGCGCCTCCTCCCAGCTCGCGCGCGCGCTGTCGCTCTCGCCGAGCTGCGCGTACGCCTGACCCAGCCGCCACCACAGCGCCGGCGGCCAGTACTGGCGCCCGTCGGTGGTGATCGGCGGCGGATGCTGCAGCGCCCACCGCAGCTGCCGGGCCGCTTCCCGCGGCTCACGCCGCAGCACCACGAGCGTGCTGCCCAGGATCGAACGCCCCACGGCGTCGGCGGAGTCGTCGGCGACGAGCCGCTCGGCGATGGGCAGCGCCCGCTCCGCGCGCCGCGTGTAGGTGTAGAAGCTCGCCAGCCGGATCTGCCCTTCCCGCCCGCCCGAGGGCTCGACCGCGAACGCCTCGATCAGCGAATCGGCCCGCGCCCGATCGGCCGCCTTCCCGCTGCGCAGGTCGAGCTCGACCAGCAGCGACATCCCCCGCATCCGGTCGAGCCGCAGCAGGTTCGCCGCCAGCGCGCGCGCCGAGTCCCGGTCGCCGCCCACGATGCCCGGCGCCCGGGCGAGAAAGCGCCCGAGCCCCTCGAGATACGCGGGGTTCGACGGATCGAGCGCAGCCGCCTGCTCGAACTCCTTCTTGGCGCGGCGGGCGAGGAAGAAGGAACGCAGGGTGATGTGCTGCGCCGCCCGCGTCCCCGCCACCTGCGCCAGCCAGAAGTGCGCTTCGGCCCGGTCGGGCTCGGCATCCACGGCGCGCTGCAGCAGGGTGTAGGCGGAATCCATCCGCCCGCGCTCGGCCACGGCGCGGGCCTCGAGCAGCAGGTCCTGCGCGCGGGCCGGCCTCGGCGCGGCAAGCAGCCCCGCGATCCACAGCCCGGCGATGAGGAGGGGAAGGCGCATCCTGGATGATACCCACGACCCGGCCGGCGGCGCCGCACGCCGAGGCCCAGCTCCACCCTCCGCCGTCCGGCGCGCCGAGGGCGGCTAGTGCTGCCCCAACCCGTACACGCCGCTCGGCGTCCGCGACGCGAGACGGCAGTCGTCGAATACGGGCGGGTGGCCCGGGCGGCCGACCAGATCGTGCAGCATCTCGTGCCGCACGGTCCACTCGTCCACGGCGTAGCCCTCGGGATACGTCCGGTTGGGGCCGGCGAGGTAGATGGCGTGGGGAGCCACCCATTCCCCGGCGCAGGTATGGTCCGGACCGTCCTCGCACCAGAAGCCGCCGTCACTGTCGGCGGGCACCACGTACCAGTCGACGTCGTCGAGGGCACCCGTGAGGCCCGAGCACGCCTCGTCCGCCTGCCACCAGAGGGCGTAACTCGCCGGGGCAGTCACCCGGCGCCCGTTCACCGGCGCCGTCGACACCTCGCAGCCTCCGCCCACGACGCCGGCGCCTCCCACCAAAGTCGCCGTGCCCGTCGCGGCGAGCACCCGCAACAGCAGCCTCACGCGCACCATCATCACCCGGACCATCTTCGGGGCGCGGCCCGGCGCGTCAATTCCGTAGTTGTCCCAAAAGGCGAAGCGGTTCTGTCGGGCTTGACGCCGCGCTCTCGAGGGGCCCGTAATAGGAGATTCCACCGGGGGTACCGATGAGCGACCGCGAGCCGTTCGACGCCTCGAGCCTTCCACGCCGCGACTTCCTCAAGCTGAGCGGCGCCGCCGCCGCCGGCCTGGTGGCGCGCGACCTGCTGCCGGCCGCCCGCACGCCGCTCCCTCCCCTGCCTTCGAATCCGCGCACCCAGGCGGCGATGCCCACCCGCAACCTCGGCCGGACCGGCTACCGCGTGGGCATCTTCAGCCTGGGCGGACAGGCCGCGATCGAGCAGCCGCACAACGAGGAGGCCGCCGTCCCGATCGTCGAGCGCGCGCTCGACCTCGGCGTCAACTACATCGACAGCGCCGCGATGTACGGCGGCACCGCGCGGTGGAGCCAGCGCTACATCGGCACGGTGATGAAGCGGCGCCGGGCGGAGGCCTTCATCACTTCCAAGACGCACGACCGCACGAGGGACGGGTCGCTCCGGCTGCTCGAGGAGTCGCTCCGGCTCCTCAACACCGACCACCTGGACCTGTGGCAGCTCCACAACGTGATGCGGATGGACGACATCGAGCGGATCTTCGCCGCCGGCGGCGCGCTGGAGGCGCTGACCCGGGCGCGCGAGGAGAAGATGGTCCGCTTCGTCGGCATCACGGGCCACTTCGACCCCGCGCCGCTGATGGAGGGCATTCGCCGCTTTCCGTTCGACACGGTGCTGATGAGCCTCAACGCCGCGGACCGGCACCAGTCCAGCTTCGCGCAGGACCTGCTGCCGCTGGCGGTCGAGAAGCAGATGGGGATCATCGGGATGAAGATCCCCGCGCGCTCGCGCATCCTCGCCAGCTTCCGGGCGGGCCTGCCCGAGATCGGACAGTGGGAGCCGAACTCGGGGCCCGGCACGCTCACGATGCGCGAGGCGATGTACTACACGCTCACCCACCCGGTGAGCACCGTGATCATCGGCTGCGACAACCCCGCGCAGGTGGAGGAGAACGTGCGGCTCGCGCGGGAGTTCACGCCGCTCTCGGACGCGCAGCTCACCCAGCTCGCGGCCAAGACGGAGCCCATCAAGCGCCAGGCGCTGTTCTTCCGCCGCTGGGCGTAGCCACCCGCCGTCCGCCGCGGTACCGGTGCGCCGCGGCGGCGTGTTACCATTGAGCATGGCCGCGCCGACCTCCGTCACCCAACGCATCGAGGACACGCTCGAGCGGATCGAGCGCGCCCAGCCCACGCTCAACGCCTTCATCACGGTCACGGGCGAGACGGCGCGGACGGAGGCGCGCCAGGCCGAGCGGGAGCTGCGGAGCGGCACGCGCCGCAGCCCGCTGCACGGCGAGCCCGTCGCCGTCAAGGACCTCGTCGCCACGCAAGGCACGCGGACCACGGCGGGCTCGAAGATCCTCACCGACTGGGTGCCGACGCGCGACGCCGACGTGGTCTGGTCGCTGCGCGAGGCGGGCGCCGTGCTCGTCGGCAAGACCAACACCCACGAGTTCGCGTTCGGCACCACCAACGACAACCCGCACTACGGCGCCACCAGGAACCCCTGGAACCCGGCCCTCACCACCGGCGGCTCGAGCGGCGGCTCCGCGGCCGCGGTCGCGGCCGGCATCGTGTCGGTCGCCCTCGGCACCGACACGGCCGGCTCCATCCGCATCCCCGCGGCGCTGTGCGGCTGCGTGGGCCTGAAGCCCGGCTACGGCGTGCTGCCGACGCGCGGCGTGGTGCCGCTGTCGAAGTCGCTGGACACGGTCGGGCCGCTGGCGCGGACGGTGGAGGACGCGCAAACGGCGTTCGAGGTGCTGGCCGGAAAGGGGCTAGGGGCTAGGGGTTGGGGGCTGGGGGAAAGACCCCACGCCCGCAACTTCTCTCTCAAGGGCCTCAAGATCGGGGTGCCGGAGGACTACTTCTTCGACCGCGTGGACCCCGAGGTGGAGCGGGGCGTTCGGGACGCGCTCAAGGCGATGGAGGAGGCGGGCGCCGAGGTGCTGGTCATCGCCGTGCCCGAGCTGGAGGGGTGCGTGGACGTCGGCATCGCCATCGTCCGGCCCGAGGCGCTCGCGTTCCACAAGCGCTGGTACCCCGAGCGGGCCGCCGACTACGGCGACGACGTCGCGCAGGCGCTCGCCTCGGCCAGCGACATCACGCCGAAAGCCCACCTCGCGGCCAAGCGCACGCGAGCCGGGATCGGCCGCGCGCTCCGCCGAGTGCTCAAGGAGGTGGACCTGCTGGCGGGACCCACCGTCCCCATCCTGGCCTTCCCCAACGCCGACGCGTTCCGGCCCGTCCTGCCGGGCGGCGAGATACCGCGCCACGCCCTCACCAGACTCACCTATCCGTTCAGCCTGAGCCGTCTTCCGGCGATCAGCATCCCCTGTACACTATCCCGACAGCATCTACCCATCGGGCTCCAACTCGCGGCAGGGCCGCGGCAGGAAGGCCTGCTTCTCGCCGCGGCCCGGGCCTTCGAGGCGATTCGCGGCCCGTGGCCGCAGCCGCCCCTCTAACCGCCTAGCCCCTTAGCGCCCAGACCCTAACCCCTGAGTCCTAGCCCCTCGCATTACATCGTCGTCCCGCCCATCCCGCTGTCGGCCTTCGCCGCCGCGACCGGGACCATCAGGTGCGCGTACGGTGTGCCGGCCCACATCACGTAGGGTCCGCCGCTCTTGGGGTCGGTGGGCATCCCCCGCAGCGCCTTCGTGTCCGGAACGAAGATCATGAGGTGCGGACCGGTCACGACCCACGGCTGGCCCGAGTCGGGCTTCGTCTTGAACGGGTCCGTGTTGCTGGCGTCCGTGGCGCCCCGAAGCATGTAGGCCAGCGCGACGGCGTGGGTCCGCGGCGGTTTGTGCTGCATGTAGTCGCCGAACCAGGCGAACGACGCGCTGTCGCCGCAGATCGGATCGTCGCTGGGCGTGCCGGGATCGTCGGGCAGGCAGCTCCAGCCGTTGGTGCCGGCCCTGAGCTGCGTCATCTTGCCGTCCGGCGTGGCGGGCCAGTCCATGATCGTCGCTGCGCTCGCGATGGCGGTCGGGGCCGCGCTCATCGCGTCCTGCATCTTCCACTCTGGTGTGCCCTTCGCCGGCCCCGCGGGCGGCGTCGTCGCCGCGGGCTTCGGCTGCTCCTTGGCGCAGGCCGCCGCGAGGGCCAGGGCCACGACTCCGGCCACCTTCTCCCAACGATTGCTCACGCGTCCTCCCGATGATGGTATGAGGCGACGCGGCGCATCGGGGCGCCGCGGAGAGGCTCTCGACGAGACGACTGGAGTAAACCGAAGGTGCGAAATCCGCACGCGCCGAATATACCGATGGCCGCTCGAATGGCTAGACCGGGAGTCGCAATTGCGGTCCGGCGGTGCCCAGACGTGGCAGGCTGGTTCCGAGGCGCCGCCAGCCGGCACGCAAGGGCAGCCATGGGATGCCCGGGATGGGCCTCCGAGTCGTTCCGCGAGTCCCACGGCGCCACCCGTACGGCCCCTTGACATTCATACGTTTGTATCACACGATACATACGTATGAACCAGCCCCACGAGATCCGCGATCGGCTGATCGAGGCAGCCCGCGAGCTCTTCGCCCGGGATGGCTTCGATGCGGCCAGCGTCCGTGACATCACCGCCCGGGCGCACGCCAACCTCGGCGCCATCACCTACCACTTCGGGTCGAAGGAGGCGCTCTACCACGCGGTCATCGAGCGGTTCGCGACCCCGCTGGCGGACCGGCTCGCCACGATCTCTGTCGAGGCCGGGCCGCCCCTGGAGCGCCTGGCGACGGCGATGTGGGCCTTCATGGATCACATCTGGAGCCACCCGGAGATGCCGCGGCTGATCCTCCGCGAGCTGGCGTCCGACCGGCCGCTCCCGGAGCCCGTGGCGCAAGTCATCCGGCGCAACATGGAGTCGTTCAGCCGCATGGTGACCGAGGGCCAGGCGAGCGGCACCATCCGGGCGGGAGAGCCGCACCTGATGGCGATGAGCATCGCGGGTCAGCCGCTGTTTCTGGCGTTGGCCAGTCGCGCCATCAGGCAGGCGATCGGCACGGACCCGGGCGACCCCGCGATCCGCGCCCTCATCGCCGAGCACGTGATCGCCAACATGAAGGCGGCGCTCGCCAACCCCGCGACGCCCGCGGGCACGGCCCCCGCTGCCTCCGCCGCACACTCAACGCAGGACCGCAAGCCATGATCGCATCCATCCTTCTCGCCGCGCTCGCCCAGACCCAGGACACGAGCCAGCTGACGCTGATCGACGCCGTGCGGCGCGCGCTGGCGACCCAGCCGAGCGTGGCCGCCGCCCGGGAGAGCCGGACCGCGGCCGCCGCCTCGGTGGGCCAGGCGCGGGCCCCGCTCTTCCCTCGCCTCTCGGCCAGCTTCGCCCTCAACGAGTACAAGATCGGCAACCTGGTCTACCCGCTGTCGGGCCTCAGCGTGACCAACCCGCCGCTGTTCAACACCACGCTGAGCCAGGCCGCGGTGCAGCTGGGCTACACGCTGTTCGACTTCGGCGGCCGCACGTCCCAGGTGCGGCTCGCCCAGGCCGAGGAGCGCAAGGCGGAGGCGGCGCTCGACGCCGCCTCGGCGGCGCTGGTCTCCCGCGTGGCCAACGCGTACCTGCGCGTCCTCACCACCCGGGGGATCCTCGACGCGCAGGAGCGGCAGCTCGCCGCCCTGCGCTCCGAGGCGGACCGGGTCGCCCAGCTCGAGGCGCAGGGGAAGGCGGCGCACGTGGACGTGCTGCGCCTCGCCGCGCAGGTGTCGCGCTCCCGTGCCGACGAGGTCGGCACCCGTGCCCAGCTCGACGTCGCCGAGCGCGACCTCGACGAGCTGGTGGCGCTCCCGGCGGACTCGGCGCGCCTGCTGGTGCCGGTGCGGCTCGGGGACACGACCGTCGCCGACCGCGCCACGCTGGTCGCCAGCGCGGAGCAGAACAGCCCCGAGGTGGCGCAGGCCCGGCGGGCCGCGGAGGCCGCGGGCGCCGGCGTCGGCGTCGCGCGGTCGTCGTTGCTGCCGCAGCTCCAGCTCAGCGCGGCCTACCTCGAGAACGGGCACTCCTTCACCGGCTACCGGCCGTACTGGAGCGCGGGCCTCCAGCTCTCGTACCCGATCTTCACGGGGGGCAGCCGGGCCAGCGCGATCCGGTTCAACGAAGCCACCGCCCGCGCCGCCAACGAGCAGCTGCGCAACGCGCAGCAGTCCGCCGAGCAGGGCGTGGACGCGGCGCTGGCGACGGTCGACGGCGGCACGGGCCACGGTCGACGCGCTCGCCACCGCCGTCGCCCAGTCGGAAGAGGTGGAGCGGATCCAGCGGCTCAGCCTCGAGGTGGGCTCGGGGACCGAGACGGACTACCTCGATGCGGAGGCGACGCTCCTCTCCAACCGGGCGAGCCTGGTCCAGGCGCGGAACGCGGAGATCGCGGCGCGGGTGGAGCTGGCGCGGGTGACGGGACAGCTGGATGCCGGGTGGCTGTCGAGAACGCTGGCGCAGTGAGCGAGGGGCTGGGTCAGGGGTTAGGGACTAGGGGCTAGGGAGATACAAGCACATGAATCGCAAGAGACTGATCCCCGATCGTCGCCGTGGTCATCGTCGCCGTGGCGCTCTACTTCATCCTGCGTCCGCGCGGCGACGCCGGGGCGCTGGACGCCTCCGGGACGGTCGAGGCGACCGACGCGCAGCTCGGCTTCCAGGCCGCGGGGCGGATCGACACGATCCTCGTGGACGAGGGGGACCGGGTCACCGCCGGCCAGGAGCTGGCGCGGCTCGACCAGGCCGAGCTGCGGGCGCGCCAGGGCCAGGCCGCCGCGCAGCTGGCCGCGGCCCAGGCGATGCTGACGGAGCTGGAGCGCGGCAATCGCAGCCAGGACATCCAGCAGGGCCGCGACGCGGTGGCGGCCGCCAACCAGAGGCTGGCCGACGCGCAGCGCGATCTCGACCGGACGAAGCGGCTGTTCGACGGCGGGGCCGTGAGCCGCGAGGCGCTCGACAAGGCGCAGCTGGCCTTCGACGTGGCCCACAGCCAGCACGACCAGGCCGCGCAGCAGCTGCAGCTGCTCGAGGTGGGGCCCCGCCCGGAGCGCATCGAGGCCCAGCGCGCCGCGGTCGCCCAGGCCCGGGCCACCGTAGCCCAGATCGACGCGCTGCTCGCCAACGCCGTGATCCACGCCCCGTTCGACGGCGTGGTGACGGTCAAGGACCGCGAGATCGGCGAGACGGTCCAGCCCGGCGCCCCGGTGCTGACCGTGACCAACCTCAACGACCGGTGGGTGCGGATCTACATCCCCGAAACGCGCGTCGGGGCGGTCCACCTCGGCGAGGCCGCCCACATCACCGCCGACACCTACCAGGGCAAGGTGTACGGGGGCCAGGTGAGCTTCATCGCGAGCGAGGCGGAGTTCACGCCCAAGAACGTGCAGACCACCGACGAGCGCGTGAAGCTGGTGTACGCGGTGAAGGTCAGGATCACGCGCGATTCGACGTACGACCTGAAGCCGGGAATTCCGGCAGATGTCCAGTTGGGAGTGGTGAGACGCCAGTGAAGTTGCCAGACGGCGCCGCCATCTCGGCGCGCGGGCTGACCCGCAGGTTCCGCGACCTGGTGGCCGTGGACCAGCTCACGCTCGAGGTGCCGCGGGGCGCCCTGTTCGGGCTGGTGGGGCCCGACGGCGCGGGCAAGACCACCACGCTCAGGATGCTGTCGGGCGTGCTGCCGCCCACCGCGGGCGACGCGCTGGTGGCCGGCGTCAGCGTCGCGCGCGACCCCGAGGGCGTCAAGCAGCACATCGCCTACATGTCGCAGCGCTTCGGGCTCTACCACGACCTCACGGTGCGCGAGAACATCGAGTTCTACGCCGACCTGTACGCGGTGCCGAAGGCCGAGCGGCCGAAGCGGCTCGAGCGCCTGTACCGCTTCTCCAATCTCGGCGCCTTCGAGCACCGCCTGGCGGGCCAGCTCTCGGGCGGGATGAAGCAGAAGCTGTCGCTGTGCTGCGCGCTGGTGCACCACCCCGAGATCCTGCTCCTGGACGAGCCGACCTTCGGCGTCGACCCCATCAGCCGCCGCGACCTGTGGCTGATCCTGCACGAGATGGTGGCCGAGGGCATCACGGTGTTCGTCACCACGGCCTACATGGACGAGGCGGAGCGGTGCGACCAGGTGGCCCTGCTCCATCGCGGCCGGATCGTCGCGCTGGACACGCCCCAGGCGCTCATGCGCAGCTACTCCGGCGAGATGCTGAGCGTGCACGTCACCGACCGGCGCGCCGCGGCGCGGGTCCTGGCCGGCGTCGCCGCCGTCCGGCGCGCCGCGCTGTTCGGGGACACGATCCACGTCACGCTGGGGAGCCGCGAGCGGGATTGGCCGGGCGCGGCGGCGGCCCTCGCGCAGGCGGGGATCGAGGTGCTGGAGACGGTGGACGTCCAGGCCAGCCTGGAGGACGTGTTCATCGATCGGGTCGGCAAAGAGAAGGACGGGCTTGGGGCTTCGGGTTTCGGGTCGCGCCCCGACGACCTCCAATCCCAACCCGCCAAACGCCCAATCCCCATGATGACCAGCTGCGCGGTCGAGGTCCAGGACCTCACCAAGAAGTTCGGCGACTTCACCGCGGTGGACCGGGTCACCTTCGCGGTGGAGCCCGGGGAGATCTTCGGCTTCCTCGGCCCCAACGGCGCCGGGAAGACGACGACGATCCGGATGCTGACCGGGCTGCTCCAGCCGACCGCGGGCGAGGCGTGCGTCGCCGGGTACGACGTCGTCGCGGAGCCGGAGGCGGTGAAGCAGCGCATCGGCTACATGTCGCAGCTCTTCTCCCTCTACGGCGACCTCACGGTGGACGAGAACATCGCGTTCTTCGCCGGGCTCTACGGCGTGCGCGGGGCGCGGCTGGAGGCGCGGCGCGCCTGGGTGCTCGAGATGGCCGGGCTCGAGGACCACGACGACCAGCTCACCGGCGAGCTGTCGCTCGGCTGGAAGCAGCGCCTGGCGCTGGGGTGCGCGGTGCTGCACGAGCCGCCGATCCTCTTCCTCGACGAGCCGACCTCGGGCGTGGACCCGATCTCGCGGCGCAACTTCTGGGAGCTGATCTACTCCCTCGCCGACGGCGGGACGACGGTGCTGGTGAGCACGCACTACATGGAGGAGGCGGAGTACTGCCACCGCCTGGCGCTGATGAACCGCGGCCGGCTCATCGCGCTCGACACGCCGGCCAACGTGAAGGGGCTGATGCAGGAGCCGCTGCTCGAGATCGACGACCAGCGACGGGCCCGCCGTGGCGCAGGCGCTCCAGGGCCGGCCGGGCGTCACCGAGGCGGCGATGTTCGGGCGCGCGGTGCACGTGCGCGGTGGAGGACGCCGCGCGGCCGCGCGGCGAGCTGCCGGCCTTCCTCGCCTCGCGCGGGCTCCCGGTCGAGCGGATCCGCGCGATCGCGCCGTCGCTGGAGGACGTCTTCGTCGCCCTGGTGCGCCGCGAGGGCGGCGCGGTGGCGGGCTGATGCCGCGGCTCAGCCTCAGGCGGCTCTGGGCGATGGCCCGCAAGGAGTGCGCTCCACATCCGGCGCGACACGCGGAGCCTGGCGATGGCCTTCGTCGTCCCGGCGGTGATGGTGGTGCATGTTCGGCTACATCATCACCTTCGACGTCAACGACATCCGGATGGCGGTGCTGGACCGGGACCGCACCACCCAGAGCCGCGACCTGGTGGACGCGTTCCGGTCGTCGGGGTACTTCCAGGTCACCGCGCCAGCTCGACGACGACGCGCGAGATCGCGCCGCTCCTGACGCGGGGCGCGGTGCGCCTGGTCCTGGTGATCCCGCCCGACTTCTCCAGCAACCTCGCCGCCGCGGCAGCCGGCGCCGGTGCAGGCGCTGGTGGACGGCGGCGACGCCAACACCGCCTCGATCGCCATCAACTACGCGCAGGCCATCGTCGACCACCTACTCGGTGCACGCCGTCCTCAAGGGCCAGGCCCTGCCCGTCCCGCTGCAGGCCGAGTCGCGGGTCTGGTACAACGAGGACCTCAAGAGCAGCAACATGATCGTGCCCGGGCCTGATGGCGACGATCATGATGATCCTCTCGGCGCTGCTGACCTCGCTCACCATCGCGCGGGAGTGGGAGCGCGGGACGATGGAGCAGCTCGCCGCGACGCCGGTCCACCGCCTGGAGGTGATCCTCGGGCAAGCTGCTGCCGTACCTCGGCATCGGGTTCGTGGACATCGTCCTGGTCGCGGTCGTCGGCGGCATCGTGTTCGCCGTGCCGTTCCGCGGGAAGCCCGCTGTTCCTGATGGTGACCGCGATGCTCTTCCTGGTGGGCGCGCAGGGGCTGGGGATCTTCATCAGCGCCACGGCCAAGTCGCAGTTCCTGGCCACCCAGCTCGCGATGATCACGACCTTCCTCCCGGCGCACGCTGCTCTCGGGGCTGATGTTCGACCTGCTCGAGCATGCCGAAGGTGCTGCAGATCATCTCGCTGGCCGTGCCGGCGCGCTACTTCATCACGGCGGTGCGCGGCATCTTCCTCAAGGGCGTCGGGCTCGCACGTGCTGTGGGGCCAGGGGCTGGGGATGCTCATCTTCGCCGTGGTCGGGCTGGCGCTCGCGGTGCACGCCTTCAAGAAGGAGATCGCGTGAGGCTCCCGCTGGCTCGACGCCGGCCGGCTCGCGCGAGCTCGCGCGCAAGGAGCTGACGCAGACGCTGCGCGACCCGCGGCGCCCTGCGGGTCATCTTCGTCGCGCCCATCATCCAGCTCATCATCTTCGGCTACGCGGTCACCACCGACGTCAAGAACGCCGCCATGGTGCTCTACGACCGCGACCACACCACCCTCTCGCGCGAGCTGGCGCAGGAGCTGACGGCGTCCGGCTACTTCCGGATCACCGAGACCGCCGAGCGCGCCGAGGACCTGGTCGAGGCCCTCGACCACGGCCGCGCGATCCTCGCCCTGGAGATCCCGCGCGGGCTTCGAGACGCGACCTGGCGTCGGGGCAGCCGGCCACGGTGCAGCTGCTCGTGGACGGCACGACGTCGAACACGGCCACCGTCGCGCAGGCGTACGCGTCGCAGATCATCCTCCGCTTCGGCCAGGAGCACGGACAGGGCGCGCAGGCGGCGAGCGTTGGCGGCCGGAGGCACGCCCGGCGTGGACCTCGGGTGCGGGCGTGGTACAACCCCAACCTCGAGAGCCGGGTCTACAACGTGCCCGGCGTGGTGGGCAACCTGATGATGCTGATGTCGCTCCTCTTGACCACGCTGGCCGTGGTGCGGGAGCGCGAGCTGGGCACGCTCGAGCAGCTGATGGTGAGCCCGCTCACGCCCGCGGAGATGATCGTCGGCAAGACGCTCCCCGTGGTGGGCATCGCGATGGTGGACCTGATGCTGATCACCGCCGTCGCGACGCTGTGGTTCCACATCCCGCTGCGGGGCAGCCTGGCGCTGCTGTGCCTGATGAGCCTCGCCTACGTGGTGTGCGGGCTCGGCATCGGGCTCCTGATCTCGACCGTGTCCAACACGACCCAGGAAGCGTTCATGACGATGTTCATGTTCTTCCTGCCGGCGATGATCCTGTCGGGGTTCTTCTTCCCGGTCGAGAACATGCCCGTCCTCTTCCAGTACCTGACGCTGGTGAACCCGGTGCGCTACTACGTCGAGGCGGTGCGGGCCATCTTCCTCAAGGGGGCGGGCCTGACGGTGCTGTGGCCGCAGCTGCTGGCGCTGAGCGCGATGGGCGGCTCGATTCTGTGGCTCGCGTCCTCCAGATTCCGGAAGACCACGGCCTGACCAGAGGCGAGGTGCGGGGCGTCAGTTGCGAGAGGAGTTGCGAGACGCCGAGTCGCGAGTGGCGGTGAGACTGCGGTGGGCGGTGCGAGTGGTGCTCCTGCTCGCCGTCCTCGGCTTGCTCTGGTGGACCGAAGCGTTCACCAGCTGGCCGCAGGTGTACTTCATGACCGGCGGTTCGATGGAGCCCACGGTCGGGGCGCACGAGTTCTTCCTGGCCACCGGGCCCGTGAAGCGGCTGCACCGCGGGATGCTGGTGCTCTTCCGCTACGAGGACGAGGACGGGGTGTTCCACGTCCTCCGGCGCGTGGCGGGCCTCCCCGGCGACACCGTCTCCCTCAGCGCCGGCCGCGCGATCGTCGACGGACGGGCGATGCCGTGGCCGTTCCGCCTCGCCGTCCCGGCGGCGTGGCGCTCCCCCTACGTGCGCGGTGGCAACCTCTACACGTGGGGGCCGGCGGTGGTGCCGCGGGACTCGGTGCTGCTGCTGGCCGATACTCGCGACATGATGGGTTGGCCCGACAGCCGGTTCATCGGGCCCGTGTGGGTCGGCGACGTCGAGGCCCGGGCGCGGCGGATAATCTGGCCGCCGTGGCACGGCCGGTTCCTGAAGTCGCTCGGGGACTGACGTTCCGGCCCAATTGCGGGCCTCCGACACGCGTTTGCGCGACACCCGCCTGACGCCCGACTGACGCCTCCCTGGTACACTGCCCGAGCCGTGGGACGGGTCGCCGGCCACGAGCGGGGGACGGGATCAATGTTGAGTGACTTGGTCTGGATCAAGACGTATCCGGATGAGGCGGCTGCGGGCCGGGTGCGGGAGCTGCTGAAGTCCCACGGCATCGAGTCCGTCGTCACCGAGGATCCAGGCCAGGCGCTGCGGCACCTGCCGGAGCCGATCCGCGGCGTGCGCCTCGGCGTGCGCGCCGACGACGTGCGTCCCGCGCTCGAGATCCTCTGGAACCAGGCGCGTCACAGTAGGCCGGCGCGCGCCCGCCCGGCGTCGTCAGGGCGATCAACCGCTGGGCGTCCTGTTCCCCATCGGCAGCCGCAGCCGCGCCTCGGCGCCCTTCCCCGCCCTGCGGTTGCCCAGCGTCAGCGTGCCGCCGTGCGCCTCGGCGATCTGGCGCGAGAGCGCCAGGCCGATGCCCGAGCCCTCGGGCTTGGTCGTGAAGAAGGGCACGAACAGGTTGCCGGTGTCGGCGAGGCCCGGCCCCTCGTCCACGACCCACACCTCGACGAAGCGCCGTCCCTTCTGCCAGCCCACGGTGACCGTGCCGCCGGTCTCGAGCGCCGCGTCCACCGCGTTGTCGACGAGGTTGATGAGCAGCTGATCGAGCTGGTCGCCGTCGGCCTGGATCGCGAGATCTGGCCCCGGCTCGACCGCCACCGGCAGCCGGCGCTCGAGCGCCGCCACGCGCCGCACCCAGCTCCCGACGTCGAGCGAGCCAAGCCGCGGGGGCGGGAGCCGCGCCAGCCGCGCGTACGACGCCATGAAGCGGCTCAGCGACTCGGCGCGACCGGCGATGAGCGACGAGGCCGCGCGCGACGTCGCCGGCGCCGTTGCTCGGCGCCTCGCGCGCCACGACCTGCTGCAGGCTCTCGGCCACCGACTTGATCGGCGCCAGCGAGTTGTTGATCTCGTGGCCGAGGACGCGCACCAGCCGCCGCGTGGCCTCGCGCTCCTCGTCGCGCAGCGCGCGCGAGAGGTCGGAGAGCACGAGCAGCTGGTGCGGCCGCCCGCCCTGGCGGAACGTGCCGCGCCGCAGCTCCCAGCGCCCGCCGCCGCCGGGAAAGTCGGCGTCCAGCACCCGCGGCGCCTCGCCGTCCAGGCACTCGGCGAGCCCCAGCTCCTCGGCGCTCCGCCCCACCAGCCGCTCGGCCGTGTCGGCCAGCAGCCGCTCGCCGGCGCGGTTCACCAGCCGGAGGCGCTGCTCGTCGTCGAAGGCGAAGACGGCGACGTCGATCTCCTCCATCACGCGCGCCAGGAGCGCGGTGGCCTCGAGCGCGCCGAGCCGCTGCTCGCGCAGGGTCTGGCCGAGCGCGTTGACCTCCAGCAGCGCCAGGCCGAGGGCGTCGTCGCTGCGCGCGCCGCGGGCGCGGATCGAGAAGTCCTCCTCGCGCAGCGCGGCCAGCATGTTGGAGAGCGTCTGGAGGGGGCGCACGATCCGCTCGCGCAGGGCGAGGACGGTGGCCAGCCAGAAGCCGCCGACCAGCAGCGTGACGGTCCAGCCGACCTTGGCGCCGTAGCCGCCGACCCAGACCAGGACCAGCGCGAGCGCGACGCCGGGCAGGCCCGACAGGAAGGCCAGCAGGACGACGCGCCGCTCGTGATTCAAGCGGGCCATCTCCGGCTCAGAGCCCGTGGACTTTGAGCCGGCGGTAGAGCGCGCTGCGCGAGAGGCCGAGCGTCTTGGCGGCCTGGCTCACGTTGCCGCCGAACCGGGCGAGCGCCTTCTGGATCAGGACCCGCTCGACCTCCTCCAGGGTCATCTCCTCGAGGCTCGCCGCCGACGGCCGGCCGGCTCCAGGGCGAGGTCGCCGGCGCGCACGACCTCGCCCGGCGCCAGCAGCACCGCGCGCTCCACGGCGTGGTCGAGCTCGCGGACGTTGCCCGGCCAGGCGTGCGCGTGCAGCGCTTCGATCGCCGCGCGGTCGAAGCCGGTGATGGCCTTGCGGTAGCGCGCGGCCGAGCGCTTGAGGCAGTGCAGCGCGATGGGCAGGATGTCCTCGCGGCGCTCGCGCAGCGGCGGCAGGTGGATCTCGATCGGTGTTGAGGCGGAACAGCAGGTCCTCGCGGAAGCGGCCGGCCGCGACCTCGGCGCGGAGGTCCGCGTTGGTCGCGGCGATCACGCGCACGTCCACGCGCCGGGTGCGCGAGGAGCCGACCCGCTCGATCTCGCCCGTCTGCAGCACGCGCAGCAGCTTGGCCTGCTGGGCCAGCGGCACGTTGGCGATCTCGTCGAGGAACAGCGTGCCGCCGTCGGCCAGCTCGAAGCGCCCGGTGCGGTCGGCTGCGCGCGTCGGTGAACGCGCCCTTCACGTGGCCGAACAGCTCCGACTCGAACACGCCCTCGGAGAGGCCGCCGACGTTGACCGTCACCGAGCGACGCGCGACGCGCGCGGCCGACGCGGCGTGCAGCCACTGCGCCACCAGCTCCTTGCCGGTGCCGTGCTCGCCGGTGATGAGGACGCTGGCGTCCGACGGCCCGACCCGCTCCATCAGCCGCAGCACCGGCTGCATCGCCGGCGACTCGGCGATCAGCTCCGGGAAGCCGCCGCGCCGCGAGCAGGCGGTTCTGCTCCTCGAGCCGCTGCGCTGCGGCGGAGCGCGCGCGCCAGCTCGACCTGGGTGCGCAGCTGCGCGAGGAGGCGCGCGTTGTCCCACGGCTTCTGCGATGTAGTCGCGGGCGCCGCGGCGCATCGCCTCCACCGCGCCGTCGACGCTCCCCCACGCCGTCATCACGATCACCGGGCAGCGTGGCGTCGAGCGCCTGGATCCGGGTGAGGAGGTCGAGGCCCTCGCGCCCGGAGGTGGTGTCGCGGGTGTAGTTGAGGTCCATCAGGACCGCGTCGAAGTCGCCCGCGTCGAGCGCGCCAGGATCGCCGCGGGCGACGTCGCCGTCTCGACCTCGAAGCCCTCGCCCTTGAGCAGCAGGCGCAGCGCTTCGAGGACGTCCTTCTGGTCGTCGGCGACGAGGATGCGCGGGTTGGGCACGGGGTAAGAAATACCGGGGTTAGGGGCTAGGGGTTAGGGATCTCGGCAGCTTGCCGTCTGGCAACTGGCAGCGGGGTGTGGGGCGGGACTGTAGAGCGTGCGGCGCGCACGTCAGCGGTCCTTGAGGCGCCGCACCAGCTTCGAGCCCGGACCAGGTGTCGTCCACGGCGCAGACCTTGACGTCCACGAGGCCGCGCGCGAGGGCCACCTCGCGGACCACGTCCTCGGTGAGGTCGGTCGGGACGCCGGCGGCCTTCTTGGGCCAGGAGATCCAGAGCATCCCGGCCGGCGCGAGCGCCTTGTGCGAGCGCGGCGAACCGGCGCTCGAGGTCGCGCGCGCTTGGTGGTGAAGAAGTGGATGAAGTCGAAGCGGCCGTGCAGCGTCCGCGCGACCACGACGCCCTTGGGGAGCATGCCGAGGGTCCGGGCGTAGCCGGGCGGCGGCGCGAGCAGGACGAGCCGCACGCCGGGCTTGATGCCCAGCTTGTCCACGAGGGTTCGACGCGAATACCCAGCCATGGTGCATGCCCAGTGCTAGGGACGGAGCAGAGCAGGTGCTCAACCAACCTACCATGTACCACCCGTCTCATTCACTCCGCAACGCCACCATCGGGTCCACCCGCGACGCGCGGCGGGAAGGGATCCAGGCGGCGAGCAGCGCCACGGCGAAGATGAGCCCGGCCACGACGCCGTAGGTCGGCAGGTCCGAGGGCCCGACGCTGAACAGCAACGGCGCCAAGTACGCGCTCAGCGCCCGGGTGAGCGCCAGGGCGAGCGCGAGACCCAGCCCGACCCCGAACGCGGCGGGCGCGACGCCCTGCCGCACTACCAGCGCCGTGACCTCTCGCGGCGCCGCTCCGAGCGCCACCCTGAGGCCGATTTCGCGCGTGCGCTCGCCGACCGCCTGCGACAGCACGCCGTACACACCGACGGCGGCGAGGCCGAGGGCGAGCGCGGCGAACACGCCGATGAGCCAGGCATAGAAGCGCCGGGTCGCCATGGACTCGGATATCCACTCACCCATCGTGCGCACGCGGGCCATGGGGATGTCGGGGTCCACCGCGGCGAGCGCGGCGCGGGCCGGGCCGACCAGCGCCGCCGGGTTGCCGGCGGTGCGCAGCGCCAGGGACAGATAGTCCACGGGGAACTGGGCGTGGACGACGTACACCCACGGCCGGCCGGCCTCCGCGAGCGTTTCGTCCTTCAGGTCGCGCACGACGCCGATGACCTGGCCGCCGGCGTGCAGGTGGTCCTTTCCCAATCCCAGGGTCGTGCCGAGCGTGAAGTGGTGGCCGAGCGGGTCTTGCGCGCCCCAGATGCGCCGCGCCGCCATCTCCGAGACGACCGCAACCGGCAGCGTGCCGTCCTGGTCCGCGTCGTTGAACACGCGCCCGCGCACCAACTGAATGCCCAGCGTCTTGAAGAACTCCGGCGTCACCACCCGGATCTGCGGCACGACGCCGGCTTCCTGCTCCTGCGGCGACAACTGGCGGCCGTCCACCTCGCGTAGCGTGATGCCGTATCCGAAGTCCCTCAGCGGGAGCCCGAAGATCCCTCCGGCGCTCCGTACGCCCGGTACCGCGCGCAGCCGCCCGAGCAGCGACCCGAAGAACACCTCGGCCTGGGCCGGCGTCGTGGCGTCGGGAAGCGAAACGTCGAAGGTGAGCACGCCCCGCGGATCGAACCCCGGGTCGACCGACTGCAGGCGCATGAAGCTCTTGAGCAACAGACCGGCGCCCACGACGAGCACCACCGCGAGCGCCACTTCGGCCACGACCAGGGTCTGGCGCGAGCGTCTTCCGTGCCGCCCGCCGACCGCGGCGCCGCCGTCGCGCAGCCGCTCGGCCAGGGACCAGACGTGGGTGGCGCGCCACGCCGGGCAGCAAGCCGAACAGCAGGCTGGTGAGCACGCCGAGGACAACGGCGAAGATCAGCACGGGCAGGTCGACGCGCGCGCCCGCGATGCCGGGCACGCCCTCGGGCGCGAGCGCGACGACGGCGTCGGTGCCCCAGGCCGCGAGCCCGAGGCCGAGCACCGAGCCGCCGAGGCCCAGCCACAGGCTCTCGGCCATCACGCCGCGCGCCAGCCGCGCCGTGGACGCGCCCAGCGCCGCACGCACCGCGTGCTCCCGCGCGCGACCGGTGCCGCGCGACAGCAGGAGATTGGCCACGTTGACGCACGCGATGAGCAGGACGAAGCCGACGGCGCCGAGCAGCAGCAGCAGCGTCGGCCGCACGTCGCCCACCGTGGCGTCGCGCAGCGACTGCACGCCGGCCGACCACTGGATGTTGACGTTCGGATTGTCCGCGCGATGCGGTCGGCGATGGACGCCATGTCGCGCGAGGCCGCGTCCACGGTCGTGCCCGGGACGCAGCCGCCCGACGACACCGAGATAGTGGCCACCCCGCATCGCCCGCAGCTCCGGCGACCACGACAGCGGCATCCACATCTGCGCCTCGGCGGGATACGCGAAGCCGCGCGGCATGACACCCACCACCAGCCATGGCTGTCCGTCGAGCCGGATCGAGCGGCCCACGATCCGCGGATCCGCACCGAACCGGACGCGCCACAGCGCGTCGCTCAGGATGACGGCGTGGCCCTGCTCGGGCGTCGCCTCCTCCTCCGCCGTGAAGGTCCGGCCGAGGGCCGGCGCGATGCCGAGAATGCCGAAGAAGTCACCCGTCACCGTCTCGCCCCGCAGCTCTTCGGCCGGGCCCTCACGGCTCAGCGCCATGTCGGCGCGGGTCATGGCCGCGATCGCGGTGAACGACTTCGACATCTTCTGCCAGTCGAGGAAGTCGGCGGGCGACACCGCCGCGACGTTGCCGCGCGCCAGCGAGTTCACCCGCACCAGGCGGTCCGGCTCCGGGAACGGGATAGGGCCGCAGCAGCGCGGCGTCCACCACGCTGAAGATGGCCGTGTTGGCGCCGATGCCGAGCGCGAGCGTGAGCAGCGCCACCAGCGTGAAGCCGGGGCTCTTGAGCAGCGTCCGAGCGGCGTACCGGAGGTCCTGGATCAGGGAATCCATGGCATCGAGCTCCTGGGAAGCTGGGTCTAGGGGTCAGGGGTTGGGAGTTGGGGTGGGGACGAACCCCTGGTCCCTAGCCCCTAATCCCTTCATTCATCCCGCAACGCCACCATCGGGTCCACGTTCGTCGCCCGGCGGGCGGGGATGAGACAGGCCAGGAGGGCCGCGGCGGCGACGAGCGCCCGTCACGCACGCGCGTCACGAGGTCGCCCGGGGTCACGCCGTACAGCAACCCGCGGCGAAGCGCGTCAGCCAGAACGCGGCCACCAGGCCAATGGCGACGCCCGCCCGACCAGCACCAGCCCCTCCCGCACCACCATGCCCAGTACCCGCGGCACCGTCGCACCGAGCGCGACGCGCACGCCGATCTCCCGCGTGCGGCCCGCCACGGACGCCGCGATCACGCCGTACACGCCCACCAGCGTGAGCCCGAGCGCGAACGCGGCGAACACGCCGATCAGCAGGAGGTTGAAGCGCGGCCGGCGCAGCTGGCACGCCGACCGAGGTCTCCAGCGTCGCGGGGCCGCTCGCCTCCATGTCCGGATCCACGCTCTGGAGGCGCGCGTCGCCGCCTGTCACGAGGCCGATGGATCGCCCTGGGTACGAGCACGAAGTAGCTCGCCCACCGCGGCGACTGCGCGTACGGCCAGTAGATCTCCGGCGGCGCCGGCGTACCCGGGAGGAACGGCGGGATGTCCGCCACGACGCCCACGATCTCCATCGGAGTCGTCGCGTTCTTGCTGCGCAGCCGGCGGCCGACCGGGTCCACGCCGCCGAAGTAGCGGCGCGCCATCGCTTCGTTGATGATGGCCACCAGGGGCGCGCCCTCACGGTCCGCGTCGGTGAACAGCCGGCCGTGCTTCAGCGCCACGCCGAGGGTCGGGAAGTAGCCGGGGTCCATGTCGTACCAGCGCGCCACGACCGGCTCGCGGCCGGCCGCTGCCTCCGCGCCCTCGACGACGAACTCGTCCGTCTCCGTGCCGCCGAACAGCGGGCCGCTCGACGCCATCCCCACCGAGGTGACACCGGGAATGGTCCGGAGCTCCGCGCGGATGCGCTCGAACACCGCCGTGACGCTCGGGTGGTCCGTGTACTTGCCGTCGGACGCGAAGGTCCAGAAGGTCAGCAGGTGCGTCTGATCGAACCCCGGCTCCCACCGGAGCAGCGACGCGAAGCTCCGCGCCAGGAGGCCGGCCCCGGTCGCGAGCACGAAGGCCATCGCCACCTCGGCGATGACGAGGCCGCCGCGAAGCCCGAGCGTCTTCCGCCACGCGAGGGGCTGGTGCCCTTCCTTGATGGCGGCGGCAAGATCGAGCCGCGCCGCGCGCACCGCCGGCGCCAGGCCGGCGACGATCCCGGTCGCGACGGTCAGCAGGAGGGCGAAGGCCAGCACCCGTGCGTCGAGCGCCACGCGCTTCGATCCGCGGCAGGCGGCCGGGCATGAGCGCCAGGAGCGCATCGGCGGCCCAGCGCGCCACCAGCAGCCCCGCAGGCGCCGCCCACCAGCGCCATCACCACGCTCTCGGCGGCGACCAGGCGGACCAGCCGCCCCGGCCCGGCGCCGAGGGCGGAGCGGAGGGCGAACTCGCGCTCGCGCGAGGCGCCGCGCGCCACGAGCAGGTTGGCGACGTTGGCGCACGCCACCAGGAGCAGGATGGCGACCGCGCCCAGGAACACCAGCAGCGTCGGGCGGACCGGGCCCACCATCTGGTCGCAGCAGCGGCTCGACCCGCACGCCCCAGTCGCGGTTCGTCTGCGGATACCGCTCGCCGAGATCACGCTGGATCGCGCCCAGCTCCGAGGTCGGCCGCGGCCACCGTCGTCCCCGGGGCCAGCCGCCCGATCACCTGGAAGCCGCGCCACTTCCGGTTCTCCTCGTCCTTCGGATCGAACGGGAGCGGGACCCACAGCTTCACCTCCTCCAGCTGCGGGACTTCCACGCCGGGACGCATCACGCCGACGATCTCGTAGCTCTTCGCCGTCGAGCACGAGCGACCGGCCGACGACGCGCCGGGTCCGCGCCGAACCAGGAGCGCCAGAGCGCGTCGCTCAGCACGGCGACGAGGGCGCTGCGCCGGCCCCATGTCCTCGGGCCGGAAGAACCGGCCCAGCGCGGGGTGAGCTGCAGCGTGCGGAACAGGCCCGGCGTCGCGAGGCCGCCGTCGCACGCCTTCGGACGACGTGCCGCGCCGCGCCGTGAACGGCCAGTCCCGGCCCAGGCCGATGGACGACAGCGTGCGGCTCCGCGCCGCGAAGTCCTCGACGTCGGGCGGCGACGCGATGCAGAACCCCTCGACCGACGGATGCGTCTCGCAGATCGCGACGAGGCGCCGCGAGTCGGCGAACGGCAGCGGCCTGCAGGAGCACGTTGTCCACCACCGAGAAGATCGCGACGCTGATCCCGATGCCGAGGGCGAGCGTCAGCACGGCGAGGACGGCGAAGCCGGGGCTCTTGAGGAGCGCCCGGACGGCGTAGCGGAGGTCCTGGATCAGCGAGTCCATGGCATCGAGCTCCCGAGAAGCGGCGTGAGGGGCCAAGGATTGGGGATGCGCGGAGCCGAGCTCCTGTTCCTGGCCCTCAGGCCCTGATAGGCGAAGCCCGTGCCACCGCATCGCCAACGCAACTCCTTGTCGACAACATGTTACGGAATGGAACCGGCCGCCTCTGGGCGGCCGGTGTGCGGCTGTGGGAACCGCGCTTCCCGAAAGCGGACAGGCGGGCAGACGGGCTAGGGTAGGAGTTAGGCGTCGAGATCAGGCTGGAGACGAACCCCTAGCCCCTGACCCCTAGCCCCTCCTTCATTCCGCCCTCAGCGCCTCGATCGGATCCACCCGCGTCGCGCGGCGCGCCGGCAGCCAGCTGGCGACGGCGGCGACCGCGACCAGCAGCAGCGGCACCAGGACGAACGTCGACGGGATCCGTGGCCGCCACCTGGAAGAGCATCGCCTGCATGACGCGCGTCAGCGCGAGCGCCGCCACGAGGCCGATGCCCACGCCGGCGAGCGCGAGCCGCACGCCCTGCCGCAGCACCAGGCCGAGCACGTCGGCGCCGCGGCGCCGAGCGCCAGGCGCACGCCCAGCTCGCGGGTGCGCTGCGTCACCATGTAGCTCATCACGCCGTACAGGCCGATCGACGCCAGCACCACCGCCAGCGCGGCGAAGCCGCCGAGCAGGACAGGGCCGAGAAGCGGCGCGGCCCCGTCGTCTGGGCGATCAGCTCGTCCATCGTGTTGACGCCGGCGAGCGGGCAGATCGGGATCCACGCCGCGCATCGCCGCGCGCACGCTGCCCAGCGCCGCCATCGGGTCGCCCGCCGTGCGCACCACGACGCCGAGGAACGGCAGGCGGATCTGCGCCAGCGGGAAGTAGACCTGGACGCGGTCTGGTCGTCGTCGAGGCCGGTGTGCAGCGTGTGGCCGACCTCGCCGACGACCGTGATCCAGGTGATGTTGGTGTCCGTGAGGTTGTTGAAGGTGATCCGCTTGCCGATCGGATCGGTGGTGGGCCAGAAGCGACGCACCACGTCCTCGTCCACGATGCAGACCCGCGCCACGCCGGCGCGGTCGGCCGCGGTGAACTGCCGGCCGGCCCGGAGCGGCGCCCGGATCGTGGGCAGGTAGCCGGCCGTCACGACCCGCATGTCGCCCCACGGCATCGGCGCGTTCGGCGGAGGCTGATAGCCCTCCACGTTGAAGCTCGCGGTGCTCCAGTTGCCGCCGAACGGGATGTTGCTCGTGCCGCCCGCCGACACGACGCCGGGCACCCCGCGATGCGCCGCGTCGAGCCGCTCGAGCACCGGCGATCGCGCACCGTGTCGTTGGGGTACTTGGCCTGCGGCAGCGAGACGTTGAAGGTCAGCAGGTGGTCCGGCTGGAAGCCCGGGATCCACGCGCGACCAGCCGCGAGAAGCTGCGGATCAGCAGCCCCGCCCCGGCCAGCAGCGTCAGCGCGAGCGCCACGGTGGTGACGACCAGGCCGCGCCGCAGCGCGAGCGAGCCGCGGTCGCCGACGGCGCCCGCGGCCCCCTTCCTTCAGCGACTCGTGCACGTCCGAGCGGCCCACCTGGAGCGCCGGCATGAGCCCGAACAGCAGGCCCGTCGCGACCGAGACGGCGAGGGCGAAGCCGAGCACCGCGAGATCGGCGTGCACGGTCGCCGGCGGCGGGCAGGTTGCGGGGTCAGCGCCAGCAGGGCCGGGCACGCCCCACACCGCGAGCAGCAGGCCGACGGCGCCGCCGACCAGCGACAGCAGCACGCTCTCGGTCAGCAGCTGCCGCATCAGGCGGCGCGGCGAGGCGCCGAGCGCCACCCGCACCGCGATCTCGCGCGCGCGGGCCGCGATGCGGGCGAGCTGGAGGTTCGCGACGTTGGCGCAGGCGATCAGCAGCACGAAGCCCACGGCCGCCAGCAGCACCAGCAGCGACCGGCGGATCCCGCCCGTGGCCTCCTCGGTGAGCGAGGTGACCTGGAGGTCCCAGTCCGACGCGTAGTCGTCGGTGTAGGTCGCCTTGAGCTGCTGCGCCAGGGTGTGCATCTCGGCCTGCGCCTGCTCGGTCCGTGACGCCCGGCGCGAGCCGGCCGACGAACTGGAGGAACTCGTTGGTGCGCCGGTTGTCACCGAAGTCGGCGGGCTGGAAGACGATCGGCGACCAGAGGTCGGCCTGGCGGCGAAGAAGTCCCGGAAGCCCGGCGGCATCACGCCGACGACCTGGAAGTCCTCGTCGTTGAGCTGCAGCGTGCGGCCGATCACGCCGCGATCGCCGCCGAACTTCCGCTTCCAGTAGCCGTCGGTGAGCACCACGACGTGGTTGTGTCCGGCCTGCGCCTCGTCGGGCTGCAGCGTCCGCCCCAGGGCCGCGCCGACGCCGAGCGTGGTGAAGAACTCGCCGCTCACCAGCGCGACGTTCACCCGTTCCGGCTCGCCCGCGCCGGTGAGGTTCATCGCCCCTTGCCGCTCGACGGCCGCGTGCTCGAAGACGTCCTGGCGGGCCGAGTAGTCGCGGAAGCCCGGCACCGGAAACGCCGGCCCGCAGGTTGTTGAGCGACGGGTAGAAGTGATGGATGTCCACCAGGCGGTCCGGGCTCGCGATACGGCAGCGGCCGCAGCAGCACGGCGTTGATCACCGAGAAGATGGCGGTGTTGGCGCCGATGCCGAGCGCCAGCGTCAGCACGGCCACCAGAGCGAAACCGGGACTCTTGCTCAAGGTCCGAACGGCGTACCGCAGGTCGCGGATCAGCGTGTCCATGGCATCGAGCTCCGGAGGGACTGGGGCTAGGGGCTACGGGTGCGAGGTGTCAGACACGCCGAGCATGGCGCAAGGGCTGGAGGGCCAGGGTCCGGGGCCAGGGCGCTTCTCCCGACCCCTGATCCCCTAGCCCCTAGCCCCTCTTCTCATTCGCTTCTCAGCGCCTCCATCGGATCCACGCGTGCGGCCCGCAGCGCGGGGACGAAGCTGGCCGACAGGGCCACCAGGCCGAGCGCGACGGCCACGGCAACGATCGTCCGCGCGTCGGTGGCGCTCGCGTCCACCAGGATGGCCTGCAGGCCGCGGCTCAGCACGATGGCGCCGCCGATCCCGATGGCGATGCCGATGCCGGCGAGCACCGCCGCGCGCACGAGCACCAGCCGCAGCACGCCGCCACTCGTCGCCCCGAGCGCGATCCGGACGCCCAGCTCCTGGGTGCGCTGCGCGACCGAGTAGGCCATGACGCCGTAGATGCCGACGCAGGCGAGGATCAGCGCCATGAGGGCCCCGACCGCCAGCGTCTGCGACGTTGCGCTCCACGGCGACGTCGCGACCTCGATCACGCGCCGCATCGGCAGCACGTCGCCGGCGGCGAGGCGCGGATCGAGAACCTGGATCTCGTGCTGGATGAGCGGCGTGAGCCGGGCCGGGTCGCCCGCGGCCTGCACCACCAGCGACATCGTGCGCGCGGGCCACTGCCGGCTCGGCAGGTAGATCACCGGGCGCAGATCTCCGCCCATGAGCGGATTGCCACGCACGTTCGCCGCGATGCCCACGACCTCCACCCACCGGCCGCTCCGCACCTTGAAGCGCTTGCCGAGCGCGGGCTCCCCCCGCCACAGCAGCTGCGCCGCGGCCTGGCTCACCACCGCCACGAACGGGGCGTCGGGTCCGTCCGTCCGGGTCAGGCCGCGCCCCTCGCGCAGCGGGATGCCGAGCGCTTCCAGGTAACTGGGCGACACCATCCGCAGACCAAGGCGCGGTGCGTCGTCGAGCCGGCGCAGGGGATGGCCTTCCACCTCGACGCCCTCACGATCCTCGCTGAACGACAACGGCAGGATCGTGGTGGCGCCCACGGCCGCGACGCCCGGCAGGGCCGCGATGCGCTCCTCGAGGCTGCGATAGTACGTCGTGACGGCCGAGTCCTTGGGATAATCGGCCGCCGGCAGGGTGACGCCGAGCGTCAGGACGCCCTCGCGGCGGAAGCCGGGGTCGCTGAGGGCGATGCGGCGGAAGGTCGCGAGCGTCTCGACCGCCCCCACGAGCAACATCAGCGCCAGCGCCACCTGCACCACCACGAAGCTGTTGCGCATCCGGCCGGAGTGGCCGCCGCCGACCTCGCCCCTCGCGCCTTCCTTGAGCGAGGACTGCACGTCCACTCGCGCCGCGGCGAAGGCCGGCGCGAGCCCGAACACGATGCCGGCGCCGACGGCCACCAGCGCCGTGACAGCCAGCGCCTGCACGTCGATGTAGAGCCGGCCGAACCCCGGAATGAGCTCCCGCACTTCCACCGGGACGCTCGCGGCAAGCGCGCCGAGCCCCCACACCGCGAGCAGCACGCCCAGCACTGCGCCGGCCGCCGCGATGAGCACGCTCTCGGTGAGCAGTTGCCGGACGACGCGGCCGCGCGCCGCGCCGAGGGCGATGCGTACGGCCAGCTCGCGGCGGCGCCCGGTCGCACGCGCCAGCAGCAGGTTCGCCACATCGGCGCAGGCGATGAGCAGCACGATCGCGGCGGCCGCCAGCAGCACGACCATGAACGGCCGCGGCCCGGCGCCGAAGTACTGCTCGGCCGGCTCGGCGCGCATCACCCAGCCGTCGCTCACCGCCGGGTAGGTGGCCGCGAGACGCGCGCCGAGCGTCGCGACGGCCGCGCCGCCCTGCTCGTCGCTCACCCCAGGTGCGAGGCGGGCGAGCGCGAACTGGTTGCGCGCGGCGCGATCCGCCAGCGCGTCGGCACCGTACGCGAGCGGCACCCACAGCTGGGCGCCGGCCGGGAACGCGAAGTCCGCCGGCAGGACACCGGCGACCCTGTAGCCCTCGCCGTTGATCTGTACGGACTGTCCGACCAACCCGCGGTCCCCGCCGAATCGCCGCTGCCACAAGCCGTAGCTCAGCAGCACCACGTGGTCCGCGCCGGGCGTGTCTTCGGCCGCGGTGAAATCGCGACCCAACCACGGGCGGCGGCCGAGCGTGCGCAGCGCGTTGGAGGTGACGCGCACCGCGCGCACCTGCTCCGGCTGGTCGCGGCCGGTGATGTTGGCGCTCCACCAGCGGAGCGCGGCGACGTCGCTGAACACCGGAAGGGCGCGGACGTCCTGCAGTGCGCCCGCGCTGATCCCGTCGTCGCGATCCGGGGACTTGGCCGGCCCCTCCCACACGTGCATCACGCGCGCGGGGTCCCCCACCTGCGGCAGCGGACGGAACGTGAAGGCGATGGCGGTGCTGTACATGGTCGTGACGGCGCCGATCCCGAGACCCATGCACAACACGGCGAGCACGGCCAGGCCGGGCGCGCGGCGCAGCTGCCGGACGGCGAAGCGGAGGTCCTGGATCAGGCTGTCCATGTATCAGGCTCCTTACGGCGGGTGGTAGGTTGTAGGTGGTGGGTGGTGGGGCCCACAACCCACCACCTACACCCCACCAACGGTCATTTCACCACCCAGCCGTCCAGCAGATTCACGACCCGATTCCCATACGCCGCGTTGACCTCCGAATGCGTCACCTGCACGATCGTCGTCCCTGCCGCGTTGAGCTTCTTGAACAGCTCCATGATCTCCTTGCCCTGGCTCGAGTGCAGGTTGCCGGTGGGCTCGTCGGCGAGGAGCAGCTTGGGGCTCGCGATCACGGCGCGCGCCACCGCCACCAGCTGCTGCTGGCCGCCGGAGAGCTGGCTGGGGAACAGCTTCTTCTTCGCCACGATCTGGAAGCGGTCGAGCGTGTCGCGCGACGATCGACTGCCGCTCGGCCTTCCTGACGTTCCGGTACGAGAGCGGCATGTCGAGGTTCTCGTCGACGGTGAGGTCGTCGATCAGGTGGTACTGCTGGAAGACGAACCCGATGTACTTCTTGTGCAGCTCGTTGCGCTGCTTCACCGAGAGCTTGTGCACCGGCTCGCCGAGGAAGTCGAATTCGCCGCTCCACTGGCCGTCGAGCATCCCGAGGATGGCGAGCAGGGTGGACTTCCCCGCCCCGGAGGGCCCCATGATGGTGACGAACTCCCCGGGCGCGACGTCGAAGTTCACCTGGCGCAGCACGAAGGTCTTCGTGCCGCCGGTGTCGTACGCCTTCTCGAGGTTCCGGATCGAGATCATGACGGACCGTGTAGTGGGTGTAGGGTTGTGGGTGGTAGTGGGCGGGGACGACAACCCACCACCTACCACCCACCAACCCCTCTCATTCCGTTCTCAACGCCTGCATCGGGTCCATCCGCCGCCGCGCGGCGGGCCGGGACGTACGCGGCCACGGCCGCTACGACCAGCAGCACGCCACCGCGCCGGCCACCGAGACGCCCGGTCGACCGGCTTCACGTCGAACAGCAGCGCGACCACCGCGCGGCCGAGCGCCGAGGGCGATGGCCAACCCGATCAGCGCGCCGACGGCCGTCGCGCGGACGCCTGCGCGACCACCAGGCCGGACGACGTGGGCCGCGCGCGGCACCCAGCGCGATGCGCACGCCGATCTCCTGGGTGCGCTGCGCGACGCCGTAGGCGGTGACCGCGTACAGGCCGAGCGCCGCGATGGCGAGCGCCAGGAGGCCGAAGGTGGTGAACATCGTCGCGCCGAGTTGCCAGGATCGCCACTGCGGCGCGACCGCCTCCGCTAGCGTCCGCACGCGGGACGTACGGCAGGTCCGGCTCGGCACGCTGCAGCGCGCGCTGGACCTGCGCCTCCGCCAGCCGCGCCGGTCCGCGGGTCCGGATCAGGAGCCCGTTGATCGGCGGCGGGACCAGGTGCTTCCCAAACGGGATGTAGTACATCAGGGTCTGCGCTTCGGTCACCCCGCGCGACCGCGCGTCCTGAGCCACGCCCACGACCTGCACGCAGGTCGAGTCGTTGCCGTTCACGTAGAGGCACTGACCGATCGGGTTGCCTCCCGGCCACACCAGCCGCGCGAACGTCGCGCCCACCACGGCGACGGGCGGCGCGCCCGCCGCCTGGTCCGAGGCGACGATGCCCCGGCCGCGCACGATGCGGGTGCCGGTGGCGGCGAAGAAGTCGTCCGTGACGGCGTTGAAGTAGGGCCCGCCCGACGACACCTCCGGCAGGGAGTCGCGGCCCGACGCCCGGAGGTCGGTCGCGTGGCTCCAGGCGTAGGGCGTGCCCACCGACGCGGCAGCGCTCGCGACGGCGGGGTTGGCGCGGATGCGATCGAGCAGCCGGAGGTACAGCGCGCTCTGCGGGTCGTTCGGCCCGCCGGGCGAGTCGGTGCGGCTGATGCCCGCGCTGTGCGCCGCGCTCACCGACGCCTCGAGGACGTGGTCGAGGTCGAGACCGTAGTCCAGTCGTCTGCGCGTTGCGCAGGCTGTGCACGAACAGGCCCGCCCCGACGAGGAGCACCAGGGTAAGGGTCATCTGCGTGGTCACCAGGGCGCCGCGCAGCCGGCCACGGGTCGTGGTCACGTCGCGCCCGCCGCTCCTGAGGCTCCCGGCGAGGTCGGTGCGGCTCGCCTGCCAGGCCGGAGCCAGCCCCGCGAGCAGGCCCGCCGCGGTCGCCACGGCGAGCGGTGAAGCCGAGCACCCGCAGGTCGAGCAACGGCGCGCCGGACGGCAGGCCGGGCAGCAGGAACGCGCGCACGGCGGACCCGCCCCACAGCGCCACCAGCAGCGCGGCCACGAGCCCGCCGGCCAGCGGCGAGCAGGAGGCTCTCCACCAGGAGCTGGCGCACCAGCCGGCCGCGGCCGGCACCGAGCCCGGCGCGGATCGCCATCTCGCGGCGCCGCCGGAGGCCGCGCGCGAGCAGGAGGTTGGCGACGTTCGCGCAGGCCACCAGCAGCACCATCAGCGCCACCGCGCCGATCCACAGCCCGACCTTCGCGTCGCCCGACATCCGTGGGCCCGCGCGCCTCCTGGATGGGGCCGAGCACCACGGCGGTGGAGTGTCGTGGCGCGGTCCGAGGCGGACATGCCACGCGCGCACCGCCAGGGTCGCCAGCGCCTCCGCTCCCCGGCACGGTCCGCGCCGGGCGCCAGCCGCGCCAGGGTCTGGATCCAGGACCAGTTGCGGCTGGTGAGCGCCTCGACGTCGTTGAGGTCTGGCGTGGCGGTCCGGAGCGGCAGCCACACGTCGGGCTCGTCGAGCCCGCGCCCGTGAATCCCTCCGGCGCGACCCCGACCACGGCGTACGTGAGGCGCCCGATGGTCAGGGTGCGCCGCAGCACCGCGGGATCGGCCCCCAGGTCTGCCGCAGCCAGTAGCGCCGGCTCACCACCGCCACCGGCGCGGCGCCGAGCCGGTCCTCGCCGGGGTCGAAGAAGCCGGCCGAGCGCGGGCTGGACGCCGAGCAGCGGGAAGTAGGACGCGGTGACCCCGCGCACCTTGATGGGTTTCGCCTCCGGGCCGTGCCCCAGGCTGACCTCCCCGTCGAACCACGCCGCCGTCGTCTCGAAGCCGGACGCGTCCTTGAGACTCTCGAACATCGGGAACGACGTGCCGGCCCCGGTGAAGGTCTGGCCCTGGCCGAAGTCGCGTCTGAAATAGACGCGCCGGACCACGCGTTCCGGATCTCGCACATGCGCCGGCGGCTTGAGCAGCAGCGTATCCAGCACGCCGAACATCGTCGTGTTGGCGCCGATGCCCAGGGCCAGCGTCGCGATCACGGCGATCGTGAAGCCGGGGGTGCGGAGGAGCCCGCGAATCGCGTAGCGCAGATCCTGGATGAGCGTGTCCAGGCATCGAGATCCATGAGGCAGGTTGTGGGTTGTAGGTGGTGGGTGGTGGGCCCTGCCCCAACCCCAACCACCCACCAACATCTTCATTCCGTCCGCAACGCCTGCATCGGATCCACCTCCGCCGCGCGGCGGGCCGGGACGTACGCGGCCACCGCCGCCACGGCGAGCAGCACCGCGATGCCGCCCAGGATGCTCAGCGGATCCAGCGGCTTCACGCCGAAGAGCAGCGACGACACCGCCCGGCCCAGCGCGAAGGCGAGCAGCACGCCGATCGCGGCGCCGATCGCCGTCGCCCGCACCGCCTGCGCGACCGCGAGGCCGCACCACGTCGCGCCGGCCGGCGCCGAGCGCGATGCGCACGCCGATCTCCTGGGTGCGCTGCGTCACGCCATACGCCGTGACGCCGTACAGCCCGAGCGACGCGATCACGAGGGCCAGCAGGCCGAACAGCGGAGAGCATGGTCGCGCCGAGCCGCCACGACCGCCACTGCGGCGCGATCCGCTCGGCGAGGGCCTGGACCCGCACGTAGGGCAGGTCCGGCTCCGCGACCTGGAGCGCGTGCTGCACCTGGCCCTCGGCGAGCCTCGCGGGCCCGCGGCGTCCGGATTAGCAAACCGTCGAGCGGCAGCGGCAGGAGGTGCTGCTCGTACGCGAGGTAGTAGTTCAACGACCGGGCCTGCGTCACGGAGCGGCCCTTGATGTCGGCGGCGACGCCGACGACCTGGACGCAGGTCGGCGGGCCGCCCATGCCGATGAAGATGCATTGCCCGATCGCGTCCCGGTCGGGCCAGGCGAACGTGGCGAACGACTGGTCCACCACCGCGACCGGCGCGGCGCCCTTCGACGTCGCCGTCGGTGAAGCCGCGCCCCCGCACGATGCGCGTGCCCACGGTCGAGAAATAGGTGGGCGTCACGACCATGACGAACGGCCCGCCGCCCGCGAGGCGCGGCAGGGTATCGCGTCCCGACACGCGGATGGACATCATGAGCACCGACTGGTACGGCGTACCGACCATCGCGTCGGCGCCCGCCACGACCGGATTGGCGCGGATCTTCTCGCGCATCCGCAGCAGAAGTGCGCTCTGGGGGTCCACCGGCCCCTCGGGAGAGGGCGCGAACGACGAACGGGAAATGGAGACGTTGCTGCCGCGCGCCTGCGCGCTGGCGAGCATGAGGTGATCCACGTCCAGTCCGTAGTCCAGCGTCTGGGCGTGGCGCAGGCTGCGGACGAACAGGCCGGCGCCCACCAGCAGCACCAGCGTGAGCGCCACCTGCGTCGCCAGCAGCGTCGAGCGCAGCCGGCCGCGGGTCGGCGTGGCATCCCGCCCGCTGCTCCTGAGCGCGGCCGAGATGTCGGCGCGGCTCGCCTGCCAGGCGGGCACGAGGCCCGCCAGCACACCGGTCGCGAGGGCGATCAGCGCCGTGAAGGCGAGGACGCGTGAATCGAGGACCGCTCCGCCCGAGTTGAGGTTCGGGAGCAGGTACGCCCGCACGGCCGCGCCGCCCCACACCGCCACCACGAGCGCCGCAGCTCCACCGGCCATGGCGAGCACCACGCTCTCGACCAGGAGCTGGCGCACCAGCGCCCCCCGGCCCGCTCCCAGTCCCGCGCGCACCGCCATCTCGGTGCGGCGCCGGAGGCGCGCGCGACAGGAGCAGGTTCCCCACGTTGGCGCACGCCACCAGCAACACGACCAGCGCAACCGCGCCCACCCACATCGCCACCTTCGCGTCGTCGGCCATCTCCGGGCCGCGCGCGGCCTGGATCGGGCCGAGCAGCACGCGTTCGATCCCCTCGTTCCGCGCCCGGGGGCTGGCGCCCTGCGATGGAGCGGCCGCCGCCGCCGCCCGTTGGACGACGACCGTCGCCTCCGCCGCGGCCGATGCCGTGGTCGCGCCGGGCGCCAGCCGCACCAGCGCCTGGACCCAGACCCACTTCCAGCTCGAGAGCGCATCGGCCCCGGCGAGGAGGGGCGCGGCCTGCCGGATCGGCAACCACACGTCGGGCTCGTCCAGCTCGGCTCCAGCGAAGCCCAGCGGCGCGACGCCGACGATGGCGTACACCGACGAGCCGATCGCGAGCGTCTGCCGCAGCACGTCGGGGTCGCCCCCCAGCTGCCGCATCCAATAGGTGTGGCTGACCACGGCCACGGGGCCCGCCCCGAGCTGGTCCTCGGTCGAGTCGAAGAAGCGCCCGAGCGCCGGATGCGCCCCCAGCAACGGGAAGTACGAGGACGTCACCGCGCGAATGCGGGCCGGTCGCGCCTCGGCCCCGGTGCCCAGACTCACCTGGCCGTCGGTGAACGCCGCCACGTCGCAGAGGCCGCGCACGCGCCGCAGCGCCTCGTAGGCGGGATACGCCATCCCGCTGACGGCTCGGCCGGCCATCGGACCGATGACGCCGCTCATCCGGAAGTAGACGCGCGCCACGCGCGAGGCGTCCCGCACGCCAGCCGGCGCCTTCAGGAGCAGCGCATCCAGCACGCCGAACATCGTCGTGTTGGCACCGATGCCGAGCGCGAGCGTGAGCACCACCGCGAAGGTGAAACCGGGGCTGCGGAAGAGGCCCCGGACAGCGTACCGGATGTCTTGGATCAGAGTGTCCATGGCGGCTGGTTGTGGGTTGTAGGTGGTGGGTGGTGGTGGAGGCACGACAACCCACCACCTACCACCCACCAACACTCCTCTAGACGACGGCCACTGACTCCTCCACGATGCGACCATCGAACAGATGGATCGACCGGTCCGCGTGCCGCGCATAGCGTGGATCGTGCGTCACCATGCAGAGCGTC
>CAVSQA010000004.1:0-18235 GCA_963729955.1 uncultured Gemmatimonadales bacterium
TTTTCTCTTCTTTTGGATTGTCAGGGCCTATTTTTATAATTTATAGAGAATAATAATAATTAATGTTTTTTTTTCAAAATCCTAGAAATTGAATTATTACTTGCTCTAAGGATTCAAAAGAGATTTTTTTGTTTGGATTTTTCTGAACCTTTATGGCTGTTCCTTTATTAGCATACTTCTGAAATGATGAGGTGTCATTATTAATAGAAAAGCTTCTACAATCAATAACAGATACTGTGAATTCCTTCCCATTAACTTCGGTCATGCCTTCAACATTTGTAATTAGAATTGAATCGCCATTTTGGAGTCCATGTATTGTTTTCTCCTGAATTGTTATAGTTCCTTGCTTATCATTAGCAATATTTGAAATAAAAATTGGTGAATTAGGGTCGGCAGTGGTATTTTCAACTAAAAAATTATCCCCGAAATCGGCAAAGCAAAAGCCAAAAATTCCTACGTTTCCACCATAAATAAAACCTTTTTTCTGAACAGTCATTGCATTTGGTTTTCTGCAATACTGATTAATTTTATTCAAAAGATCCAAGTCATAAAAATCAGTACAAACTATTATATTGAATTCATTTAATTTCTTCCAAATTTTCCTAGGTAAATTATAATTGAAAGCCTATTTAAAAAATGAGCATTTTTCTTATGAAGAACAACCTTGACTGAAACATCTGGATTAATTTGTTGGAGTTTTCTGATTAGATCAGGATCATCTTTTCTATATTTGCCAGTTTGATATTTTTTGGGAAGCCGATTTGCATGGAAAGTCATTTTCATTAACAAATCTTGGGTCGTATATAGTTAATGATCCTATACCTGCACAAAGCAAATTCTTTGCTGTTTCACACCCGACCTAGAAAAAATGGAAATTAGAAAATTTTCATACTCCAGAGAGCCCCAAGTCGTCACCAACCTCGACCGCCTGGCTCGCGGCATCGACGAGGGCGTGGCCAACGCGATCCTGATCAAGCTCAACCAGATCGGCACCCTCACCGAAACGCTCGACTGCATCGACCTCGCCAAGCGGAACGGCTACGCCACGGTGATCTCGCACCGCTCGGGCGAGACCGAGGACACCTTCATCGCCGACCTCGCGGTCGCGACGGGCGCGGCGCAGATCAAGACGGGTAGCGCCAGCCGCACCGACCGGGTGGCGAAGTACAACCAGCTGCTGCGCATCGCCGAGGAGCTGGACGACACGGCCTTCTATCCCGGGAAGACGCTGTACCGTCCGTGACGAAGCAGGCGCTGGCGGTGGGACTGGTGGTGGCCGGCATGGTCGTCTTCGCCGTCGAGGGCGGCGAGTACGGCACGGTGGACCTGCTGCGCCTGAAGGGCCAGGTCCGGCGGGAGCAGGAGGCCATCGTGCGGCTGCGCGCCGAGCTGGACTCGTTGACCCGGGTCCAGAAGGCGTTGGCCACCGATCCGGCGACCCAGGAGCGGGTCGCCCGGGAAGCGTACGGGATGATCCGACCGGGCGAGATCCTCTACCAGGTGGTGCCGCCGGACAGCGTGCGGCGGCCCTAGGACGCGGCCCCGCCGCCGGCGCGGTCGGCCGGGCCCGGAGCCGCCCCGCTTGTCTTGACCGGTGGTGGGCTCGGGACTAGGTTTGGTCCTACGACGCGGGGTGGAGCAGCCTGGTAGCTCGTCGGGCTCATAACCCGAAGGTCGCGGGTTCAAATCCCGCCCCCGCTACTCGAGAGGCGGCCCCGTTGTGGGAGCCGCCTCTCTGCATCAGCAGGCCAGAGTAGCTCAGTTGGTTAGAGCAGCGGAATCATAATCCGCGTGTCGGGGGTTCGAATCCCTCCTCTGGCATAACGACTTAGCCGCTTCACGCTACCCCCGCCTGAGTGGATTCCTGAGGGACCGGGGCTGGACCGAGCAGCTCATCGGCTATCGCCCGCGCCACGCCCCTCGCGACTGCCCGCCGGCTGTACCTGTGAGACGTCGCAGGGTTTGAGTGACCCAGGTGTATCGCCAGGTCACGGTCCGTCGCGCCGTGGTCACCGGCGAACTGCGCCGAGAGGTGCCGGAGGTCGTACATCCGAAGCCGGACCTTCGCCACCTCGTAGGCGCGGTTCCAGTGCTCTCCGAGCCAGCGGTAGGCAAGCGGGGCAGGGAAGGCTCGGTCAATCCAGGCCCACAGCCGGGCGTCGACTGCCACTACGCGCCGGCGGTGTTCGGTCTTCGTCCCGTTGATCAGGACCGTCCGTTGGTCCGGCGAGAGGTCCTGGCGGCGGACCGCGAGGTACTCCGAAGGCCCCGGGCCGAGGACGGCCATCGCCACATAGGCGGGTTGGCAGTAGTCCGGGGCCTTTGCGACAGCGCGCCAGAAGTCGGCTGGAGTCGCGTCGGGGAGAACGCCCCGCGACTCACGCCCGAGCGGCATCAGCGCCATGACGCCTCCGACATCCCGTTTGACTGCGGACTCGCCGCGGGCGTGGTGATCGGCACCAGGTGCAGCCGCTCGGCGGTGATGCAGCGTGTCCAGCGCTGTGTAGATGCTGCCGTTGTCGCTGAGCCACTGGATCGGCGCGTCCGACCGCTCGCCGTCCCCACAGCGCGCCGCCACCGCGCGCTGCATGAGCTGCTGGATGTCGGGGCCGAGCAGATCCCGCGGCGCGGCCACGACGTGCGCGAGCGCCTCCCGGTCGTGGCAGTCCAGGGCGAAGCCGAGCTGCACGATCTCGCCGTTCCAGCACGCGTATCTCGAGCACGTCGCTGCACCAGCGCTCGTTCGACACGTCGCGCTGGATGAGCCCACGGTGGGCGCGGCCGGTGCGCCGCCGCGTCGCGCGCGGCAGCTTCCAGCCGTTCAGCTCCATCACGCGCCGGATGCGCTTCAGGTTGTACCCGGTCGCAAACTCGCGATTGACCAGCGCGCGCACCCGCCGCACGCCGTAGGACGCCCGCGTGCGAATCACCGTGCGAATCTGCGCCGTGACGCCCCGGTCGTCGGCCCGCCCGTACCGCGCCGGCCGCCCCACGCTCTCCTGATACGCGCACGCCCGGCTGATCGCCAAGGTCCGACAGATCGGAGCCAGCTTCCGCCCCGTCATCGCGTGGACACGCCGTAGTAGCGGGGTCATTTTGTTTACCTCGTCCCGCGCGGCCTGGAGAATCTCGATCTCCATGGTTTTTTTCTCCAGCGCCCGCTCCAGCTCCTTGATGCGCTGCTGCGCCGCCAGCAGCTCGCTGGCCGGCACCACCTCCTCGTTCGCGCCCACGGGCGGCCGCGCTGCGCTTCGTGCTTAGCCGGTGCCAGCGCCGCACCACCGACGGCGAGACCGCCAGCTCCCGGGCCAGCTCCGCCAGCGTCAGGTCCTGCCGGGCCACCCGGGCGAGCTGGTCCTGCTTAAACGCGGCCGTGAACAGGCGCCGCCCATCCGCTCCCCGCGGCTGCGTCTCCATCCGACGACCCTCCTCTGAGAAGTCAACCTACGCTTCCCAAAGTGCCTCGTCGAATCGGGGTACACAGCAAGTGATCGGAAGCCGGATGTGGCGGTTTCGGAAGGCGCCCCAGGCGGGCCCGACCCTAGGTAGGCGTTGCCTCGTTAGTGCTTCGCCCTGACGGCAGCGATCGGCTCTCGTCAGCTCCAGCACGAATGAGAACAGCGTAGCGTCTGAGATCAGCCTCGGTCTCGGCGCCAAGCACCTTCACGATGTTGTTTTTGTGAAATACGATCGCGCTGAGGCTCACACCTAGCGCCCGGGCAATCTCAGACTTGGTCTTTCCCTCCCCGAGGAGGAGAAAGACCTCCTCCTGACGCGGCGTGAGACGCTGTAGTGCCATGTGGGTGGCCTGAAGACCGACCGAGTGAGCGGTCTGTGCGACGCGCGGCGAAACGTAGCGCCGACCCGCAAGCACTTCTGTGATGGCGAGTACGAGTTCGTCCATTGTCGCGTCTTTGGGGACGTACCCGCTCGCTCCAGAGTGGAGCGCTGCCTCTGCCACTATGCGGTCGAGAAGCATCGTGACGACGAGGACCTTCAGCCGAGGTTGCATCTCGTGAATCTTCGGGATCAGGTCGAGGGTGCTTGTTCGGGGCATTACTAGATCGAGTAGCAGACAGTCCGCCTCGCTGCGTCGAACGACAGCCAAGACTTCAGAGCCGTTGGACGTGGCGCCGACTACATCGAACGTTCGCCCCAGTGCCAAGGTGAGCGCATCGATGACCATCGTGTGGTCGTCAGCGATGATGAGGCGAGGACGGCGTGGAGGTGCGTCGACGTTGAACCAAGTATCGGAAACCATATGTGTCCACCCCTTGTGTTCCACCGGCACAGGATGCAGTACACCCGTCAGCACACCGTCAGTCGGACACACCGTCGCGACAGTAGCGATTATTGCCGGTCAACGCTTGGAGGAGCAGCGGAACCGTGTAGCAGTCAGGGTTTCGCCCGTCGGAACACCTGCGGTTTCTGTAGGCTTGCGCGCGGCTTGCCTGCCGCCATAGTAGCAGCGGGCTACGGGGCTAGACAATTCACGCAGCCCGATTGGTGGCACTACCCTCTCAGACCGTCCACCCAACAATCGCGGAGGCCCAATGTTCGGTTCACGTTTTCCTAGGAGAATCGCCTGCATCCTGGCTTTCGTTGGTGCATTGGTTGGGTCGGGGTTGGCGTTCTCGCCCACGAAGGTCGAAGCTTGGCAGGTAGTCTGGTCCTGCAACCTGGTTGGTGACGGGTGTATCGCCGGGCTATACGCCTATTGCCAGGTCAACTGTGATCCATTCCATGGCTGCCACTGCTCGCAATGGGGCAGCTGAGGCACAATCAGTGGGCTCTTGCAGCTAGCGCGGCCGCTGGAAGCGAGGTCAGGTGAGGACGTTATGCGCCGGGGGAGCGATTCGGTGCCCTGTTCCTGCCCTCGCTTCCAGTTCATCAACCGTGGAGGATACGTGGCATGAATCCCCTGCCGTTTGGTTTGTTCCCTCCTGGCTGAAGTGCCCGCAAGGTGGCAGTCGTTGGCGTGATGATCGGCGCCGCGTTGGCGTTTCCTGGTGCGGAGGGCGGCAGTGGCTAACATCGGGCAGAGCTGAAGACACGGTCATCGTGCGCAACGCGGGGGCTTGTCCGCAATGCGCGGCTGTCTGCGGGAATGGCCATCGCTGCGCCACGGGTGCCACATCCCGTTGTCAGAGTGCGCACGCGCACCTTGCTGGTCGAGGCTGACCTGGCTCCCCTCTTCAGCTGAGGTCGTTGTGCCCATGCGGCTGGCGCGACGTCACAGCTCGCATGAGAGAGGATAGTGGAGAATGCGATTCATCAGGCCGAGGCTGCGCGTTGGCGTGAGAGAGACATTGCCACGGGCGAGATACGCCTTGCTTGCATTCCTAGTGGCGGCGGCGTTGCCGGCACACCTTCTGGGGCAAGGAGCGGTGCATCTCACATTCCGCGCGCAAGCGAGCTTGGAGAGTCTTCGTGAACTGGGTACGATCGTGGACGCTGCAGAGGACGCAAGCGGTAGCGTGTTCATACTTGACTCCCGATCTCGGGTCACGGCCGTAGACCGGCACTTGAGGCTGCTCGGCACGTTTGGGATGCTACCCAACGGTTCAATGGCATTCCGCGATCCGGTATCGATCGGCGTGCTCCGGGACGGCCGCGTTGCTGTTCTGGATGAAGCGCGCCAGTCAATCACGGTCATGCGCCCAGAGCTGGGCGGCAAACGGCTCATTCCAACCGACACCATAGGAGTGGGCTTCTTCGGCCGAGGAATGTGTGTTCTAAGCGCCAACACGTTTCTCATTTATGGCGCAAGCCGCGGCATGCGTATGCACATCCTCAGCCGCAGCGGCAGACTCCTGCGGTCCTTTGCACCTGCGGATTCGACCCAGGACGCCAGGGCGCAGGATGCGTTTGCGATGGGTCGAATCGGCTGCGATGAGAAGCGCGACGAGGTCATTCTGACAAGTGCCTGGCTGCCTAAGGTCGAGGCATATCGCATCAGCACAGGGCGGCGCATCTGGACGGACACCCTGCGCCCGTACCGCCCGGCCGAGATTACGCTGCTAAGTAACGGGATGACGTTTCATACCGACCCCGCCGGACACAGCGTCATTGTCACCGCTCTTGTGCTGGATCGGTGTCGCCTACTTCAAGCCAGGTACCTTGGCCGCCAGGATCGTGCCACTGTGGACACTGTAGTCTCATTCCTGTTCAGAGGCCCGAGCCCAACCGTGGCATCCGTCCAGCTAGATGCTCCGCTGCTAGTGGCCCTTGGGAGAGACCAAGTGCTTTCGGTTGTAGCCGGGCAGTCTGTCATACAACTCCATGACCTGTCGGTCGACGGCTGCGGAGCCGCCGAAACGCCGGGCTCCGCCCACCACTGAACGCCCCCAGCCTCGAGGAGCGCATGGACGAGCCCAGGAGCCCGACAGGATGGCGAGCCCTTGGGCTCGTCGCCGTTCTTGTTGCGTCGCTCGCAGTTTCGTACGAAGTAACTCGAGTTGGGCGGCGGCTGTTCGCCCCCAGGCCTGGGAGTTCTTCTGCGGCAGCCCGCAGCGATGGCCTCAGGCCGCCGAGTGGCAAGTACCTCATCGCTTACGTCCTGGTCTCCAATCAGTGTGCCGCCTGCAGGGATGTGCGGACGAAGGCGGCAATAAGGTCTCTCAGAGATTCGCTGCGGTCGTCACATTCGGCGGTGTTCGCGAAGATCAGCGTCGTTGGAGTGGATATTGACGACATACAATCCGGTGTCAAGTACTTGCTGACCTATGGCCCTGCATTTGATGAACTGAGCGTTGGCGGCGCATGGACGAACGAGATCGTTACTAGGGTAGTTTGGCACGACGCCATGGCGCGCGCCGAAGTGCCCGCGGTCGTGCTCTTTCAAAGGCAGGTAGACGCACGGATGTACCCCAGGGACATCAGGATCGGAGATGACTCGGAGCTTGTGGCCGTGGCCGGCCGCGATAGCCTTGTGCAGTGGATCAGCGCTGGGACGCCTCTGACTTACCGCGGCTGGGCAAACGCGGTGCGGCAATAACACACACATCGCCGACAGCTACCCGTTCTGGTCAGACCTCAGTGCCGTGGGCGGGTGCGTTGCAGTGCCGCTCCCCGTCGGCCGTAGCAGCCTGGGCAGGCCACGAAGTAATGCATCCTCGGCTACTCGGTCGGTGGTTTTCAACGAGCATCCTCCACCGCCCGGATGTTGCGATCGCCTTGGTCCCGACCACGCACGAGTATTCGTAAGGCGAGAACGCTCATGATCGCCAGCTTCTGGGATCGCCTCCGACTGGATCTGCGGTACGCCGCAAGATCACTCGCCCGGAAACCCGGCTTCACCGCGGTCGCAGTCCTGTGTCTCGCACTCGGCATCGGCGCCACCACGACCATGTTCAGCGTGGTGGATGCGTTGCTGTTTCGCCCCCCCGCGTTGGTGCGCGACGTGCGCGACTTGGTTCGCATCTACTTCGGTGGGTCGCAGGCAGGCAGTAAGCCCGGCGGCGCCACATCCTTCCCGAACTACACCGATCTCGTCAGGGATACGAGCGGCTTCAAAGCCGTCGCGGCGTACTGGACGACTCAGGTGACCCTCGGCCGAGGTCCCGAGGCTCAACAGATCCAGGCCTCGCTGGTGACGGCCAGCTTCTTCCCGTTGCTCGGCGTGCGCCCAGCGCTCGGGCGGTTCCTCACCGCCGACGACGATCGTGCGCCCGGGACCAGGGTCGCAGTTCTAGGCAACGGCATTTGGCGAAGACAGTTTGGGGGAAGCCGTTCGGTACTCGGCCGGACCCTCTGGATCGGTGCGGGGCTTTACATCGTCGTCGGCGTGGCGCCCAGCGGATTCACTGGGGTCGATCTCGATCCGGTGGATGTCTGGTTGCCGGTTCGGGCAGCGGCGGCAGATGGCGCGCACTCGGAATGGATCAGCTCGCGCGGTGAACACTGGATCAATGTCGTGGCGCGGCTGCCGACTGGTGCCACGCGCGAGCGGTCCGCCGCCAGCGCGACCCTGGCGGTGCGACGCGGGAATGCGCTGTCTGCCTCCGGCGACACGAGCATCACCGTTTCGCTCTATCCCATTCTCCGAGAGCGAGGACCGGAACGGTCTGAAGGAGCGCGAACGTCTCTATGGGTGGCGGCCGCCGCCGCTGTCGTCCTGCTCATCGCTTGCGCGAATCTCGCCGGGCTCCTGCTCGCCCGGTCGGCCGCTCGGCGCCGTGAGATGGCTGTGCGGCTTGCGCTCGGGGCTGGCCGAGGGCGTTTGGTTTCCCAGCTACTGGCCGAGAGCGTTGTCGTGGCTGCGGCGGGGGGAGCGCTCGCCCTGCTGCTCGCCTGGTCGGGAGGGGGAGCGCTGCGCACTTTCCTGCTGCCCCAACTCGGCGCCGCGACCGCGGTGCTCAACCTCCGCGTGTTCGCCTTCACGGCCGGTATCGCCATTTTCAGCGCCTTCCTTGGCGGTGTTCTCCCCGCCCTGCAGGGCAGCCGGTCCGACGTGAGTGCCGCGCTGAAGTCCGGAAGTCAAGTCGGCGCTCTTGCCACGCACCCGGGTCAGTCTCCTTTGATCGTGAGCCAGGTCGCGCTGTCCCTGGTGCTTGTGGTGGGGACCGGGCTCTTCGTACGGAGCCTGCGGAACGTGCGCGCCCGCGTCGGCGGGCTTGACGTGGAGAAGCTGTTCATGGTCACGACCGACTTCCAGGCTGCGGGGTACGGCGGACCTGACAGCAAGATCCTGCTGGAACGAATGCGAGGGAGGCTGCTGCAGCTTCCAGGGATCCAGGCGGCGAGTATCGCCATGGGAATGCCGTTGAGGACGGCGAGCGCCATCGCCATAGACATCCCTGGAAGCGCGCCCTCACCGCTAACTCCCTACATCTATGCGGTCGGGCCTGATTGGTTTAAGACGGCAGGGACGGCGATCGTTCGGGGCCGGGGTTTCACTGACGCGGATCGTGCTGGCACTCCGAGGGTAGCCGTAGTGAACGAGACGATGGCCCACGCGTTCTGGCCTGGAGCGAGCCCGATAGGAAGATGCCTGCTTCTTGTCGATTTCCGGGCGCCACGGAACGCACCGAGCGCATGTACGGAGGTAGTGGGTGTCGCCGCGGATGTGGCGAGGATGTTTCTGCGCGACAACGCCGACGCTGAGTACTACGTCCCGATCGAGCAAAGCCCCGTGCCGTGGCCACCCCAGTTCCTACTGGTACGTAGCTCTAGGAATCCGAACATCGTGGTGCCCGCGATCCGCCGAGCGGTTCAAGACGTGGCGCGTGACCTTCCTTTCATCACCGTGGAGCCTCTGGAACAGACGCTCGGGTGGCAACTGCGACCGTGGCGGATGGGCACAACAATGTTCGCAGCGTTCGCTGTCCTCGGATTGCTGCTCGCATCGGTCGGGCTCTACGGACTGATGAGTTTCGTGGCCACGAGGCGCGTACCTGAGATGGCTGTGCGTATGGCGCTGGGCGCGCAGACGGGAAGCATACGTTGGCTCATGGTGCGTCATTGCCTGAAGCTCGCGCTGCTCGGTGTGGCGATCGGCATGCCGTGCGCCATCGGGCTCGGACGTGCGCTAGCATCCCTGCTGTATGGGGTCTCCGCGTCGGAGCCGACGCTGCTCGCTGGAGCAGCTGCGTTGCTCGTCGCGGTCGCTGGCGCCGCAAGCTACGTACCGGCGCGTCGCGTGTCTCGCGTCGATCCGGCCCTCGCGCTACGCGCGGAGTGAATGGTGGCGCACGCAGCGTACTTCAAGCGTTATGTGCTTGAAGCGGAAGTGGTCGGCGTTGAAGCGCAATCCGCTAGGGTGCGCGGGGTCCCCTCAACACCGAGGACCGCATGAAACGGAGAATCCTCTGCAGCTTGGCACACGTGTTGCTGATTTCCGCGTCCGTTGCCGCGCCGCTGTCCGCGCAAGCCGCGCCGCTGGCACCCGTTTCAGCCTATCGAGAGCGAAACACAGCCGCGTTCCGTGCGGTGATTCGGCTCCACGCCGCAGAGATAGCCAAGCTTCCGCAGCCGAGTGAGGCCGGAATCTGGCTCCTCCAAGATGCCACCGGCAATCTGATCTCTAGCGGCGTCTTGAGAACCTTCCCGACCAGCATCTCTAACGAGGACTACGGCAAGATCGTTCGCCCCGGCGCTGGCCGGAGGGTGATCGAATTCGGCCTTGCGCGCACGCCCGAAGTGGGTGATGCGGGTCCTTTCCGAGTCGCCTTCGTGACCGTCGCGGTCAGGCATCGTCGGAGAGACGGAGCGAGGTAGCCTGAGGATCCTGCTGAGCCAAAGCGCCCGGACGCGCTCCATGATGTGTGCACCCGAGCGCCCGAGCGACAGCGTTGAGGAGCAAGCGAACTTCCTCTCGTGCTGCTGAATGCCCCTCGTCGCTCGCCTCCGGTAGCGCAGTGTACAGAAGGCTCAGGATAATCCGCGTGTCGGGGGTTCGAATCCCTCCTCTGGCACTCCGCCGAATCGCCGGTCACGCCGCCACTTGCCGCCGCCCGGCGGGCGCTTCGCCCGGCGCTGCGGGATGGCCTCGCGCCTGGTAATCTTCTCCCCGTGCCGCTCGACCCTTCCCGACGCCTGGTCCGGTTCGTCGCCCTCACTGCCGCGCTCGAGATGGCGGGTCTCGCCGCGAGCGCACGATTCATGATCCGGCCCATCCGCGCCGACGGTGGAACCTGGACCGAGTTCCTGTTCTTCGGCGTGTACGCGCTCGTGCTCGTGCTCGGGGCGGGGAGCGGCCTGCTCGCACTCTGCACCGTCGTGCGCCGGCTGCTGGGGCCGGGAGCGCAGCGGGTGGCGGCCATCGGACTCGGCGCGCTCTCCTGGCTGGCGCTCGTCGCCGACGTGGGGACGTTCAGCCTGCTCGGCGTTCACCCGTATGGCCGCGCCACGTGGTCCGCCGTCAGCTCGGCCGACATCAGGGAGCACCTTCCGGGTTGGGCGTGGGCGGCGGCCGCCGGGTTGGTGATCCTGGTCCTGCTGGTTTCCGCCTCGCTGTGGGGACTGGCCGGCCGGTTCGAGACCGGCTCGCGCTGGGCGCGCGTCGAAGCGCGGCTCCAGTGGCGCATTCCCGTGTACTTCGCGCTCGGCCTGGTCACGTTCAAGGCGCTCGACCGGCCGGATGCGGAGCGCGTCGTGCCGAGAGCCGCGCTCCCGTTCTACGGGCTGTGGCTGGCGGCGGGCAATCGCTTTCCCGATGCGCGGCCCGCGTACCCGATGGGCTCCGAGCCGGCGGCGCCCGTCTTCGGGCGGCGTCCCGACATCGTCGTGGTGCTCGTCGAATCGCTCCGCTGGGACATCGTGACGCCGGAGGTGATGCCCTTTCTCTCGGGTCTGGCCACGCGGCCGGCCTGTGCCGAGGCCCAGCGGCACTACGCGGGCGGCCACCTCACGCAATACGGCTCGTTTCCGCTGCTGTACGGACTCGCCCCGTATGCCTTCCTTCCCTTCATGAAAGAGGGCCGTCGCTCCGCGCCGCTGGCCGCCCTGCGCGGGGCCGGCTACCGTCTCGAGGCGTACGACGCGACGGGGCTCCCGTACTACGGCACGCCGCCGCTCGTGGCGTCGCAGTTCGACCACTATGAATCGCCGCTGGGCCGCGATTCGACGGTGATCCAGCAGATGGTCGCCTCGCTCGGCGGGAGATCGGCGACGCCGCGATTCGTGTTCGGGTTCCTCTATTCGACGCACGGCGGCTACAACTACCCGCCGTCGTTCGCCCGCTTCCCGACGTCGGGCCGCGGGATCGACTCGCGCGCCGCCCTCATCGCCCGCTACCGCAACGCCGCCGGCTACGTGGATGCGCTGCTGGCGCGGCTCGATTCGGTGCTGGCGCCCCGGCTCGCGGATGGCAGCGCCGCGCTCGTCGTGACCGGCGACCACGCGGAGGAGTTCTGGGAGCACGGCGTCGTGGGACACGCCGCGGACCAGTTCTACGACGAGGAGACGAGGGTGCCGCTGGTGGTCTGCTTCCCTGGCGCGCGCGAGGCGGACCTCACGCTCTCCACGCACGCGGACATCCTGCCGACGTTGTTCGACTGGATGGGGGCGGCGGGTTGGGATTCGACCCGGCTCACCGGGCGCTCGCTGCTGGGCCCGCCCAGGGAGCGGGTGGCGGCGCTGGCCGGCGCGGGCTTCCCGACGGAGGGCGGAGCGTTCGCGCTCGTCACGCCAGCCTACAAGTTCTGGCTGCACCTGACCGGCCCCGACCTCGCCGCCGTCGCCCTCGACAAGGCGACGGATGCCCGCGACCGGCCCGTCCCGATGACGGGAGCCGCGCGTCACGACTTCGATCGCGCACTCGCCGCCTACCTGGGCGCGGAGCGCGCCGTGCTCCGGGTGAATTGATGTACCTCCGCACACGATGACCGCCCGCAACCAGTTCCTCGCCGCCCGGCTCGCCTACGTCGCGGTCATCCTGCTCGCCACGCTCACCGACCTCGAGTTCTCCGGGGACCTCGCCGCCGCCGGCCAGCGGCTCGCCCGCGCGCTCACCCCGTCGCTCGGCTGGCGCGACGCGATCGACGGCCTGCGGAACGTCGCGCTGTTCGCCGGGCTCGGCGCGGTGTGGGTGATGACGTCCATCACGGGCAAGGTCGGCCGCGAGATCAAGCTCGCCACGCTGAGCGGGCTCGCGCTCAGCGCCACGGTGGAGGGCCTGCAGGTCTTTTCGCCGGTGCGGATCGCGAGCCTCGTGGACGTCTCGACCAACACGCTGGGGGCGCTCGGGGGCGCGGTGGTGACGGCGCTGCTCATCGCCGGCACGCAGCGCTCGCGCGGCGCGCGCTCGTACCTCGGTGTCCCGACCTGGCTCCTGGTCGGCGGCTACGGCCTCGCCGTGCTCACCGAGGCGTTGGTGCCGCTGTTCGATTCGGTGCCCCTCTCCGGCGTGGAGGGTGGACCCCTGACGTCGCTGCGCGAGGTGGTCGAGTCCGGCGCCGCCGGCGCGTTCAACGCGGGGCGGCTGTTCGACGTGCTGCTGTTCGCACCGGCGGGATTCCTGGTCGTGATGTGGCTGAGCGAGCACGGCCGCGAGGCGCGCCGCGCCTGGGGACCGGTCGCCGCCGGCGGCGCCGTGCTGATGCTCGCCGCGGAGCTGGCGCACGGGATGATCAGGTTGACCGTGAGCTGGGAGGCCGCGGCGCTGCACGCGGCCGCGATCGCACTGGGTGCCTGGGCCGCCGCCCGGTGGCTGGGGCCGCTCAGCCAGGCGCTGCGAGGCTCGGCGCGGGCGCGGGCGGCCATCACCGGCTACGCGGTGCTCCTGGCCGTCTGGGGGTGGCGGCCGCTGCTGCCGCAGCTGGACGTCGGGCAGATCGCGTCGCAGTTCACGCTGGACCATCTCATCCCGCTCCGGTCGCTGGCGGGCCGCGAGGACGTGTTCAGCGCGCTGCACGTCGCCCAGCAGTTCCTGCTCTACTTCCCGCTGGGCGGCCTGCTGGCGGTGTGGCCGCTGCGGCTGGCGGGGCGGTGGGCGCACCTGTGGCCCGCGCTGTGGCTCGCCGTGGCGCTCGAGGTCGGGCACATCCTGATCGCCGACCGCTTCTTCGACGTGACCAACGCCCTCCTGGCGTGCGCCGGCCTGGGGATGGGGTGGGTCGCGGTGCGCCGCTCCGGCTTCAGGCCGTACGGCGCCGCGCTGCCCGCGCGCCGGTAGGGCTCGGAACCGTCACCTCGGCCGCGGGCGTGCCCCCTGCCCGCGCGCTGATAGGGCGTGGAACCCGGCGCTTCCCGCCTGCCGGCGCGCCGCGCGGCGGCCGCGGCGCCGCGCCGGTTGCCGTCCACCGGCCGCGGCGGCAGGTTACGCTCCATCCGTCGAGCCACCGTCTGCCCAGCTTCCACGTGGAGTCACCCGTGCGTCTCTTCTTCGCCCTGCTGCTTGCGGGCGCCCAGCAGCTTCCGGCCCAGGTCCCCGACACCGTGCGCGCGACCGTGCACCGGCTCTTCGGCACGCGCGACTTCGCCCCCGAGCGGTTCGGTCCCGCCCGCTGGATCGAGAACGGCGCGGCCTACACCACGGTCGAGCGCTCCGCCACCGGTCACGGGATGGACATCGTGCGCTACGCCACCGCGACCGGCGCGCGCAGCGTGTACGTCTCCGCGCGGGAGATGACGCCGGCCGCCGACAGCGTCCCGCTCTCGTTCGACGACTACACCTGGTCGTCCAACCGCGTGAAGCTGCTGCTGTTCACCAACACGCGGCGGGTGTGGCGGCAGAACACGAGAGGCGACTACTGGGTGCTGGATCGCGCGACGGGGCGCCTCACCAGGCTGGGCGGCGACGCGCCGCCCTCGACGCTGATGTACGCCAAGTTCTCGCCCGCGGCGGACCGGGTCGCCTACGTGCGGGCCGGCGACCTCTACGTCGAGCGGCTCGCCGACGGCGCGATCACCCGCCTCACGACCGGCGCGAGCGCGACGCTCGTCAACGGCATGACCGACTGGGTGTACGAGGAGGAGTTCGGCCTGCGGGACGGCTTCCGCTGGTCGCCCGACGGGACGCGGATCGCGTACTGGCAGTTCGACATGTCCGGCGTCGGCACTTTCCTGCTGATCAACGACACCGACTCGCTCTACCCGTTCACCATCCCCGTGCAGTACCCCAAGGTCGGCACCGCCAACTCGGCGGTGCGCGTGGGCGTGGTGAGCGCGGCCGGCGGGCCCACCACCTGGATCCAGGTGCCGGGCGATCTGCGCAACACCTACCTGCCGTGGCTGGAGTGGGCCGGGCCCGGGGAGTTGCTGCTGCAGCACATGAACCGGCGCCAGAACGCGGACGACGTCCTGCTCGCCGACGCCGCGACCGGGGCGGTGCGCACGGTGCTGGCCGAGCGCGACAGCGCGTGGGTGGACCTCGAGACGGACCTGCCGTGGCTGGACGGCGGCCGGCGGTTCCTGTGGACCAGCGAGCGCGACGGGTGGCGGCACGTCTATGCGGTGTCGCGCGACGGCCGTGACGTCCGGCTGGTGACGCCGGGCGCCTACGACGTCGTTGAGCTGGAGGCCGTGGACTCGTCCGCGGGCTACGTGTACTTCCTCGCGTCGCCCGGCGACGCGCTCCGGCGGTACCTCTACCGCTCGCGCCTGGACGGGAGCGGGGCCGCCGAGCGCGTCACGCCCACGGGCGCCTCGGGGAGCCACGCGTACGACATCTCGCCCGATGCGCGCTGGGCGATCCACACCGCCTCGGCCGCGGATGCGCCGCCCACCCTGGACCTGGTGCGCCTGCCGTCACACGCGGTGGCGCGGGTCCTGGTCGAGAACCGGAAGCTGCGTGCGGCGGCCCGGCCGTTCCTCACGCGACCGACCGAGTTCTTCACGGTGACGGTGGACAGCGGGGTCGCGCTCGACGGCTTCATGATCCGGCCGCGCGACTTCGATTCGACGCAGGACCTACCCGGTCCTGGTGTACGTGTACGGCGAGCCCGCCGGCCAGACGGTGCGCGACGCCTGGGGCGGGTCGGGGTCGCTCTGGTACCGCGCCATCACGGACCTGGGCTACCTGGTGGTGAGCTTCGACAACCAGGGCACGCCGGCGCCCAAGGGCCGCGCCTGGCGCAAGGCCGTGTACGGGCAGATCGGCGTGCGGTCGAGCCGCCAGCAGGCCGAGGCGATCCGGTCCCTCGCCCGCTCGCGCCGCTACGTGGACTCCACGCGGGTCGCGATCTGGGGCTGGAGCGGCGGCGGCTCGAGCACGCTCCAGGCGATGTTCCGCTATCCCGACGTGTACCAGGTCGGCATGGCGGTCGCGTCGGTCGCCGACGAGCGGCTCTACGATACGATCTACCAGGAGAGGTACATGGGCCTCCTGCCCGACGATTCGGCCGCCTACGACCGCGCGTCGGCCATCAACCAGGCCGAGGGGCTCAAGGGCCGGCTGCTGATCGTGCACGGCTCGGGCGACGACAACGTGCACTATCAAGGCGACGAGCGGCTGGTCAACCGGTTGGTGTCGCTCGGCAAGCCGTTCGACTTCATGGTGTATCCCAACCGCTCGCACTGCATCTGCGAGGGCGCGGGCACGACGGAGCACGTCTACCAGCTGCTGACCCGCTACCTGCTGGAGCACCTGCCGGCCGGGGCGCGCTGAGCGGAAGGGTCGGCGGACGCGGCCGATCTGCCGCTCGCGGCGCAGAGCGGGCGGGCCTGCCGACGTGACGTGCATCACCGTGGGGCGATGATACCGATCACGGGACGGCGACGGGCGGAAACGGCGTCGCGGGGCCCTCCGGGATGTGATTTCCATCCTTAGCGGACGGGTTAACCACAAGGTATAGTAAGGGTCCTGTGGACAGCGTCCTCCCTCGCCGTCTGTCGTCCAGGTTGCCCGTTTTGTGCCGGCTGGCAGCCGGCTTCGTTGTGTTCGCCATATCCAGCGTGGTGGCCACCTGCCGGCTCGCGGATCTGGTCAACCCGGCGAAGGTCAGCACGCTGAGGCCGGCTCCGGCCGAGCTGGTGGATTCGGCTCGCGCCGGAAGTCTCGCGCCGAGAGTCACGACGCTCGCGCTCGAAGGCGAGGCGGAAGCGGTGCGCTGGTCGCTGCGTCCGATTCACGGCACCGCGTGGCTCAAGCCCTCCGACACGACGGGCATGGCGCCCGACACGCTGCGGATCACGCTGGATCCCGCCAGCCTCTCGGCCGGCGACTACCAGGACAGTCTGGTGTTCACGGTCGGCGGCCTGACCGTCGCACCGGTCATCGCCCCGGTCACGTTCCACGTGATGGGCTGCACCGTCACCGACGTCACGCCGAGCGTGGCGCTGGTCGATTCGCTGGCGGCGGCCGACTGCGGCGCGCCGCATCGCGCCGGGCATCTGACCCGGTTGTACCGCATCACGGGCGCAGCCAACGATTCCGTCTCGCTGCAGCTCGCCTCGGCGGCGTTCGGCGCCTACCTGGTGCTCGACAGCGGGGCGGCGCAGGCGGGGATCCCGTCGATGGCGGAGAGCAGCGGCGGCTGCCGGCCGGGCCTGGCGGGCGCCTGCCTGACCTACGTGCGGCTGCCGGTCGCCGGGAGCTACGTCGTCGAGGCGACCAGCGTGGCGGGCGGGGCGACCGGCACGTACACGCTGAGCGTCACCAGGCCGCGGCCTCCGGCGGCGCCGGACACGCTGGCTCAGCTCCTGGGCGACGGGGCTACGGTCGTGCCGGCGGGCACCGTGATCACCCACGACACCGTCGATTTCCGGGCCTCGCTCGCCGATCCCGACAGCGACTCGGTGCGCGTCGAGATCGAGGTGCAGCCGCTGGGCACGACGTTCACGAATACGGCCACCTCGACGAGCGCGATGGTCGGGTCCGGTGCGGAGGCCACCATCCTCGTGGCGGGCCTCGCCAACCACACGTCGTACCACTGGCAGGCGCGCGCCGTGGACCGGACGGGCCGCTCGAGCGCGTGGGTGCCGTTCGGCAGCGGGGGCACGGACTTCCGCATCAACTACGCGCAGGCGCCCAGCGTGCCGGCCAACCTCGCGCAGCTGAAGAGCGGACGGCACGACCGCCATCGCCGTCGGCGGCGTGACCGACCAGGCCACCGTGCTGTTCCGCGCGCTGGTCGCCGCCGATTCGGGCACGCAGGTGCGACTCGAGGTCGAGGTGCGGCCGGTCGGCTCGGCCTTCGTCGATACCGCGACCGTGTCCAGTCCGCCGGTGCCGCAGGGCAGCGTCGCGACGGTGCCCTCGCTCGTGCTCGCCGACAACGTGGCGTACCACTGGCAGGCGCGGGCCGTGGACCAGACGGGACGGGCCAGCGCGTGGACGACGTTCGGGGGGAATGCCGAGTCGGCGGCCGACTTCAGCGTCGCGCTGACGCCGACCCAGCTCGCGATTCTCACCCAGCCGGGCGCCAGCACGACGGACAACCCGATCGCGCCGGCCGTGCGCGTGGCCGCGCAGGATGCCGCAGGGCAACACGCTCGCGAGCTTCACCGGCACGGTCACGGCGGCCCTGGCCTCGAACCCCGCGGGCGGCACGCTGACCGGGACGACGTCCGTCGCCGCGGTCGCCGGCGTGGCCACGTTCTCGAACCTGTTCATCCGCAAGGTCGGGACCGGCTACACGCTGCAGCTCACGTCCGGCGCCCTCGCGGCGACGACCGTCGCGTTCGCGGTCAGCCAGGGTGGCGCGAGCGCCGCCACGTCGGTGGTGACCGTGTCGAGTGGAACGGTGGCGTCCGGCAGCGGCGTGACCCTGACCCTCCAGGCGAAGGACTCGTCGGGCAACAACCTGACGGGGGGCGGGAGCACGGTGGCCTTCACCGCGAGTGGAGGGACCAG
>CAVSQA010000005.1:0-11162 GCA_963729955.1 uncultured Gemmatimonadales bacterium
TGCTCGAGACGCTGGCCGGCGTGGCGCAGTCGGCGGCGAAGCTCGCCGCGGACCTCCGGCTGCTGCAGCACATGGGCGAGGTGCTCGAGCCCTTCGAGGCGGAGCAGGTGGGCTCGTCGGCCATGGCATACAAGCGGAATCCGATGCGCGCCGAGCGGGTCGCCTCCCTGGCGCGCTACGCGATGCACCTGCCGGCCAACGCCGAGGAGACCGCCGCGCAGCAGTGGTTCGAGCGCACCCTCGACGACAGCGCGAACCGGCGGCTGGTGCTGCCGGAGGCGTTCCTGGCGGTGGACGCGATCCTGGTGCTGGTCGCGGACATCGCGTGCGGCCTCGAGGTGCGCGCGGAGGTCATCCGCCGGCACGTGGAGCGCGAGCTGCCGTTCATGGCGACGGAGCGCTGCCTGATGCTGGGGGTCAAGGCGGGCGGCGACCGCCAGGCGCTGCACGAGGTGGTGCGGCGCCACAGTCTCGCGGTCGCGAAGGCGGTGGCCGAGCGGGACGCGCCCAACGACCTGCTCGAGCGGCTGGCCGCGGACCCGGCGTTTCAAGGGCGTCGCGGTGGCGGAGCTGGCCCGGAAGCTCAAGCCGGAGGATTTCGTGGGCCGCGCGCCGGAGCAGGTGGACGAGTTCCTGCGCGACGTGGTGGATCCCTTGGTGGCGGGCGTCCCCGAGGCGCCGCCGGCGGAGGTCCGGGTATGACGGTGACCGTCGAAAGCGATCTCCCGCTCCCGCTGGAGCGACGGGGCAAGGTGCGCGAGGTCTACCGGGTGGACGACCAGCGGCTGCTGATCGTCGCCAGCGACCGCATCAGCGCCTTCGACTTCGTGCTGAGCGCGCCGGTGCCCTCCAAGGGCGAGGTCCTCACCCAGCTGAGCGCGTTCTGGTTCGCCAGGCTCGCCGCGGCCGTCCCGCACCACTGCCTCACCGCCGACGCCGACCGGATCGTGGCCGAGGTGCCCGCGCTCGCCGGGCACCGCGCGGCCGTCGCCGGCCGGGCGATGCTGGTCCGCCGCACCACGCCGGTGCCGTTCGAGTGCGTGGTGCGGGGCTACATCTCCGGCTCGGCCTGGAAGGAGTACCGCCAGGCGGGCACGCTCGCCGGCGAGCCGATGCCCGCGGGCCTCAGGGAATCGGACCGGCTGCCGGAGCCGATCTTCTCCCCGGCGACCAAGGCCGAGGTGGGCCACGACGAGAACGTGACCTTGGCTCGCGTGGCGGCCGCGCTGGGCTCGCCGCGCGCCGCCGATCTCAGGCGGCGCTCGCTCGCGCTGTACGCGGAGGCCCAGGCCTTCGCCGCCTCGCGCGGGATCATCATCGCCGACACCAAGTTCGAGTTCGGCACCGCGCCCGACGGCCAGCTGGTCCTGATCGACGAAGTGCTCACGCCGGACTCGTCCCGCTTCTGGCCGGCCGACGGCTACCGGCCGGGCCAGGGGCAGTCCAGCTTCGACAAGCAGCCGGTTCGTGACTACCTGGATGGCACTGCGCCGCGCCGGCAGCTGGAACGGCGAGGCGCCGACCCCCGCGCTCCCGGCCGAGGTGGTGCACGCCACCACCGCGCGATACCGGGAAATCTTCCGGCGGCTCGCCGGCCCCGCACTGGAGACCTCGTGATGCGCATCGCGCCTGAAGGATGGCCGTTCATCAGGGTGGCGTTGGCCCTGGACGCGGCACTCGTCGTGGTCTGGTACTCGTGGCCCGGCTGGACGGTCCTGCTGCTCGCGGTCGGGCTCGTCCTCACCGTGTGGGTGGCCGCGTTCTTCCGGGATCCGCAGCGCACGGGCCCCAGGGGCGACGGCCTGGTGATCGCGCCCGCGGACGGCCGCATCTGCGGCATCGCCCAGGTCGAGGAGCAGGTGTATCTTCACAGCGCTGGCGACCCGCGTCTCCATCTTCATGAGCGTGCTGAACGTGCACGTCAACCGCTTCCCGGTCTCCGGCGAGGTCGAGGTCGTCCACTACAATCCGGGGCAGTTCACCGTGGCCAGCCACGACAAGGCCTCGCTGGTGAATGAGCAGTCGTCGGTCGGCATCTCGAGCCCGCGCGGCCCGGTCCTGGTCCGGCAGATCGCCGGCAGCATCGCCCGCCGCATCGTGACCGACGTGGGGCCGGGCGACCAGGCCGCGCAGGGCGAGCGGTTCGGGATGATCCGCTTCGGATCGCGCGTGGACCTCTTCCTCGACCCCGCCGTGAAGATCACGGTGGCGATGAACCAGGCGGTGCGGGGCGGCGAAACCGTGATCGGCGAGTACCCCGCGTGACCGCCCCCCGGCCCCGGCCCAGGGGGATGCGGCGCGCCATCCTCATCCTGCCGAGCGCCTTCACCTCCGGCAACCTGTTCTTCGGGGTGTGGTCGATCATCGAGTCGGCGCGCGGCGAGTTCCTGGTCGCCGCGTGGCTGGTGATCGTGGCCGCCGTGCTGGACCTGCTGGACGGGCGGGTGGCGCGGATGAGCCGGACGGGCAGCGCGTTCGGCGCCGAGCTGGACTCGCTGGTGGACATCGTGTCGTTCGGCGTCGCCCCCGCGATGCTGCTCTTCTTCTGGCGGTTCCGGGCCGGCGAGTGGGGTTGGCTGCTGTCCTTCATCTACATCCTGGCGGCGGCCTTGAGGCTGGCGCGGTTCAACGTGGTGCAGGCCGGGCAGGCCAAGTCGCACTTCATCGGCCTCTCCTCGCCCATCGCGGGCATCACGCTCGCCTCGTCGTACACCTTCACGCAGACGCCGCTGTTCCGGCAGTACCTGGGCTTCCTCCCGGTGGCGCAGCTGACGGTGGTGCTGTCCATCGTCCTGGCCCTGCTGATGGTGAGCCAGGTGCCGTACCCGGTTTTTCCCACCGTGGGGCTCAGGACCTGGAAGGGCCGGCTGTCCCTGGCCGCGCACGTCCTCGCGCTCGCGCTCGCCGTGTACTACCCGGAGTATTTCTTCTTCCCGGCCGGCCTGGCGCTCATCACCTTCGGGCTCGCCCGCGCCGTGTTCCTGGGCCTGCTGGACCGGCTGCCGGAGCGCGACCCGATGCGCGACGAGGACGACGAGCCGCCGCGCGAGGTCGAGTACGATCTCGCGCCGGGGCGGATGCGCTTCCGGCTGGGGCGGCGGCGGCACCGGAGCGGCGGGCCCCACGCGGGCGAGGGCGGGCGGTGAGCCGCTTCCGCGCGCGGGTGCGGGTGATGCCGCGCCCCTCGATCCTCGATCCGCAGGGCCAGGCCGTCTCGCACGCCCTGGGCGAGCTGGGCTTCGGCGGCGTGGCGGACGTGCGGGTGGGCCGCGCCGTGGAGCTGCTCCTGGACGCCGCCTCGGCCGACGCGGCGCGCGACGGCGCGCTCAGGATGTGCGAGCGGCTGCTCGCCAACCCGGTCACCGAGGACTTCGTGCTCGAGACGGTGGAGCCCGCCGCGTGAAGGTCGCCGTGGTGCGCTTCCCCGGCTCCAACTGCGACGCCGACGCCTTCCACGCGGCCCAGGCGGCGGGGGCGGAGGCGGTGTTCGTCTGGCACCGCTCCACGGACCTCGAGGGCGCCGACCTGGTGGTGCTGCCCGGCGGCTTCTGCTACGGCGACTACCTGCGGCCCGGGGCCATCGCCCGGTTCTCCCCCGTGATGCGCGCCGTCGCGGCACACGCGGCGGCGGGCCGGCCCGTCCTCGGCGTCTGCAACGGCTTCCAGGTGTTGTGCGAGGCGCAGCTGCTTCCCGGCGCGCTCGCCCGGAACGGCGGTCTGTCGTTCGTCTGCCGGATGGTCACGGTGCGCGTCGAGACCGACGCCACCCCGTTCACGGCGCGCTACCAGCCGGGCCAGGTGCTCCGGATGCCGGTCGCGCACGGCGACGGCCGCTACGTGGCGGACGAGGCGACGCTCGACCGCCTGGAGCGCGAAGACCGGGTGGTGTTCCGCTACGTGGGAGGCAACCCCAACGGCGCGATGCGCGACATCGCGGGTATCACGAACGAAGGGCGCAACGTGGTCGGGCTGATGCCGCATCCCGAGCGCGCGGCGGAGACTCTCCTCGGCTCGAGTGATGGTGCGGCCATGTTCGCGCTGGCGGCGGTCGCCGCGGGCGTGTGAGGGAGGAACCCATGAAGCAGGGCACGATGTGGACGGCGGTTCTGGCGGCGGCGCTGTGCGCCGCGCCGCTCCGGGCCCAGGACACCACCGCGGCGGTCAAGCACGACAGCGGAGCGGCCCCCGCGGCCGCGCCCGCCGCGGACGCGAGCGGGGCCGTCAATGCCGGGCATGACCGAAGCCCAGGTGCGCGCCCTGTGGGGCGAGCCGGTCGCCGTGCGCCGGATGAACGACTGGACGTACCTGTTCTACCGCAACGGCCGCGAGCGCGAAGTGGGCTACTACGACGTGGTCTTCCTGCAGGGCGGGCAGGTGGTGGACGCCATCGTGCGCGGCGCCGGTCACGTCTACGCCGGGCAGAGCAGCTCGCCCGAGGGACGCCAGCCCGAGTACACGCCGCCGCAGGGAGCGCCGGCGGACAGCGGCACGGGGGCCGTGACGGGCGTGCGGGTCAAGCCCGGCCAGTGACGACGGCGCACTCCCGCTCCGGGGACCCTCCCCTCACCCCGGAGCTGGTTCGCCAGCACGGTCTCACCCCCGAAGAGTTCGGCCGCATCCGGTCCATCCTGGGCCGCGATCCCACCTACGTCGAGCTGGGCATCTTCTCCGCGCTGTGGAGCGAGCACTGCGCGTACAAGCACTCGCGCCCCGTGCTCAGGACCTTCCCCACCGACGGCCCGCAGGTGGTCCAGGGGCCCGGCGAAAACGCCGGCGTCGTCCGGATCGGCGAGGGCTGGGCCGTCGCCTTCAAGATGGAATCGCACAACCACCCGTCGGCCGTGGAGCCCTACCAGGGCGCCGCCACCGGCGTGGGCGGCATCCTGCGCGACATCTTCACCATGGGCGCCCGTCCCATCGCCGTGCTCGACTCGCTCCGCTTCGGCTCCCTGGAGCGCGACCGGCAGCGCTACCTGATGAAGGGCGTGGTGCGCGGCATCGGCGACTACGGCAACTGCGTCGGCGTCCCCACCGTGGCGGGCGACGTCGCCTTCGAGACCGCCTACGAGGGGAATCCCCTCGTCAACGCGATGTGCGTGGGCCTGCTGCGCGAGGACGAGCTGATCCGGGCCAGCGCCGCCGGCCCCGGGAACCCGATCATCGCCGTCGGCGCCCGCACCGGTCGCGACGGCATCCACGGCGCCTCGTTCGCGTCCGAGGAGCTGTCGGCACAGAGCCAGGCCCGGCGGCCGCAGGTGCAGGTGGGCGATCCGTTCACCGAGAAGCTGCTGGTCGAGGCGTCGCTCGAGCTGATCCGCTCCGGGCACATCGTGGCCATCCAGGACATGGGCGCGGCGGGCCTCACCTCGAGCTCGGCCGAGATGGCGGCGCGCGGCGGCGTCGGCGTCGAGATCGACGCGCGGCTCGTCCCCACGCGCGAAGCCGGGATGACGCCGTACGAAGATCCTGCTCTCCGAGTCGCAGGAGCGGATGCTGGTGGTGGCGCGCCGCGGCCGGGAACGGCAGGTCGAGGCCATCTGTCGCACCTGGGAGCTGCAGAGCGCCGTCATCGGGCACGTGACCGACGACGGGATGTACCGCGTGCGCTGGGGCGAGGAGGTGGTCGCGGAGATACCGGGCCGGGACCTGGTGGACCACGCGCCCGTCTACCATCCCGAGGCGCGGGAAAGCGGCGAGATCCAGGCACGGCGCGCGCGGGCGGTGCCGCCGCCCCCGCCCGGCCAGGACCTGGGCGAGGTGCTGGAGCGCCTGCTCGACCTGCCGACCATCGCCTCCAAGCGCTGGGTGTACGAGCAGTACGACACGTCGGTGCAGACCAACACCGTGCTCGGGCCCGGCGGCGACGCCGCCGTGCTGCGGGTGCGCGGCACCCCGCTCGGCATCGCGGTGACCTGCGGCGGCAGCGGGCGCTACGTCTGGCTCGATCCCTACGAGGGCGGCAAGGCCGCCGTCGCGGAGGCCGCGCGCAACGTGGCGGCGACCGGCGCCAGGCCGCTGGGCATCACCGACTGCCTGAACTTCGGCAACCCGGAGAAGCCGGAGGTGTTCTACCAGTTCCGCGAGGCCTGTCGCGGCATCGCCGACGCCTGCCGCGCCCTGGGCACGCCGGTGACCGGCGGCAACGTCTCGTTCTACAACGAGAGCCCCTCCGGCGCCGTGCTCCCCACGCCGGTGGTGGGAATGGTGGGCGTGCTCCAGGACGTGGCGTCGCGGGTGCCCGCGCTCGTTTCAGTCGCGCGGCGACGTCATCCTGTGCCTGGGCAGTCCGCGCGGCGAGTTGGGCGCGTCGCAGTATCTTTCCCTGGTCGCGGGCGACGTCTTCGGCGCGCCGCCGCGCGTGGATCTCGCGGCGGCCCGGGCCCTGGTGGACTGCCTGGTGGCGTGCGCGGGGCCCGCGCTGCTCTCCTCCGCCCACGACGTGTCCGAGGGGGGGCTGGCCGTCGCGCTGGCCGAGTGCTGTGCGCTCGCGCCCGAGCTGCTGGGCGCCGACGTGGACGTGACGGCGCTGGGCGAGGGCCTCTCGGCCGCGGCCGTGCTGTTCGGCGAGGACCAGGGCGTCGTGGTGGTGAGCGTCCGGCCCGATCGGGTCGCCGCGCTCGAGGACGTCGCGCGGCGGCACGGCGTGGCCGCGCAGGGTGGTCGGGGCGGTGGGCGAGCCGGAGGGCGACCTGCGCATCCGAGCCGGCGGCGAGCGGATCGTCCGCCCCGTGGCCCGGCTGCGGCGGATCTACGAGGACGCGCTGCCGCGCCGGCTCAACGGCGTCGGCGGCACACAGCTTGCGCGGAGCGACTAGACGCGATGTGCGGGATCATCGGCGTATCGAACCATCCTGAGGCCGCGCGGCTGGCCTACCTGGGCCTGTACGCGCTGCAGCACCGCGGCCAGGAGTCGGCGGGCATCGTCTCGGTGGACGAGGCCGGGGTGGCGCGCACCCATCGCGGGATGGGCCTGGTGGCCGACGTCTTCTCCGAGGGCGTGCTCGACAGCTTCGAGGGCTCGGTCGCGATCGGTCACACCCGCTACAGCACGGCCGGCTCCAGCGTGCTGGCGAACTCGCAGCCGGTGCTGGTGCGGTTCCACGGCGGCACGCTGGCCCTGGCGCACAACGGGAACCTCACCAACGCCGCCGAGCTGAGGCGCGAGCTGGTGGACGCCGGGGCCATCTTCGGCTCGACGATGGACTCGGAGATCCTGGTCCACCTGATCGCGCGCTCCCGCCAGAGCGATCCGGCCGAGCAGATCCGCGAGGCGCTCGCCCGCGTGGAGGGCGCCTACTCGCTGGTGATCACGGTCAACTCGCAGCTGTTCGCCATCGTCGACCCGCGCGGCTTCCGGCCGCTGCTGCTGGGGAAGGTGGGGAACTCGCCGGTGGTCGCCTCCGAGAGCTGCGCGCTCGACATCGTCGGCGCCCGCACCGTGTGCGAGCTGGAGCCGGGCTCGTTCGTCCGGATCGACGGCGAGCGGATCGACTACCTCGAGCCGCTGCCCCCCGCCCCGCCCGCGCACTGCGTGTTCGAGCTGGTGTACTTCTCGCGCCCCGACAGCCTCATCTTCGGCGAGAGCGTGGACCAGTACCGGCGCGGCCTCGGCCGGCAGCTGGCCCGCGAGCATCCCGCCCCGGGCTGCGACTGCGTGTTCTCGGTGCCCGACTCGTCGAACGCGGCGGCGCTGGGGTTCTCGGAGGAATCGGGGATTCCGCTGGAGCACGCGCTGATCCGCAACCACTACGTCGGGCGGACGTTCATCCACCCGGTCCAGGCCGGGCGCGACGCCAAGGTGAAGATCAAGTACAACCCGGTGCGCGAGGTGCTCGCGGGCCGCAAGGTGGTCATCGTGGACGACTCGATCGTGCGCGGCACCACCAGCCGCGGCCTGGTGGAGATGGTGCGCCGGGCCGGCGCGCGGGAGGTACACGTCCGCGTGGCCTCCGCCCCGATCGTCGCCCCCTGCTACTACGGCATCGACACGCCGAACCGCGCCGAGCTGATCGCGGCCACCCATTCCATCGACGAGATCCGGACCTACCTGGGCGTGGAATCGCTCGGCTACCTCTCCCTCGAGGGGATGGTCAAGGCCAGCGCCCGCGACCCCGACCGTTTCTGTCACGCCTGTTTTTCCGATCACTATCCCACGCCCGTTCCGTCCGATGCCGCAAAGCTGCGGTTCGAATCCGGGCGAGCACGCACTCCAAAGGGCAACGCATGAGCCGCTACGTCTACTACTTCGGCGCCGGTCACGCGGACGGCACCGCTCAGATGAAGACCGTCCTCGGTGGCAAGGGCGCCAACCTCGCCGAGATGACCAACCTCGGCATCCCGGTGCCGCCGGGCTTCACGATCAGCGCGGAGCTGTGCAACGCCTACATCGCCGACAGGACCTATCCGCCGGAGCTCAAGGCCGAGGTCGAGGCGAGCCTCAAGCGCGTCGAAGAGGTGATGGGCCGCAAGTTCGGCGCGGCGACCAAGCCCCTGCTCGTGTCGGTGCGCTCGGGCGCCGCCGTCTCGATGCCCGGGATGATGGACACGATCCTCAACCTCGGGCTCAACGACGCGGTGGCCGCGGCGCTCGCCACGGAGACCGGCAACCCGCAGTTCGCCTACGACTCCTACCGCCGCTTCGTGCAGATGTACGGCGACGTCGTGCTGGGCCTCAAGGGGAGCACGAGCCCGTTCGAGCCGCTGCTCGCCGCCAAGAAGAAGGCCGCAGGGCGTCAAGCGGGACATCGACCTGCCGGCCGAGGACCTCAAGGCGCTGGTGGGCGAGTACAAGGCGGCGCTGCAAGAAGCGCTGCCGTCGAGGCTTCCCGGAGGATCCGCAGGAGCAGCTGTGGGGCGCGATCGAGGCGGTGTGGCGCTCGTGGATGGGCGACCGCGCGATCACGTACCGCCGCATCCACGACATCCCCGAGACCCTCGGCACCGCGGTCAACGTGCAGGCGATGGTCTTCGGCAACATCGGCGAGGACTCCGGCACCGGGCGTCGCGTTCACGCGCGACCCCTCGACCGGCGAGAAGCAGTTCTTCGGCGAGTTCCTGGTCAACGCCCAGGGCGAGGACGTGGTGGCCGGCATCCGCACGCCGCGAGCCGGTGCGAGCAGATGGCTCGAGAAGTTCGCCGCCAGGCCTACAAGCAGCTGGTGGGGATCACCAGACGCCTCGAGAAGCACTACAAGCGACATGCAGGACATCGAGTTCACCATCGAGCACGGCAAGCTCTACATGCTCCAGACCCGCAACGGCAAGCGCACCGGCGCGCGCGGCGGTGCGCGATCGCCGTGGACATGGTCGAGGAGGGCTGATCGACGGAGCAGGAGGCGCTGCTGCGCGTCTCGACCCGACGCAGCTCGACCAGCTCCTGCACCCGATGATCGACCCGAAGGCCCCGAGCGACCGCCGCTCGCCAAGGGCCTGCCCGCCTCGCCCGGGCGCGGCGGCCGGCCAGATCGTCTTCACCGCCGACGAGGCCGAGCGCTGGGCGAACGAAGGGCGAGCAGGTCATCCTGGTCCGCAGCGAGACCAGCCCCGAGGACATCGACGGCATGGACGGCGGCCCAGGGCATCCTGACCGCGCGCGGCGGCATGACCAGCCACGCGGCCGTCGTGGCGCGCGGCATGGGCAAGTGCTGCGTCGCCGGCTGCGAGCGACGTCGCATCGATGGACGAGCACGAGACGCCTCGTTCACCGCGAACGGCACGCAACGGTCAAGGACGGCGACTGGATCACCCTCGACGGCTCCACCGGCCGAGGTCATACGCCGGCCAGGTGCCGCACGGTCGCGGCCGACGCATGTCGGCGGCGACTTCGAGACAGCTCATGACCTGGGCCGACAAGCATCCGCAGGCTCGCGCGTGCGCACCAACGCCGACACGCCCGCACGACGCCGCAGCGGGCCCGCGAGTTCGGCGCCGAGGGCATCGGCCTTGCCGCACCGAGCACATGTTCTTCGAGGGCGACCGCATCGCGGCGATGCGCGAGATGATCCTCGCGCCGACAACGGCCGGGCCGCGCGCAAGGCGCTGGCCAAGCTGCTGCCGATGCAGCGGAGCGACTTCGTCGGCATCTTCAAGGCGATGGACGGGCTGCCGGTCACCATCCGCCTGCTCGATCCGCCGCTGCACGAGTTCCTGCCCCACGAGCGACGAGCGAGATCGCCGAGCTGGCGCAAGCGAGCTGGGCATCACGCGCCGAGAAGATCGACGGCCAGCGTCGAGTCAGCTGCACGAGGTCAACCCGATGCTCGGCCACCGCGGCTGCCGCCTCGGCATCACCTACCCCGAGATCACCGAGATGCAGGTGCGGGCCATCATCGAGGCCGCGGTGCGACGTGCAAGCAAGGGCGGTGCAAGGTCATGCCCGAGATCATGATCCCGCTCGTCGGCGACCGTGACGGAGCTCGACGCACCAGGCCGACGATCGTCGCGGCGCGTCGCCGAGCGAGGTCATCGCGAAGGCCAGGCGCGAAGGTCGACCTACCTGGTCGGCACGATGATCGAGATCCCGCGCGCCGCGCTGACCGCCGACGAGATCGCCGAGGAGGCCGAGTTCTTCTCCTTCGGCACCAACGACCTGACCCAGATGACCTTCGGCTTCTCCCGCGACGACGCCGGCACGCTTCCTGCCGGCCTACGTCGAGCAGGAGCATCCTGCCCGACGACCCGTTCCAGGCGCTCGACCAGCGACGGCGTCGGCCAGCTCGTGCGAGATCGGCGATCGAGCAAGGGCCGCGGCACGCCGCCAGGACCTCAAGGTCGGCATCTGCGGCGAGCACGGCGGCGACCCGTCGAGCGTCGATGTTCTGCCACAAGGTCGGGCCTGAACTACGTGTCCTGCTCGCCGTACCGCGTGCCGATCGCCCGGCTGGCCGCGGCGCAGGCCGCGCTCAAGGAGAAGGGCGCCGAGGATCGCACCGGCGCCACGGTGTGAGGAGCGGAGCCGCACCCGCCGGCCCCGGCCGCGGGCAACTCTCTAGCGAGGGGACGAACCCATGATGCGAGGCACCACCCGACGCTTCCTGGCGACCACCGGCGTGGCGCTGGCGGCTCTGGCCGCGACGTCGCCCCGGCATCTCCTGGCCCAGGATTCCACCCAGGTGAAGGACTCCGCGCAGGCGAAGGACACGGCCACGGCCCAGGCGGCGCCG
>CAVSQA010000006.1:0-11647 GCA_963729955.1 uncultured Gemmatimonadales bacterium
CAGGTAGCCGAAGCTGCCGAAGTCGCCGTTCAGCGTCGCGACCACGCTCCCACAGGCCGCCGCACAGGTGCAGGCGGTTCGCGAGCAGCCCGAGTGCCTCGACGCCGCCCACCAGCAGCGCCACCAGCACCGAGATCGAGGTGATGGTCAGGTTGTAGTAGAGCTTGCGGATGGGCCGGGTGAACGCCCAGCCGTAGGCGCCCACCATCAGCACGCTGTCGGTCGTGTCCACCAGCGACATCCCCGCGGTGAACAGCGCGGGAAAGACCAGGATGGACCAGATCGGCATGCCCTTCGCGGCCTCGGCGGCGGAGATGGCGAGCAGGCCGATCTCGGTCGCCGTGTCGAAGCCGAGGCCGAACAGCAGGCCCAGCGGATACATGTGCCAGCTCTTCCGGATCATGCGGAACAGCGGCCGCAGCACCCGCGCCAGCGGTCCGCCCGCGGCGAGCAGCGCGTCGAGGTCCTCGGGCTCGTAGCGGCGGCCGGCGCGCACCTGATGGAACGTGCGGTAGAGCGAGACGAGGATGAACAGGTTCATCACCGCGATCACCAGCAGGAACGCCGCCGAAACCGACGTCCCGATCACGCCGCCCACGGTGCGGAACGACGCGAGCCGCGTGCTGAACGCGATCGCCGTCGCGGCGATGGCCACGGCGGCCAGCACGACGACGGTCGCATGGCCGAGCGAGAAGAAGAACCCTACCGCGACCGGCCGCTTGCCCTCCTGCATCAGCTTGCGCGTGACGTTGTCGATGGCGGCGATGTGGTCCGCGTCGATCGCGTGCCGGAGGCCGAGGCTGTACGCCAGCAGCGCGGTGCCGAGCAGCAGGGGGTACGCGCGGAAGGCCGCCACCGCCCACAGCCACGCGCCCACGTTGGCCGCCGCCAGGACCGCATACAGCGCGACGGTCCGGCCGCGGGCCTGCGCGGCGTCATCGTGGAAGAAGCGGGTCAGGATCTGCAGCATGCGACGACAGGCTCCTTGAACGGTCGTAACGATACCCGTTCGAGACTGTTGCATCTAGCGTGCCGGGCCGGCGCAACGTCATGCGCCCCGTGCTACCGAAGCACCACGCGCGATGCCCAGCCGTCCGATGTACGCGATGACGTCGTTCGCGGGCTGCCCGTTGACCCGAAGGTCGCCCAGCGCCGCGATGTGGGTCGCCGCCTGCACCGTCAACCCGAAGTGCTCGCTCACCGGGAGGTCGTAGCCGAACCCGAAGTCGAGTCCCACGCCGGTGCCCTGGGCCGTGGCGGCCTGGGTGCTGTCGGCCCTCGGCGTGACCGGGCCCTGCACGATCCCGGTCCCGGCGCGGATGAACCACCCCCTCGCGGGCCACGGATACCACTGCACGATGGCGGTGAGGCTGCGCACCTTCTGTTCGGCTCCACCGCCCGCGCTCGACCACGTCTGCGCCTGCAGGCCGAGCAGCACGTTGGCCGTGGGAGCGCCGCCCACCGTGACGGTGACCTCCGTCCCGCCCGCGGCGGCCACGCTGGAACAGGTGGCGCACGTCAACCGCAGCCGGCCGTACCCGGCGCCGGCGTCCGCCCACAGCCCGCCGCGCCGGGGCACCTGCGCGCCGGCCGGCTGAGCCCCGAGCGCGAGCAGCAGCGCGACCAGCAGGGCGCCGCAGATCCGCGTCAGCGCTCCTCCGTCCGCGCGGGGCGCCGGTGCGTCTGCCACGTGAGGTACGCGCGGTAGTCGGGGTAGGTCGCGACCTCGCCCGGCGCGCCGATGTAGGCGCTGCGTCGCCGGTACCATCCGGCGTACGCACCCACCCCGAGGCGCTGTCCGAGCGGGATGCCGACCTCGACGCTCGGAAGCTGAACGAAGTGGTCGGCCGGCGAGCCGCTCACCGAGTGCACCACCGTCCCGTGCCAGCGCGCCGTGAGCACCGGGAAGGTCCGCTTCTGCAGGGACGCCGCGACCTCGAACCCCACGCCGGGGCCGAAGTCGTAGGTGCGCGGACTGCCCGGGATGCCGGCGCCCGGCGCGTCCACGGCGCCGAGCATGATCCCCTCGGCGTAGCCTTCGAGCCGCACGTCCCACCACCGCTGGAGCTCGAATCCCGCGACCAGCCCGACATCGAGGCTCTGCGCGCCGTACTTGTAGGCGGGGTTGCCGGTGTACTCGATCTTCTGGAGGACGGTGAAGAACGTGCGGATCGTGGTGGACCGGTTGGTGAACTCGTGCGCGTAGAGCCGGCCGGCCACCCGCAGCTCGTTGACGGGGTACGCGCCGGCGCCGATCAGGAGCCGCGCGGTGAAGACGTCGAACGGCTGCGCGTACGGCCTCGTGAACGGGTCGCCGTAGTCCAGCTCCGCGACGAGCGCGCTGGCCATGCTCCGCCGGCGGGCCGGCCCCGAGTCCACGGCCAGCCGGACGCCGCCCTCGAGCTGGAGCGCGAGCGCGCCCGGCCCGCGGTCCACGGGGTCCGCCGATACGCGGGTGAAGTCCCCCGACAGCAGGCGCCGGAGGCTCCCCAGCGGGTCGAGCGGCACGGCCGCCAGCTCGCGGAGGATGCGGCCCGCGCCGCGCGCGCGGTTGTCGCGCACCAGGGCGACCAGGCGGTAGGTCATCTCGCCCAGGGCGATGCCGCCGAAGGAGGTGTTGTAGAAGTCGTTGAGCGAGGGGCGCGCCGTCTCGCCGAAGTACTCCCACTCGGCGGAGCCCAGGAAGGGGAGCGGCACCGACTCCCAGAAATCGAGGCCGTTCTCGCGCCCGGAACGGAAGTACGCCGCACCGTGCACGGGGTGCATGAACATGTTGGTGGAGAACTCGTCGGTATCCCACTCCCACCCGTCGCGGAGGTTGGTGCTCCAGGTCCGCGGCCCCACGCGCGCCCAGTACCCTTCGCGCGGGTTGTAGGCGTTCCGGACCCAGGCGTCGAACCGGTTCAGGACGACGTTGACGGCGAGCCCCTCGAGCGCGGCCTTGAGCGGCCGCTTCGGGGCGCAGCCGGCACACCGGGCGGCGTCGCCGGAGGCCGGCACGGCCGCCGGTGGGGAGGCGACCGGCAGGGAGTCCTGCGCGGAGAGCGCGGCGGGCCAGGTCGAGGCGACGGCGCCGGCCGCCGCCAGGCCGAGCAGCGCGCGGCTGAGCGCCGTCACGGGCCGGCCTCCGGCTCCGGGAGGATGACGCGCGCCCACACCGGCTTGTGGTCGCTGGCCCCGTGGACGTCGCGGACGATCCCCGCGGCCGACTCCGCCGGCACGGCCAGTCCCTTGAGCAGCACGTGGTCCATGTCCCAGAAGGCCCGGGTGCGGCCCAGGTGGTAGGTCGGCCACTCGAAGCCGCGCGGCAAGGCGATCTCGGGCACCGAGCCGCTGTTGAAGTCGCCGCCCAGGACGACCAGCGGGTAGGCCTCCGCGTCGGCCAGCACGGCGGCGAGCTGGTCGCGCCGGGCCTGCGGCCCGTTGTCCAGCATCGTCGCGAGGTGGACGCTGTAGATCCTGACGTGGTGCACGCCGACCCGGATGGTCGCGCCGACGGCGGTCCGCAGCGTGCCGTTCGGCCGCGCCAGGTGCGGGAGCAGGATCTTGCGGTCGTCGCTGATCGGATAGCGTGACAGGATGGCGTTGCCGAAGTCGCGGTGCGTAGCCGGGTGGACGGTGGACGGGTAGTACACGTACCCGAGCCCGAGCGCGTCGGCGAACGCCTTGGCCCCGGTCTCGTCCATCTCCTGCAGCAGCAGCACGTCCGGATCTCGCAGCGCGGCCGTCTGGCGGATCAGCGCGATGGCCCGATCCACGTGCTCCGCGAACTCGACGTTGAAGGCGACGATCTTCAGGGTGTCGCGGACCCCGGGGATGGAGTTCGCCGCCTCCGCATACCGGGGGCCCGCCGGGTCGGTGTAGTTGTATCGGGCGGCCGCGCAGGCGGCGACCAGCCCCGCGGCCGCGACGCGCGCCGCGCGGCGGCCCGCGCCTCGAAACCGTGCCGGCCGGGAGGTTGCGCCCACGCCGGAAAGATAGGGGCGGGCGTCAGGCGGGCGTCACCCCGGTCGCCGAATCGGGCGTGCCGCGCGGGCGGTTGACCGCGTAAGGGCAATGCCGTACCGTTTCCCGATCCCAGACCGCCGGGTGACGCGACCACCAAGCCGGAGTGAACAGCCTTGCCCAAGGGTCCTGGCGTCGGCCGCAAGACGATGGAGCTGGTGCGCAGCATCTACGACCGCAAGTCGATGGAGCTGGTGCGCCACGTCTACGAGCGCATGCGCCGGACCAATCGGATCTACCGTGCGGTGGCCGTGGTGGGGGTGCTCGCGGCGGTCGGCTTCGCCGGCCGCCTTTTCTACGTCAACCGCCGCGTCGCGTCCATCCGCCGTGAGGCCGCCGAGGTCTTCTACCGCCTGAAGGCGCTCGAGCTGGAGGTGGACCGCCTCGGGGCCGACGCCCCGGAGCGGCAGGAGTACCGCGACCGGCGCGAGCGCCTGGAGTCGGTCTACGCGGAGTGGAGCAACCAGCTCGACCAGTCCAGCGGGGATCCCGCCGACGTGCGGGCCATCCGGGCCGCCGTCGCCCGGCTCGGTGAGGCGCCGATGCTCGTGTCGGACGGCTTCATCCACGACGTGCGGGCCCGCATCGCCCAGTGGCGCCGCACGGCGGACTTCTCCACCACCGTGCGCACCGCGGCCGACAGCGGGTATCCGGATCTCATCGAGTCGGTGCTGGCCGCCAACAACCTGCCGCCCGACCTGGTGTGGCTCGCCTTCCAGGAGAGCCGGTTCTCCCCACGGGCCGTCGGGCCGCCCACGCGGTTCGGCATCGCCAAGGGCATGTGGCAGCTGCTGCCCGCGACGGCCCAGCAGTACGGCCTCAGGGTGGGGCCGCTGGTGGGCGAGCCGCGCTACGACCCGCGGGACCAGCGCCACGACGTGGCGCGCGCCACCCGGGCCGCGGTGCGCTACGTCGGCGACCTCTACACGATCGACGCCCAGGGCTCGGGCCTGCTGGTGATGGCGAGCTACAACGCGGGCTCGACGCTGGTCCTGCGCCTGCTGCGCACCCTGCCCGCCACGCCGCGCGACCGCAACTTCTGGCAGCTGCTCGAGCACCACCGCGACGAGATCCCCGACGAGACCTACGGCTACGTCGTGGGCATCGTGGCCGCGGCGGCGCTGGCGGCGGAGCCCAAGGTGTTCGGCCTGGCCGGGCTCGAGGGCACGGTGCAGGCCGCGCTGCGCCCGGTGCCGTAGCGCCGGAGCTGCGCTGGCACCACCGTTGCCGCTGGCGTCTCCAAGGACGCCGACCGGATCACCGGAGGAACGAGCATGAAGGTCGCCCTGATTCTCTCGGTTCTCGTCGCCGCGGCGTTGGCCGGGTCCACCGTGTACTTCCACGGGCGCGACACGACCACGCGGGGCCGAGCCGATTCCCTGGCCCTGGTCACGGACTCGCTCAGCTTCGAGGCGCGCCACCTCCGCGCGCGCTACACCGCGCTCGCCGCGCAGCTCGACACGCAGGTGGCCGCGGCCTCGCGCCAGAAGGAAGCGGAGATCGCCCAGCTCAGGACCACCTACGACACGCTGGTGAAGGACATGCAGTCGGAGATCGCCCAGGGGCAGATTCAGATCACCCGTCTGGCGGATCGCCTCAACGTGACGATGGTGGACAAGATCCTCTTCCCCTCCGGCGAGGCGGACATCACGCCGGCGGGCCTCCGCATCCTCCGGCGCGTCGGCAACGTCCTGAAGACCACGGAGGGCAAGATCATCCGGGTCGAGGGGCACACCGACAACGTGGTGATCAGCTCGCGATTGAAGGGCCGGTTCCCCACCAACTGGGAGCTCTCCACCGCCCGGGCGTCCAACGTCGTCCGGTTCCTCCAGGACAGCGTCGGCATCGACGCCGTGCGCCTGCAGGCGGTCGGGCTCTCCGAATACCATCCGATCGCGAGCAACGCGACGGCCAGGGGCCGGAGCCAGAACCGGCGCATCGAGATCGCCCTCCTGCCCATGGCGCCGGGCCGCGAGCCGTAGGGAGCCAGCCCTGCGGCGGGCGGGAGCCGCCGCAACCCTTCGTCAGCGGCGTCGCGCTGCCCGCGAGCCGGACGTCGTAGCGACGGGATCGAGGCGTAGAGCGGCGGGCTTTGCGCACCCTAGAAGGAGAGCGTACGGCGCGCGGCGGCCACCGCCGCGGCCAGGCCGTCCATCGTGCCGACCTGCACGCCCTCGATGAGTCGGCTGGGCTCGATCCCGCGAGCCTGGAGGCACGTGCCTCACGTGAACACGGCCCCGGTGCGCAGAACCCCGCGCAGCATCCGCTCGACGTTGTAGAAGCCGTCCGGGGTGTGCTGGCCCGCCAGGGCGGCTCCCACCGCATCCCCGAGCAGGTACATGGCGACCGGCCCTACCCCCGGCTGCTTCGCCAGCGCGAGCGCGAATCTGAGCGCGTTGTAGGGCCGTTCGTTCCCATACGGGGCGTCGTGGACGACCAGCACCGTCTCCGCCGTTGCGACTTCGGCCATCGGAGTCTCGCTGAAGTTGACCACGCCAACGTACGAGCCACCTGGCGCTCCGGCAACGCGCCTGCCGTGCCTCGTGTGTCGCAGCGCAGGCTGGCGTTCGCCCGAAGGTGCCGTGGGTTGGCCTGTCCGGGGGCCGCTGCCCGCGGAGCGCTATGCTCCGAACCACCGCGCCCGGCGACTCGAGCCGAACTGCTCCTTCTCGGCGCGAATCGCGGTGGATGCCCCGAGATACCTGGCCGTGGGCTTCGGGCCGCCCAGGAAGTTCACATCCATCCGGCCGACGAGCCCGGCGCCGAACTCCACGTAACAGGCACCCGCGCCCGCATACGGCTGCGGCGCGCCGGCACCGGTGAGCGCGGCGATCAGCGAGGAGGCGACGGACTGCGCCGCCCCTTCGGCGAGGACGCCGGCTTTCGGCACCCCGGTATTCGACACGTCGCCGATCGCGTACACGCCGGGATGGCGAGTCTCCAGGGTTCGCGGATTCACCGGGATCCAGCCGTTCTCGGTGAGCCCGCTCGCCGCGACCACGGGCGGGGCGACGTGCACGGGAATCCCGAGGAAGAGGTCGAAAGGCAGCTCGCTGCCGTCGTCGAGCACGGCGACGCGCCGGGCCGCGGAGAGCTCGCGGACCTTGCGGTCGCGGACGAAGGTGATGCCGTGCTCGGCGAACGCGGCGACCAGCGCGGCGGAGGTCTCGGGCGACGGCGGGAGCGGCGTCCCGTAGGGGATCACGAGCGTGATGTCGCTGCGATCGCGGATGCCGCGCCGCTCGAGATAGTCGTGGAGCAGCAGCACCGTCTCGCTCGGCGCGGGCGGGCACTTGAACGGCGCACCGCAGGCGCCCACGATCGCCTTGCCGCCCTTGAACGCCGTGAGCACCGCACGCGCCCGCTCCGCCCCCGCGACGGAGTAGAACTCGTGCCCCGCTTCGGCGAGACCCGGTGTGGCGCCGACATCGTAGTCGGCGCCGAGCGCGACGACGAGGTAGTCCGCTTCGAAGACCCCGCCATCGGTGGTCACCCGTCTCGCGACCGGGTCTATCGCCGTGACGGCCTGCTGCACGATGCGGAGACCGGGCTTCGCGATGGTGCGGTACGGCACGCGCACCGCCTCGGGCGCCGCCCGGCCGAACAACACGTCGAGCTTGGAGAAGCCGAAGACGAAACAGTCACTCTTGTCGATCAGCGTCGTCTCGATCGTGTCGCCGAGCGATTCGGAGAGCATGGTGCTCAGCTCGAGCCCCCCGAATCCCGCTCCGAGGATCAGAATGCGCTTCTTCATGGCGTGGTGTCTCTCCTCCAGTCGGGCGGCGTGGCGGCGGCCATGGGAGGTCACGGAATAGGGGACGATCACGCCGCCCCCCGGCTTCGGTTGAGTGACGTGGCGTCCTGGTGCTGTGTCGTGAGGTGCCTCGAATCTAGCCGCGCGCGGTCTCGTGTCGAGACCGCAGCCGGGCCGCCGGCGACGATTGCACGCGAGCGCCTGCAACCCTTTCCCCCCAAGGAGTCTCAGTGCTGGGCCTGTCCCCTCAAGCGCTGAGGGGACTGGCCCCGGGGAGCCCCGGTTTGTATACTCCCATCAACTGTTCAGGGGAAGACCGTGGCCGCCGATCTCGAGCTGATGCAGGGGACGCTGGACCTGCTGGTCCTCAAGGCGCTGACCTGGGGGCCGATGCACGGGTACGCCGTGGCGCGCTGGGTGCGCGAGACGACGCGGGACGACCTGCTGATCGAGGAGGGGGCGCTGTACACCGCGCTGCACCGGATGGAGCAGCGCCGCTGGCTGGCCTCAGAGTGGGGAGTCTCCGACAACAACCGCCGGGCGAAGTTCTACCAGCTCACCGCGGCCGGCAGGCGTGAGCTGCGGGCGCAGTCTGCCGCGTTCTCGCGGTACGCCACGGCGATGTTCAAGGTCCTCGAGACTGCGTGAGGGTCCCATGATGCGCTGGCCCGGGTTGCGGCGCGCGTTCCGGCTCGGCCGCGCGGCGGACGTGGAGCGGGAGGTCGAGGAGGAGCTGCGGCACCACTTCGACCTGGAGGTGCGGGAGCTGGTGGACCGCGGCCTCCCGGAGGCCGAGGCGCGGCGCGAGGCGGAGCGCCGGTTCGGCGACGTGGCGGCAATCGCGCGAGCGGCTGGTGGCGATGGATCGGCGGCGCGTCGCGACCGAGCGGCGCGCGGACTGGTGGGGCGCCTTCCGGCAGGATCTCCGCTACGCGCTGCGCGGGCTCAGGCTCCGGCCGGGCTTCGCTCTCGCGGTGGTGGTGACGCTGGGCCTGGGCATCGGCGCCAACGCCACGATGTTCGGTATCGTGGATCGGCTGCTCCTGCGGCCGCCGGCGTACCTCGCGCATCCGGACCGGGTACATCGGGTCTGGTTCCTCGACGTGACCAACGGGAAGGTGTTTCCGAACACGCACACATCGTACCGGAGGTTCCTCGACCTCAGGCGGATGACGACCTCGTTCGACGTGGTCGCCGCGTACATCGATCCCTCGGTGGCGGTGGGCACGGGCGAGGACGCACAGGAGCGGCACATCCTCGGCGTGAGCGCGAGCTACTGGAGTCTGTTCGCGATGCGCCCCGTCGTCGGGCGCTTCTTCACGGACGCCGAGGATGCCGAGCCGACCGGCACGGCGGTCGCGGTGCTGGGTTACGATTTCTGGCGCGACCGCTACGGCGGCCGAGCCGATGCGGTGGGGAAGGCGCTCCGGATCGGGCAGCGCGACTACGACATCATCGGGGTCGCGCCCAGGGGCTTCATGGGCACGTCGATGGGGAACGCCGTAGCGATCCTGCCGATCACCGCCGCGGTGGCGGAGACCGGGAACCCGCCGGATCGGCTCCGGACGTACTCGTGGTCGTGGCCGGAGGTGTTCGTCCGGCGCCGCGAGGGCGTGAGCCTGGCGGCAGCCGACGCCCAACTCACGCTGGCCTTCCAGCGGAGCTACGCGCAGCAGCGCGTCGAGCTGCCCAACATCCCGCCGATCGAGCTGAGGCGGCCCCGCGCCCTCGCCGCGAGCGTGCTGAGGGACGCCGGGCCGGGAGAGTCGGACGAGGCCAAGGTGTCTCTCTGGCTGGTGGGCGTCGCGGCGATCGTGCTGATCATCGCCTGCGCCAACGTCGGCAACCTGCTCCTGGCGCGCGCGTACGGCCGGCGGCGCGAGATCGCCGTCCGGCTGGCGCTGGGCATCAGCCGCGGCCGCTTGTTGGCCCAGCTCATGGCCGAGAGCGTGCTGCTCGCCGTCCTCGGTGGCGCGGCCGGACTCGCGATCGCGCAGTGGGGCGGCGGCATCCTGCGCGGGACGCTGATCCCCGACGTGGACTGGACGAGCACGGTGGCGGACGGGCGCGTGCTCGCGTTCGGCGCCGCCGCGGCGCTCGCCGCCGGTCTGCTGGCAGGTCTCGCTCCCGCGCTGCACGCGGGCCGGAGCGACGTGGCGACGGCGCTCAAGGCCGGCGTCCGCGAGGGCACCTTCCACCGCTCGCGGACGCGCACGACCTTGCTCGTGGTGCAGGGAGCGCTGTCGGTGGTGCTGCTCGTCGGCGCCGGGTTGTTCCTCAGGAGCTTCCACAACGTGCGCGGCCTGCGCCTCGGCTACGACGCCGACCGCCTGCTCTGGGTGGACCCGGCCATGCGCAGCGTGGCGCTGGCGGCGGGACCCGCCGGGGCGCTGCGGGACCGGCTGGCCGAGCGGGCGCGGGCCGTCCCGGGCGTGCAGGGCAGCGCGCGGGCGCTGAGCGTGCCGTTCTACCAGAGCTGGAACTGGAACATCGTGGTGCCCGGGCTCGATACCGCGTACGTGAACCACATCGGCGGCGGGGAGATCCTCCTCCAGGCGGCCTCGCCGGGATACTTCGCGACGATGGGCACGCGCCTGCTGCGCGGGCGCGGCATCGCGCCGGGGGACCGGGACGGTGCCACGCCGGTGATCGTCGTGAGCCAGGGGCTGGCCGAGGCGTTGTGGAAGGGCGTGGACGCCCTGGGCCGGTGCGTCAGGATCGGGGCCGACACGGCGCCGTGCCGCACGGTCGTCGGGATCGCCGAAGACATCCGCTACGGCGACTTCCGGGGCGGCGCCGGCATGACGTACTACCTGCCGATCGCCCAGTGGCGGCCCGGCCTGGGCGGCCTGTTCGTGCGCACTGCCGGGCCGGCGGGCGCGCTCGCGGAGCAGGTCCGGGTCGCGCTGCAGCGCCAGATGCCGGGGGACGCCTACGTCACGGTGCAGCCGCTCGCGGACATCGTCGCGCCGAACATGCGCCAGTGGGACCTGGGCGCGACGATGTTCACCATCTTCGGCCTGCTGGCGCTGGTGGTCGCCGCCGTCGGGCTCTACTCCGTGACGGCGTACGGGGTGGTGCAGCGCACCCACGAGCTGGGGGTGCGCGTGGCGCTCGGCGCCGAGGCGCGCCACGTGGTACGGCTGGTGCTGGGGGAGGGCCTTCGTCTCTCAGCGTTCGCCCTCGTGCTCGGCGGTGCGGGCGCGCTTGTGGCGGGGCGCTTCGTCGCGCCGCTCCTCTTCGAGACCTCGCCGCGCGACCCCGTCGTGCTGGCGGGCGTCGCCGCGCTGCTGCTGGTGACCTCCGTGGCGGCGAGCGCGGTGCCGGCGCTGCGGGCGGCGCGCGTGGATCCCAACCTCGCCCTCAGGGACGAGTAGCGCCGCGGGCCGCTTGTGCCCGGCGTGGCGGGCCGTCAGGTTTCAGGCCGCGACCGGGTAGCTCAGTTGGTAGAGCAGCGGACTCTTAACTCGACTGAGGCCGCTCGCGGTGTTTGACGATGTTGGCTGATGGTGGTGCGAACGCGCGAGTTACGGGGGTCTGCCGCACGGTGGACCCCCTCGTGTTTGTCGATGGTTGACGGATGGTGTGGGCACATTTCGGGCACACCCACACGTGTCCATGAACACACCGCGCGCGCGGGGAACACACCCTATCCAGTGGCGAGGGAAGCCATCCCGGGACCGGCCCGTCGCAACACCGGTTCCGACGCTGGGCGGGCGCGAGACGGCGCACGGGCACTTCCACGTCGCACGCGCTGTCGCTGGCCCTCCATCCCGACAGTTGGGATCCCCATCCAACTAACAGTCGACTGCCGCCGTCCACCGGCCGTTAACGCCGAATTCACGCTCCCCAGTCAGCTTTGCGGCAAGCCGATGGCCCCCCGACGGC
>CAVSQA010000007.1:0-105576 GCA_963729955.1 uncultured Gemmatimonadales bacterium
ACGATATTGAGCCTATAGCACGGAAGAAGGGGATAGTGTTCAGTGTGGACATCCCTGAACGTCTGCCTGTGGCGATCCTGGACAAAAAACAGGTGGAGAGGGCGGTGGGCAACCTGCTGCAGAACGCCTTCAACTACACCCCGCAAGGCGGAGAGGTCAAGCTTGCGGCCAAAGAATTATCATGCGAAGGCGGCAAGTGCATACTCGTTACCGTTTCAGATACTGGCCCCGGCATCCCGCATGAAGAAATGGGCAAGATATTCGATAAATATTACCGCTCACCAAAGACTGCCGGGACGAAAGGGACGGGACTCGGCCTTGCCATTGTCAAGGCGGTTGCCGAGGCTCATGGCGGCAGGGTGGAGGTGGAAAGTGAGGAGGGCCGCGGCAGCACGTTCAGACTTTATCTGCCACAATAGTAATCCGCTACATTTTGATATACTAAGTATATTTAAAGCCAGATGCCCTTACCCCCAATCTGTGGTGTAAAGTATGGAAATGCAGGAAACGGTGACAGCAAAGGGCGCCATAAAAGTACTGATAGTGGACGATGACGCGGACCTAGGGATGTTCATGAAGCTCAAGCTTTCGATGGAGGCCCCGCATCTTTCCTTCGCCGCCGTCGAATGCGGCCCCGAATGTATTGAATACCTGAAGTCCAACCCGGTTGACTGCATACTCTCAGACTACCAGATGCCTGAAATGAACGGCATGGAGCTCCTCCTTGCCCTGAGGGAAGTTGGCAGCGACGTGCCGTTCATTTTTGTCACCGGCCAAGGCAACGAAGAGGTGGCCAGGGAGGCATTCAAGAACGGCGCATATGACTACTTCACCAAGGATATAGGTTTTGCCCATTTCGCCCGGATAATCAATTCTGTTGAACAGGCAGTTGCCCAGAGGGTTTCGGAAGCCGAGCGCAGGCGTGCGGCAGAGGCGCTGAAGCAATATCAGCAGAGGTTGCAGCTTCACGTTAAGCAGACACCTCTGGCGGTAATCGACTGGGATACAGGTTTTCGTGTGGTCAGCTGGAACCCGGCGGCTGAGAAGATTTTTGGTTACCCTGCCGCCGAAGCCTTCGGCCGGCATGCCGAGTTTATAGTGGCGGACAGCGCCAAGCCGCATGTGGACCGTGTCTGGGGCGACCTGCTGACGCGCAGCGGCGGGGAGCGGAGCACAAACGAGAACGTGACTAAGGACGGCAGGACCATCCTGTGCGAATGGTATAACACGCCACTGATAGCCGACGACGGAAGGGTCATAGGTGTTGCGTCCCTCGTCCATGATATTTCCGGCAGCAAAAAGGCCGAGGATGCCCTGCGTGCGAGCGAGAAAAGGTTCAGGGCCCTGGTAGAAAACGCGGCGGATGCATTTTTTCTCCATGACAGCAAAGGTGTAATCGTTGACGTAAACCAGGCCGCGTGCGAAAGCCTTGGATATACGCGTGAGGAACTACTCAGGATGTCCGTGCAGGACGTAGAGACGGCTTTTGCCACCGAGAATATTGCCGAGCTCTGGGACAAAGAAGTTCCAAGCAGACCTGTAACGATAAACGGCGTGCATAGACGCAAGGACGGCACTACCTTCCAGGTTGAAGTCCGCGTGGGGCTGCTGGACATAAACGGCACACAGCTTATGCTTGCTCTCGCGCGCGACGTCTCCGAGCGCAAACGGGCAGAAGGCGTCTTGCGGGAGAGCGAAGAGAGGTTCAGGGCATTAACCGAAAGCACAAGCGACTGGATATGGGAAACCGACTCGGAAGGATCATACACATATTCAAGTCCGCAGGTAAAGGACATACTCGGGTACTCGCCGGAGGAAATCATAGGGAAAAAAGCCTTTGATTTAATGCCTTCTGATGAAGCCGGCCGGGTGGCCGCAGAGTTCAAAAAACTGGCTTCTTCGATGTTACCCATAGAACACTTCGAGAACATAAACATTACCGCTGATGGGCGGACGGTGGTGTTGGAGACCAGCGGGGTACCGTTCATTGACAGGGATGGGCGTTTTTGCGGGTACAGAGGGATCGACCGTGACATTACCGAACGCAAGAAGGCGAACTGCTTGCCCTTGGCGATAGGCCCAGCCATACGGCCGCGCACAACAAGACTATCCAGGCTGACGCCACGCCAGCCATCATCGCAAACTGTCGCCTAGCCATTCCTTCTCCTCGATCGCCCAAGCTGTGGCAATTTCAGGCTTGCGCGCAATTGCGTCTCTCCTGATCGCTATGACTTCCCCCAAGTTGATCGGAGCGCACTGCTCTTTTATATGATCAGCCGAAAGGTTCAAGAGCCGCACAACTTCGGCTTCATGGTCGCCAACCGTCCGTCACCTCGATCAGACGGCCCGGGGCGGCGCAAGACGGCTTTCGCAAGGGCTCGCGGATCGCGCCGAAATCGGCTAGAACTGGGCTGCTTGCGAATCCCTTCCAAGGAGACTGCCTAGTGAAAGTTGGTGGCGCCGTAATTTTTCAGAATCCCCACAACGCGCTGTCCGACGCCGAGGTCTATCAGCGGGACCTGCGGCTGGCCGAGATGGCCGAGCCGCTCGGCTTCGACGACGGGGGCGTCGAGCATCATTTCAACGACTACACGATGTGCCCGGACGTGCTGCAGTTCCTGTCCTACATGCCGGGGCGCACCAAGACCGTGCAGCTCGGCTCGATGGTGGTCGTGCTGCCGTGGCACGACCCGATGCGCGTGGCGGAGGAGGTCTCGATGCTCGACCACCTGTCCGACGGCCGCGTGATCCTCGGCCTCGGGCCGCGGCCTGGCGCGCATCGAGTTCGACGGCTTCCGGCTCGATCGAACGAGGCCGCGAGCTCTTCGTCGAGTACGCCGAGATGATCCTCGAACGGCGCTCGAGACGCGGCTAGTGCGAGACGACGGCAAGTACATCAAGCAGCCGCGCCGCGACATCCGGCCCGCGCCCTTCAAGTCGTTCAAGGGACGCACCTACGCCGCCGCGGTTTCGCCCGAGTCGATGCCGATCATGGCCCAGCTCGGCGTCGGCCTGCTGATCATCCCGCAGAAGCCGTGGGACGCGGTGGCGCGAGGAGCTCGCGGCTATACGCCGCATCTACGAAGCAGGTCAACGGCGCGACGCGCCGCCGCCGATCGCCGCCGGCTGGACCTTCTGCGACGAGAACGCGGAGCGCGCCCGCGAGCATGGCGTGCAAGTACATCGGCGGCTACTCCAGAGCGTCGATCGACCACTACGAGATGCCGGCGCGCACCTTCGGCCAGCGCAAGGGCTACGAGTACTACCGCAGCAGGAATCGGACAAGATCGCCCAGTACGGCAGCGACGGTGCAGCGAGTTCTTCCTCAACCTGCAGGTCTGGGGCACGCCCGAGCAGTGCTACGAGAAGATCATCGACGTCATCCGCGGCCGTCGACCGCCAGCCGCCTTCAGCGGCGTCTTCAGCTACGCCGGCATGCCCTACGACGAGGCCGAGCGCAACATCGACGCTGCTTCGCCAGGCACGTGATGCCCGAGCTGAAGAAGCTCAACGGGCTCAAGGCCGAAGCCGCCTAATAGCTATACAGCCCCGGCGGCATACGTCGCCGGGGCGCTGTGTATTCCAGATCGTGACCAGGCTGTTGAACCACGTTTGCATCGTAGCCGGTTCATCGTGAACCAATCGGGAATCTCCCTGACCAGGGCTCTGCCCATCTGACCGTGGTGCGCGACCAGCCGGTTGTTGATCTCCATCGTCCGCTCGACGTCCCAGGTCGCGAGCACCGCGTCAATCGATTCGTAAGAGGCGCGGAGCTGGCCTGTCACGAAGCAAATGTGACCTGCTGATACGGCTCGCCCTTGTGGTGGCGGCTCACCTGGATCGTGACCTTTTGCTCAAGGCACTTGAGGAACGCAAAGAGGCGGCCTTCGGCAAAGAGATGGTACTGGCCGTTCATCAGCTTGGATACTTCAGCCTGGTCGATGGCGAGCAGCTTGGCGATTTCCCGCTGTTTCAGTTTCCTCGCCTTCAGGATCAGGCGGACGGTATGACCCAATTGCGCGCGGGTTAGAAGCTCGTCCGCATCGTCAAGCTCAAGGTCGGCAAACACATTGCCGCTGCCGATTTCGTATTCGGATTCTTTTTTCCGGATCATGGCTCTTTCTCCATCCGCAAGGCTTGCCTGTAGCGTTGGGCGATAACCTCCACGTCTTGCCGGGGCGTTTTGATGCCTTGCCTGGATTTCTTCTGGAAGGCGTGCAAAACATAAATCCGCCTACCGGCCTTCACCGCATATACCGCCCGGTAAGCATCCCTGTCGAACCGCAGCGCTATCTCGAAAACCCCGCTGCCGACACCTCCGAACGGCTTGGCGGTCGGCGCTTTATCGCCTTTCTGCGCGTCGTAAAGCGCCACGCCGATGCTTTTTCTCACCTCCGGCGGGGAAGCCTCAGGTCTGCTTTCGCGAGTCGCCCAGCCAAGTCACCGGCCTGATGTTCTCGTCCAAACATTGTCCTCATTATATGAGAAAATACTCATAACGATATGCCGATGATCGATTCTCGATGGCAAGCGCGGTGTTTCATACCGCCTCTTCTGACGCGCGGCCCCATCGATCGAGCGCGGGCGTGGATTGGAATGCGCCAGATAAAGATCGCCGAATCAACCGCCGATCAGACTGGTTTGACCGGAGAAGATTGTTACAAGCGAGCAGGCCGTTGAGAAGGTTCTCAACGGTCTGGTCACGCGTCCGCGACTACAGAGGGCTGAGTCATTCCTTGGTCGCTGCGAGCGTGACTTGCCGCACGCAAAGCCCGATCTACTCCCCGGCGATCTCGATTCGCAGCGCTTCCCGCAACTGCGGCGAAGCACTGCAGAAGATCTCGCGCAGGCGCGCCACCTTGTCGGCCGGCGTCCGTCTGCGTGCAGTCCAGGTAGCGAAGTCCATCGGTCCGCCCCGCTCGGTATAGAAGCCTAGCTCCTCGCTCAGCACCCGCAGCCCCGAGTCTTTGATCATCTTGCGCCATTCGTTGGGACGGTAGTTGCGTACGTGGGAGTCATCATGCAGCTTTTCGATAAGGTGCCACGTGCGATCGAGTTCCCCGTTCGAGCCCGGATGAATCGACCACCACCAGACGGCCGCCCGACCTGAGAACCCGCGCCATCTCCTTGACTGCGGCGCGCACGTCGGCAAAGTGATGCGGCGCCTGGCGCACGGTAACGATATCGAAGCTCGCATCCTCGAAGGGCAGTTGCTCGGCGGCGCCCTCACGCGTCACCATATTGGCAATCCCGCGAGCGGCTGCGTTGCGCGCGGTCTCCTCGAGCATTTGCGGGGTGAGATCGAAGGCGACGACCTGCCGCACACGCGCGCGATCGCCAGTGCGGTATGGCCCGCGCCGGTCGCGATATCGAGGGCAAGATCGGTAGGAAGCGGTGCCGCCAGAGCAACCACCGGCGCGATCAGGCTGGCATCCGCATCGCCGAGGCTGGTGGTGTAGGCCGCGGCGACAGTGCCGAAGCCTGATTTGACCCGCTCATAGACGGCCTGGGCTTTATCCGCGTCCGCATCGTTCGGCATATGTCAGTCTCCTTATTCCTGAATCGGGCGGTACGCGGTCAACGGGAGTAGATCGCCCGGGGTCGTGCCTGAAGACGCGACGGCTTGACTTCGCGCAGATGCGAATGCTTCTGCAGGCCCCGCCAGACCGCCGCCGGATCGGACTTGAAGATCAGGTCGACGTCAGCCGGCATCGCGTCCCACGCGCCCCGCAGAGTTTCCATGCGCAATTGATCGCGCGTCCACTGCGCCCGTCCCATGAAGAGTCGCGTATCCTGTGGGGACCAAGCATGGCTGAGAATATCCGTGATCGTGTCGGCACTCGTGCCCGTGTAGAGATTGTCCATCAGGCGCGTGGTACCTTTGGCCGGATGCGGGCCGCGCACCAACAGGATAGGTTCGTCGTCGTCCACCGGACCGCCGAAGTAGAGTTTTTCGCGGATGCTTGAGCCCGGGGATATGCTCGAGCAACTGTGCCAGCGTGACGTTGGTGGGCTTGTTGACGATCACCCCCGCGATGATCGGATTCTCGGGCGCCGACGGCACCATCAGGATGACCGTTTGCTGGAACATCGGGTCGGGCATGTCGTCGCGGGCGACCAGGAAGTAGCAGCTCTCCTTCGCCGCCGTCCCGTCAGCGCGCAGCCTCGACGCGGCGCCCAGCGTAACGCACGCGACCATCGTCGCCAGTACCCAGGCAAAAACTCTCGACCTCAGTGCGCACTCTCGGATAGCCAAGTTGTGGAGCCTCACGCTGATGGTAGCGCTACTAATGCGCGGAGGGAAAAACCCCAGACATGAGCGGATGGCGGGAGCTGGCTCGCGCCCTATGCTGAACGGCGCGTGCTCCTCATTCTACCGTTGGGCTTCGCCAGCGGGCTGCCGTTGCTGCTCACCTACACGACGCTCTCGGCTTGGCTCGCGACCGCCGGCGTCAGCCGCGCGCGGATCGGCGCCTTCGCCCTGGTCGGCATACCCTACGCTTTCAAATTCCTCTGGTCGCCGCTGATCGATCAGCTACCCCCGCCGCTCCCGCTCGGACGCCGCCGTGGATGGGGCATCTGTATCCAGCTCGCACTGATCGCGGCCGTGCTTGCGCTGCGGGTCGATGCGACCCTCGACATCATCTCGCGCTGATGGGTGGACTGGCGCTTCTCGTCGCCTTTCTGTCGGCCAGCCAGGATATCGTGATCGACGCCTGGCGGGTCGAGATTCTGACACCCGATCAGCAAGGCCCGCGCCGGCATGATCCAGACGGGTTACCGGATCGCGATGCTGGTTGCGGGGGCGGGCGCACTGGTGATCGCCGATTGCGCCGGCTGGTTCACCGCCTACGCCACGATGGCGGCCCTGCTCGCGGTCGGCCTGCTCGTCTTTCTGCTCGGCCCGGAGCCGCCGGTCGCGACTCTTCCGCAAGCGCATGGCGCGAGTGCGCTCCGCCAATGGCTCGCAACCGCGATCGTCGCCCCCTTCGCGGACTTCATGCGCCGGCCGCTCTGGCCTGTACTGCTGATCTTTATCCTGGCCTACAAGCTGGGCGAGGCGATGGCCGGCGCCATGGCCACGCCGCTCTATGTATCGTTGGGTTTCTCGCTCACGGAGATCGCCGAGATTTCAAAATTGGTCGGCTTTTTCGCGACGGTCGTGGAGCGCTCGCCGGCGGGATGCTGACGGCGCGGCTCGGGGTGATTCGCGCCCTGATGGTATGCGGCATCCTGCAGTCGGCGGGCAATCTGTTTTACGTGTTGCAGGCGGTCGGCGGCCATCGCCTCGACTATCTCGCGCTCTGCGTGGCCGCCGAAAATCTCAGCGGCGCGATGGCGGGGGTCGCGCTCGTCGCCTACCTATCCGACCTCTGCTCGCCCACACGGCCACGCAGTACGCGTTACTCTCTTCGCTGGCGGCCGTGGGGCGCACGCTGCTGGCGTCGACCAGCGGCGTGCTCGCGACCCGGCTGGGCTGGGCGCCGTTCTTTCTGATCACGACCGTGGTGACGGTGCCTGCGTTGATGCTCCTCGTCGTGATCGCGCGCTCCTGCTCCCGCACCATTCGCCAAGCAACGTCGCGTGGTTACGTAATCTCACCTTATTTGCCGGTGAAGCGTCCCGGACGGCGTTCCGCCACCGCCTTGACTCCTTCCCGATGGTCTTCGGTCTTCATCAGGCGCGTCTGCTCGGCGCAGTCCATGCCGCGTCTGCGCTTCGACCAGGTCGGCCAGCTTGTTGCGCAATGTCGCGCGCGTGGAGGCGACGGCGAGCGGCGCGTGTTCTCGGCGATTTCCGCCGCCAGCGCGTGGGCGTCAGCGCGCAGCTTGTCGGGCAACGAGAGCTGATCGGCGAGCCCCCACGCCACCGCCGTCTCGCCGTCAATCCGCCGGCCCGATAGCAACATCAGGCAGCGCGTTGCTGGCCAATCAGGCGCGGCAGGGTATAGGTCAAGCCGAACCCCGGATGGATACCGATTTTGACGAAATTGCCCTGAAGCGCGCCTCCGGCGACGCCACCCGGAAGTCCGCGACCAACGACAGGCCGAGGCCACCGCCGATCTCACCCGCTCCCTGGATAGCCGCCACCACCGGTTTCGTGCAGCGAAACAACCGGACGGCTTCGAGGTAGAGCGGATTGCTGCCCGTGGTGGTCTGGCCCTGGTTGAGCGGATTGTTCTCGGGCCGGCTCTGAAGTTCGCGCCCGCGCAGAAGGACTTGCCCTCGGCGGCGAGCAGAATCGCGCGGCAATCCGGATTGCGGTCGAGCGTTTCGAAGGCGTCGGCGAGACTGCGAATCAGCGCGTCGTCGAAATAGTTGTGCGGCGGCCGGTGAATCTCCACCGTCGCTACGTAATCCTTCGGTCAGTTCGACTGTTGCATCGCCGTATTTGTCCATCACGTTCACGCCTTCCTTTGCAAAAACTGTCCCAGCTAAGCTTCCGATGGTTGGGCTGTCAACCCAGGTTCAAAGTCTTGCGGCCGGTTCCACCCAGCGCCGCGCGACATCTTCGAGCAGCTTGACCGCCTCGGCCTCGGTGGCGAGCGGCTGCCGGAAGACGGGGGTGAAAGACAGGCTCCTCGATCCCCGCGTCGCGATAGCGCTTGAGGTCGTCCGGGGTGGCTGTGTCGGTCGGTGAGACCGAGAACTCGAAGGGCGCGGACGCGCGGCTGAGCCGCGCGGAGTTGCCGAATCTCGTTGACGGCCTGCATGGTTTCGGCGGGCGTCAAATTGAAGCCGCACCATCCGGTGCCGTACGCGGCGGCACGTTTCAAAGCCGCCGCGGTCTGCCCGCCGACCAGGACCGGCAGGCGATTGCCCGTCGGCTTGGGATAGCTCAAGGCGCCGGCGAACTTCACGAACTCGCCTTCGTAGCCGTGCTCGTCGCCCCACAGACAGCGCATCGCTTCGACATATTCACGGGTCCGTTTGGCCCGGCGCTCCCACGGGATTCCCAGGGCGTCGAACTCTTCGCGCAGCCATCCGATCCCGATGCCCAGCGCGAAGCGTCCGCCGCTCAAATAATCCAGCGACGCGCAAAGCTTGGCGAGGAGGATCGGATGGTATTCCGGCACCAGACAGAATTCCCGTCGCGAGCCGAATCCGGCTGGTCCGCGCGGCGGCGTAGGTCAGCGCCAGAAACGGATTAAGCAGCGGAAGATCGGTCGGGACGGGCAGGTTCGCGCCGCGCGCGTAGGGATACTGCGAAGCGAATTTTTCGACGAACAGCAGATGTTCGGGCGCCCAGACGGTGGCAAAGTTGAGCCGCTCGGCGTTGCTCGCGATCGCCGCGATCAACTCGGGACCGCGACGTTGCCGATGCCGATGGCAAAGAAATGATTTTCATTATTTCCCCTCCCCGGACCAGACGGATTCAAGCGAGCCTGGCGTGACGATCGGGCAGCACGACCGGGCGCGCCGCCCACGCCAACCTCGCCAAGGGGTGTTCTATCGATCTTGAGTCAATTGCGCAAAGTCTGACGCGCGCCGACGCGGACTGACCCGCTGCTCGACGAGGCCCGGTGAAAGCGCAATGGTTGAAGTTGAAGGCGGCCGGCCAGGCCGCCACGCGACGGTCAGTGCACGCCCGCATCCGCAACGAGCAGCTGCTGCATCACGCCGCTTTCAGCACCGAGCGGTGCGAACGCACGAGCATTATTGCTCGTAATCACGTAACCGGTTGTGTTGGCAAGCGCCGCAAGAATGCGCGCCTGCTCCGTTTGCGTCCACTCGCGCTCGGTCGTCAGCATGAACCACAGACTCGCGCGCTTGGGCTCCAACCGAATCACGGCGAATGCTTTGCCCGAACGTTCACACTCGTGCTGCCACGCGGCCAAAGCGCGATCGCTTAATCTCTGGCGTTAAGGTCAGCCAACCGTTTTCCGCAGCCGAATCGAGAGCCGCCAATTCGGCTTGAGAAAATGCGCCGCTCAGGTCGGCTGGGCTTTCTATTAACCGCATAATCTTGCTTTCGAAATGAAAATTTATTCTACGCAATTTACTCCCAAAGCGGCCAAAATAGAAGATAAATATCCAGATAGACGGCGAAAACTTACATGCGCAGACAGTTGACGACACGTTGTCGCGTTCTGGCACATCGCCGCAAGCACATAGTATTCGCAAAGAACCTTCGTGAGAGTCTCTAACGGTCCGATCGGGCTTAATTACAGTAACTCGACGTGAATTGCCACTTTTTAGGGCAAGTAGAACGACATCTCTAGCTATTGAGCATGGTAGTATCGGACTAAATCAATAAGAGGCAATTTCCAGCTTTATGTTCAACAGAGCTGAACGGCAGCTCGACATCCCGGGCCGCGATGTTTGCGTCAGGGCGTTTTCCCACGGAGATAATGGCGATGCGCTTTGGCCCGATTGCCGCACAGTTGCATCGAGCACCATCGCCGGCTGCCATTCTTGCTGTCGTCGAGAAACAACCACAGGCATTTTGCCGGGGTGAAGCTGACCTACCTCGGCTTCATCGTGAAGGCGGTGGCGGACCAGCTGCGCCGCCACCCGGTCCTGAACGCCGCGGTGCAGCGGAGCGCGATCATCTACCGCGGCCAGGTCAACATCGGCATCGCGGTCGCGCTCGACTGGGGCCTGATCGTGCCGGTGATCCGCGGCGCCGACGAGCTGTCGCTGTTCGGCATCGCGCAAGACGATGGCCGACCTGGCCGACCGCGCCCGCACCAAGCGGCTGAAGCCCGACGAGAGTCCAGAGCGGCACCTTCACCATCACCAACCCGGGCGTGTTCGGCTCGTACGCCGGCACGCCGATCATCAACCAGCCGCAGGTGGCGATCCTCGGCGTGGGCGCGATCGAGAAGCGCCCCAAGGTCATGACGCTGGAGGACGGCTCGGACGTCATCGTGCCGCGCATGATGACGATGCTCTCGATCTCCTACGACCACCGCATCGTGGACGGCGCGGACGCCGACCGGTTCATGTCCGACCTCAAGGAGGAGCTGGAGACCTTCCCGGAGAACGGCGTCTGAGCCGGAGCTGATGGTGCTGATCCTCGAGCCTCGCGGGAGCGGAGCCGCGCGTGGACGAGCTGCTCCGCGCCGCGCGCCGCGGGCCGCCGGCGGGATGGCATTGCTGGGCCTATCGCAACGACTCCAGCCGAGCGAGCTTATGCTGTTCGTCGAGGGCCCGCAGCCAGAGCCGGCGGGCCGCGCCGCCCGGTGTTCGGCGACGAGATCGCGCAGCTGCTCTCTCGCGCACGGTTCGACGCCAGTGCGCTCCCTGACCGATATCCACTGGACGACGGCCATGATCGAACGCGCATCACCCTGGAGGGCGCAGCTGGAAGGTGAGCCTCGCCGGCCGCTTCACCGTCTACGAGCGGGACGAGTTTCCCCTCGTCTTCGAGCGGGCGCTCGAGGGCGGCAGGGCGGAGCGCCGCCTCACCCGCTTCTCGCCCCGCGGCGCCAAGAGCAGGGACGAGGCGCTGACGGAGCTGACCGACGCCGAGCTGCGCGGCGCTGTTCCGCTCCAGCCAGCCGGACTGGACTTCCCCGGAGTTGAACTATGCCCGCAGCTAGCGCAGACGAACCGCTGCCGTCGGCGCGGCCGCGCCCGACTTCGACCTCGAAGCCACGGGCGGCGGACGGGTCCGGCTCTCGGCGCTGCTGGCCAAGGGGCCGGTGGCGCTCTTCTTCTATCCGGGCGACTTCACCCCCGGCTGAAACCGCCAACTCTCCGCCGTGCGCGACGAGCAGGCCAAGTATCAGGCGAAGGGCGTGGAGACGCTCGGGGTGAACCCGGCGTCGGTGCCCGACCACGAGAAGTACGTGACGAAGTTCAGGTTCAACTTCCGGCTCCTGGCCGACACGGAGCGGAAGGCGGCGCGCGACTATCAGGCGCTCAAGCCGGACGGGAAGGGAATCCTGCGCACCGTGTACCTGATCGGGCGTGACGGGAAGGTGCTCTTCGGCAAGCGCGGCGCAACCGCCCGCCAGCGAGGTCCTCGCCGTCCTCAGGGAGTAGCGATGCCGAGCGGCTACGATTTCACGGGGCAGGTCGTGCTGGTCACCGGCGTGGGCCGGGTGGGGCAGATCGGCTACGAGGTGGCCCTGGGCTTCGGCAAGGCCGGCGCCAAGCTCGTGATCTGCGACGTCCACGCCGTCAACGTCGCGGCGCGCGCGAAGGAGTTCGCGCGAGCTGGGGATCGAGGCGAAGGCGGCGGCGGGGGACCTCACCGAGCCGGACGTCGCGCAGTGGGCGGTGGACGAGGCGGTGCAGGCCTACGGGCATCTCGACGTGGTGGCCAACGTGGCCGGCGGCCTGACCGGCCTCGGGCCGATCACCGAGACCGAGACGACACGTTCGACCGCGAGATGGCCATCAACGTCAAGACCAGCGTACCTGGTCTCGCGGGCCGCGGCGAAGGTCATGGTCAAGCAGCGGAAGGGCACGATCGTGAACTTCGCGTCCATCGCCGCGTTCCACGGCCGGGCGGAGATGGTGGCCTACTCCGCCGCCAAGGCGGGCGTCGCGGCGCTCACGCGGAGCCTCGCCCTCGAGCTGCGGGACCGCGGCGTCCGGGTCAACGCGGTGGCGCCGGGCACGGCCCGCACCCCGAGAACCTCAAGACGATGGGCGGCGCCGACGCCCGCTGGGTGGACGTCGCCGACATCGTCAACGCCGTCCTCTTCCTCGCCTCCGACCTCTCGGCGGGGATCACCGCGCACGTCCTTCCCGTCTCGCACGGCGAGGCGTGCCGGGTGGAGCTCCGCGGCCGCAACGCGCTGGTGACCGGCGCCGGCCAGCGGATCGGACGGGCCATCGCCTACGGGCTCATCCGGCGCGGCGTCAACGTCGCGATCCACTACCACCGCTCGGAGCACGGCGCCAAGGCCACCGCGATGGAAGCCGAGGTCGCCGTGCGGGTCGCCCGGCTCAAGGCCGACCTGAGCGACGCGGAGGCGGCGGAGCGCTGCCGGCCGGGCCGCGGAGGCGCTGGGCGGGCCTCGACATCGCGGTGCTGAACGCGGCGGTGATGGAGCAGCGGCCGCTGGCGGAGGTCACGCCCTCCGCCTGGGACCGCGTGATGAACCTGAACCTCCGCGGCACCTTCTTCGCCGCCAAGGGCGCGGCGGCGGCGATGGGCGAGCGGGGCGGCGCCATCGTGACGCTGGCCGACATCGCCGCCTTTCAGCGCTGGAAGCAGTATCCGGTGCACGTCATCAGCAAGGCGGGCGTCGTCGCCGGGCCGAGCTGCTCGCCAAGATCCTCGCGCCCGGGTGCGGGTGAACGCCGTCGCGCCCGGCGCCGTGCTCCTGCCCGAGGACTGGGACGCGGAGGCCCGGGCGAAGCTCGTCGCGTCCACGCCGCTCGGCCGCCTCGGCACGCCCGACGACGTCGTGCGGGCCGTGCTCTTCCTCCTCGAGAACGACTACGTCACCGGCGCGACGCTCGTGGTGGACGGGGGGCGGCTGCTGCGTGAAGCGGAGCGCGGCGCGGCCGCCGGACGCGGGCGCGGCCGATCCGAGCGAACCGGTGCGGCGAGGCGTCGCGCTGTACAATGCCGGCCGCTTCTGGGAGGCGCACGAGGCGCTCGAGGTCGTGTGGCGGCGGTCGGCGCCGCCCGAGCGGGGACTGTGGCAGGGTCTGATTCAGGCGGCCGCGGCCATGCTCCACCGGGAGCGCGGCAACCGCCACGGGTTGCTGGCGCAAGGCCGCGCGGCGGTAGAGCGGCTCGGCGCGGGCGCGCCCGCCGGCTTCCCGGTCGAGACGGCCCGCTTCGTGCAGGGTCTGGCGCGCTGCGTGGAGGAGGGTGGCCCCGTCCCGCCCATGGAATGCACCTGCGCGCCTGCCTCGGGGCGGGCTGAACCGCGAACGAGTGACGCATGAGCGACTACGATCTGATCATCGTCGGCGCGGGACCGGCCGGACTCACCGGAGCCCTGTACGCGGGGCGGTCGATGCTGCGCGCCGTGGTGCTGGAGAAGGGCGTGCCGGGCGGCGAGCTGCTCAACACCGAGCTGATCGAGGACTACCCCGGCTTCGAGTCGGTGAAGGGCTTCGAGCTGGCCGAGAAGATGGCGGCCCACGCGCTGAAGTTCGGCGCGGAGCTGGTGACCGACGGCGTGGTGTCGGTCGCGAAGGAGGCCGACGGTCGCTTTCTGGCCGCTGCGGAGAGTGGCGCCCAATACCGCGGCCCCGGTGGTCCTGCTCACCGCGGGCGGAACCCCGACCAAGCTCGGCGTCCCCGGCGAGGTCGAGTTCGCGGGGAAGGGCGTGTCGTACTGCGCGGTGTGCGACGGCCACTTCTTCCGGGGCGAGGTCCTGGGCGTGGTCGGGGGAGGCGACGCGGCCGCGGAAGAGGCCGACTTCCTCACCCGCTACGCCAGCAAGGTGCACCTCATCCACCGGCGCGACGAGCTCCGCGCCTCCAAGATCATCCAGGGCCGGGTCCTCCAGAATCCCAAGATCGAGCCCATCTGGGACACCGTGGTCGAGCGCATCGAGGGCAGCGCGGGTGCCGTTTCTCAGCTCGCGCTGCGCAACGTGAAGACCGGCGCCACCAGGTCGCTCCCCGTGGGCGGGGTGTTCATCTTCGTCGGCTTTCGGCCGAACACCGGGATCGTGCAGGGCCACGTCAAGCACGATGCCGGGGGCTACCTCATCACCGACGACGTGATGATGACCTCGATCCCCGGCCTGTTCGCGGCGGGCGACGTGCGGGCGCAGCTCACGCGCCAGGTCACCACGGCCGTCGGCGACGCCACGACCGCCGTGATCGCGGCCACCCGGTACCTGGCGGAGTGGAAGGAGCGACGGGAGGCGCGTGGAGCCGAAAGTCGTCACGCTGACTAACGGCGCGTTCGCGGAGAACTGCTACCTCGTCGCCGATCCGGCGAGCGGCGAGGCCGCCATCGTGGATCCGGGCGAGGAGGTGGACCGCTGTTCGTGGCCCGGCTCCGGCACGAGGGCTGGACCCTGCGCGCCGTCTGGCTCACCCACGCGCACGTCGACCACGTGGCCGGCGTCGCGGCGCTCCGCCAGCGCATGGCGGCGCCGATCTTCCTGCACCCCGCTGACCGCCCGCTGTACGACGGGCTGCCGCGGCAGGCGGCGATGTTCGGGCTGGACGCTTCGCCGCCCCCGCCTCCCGACCACGCGTTCGTCGAGGGCGAGACGGTGTCGGTCGGCTCGTGCGGCTTCCGGGTCGTCCACACCCCGGGGCACACCCCCGGCGGCGTCAGCCTGGTCGGGCACGGCGCCGCCTTCGTCGGAGACGCGCTGTTCGCCGGCTCCATCGGTCGGACCGACCTGCCGGGCGGCGACACCACCGCGCTGCTCGCGAGCATCCACGAAAAACTGCTCGTGCTGCCGGACGAGACCGTGGTCTACTCGGGGCACGGTCCCGCGACGACCATCGCGGCCGAGAAGCGCGGCAATCCGTTCGTGAAGCTCGTGCCCGGCGTCAATGCCTGCCTCAAGTGCGGCTATCCCGTGAAGGGGAAGCCCTGGGGATGCAAGAACCCATGCCCCAATTGCGGGCACGTCTATCCGCTCGGTGACTGCTCGGACTAGCGCGATCACCCGACACCCTGCACCCTACACCCCACACCTCGTTGCCGGACGTCAAGTCGCCAGTTGCCAGAGCCCCCCTAGCCCCTAACCCCTAGCCCCTGTCCCCATGCCCGACCCACGCCTGCGCCCCCTGAATCCGGATGACGTATCCGGCCCCGTGCGGGAAGAGTTCGACCGGTATCTCCGGGAGCGCGGCAACATCCCCAACATGTTCCGGACGGTGGCCCGCCGGCCGGAGCATCTGCTGACGATGCTGGCCCACTTCCGGACCGTGATGAACGAGGGGACCGTCCCACCGCTCCTCAAGGAGCTGCTGGCGGTGCGCGTGTCGCACCTCAACCAGTGCCGCTACTGACTGGCGTCGCACACCGCCCTGGCAGGGCGGCTGGGGGCGACGCCGGCGATGCTGCACGAGGTGCGGAGCGAGGGCGCTGCGGGGCTGGAGCCCTTCGAGCCGGCGTGGCGCGCGGCGCTGCGCTACGCCGACGCCGTGACGGCGGAGAGCCATGGGGTGCCCGACGCGCTGTACGCGGCGCTCGCCGCCGAGTGGGATGAGGGTGAGATCGTGGAGATCACGCAGGTGATCGGCCTGTTCAACTACTTCAACCGCTTCAACAACGCGCTGCGGGTGGAGATCACGCGCTGACCGCCGGCCCGGGTCTCGCGCCCCGGGACGCGAACGGGTAGACGTCGCGCGCGTGCGGGAAGTGGCGCGGGCGGACCTGCGCGTGGCCCCGCCGGGGCCCGTTGTGAACTCCCAGGACTCACGACTCACAAGCGCTCGCAACTTGGCGTCCCGCAACTAGACTGTATTCTATATCTGCTCTTCCTGACCTCTCTTGATGGACACGGCCATGCCTGATTCGCGCATCGAGAAGGACCCCCTGGGCGAGCTGGCCGTGCCGGCCGGCGCCCTCTACGGCGTGCAGACGGAGCGGGCGCGCCAGAACTTCCCCATCTCCGGCCTCAAGCCGCTCGCCGCGTTCGTGGACGCCGTGATCTGGATCAAGCGGGCCGCCGCGCTGACCCACAAGGAGACCGGCCGCCTGGAGGCCCGTCTCGCCGACGCCATCGTGCGGGCGGCCGACGAGGTGCTCGGGGGCCAGCATCGCGACCAGTTCGTGGTGGACGTCTATCAGGCCGGCGCCGGCACCTCGCACAACATGAACTGCAACGAGGTGCTCGCCAACCGGGCCAACGAGCTGCTCGGCGGCAAGCGCGGCGACTACCAGCCGGTGCACCCCAACGATCACGTCAACATGGCGCAGTCCACCAACGACGTGATCCCGACCGCCATCCGGCTCGCGGCGCTGGCCCGGGTCGCCCCCCTGGTCGCCGCGCTGGAGGACCTCGCGGCCGCCTTCGAGGCCAAGGGCCGCGAGTTCGACCACATCGTCAAGTCGGGGCGCACCCACCTCCAGGACGCGACCCCCATCCGTCTCGGCCAGGAGTTCGCGGCCTACGGCCAGACCGTCCGCCGCAATCGGGCGCGCCTGGAGCGCGCCGCCGACGATTTGCGGGACCTGGGCATCGGCGGCACCGCGGTCGGCACGGGGCTCAACGCGGAGCCGCGGTACCCCGAGCTGATGGTGAAGCACCTCAAGTCGGGCACCCACCTCGACGTGCGGGTGGGCCGCAACCTCGTGCAGCTGATGCAGTCGATGGGCGACGTGGCGGCGTTCTCCGGCACCGTGCGCACCCTGGCCGTGGACCTCAACAAGATCGCCAACGATCTCCGGCTCCTGGCCTCGGGGCCGCGCACCGGACTGGCGGAGATCGCACTCCCGGCGGTGCAGCCGGGCTCGAGCATCATGCCGGGGAAGGTGAATCCCAGCATCGCGGAGATGGTGAACCAGGTCTGCTACCAGGTGATGGGCAACGACCAGACCGTCGCGCTCGCCGCGGAGGCCGGGCAGCTCGAGCTGAACGTGATGATGCCCGTCATCGCCCACAACCTGGTCTTCGCCCTGGAGATTCTCGGCTCGGCGGTGCGCGTGCTGACCGCGCGCTGCGTGAGCGGCATTACCGCCGACGAGGCGATGTGCGCGCACTGGCTGGAGCGCAGCCCCGCGCTCGTGACCGCCCTGGCCCCGAAGATCGGCTACGCGGAGGCCGCCAAGCTCGCCAAGGAGTCGCTGGCGCGGAACCTGACCGTCAGGGCGCTGGTGCAGGAGAAGGGGATCCTCAAGGGAAAGGAGCTGGAGGAGGTCCTGAACTACCTCGCGATGACGGAGATCGGGGTGCCGGGTAAGAAATAGCGTTGCAGGGTTGCAGAGTTGCAGTGGGGTGTAGCGGGCAGCGTGAAGGCGTGCGCGCCTTGACACTCCTGCTCCCGTCGCCCCTTCATACCTCTGCAACTCTGCAACTCCGCAACGCTGGACGCTACAACGCTGGAGGTGTGGTGGCGGAAGGGCTGAAAGTCTCCGTCCTGGTGCCGGTCTACAACGAACGCTTCCTCGCCGCCGCGTCGATCCGGCGGGTGCTGGCGGTCCGCGACCGCTCGATCCGCGAGATCGAGGTGATCGTGGTGGACGACGGGTCGACCGATGGCACGCGCGAGGTGCTGCGCGGCCTCGCCCGCGAGCAGCCGGCGATCCGGTACATCGAGCACGAACGCAATCTGGGCAAGGGGGCGGCGCTGCGGACGGCGATCGCTCACGCCACCGGCGACGTGTGCGTCGCCCACGACGCGGACCTCGAGTACCTCCCGGGCGATCTGCCGCGCCTGGTCCAGCCGTTTCTCGAAGAGCAGGCGGACGCCGTCTTCGGCTCGCGCTTCCTCACGGGAGAGTACCGGCGGGTCCTGCTGTTCTATCACAGCCTCGGCAACCGGCTGCTGACCACCCTGGTCAACCTGGTGACCAACCTGAACCTGAGCGACATGGAGACCTGCTACAAGATGGTCCGGACCAAGCTGCTCCGGTCCATTCCGCTCCGGTACAACGACTTCCGCATCGAGCCGGAGCTGACGATCAAGCTGGCCAAGCGCCGCGCCGCGATCTTCGAGACGCCGATACGCTATGCGGGCCGCACCTACGCGGAAGGCAAGAAGATCAGCTGGCGCGACGGCGTGCTCGCGCTGACGGCGATCGTGCGAGGCGCGCTGATCGACGATCTCTACATCAACGATCCGTACGGCGCGCACATCCTCCACAGCCTCTCGCGCGCCCAGCGGTTCTCCCGCTGGATGAGCGACGTCATCCGGCCCTGGGTCGGGCGGTCGGTGCTCGAAATCGGCGCGGGCATCGGCAACCTCACCGTCCACCTGGTCCCACGCGACCGGTACCGCGCGACCGACATCAACCCGGACTACCTCGACTACCTGGCGAACTTCGCGCTCGGCAAGCCGTACTTCGAGGTGGGCGCGCTGGAGGCGGAGGAGGCGGAGGGCTTCGCGCCGCTGGCCGGTCAGTTCGACACGGTGCTGTGCCTCAACGTGCTCGAGCACCTTGACGAGCCGGTTCCGGTGTTGCGGAACTTCCGGACGGCGCTCACGCCGGGCGGGCGGGCCATCGTGCTGGTGCCCCAGGGGCCGAGCCGGTTCAATTCGCTGGATCGGGCGCTGGGCCACCGGCTGCGCTATACCCGGGAGCGTCTGCGGGCGGTGGCCGAGGAGGCCGGCTTCGAGGTGGAAGCGCTGATCGACTTCAATCGCGCGGCCGTGACGGGCTGGCGGCTCAGCGGCCTGATGCGGCGCACCAGCTTCTCGCGCGTGCAGCTCAAGCTCTACGATTCGTCGGTCGGGCTGGTGCGCCGGGTGGACCGCTTCCTTCCCTGGCGCGGACTGTCGCTCATCGCGATTTGCCGCAAGCCGTAGCCCGGCCGCCGCCACGCCCACCCTTCCCCCCCGCACCCCGCACCCCGTTCCCAGTTGCCAGACGCCAGGTTGCCAGAGGTCCTCGGCGCTCACTCCTGACCCCTGGCTCTCGCATCTACTCCGGTTCTTTTCCTCGCGCCGGGACGAACAGCGGCGCGCCGTATTGTGCCTCCCCGAAGTGCGCCAGATAGTCCTGCATCTGCTCTGACACCACGAACTCGGCGAACGCGTGGCCGCCGGCCACGTTCATCCGCGGGTGGCCGGCCGGATTCAGCTCGATCACGTGGTAGATGTTGATCAGGTCGTGGTCCCGCCCGCGCAGTGGAACCAGGTCGAGGTGCTTCTTGAGTGAGCCGAACGTAGCGACGTCCGTCAGCGTGTAGGCCAGGCGCTGGTTCGCCACCAGCAGGGTGGCGGCCATCCCCTGGCCGGTCTCGATGTAGCCCGGCCACGTCGGGAGCCGGCCCGCCTTGCGCCACAGCGCGAGCTCTCTCGCGTTCGTCCCCGACGAGTCACCGCGCGAGACGAAGCTGGCGCCGACCCCGGCGATGCGCCGCAACGCCTCGGCGGCACTGCCGGCTTCGCGCACGTGCGCCGGGTCGGCGGCCGGGCCGACGATGGTGAAATAGTTGGTCGCCACGACCCGCCGGCGCACGCCATAGCCCGCCGCCATGAACGCCGATTCCGCGGCGGGGGAGTGGACGAACACGACGTCGGCGTCGCCGCGGCGCCCCATCGCCAGCGCCTCGCCCGACCCGACGGCGACCACCTTCACGTGGTATCCTGTCCGGCGGGCGAACATCGGCACGATGGAGTCCAGCAGCCCCGTGTCGTACAGGGATGTGGTCGTCGCGAGGATGACAGCGGGGTTGGCCGGCGCCCCCTGAGCGGCCAGGCCGCCCGGCGCACCGCATCCGACCAGGGCAAAAAGGGCCACCAACCATCGAACGAACGATCGGCTCACGAGCGGTTATCTCCCTGTGGCATCGTATGATACCGATTCTCAGTCGTAACGTTCTTATCTTGAGCTAATGGCTTCCTTTTTGCATATTCCGACAAGCAAGGAGGGTGTATACATGCGCGTTACGACATGGGCCGAGTACGGCCTGATTGTCAGCCTCCATCTGGCGAGGCGCGCCGGGCAGGGCCCGGTGGCGGCACGCGAAATGGCGGAGAAGGAGAAGCTGCCGGCCGACTACGTCGAGCAGATCCTTCTGCGGCTCCGCCGCGCCGGCCTCGTGGAGTCGGTGCGTGGTGCCCGGGGAGGGTATCTTCTGTCCCGTCAGCCTTCCGAGGTGACGGTCAAGGATGTCCTCGACGCCTCCGAGCACGGCACGTTCGAAGTCAACTGCGACTGCCATCCGGTGGACGCGGAGCGCTGCACGACGGAGAGTTCGTGCGCCATCCGGCCCGTGTGGCAGCTGCTCCAGCAGCGGATCGACGAGACGCTTGGCTCGATCCACCTCGCCGACCTGCTGCACGATGAGTCGGAAGTGCGCTCGATGGTCGGCGCGGGAGCGGTCGCGGTCTGACACTGCGGTCCTCGGGCCGCTCCGGGCTGTGACTGCGTCTCTAATAACGACTGAATGAGTCGGCATTTGCCTCCACGATCTTCGGGATTCCCCGACCTGAGCGCGGAGGAGCTGCAGCGGTACGCTCGTCATCTCATACTACCGGAAGTGGGCGTGGAAGGGCAGCGGCGGCTCCGGGCCGCGCGCGTCCTCGTGGTGGGAGCGGGCGGGTTGGGCTCGCCGGCCGCCCTGTATCTGGCGGCGGCGGGCGTCGGCATCCTGGGGCTGGTCGATTCCGACCGGGTCGAGCTCTCCAATCTCCAGCGGCAGGTTCTCCACGGCACGGCGGCGGTCGGCACGTCCAAGCTGGCCTCGGCGGCCGATCGGCTGCGCGACATGAATCCCGGAGTGGAGCTGGCGCTCCACGAGGCGCGACTGACGAGCGCCAATGCCCTCGAGATCCTCCGTGACTACGACGTCGTGCTCGACGGCAGTGACAACTTCCCGACACGCTACCTCATCAACGACGCCTGCGCGCTGCTGGGCAAGCCGGACGTGTACGGCAGCATCTTCCGGTTCGACGGACAGGCGTCGGTGTTCTGGGCCGCGCGCGGCCCGTGCTACCGGTGCCTGTACCGTGAGCCGCCGCCGCCCGAGCTGGTGCCGTCGTGCGCCGAAGGGGGCGTGCTGGGCGTGCTGCCGGGGATCGTGGGCTCGCTGCAGGCCCTGGAGGCGATCAAGCTGATCCTCGGCACGGGCGAGACGCTGGTGGGCCGGCTGCTGCTGATCGACGCGCTCCGGCTGCGGTTCCGGGAGCTCGCGCTGGAGAAAGACCCGGCTTGCCCGCTGTGCGGAGCGCAGCCGACCATCCGCGAGCTGATCGACTACGAGGCGTTCTGCGGGGTCGGGCCCGCCGCGGAGCGGGTGGAGGCATCACTGGAAGTGGAGCCGCGCGCGCTCGACGCCGAGCTGCGGGCGGGCCAGCGGCTGGTCCTGGTGGACGTCCGCGAGCCGTTCGAGTGGGAGATCTGCCGCATTCCGGGCAGCATCCTGGTGCCGCTCGGTGAGCTGCCGCGGCGCTTCCCGGACCTCGATCCGGGGGCGCGGGTGGTCACGGTATGTCACACGGGCGTGCGCTCGCTGGATGCGGCCCGCTTCCTCAGGAGTCGCGGCATCGCCGACGCCCGGAGCCTCAAGGGTGGCGTGGCGGCGTGGGCGGAGCAGGTGGATCAGGCGATGGCGAGGTACTGAGGCGGAGAGTGCCGAAGGAGGGACTCGAACCCTCACGGGCTTGCGCCCACGGCGCCCTGAACGCCGCGCGTCTACCAGTTCCACCACTTCGGCAAGGCGGCGCAAGATAGACCTCGCCCCCTGCTCCGTCAACCCTCACCTTGACCGGTCGGAACCCTAGCTCTATCTTGGGGTTACGACACTTGTGACACCCGCCGAGAAGCCTCGTCCATCGCCTCGGGCGCCCACCCCGGCTCGCCGTCCCCGGATCATTGCGCGGAATCCTCGAGCGAAGCACGACTATCACATTCTCGAGAGCTGGGAGGCCGGGCTGGTGCTGACGGGCACGGAGGTGAAGTCGCTGCGCGCGGGACGCGCCAGTCTGGTGGGCGCGTTCGCGCGCATCAGGCGTGGAGAGGTGTGGCTCGAGGCGCTGCACATCCCGCCGTACGAAGCCGGCAACATTCACAATCATGATCCGCTGCGCACGCGCAAGCTGCTGCTTCACCGGCGCGAGATTCGCCGGCTGCTGGGCGCGGTCGAGCAGAAAGGCCTCGCGCTGGTCCCCCTCGAGCTCTACTTCAAGAATTCGCACGCCAAGGTGACCATCGCGCTGGGCCGCGGGAAGAAGGAGTACGATCGCCGCGACGACCTCAAGCGGCGTGACGCGGAGCGCGAGATGGCGCGGGCGGTCCGGCGCCGGTGACGGTGGGGGCGCTGCTCTGGTTGGCGGCCTGGCTGGCCTCGGGGTTCCCCTCCGAAACCTTGACGGTGGCGTCGTCGCGCGGCGAGCGGCAGGTCGCGGTGCGCACGGAGCGCGGCTGGCCCGCCCTCGCGGCCCCGGAGCTGGCCGGCGTGCTGAGCGTCGAGCTGCTCGCGCGCGAGGGGGGCGCGGCGTCGCTGCGGGTCGCGGGCGGACGCTTCGACTTCGTCCTCGAAGCCGCGTACTTCCGGTACGGTGATGAGATCTTCACCCTGGCGGCCCCGCCTTACGTCTCGCGCGACACGCTGTTCGTGCCCCTGCAGTGGGCCATCGAGTATCTGCCGCGCCTGGTGCCCGGTCACTTCCGCTACGACCCCGAGCGCGGGCGCCTCGTGGAGCTGCCGGGAGTAAGGGCCGACGCCGCGGCGCTGCCGACGCCCGCGGCGCCCGCGGCCGACACGACGAGCGGCGCCGCCGTCGCGGCCAAGCCGCCGCCCCGTGCTCCGGCTCGCGCCCCCGCGCGGCTCCCCTCGGGCCTGCGCCTGCCGCACGTCGTGGCACTCGATGCGGGTCACGGGGGTCCGGACGTCGGGATGCTGGGGCCGATTCGTGGCCGGAAGTTCCTGCGCGAGAAGGACGTCACCCTGGCGGTGGCGAAGGACGTGGCCGACGAGCTGCGGCGTCGCGGCATCGGGGTGGTCCTGACGCGTACCACGGACACGCTGATCTCCCTGGTCGACCGGGGGCGGATCGCCCGGGCGCAGCACGCGGACCTGTTCGTCTCCATCCACGTCAACGCGGCCAACCCGCGCTGGCGCGACGCCGGGGGTGCGCGCGGCTTCGAGACCTATTTCCTCGCCGAGGCCAGGACGGAGGACGCGCGCCGCGTGGCACAGATGGAGAACGAGTCGGTGCGGTTCGAGAAGAGCGATGCGGGAAGCGGCGACCCGATGCGGTTCATCTTCAACGACCTGCAGGAGAACGAGTACCTGCGCGAATCGAGTCGTCTGGCGGAGATCATGGAGCGGACGCTGGGGCAGGTGCACCCGGCCGAGGCCCGTGGGGTCAAGCAGGCGGGCTTCGCGGTGCTCGCCACGTCCTACATGCCGGCGGTTCTGGTCGAGGTCGGCTTCGGGAGCAACCCCGATGAGGCGCGCTATCTCACCAGCACGGCGGGACAGCGGCGTCTGGCGGGCGGGATCGCGGACGCGGTGATCAGGTATCTCACCGGCTACGAGCGGCGGCTCGCGACCGGGGCCGAGGGGTCGGAGTGAAGCCGGCGCGTCGGGCGCTGGCCACCCTGTCGGCGGCTGCCGTAGCCGCGACCGGCTGCGCGTACTTCAACGGCATGTACTACGCGAACCACTACGCGCACCAGGCCCGGGCGTCGGAGCGGGCGGGCCGGATCGGCGAGGCGCGCGATCGCTGGCAGCAGGCCGAAATGCACGCCGAATCGCTGCTCGCCCGGCATCCCGATTCACGCTGGACGGCCGCCGCGCAGCTGGTGCGCGGCCGGGCGCTGGTATACCTGGAGGCGTACTCGGACGCCGTGGTCGCGCTGCAGGAAGCCGCGCGGCGCTCGGTGTCGTCGGCCCAGCACCTCGAGGCGCTCGGCCTGATGGGGCACGCCTACCTGGAGCTGGGCATGCTGGACGCGGCGCGGGCGGTGCTCGACAGCGCCGTGGACTCACGCGAGGCGGCGGTCCGCGACGAGGCGCTGCTGGACCGCGGGCGCGTGCTGGTGGCGCGCGATGAGCCGGAGCTGGCGTACCGGGATCTGGAACGCTCCCGGGACCCGCGCGCGCCGTATGATCTGGCGCAGGTGGAGCTGGCCCTGGGCGACACCGCGCTGGCCGGGGCGCTGTACGACTCCCTCGCCGGCACGAAGCTGAAGACGTATCCGGAGGCGGAGTGGCGCGCGGGGCTGGATAGCCTCGCTGCGGCCGGCGCCGGCGCGCACGCGTCGCGTCTGGTCGAGCGCTTGGTGGCTCGCCCCGCGCTATCGAGCGGCGCGAAGGCCCGGCTGATGCTCGACGACGCCTCGCGGCGCCTGGCCGGCGCGGACACCGCCGGCGCCGCCGCGGAGTTCCAGCGCGTGGTGAGCGTGGCGCCGGACAGCGTGGCGGGTCAGGACGCGGCGGTCGCCCAGTGCCGGTTGGCGATCGCCGCGGCGGCGGTGGACTCCGATCTCGAGCAGCCGCGCGAGCGCCTGCTGGCGCTGGTGCGCTCGGGTGGTGGCACCGGCCGGGAAGCCCGGGACGTGCTGCGCCTGCTGGCCAGGCTCGATACGCTGGCCGCCGCGCCGACGGCGGGTGACGCGTTCTGGTTCCTGCGAGCGGAGCTGCTGCGCGACTCGCTCAGTGCGGGCCGGCTCGCGGCGGCGGCGTTTGCGGCGATGGCCGAGCTGTACCCGGCCTCGCCCTGGACGCCCAAGGCCCTGGTGGCCGCGATCGCGGCCGGCCATCCGGCGGCCGACTCGCTGCGCGCGATCCTGGTGCAGCGCTACGGCGCAAGCCCGTACGCGATCGCCGCGCTCGGACGTGGTGGGGAGGGCGACAGCGCCTACACCGTGCTGGAGGATTCGCTGCGCCGGGTGCTCGCGGTGGGCGCGGAGCCGCGCGCCCCGGCCGGGGTGGGGCCGCGCCGACCCGGAGAGATGGGCGACGTGGACGAGGCGCCTGGTGCGCGACGCGCTCCCCAGCCCGATGCGCCGCCTTCGCGTCCCACGCGCCAGAGCGGCGGTCCGCCCCAGCCGCTACCTCCGCAGTGACCGTGGCCGCCAGGGCGTGGCCGGTCGAGTGCTGTGGCGTCGCGTTTCAGAACCCCATCCTCCTCGCCGCCGGCACGGCCGGATGCGGACGTGAAGTGGCGCGCGTCGTGGATCTGGAGGCGCTGGGCGGGATCGTGACCAAGGCGGTGAGCGTCGAGCCGCGCCGCGGCAATCCGGCACCGCGCGTGGCGGAGATGCGCGGGGCGATGCTCAACTCGGTCGGCCTCGCCAACCCGGGCCTCGACGCCTTCCGGCGCGACGTGCTGCCGTGGCTGGCCACGTCGCTGCGGCGGGCCCGGGTGCTCGTGAACGTGGTCGGCGAGACCGCCGAGGATTTCGCCCGGGTCGTCGAGGGCCTGGCGGCGGAGCCGGTGGTCGCGGCGTTCGAGCTCAACGTGTCGTGCCCCAACGTCACGCGCGGCGGCCTGGAATTCGGCGCCGACGACGAGGTGCTGGCGGCGCTGGTGCGCCGGACGCGCGCGGCGACGGACAAGCCGCTCGTGGTCAAGCTGTCGCCGGTGCTGCCGGACCCCGCGCGCACCGCCGCCGCGGCTGCGGCGGCCGGCGCCGACGCGTTCTCCGCGGTGAACACCTTGCCAGCGCAGCTGTACGACGAGGCGGGGCGAGCGCGGCTGGGCGCGGGGAGCGGCGGCCTCAGCGGGCCGCCCCTGCTGCCGGTGGGGCTCAGGGTGACGCGCCTGGTGGCCTCGCGCACCGGCCGGCCGGTGATCGGCGTCGGCGGCGTCAGGACCGGCGCCGACGCCCTGCAGTACCTCCTGGCCGGGGCGAGCCTGGTGGCCGTGGGCACCGCGGCGCTCGCCGATCCGCGCGCGCCGGAGCGCATCGCGCGCGAGCTGGCGGCGCTGCTGGCGCGGCGGGGCGCGGCCTCGGTGCGCGACGTGATCGGCACGGCGGCGTAGGCCATGGCCGAGCTGGTCGTGGCGCTGGACCTCGCGAGTCCACTTGCCGCCCTCGCGCTGGTGGACCGTCTGGAGGACGCGGTGCGCTGGTACAAGGTCGGGCCGATGCTCCACGTGGCGGGCGGCCCGGCCGTCGTGCGCGGGCTCAGGGAGCGCGGCAAAGAGGTGTTCCTCGACCTCAAGTGGCACGACATCCCCAACACCGTGGCGGGCGCGGTGGACGCGGCGGCCGACGCGGGCGTCGCCCTGGCGACCGTCCACCTGAGCGGCGGCGGCCGGATGCTGGACGCGGCGGTCCGCGCTCGGCGCGCCGGAATCCGCCTGGTGGGCGTCGGCGTGCTCACGTCCTTCGGCGCCGCGGAGTTCGGCGCGGTGGTCGGCCGCCCGGTGACCGATCTCGGCCAGGAGCAGCAGCGGCTGGTGCGGCTGGGGATGGCGGCGGGACTCGACGGGTACGTGGCGGCGGGCGCCGAGGCGCGTGCGGTGCGCGCCCTGGCCGGTGACGGCGCGGCGATCGTCGTGCCGGGCGTGCGGCGCTCGGGCGACGCCTCCGCGGACCAGGCCCGCACGGCGACGCCGCGCGAGGCGGTGGACGCCGGGGCCGACTACCTGGTGGTGGGACGGCCGGTCACCCGCGCGGCGGACCCGCGGGCCGAAGCGCTGGCGTTCGTGAAGGAGCTGCGGCGATGAGCTGGCTGCTCGCCATCGCGCTGGCCACGAGCTCGGTGGGCGGCACGCAGGCCGACTCGCTGATGGCGGCCGCCCGTCGCGCGACGGCGGAATGGATGGCCCACCAGTTCGACGGCCTGGTCGGGAGCGGCGAGGCGGTGATGGTGCATCTGCCGGGCGCCGAGCCGTCGTCGCCGCTCCGGCCGGCCCACGCGGCGGAGCTGCTCCGGGCGTTCGCGGAGGGGACCCGCGAGCTGGAGCTGGTCGTGCAGGTCGTGCGCGACGTGGGGCCTGACCGGGCGTACGTGGAGGCGCAGCGCGTCTTCCAGGTCGGGGGGACCGACGTGCGGCACTCCGAGACGCTATATTTCGGCTTCCGCAGGGTGGGGACCTCGTACCATCTGGTGGAGATCCGGGCGCTGCCCTAGCCGCCCGTTTCGGCGCCGATCGGCAACTTGCTTCTCGGGTTTGCCCCCATTACGTTGTAAGTCTTGTCTCGAACAGGGTTAAGGAGCAGGTCTTGAAGGTTCGTACCAGCGTCAAGCCCATCTGCGAACACTGCAGGGTCATCAAGCGCCGCGGCGTGATCCGGGTGATCTGCAAGCGTTCCCCCAAGCACAAGCAGCGGCAGGGTTAGCTCGTGGCTCGAATTGCGGGCGTGGATCTTCCACGCGACAAGCGCGTCGAAGTCGGGTTGACGGCCATTTTCGGCGTCGGCCGTTCGACGGCGACGACCATTCTCGAGCGGACGGGGATCAACCCGGCCACGCGGGTCCGGGACCTGAGCGACGCCGAAGTGTCGCGCCTGCGCCAGGTGATCGAGCGCGATCACAAGGTCGAGGGCGCGCTGCGCACGGAAGTCGCGATGAACATCAAGCGGCTGATGGACATCGGCTGCTATCGCGGGATCCGTCATCGCCGCGGGCTCCCGGTGCGGGGGCAGCGGACGCGGACCAACGCGCGGACCAAGAAGGGCCCGCGCCGCACGATTGCCGGCAAGAAGAAAGCGATCCTCAAGAAATAACCCATGGCCGATCAAGAACAGCCGAAACCGACCCCGGTGTCCTCCGAGACGGCGCCCGCGGCTCCCGCCCCCGAAGGGGTGGGGAGCGAGGCGGCGGCGGCCGAGGGCGCGCCCAAGAAGGCGGCCAAGCGCAAGAAGGTCGTCGAGTCCGAGGGCGTGGTGCACATCATGGCCACGTTCAACAACACCATCGTGACCGTCGCCGACCTGAGCGGCAACGTGGTGGCCTGGGGCACGGCGGGGAAGTCGGGCTTCAAGGGCTCGAAGAAGTCCACGCCCTTCGCCGCGACGGTGGCGGCGGAGCAGGCGGGCCGTGAGGCGTTCAACCTCGGCGTGCGCCGCGTGCACGTCCGGGTGCAGGGCCCGGGCGCGGGCCGCGAGTCGGCCATCCAGGCGCTGGCCAACGCCGGGCTCATCGTCAAGTCCATCCGGGACGTCACACCGATCCCGCACAATGGCTGTCGTCCCCCGAAGAAGCGCAGGGTGTAGTGTCCCGATACATCGAAGCGAACTGCAAGCTGTGCCGGCGCGAAGGCACCAAGCTGTTCCTCAAGGGCTCGCGCTGCCTCACGGAGAAGTGCGCGGTCGAGAAGCGCTCGTACGCGCCGGGCCAGCACGGCCAGGCGTCCGGGCGGCGCCGCAAGGCGTCGCAGTACTCCCGGCAGCTGCGGGAGAAGCAGAAGGTGAAGCGGATCTACGGGCTCACGGAGCAGCAGTTCCGCAACACGTTCAAGCGAGTCGTGGGCGAGCCGGGGCGCACGGGCGAGAACCTCCTGATCGCGCTCGAGTCCAGGCTCGACAATGTCGTCTATCGGATGGGGCTGGCGTCGAGCCGCAAGGCGGCCCGGCAGCTGGTGCGTCACCGTCACGTCGAGGTTAACGGCCGTCCCGTCGACGTCCCGTCCTTCCGGCTCGACCCGGGTGACGAGGTCCGTGTCACCAAGGCGAGCCGGGAACTCGATGTCATCGCGGTCTCTCTCGAGCTGGCGTCCAAGGGACAGCCGGTGTCGTGGGTGACCGTGGATCGGAGCGCGATGTCCGGCAGGATCGTCGAGCGTCCGACCCGCGATGCCATCCCGATTGCGGCCGAGGAACAGTTGATCGTCGAGCTCTATTCCAAGTGAACATGACGATTGATCTCACCGGGCTGGTCCGCCCGCAGCTGGTCGAAATGACCAAGCGGGAAGACGATCCGAACGCCGCCGAGTTCCGGCTGCAGCCGCTGGAACGCGGCTTCGGATACACGCTGGGCAACGGTCTCAGGCGGATGCTGCTGTCGTCGCTGCGCGGATCGGCGGTGTGGGCGTTCCGGATGGACGGCGTGCAGCACGAGCACCAGACCGTCTCCGGCGTCGTCGAGGACGTGCACCAGATCATCCAGCGCCTCAAGGCGCTCACCCTGGTGCTCGCCCCGGAAGTGGACGAGGCGACGCTGCACATCCGGTGCAGCGCGGCCGGAGCCGTGTACGCGCGGGACATCGAGGCCCACGGGTCCGTGACCGTCGTCAATCCGGACCATCTGCTGTTCACGCTGCAGGACGACCGCGACGTCACGGTGGACCTCTACGTGAACAAGGGCCGCGGCTACGTGGACGCGGACCTGCACCCGGTGGACCGGGCGATGCCGGTGGACGTGGTGCGCATCGACTCCATCTATAGTCCGGTCCGGCGCGCCAACTTCACGGTGACCGAGACCCGCGTCGGGCAGCGCACCGACTTCGACCGGTTGACGCTGACCGTCGAGACCAACGGGGCGATCACCCCCGAAGACGCCGTGGCCTACGCCGCCGCCCTGGCGCAGCACCATTTCGCCTACTTCATCTCGTTCGGCACGGTGCCGATGATGCCGGCCGAGGTGCCGGCGGAGCCGTCCGGCGACCTGGAGCGGCTGCACGGGCTGCTGAACCGGTCGATCGACGACTGCGGCCTGTCGGTGCGGTCGATCAACTCGCTCAAGAACTCGAACATCCGCACGCTGGGCGACCTGGTGCGCAACACCGAGGAGCAGCTGCTGAAGGTCCGCAACGTCGGCGAGAAGGCGGTGGCCGAGATCGCCGAGCTGCTGATCAAGGAAGGGCTGGCGTTCGGGATGCAGTGGGAAGAGGCGGAGGGCGGGGTCCGCGTGCTGGATCCGGGCACCAAGCCGGTCGTCCGGCCGCTGATCGCGGAGGCGGGCCGGGAGGTCTGATGCGGCATCGCGCCAAGGATCGCCAGCTCTCGCGCACGTCGTCGCACCGCCGGGCGATGCTGTCCAACATGGCCACCGAGCTGTTCCGGCACGGTGCCATCGTGACCACCGTGGCCAAGGCCAAGGAGCTGCGGCCCGTGGCGGAGCGGCTGATCACGCTGGCGCGGCGGGGCGACCTGCACGCACGCCGGCTGGTGGAGCGGCGGGTCAAGGACAAAGGCGTCACCTCCAAGCTCTTCAAGGAGCTGGGGCCGCGGTTCCAGGCCCGGCCGGGCGGGTACACCCGGATTCTCCGCCTGGGTCATCGCATCGGGGATGGCGGGGACACGGCGAGGATCGAGTTGCTGAAGGAGTAGTTGGTGGGTGGTAGGTGGTAGGTGGTGGGAATGGCGAAGCGGGAGACCGGATCGGGTCCCCCGCTTTTTCACTGCCAACCCACCCAACGCCGTGCTGTTTAGGCCACCGCCGCCTTCAGCTTCCGGGGCGCCTTCTGGACCTTGTTCGAACGCAGACACGCCGCACACACCCGGATCCGCTTCGGCACGCCGTCGACCAGCACCCGCACGGCCTGGAGGTTGGGGTACCAGCGCCGGGTGGTCCGGTTGTTCGCGTTGGAGACGTGATGCCCGAAGGTCGGGCCCTTGCCGCAAACCGCGCATACGCGCGCCATCTGATCCTCGCTTCAAAAAGTCCGGTGCAGCCGCTAAGTTTAGCCGGCTCTGGCACTTGGTTCAAGTGGGCGAGGAGCGGGGGCGGACCGGTCGCGGTGGCCCCCGCCCCTGGCCCCCAACCCCTAACCCCGGTTTCTCCATGCCGACCGCGCTGATCACCGGTGTCACGGGGCAGGACGGCTCGTACCTGGCGGAGCTCCTGCTCTCCAAGGGACATCGGGTCGTGGGCGTCGTGCGCCGCACGTCGCACGACAGCTACGAGCGCATCCAGCACCTGGTGGGCCGGATGGAGATCGTCCCGGCCGACCTGCTGGACCAGCACTCGCTGCAGACCGTGGTGCAGCAGGCGGCGCCGGACGAGGTGTACAACCTCGCGGCGCAGTCGTTCGTGCCCACCTCGTGGACGCAGCCGGTCCTCACCGGGGAGTTCACCGCGCTGGGCGTGACGCGGCTGCTGGACGCCGTCCGACTCGTGAAGCCGGACGCGCGGTTCTACCAGGCCAGCTCGAGCGAGATGTTCGGCAAGGTCCGCGAGACGCCGCAGCGGGAGACGACGCCCTTTCATCCGCGCTCGCCCTACGGCGTCGCCAAGTGCTACGGGCACTAGATCACCGTCAACTACCGCGAGTCGTACGGCATGTTCGCGGTGAGCGGGATCCTGTTCAACCACGAGAGTCCGCGGCGCGGCCTGGAGTTCGTGACGCGGCGCATCAGCCACGGCGTCGCGCGCATCAAGCTCGGCCTGGCCCGCGAGCTCAGGCTCGGCAATCTCGACGCGCGTCGCGACTGGGGATTCGCCGGGGACTACGTGGACGCGATGTGGCGGATGCTGCAGCAGCCCGAGCCGGACGACTACGTGATCGGCACCGGCGTGCAGCACAGCGTGCGCGACTGCTGCGAGATCGCGTTCGCGCACGTCGGCCTCGACTGGTCGAAGCACGTCGTGCACGACGCCGCGCTGGACCGGCCGGCCGAGGTCGAAACCCTGCTGGCCGATCCGACGAAGGCCCGCGCCAAGCTCGGCTGGTGCCCCACGGTGGACTTCGAGGGCCTGATCCGGATGATGGTGGACGCCGACCTCGACCGGCTGAAGCGCTCCGCATGAAGGTGCTGGTGACCGGAGCCGACGGGTTCGTCGGACGCTGGGTGCTCCGCGCGCTGCTGGCGGCGGGCCACGAGGTCGTGGCGGCGGAGCAGCCCGGCCGGCGGCCGGCCGCCGGCCCTGCCCGACGCGGAGCGCGCCGCCGTGCCCTGGATCCCGCTCGAGCTGGGCGACGTGCGCTCGGTGCGCCAGGCCGCGGAGCGGCCGTGCGACGCGGTGATCCACCTGGCGGCGGTGGCCTCCGGGAGCGACGCGCTCAAGGACCCCGGCGTGGCGTGGGCGGTGAACGCGGCGGGCACGGCGCGACTGCTGGGCGAGTTCGGGCGGCGGCGGAAGGCCGAGGAGGCCGATCCGCTCGTCCTCGTGGTGTCCACCGCCGAGGTGTATGGCGCCGGACCCGCGCGGCCGCTGACCGAGAGCGATCCCGTCGCGCCCCGCTCGCCGTACGCGGCGTCGAAGGCCGGCGCCGAGCTGGCGGCCATCGAGACCCGGCTCCGAACCGGACTGCGGGTGGTGATCGCCCGCGCCTTCCCGCACACCGGCCCGGGGCAGGACGAGCGGTTCGTCGCCCCCGCGTTCGCCCGGCGCCTGCGCGGCGCCCGGCTGGCACGTGCCCGGGTGGTGAAGGTGGGCAACCTCGATGCCCGTCCGTGACTTCCTGGACGTGCGGGACGTGGCGGCGGCGTACGTCGCGCTGCTGGCGCGCGGCGTGGCGGGCGAGGTCTACAACGTCGCGTCGGGGCGGGGCGTGGCGCTCCAGGAGCTGTTCGACCGGCTGGCCGCCATCGTGGGCGTGGACGCGATCGCCGAGCCGGATCCCGAGTTCATGCGGCCGGCGGACATCCCCTCCCTCGTGGGGGACAGCGCGAAGCTCCGGGCCGCCACCGGGTGGGCGCCCGCCATCGCGTTCGATCAGACGCTGCGCGACCTGGTCGATGCCCAAGCGGACTGACCTCCACCGCATCCTGCTGGTCGGCTCCGGCCCGATCGTCATCGGGCAGGCGGCGGAGTTCGACTATTCCGGCACCCAGGCCGTCAAGGCGCTCAAGGAAGAGGGCTACGAGGTGGTGCTGGTGAATTCGAACCCCGCCACCATCATGACCGACCCGGACCTGGCGGACCGCACCTACATCGAGCCGGTGACGCCGGAATGGGTCGAGCGGGTCATCGCGCGCGAACGGCCCGACGCGCTGCTCCCCACGATGGGCGGGCAGACCGCGCTCAACGTCGCGATGGCGCTCCATCGCAACGGCGTGCTGGCGCGCTACGGGGTCGAGCTGATCGGGGCCAACGCCCGCGCCATCGAAATGGCGGAGGACCGGGAGGCGTTCGCGGCCGCGATGCGGCGCATCGGCCTCGCGGTCGCGGTCGGCGGATTCGCCAGGACGGCGGAGCAGGCCGGGGCGATCGTCGAGCGGACCGGCTACCCGGCCATCATCCGCCCGTCGTACACGCTGGGCGGCACCGGCGGCGGCATCGCCTACAATCCCGCCGAGCTCGACGAGCTGGTGCGGCGCGGGCTCGAGGCCTCCCCGGTGCGGCAGGTGCTGATCGAGCAGAGCGTGGTCGGGTGGAAGGAATTCGAGCTGGAGGTGATGCGCGACCGCCGCGACAACGTGGTCATCGTCTGCTCGATCGAGAACCTGGATCCGATGGGCGTCCACACCGGCGACTCCATCACCGTGGCGCCGGCGATGACCCTGACCGATCGCGAGTACCAGGAGATGCGGGACGCCGCGATCGCGATCATCCGCGAGATCGGCGTGGAGGCCGGCGGCTGCAACATCCAGTTCGCCGTGAACCCGTCGGACGGCGCGATGCTGGTGATCGAGATGAACCCGCGGGTGTCGCGCTCGTCGGCGCTGGCCTCCAAGGCCACCGGCTTCCCCATCGCGCGGATGGGCACCAAGCTGGCGGTGGGCTACACGCTGGACGAGCTCCCCAACGACATCACCCGGACGACGCCCGCGTCGTTCGAGCCGGTGCTCGACTACGTGGTGGTGAAGTTCCCGCGGTTTCCGACCGAGAAGTTCCCGCTGGCCGACTGGCGGCTCACCACCCAGATGAAGTCGGTGGGCGAGTCGATGGCCATCGGCCGCACCTTCAAGGAGGCGTTCCAGAAGGGGATCCGGGCGCTGGAGAGCGACCGGGCGGGCTGGGTGGCGGGCGCGACGCTGGCCGACGACCGTCTCGAGAACGACGACGCCGCCACCCTCGGCGCCGCGCTGCGACAGCCGACGCCGGAGCGCGTGTTCCAGATCAAGCGCGCCTTCCTCGCCGGGATCCCGGCGGAGCGGATCGCCGCGTTGACCGGGATCGATCCCTGGTTCATCGCGCAGCTCGCCGAGCTGGTGGAGGCGGAGCGGGAGTGGGCCGACCTCCGGCGCGGGGCGTGGAGCACGGCGGCGCCGGCCGACCGGGCGGCGCGCCTGCTCGCCATGAAGCGGCTGGGCTTCTCCGACGTGCAGCTCGCGGGGCTCGCGGGCGTGAGCGAGGACGAGCTGCGCCGCGAACGGCGCGCCCTCGGCATCCGCCCCGCGTACAAGACGGTGGACACCTGCGCGGGTGAGTTTCCCTCGGCCACGCCGTACCTGTACTCGAGCTACGACGAGGAGAACGAGTCGCAACCCCTCGGCGCGCAGGCCATCGTGGTGCTGGGCTCCGGGCCCAACCGGATCGGGCAGGGCGTCGAGTTCGACTATTGTTGTGTCCGCGCCGCGCTGGCGTTCCGCGACCTGGGCTATCGCACCATCATGATCAACTCGAACCCCGAGACGGTCTCGACCGACTTCGACATCTCGGACAAGCTGTACTTCGAGCCGCTCACCTTCGAGGACGTGCTCGAGATCGTCGAGCTGGAGCAGCCGCTCGGCGTGGTGGTGCAGCTCGGCGGCCAGACGCCGCTCAAGCTGACCAAGCGGCTCGAGGCGGCCGGCGTCCGGATCCTCGGCACCTCGGCCGACGCCATCGACACGGCCGAGGACCGCAAGCGCTTCGAGGCGATCGCCCGGCGGCTCAAGATCGCCCAGCCGCCGAGCGGCACGGCGCGGAGCACCGAGGAGGCGCTGGCGGTGGCGGAGCGGGTGGGCTACCCCGTGCTGGTGCGGCCGTCCTACGTGCTGGGCGGGCGGGCGATGGTGATCGTCTACGACGCGGGGGCGCTCAGGGAGTACTTCGCCAAGGCGGCGCGGGTCGCCCCCGAGCACCCGGTGCTGATCGACCGGTTCCTCGAGGACGCGTTCGAGGCCGACGTGGACGCCATCGCCGACGGCACGACCTGCGTGATCGGCGGCGTGATGCAGCACATCGAGGACGCCGGCATCCATTCGGGCGACTCGGCGTGCGTGCTGCCGCCCTACCTGATCGGCGAGCGGGAGATCGAGGAGATGCGGCGCCACACCCGCGCGCTGGCCGCGGCCCTGGGCGTGGTGGGCCTCATCAACGTGCAGTACGCCATCAAGGACGGCGTCGTGTACTGCCTCGAGGTCAACCCGCGCGGCTCCCGGACGGTGCCGTTCGTGTCGAAGGCCACGGGCGTGCCGCTGGCGAAGCTGGCGGCGGGGGTCATGGTCGGGCGGACGCTCGATCAGCTCGGGTTCACCGAGGAGATCGAGCTGCCGTACGTCGCGGTGAAGGAAGCCGTGTTCCCGTTCAGCAAGCTGCCCAACGTGGACACGGTCCTCGGTCCGGAGATGCGCTCGACCGGGGAGGTGATGGGCATCGCGGACTCGTTCGGCTGGGCGTTCGCCAAGGCGCAGATCGGCGCCGACGGCGCGCTGCCGCTCGAGGGCGCGATCTTCGTGACCGTGAACGACAGTGACAAGCCGACCGTGACGCCCATCGTCCGGCGGTTTCAGGAGATGGGGTTCCGGCTGGTCGCGACCGAGGGCACGGCGCGCTACCTGCAGAAGCGGGGGATCGCGTGCGAGCGCGTCCACAAGGTCTGGGAGGGGAGGCCGAACGCAGTGGATCTGATCATCTCTGGCACGGTGCAGCTGCTGATCAACACGCCGTTGGGCAAGTACTCGCAGCGGGATGACTACGAGTTGCGGCGGGCGGCGCTGATGCACCGCGTGCCCTACACGACGACCATGTCGGCGGCCGCTGCGGCGTGCGACGCCGTCATCGCGCTGCGGAGCACCAAGGGGGACGTGATGTCGCTGCAGGAGTGGTACGCGCGTCGGCTGGCTTCGACCGTGCAGGTGGCCTGATGGCCACGCCCAGGAAGAAGGCCGAGCGGCCGAGCAAGAAGGCGGACGCGGCGTCCAAGGGGCCGCCGAAGGGGATGGCCGCGTTCCCGGAGGATCTCGCCGGGGCGGTGCGCTACGGCGAGCCGCTCGGGCGGCACACCACCTACCGGATCGGCGGTCCGGCCGCCATCCACTTCGCCCCGGCGAGCAACGAGGCGGTGGCCGGCGCGGTGGCGTGGGCCCGCGAGCACAAGGTGCCCTACCTGGTGCTCGGCCTGGGCTCCAACGTGCTGATCCGCGACGGCGGGTTCAAGGGGCTGGTGATCAAGATCGGCAAGGGGCTGGACGTCCTGACGCATCGCGCCGGCGACCTGGAAGGTCGGCGCCGGGCCTCCCGCTGCCGCTGCTGGCGCGGAAGACGGCGGAGGAGGGCTTCGCCGGCGTGCACAAGCTGGTCGGCGTCCCGGGCTCGGTGGGCGGCGCGGTCTTCATGAACGCCGGCGCGCACGGCCAGGACATCGCGTCGGTGCTGATCTCCGCGACGGTGCTCGACCCGAAGGGCAAGATCGTGCGACAAGCCGAAGAAGGAGATTGCGTTCACCTACCGGCGCAGCGGCCTGGAGGGGAACGTGGTCCTGGGCTGCGCCCTGCGGCTCGAGCAGGAGGAGCCGGAGAAGCTGAAGTCCGAGCTGACGATGCTGCTCCGCAAGCGCCGCGAGGGCACGCCGTTCGACCAGCCGTGCTGCGGCAGCGTGTTCCAGAACCCGGAGGAGACGACGGCGGGCCGCCTGATCGACCGCTGCGGGCTCAAGGGCCGGCGGGTCGGGGGCGCGGAGATCTCCAAGACCCACGCCAACTACATCGTCAACCTGGGCAACGCGTCCGCGGACGACGTGCTCAAGCTGATCGACATCGCGCGCACGGCCGTGTTCAAGGAGTTCGGCATCGAGCTGGAGCTCGAGGTCAAGGTGCTCGGGGAGCCGAAGTGAGCGATGTACTACGCGCATCCCACGTCGGTGATCGACGAGGGCGCGGTCATCGGCCGGGCACCAAGGTCTGGCACTTCTGCCACGTGATGCCGGGCGCGGTCATCGGGGAGCGGTGCAGCCTCGGGCAGAACGTGGTGGTGATGCCCGGCACCCGGATCGGCAACAACGTGAAGATCCAGAACAACGTCTCGATCTACGAGGGCGTGGTGCTCGAGGACGACGTGTTCTGCGGGCCCTCGATGGTCTTCACCAACGTGTCGTTCCCGCGCAGCCACGTGATTCGCAAGGGCGAGTACGAGCGGACCCTGTGCCGGCAGGGCGCGACCATCGGCGCCAACGCGACCGTGATCTGCGGCACCACCCTCGGCCGGTTCAGCTTCGTCGGCGCGGGGGCGGTGGTGACCCGGGACGTGAAGGACTACGCGCTCGTGGTGGGCAACCCGGCCCGGCAGGTGGGCTGGATGTGCCAGTGCGGCGAGCGGCTGCGGCTGGTGCAGGGGAAGGGGAGCTGCGCCCGCTGCGGCTCGGCGTACGTCGAGCAGGGCGGGGAGCTGGTGCGCCGGTGAACGTCCCCCTGCTCGACCTCAAGGCGCAGCACCGGGCCATCCGCGACACGGTGGTGGCGAAGGTGCTCGAGCTGGCCGATTCCCAGCTGTTCATCCTCGGCAAGCCGGTGCAGGAGCTCGAGGCGAAGGTGGCGGAGCTGTCGCGGGCCCGGTACGGCGTCGGCGTGGCCAGCGGGACCGACGCGCTGCTGCTGCCGCTCAAGGCGCTGGACCTCAAGCCCGGGGACGAGGTGATCACCACCCCGTTCACCTTCTTCGCCACGGCGGGCGCGATCCACAACGCGGGCGGCAAGCCCGTCTTCGTGGACATCGAGCGCGACACGTTCAACATCGACCCGGCGGCGGTGGAGGCGGCGATCACGCCGCGCACCCGCGCGATCATGCCGGTGCACCTGTTCGGCCAGATGGCGGCGATGGAGCGGCTGCTGCCGCTGGCGGAGCGGCACGGCGTCCCGGTGGTGGAGGACGCCGCGCAGTCCATCGGCGCGCGGCGCCGCATCGACGGCCGGTGGCGGATGGCGGGCGAGCTCGGCGCGGCCACCGGGTTCTCGTTCTTCCCCACCAAGAACCTCGGCGGCGTGGGGCGACGGCGGGATGGTGGTCGCCAACGACCAGAAGCTGGCGGACCGGGTGCGCAGCCTGCGCACGCACGGCGGCGTGCAGATGTACCATCACGACGAGGTCGGCATCAACTCGCGGCTCGACGCGCTCCAGGCGGTGGTGCTGCTGGCCAAGCTCCCCTCCTCGCGTCGTGGAGCGCGGCGCGGCGGGCCAACGCGGCGCGCTACGGCGAGGCGCTCGCGGGGCTCTCGGCGGTGCGCACGCCGGTCGTGGACCCCGCCAACGAGCACATCTTCCATCAGTACGTGATCGAGGCGGACCGGCGCGACGCGCTGCAGGCGCATCTCAAGCAGCGGGAGATCGGCTGCGCGGTCTACTACCCGCTCGCGCTGCACCTCCAGCCCTGCTTCGGGTACCTGGGCGTCCGCGAGGGCGCGTTCCCCGTGGCCGAGGCGGCCACCCGCCGGGTCCTCGCCCTGCCGGTCTATCCCGAGCTCTCTGAGGCGCAGCAGCAGTACGTGGCGGACACCATACGCGGATACTACGGGACATGACGACCAACTACGAAGCGCAGCTCCTCGCGAAGGCACAGTCGCGTACCGCCGTCCTCGGCGTGGTGGGCCTCGGGTACGTGGGGCTTCCGCTCGCCGTCGAGCTGGCCGAGGCCGGCTACCGGGTGGTGGGCTTCGACGTCAGCGCACGCGTGGTCGACGGCGTCAACGCCGGCCGCTCGCACGTGCAGGACATCCCCACCGAGCGGCTGGCGAAGCTGGTGAAGGCGGGCAAGATCGGCGCCACGACCGACCTCGCGCGGCTCGAGGAGCCCGACGGCATCGCCATCTGCGTGCCGACGCCGCTCGGCAAGACCCGGGACCCGGACGTCTCGTTCATCGTCGCCGCGACCGCCAGCGTGGCGGCGTCGATCCGGCCGGGACAGGTCATCGTTCTCCAGAGCACCACCTATCCGGGCACCACGCGCGAGATGCTGCTGCCGGCGCTCGAGAAGGGCGGGCTCAAGGTGGGGGTCGACTTCTTCCTCGCCTTCAGCCCCGAGCGGGTGGACCCCGGGAACCCGAAGTACAACACGCACAACACCCCGAAGGTGGTGGGCGGCGTGACGCCGGCGTGCACCAGGGTCACGATGGCGCTCTACCAGCCGGCGATCGAGACGACTGGTGCCGGTGTCCTCGCCCGAGGCGGCCGAGCTGGTCAAGCTGCTCGAGAACACGTTCCGCTCGGTGAACATCGGCCTCGTGAACGAGATGGCCATCGTCTGCGACAAGCTCGGCGTGGACGTGTGGGAGGTCATCGAGGCGGCGAACACCAAGCCGTTCGGCTTCATGAAGTTCACGCCGGGCCCCGGCGTGGGCGGGCACTGCATCCCGCTCGATCCGCACTACCTCGCCTGGAAGATGCGGACGCTGAACTACCGGACGCGGTTCATCGAGCTGGCGGGCGAGATCAACGCCGAGATGCCGGAGTACTGGGTGGAGAAGGTGGTCGCGGCGCTGAACGAGCAGAGCAAGGCGGTGCGCGGGTCGGTGGTGCTGGTGGTCGGCGTGGCGTATAAGCGCGACATCGACGACCTGCGGGAGAGTCCCGCGCTCGACGTGATCCGGCTGCTCGAGCGGATGGGCGCCGTGGTGCGCTACCACGACCCGTTCATTCCGGAGCTGCACGAGGACGGCGTGGCCCTGAAGTCGTCGCCGCTCACGGCCGACGCCGTGCGGGCCGCGGACTGCGTGGTGATCGTGACCGATCACACGAAGCTCGACTACGCGATGGTGGCGCGCGAGGCGCGGGCGCTGGTGGACACGCGGCACGTGATTGCCAGCCGCGCGAAGGGCGCCTAGGGGGTTGCGCGCCGGCGTCACGGGAGCCGACGGCCTCCTCGGAACCACGCTGGTGCCGCTGTGGCGGCGGGCGGGGGCGGAGGTGGTGGGCTGGACCCTCGAGGATTTCGACGTCACGGACGGCGCGGCGACGCGCCGGGCGATTCTCGACGCGAAGCCCGACGTCGTGATCCACGCGGCCGCCTACACCGCGGTGGACCGGGCCGAGTCCGAGCCGGACGTCGCGCTGGCGGTCAACCGGGACGGCACCGCCAATGTCTGTGCCGCGTGCACCGAGCTGGGCGCGCGGCTCGTGTACCTCAGCACCGATTACGTGTTCGACGGCGCCGCCCGCGCCCCGATCCCTCCGGACGCTCCGCGTGCCCCGCTCGGCGCCTACGCGCGGGGCAAGGCCGCGGGAGAGGCGGCGGTCGAAGCCTCCGGCTCGCCGTGGATGATCGTGCGGACGGAATGGGTGTTCGGCCCCGGCGGAGCGAATTTCGTGGATACGGTCCGGCGGGCGGCCGCCGAGGGCCGCGCGCTCGAGGTGGTGGACGACCAGGTCGGCGCGCCCACCTCCACCAGGCTGGTGAGCGAGGGGCTGTGGGGACCTGGTGCGGCGCCGCGCGGAGGGCCGCTGGCATCTGGCGGCGGCGGGCGCCGCGTCGTGGTTCGAGGTCGCGCGCGCGATCTATGCCGCCGCGGGGGCGGACCCGGCGCTCGTCGCTCCCTGCAGCACCGCGCGGGCCGCCCGCGCCGCGCCGCGGCCGGCGTACTCGGTGCTGGACTGCGGCGCCACGGCCGCCGCGCTCGGGCTGCCGCTGCCGCATTGGGAGCAACACGTGACGGCGTACGTGCGCACCGGCCGGGTCCCCGGGCTCGGCGTCATCGAGGGAGAGACCTGACGTGAAAGGCGTGGTACTCGCCGGAGGGTTGGGGACCAGGCTCGCGCCGATGACGCGGGTGACGAACAAGCACCTGCTCCCCGTCTACGATCGGCCGATGATCTACTACCCCATCCAGACCCTGGTCGGCGCCGGCATCACGGAGATTCTGCTCGTCACCGGCGGCAACAACGCGGGTGACTTCCTGCGCCTGCTGGGCAACGGCAAGGACTTCGGCCTGAAGCACCTGAACTACACCTACCAGGAAGGGGAGGGCGGGATCGCGGCCGCGCTGTCGCTCGCCGAGGACTTCGCCGACGGGGAGCCGATCTGCGTGATCCTCGGCGACAACATCCTGGAGAAGTCCATCCGGCCCGCGGTGGAGCAGTACGCCCGCGCCGGCCGCGGCGGCCTGGTGCTCCTCAAGGAGGTGCCGGACCCGGAGCGCTTCGGCGTGCCGGTGCTCGAGGGCGACCGCATCGTCAGGATCGAGGAGAAGCCCAAGGCCCCGCGCTCGCGCTACGCGGTCATCGGGGTCTACATGTACGACGCCCGGGTGTTCGACATCATCCACACGCTCAAGCCGTCGGGGCGCGGCGAGCTCGAGATCACCGACGTGAACAACCAGTACCTCGCCTGGGGCGAGCTGGACTTCGGATACCTGGACGGATGGTGGACCGACGCCGGCGCCATCGAGAGCCTCTACCGGGCCACCTGCCTGGTCGCCGGCCAACGGTCGGAGGGGCGATGAAGCGCTTCGAGGCTCCGTCGCGCCGCCTGATCGACGGCGTCCGCACCAAGGTCCTCAAGGTCGTGGCGGACGAGCGCGGGCGGCTGATGGAGATGCTCCGCTCGGACGACGAAGGCTTCACCAAGTTCGGTCAGGTCTACCTCACCGCCGCGTACCCGGGCGTCGTGAAGGCGTGGCACTACCACGAGCGGCAGACCGACCACTTCGTGTGCGTGCGTGGCATGATGAAGCTCGTGCTGTACGACGACCGGGAGGGCTCGCCCACCCGCGGGGCGGTGAACGAGTTCTTCGTGGGCGACCACAACCCGCTGCTGGTGGCGATCCCGCCGCTGGTGTTTCACGGCTTCAAGTGCATCTCGGAGCACGAAGCGCTGGTGGTCAACATCCCCACCGAGGCGTACGACCACGCCCGGCCGGACGAGTTTCGGCTGGACGCCCACGACCCGCGCGTCCCCTACGATTGGGCGCGGAAGGACGGCTAGCGATGCGCCTCGTGGTCACGGGCGGGCTGGGATTCATCGGCTCGAACTTCATCCGCGCCGTGCTGCGCGACCGGCCCGACTGGCGGGTGGCCAACCTCGACCTCCCGACCTATGCGGGGAATCCCGCCAACCTGGCCGATCTCGAGCACGATCCCCGGTACCGCTTCGTGAAGGGAGACATCGCCGAGCCCGCCGACGTCACGAGGGCGCTGGCGGGCGGTGCCGACGCGATCGTGAACTTCGCGGCCGAGAGCCACGTGGACCGGTCCATTCTCTCGGCCGGCCCCTTCGTGCGCACCAACGTGCTGGGGACGGTCGCGCTGCTGGAAGGCGCCCGCGCCCTCGGCCGCTGCCGGGTGGTGCACGTCTCGACCGACGAAGTGTACGGGGCACTCGGGCCCGACGATCCGGCGTTCGTCGAGACGACCCCGGTGAACCCGACCAGCCCCTACGCGGCGAGCAAGGCGGCGGCGGATCACCTGGCGCTGGCCTTCGCGCGCACGTACGGCCAGGACGTCGTGGTCACCCGCTGCTCCAACAACTACGGCCCGTACCAGTTCCCCGAGAAGCTCATCCCGTTGATGATCACCAACGCCATCGAGGGGAAGCGGCTGCCGGTGTACGGCGACGGGCGGCAGGTGCGGGACTGGATCCACGTCGAGGACCACTGCGCCGGGGTGCTGGCCGCCCTGGAGCGGGGGCGCTCCGGCGACGTCTACAACTTCGGCGCGCGGGCCGAGCGGGCCAACCTCGACATCGTCTCCCGCATCGTGGTGCTGACCGGCGTGGCGCCCGCGCTGGTCGAGCACGTGACCGACCGCCCGGCGCACGACCGGCGCTACGCGATGGACGCGGGCAAGGCGGAGCGCGAGCTGAGCTGGCGGCCGGCCCGGTCGTTCGAAGAGGGGCTGGCCGACACGGTGCGCTGGTACGTGGAGCACGAGGACTGGTGGCGCGCCGTGAAGGACGGGTCGTATCGGGCCTTCTACCGCGCGTGGTACGAGGAGCGGGTGACATGAACGTGGCGGTGGTGGGCACGGGCTACGTCGGCCTGGTGATGGGGGCCGGTCTGGCCGAGATGGGCAACGCGGTGATCTGCGCCGACGTGGACCGCGCCAAGATCGAGCGCCTGCGGCGCAACGAGGTCCCCATCTACGAGCCGGGGCTGGAGCCCCTGGTCACGCGCAACCAGGCGGAAGGGCGGCTGTCGTTCACGACCGACGTCGGCGACGCGGTGGAGAGGAGCGACATCGTCTTCATCGCGGTCGGCACGCCGCCCGACGAGGACGGCTCGGCCGACCTCACGCACGTGCTCGACGTCGCGGGCACGATCGGCCGCCACATGAACCGGCCGAAGGTCGTCGTCACCAAGAGCACCGTGCCGGTCGGCACGGCCGAGAAGGTGCGCGCGGCGGTCGCCGCCCACGCCGCGACCACGTTCCACGTCGCGTCCAATCCCGAGTTTCTCAAGGAAGGCGCGGCGGTGCAGGACTTCATGAAGCCGGACCGCATCGTGCTCGGCGTGCAGGGACCCGAGGCCGAGGCGGCCCTGCGGGAGCTGTACGAGCCGTTCGTGCGCACGGGGAACCCGATCCTGTTCATGGACATCCCGTCCGCCGAGCTGACCAAGTACGCCGCCAACGCGATGCTCGCGGCCCGGATCGCGCTGATGAACCAGTTCGCCGGCCTGTGCGAGCGGGTCGGGGCCAACGTCGACGACGTGCGCCGCGGCATCGGCTCCGACGCGCGGATCGGGAAGGCGTTCCTCTTCCCCGGCCCGGGCTACGGCGGCTCCTGCTTCCCGAAGGACGTGAAGGCGCTGTGCGCCACCGGCCGCGAGGTCGGCGCCCGGCAGGAGATCCTGGAAGGCGTCGAGGCGTCCAACGAGCGGCAGAAGCGGGTGCCGGTCGAGAAGGTCGAGCGGGCGCTGGGGACGCTCGCCGGCCGCGCCGTGGCGGTGTGGGGCCTCGCCTTCAAGGCCCAGACCGACGACGTGCGCGAGGCGGCCTCGCTGGTGGTGGTGGAGGCGCTGCTCGCGGGCGGCGCGGCCGTGCGCGCGCACGACCCCAAGGCGCTGGAGGAGGCCCGGCGGCACTTCGGGGACCGCGTGAGCTACGTCGAGCACCGCTACGACGCGCTGCCGGGCGCCGACGCCCTGGTGGTGCTCACCGAATGGCAGGAGTACCGCGTCTTCGACTACGAGCGCGCCCGGGCCATGATGCGCCGGCCGGTCGTGATCGACGCCCGCAACCTCTACGAGCCGGCGCGGATGCGGCAGCACGGCTTCACCTACGACTCGATCGGACGGCCCTGATGCGCGTGCTGGTCACGGGGGCCGCCGGCTTTCTCGGCTCGCATCTGGTGGATCGCTTTCTGGCCGCCGGGTGCGACGTGGTCGGGATGGACAACTTCGTCACCGGGAGCCCCGACAACATCGCGCACCTGACGGGCAATCCGCACTTCGCCTTTCACGAGCACAACGTCACCAACTTCATCTACGTGGAGGGGCCGCTCGACGGGGTACTCCACTTCGCCTCTCCCGCGAGTCCGCGCGACTACCTCGACCTGCCCATCCAGACGCTCAAGGTCGGCTCGCTGGGCACCCACAAGGCGCTGGGCCTGGCCAAGGCCAAGGGCGCGCGATTCCTGCTGGCGTCCACGTCGGAGGTGTACGGCGACCCGCTGGTGCACCCGCAGCCCGAGGGCTACTGGGGCAACGTGAACCCGGTGGGCCCGCGCGGCGTGTACGACGAGGCGAAGCGGTTCGCCGAGGCGATCACGATGGCCTACCACCGCTACCACGGCCTCGACACGCGGATCGTCCGCATCTTCAACACGTACGGCCCGCGGATGCGGGTGCGCGACGGGCGGGTGGTGTCGAACTTCGTCGTCCAGGCCCTGCGGAACGAGCCCATCACCGTCTACGGCGACGGCGCCCAGACGCGCTCGTTCTGCTACGTGGACGACCTGGTGGACGGCATCGTGCGGCTGTTCGAGCGGGGCGCGAGCGAGCCGACCAACGTCGGCAACCCGAACGAGTTCACCGTGCTGGAGCTGGCCAATCTCGTGGTCCGCCTCACGGGATCCACCTCCAGGATCGTGCGCGAGCCGCTGCCTGAGGACGATCCCAAGGTGCGCCAGCCCGACATCTCGCGCGCCCGGTCGCTGCTCGGCTGGGAGCCGCACATCGAGCTCGAGCAGGGGCTCGCCAGGACGATCGAGTACTTCCGGGGGCGGCTGGCGTGACCCGGGTGCTGGTGACGGGGGCGGCCGGGTTCATCGGCTCCCACGTGGCGGAGCGCCTGGTGGCGCGCGGCGACGAGGTGATCGGCCTCGACAACTTCGACCCGTTCTACCCGCGCGAGGCGAAGGAGGCCAACGTGGCCGCGCTGTGCCGCTCGCCGCGCTTCCGGCTGGTCGAGGGGGACATCCGCGACCGGGACCTGGTGGCCGGGCTGCTCGGCGCCGGCGGCACGATCGTGCACCTGGCCGCCAAGGCCGGCGTGCGCCCCTCGCTGGAGGACCCCGCGCTCTACGCCTCGGTGAACATCGAGGGGACGGCCACGCTGCTCGAGGCCGCCCGGCGCGCCGGCGTGCGGCGCGTCGTGTTCGGCAGCTCGTCCTCGGTGTACGGCGACTCGGCCCCGGTGCCCTTCACGGAGGACTGGCCGGCCCTGCTTCCCATCTCGCCCTACGCGGCCACCAAGCGCGCCGGGGAGCTGCTGTGCACCACGTTCTCGCAGCTCTACGGCCTCAGGATCGTCGCCCTGCGGTTCTTCACGGTGTACGGGCCGCGGCAGCGGCCCGACCTGGCGATCCACAAGTTCACCCGGCTGATCCGCCGGGGAAGCGCGGTGCCGTTCTACGGGGACGGCTCGAGCGAGCGCGACTATACCCATATCGACGATATTGTAGGCGGGGTGGCGGCGGCGCTCGACTGGACCGACGCGCCCGGCCCGGCGATGGAGATCGTCAATCTCGGCGAGTCGCGCACCACGTCGCTCGCGAGACTGGTGGATCTGATCGCCGGGGCCGTGGGCCGGGAGGCCCGGCTGGATCGCCTGCCGGCGCAGCCGGGCGACGTGCGGCGCACCTGTGCCGACGTGCGCAAGGCGTTCCGGCTGCTGGGTTACCGGCCCACCACGACGGTCGAGGAAGGCATCCCGCGCTTCGTGCGCTGGTTCGAGGAGATCCATGGACGCGACCACTAGTCATCTGGTTGCCCGGGCGAAGGAGCGGTTCGACGCCGGCGATTCGTACGGCGCGATCCACCTGCTGCTGGAGGCGATGCAGGCGGGGCGCGCCTTCGCCGACGCGCACAACCTGCTCGGCCTCGCCTACTCCTCGGTGGGCCGGACGGAGGACGCGGTCGCCGAGTTCGACCACGCGCTCCAGCTCAATCCGCGGTACGTGGACGCGCACCTCAACCGGGCCGTGATGCTGAACGAGCTGGGCCGCTACGACGAGGCGGTGGCGGCCATCTCCGCGGCGCAGGGGCTGGGCGCGGTGGACCATACGGGCTTCGCGGCACCGGTCGCGTCGCAGTTGGCGAACCTGCACGCGGAGCTGGGCGAAGCGTACGTGGAGGCGGGCGGGCTCGTCGAGGCGATCGAGCAGTACGGGCGCGCGGCCAAGCTGCGGCCGGAGTACGTGGACCTCCGGTACCGGCTGGCGCGGCTGCGGCTCGACGCGGGGGACCCGGTCCGGGCGCGCCGCGAGCTGGAAGGGATCCTGGAGCTGCGTCCGACCTTCTTCGACGCCCGCGCCGCCCTCGGCATGGCGTGTCATCTGATGGGCGACACGGGAGCGGCGCGCCAGGCGTGGGAGCGCTGCCGCGTCGAGCGGCCCGACGAGCCGAGGATCGGCGCGTACCTGGCGCTGCTCGACCGGGTGTCCGGCCGCGCGTCCAGAGTCCGCCTCTGATGCGGCTGCGTGGGGCATCGGCCTGCCAGGCGTGGGCGCTCGCCGCGCTCGCCGCGCTGGCGGCCGGCTGCACGGCCGGGCCCGACCACGAGCGCCTGGGCGACCGCCGCTACGCGGAGCACGCCTACGTGGACGCGCTGGCCGAGTACCGCCTGGCCCTGCGGCAGCATCGGCCGAGCAGCGAGCTGCGCGCCAAGTTCGCGCAGGCGGCGCTCAGGTCCGGCGCGTTGACCGACGCGGTCATCGGCTATCGCGAACTCGCGCGCGCCGACCCGGCGGCGCTGGACGAGGCGGCGGACGGGCTCACCCGGGCGGGGCGCCTGGCCGTGGGGGCACGGGACATGGGTGCCCTGACCGATGCGATGGTGGCCCTGCACGACGTGGCGCCGCAGCGGCCCGTGGGCGCCCTGGTGGTGGCGCTGGGCGCGAGCTCGACGGCGCTCGCCAAGCGGCCGGAGGCGATGGACGTGCTGCTCGAGGCCGCGGCCGCGACGACCAACGCCGCGGCCGCCGACTCGTTTCTCGCGGCGTACGCCGACGTGAACGCGCGGCTGGGCCGGTGCGATATCGCCGCGCGCACCTACGCGGCGGTGCTGCGCCGCGATCCGCCGCCGGACCTGGGCCGGGCGGCGCAGGGGGGGCTCGCGGGATGCGCCGTGAGCGACGGGCGGCTGTCGCTCAGCGCCGGCTCGCTGCAGGAGGCCGAGGCCCAATTCCAGCGCGCCATCGCCATCGGCCAGCCCGACAGCATCGTGCGCCTGGCCTGGCTCCTGATGGGTGACGCGCGCTGGGCGGACGCCGACACGGCGCGGGCGCTCGAGGCCTACCGGCACGCGGTCGCGGGCGGCGGGGAGCAGGACCCGGTCGTGCTGCGGGCCACCGAGCAGATGGACCGGCTGATGAAGGGAACACCTGCACCATGACCGGGCGAGGAGCTGCCACGAGGCGAGGGATCGCCGGGGCGCTGCTGGTGTGCGCCGCCGGCGCGTGCAACCACTTCAGTCCCCGGAACTACCCGGTGCCCGAGAACCTCTTCCGGGCCTCGATGCGCGAGTTCCGGGCCGGGCGGTACGACAAGGCGCAGACCGGCTTCCAGGCGCTCACGTTCAACGTCGGCGCCCGGGACACGCTGTACCTCCTCGCCCGCTTCTACCTGGCGGAGTCGTACTTCGGGCAGGAGGACTACGCGACCGCGGTGCGGGAGTTCCGCCGGGTGTCGGACGAGAGCCCCACCTTCCGGCTGGCGCCCGTCGCGCTGCTCAGGGCGGGCGACGCGGAGGCGGCGCAGTGGACCAAGCCGCCGCTCGACCCGAGCAACGGCCAGGCGGCGCTCGCCACGTACCAGGAGCTGCAGGGCCGCTTCCCGGACTCGCCGGCGGCGCGGATCGCGACCGCGCGGATCCGCGCGCTCAACGAGCAGTTCGCCACCAAGGAGATGGCCAACGCCCTGTTCTACTACCAGCGCAGCGCATACGACTCCGCGATCCTGTACTTCAAGGACCTGATCGCGACCTACTCGTCGTCGCGGCTGGTGCCCGAGGCCTACCTGTACCTGGTGCGGTCGTACCGGGCCATCGGGTGGAAGGACGAGCAGGCCGCGTTCTGCGAGCAGCTGCGGATGTATTACGGAGCGTTCTACCGGCAGATCGCCGACGTCAGGGATCTCTGTGGCGACCGGTCTGCTGGGCGGTAGCTTCGACCCGATCCACCACGGCCACCTCATCGCCGCCGACCGCGCGGCGGAGGCGCTCGGCCTGGAGCGCGTGCTGCTCGTGCCGTGCGCGCGGCAGCCGCTCAAGGCCACCGGCCCGGTGGCGAGCGCGACCCACCGCCTGGCGATGCTCGAGCTGGCGGTCGCCGGTCACGCCGGCTTCGCGGTCGAGCCGCTCGAGCTGACGCGCCCCGGGCCGGAGCCGTCGTACACGGTGGACACGCTGCGGGCGCTGCGGGCCCGCTGCCCCGGGGAGCGGCTGGTGCTGCTGCTCGGGGCCGACGCGGCCGCCGACCTGCCGCGGTGGCGCGCCGTGGACGAGGTGGCGCGGCTCGCCGAGGTGGCGGTGCTCACCCGCCCCGGCGCGCCCGAGGTCGCCGACGGGCTGGCGCGCCACGTCGTGGCGACGCCCGCGATCGAGATCTCGGCCAGCGAGATCCGGGCGCGCTGCCTCGCCGGGAAGAGCATACGGTTCCTGGTCCCGGAGGCCGTGGCCGAGTACGTCGCCCGGCACGGGCTGTACCGATGACCGTCACTACACGCGTCGCGGCGCCGTTGGCCGGCCGCCAGGCCGGCGCGCCGACGCAAGGGACATAGATGCCGCTGCCGCCACTGGTCACCAAGATCCTGGGCACGCGCTTCACGCGCGAGCTGAAGCACATCCGGCCGCTGGTGGATGCGATCCACCGGCACGAAGCGACGCTGCGGGACATGCCCGAGGCGCAGCTCCGCGGCGAGACGGCCCGGTTCCGCGCGCGCATCGCCGAGCGCACGGGCGAGCTGCGCGCCGAGGTGGCGCGGCTCAAGCAGGCCAAGCACGAGTGCGCGGACCCGGACGAGCGCGACCGCATCGATCGCCAGCTGCTGGAGGGCGAGGAGGCGCTGGCCGAGGCGACCGCCGACGTCCTGGACGAGCTGCTGCCGGAGGCCTTCGCCACGGTGCGGGAGGCGTGCCGGCGCCTGATGGGCAGCAAGGTGATGGTCACCGGGCGCGAGCTGACCTGGGACATGGTGCCCTACGACGTGCAGCTCATCGGCGGCATCGTGCTGCACCGGGCAAGATCGCGGAAATGGCCACCGGCGAAGGCAAGACGCTGGTGGCGACGCTGGCCGCTCTACCTGAACGCGCTCCCCGGCAACGGCGCGCACCTGGTCACCGTCAACGACTACCTGGCCCGGCGCGACTCCCAGTGGATGGGCCACGTGTACACCTGGCTCGGCCTCACCGTCGGGTGCATCGACGACACCGAGCCCGGGACGCCCGAGCGCCGCGCCGCGTACCTGTGCGACATCACCTACGGCACCAACAACGAGTTCGGCTTCGACTACCTGCGCGACAACATGGTGTTCTCGCTCGGAGCAGCGCGTCCAGCGGGAGCACATCTACGCGATCGTCGACGAGGTCGACTCGATCCTCATCGACGAGGCGCGCACCCCGCTCATCATCTCGGGCCCGGTGGGCAACGAGGCCGACACCAAGTACGCGGAGCACAACCGGCCGTGGTGGGGCTGGTGCGCCGGCAGGGCGAGGTGGCCAACAACCTGATGGCCGAGTCGGAGCAGCTGTGGCCGACCGACCAGTACGGCAGCGCGGTCAAGGCCTTCCAGGTGCAGCTCGGCATGCCCAAGCACAAGCGGCTGCTCAAGTACCTGCAGGAGCAGGGCGCGAAGAAGCTGGTGCAGCGGGTGGAGCTGGACTACATCGCCGACCGCAAGCTGCCGGCCAAGCAGCAGAAGCTGCGCGACCTCGAGGAGGAGCTGTTCTTCGTCCTCGACGAGAAGGGGCACTCGGTCCACCTCACCGACAAGGGCGTCGAGCTGCTCTCGCCCCAGGACCCGGCGCTGTTCATCGTGCCGGACCTGTCGGAGGAGGTGCTGAAGATCGACCGCGACGAGGACCTGACCCCGCACGAGAAGCTGGAGCGGCGGCAGCAGCTCGAGGCCGACTACGCCGCCAAGAGCGAAAAGCTGAACATCATCCACCAGCTGCTCCGGGCCTACGCCCTGTACGAGAAGGACGTCGAGTACGTGGTGCAGGACGGCCAGATCCTCATCGTGGACGAGTTCACCGGCCGGATCCTGCCGGGCCGCCGCTGGTCGGACGGGCTGCACCAGGCGGTCGAGGCCAAGGAAAACGTGCAGGTGAAGGGCGAGACCCAGACCCTCGCCACGATCACCATCCAGAACTACTTCCGGATGTACGACAAGCTGGCGGGCATGACCGGCACGGCGGAGACCGAGGCGGAGGAGTTCTTCAAGATCTACAAGCTGGAGGTGATGGTCATCCCGACCAACCGGCCGGTGCGGCGCATCGACAACCACGACCGCATCTACCGGACCCGCCGGGAGAAGTACAACGCGATCGTCGACGAGGTGGAGCGCCAGAACCAGCGCGGGCTGCCGGTGCTGGTGGGCACGGTGAGCGTCGAGGTGTCGGAGACGCTGTCCCGGATGCTGAAGCGCCGGGGCCTCAGGCACGAGGTCCTGAACGCCAAGTACCACCAGCGGGAGGCCGAAATCGTCGCCATGGCCGGCCAGGGCGAGGCGATCACCATCGCGACCAACATGGCCGGCCGCGGCACCGACATCAAGCTCGGCCCGGGCGTCACCAAGTGCAAAGTGTGCGGGATCAAGGCCCGGCAGGCGCCCTTCGGCCAGACCATCGACCGGCCCGACCTGGCGTGGGAGGAGATCCAGCGCCTGGGGTGCATGACCGACCCGCCCTGCGGGCTGCAGATCATCGGCACGGAGCGCCACGAGTCGCGGCGCATCGACCGGCAGCTCCGGGGCCGGTCCGGCCGCCAGGGCGACCCGGGCGGCTCGAGCTTCTTCCTCTCCCTCGAGGACGACCTGATGCGGCTCTTCGGGTCGGACCGGATCGCCTCGCTGATGGACCGGATGGGCGCCGAGGAGGGCGAGGTGATCACCCACCCCCTGGTGACCCGGTCCATCGAGGGCGCCCAGAAGCGCATCGAGCTGCAGAACTTCCAGGTCCGCAAGCGCCTGCTCGAGTACGACGACGTGATGAACCAGCAGCGCGAGGTCATCTACTCGCTGCGGCTGTTCGCCCTGGAGGGGGGAGAGGAGTCGAAGGCCGAGGCGATCCGGATGGTGGAGGGTGCGCTGGAGCGGCCCATTACCGAGGCCATCGCGGGCGGCAAGCATCCGGAGCTGTGGGACCTGACCACGCTGCACGAGACCCTGCAGATGAAGTACCTGCTGACGGTGCCGGAGCTCATCCAGCGGGGCGTGGCCAGCCGGGAAGAGCTGCTCGAGCTGGTCAAGCGGCACGCCCGCGAAGCCTTGAACCGCAAGGTGCAGGCGCTGGACGAATACGGCCGCCAGTACCAGGTCCCGAAGCTGGCCGAGCAGGTGCTGAGCCAGGTGATGCTGCGCTCGCTGGACGAGAAGTGGAAGGACCACCTGTACGATCTCGACCAGCTCCGCAACGCCATCACCTATCGTGCCTGGGGCCAGAAGGATCCGTTGGTCGAATACAAGCAGGAAGCCTTCGGCATGTTCGTGGACCTGATGGCCGATCTCCGGGGCAGCTTCGCCGAGCAATTCTTCAAGGTGCAGGTCACCGCCGGCCCGCCGGCACCGCCGCCGCCCCCGCCGCCGCGCACCTTCACGGGGCCGGCGCTGCGCGGTCCCGGCGAGCCGGCGGGCCGCCCCGGCGGTGGGGCGTCGGACCTGGTGGAGGAGGGCGCGCTGCTCGCCCCGGCGGCGCCGGCCGCGGCGACCGCCCGCAACGTGATGGTGGGGGGCAGCAAGTTCGGCGGGCCCTCGCCCGTGGGCTTGCCGGCGGGCTGGGAGAAGACGGGGCGCAACGATCCCTGCCCCTGCGGATCGGGGAAGAAGTTCAAGAAATGCCACGGGGCCGCACTCTAGGTACGAGGTTGCGAGACGGCCGGACTTCAAACCTCCACCCCAGCCCCTAGTCCCTAACCCCTAGCCCCTCTTCGTCCGCGCGAATCCGGCCAGGGGCGCCGTGTTCGGCCACCGCGGTGCGCTCTCCGGTCGCCATCTTGTTCCCGTGCCCACCCGCATCGCCGAGACGCCCGCCGCCGACCGGCCGCGCGAACGGCTGCTGCAGCTCGGCGCGTCCGCGTTGACGACGACCGAACTCCTGGCGATTGTCATCGGTACCGGCACCAGCGGCGCCTCCGCGCCGGAGGTGGCGGCCGCGTTGCTGGCGCACGGCGGTCCGGACCTGGCCCGCCTGGCGCGACGCACGGCGGCCGAGCTGGCGTTGGCGCAGGGCATCGGGCGCGCCAAGGCCACCAGGATCGTCGCCGCGCTGGAGCTGGGCCGCCGGTTGCTGGAGGAGGGCCGCCCCGATCGCACCCGGATCCGGACGCCGGCCGACGTGTATCGCTGGTTTGCGCCGCGACTGGCGGACCTCGCGGCCGAGGAGTTTCACGTGCTCGCGCTGGACAGCCAGAGCGGTGTGCTGCGCGACCTGCTCGTCACCAGGGGGATCTTGAACTCGTCGCTGGTGCACCCGCGCGAAGTGTTTCGTGGCGCCATCGCGGAGGCGGCGGCGGGGATCATCGTGGTCCACAATCACCCCTCCGGCGATCCGACCCCCTCGGCCGACGACCGCGCCGTGACCCGGCAGCTGGTCGAGGCCGGCCGGGTTCTCGACGTGCCGGTGTACGACCACGTCGTGGTGGGGGCCAATCGCTACCTGTCGTTCGCCGAGGCGGGCCTGCTGTGACCGTCGTCCCGATTCCCGCCATCCCGGGCCTGGAAGACGTGCTGGAGACGTACGCCGACCGGCTCGACATGGAGCTGCTCGACCGGGCCTACCGGTTCAGCGCCGCGGCGCACCGCGGCCAGAAGCGCTGGTCGGGCGACGACGCGGTCACCCACGGCATCGCCGTCGCCCGCATCCTCATCGAGGCGCATCTCGACTCCACCTCGGCCGCGTGCGGCCTGCTGCACGACGTGATCGAGGACAGCGACGTCAGCGTGGCCGACCTCGAGCGCGAGTTCGGGAGCGAGGTCGCCGCCATCGTGGACGGCCTGACCAAGATCTCGAGCCTCACCTTCCGCTCCACCGCCGAGGAGCAGGCCGAGAACTACCGGAAGCTGCTGCTCTCGGTGGCCAAGGACGCGCGGGTGGTGATCGTGAAGCTGGCCGACCGGCTGCACAACATGCGCACCCTGGAGCACCTGCCGGAGGAGAAGCAGCGGCGGATCGCGCTGGAGACGCGCGAGATCTACGCGCCGCTGGCCCACCGCTTCGGGATGGCCGCGATCAAGGCGGAGCTGGAGGACCTCGCCTTCCGCTTCCTCGAGCCGCGGGAGTACCGCGCGCTCGCCAAGAAGATCGCGTCGGAGCAGGCCGAGCGGGAGGAGCTGATCGAGCGGATGCGGGAGCCGCTGAAGCGCGAGCTGGAGCACGCGGGCGTGGCGGACGTGGACGTGACGGGGCGGCCCAAGAACCTCTGGTCCATCCACCGCAAGATCCTGCGCCGCGACCTGCCGTACGAGGAGATCTACGACCTGATGGCGATCCGGGTGCTGGTCAACACGGTGCCCGACTGCTACCACGCGCTGGGGGTGATCCACTCGCGCTGGACGCCGCTGCAGGAGCGCATCAAGGACCACATCGCCCAGCCGAAGTCCAACGGCTACCAGTCGCTCCACACCACCGTCTTCGGCCCGAGCGGCCAGCTGTACGAGATCCAGATCCGCACCCGCGAGATGCACCATACCGCCGAGTACGGCATCGCGGCCCATTGGCTGTACAAGGAGGGGCGCTCCCCGGGCGACCTCGATCGGCACCTGACCTGGTTCCGCCAGCTGCTGGACCACCAGCAGGAGGCGGTGACGCCCGACGAGTTCATCGAGTTCCTGCGGATCGACCTGTACGCGGACGAGATCTTCGTGTTCACGCCGCACGGCGATGTCAAGCAGCTGCCCAAGGGCGCGACCCCGATCGACTTCGCCTTCGTGGTGCATACCGAGGTGGGGTACCATTGCCAGGGCGCCAAGATCAACGGCCGGATCGCGCCGCTGCACCGCGCCCTCAAGAACGGCGACACGGTCGAGATCCTGACCTCGCCCAACGCGCGGCCGTCGCGCGACTGGCTGGCGCACGTGCGCACCGGGCGCGCCCGGCAGAAGCTGCGCCAGTGGGTCAAGCAGGAGGAGCACGACAGCTCGCTGGCGCTCGGGGAGGAGATGCTCGACCGCGAGCTCAAGCGCCGCGGCTTCCCCCGGCCCGACGCCGCCGCGCTGCAGCACGCGGCCGACGAGCTCGCGCTCCCCGACGAGGCGCATCTCAAGGCGGCGCTGGGCCGGGGCGACCGCTCGGTGGTCCAGATCCTGAGGGCCCTGCACCCGGAGCTGACGGAGGAGGAGGTGCCGCCGCCCAAGCCGGGCGCGCTGGGCCGACTGGTGCAGCGCATCCGCGTGGGCAAGGGGATCCGCATCCAGGGCGTGGACGGCCTGATGGTGCGGTACTCCCAGTGCTGCCAGCCGGTGCCCGGCGACGCGGTGACCGGCTACGTCACCCGCGGCCGCGGCATCAGCATCCACCGGGTGGACTGCCCCAACCTGCTGGCGCTCGACAACGAGCCCGAGCGCCGGATGGACCTCGACTGGCGGGAGATCGAAGGCGAGGTGTTCGCCGTGCGCCTGGACCTGCAGGCCGACGACCGGCGGGGGCTGTACGGCGACATCTGCACCGCCATCTCCCAGTCGTCGACCAACATCAGGAGCTGCGAGCTCACCAGCGGCGAGCTGGGGATGACGGGGCAGGTGATCGTGGAAGTCGAGAATCTCTCCCACCTCAACAAGGTCATCAAGGCCATCCGGAAGGTGAAAGGCGTGAGCGACGTGCGGCGCCGCGAGCGCCTGATCGCGTGACGGCGTTCCGGCTCGAGGCGCCGTTCGAGCCGGCGGGCGACCAGCCGCAGGCCATCGAGGCGCTGGTGCGCGGGTTCGCGGCGGGCGACCGCTACCAGGTGCTGCTGGGCGTCACGGGCTCCGGCAAGACGATGACGATGGCGCACGTCGTCCAGCGGCTCGGCGTGCCGGCCCTGGTGCTCTCCCACAACAAGACCCTGGCGGCCCAGCTGTACGGGGAGCTGAAGGGGTTCTTCCCCGCCGACGCGGTCGAGTTCTTCATCTCGTACTACGACTACTACCAGCCCGAGGCGTACGTCCCGCAGACCGACACGTACATCGAGAAGGACGCGTCGATCAACCAGGACATCGAGCGGCTGCGCCTGCGGGCGACCTCGAGCCTGGTGGAGCGCGACGACGTGGTGGCGGTGGCCACGGTGTCGGCCATCTACGGCCTCGGCGACCCGGTCGAGTACAAGCAGCAGATGCTGCGCCTCGCCCGGGGCGACGTGATCGGGCGGCGCCCGATCCTGGAGCGGCTGGTCGCGATCCAGTACCAGCGCAACGACGTCGCGTTCGAGCAGGGCAACTTCCGGGTGCGCGGCGACGTGGTGGAGGTCTTCCCGGCGTACGAGGAGCAGGCGGTGCGCCTCGAGCTGCTGGGCGACACCATCGAGCGCATCGTCAAGATCGATCCGCTGACCGGGAAGACGGTGGCGGAGCTGGCGCGCTGCGCCATCTACCCGGCCACCCACTTCGTGACCGACCGGCCGAACCTGGAGCGGGCGGTGGGGCTGATCCGCGAGGAGCTGGGGGACCGGCTGGCGGTGCTGAAGGGCGCCGGCAAGCTGCTCGAGGCGCAACGGCTCGAATCCCGGACGCGGTTCGACGTCGAGATGATGCTCGAAGTGGGCACCTGCCACGGCATCGAGAACTACAGCCGCCACATCTCGGGCCGCGCGGCGGGCGAGCGCCCGGCGTGCCTCATGGACTTCTTCCCCCGGGACTTCCTGGTGATCGTGGACGAGTCCCACGTGACCGTGCCGCAGGTCGGCGCGATGTACGCGGGTGACCGCTCCCGGAAGGAGACCCTGGTCGAGTACGGCTTTCGCCTCCCCAGCGCGCTCGACAACCGGCCGCTCCGGTACGACGAGTTCCTCGCCCTGGCGCCGCGCGTGCTGTTCCTGTCCGCCACGCCGGGGCCCGAGGAGCTGCGCCTGTCGGGCGGCGCCGTGGTCGAGCAGCTGGTGCGGCCCACCGGCCTGGTGGATCCGGAGGTCGAGGTCCGCAAGGTGGCGGGGCAGGTGGACGACCTGCTGAAGGAGATCCGGGTGCGGGAGCGGCGCGGCGAGCGGGTGCTGGTCACGACGCTCACCAAGCGCATGGCCGAGGACCTCACCGACTACCTCGCGCAGGTGGGCGTCCGCGTCCGCTACATGCACTCCGACATCGACGCCATCGAGCGGATGGACATCATCCGCGGCCTGAGGCTGGGCGAGTTCGACGTGCTGGTGGGCATCAACCTGCTCCGCGAAGGCCTGGACCTGCCCGAAGTGTCGCTGGTCGCGATCCTCGACGCGGACCAGGAGGGCTTCCTCCGCTCGCGCACCTCCCTGATCCAGACGGTGGGGCGCGCCGCGCGCCACGTGGAGGGGCGCGCCATCATGTACGCCGACCGGGTCACGGACTCGATGCGGGCGGCGCTGGAGGAGATGGAGCCGGCGCCGGGCGACGCAGCAGCGCTACAACGTGGAGCACGGCATCACCCCGCGCTCCATCGTCAAGTCGGTGGACGAGATCCGGTTCACCACGCGCGTGGCCGACGCGCGGGAGGACCCGGTGCCGCGCGCGGAGGCGCTGTCGCTGGCGGGGCGGGCCGCCGCCGACTGGTCGTCGCTCGACCAGACCCAGCGCGCCGAGCTGCTCAAGCGGCTCGAGGACGAGATGCGGCGCGCCGCCGACGACCTGGACTTCGAGCTGGCCGCCCAGATCCGTGACCAGATCATGGACCTCAAAGCCAGCGAGCAGACGCGCAGAGTTGCAGGACCAAGGGAAGGTGGGAGCTCCCCAGGAGCGGAGTCCGACGCGGGGGTGGGCGCGCCGGGCGGACGGCGGCGGGGACGTGGGCGGCCGGCGCGTCGATGAGGCGGCGCTGGCCCGGTTCGGCGCGGAGCTCGCCGGCTCGCTCCGTCCGCCGCCGCCGGTCGTCGTCGCCATCGCGGGCGACCTTGGGACCGGGAAGACCACGCTGGTGCGCGCCGTCGCGCGCGGCCTCGGCGTGACGGAGCCGGTCACCAGCCCCACCTTCGCGCTGGTGCATCGTTACACGGGCGGTGCGACGAGCGTCTACCACGTCGATGCCTACCGGCTGCGGCGCGCCGCCGAGGCGGCCGACCTCGGCCTGGACGACATGTTGAGCGAGCCGGACAGCGTGGTGCTGATCGAGTGGCCGGAGCGACTCGGCGAGGCGCTGCCGCCCGTGACGCACCGGATCCGCCTCGCCTACACGGACGACCCGCTGCTCCGGCAGCTCGACGTGGAGTGATGAACCTCTACCTGGCGCTCGATACCGCCACCGACGTCCCGACGCTCGCCCTCGGCACGCCCGACGCCCCCGGCGAGGACCTCCGGATCGCGTCCCGCCGCGACCTCTCCCGCGACGTCGAACGCGTGACGGCCGAGCTCCTCGGCCGGCGCGGGATCGGCGTCGCCGACCTCGGCGCCGTCGTCGTCGCCGACGGGCCGGGCTCCTTCACCGGCCTCAGGATCGGCATCGCCTTCGCCAAGGGCCTGTGCCGCGGGCGCGGGCTGCCGCTGCTGGCGGGGCCGTCGCTGCTGGGGGCCGCGCTCGCGGCGTGCGGCGCCGAAGGCACCGTCGCCGTGGAGTACGACGCCCTGCGCGGGGACGTGTATCGCGCGGTGTATCGCTTCACGAGCGGGAAGAGCGCGACCGCGGCCGCCGCCCGGGAGTCGGCCGCCGGCGGCGTGGAGGTGATCGCCGCGCCGGCGCTCGTTCCCCGGGACGCGCCGTTGCCCGCGATTCCGGCGCTCCTCAGGGCCGACGCGCGGCACGCGTCGGCCGCGTCGCTCATCCGGCTTGGTGCGCTCGCCGGCGGCCTCGCGGCCATCGATGCTCCCGACCGCTGGGAACCGGCGTACGGCCGGCTGGCCGAGGCGGAGGCGCGCCGTCGCGCCGGCGAGCGCTAGGCCGCTGGCCGCCGCCGACCTCGATCGCGTCGTGGCGATCGAGCGCGCCGCGTTCTCGGATCCGTGGTCCCGCAAGGCGTTCCTCGACCTGCTGTCGCAGCCGCACATCCGTGGGTGCGCCGTGGACGGGCCGGACGGTGCGCTCGCGGGCTACGCGCTGGCGTCGGTGGCCGCCGACGAGGGCGAGATCCTGAACCTCGCCGTGGCGCCAGGCGCCCGCGGCCGTGGCCTGGGCCACGCCCTGCTCGACGCGCTGCTCCGGCTGTTCCGTCGCGAGGGCGTGGTCGCGGTCTATCTCGAGGTGCGGGCGTCGAACGCCGCCGCGATCCACCTCTACGAGGGCGCCGGCTTCCGCACCGTGTCCACGCGGCGCGCGTACTACCGAAACCCGACAGAAACCGCGCTCACGATGGCCCTGCAGTTGACCCGCGAAGGTGCCGAGAAAGGATGAGGTAACACGTGCTTTCGGTTGACAAAAACCGTTGTGGCGCCTATACTTCCGGCCTGTCCGTGATACCCGATCCTGCCGCGAGGAGGGTCGTCCGGTGAGTCGCAGTCTCAACAAGGTGATGCTGATCGGAAACCTCGGGGCTGACCCGGAGGTTCGGAGCACCAGCAACGGCTCGCGTGTCGCGACGCTGTCGCTCGCGACCAGCCGTCAGTGGACCACGCAGGCCGGCGAGAAGCAGGAGAAGACGGAGTGGCACCGGTGCGTGGTGTGGAACGCCAAGGGCAGCGGGTTGGCGGACGTCGTGGAGAAGTACCTCAAGAAGGGTGACCGGGTCTATGTAGAGGGCCGCATCGAATACCGGACCTGGCAGGACAAAGAGGGCCAGAAGCGCTACACGACCGAGGTCAACGTTCGGGACCTCGTGATGTTGTCGGGGCGGGGCGATGGGGGAGCGGGCGGTGGCGGGGAGCCGAGCAGGCGGGCCGCCGCCGCGGCTGGGAAGGGGGCCCCGGAGGCGGACAAGACGGCGGGCGGCGCGCAGGGCAAGGAAGAATCGTTCGAAGACTTCCCGGAGGCGCTCGATGAAGAGGACGACGATCTTCCCTTCTAGGCTCGGAAGGCTCGCATTCGTGACCTGCCTGGCTCTCCCTGGCCTGGCCGCCGCGTCGCTCGGCCCGACGGGCCTGGCGGCGCAGGTGCCCGCGCCGCAGGCCGCGCCCTCCCAGGCGCCGGGGCCGCTGCCCGCGACGCACGTGGTGCAGCAGGGCGAGACGCTGTGGGGGCTGGCGCAGCAGCTCCTGGGTGACCCGCTGCTCTGGCCGGAGATCTACCGTCTCAATACCGCCGTCGTCGAAGACCCTCACTGGATTTTCCCCGGTGAGGAGCTGCGTCTGGTGCCCTCCACCGAGACGGCGTCCGCCGCCGGGCCCGCGGTGACGCCCGGAGCTGCCGCGGCGCCGGCCGACAAGGGCGACATCACGGTCTCCCCGACGGCGGCCGACAGCGAGGCGACGCCGGCGACGCAGGGGCCAATCCTCAACCCGGCCACGGGCCCGACGATCTTCGGGCAGCAGGGACGGACGCGCATCGCCGCCGGCGCGCTCCAGCTCCACGAGCAGCGTGCCTACCGGGCGGTGCGGGAGGGTGAGTACTACTCCTCCGGCTTCGTGCTCGATGCGGGTGAACAGCTGAACGCGGGCCAGGTGCTCGGGAACGCGGCGACCTCGTCCATCAGCCGGCTCACCACCACCAACAACACGATGCTCTACGGGACGGTGGTGCTCACGCCGCCGCCGGGAGACACCGTGAAGGTGGGTGACCTCCTCCTCTCGTTCGAGACGCCGCGGATCATCCAGAACTACGGCGCGGTGGTCCTGCCTTCGGGTCTGCTGAAGGTGACCCGGGTCCGCGATGCCTGGCGACACGGTGGAGGCGCAGGTCGTGGCGATGTACCAGGCCATCATCGGCGGCCAGGGCGTGATCAAGGCGGTCCCGTATCGGTCCGCCGCAGGGGTGCGACCGAAGCCGGTGCCGGCCGACAGCGGCGTGCAGGGCGAGGTGATCGACATGCGCTCGCCGCGCGAAGTGGTCAACGAGCAGGGCGTGCTCTTCATCAACAAGGGGCTGGCGGACGGCGTGAACCTCGGGGACATCTTCCTGGTCAGCCGGACGAGCCCCGCGCAGGCGGGCGTCGGCGCCCTTGTCCAGAACCAGGGCCGCATCCTCATCGTGCACGCGCGGCAGCACACGGCCACGGGCGTGATCATCCAGCTCGACCGGTCGGACATCCGCCCCGGCTCCGCCGTGCGCCAGCTGTACCGGATGCCTTCGTGACGAGCGAACCCGCCGCCCAGGCGGGTTCGCCCTCTCGCCGGCTGCCGCCGGATTAGCTCATCCACGAGGTTACGCAGGGCATGAGACGCCGTGTTCTCGTCACCGGCGGAGCGGGATTCATCGGCTCCCACGTGGCCGACGCCTTCCTCGCCGCCGGCTGCGATGTCACCGTCATCGACAACCTGTCGCGCGGGCGGCCGCAGCACGTGCCCAAGGCGGCGGCGTTCCGGCAGCTGGACGTCGGATCCGAGGAGGCGCGCGCCCTGGTCGCGGGCGGCGGCTTCGAGGTGATCGCGCATCTCGCGGCCCAGGTGGATGTGCGCGTCTCGGTGTCCGACCCGATCTTCGACGCGGAAGAGAACCTGCTCGCCCTGCTCAACCTGCTCGAGGGCGCCCGGATCGGGGGGACGCGCCGCATCGTCTTCTCCTCTTCGGGCGGCGTGGTCTACGGCGAGCGCCAGCCGCCGCACGTGGAGACCACGCCCAAGCTTCCGGTCTCGCCGTACGGCGTGACCAAGCTCGCCGCCGAGTACTATCTGATCTGCTACGGCCAGTTGTACGGCCTCGAGGCCGTCGCGCTGCGGTACAGCAACGTCTACGGGCCGCGCCAGGATCCGCACGGGGAGGCGGGCGTCGTCGCCATCTTCGGCAACCGGGTTCGCACGGGGAAGCCGCTGACGATCTACGGCGACGGGAACCAGACCCGCGACTACGTGTACGTCACCGACGTCGCGCGGGCCAACGTGCTGGCCGCCGACGCCGCGCTTCCGGCGGCGGACGGAACGGTGGACGCGCGCGCCTTCAACATCGGCACCGGCGTGGAGACGTCGGTGACGGCGCTGGCGCGGGCGATGATCGCCGCCGCCGGCGTGGACGTGCGGATCGATCACGCGGCGGCGCGCGCCGGAGAGCTGCTGGCCAGCGCGCTCACGGCGGCCAAGGCGGAGCGCCTGCTGGGCTGGAAGCCGCAGGTGGACCTCGCCGAGGGGCTGCGGCGCACCTACGACTGGATTCGCGGAGACGCGGCCTGATGGTCATGCAGGTCGGCGGGGCGGTCCCGACCACCGAGCTTGAGCTGATCGCCGTCTCGAGCTTCGCCACCAAGATCGTGCTCGGGGTCCTGGTCCTGTTCTCCGCGGTGTCCTGGTTCCTGATCTTCGCGAAGCTGTGGCAGTTCCGGCGCATCCGGCGCGCCGCGGACGCGTTCTTCGACGCCACCGAGCACGCGGCGCGGCTCGCCGACGCGAGCGAGGCGGTGGACCGGCTCCGACCCTCGCCGTTCACCCGGCTGCTGGCCGAGGCCGTCAACTTCTTCGCGGAGATCCGGCCCGGCGGGCTGGACAAGAACCCGGCGCAGGGGGGCGCGCTGACGCCCACCCAGCTCGAGGCGCTGCGCATGGTGCTCGACACGCAGGTCGATGCGGAGCACGACCAGCTCGGGCGCTACATCCCCTGGCTGGCCACGTTCGGGTCGGTGAGTCCCCTGATCGGCCTGCTGGGCACGGTGCTCGGCGTGATGGACGCGTTCATCGGCATCTCGGTGGGCGGCTCGGGCAACATCTCGGCGGTCGCGCCGGGGGTCGCCGAAGCGCTGGTCACCACGGTGGCGGGACTGGCGGTGGCGATCCCGGCGGTCATCGCCTACAACATCTTCACGGCCCGGCAGAACTTCGTCGCCGCCGAGCTCGAAGGGTTCGGGCGCGAGCTGATCGTGACGCTCGCCCGGGAGGGGCGGTTGTAGGTGGCGGGCCGGCGCCGGCCTCGCGCCGCGTTCAACGCGGACATCAACGTCACGTCGCTGGTCGACGTGGCCTTCGTCCTCCTCATCATCTTCATGATCACCGCGCCCATGATGCAGGGCGGCGTGCAGGTGCAGCTGCCGCGGGCGGAGGCGCGTCCGCTCCAGCCGGAGCAGGGCGTCGTCGTGTCGGTGGACCGGCAGGGCCGCATCTACGTGGACCAGTCCTCCTTCTCGTACCAGGATTTCCGCGTGACTTTCCGCGCGCTGGTCGCGCGCCGCAAGCCGGCCGCCGTCTACCTGCGGGCCGATAATGGCGTGCCATACGGTGACGTGGTGCGCGTGCTCGCGGTGATTCGTGCCTCGGGGGTGCGCGACGTCGGCCTCGTGGCCGAAGAGGAGACCCAGAAGCAGTGAAGGGGCTGAGGCAGCGGGCCGCCCAGGAGCGTCTGGGCGCGCCCGGCATCGCGGGCACGGCGGCGCTGCACGCGCTCGTCGTAACCACCTTCCTGCTCGCCGGTGGCGCTCACGGCCCGCGCCGCCTGCCTCCCGTTTACCGGGTGACGCTCGTCGCCGCCCTCGGCACGCCCCCGGCCGCAGCCCCGGTGGCCGCGCCGGCGCCCGCGCGCCGCCGGCCGCGGCCAGGCCGCAGCCACCCGCGCCCAAGCCGGCTCCGGCGCGTCCGGCGCCGCGCGAGCGGACCCCCGCGGTTCCCCTCAAGCCGGCGCCGCGGGCCGCGCCCCCCGCCGCCGTCCCCAAGCCGCAGCCGGCGGCGCCGAAGCCCGCCGCGCCCGCTGCGGCAGCACCAGCAGCCGCGCCGGGAATCCCGACCGGTTCGCCCGGTGGTTCCGACGTCGCGAGCATCAAGACCGAGGGGGTCGAATTCCCGTTCCCGGGGTATCTACACAACCTGGTCGCCGAGGTGTACCGGCGGTGGCGCCCACCGCCCTCGAACGCGTTGCTGGAGGCCGAAGTCTTTTTCCTTGTCCATCGTGACGGATCGGTCACCGGCCTGCAGTTCATTCGGCGGTCCGGCTCCTTCGCGTTCGATCTCGAGGCGCAGGGGGCGATCGAGGCCGCGGCCCGCGCCGGCGCGCTAGGCACGTTGCCCACGGGTTACGCCTCCGACGTGCTGCCGGTCTCCTTCTACTTCAACCCGAGGAGCGCGCGGTGAGGCGTGGGCTGCTGGTCACGGTGGTGGCGATGCTGGCGGCGCCGGCGGCGCTCCGGGCGCAGGACAGCAGCGCCGCACCCAGCGGAGTCAGGGTCGGCATCACCTACACGCCGGGCACCAGGCTGAGCCTGGCCGTGCTGCCGGTCGCGGCGGCCTCCGTCGCCCTCGACAGCGTGCGGGCCATTCTCCGGCGCGACCTCGACTACTCCGATCGTTTCGACATCGTCGTGCCGCCGTCCACGGTGGCCCTGCAGGGTGGTCAGCCGAATTACGCGGCGCTGACGGCGCTCGGCGCCGACCTCGCGGTCGCGGTGCTGCCCGTGCCGAGCGCGGGACAGGGTGCGCGGGTCGAGATCGATCTGCAGGACGTGCGCGCCGGCTCGCTCCGGAACCGGCTCTCGCTGCAGCTCCCGGCCGGCACGGGCGAGGGCCTTCGGGTGGCGGTGCACCGCGCCGCGGACGAGGTGGTGCGCTGGGCCACCGGCGCGCCCGGCATTGCCGCGACCACGATCCTGTACGTGGACAACGGCAAGCTGTGGCGCGTGGATCCCGACGGGGAGGGGCGCGCGGCCATCCCGTCGGCGGGCCGGCCCGCGCTGTCGCCGGCCTGGTCGCGCGACGGCCGGAAGGTGGCCTACACGGCGTTCGTGCCGAGCGGACGTCCGCTGGTGATCCAGGACCTCGAGACCGGCGCCCGCGACGTGGTGCCGGGCTCGGAGTACGGCGTCAACATCACGCCGGAGTTCTCGCCCGACGGGCATACGCTCGCGTTCGCCCACGGCGACGAGAACGGCACCGACATCTATCTGTACGACGTCGCGCGACGCTGCTGCGTGAGGCGGCTGACGGTGGGGCGGTTCTACGACAACCTGTCGCCGACCTGGAGCCCCGACGGCGGCCGAATCGCGTTCATCTCGACCCGGGCGGGTTCGCCCCAGCTGTACGTGATGTCGGCGGACGGGACCGGGCAGGAGGTGCTGGCGCACTTCGACTACGGGTTCACCGGCCAGACCAACGGGCCGGAATGGTCGCCCGACGGGCAGTCGGTCGCGTTTCACCGGGAGGTCCACGGCGTGCCGCAGGTGTTCGTGCTGGACCTGGCGACCCGGGCGGTGCGGCAGATCACGGGGGACGGCCGGAACGAGGATCCCACCTGGGCGCCGGACGGCCGGCACCTGGCGTTCGTGTCGTCCCGCGGCGGGATGCGGCAGCTGTGGATCGTGGATCTCGAGACCGGGCGGATGCGCCCGATCGCCACGACGGGCGGCGCGCGCCTACCGGCGTGGTCGCCCCGTCGTACATTCTCTTCGGAGGCGGGATGATGGGCAGCCTATGGAAAGGAGTCGCGCCGGCGATGGTGGTCCTGGCGGCGGCGTGCACGAATCCTCCGGCCCCGGCGCCGTCCCCGGCGGGGGCCGACAGCACGGCGGCCCGGGCCGCCGCCGACTCCGCGGGCGCCGCCGCCCGGCGCGATTCCCTCGCGGCGCAGGCGCGGGCCGATTCGCTCGCGCGGGCCGAGAGCGAGCGCAGCCGCGCCGACTCGGTGCGGATGCAGGTGCAGGGCCAGTCCGCCGATACGGCGCCGGCCTTCACGGCCAGCGGGCTCCCGGCGGCGGCGGCGGCGACGCTCGCCGACCCGATCCACTTCGCGTACGACCGGTCCGAGGTGGTGCCCGCCGACCAGGCGCGGCTGGACGGCAAGCTCGCGATCCTGGCCGCGCACCCGCGGCTCGAGATCCGCATCGCCGGCAACTGTGACGAGCGCGGCTCGGACGAGTACAACCTGGCGCTGGGCGAACGTCGCGCCGCCGCCGCCAAGCGCTATCTGGTCGCCCACGGCGTCGCGGCCCGCCGGGTCGAGGTCGTGTCCTACGGGAAGGAGCACCCCCTCGACCCCGGCCACAACGAGGGCGCGTGGGCGAAGAACCGTCGCGACGATTTCGTCGTGACCAGGGGGGCGAACTAGTGCAACTGCGCCACGTCGTCGTCCTGCTCGGTGCCGTCGGGGCCAGCGGGTGCGCGCTGCGGAGCGATGTGACGAAGCTCCGACTGCAGGTCGACGCGCAGCAGCGGGCCGCGGTGCGCGCCGATTCCGCCGCGCAAGCCAACCTGTCGTCCATCGCGCGGCTGGTGCAGGGCGTGCTGGACTCGCTGGCCGCGCAGCAGACCACGATCACCTCCATGCGCGGCGACCTGAGGGTGGATCTCTACAACGTGCAGCAGCAGCTCGTGGCGGTGCAGGAGCTGACCGGCCAGAGTCAGCAGCGGCTGACGGAGCTGCGGGCGCAGCTCGAGGAGCGCTCCGAGCAGCTGGCGGCACAGCCGGCGCCGGGCGCGTCGCCGACCGACACCACGGGACAGGCGCCGGGCGCTCCCGGTGGGGCGGGGGCGGCGAGCGCGGGCGGCGCCGCGGCGGGCGCGTCCCCGGCCGCGCCGGCCAATCCGGCGCCCGATCAGCTGATGGAGCTGGGGCTGCAGCAGCTCAGGCGCGGCAGCCCGGCCACGGCGCGCACCGCCTTCGCGGAGTTCCTCAAGCTCTATCCGACGCACTCGCGCGCGGGCGACGCCTGGTTCTTCACCGGCGAGGCGTGGACGGCGGACAAGAACAGCGACTCCGCGGCCGCGGCGTACCGGCAGGTGGTCCAGCGCTATCCGGGGTCGGGCCACGTGGCCGCGGCGTTGTACAAGCTCGGGACGATCGCGTTGAGCGCGGGACAGCGCGAGGAGGCGCGGACCGAGTTCACCCAGCTGGTCGGCCGGTACCCGCAGTCGGCCGAGGCCGCGCTGGCGCGGGAGCAGCTGAAGTCGCTCGGCGCCGCTCCGCCGGCGGCTGCCCGGCCGCACCCCTAGCCGGGGCCGTCGGCCGGCATGCCCAGGTTGAAGCGCAATGAGCGGGGCGAGATGCCCTTCCTCGATCACCTCGAGGAGATGCGCTGGCGCCTGATCTGGAGCCTGCTGGCCCTGACCGTCGGCTTCGTGGTCGGCTTCGTCGTGGTGGACCAGCTCAACGTGATGGGCCTGCTGATGCGGCCCATCGCGCCGCGGCTGGCCGGGGGCAAGCTCTACTTCACCAGCCCCATCGAGCCGTTCATGATCACCCTCAAGCTCGCGTTCTTCGTGGGCGTGGTGCTCGCCTCGCCGGTCATCATCTGGCAGCTGTGGAAGTTCCTGTCGCCCGCGCTGTACGAGAAGGAGCGGCGCATCGTGCTGCCGGTGTCGGTGGCGGCCGTGCTGCTGTTCCTGGCGGGTGTGGCGATGGCCTACCTGTTGATCCTGCCGACGGCCATCCGGGTGCTGTTCGGCTTCCAGTCGCAGAGCCTGCAGCCGATCGTGACCGCCAAGGAGTACTTCGGCTTCGCGGCGCAGGTGGTGATCGCGTTCGGCGCCATTTTCGAGTTGCCGCTGGTGTTGCTGATCCTGGTGTACCTCAAGGTCATCTCGGCGGGCTTCCTGAGCCATAACCGCCGCTTCGCGATCGCCGGCAACGCGTTCCTCTCGATGGTTCTCGCGCCACCCGACCTGATTTCGATGACGCTGATGATGGTGCCGGTGCAGCTGCTCTACGAGATCACGGTCGTGCTGGCGCGGCTCCTGGAGCGCCGGCGCGCGCGCGCGGCGACCGCCGGCGACGAGGTCCCCGCCACGGGCGGGGCATGATGGGCGTCCGCTGGCTGGTGCTGGCGACCGCGCTCGCCCTCGCCGCAGCGCCGCTGGCGGCCCAGATCCCGGGCAAGCGCCCGTTGCCAGGGCAGGCCGGCACCCGCGCCGAGCGCCCCGACACCGGGCGCACCCGGCGCGATTCGCTCGCGTCCGACACGGGGAAGGTGGGTCGCGGCGCCGGCCTGCCGAGCGGGCCCGTCGCGCAGCTTCGAGCCGCCGGACTCCGTGGAACAGTTGCTGCTCGACCTGCAGGGTTTCCGCATCACCCGCTACAGCGCCGACTCGGTTCAGCTCCTGCCCGGCCCCAAGGAGATCCGCATGAGCGGCCACGCGCTGGTGGCGCGCGAGGGCTCCACGCTCGAGGCCGACACCATCAACTACACCGAGCGGAACTGCGCGCTTTATGCCGCCGGCGCCCCGAAGCTGTTCGACGCCACCGGCGTGATGGTGGGTCACGGGATGCTGTACGACGCCTGCAACCACGCCGGCCGCATCGGCAACGCCACCACCGACCTCAAGGAGGCGAGCGCCACCTGGTACGTGCGCGGCGACCTCGCCATGGACAACGAGGAGAACCGCGTCTACGCCGCCGGCGCCAACATCACCAGCTGCGACCTGCCGGACCCGCACTACCACTTCGCCGCGCGCGAGGTGAAGTGGGTGTCCCGGACGCTGATGGTCGCCCGCCCGGCCGTGCTGTACGTGGCGGACGTGCCGGTGCTGTGGCTCCCGTTCATCTTCCAGGACATGCGGCGCGGCCGCCGCTCGGGGCTGCTGCCGCCGTCGATCGGCTTGAACGACATCGTCCGCACCTCCCGGAACTTCCATCGCGACATCCGGAACCTGGGCTACTACTGGGCGATCAACGATTACACCGATGCCCAGGTCACGACGGAGTGGTTCTCGACGCAGTACCTCAGGGTGGACGGCCGGTTCCGCTACCGCTGGCTCAACCGGTTCATGACCGGCGGCATCGCGTTCTCGGAGGTGCACGAGTTCAGCGGCAGCACCAGCGAGCAGATCGTGTGGAGCCATCAGCAGGACTTCTCGCTCGCGAGCCACTTGACCGCCAACATCAACTACGCGACCAGCTCGGCGGTGATCTCCCGGAACGCCGTCGATCCGGTGCTGGCGGTCTCCACCATCGACAGCCGGGTCAACTACCAGCAGCGCTTCCCGTGGGGTTCGCTGGCGATGGGCGGCAGCCGGACGCAGCAGCTGAGCAACTCGCAGGTCTCGATGACGCTGCCTTCGGTGTCCTTCACGCCCAACCCGATCGCCATCTCGCAGGACGCGACCTGGAGCCCCTCGTTCAGCCTGACCAACTCGCTCCTCTCGCACGGACGCGACCGCGAGCGCGCTCGCCAACACGCTCTTCTCCGGCGCGCCGGCGGACTCGTCGGTGCGCCTCACCGACAACCGGCAGACCTCGATGCAGCTGTCCACGCCGCTGCGGGTCGGGCGGTGGAACTGGAGCAACTCGGTCTCGTTCACGGATCAGTGGAGCAATCAGCGGGTGGTCGACACCATCGCTGATCCGGCCGACACGACCCGCCGCCTGGTGCGCACCTACGACCAGACCTACGAGACGGACCTCGACTGGAGCACCGGAATCGGCCTGCCGCTGCTGCTGCAGGGCTCGTGGAACCTGCAGCCGTCCGTCAACATCGTGAACACCACGAGCGGGCCTTTCATGCTCCGCAACCGGTTCAGCGGCGGCGCGTACGTGAGCCAGGGCAAGCGGCTGGGGTACTCGCTGTCGATCGCGCCGACCCTCTTCGGCTTGTTCCCCGGCTTCGGACCGATCGCGCGGATCCGGCACTCGATCTCCCCCAGCCTGAGCTGGTCGTACGCCCCGGCCGCGAACATCCCCATCGCGTACGCCCGCGCGCTGGCGGCGGGAGGCCGGGTCCTCACCACCCGCAGCCTCGCGACACAGACGCTGAGTTTCGGCCTGTCGCAGAACTTCGAGGCGAAGCTGCGTCCGCCGCCGTTGGCGCCCGGCGCCGACACCGCCGGAGCGCCCGCGCCCGAAGCGCGCAAGATCAAGCTGCTCTCGATCCAGACCAGCGGCCTGGGGATCGACCTCGAGCAGGCGAAGCAGCCCGGGCACTCCGGCTGGGTCTCGGGCGCCGTGACGAACACCTTCGCCACCGACCTGCTGCGCGGCTTCAGCCTCTCCACCAGCCACTCGCTGTTCGACGGACCGGTGGGCAGCGCCAGCTCGAGGTTCCACCCGTTTCTGACCAGCGTGTCGGCCCGGTTCGGCGTGGGGCCGAGCCTGCTGAGGACCATCGGCGCGTTCTTCGGGCTGGCCAGCGCGCCGCCGGCGTTGTCGGCCGCCGAGGCGGCGCGCCGCGACAGCGTGCGCGCCGGATCGGACACCCTCGGGCACCCCAACCTGTTCCCGGACGCCTACCAGCGGGGCCTGCTCTCCGACCGTCCCACCGCCCTGGACCAGCTCGGGCCGCGCGGCAGCGGCGCCGGCTTCAACGCTTCGATCGCCTTCGACTACTCGCGCCAGCGCCCGGTCGATTCGGCGGTGGCGTCGCGGACCGGGCTGCCCGTGTCGAACGTCGTGCCCCAGAGCACCATCAGCGGCAGCCTCAGCTTCGCGCCCACCCGGCACTGGTCGGTCTCGTGGGAGACGCTGTACGACATCCAGAAGGGGCAGTTCGGGTCGCACGTCCTCAGGCTGGACCGCGATCTGCACGACTGGCGCGCGACCTTCAGCTTCGTGCAGTCGCCCAACGGCAACGTCGTCTTCAACTTCAACATCACGTTGATCGACCAGCCGGAGATCAAGTTCGACTACGACCAGCGCAACCTGCCCGCGCCCTGACGCCCGGCATGCGGATCACGACACGCCGGGCTGTCCATCGGAAGGGACAGAGCGCCCCGTGTCCTGGATCACCAGGGTCGTGGTATCATTCAGTGGTGCAAGTGCTTACGAGTGCGCGGCTTGGCAGGCACGCGGCGTGCACGTGGTGAGGTCGACCCTTAGCCGGAGTGCCCGATGCGTCGGATCCTGATGCTGGTCCCGCTCGCTGCCGTCGCGCTCCTCGCGGGGTGCTACGATCACAGCACCCCCACGGGCACCGGCGGAGGGGTGCAGCTGGCCGCGCCGGCGACGCTGACGAGCATCTCGCTGAACAGCGCGGTGCACCTCGAGTGGTCCGACAACGCCTACGCGTCGGACCCCACCGACTTCAACTACTATCAGGTGTACAGCACCAGCTATAACCTCGACCAGAACCTGTGCGGCGGCTCGTGGGTCACCGAGGGCACGACCGTCGCGCCCGAGTTCCTGGTGGGGGCCCTCACCAACGGCGTCCCCGAGTGCTTCCAGGTGACCGCGGTGTCGCTGGACGGGATCCAGAGCGCGGGCTCCCCGCTGCGGAACGACACGCCGCGACCCGACGGCCAGAACGTGATCGTGTTCACGACCGATACGGCGGGGGGCGCGCAGAGCGCGTTCCGCTTCTGGCTCGACGCCAACGGCAACGGGCTGGTGGACGCCAACGAGCTCGGGCTGGTCGGATCGGCCACCGGCGGGACGATGGATTTCGTGGTGACGCACGACTCGAGCGGCACCTACATCGAGCCGCAGCGCGCCGGCGTGACCATGGAGGTGTACGGCAACACGCCGATCGCGGACCTCACCGCCATCGATGTCGCCCCCGACAGCGGATACACGGCGACCGGCTACCAGGCCCTGCCGTTGTGGGGCTACGTGTTCCAGATCAACGACGGCGGGCAGTTCTACAAGTACGGCGCCCTGCGGGTGAGCGCGGTGGGGAAGAACTACATCATCTTCGACTGGTCGTACCAGACGGATCCGGGCAACCCGGAGCTGGTGAGGGTGAGACGCTGATGGCGAGGCGTGAGCCGTGAGAGGCGAGAGGTGAGAGGGCGAAGAGAGAGGTGAGAGGTGGAAAGGCGTGAGAGGGCGGCTCCCTCTCACGCCTTTCGCTTGCCGCCTCTCACGTCTGTCGCCTCTCACGTCTCACCTGAGCCTTTCACCTCTCACCTGAGCCTCTCACCTCTCACCTGAGCCTCTCACGTCTCACCCCTCACCTCTCACCTATCCGCGCATTACTTTCCGCCCATGTCCCCTCTCTCCGCTCCCCGCGTGGTCCGTGCTCCCCGCGGCTCGACCATCTCCTGCAAGGGCTGGATCCAGGAAGCCGCGATGCGGATGCTGATGAACAACCTCGACCCGGAGGTGGCGGAGCGCCCGGCCGACCTCGTCGTCTACGGCGGGACGGGACGCGCCGCGCGCTCGTGGGAGGCCTTCGCCGCCATCGTCGCGTCGCTCCAGGAGCTGCGCGACGACCAGACGCTGCTGGTCGCGAGCGGGAAGCCGGTCGGCGTGTTCACGACCCATCCGGACGCCCCCCGGGTGCTGATCGCCAACGCCAACCTGGTGGGCCGATGGGCCACCTGGGACGTGTTCCGCGACCTCGAGAAGAAGGGCCTCATCATGTACGGCCAGATGACGGCCGGCTCGTGGATCTACATCGGGACCCAGGGCATCCTGCAGGGCACGTACGAGACCTTCGGCGCCGTGGGGCGGCAGCATTTCGGCGGCTCGCTGAAGGGCCGGCTCGTGGTGTCGGGTGGCCTGGGGGGGATGGGCGGCGCCCAGCCCCTCGCGGCCACGATGAACGAGGCCGTGTTCCTGGGGGTGGAGGTGGATCCGGCCCGCATCCGGCGGCGAATCGAGACGCGCTACCTCGACCGCGAGACGGCGTCGCTGGACGAGGCGCTGCGCTGGTGCGAGGAGGCCAGGCGCGCGGGGACGCCGCTCAGCGTGGGCCTGGTCGGCAACTGCGCCGAGGTGTTGCCGGAGATCGCGCGCCGCGGCGTGGTGCCCGACGTGCTCACCGACCAGACATCGGCCCACGATCCGCTGAACGGATACGTGCCCGCCGGCCTGGATCTGGCCGCGGCCGCGGCGCTCCGGGCGTCGGACCCCAAGGCGTACGTGCGCCGCGCGATGGACTCGATGGCCGTCCACGTGCGGGCCATGCTGGACCTGATGCACAAGGGCGCGGTGACGTTCGACTACGGCAACAACCTCCGGACCCAGGCGCTCGACGCGGGAGTGAAGGATGCCTTCGCCTATCCGGGGTTCGTGCCGGCCTACGTGCGGCCGCTGTTCTGCGAGGGCAAGGGCCCGTTCCGCTGGGTCACCCTCTCCGGCGACCCGAAGGACCTGGCGCGCACCGACCGGCTGGTGCTGGATCTCTTTCCGGAAAACGAGCACCTGCGGCGCTGGATTCGCCTGGCCCAGGAGCGGGTGGCGTTCCAGGGCCTGCCCGCCCGCATCTGCTGGCTGGGGCAGGGTGAGCGCGCACGCTTCGGCCTCGCCCTGAACGACCTGGTGGCTCGCGGCGAGCTGTCGGCGCCGGTCGTGATCGGCCGCGACCACCTCGACACCGGCTCGGTGGCCTCCCCGTTCCGCGAGACCGAGGGGATGCTCGACGGCAGCGACGCCATCGCGGACTGGCCGGTGCTGAACGCGATGCTCAACGTGGCGAGCGGCGCCTCGTGGGTCTCGTTCCACCACGGCGGTGGCGTGGGCATCGGCAACTCGCTGCACGCCGGGCAGGTGATCGTGGCGGAGGGGAGCCGGGGGGCGGCGGCGCGGCTGGAGCGGGTGCTGACCAACGATCCCGGCCTGGGCGTGGTGCGCCACGCCGACGCGGGCTACGACCTCGCCATCCAGACGGCGCGGCGCCACCATCTCGCCCTCCCGATGCATGGCTGAGCGGGGCGGAGCGGGAGGCGGAGGGGGCGGGGGGGGCCACAGGCTCGCGCTGCTCAACGCGGGGGCGGTGGCGACCGGCCCCGCCGCCGCAGGGCCCGTGCGCCACCCGGCCTGGGACGACGTCGGCCTGGTGCGGGGCGTGGGCATCGGCGTGGAGGACGGCCGGATCGCGCTCATCGCACCCGATGACGAGGTCGGCGAGTGGTTCCACTCGGCGCCATCGCCCGACACGGTGGTGGACTGCGAGGGGCGCCTGGTGACCGCGGGCCTGGTCGATCCGCACACCCACGCGGTCTTCGGCAAGCCGCGGCTCGAGGACCAGGCGCGCCGGGCCAGGGGCGAGGACTACAAGGCCATCGCCGCCGCGGGCGGAGGCATCCTGTCCTCGGTGGCGGACTTCCGCGTGCGCAGCGAGGACGATCTGGTCGCGCTCGCTCTGCCGCGCCTCGCGCTCCTGGCGGCGCTCGGCACGACGGTGGTCGAGATCAAGTCGGGGTACGGGCTCGCGCTCGAGCCGGAGCTGAAGGCGCTGCGCGTCATCAACCGGTTGCGCGACCTGCAGCCGGCCAAGCTGGTCGCGACCTTCCTCGGGGCCCACGAGGTGCCGCCCGAGTACCGCTCGCGGCGCGACGCCTACGTGCGGCTCATCATGGAGGAGATGCTCCCGGCGGTGGCCCGGCAGGGGCTGGCGTCCTTCTGCGACGTGTTCTGCGAACCGGGCGTGTTCAGCGTCGAGGAGAGCGCCGCCATCCTCGGCGTGGCGGGGGCGTGCGGTCTCGGCCTGAAGCTCCACGCCGACGAGCTGGATCCCTCGGGGGGCGCCGAGCTGGCCGCGCGGCTGGGCGCCACCTCCGCCGACCACCTCGGGGCCATCTCCGGCGCCGGTATCGAGGCCCTGGCGGCCAGCGACACGGTGGCGGTGCTCCTGCCGGGGAGCTTGCTGTTCCTGGGCCGGTCGCGACAGGCGCCGGCGCGCTCGCTGCTCGACGCCGGCGCCATCGTGGCGCTGGCGACGGACTTCAATCCGGGCTCCTCACCGGGCGGCAATCTCCCCTTGATGATGGCGCTGGCGGTGAGCCAGGCGCACCTGCAACCCGAGGAAGCCTTCATCGCCGCCACGGTGAACGCCGCCCAGGCCGTGGGCCTGTCGTGGGAGCGGGGCCGGATCGCGGTGGGGCATCCCGCCGACCTCGTCGTGTGGAACTGTCGTGACGTCCGTGAGCTGGCGTACTGGTACGGAATGCCGCTTGCCTGGCGGGTTTACGCGTCCGGCCGTCCTTGTCACGGTCAGGGGCCCGGAATATCTTCCGCAGGTTCCCTAGGAAGGCCGCTTTCTCCGCTCCTCTCCTGAGCAGCCGGGCGCATGGCGAATCTGGAAAAGTACAAGGAAAGAGCGCGAAGGTTCGAGACGAAGGAGCAGTGGGCGAAGGCCATCGAGGAGTACGCCAAAGCCATCGAGGAGATGGACGCGGCCCCCGACGCCGACGCCGACCTCTCCATCTACAATCGCGTCGGCGATCTCTACCAGAAGACGGGCCAAGGCTCGAACGCGATCGTCTACTACGAGCGCGCGGTTGACAAGTACCACGAGATCGGCCTGGCCAACAACGCCATCGCGCTGTGCAACAAGGTCCTCCGCATCGCGCCGGGCCGGGCGCAGGTCTACCTCAAGCTCGGCATGCTGTTCGCGTCCAAGGGCTTCGCCGCCGAGGCGAAGACCAACCTCCTGGAGTACGCGGACCGGATGCAGAAGGCCGGCCAGCTCGAGGAGGCGTTCAAGGCGCTGAAGAAGTTCGCCGAGATGACGCCGGGGCAGGACGAGATCTGGTCGGTGCTGGCGCAGCAGGCGCGGGCGAGCGCGAAGACGCCGGACCAGAAGGAGCAGGTCGAGAAGCTGCTGGGCGAGTTCGAGGCCAAGGAGCGGGCCCACCTGCGGAAGTCGCGGGCGAGCCGGCACATGCTCACCGGCGAGGAGCTGCCGCCCGAAAAGCACGTCAAGAAGGGCGACCTCATCTTCCTCGACCTGGAGCCGACGCCGCGGCGCAAGGCCCCGCCGGCCGCCCCGCCTCACGACGTCGTTGCGCCTCCCCCGCCCGCGGTCGTGCGCGCCGCGGAGCCCGAAGAGGCGGAGCCCGAGGAGCCGGCGGCCGAGCCTGAGATTCCGCTGCTGGACATCGAGCCGACCGCGCCCGTGACGGACGAGGCGATGCCCTCCATTCCTGGCCTCGAGATCGGATCCACCTGGCTGGCCGACGAGCCGCCGGCCTCGGCGGCTCCGCCGCTCGAGCTGGAGTCCACGTCGCTGGCCGAGGCGCCTGCGGAGGAAGTGGCCGAGGCCATGCCGCCGGCGGAGGCACTCGAGGCGGAGCCGCCCGAGGCCGGCGCGGAGGTTGCGGAGGAGGCTCCGGCCGAGGTGCCGGAGGAGCCGGCCGCGGTGGCGAGCGAACCCCCCGACGAGGGTCCGGCGGGGCGAGAGGCCGAAGCACCGCCCGAGGCGGTGGCCCCGGAGGAGGTGGCCGAGGAGGGCGCGGCTTTCGCCGAACTGCCGCTGCTGGACCTGGCCGGGCCGACGGTGCCGGACGAGGCGGAGGCCACGGCCGCCGCCGGACCGGACCTCGCGTTCCTGGACGTGGGCGAGGTGGTGGCCGCGGCGCCGACGGTCGAGGAGCTCGAGGCGCGGGTCGCGCAGCACCCGGACGACTGGGCGGCGCAGCGGTTGCTGGGTGAGGGGCTGATCGAGGCCGGCCAGCGCGAGCGGGCGTTCGCGGCGTTCGACGTGGCGCTGGAAGGCCTGGAGCAGGCGGAGGATCTGGACGGCGCCTACGCCATCGCCGAGGAGCTGCTGCGGCTCGATCCCAACAGCGTGCGCTACCACCAGAAGCGCGTGGAGCTGGCCTACCGGCAGGGCGATCGCCTGCGCCTGGCCGCCGCGTACCTGGAGCTGGCCGACGCCCTGCTCCGCTCGGGCGAGGCGGAGAAGGCCGTGGCCGTCTACCAGCGCGTCCTCGAGCACGATCCGGGCAATGCCCGGGCGAAGTCGGGCATCGAGACGCTCGCGCCGGCAGCGCCGGAGCTGGCGGCTCCCGCGGAGCCCGAGCCCCTGGTCGCCGTCCCGGCGGGCGGCTTCATCGACTTCGGTGCCATGCTGCTGGAGGACGAAGGCCCGAAGGACACCCGGATGCGCATCGAGGACGAGGAGCCGTCCGGGGACGAGCAGAAGGATTTCCAGACGATGCTGGCGGCCTTCAAGAAGGGCGTCGAGGCCAACGTCGAGGAGGAGGATTTCCAGAGCCACTACGACCTCGGCGTGGCGTACAAGGAAATGGGGCTGCTGGACGAGGCCATCGCCGAATTCCAGAAGGCGCTGCGCGGCGCCGAGGGACGGCTCAAGGCCTCGGAAGCGCTGGGGCTCTGCTTCTTCGAGAAGGGCCAGTTCACGGTCTCCGAGACGATTCTCCGCCGCGCGCTGGAGCTGCCGGCGCACGGCGACGCCGAGCGGGTGGGCCTGCTCTACTGGCTGGGCCGCACCGAGGAGGAGCTGGGCAAGCCGCCCGACGCCCTGGCGTCGTACAACCGGGTGTTCGCGGTCGACATCACCTTCCAGGACGTGAGCCAGCGGGTGAAGTCGCTGTCGCGCGCGGGAGTGTAGCGTGACTCGTCAGGCGGCCGGCGTGACGCTCGCCGACATCCAACGCCCGGTGGCCGAGCCGGTTGACGCGGTGGCGGACGAACTCGGACGGATGATCGCGGCGGACCTCCCGCTGATGCAGGACGTGAACCGGCACCTGCTGCAGATGAAGGGGAAGATGTTCCGCCCGACCCTGCTGCTGCTGACGCACGAGGCGTGCGGCACGGGGGATCGCCGGGCGGTGTCGCTGGCCGCGATCGTGGAGCTGATCCACCTCGCCACGTTGGTGCACGACGACTCCGTGGACCACTCCGTGCTGCGCCGGGGTATGCCCACGGTGAATTCGCTGTTCAGCCACCAGGTCTCGGTGATCATGGGCGATTTTCTCTACTCGCGCGCGATGATCGAGCTGGCGCGGCTGGACGACCTGGAGCCGATGCGCGTCCTGGCGCGGGTCACCGACGCGATGACGGTGGGCGAGATGCGCCAGCTCGCGGCCTACGACGCCCTGGACTTCGACGAGCAGCAGTACGTGCTGCTGTGCCGCTCGAAGACGGCGTCGCTGTTCGCGGCGGCCTGCGAGGTGGGCGCGCTCCGCGCGGAGCCGGCGCAGCGGCGGGCGGCGCAGCGCTACGGCGAGGCGCTGGGCATGGCGTTCCAGATCACCGACGACCTGCTGGACTACACCGAGGCGGAGGCGGTGACCGGCAAGCCGTCGGGGCTCGACCTCAAGGAGCACAAGGTCACGCTCCCGCTGATCGCCGTGCTGCCGCGCCTGGCGGCGGCGGACCGGGAGCAGGTGGACGCGCTGTTCCGCTCGGAGGCGCCCGACGACGAGCAGGTGGCGCGCGTCGTGCAGCTGGTGGAGCAGAACGGCGGCCTGGAGTACGCGCGTGACCGCGCCGCCGCGTTCGCGATCGAGGCCGAGGCCGCGCTCGAGGATCTGCCGGTGTCGGCGGCGCGCGACGCGCTGCGGGACGCGATCGTGTACGCGGTCGAGCGGCGCCGCTGAGCGTGGCGCACGTCCCGCGGCGGCCGCTGTTCTACCTGAGCGTGCTCTCGACCGGGTTCGCGCTCGGGGGGTTCCTGTCGGCGCTGCTGGGGCGGGTGCTCCCGGCGGGGGCGCCGAAGGAAGTGTTGACCTTGGCCGTGACGCCGAAGCTGGGTCCGGTGACGGTGGACCTGCTGGTGCTGTGGTTCACCGTCGGTCCGGTGGGGCTGCGGATCTCGGTACTCGCGGTGGTCGGGGTCGTCCTGGCGTATCTGCTGGCGCGATCCCTCTTCTAGGAAGGAAGGAACCGATGTTCGAGGGCCTCAGTCTCACACACATCCTGCTGTTCCTGGTCATCCTGCTGCTGCTGTTCGGGGCGAAGCGGCTGCCGGAGATCGGCGGGGCGCTGGGGAAATCGATCGGAGAGTTCAAGCGCAGCATGCGGGACTTCCAATCGGACGTCAACGCGCCGACCGCCGACTCGCGGCGCCTCGAGCCGCCGCCGGCGCAGCCGCCCGCGTCGTCTCAGCCGGCCATCCCGCCCGCGACGGACCGGAGGGCGAACTGACGGCGAGAGGTGAGGCGTGAGGTGAGAGAAGGTCTGGTGAGAAGTGAGACGCAAAAGGCGTGAGAGGGGAGTGGCCCTCTCACGCCTTTCGCCTTCTCACGCCTCTCGACCGCTCACCTCTCTCCACGCCTTCTCACGTCTCACCTCTCCCCTCTTACTGGGCCTCAGCCTCCGTCGGCCGCAGCACCGCCGCGCGGTTGTCCACCACCTTCGCCTCACGCCGCAGCGACTCGAGGAACGACTGGACCCGGACCTGGCGCGCGGCCCGGATCACCGTGGCGCGCTCCGAGTCCTTCTGCGCGGCCCAGCGAGCGGAGTCGGCGCGGATGCGCTGCGTGGGCTCGATGAAGAAGTACCCGTCGTCGCCGGACAGCAGCCCTGACCGTTCTCCCACGCGCAGCCGGAAGGCGACGCCGACCGCCACCGACGCGGTGCCGAGCAGCCGGACCGACGAGGTCCGGGCGAACGGCCCGATCGTCTCGATCGGGAGCCGCATCGCCGCCGCCACCTGATCCAGCGTCTGCCCCGAGTCGAGCCGGCGCTCCGCGTCCTTCGCGATCGCCTCGGCGGCCTGCCACTTCTTCTCCGTCATCACGCGGGCCTGCACCAGCGGCTCGATGGCCGACAGGGGCGGGACGCCGGCCGGGAACAGGCTGTCGAGGCGGAACACGTAGTACGCCCCGGTGATCTCGATGACCGGGCTCAGCTCCCCGACCTTGGTCTCGAAGGCCCATACCCCGACGTCGGGGATCCGGTAGCGGCCGAGGGTCACCGCGTTCCCCTGGTAGACCGGTCCGGTGTGGTTGATGCCGAGCGACATCTTGCGGGCCACGCTGTCGAGGGCCGTCGGGTCGGTCTGCTCCGCCGCCAGCCGGTCGAGCGAGTCGGCCCGTGCCTCGAGGGTGTCGAGCCGCGCGCCGGTGCGCTGGATCGGAATCAGGATGTGGCGCGCGGTGACGCTGTCGGCCGTGCGCCGCTCGACCTTGATGAGATGGATCCCGAACGGGGTTACCACCGGCTCGCTCACCTGGCCCACCGGGGCGCGGAAGGCGGCCTTGTCGAACGCCGGCGCCATCTGGCCGTGGCCGAACGTGGGCAGCAGGCCCCCCTGCTCGGCGCTGCCGGAGTCGGCGGATTCGGCCTTCGCCGTCGCGGCGAAGTCGAGCCCCTTCACCAGCGAGTCCCGCAGCGCCCGGGCGTGGTTCATCGCCACCCCGGAGTCGATCGCCTGCGGCAGCTTGATGACGGCCACGTAGGACAGGTACACGCGGGCCGGTTGCCGCAGCTCGGTCTGGTGGGCGCTGTAGTACGCCTGCAGGTCCTGCGGCGTGACGTGCACCGACGCGTCGGCCACCGCCACCCCGGGCCGCACGACGAGCGCCCGGACCGTGACCGAGTCGTGCTGGTCGCGGTAGATGTTCCACAGCTTGTCGTCGGCCACGAAGATGTCCGAGGTCACGTCCTCGAGCAGCTTGAGCCGCGGCAACTCCGCCCGGTAACGGCTCTCCAGTTGGGCCAGGAACAGCGGCTGCTGCCCGCTGGCAAGGAACCGGTCCCACTTCTGCTGGTCGAACCGGCCTTCGGTCTGGAATTCCTTGTCGTTGACGATCTCCTGCGGCGGCAGCTGCCGCGCGGCGTTCCGGATCTCGTCGTCAGTCACCACGATGCCGCGCTTGCGGTACTCGGCCTGCAACAACCGCTCCTCGATCAGCTGTTCGAACGCCTGGTCCTCGAGGGCCTTCTGGTCCTCGCGGGAGAGCGTTTGTCCGGGGTTGCGCGCCCGCTGCTCCTCGGTGATCTGCTGGTACGCCTGGAGCCACTCCTGGTAGCCGATCGTCGAGCCGTTCACCGAGCCCATATCCCGGCTCGATGGGCTCTGGCTGCGGCCCGAAACGCCCATCCCCACGTCGAAGACCAGCCACCCGACGAACGCCACCGCCAGGATGAGCATGATGATCTTGGTTTTCTCGCGCATGGTGCGCAGCATGTCTCGTACTCCCTCCGCACCCTCGCGGGCGCGGGCTAAATGTAGACAAGACAACGCGCAAAGCCAACCGGCCTGAAGTGGCTTCCCGTTGACACTGCCCGCCCCAAAGCGGTATGTTCGCGGCCGAAGCCCCGCCTGCCCTCAGGAGCTTCATGGCCGCACCCAGCGAGATCGAAAAGCTCGAACGCCGCTACGCCGAGAACCCTGACGGACGGTTCTTTGCGCCCCTGGCGGACGCCTATCGCAAGACCGGGAACCTGGTCCGTGCGCTGGAGTTGGTGCGCGCCGGTCTGGTCAAGCATCCCGAGTACCTCTCCGCGTACATCGTCCTGGGGCGCTGCCTGCTCGACAAGGGCGACGACGTCGAGGCCGAGAAGACCTTCCGGTCGGTACTCGAGCTGGATGCCGAGAACATCATCGCCCTCAAGAGCCTGGCCGAGATCTGCGAGCGCACCAACCGCGTGGTGGAGGCGCGGCAGTGGCTGCAGAAGCTGCTGGTCGTGGACTCGATGAACACGGAGGCCGAGGCCGACCTGCAACGCCTCGGCGGCGCGATCGCCGAGGAAACGACCCAGCCCATCGAGGCGGTCCGCGGCGAGACCGTGGCGACCGCGGCGGAGGTGTCGTTCGCCGACGTCGCCCGCGAGGTCGATCCGCTGGCGGCCCTGGCGGAGCTCCCCGAGGCCCCGTCGGCCCGCGCGTCGGAGCCGGAGGTCGCGGCCGCCGCGGCGCCGCAAGCCGTCGCCGCGTCAGCGGCGCCGCCCGTGGTGGCGCAGCTCGCGCCCGTCCCGCCTCTGTTTCCGCCTCCCCCGCCGCCTCCGGCCTTCCTCGAGCGGACGACGGCGCCGCTCCTCGAGCAGGCCGCCGAGGCCCGGCCGTCCGCCCCGTCAGGCGCCCCGGAGCCGGTGGTCGAGGCCGAGGGGGCGCCGGCGCCGTACGAGGTGCCGCCGCCCACGCCTGACCGACATCCGCTGCCGCAGGAGCTGCAGGTGACCGACGCCGGCCTGGAGCTCATGCCGTTCGACGACTCCCTGGCGTGGGGCACCGGCGAGCGGTCGTCGCGAGCCATCCGCGCCGAGGATGTGGCCGTCGCGCACGACGAGAGCCTCACCACGCCGGCGGGCGAGTTCCAGGCGGAGATCGAGCAGGCGGCCGGGGCCTCGGCGCCTGCCGGACCCGCGGCCGGGAAGGTTGCCGGATTCGAGCCGCCCTCCCCGGCGGTGGAGGGCGCGGACTTCGCGGTCGAGCGGCAGGACGAGCAGCCGTTCTTCGGCGCGGACGCTCAGCCGCAGCCCGTGCCGAACGTCGAGCTGCCCGCCGACCTGTCGGGGGCGTACTCGATCACCGACTTGCCGGAGTCCACCGGCGCCGCGGCGTATGCTCCCAGGGGCACGCCCACCCCGCCGTCCGGACTGCCGCTCATTCTCCCCGAGGACGTCACGCCCGCCGAGGAGCTGGCGCGCCCATCGTCCAAGCTGGTGCAGATGGTCTCGCCCGCGCCGCCTCGCGAGGACCGCTCCGGGCAGGCCGAGCAGCCGATGCTCACCGAGACGCTCGGCGACCTGTACCTGAGCCAGGGGTTCCGCAGCGAGGCGGCGGACGTGTACCGCCGGCTGCTCGGCCAGCGGCAGAACGACGAAGGGCTCAGGGCCAAGCTGCGCGCGCTGGAGGCGCCGCCCGCGGACCTGAGCGCGACGCGGCTCGGTGCCGAGTCGGTGGGTACCTGGCTGAGGCGGATCGCCTCGGCACGGCTGGGGGAGGCCGCGGCGAGCGCGCCGGCCGAGCCTCCGCCGGGGCCCTCGCCGCTCGAGGCGGCGTTCGCCGCCCCTTCCGCCGAGACCATCGGCGAGCCGGCGCACCCGGCCGAAGACGCCTTCTCGCTCGATCAGATCTTCGGGCAGTCGGCGGAGCCCGCGCCCCCGCCCGCTCCGCCCGCGCCGGCTCCGGTACCCTCACCCGGCGCGTCGTTCGACGAGTTCTTCGGAGCGCCGCCGGAAGCGGGCAGCGTGCGGCCGGTCGCGAAGGAGCCGGAAGCGCCGGCGCAAAGTGGAGACGAGGACCTCAGCGCCTTCAACGCCTGGCTGCAGGGACTCAAGCGCTAGTGAAGATCGCGGTGGTCAACGGGCCGAACCTCAATCTGCTCGGGGTTCGGGAACCGGGGCGCTACGGGACCTCGACGCTGGCGGAGATCGAGGCGGCGGTTCGCGGGAGGGCGCGCGAGCTGGGCGCCGAGGTGTCGTGGGTCCAGTCCAACCACGAAGGCGAGCTGGTCGAGGCCATCCAGGCGCTGCGTTCCGGCGCCGACGGGGCGCTCATCAACGCGGCCGCCTATACCCACACGTCCCTCGCGATCCGTGACGCGGCACTCGCCGCGGGCGTGCCGTTCGTCGAAGTGCACCTCACCAACATCTGGGGACGGGAGGAGGAGCGGCGGCGCTCGCTCCTCGCCGACCTGGCGGTGGGGGTCGTCGCCGGCTTCGGCGCCTCGTCGTACCTGCTCGCGCTCGAGGGGATGGTTGGATGGCTCAGGGGCACCCCTGGAGCTCCGACGAGCGTCCAGGTCTGAGAGTGCGGGTGTGCCCCGAGAGCCGATGACTGACAGGAGAAGCCAGCGCATCGAGTCGCTGCTGTCTCGGCTCGGGGACGAGGGCCTGGACGCTCTGCTCGTCTCGCACCCGGCCAACATCCGGTACCTGACCGGTTTCTCGGGCAGCGCCGGGCTGCTGCTGGTGTGCCGGCAGGGCGCGCTGTTCGTCACCGATTTCCGTTACGACATCCAGTCCCGCGACGAGATCGGCACGCTGGCCCGCATCGTGATCGACGGCACGGGAAGCTGGGAGCGACTCCTCAAGCTGCTGCCGGAGTACCCGCTGGTGCGGTCGGTCGGGTTCGAGGGTCACGTGGTGACGGTGCGGGAGGCGGAGCGGCTCGCGGGAGAAGAAGCCGGAGCCTGGCGTTTCCAGCCGAAGACGGACCTGGTCGAGAGCCTCAGGGTCGCGAAGGCACCCGAGGAGGTGGAGGCGATTCGGGCGGCGGGGGCCGTGGCCACCGCGGCGCTGGAGGAGGCGTCCGGCGCGGTGCGCCCGGGCCAGACCGAGCTCGAGGTGGCCGCGCTCCTCGAGGCGGCGCTGCGGCGGCACGGCAGCGAGGACTACCCGTTCCCCTCGATCGTCGCCTCCGGCCCGCGGTCGGCGCTGCCCCATGCGCGCACGTCGTCGCGGGTCGTGGGGCGCGGGGAGTTCCTCCTCCTGGATTTCGGCGCCGTGGTGGACGGCTACGCGTCCGACGTCACGCGAACCTTCGTGGTGGGCGCGCCGCCCACCGGGCGGCAGGCGGAAGTCTTTGCCGTCGTGCGGCGCGCGCAGCAGGCGGCCTTGGACGGCCTGCGGCCGGGCCTCACCGGCAGGGAAGGCGACGCGCTGGCCCGCGACGTGATCGCCGCGGCCGGCCACGGCCCCGCCTTCGGCCATTCGCTGGGACACGGTCTGGGCCTGGAAGTGCATGAGGCGCCTCGTCTTGCGCGGACGGTGGAGCAGGCGCTGCCCGAGAGCGCGGTGGTCACGGTCGAGCCGGGCGTCTATTATTCGGATTGGGGCGGCGTCCGGATCGAGGACGACGTGGTCCTCCGCTCCGGGGGCGCCACCCTGCTCACCCAATTCCCACGAGACCTCCTGGTGCTTGGATGACCGACCTCGCCCTTCTCAAGGAACTGCTGGCGCTGCTGGACGCCTCGAGCGCCACCACCATCGAGATACGCCGCGGCTTCACGACCTACCGGGTGAGTCGGGAGAGCGGGCACGGCGCGGCGGCGTACCTTGCCGCACCATTCCCCGGCCCCGTGGCGGCCGGCGCGCCGGGGGCGGGGCCGGCCGCGAACCCGCCGCCCGCCGGCGGCGGTGCGGGGACCAGCGCGGCGGCGCCCGCGGCGACCCGGCTGCTGGAGGTCAAGTCGCCGATGGTGGGGACGTTCTACCGGTCGCCGGAGCCGGGCGCGGAGCCGTACGCCAAGGTCGGGAGCCGGGTCGCCACCGGCCAGACGCTGTGCATCATCGAGGCGATGAAGATCATGAACGAGCTGGAGTCTGAGGTCTCGGGCGTGGTGCGCGAAATCCTCGTCGAGGACGCCCAGCCCGTCGAATTCGGTCAGGTTCTCTTCCGGGTGGAGCCCAGTGTCTGAGCCTCGTACTGCCCAATCCATGGCTGCCCCGGCCGGTGCGTCGTCCCCGGGATCGGGTGCAGCCGCCGGCAAGTCCGGCGCCCCGCCGTTCTTTCCGGCGTCCATCCGCTGGATGGTGGAGCAGACCGGATCCGACCTCCTGCTCAAGGTGGGCCGCCCGCCCACGGTGCGCGTGGTCGGCGAGCTGCTGGCGATGCCCAACGCGGTGCCGCTGACGCCCCAGGACCTGAAGCTGCTCGCGGAGCACCTGATGCAGCCGCGGCAGCTCAAGGAGTTCATGGAGACCAAGGAGGCGGATTTCGCCATCGGCGTGCCGGGCGTGGGCCGCTTCCGCGTCAACATCTACTGGCAGCGCGGCACGCTGGCCTTCGCCTTCCGGGTCATCCCGTACGAGGTGAAGACGCTCGAGGAGCTGCGGCTGCCCAAGGTGCTCGAGGCCATCGCGATGAAGCCGCGCGGGCTGGTGCTGGTCACCGGGGTGACGGGGAGCGGCAAGTCCACCGCGCTGGCGGCGATGATCAACCACATCAACCAGAACCGCCGGCTCAACATCATCACCATCGAGGACCCGATCGAGTTCCTGCACCGCGACGTCAACTCGATGATCAGCCAGCGGGAGATCGGGGCCGACACCCTGTCCTTCCACAACGCGCTGCGCCACGTGCTGCGGCAGAACCCCGACGTCATCCTGGTCGGCGAGATCCGCGACATGGAGACGCTGGACACGGCGATCAAGGCCGCCGACACCGGGCACCTCGTCTTCTCCACCCTGCACACCACCGACGCGACGCAGACCATCAACCGGGTGATCTCGTTCTATCCCCCGCACCAGCACGAGGAGGTGCGGCACCTGCTGTCGACGGCCCTGCAGGCGGTGATCTCGCTCAGGCTGGTGCCCACGACCGACGGCGTGACGCGGGTGGCGGCGTGCGAGATCCTCATCAACACGGCGGCGGTGCGCGAGAACATGCGCGACATGAACGCGCAGCTCGCCATTCCGGACTTGATCAAGGGCGGGACGATCCAGTACGGGATGCAGTCGTTCGACCAGAGCCTGATGCAGTGGTACACCAGCGGGACGATCTCGCTCGAGCACGCGCTCTACTACTGCTCCAACCCGACGGAATTCCAGCTCCAGGTGCAGGGGATCGCGGCCGCCAGCGACCGCACCTTCGAGGGGTTCGAGGAGAAGGGCGCCGGCGGAGCGAGGCCGGCGCCGCAGGCCAGGCCGGGCGTCGGCGCGGAGCCTGGGCGGGTGGGCGAGCCGGCTCCGGCCGCTCGCGCGCCGGGCATCCCCGGCCTGAGCAGGGATCCGCTGCAGCGCTGATGTTCAAAAAGATCCTCATCGCCAACCGCGGTGAGATCGCCCTGCGGATCATCCGGGCGTGCCGCGAGCTCGGCATCGCCACGGTGGCCGTGTACAGCGAGGCGGACCGCGAGTCGCTCCACGTCCGGTTCGCCGACGACGACGTGTGCATCGGCCCGCCGCCGGCGCGCGACAGCTACCTCAAGATTCCGCAGATCATCGCGGCGGCCGAGATCACCGGCGCCGACGCGATCCATCCGGGCTACGGCTTCCTGGCGGAGAACGCCGAGTTCGCCGAGATCGTCAAGGCGTCGAACATCACCTTCATCGGTCCCACCGCCGAGCAGATCCGCAGCATGGGCGACAAGGCGGAGGCGCGGCGCCTGGCCGCAGGCCGCGGGGCTCCCCATCGTGCCCGGCACGCCGGGGCCGGTGGGCGACGTCGAGGAAGCGCTCGCCGCCGCGCGCGACATCGGCTTCCCGGTGATCATCAAGGCCGCGGCCGGCGGCGGCGGCAAGGGGATGCGCGTGGCGCCCGCCGAGGACGACTTCGGGCGGCACTTCCAGCTGGCGCGCGGCGAGGCGCTGGCGGCGTTCGGCAACGACGCCGTGTACGTCGAGAAGTACCTCGAGCGCCCGCGGCACGTGGAGATCCAGGTGTTCGGCGACTGCCACGGACGGGTGGTGCACCTGGGCGAGCGCGACTGCTCGGTGCAGCGGCGCCACCAGAAGCTGATCGAGGAGGCGCCCGTCACCGGCCGTGACGCCGGAGCTGCGGGGCACGATGGGCGCCGCCGCCGTGAAGCTGGCCGAGCAGATCGGCTACGTGGGCGCCGGGACCATGGAATTCCTCCTCAACGGCGACCATTCGTTCTACTTCATGGAGATGAACACGCGCATCCAGGTCGAGCACCCGGTGACGGAGATGACGACCGGCTGGGACCTGGTGAAGGAGCAGATCCGGGTGGCGGCGGGCGAGCCGCTGTCGGTGCCGGAGGGCGGCCTGTTCCTGCGCGGCCACGCCATCGAGTGCCGGGTGAACGCCGAGGATCCGGCGCGGAACTTCCAGCCGTGCCCCGGGTTGGTCACCACGTTCCACCCGCCGGGCGGGCCGGGCGTGCGGGTGGACACGCACCTGTACGCGGGGTACACGGTGCCGCCGTACTACGACTCGCTGCTGGCCAAGGTGATCGTGCACGGCAACGACCGGGCGGAGGCGCTGGCCCGCATGCACCAGGCGTTGGACGGCTTCATCATCGAAGGCATCACGACGACCATCCCCTTCCTGAGCCGGGTCATCACGCACCCCGCCTTCCAGGCCGGTGACGTGGACACCAGGTTCGTGGAGCGGGAGAGCCAGCTGCTGGGGAGCGCCGAGGCGTGAAGATCGACGTGGTCTACGCGCACACCGCCGTCACGCCCGCGGAGCTGGCCGGACGCAGCGTCGTGGTCGTGGACGTGCTGCGCGCCACCACCACCATCGCGGTGGCGCTCGCCAACGGGGCCAAGGCGGTCCTGCCGGCCGCCTCCACCGACGAGGCGCTGCGGATCGCGCAGAACCTCGAGCGCGACGCCGTGGTGCTGGCGGGGGAGCGGAAGTCGGTGCGCATTCCCGGCTTCGCCCTGGGCAACTCGCCCACCGAGTTCAGCCCGGAGGTGGTGGCGGGGAAGACCATCGTCATGACCACCACCAACGGGACCGCCGCGCTGATCGTGGCGCAGGGCGCCCGCGAGGTGATCGCCGGGGCGGCGGTGAACTTCACCACCGTGGTCGGGCGCGCCCGCGCGGCCCTGGAGCAGCACGGCGACCTGGTGATCCTGTGCGCCGGGGGCGACAAGCAGTTCGCCTTGGAGGACGCCTTCGCGGCCGGGCGGCTCACCAAGGCCCTGCTCCCGGAGGGCGGGCTGCGACGGGTGAACGTCAACGACGGGGGCCTGGCCGCGCTGGAGCTCGCCCGGCATTACGGCGAGCGGTGGCTGCGCGCCCTCCGCGCCAGCGCCCACGGACGCGAGCTGGTGGAGCTCGGGTTCCGCGGAGACCTCGAGGTGTGCGCCGCGCAGGACACGAGCCCCGTGCTCCCCCTCTACGCCGACCGGAGGATCACGGCCTATCGGCCCTCGAACGAAGGATGATCTCTGGGCCATCGGGGCCCTGCTCGCGGGTGCGTTCCTGGCGCTCGCGACGGCGCCCTCGGTCGCGCTGACCGGCAGCGCCGGCGTCGCCCTCGGCCGCGCCCTGCGCGGCCTCCTGGGCGTGGGTACCGCCGCGGTGCCGCTGATTCCCCTCTGCTGGGCCGTCGCGCTGTTCGGGCATTTCGACCGCTCCCTCGGCCGCCGCGTCACCGTTCTCCTGGCGGGGCTGGCCATCACGGTGCCCTTCGCCGTCGGCGTGGTCTATCAGAACGCCAACGCCGCCGCGCGCGCCATGCTCGCGGCGGGCGCGCTGCCCGACTACCCGCACGCGTGGGTCGGGCTCGTGGGCGAGTTCCTCGCTTACGAGCTGGCCCCCATCGGGCCGGTGGGCGAGGGGCTCCTGGCCGTGGGCGCGATCAGCGCGCTCACCGTCCTCACCGTCGGCTGGAACCCCCTGGGCGTGCTTCGCAAGCGCGAGCAGGCGGCTGTCGCGGCGGGCGCCGCGCCGCCCCCGGCGCCCGAGCCGGCCGAGCCGATGGCGCCCGAAGACATCTTCGCCGCCCCGACCGAGGAGGAGGATGCGGGGCCCCGTCCCGCCAAGCGGGGGCGGCGGCGGAGTGGCCTACCACCCACCACCCACCACCTACCACCTGCCGCGATGGCTGACGAGCTGCCGCCCATCGACCTCCTCAACCCTCCCACGCCCCAGCCGGCCTCGTTCGAGACCGAGCTCGACCGTCTCCAGGCCGTGCTGCTCGACACCCTCAAGCAGTTCAAGGTCGAGGGCACCATCGCGGGGCGGACCACGGGACCGGTGGTGACGCAGTTCGAGGTCGTGCCGGCGGCCGGCGTGAAGGTGGGCCGCATCGCGGCGCTCGCCGACGACCTCGCGCTGACGATGCGCGCCCAGTCCATCCGCATCGTGGCGCCGATTCCGGGGAAGGGCGCCGTGGGCGTGGAGGTTCCGAACCCGACGCCGCGGCTGGTGGGATTCCGGGAGCTGCTCGAGGCCCAGGAGTGGTCGCGCGCGAGCCAGCGCCTGTCGCTGCCCATCGCGCTGGGCCGCGATCTCGAGGGGCGCTCGATCATCGCCGACCTCGCGAAGATGCCGCACCTCCTGATCGCCGGCGCGACCGGCTCGGGCAAGTCGGTGTGCATCAACACCATCATCACCAGCCTGGTCTACCGCTACACGCCGGCCGAGCTCAGGATGCTGATGATCGATCCCAAGATGGTCGAGCTGTCGATGTACAACGCGCTGCCGCACCTCCGGCACCGCGTGGTGACGGACAACAAGGACGCCGCGCACGTCTTCAAGTGGGCGGTGTGGGAGATGCAGGACCGCTACGAGCTGCTGCACGCCAACTCGGCGCGGAACCTGCTCGACTTCAACCGCAAGCTCGCCGAGGGGCAGCAGCCGATCGTGAAGCCGAACGGCGAGGCGTACGAGGAGGGGCCGCTCCCCTACGTCATCCTGTTCGTGGACGAGCTGGCGGACCTGATCATGACCGTGCAGGCCGAGGTGGAGACGCCGCTGGCCCTGCTGGCGCAGAAGGCGCGCGCCATCGGCATCCACCTGGTGCTCGCCACCCAGCGCCCGTCGGTGAACGTCATCACCGGCCTCATCAAGGCGAATTTCCCCTGCCGGATCGCCTTCCGCGTCGCGTCCAAGGTGGACAGCCGCACCATCCTCGACCAGAACGGCGCCGAGGCGCTGCTCGGCAACGGGGACATGCTGTTCATGCCGCCGGGCAAGAGCGACCTGATGCGGCTGCAGGGCGCGTACGTGGGCACCGACGAGACCGAGCACCTGATGCACTGGTTCGACGCGCAGCGCGAGAAGCGGATCGAGGCCGCGGCCGAGGCTGAGGCCGCTGAAGCCGTGGAGGGCAGGGGCGCCGAGGCCGACATCCTCGAGGTGGTGCGGGCCCGGATCGCGGAAGAGGAGGGTGAGGCGGAGGCGGGCGCGGGCGTCGAAACGCCGGGCGAGCACGATGCGCTGTTCCGCCAGGCGGCCGAAGTCTGCATCCAGAACCAGCTCGGCTCCACCTCGCTGCTGCAGCGCCGGCTCAAGATCGGCTACGGGCGCGCGGCGCGAATCATCGACCAGCTGCACGACGCCGGCGTCCTGGGGCCGCCGGACGGCTCCAAGGCCAGGGAAGTGCTGGTGGGACTGTCCGATCTCGACAGTCTGGTAGATTAGCGGCGCTGAGGCGCCAGTCTCGAAACCACTCGCAACTCGGCGTCTCGCAACTGCCCGGCAGTCTCCCGGCTCGCCTCTGCCGGATTTCAGCCATGCCCCGCGATATTCCGGTGTCCCCGGCGCCGGGTGGGCATCTACTTTCGGCCCATGCTCAAGTCCGATCCCAGCACCTGGAAGGACCCGCGCCACCGCGAAGGCGCGCGCGCGGAATCGCTGGCGGCCGACGCGCTGCGCGTCCAGGGTTACCAGGTGCTCGAGCAGCGGTTCCGTTATGGGCATTCCGACGTGGACCTGGTGGCGCGCCGGGGCGCGGTCGTCGTCTTCGTCGAGGTGAAATCGCGCGCCGACGAGCGCTTCGGCGCCGCCTCGGAGGCGGTCACGGCGAAGAAGCAGGCCAACCTGGTCCGCGCCGCCTCCGTCTGGCTCACGCGCCACGGCCGGGCCTGGAACAGCATCCGCTTCGACGTCATCACGGTCACGGATGGGAAGCTGGAGTGGCTCCAGGACGCGTTCCGGCCGGGCTGGAGATGAGGGAAGGCCGGCCCGGACTTCCGGCAGCTGGCGAAACTGGTGCTTCGGTGTATATTCGGGGTGTTGCCAGCCGGGGTCGGTGGTGGGTGAGGGCTGCGTATCATGAGGTCCCAGAGGCTCGGGCCGGCGGACATGGGGCCCCTTCGGCCAGGGCCCGCGCTGCAGGGGGTGGAGGGGCCCCTGGCCTCAGCGGCCACGACCTCGTCCGCAGCCCTCGCTGCGGGCGCCACTGGTAACCGCTGGCAACTTGGCGTCTGGCAACTGTTCTGAACTCCGTTCTCCGAGGGACTGATGGCCGCCGAAGGGCAGCAGGACGACCGCCGCAAGGCGCTGAATCTGGCGATTGCCCAGATCGAGAAGACATGCGGCAAGGGCTCCATCATGCGGATGGGCTCGGAGCGGGCGCGGGTGAAGGTGGACGCCATCTCGACGGGCGCCATCAACCTGGATGCGGCCATCGGGGTCGGCGGCATCCCCCGCGGGCGGGTCACCGAGATCTTCGGTCCCGAGTCTTCCGGCAAGACGACGCTCGCCCTCCACGTGGCGGGCAACGCGCAGCGCGCGGGCGGAGTGGCGGCGTATGTGGACGCGGAGCACGCGCTCGACGTGGACTACGCCCGGAAGCTCGGCGTGGACATCGACAACCTCCTCATCTCGCAGCCCGACACGGGCGAGCAGGCGCTGGAGATCACCGACATCCTGGTGCGCTCGGGCGCGGTGGACGTGATCGTGGTGGACTCGGTGGCCGCGCTGGTGCCGAAGGCCGAGATCGAGGGGGAGATGGGCGACGCGCACGTCGGCCTCCAGGCCCGGCTGATGAGCCAGGCGCTGCGCAAGCTGGCGGGCGGCATCAACCGCTCCCGGACCTCCGTGATCTTCATCAACCAGCTGCGCGAGAAGGTCGGCATCCTGTTCGGCAACCCCGAGACCACCAGCGGCGGGCGGGCCCTGAAGTTCTACGCGTCGGTGCGGCTCGACATGCGGCGGATCGGGCAGGTGAAGGAGCGGGACACGGTGATCGGCAATCACACCCGGGTGAAGGTGGTGAAGAACAAGGTGGCGCCGCCGTTCCGCCAGGCGGAGTTCGACATCATGTTCGACGAGGGGATCAGCCACGCCGCGCTGCTGGTGGACCTCGCGGCCGAGATGGGCGTGATCGTGAAGGCGGGCGCCTGGTACGCGTACAACGACCAGCGCATCGGCCAGGGCCGGGAGAACACCAAGCTCTTCCTCAAGGACAATCCGACCCTGATGGCCGAGATCGAGGCCAAGGTGAAGGACGGCCTGGGGATGAAGGCCGTCGTGCCGGCCGAGGACGAGGCGGCCCTGGAGGAGTAATGCCGGCCGTCACGGCCCTCCTGCCCGATCCGCGGGGCAGCGGCGGGTACACGGTGTTCCTGGATGGCGCCTCGTTCGCGCTGGTGGCCGCCGCGGACGTGCGCGAGCTGGGGCTCGTGGTGGGCGCATCGCTCGCCGCGGACCAGTTGCCGCCGGTGGAGCGGCGCGCCGAGGTGTTCGCGGCGCGCTCGGGTGCGCTGCGCATCCTCGCCTACCGTGCGCTTCCTTCGGTCGAGATCGAGCGCCGGTTGGTGCGCAAGGGCTACGCCCCGGTGGCGGCGGGCGAGGCGGTGGGCGCGCTGGTCGCGGCCGGCCTCATCAACGACCTGGAGTTCGCGCGGCACTACGCCCGGACGCGGGCGCGCCGCTTCCGCTTCGGGCCCGCGCGGCTGGCCCGGGATCTCCGCCGCCTCGGCATCGGCGAGCGGGAAGCCGAGGAGGCGATCCGCGCGGCGTTCGAGGAGGAGGGCGTGGACGCCGCGGGGCTCCTCAAGGAGGCCGCGACGCGCAAGCTCCAGACGCTGCGCGGCCTCGATCCAGGGGTGCGCCGGCGGCGGCTCAAGACCTACCTGCTGCGCCGCGGATTCGCCGCGGCCGACGTCGTCGCGGTGGTCAAGGCGGCGCTCGCGCTCTGACGAGGTGGTGAAGGGGCGGCGCGGCCGCTAAGTTTCCCCGGCTAATGAACGCCGCGACCATCCGCCGCCGCTTTCTCGATTTCTTCGCGCAGCGCGGCCACCGGGAGGTGGCCAGCTCATCGCTCGTTCCCGCCGACGACCCCACGCTGCTGTTCACCAACGCCGGGATGGTGCAGTTCAAGCGCGTCTTCCTGGGGCTCGAGCGCCGTGACTACCGGCGCGCCACCACGGCGCAGAAGTGCGTGCGCGCCGGCGGCAAGCACAACGATCTCGAGCAGGTGGGGCACACCGACCGGCATCACACCTTCTTCGAGATGCTGGGCAACTTCTCCTTCGGCGACTACTTCAAGCGCGACGCCATCGCCTTCGCGTGGGAGTACGTGACCAGCGCCGAGTGGCTGGGCATTCACCCCGACCGCATCCGGATCAGCGTGCACGCCAAGGACGACGACGCGCGGCGGCTGTGGCGCGAGGTGGCCGGCGTTCGCGACGACCGCATCTACGGCCTCGGCGACAAGGACAACTTCTGGCAGATGGCGGAGACGGGGCCGTGCGGCCCGTGCTCCGAGATCTACGTGGACGTGGGAGCAGCCGGCGCCGCACTCGGCCAGCCATCGGGCCACGTCTCGAACCACGTCCACTCGCTCGACGAGTTCGTCGAGGCCGCGGAGGCCGGACGGTTCCTCGAGATCTGGAACCTCGTCTTCATGCAGTTCGACCGGCAGGCCTCCGGGGAGCTGGTGCCGCTGCCCGCGCCGTCGGTGGACACGGGCGCCGGGCTGGAGCGCATCGCCGCGGTGCTGCAGGGCGTGAGCTCCAACTTCCACACCGATCTGTTCCTGCCGCTGATCGCCCGCGCCGAGGCGGTCGTGGGCCGGCCGTACGACCAGGGCGCCGCCGGCGCCCCGTTCCGCGTGCTCGCCGATCACGCGCGGGCGGTGGCGTTCCTGCTGGCCGACGGCGTCTACCCCTCGAACGAGGGCCGCGGCTACGTGCTGCGCCGCATCCTCCGGCGCGCCGTCCGCCACGCGTACCTCCTCGGCCGGCGCGAGCCGACGCTGGTCTCGCTGGTGGACGAGGTGGTCCGCGTGATGGGCGAGCCCTATCCGGAGCTGGTGCGGCACGCCGCGCACCTCGCCGACGTGACCCGGGCGGAGGAGGAGCGTTTCTTCGAGACCATCGAGGGCGGCCTGCTGCGGCTCAAGGAGCTGACGAGCGTGAGCGCCGAGGAGGCGTTCAAGCTGTACGACACCTACGGCTTCCCGATCGACCTCACGCAGATCGTCGCGGGCGAGCGCGGGCTCGCGGTGGACATTCCCGGCTTCGAGAAGCTGCTGGACGAGCAGCGCAGCCGCTCGCGGAAGGCGCGCGCCGGCTCCCAAACCGGTGGCCGGTCGAAGGGCCGCCCCGGACGCGAAGTGGGGGGTTCCCCGCGGTGGGGAGGAGGGCGGCGGGGGCGCCAGGGAGGACCACGAGCGGACGGGGCGGCCCGAGACCGGCGCCGCAGGAGACCACCGTGCACCGGAGCCCAAGTGGGTGCCGGTCGCCAAGCGCGCCCGTCAGAAGTGGGTGGGCTACGACACCACCCGCGCCGAGACCGACATCCTCGCCTATCAGCAGACCGACGACGCGGTCGGCCTGATCCTTCGCGAGAACCCGTTCTACGCGGAGAGCGGCGGCCAGGTCAGCGACACGGGCGAGGTGCGCGGCCGGGGGTGGGTGCTGCCGGTGGCCGACGTGCGCAAGGTCGAGGGCGGGACCGCGGTGTTCGGGCCGTACGAAGGGCCGTTCGAGCCGACGCCGGTCGAGGCGCTGGTGAACGAGCCGCTGCGCCGCGACACCGAGCGCAACCATACGGCCACGCACCTGCTCCACGCCGCGCTGCGCAAGAGCCTCGGCGAGCACGTGCGGCAGGCGGGATCGGTCGTGTCGCCGGAGCACCTGCGCTTCGACTTCACCCACCACGAGCCCGTCCCGCCGGAGGCCCTGGCGGAGGTCGAGTCGGAGATGAACGGGCACGTGTGGGAGAACATCGAGCTCGTCATCCGGGAGATGCCGTACGCCGACGCGATCGCGATGGGGGCGATGGCGCTGTTCGGCGAGAAATACGGCGACGTGGTGCGCACCATCGCGGTGCCCGGGGTCTCGCTGGAATTGTGTGGCGGCTGTCACGTGCGGACCACCGGCCAGATCGGCCTGGTGCGGCTGGTGGGCGAGACGGGCGTGGGGGCGGGCGTGCGGCGCGTCGAGGCGCTGACCGGCCCGGGAGCCTTCGACTGGCTGCTGGACCGCGTGCGGCTGCTGGAGGGCGTGGCCGAGGTCGTGGGCAGCGCGCCGGAGCATCTCGCGCGGCGCGTCGAGGCGCTGGTCGAGGAACGGAAGAAGCTCGAGAAGCGCGTCGAGGAGCTGATCAGGGGTGGCGGGGCGCGGGCGGAGGCGAGCACCACCGAGGTGAACGGGACCCAGATCGCCGTCGCCGCGAACGCGACGGCGGACCGCAACGAGATCGGCGCGATGATCGACGCGTTCCGCTCGCGGACCAGGAGCGGGGTGCTGGTCATCGTGGCCAGCGGCGAACGGCCCGGAATCCACGTGGGCGTCACCGACGACCTGGTGGCCCGCGGGGTGGTTGCGCCCGACCTCGCCAACCGGCTGGCGGCGCTGAGCGGCGGAAAGGGCGGCGGCCGCCCGCACTTCGCGTCGGCCGGCGCCGGCGACCCGTCCAAGCTGGGCGAGGTCGAGCGCCGCGCCGCGGAGGTGGTGCGCGAAGTCCTGGAGTCGAACCGATGATCCCCCCCACCTACCACCTGCCACCCACCAACCGTCTTTCATGACCCGCGACGCCTTCCGCGCCTGGCTCCAGAGCCGCGCCCCGCAGCCTCCGGCCGCGCTCACCGACAAGCTCGCCCAGTGCCTCGACGCCGCGCCCGATGCGCTGCTCGCCGGTGATTCCCTCGCCGAGGTGGCGGGCCGGCTGGGCGTCGCCTCGCTGCGCACGGTGGTCGAGCGGCAGGGCGTGGCCTACGACGCGGCGATGGACCTGCTGGTCGCGGATGCGTTCGTGACCTACGCGTTCGAGGCGGCGGCGGAGGAGGGCGAGGACGCGAGCGGCCTCGCAGGCCGCCTGCTGCGCGCCGTGCCGGTGTGAGCGCGTACATCGCGACCCTGATGGAGCACGCCCCCGGGCTGTGCGTCCTGGTGGATCCGGAGCGCACCAGCGCGGCCGAAGCCGCGGCGCTGGCGGCGCTCGCCGAGGAGGCCGGGGTGGCGGCGCTGCTGATCGGGACGTCGTACGACGGCTCGGCGCGCACCGGCGAGGTGGCCGTGGCCATCAAGCGCGCGTCGCGCCTGCCGCTGCTCCTGTTCCCGGGCTCCGCGGCCCAGCTCGTTCCCGACGTGGACGCCGTGCTCCTGCTCTCGCTCGTCTCCGGGCGCAACCCGCAGTACCTGATCGAGGAGCACGTCCGGGCGGTGCCCTTCTTCCAGCGGCACGACGTGCCGGTCATCTCGACGGCCTACATCCTGATCGACGGCGGGCGCGTGACGGCGGTGGAGGCGGCCAGCCAGACGCGGCCGCTGCCGGCGGACAAGCCCGAGTTCGCCGCGGCGCACGCCGTGGCGGGGCAGATGATCGGGATGGTCGCGGTCTACCTCGACGCCGGCAGCGGCGCGGCCTGCCCGGTGGCCCCGGCGATCATCCGGGCGGTGCGCCGCGCGGCGGCGCTGCCGCTCCTGGTGGGCGGGGGGATCCGCACCGTGCAGCAGGTATGTGATGCGCGCGGCGCCGGGGCCGATTTCGTGGTCGTGGGCAGCGCCATCGAGGACGGCGGGGCCGGCCGGGTGCGCGAGCTGGCGGCGGCGGCCCGGTGACCGGCCTGGCGGCGGCCGCGCGGTGATCGACCTCCACACCCATCTCATCCCGGGCGTGGACGACGGCTCGCACACCGTCGAGCAGTCGGTGGAGGTGCTGCAGCGCTTCGCCGCCGAGGGCCTGGAGGCGGTGTGCTGCACGCCGCACCTCAGGGCCAGCGCGCTCGAGACGGCGCCGTGCGAGGACATGGACGCCCTGCTGAGCGACCTGGTGGACGCCGCGCCGCCGAAGCCGGTCCTGAGCCGCGGCTTCGAGGTCATGCTCGACGTGCCCGATCCGCGCTTCACCGACCGCTGCTGCTGCCTGGCCGGGACGCGGTACGTGCTGGTCGAGTTCGGCCGCCTGGTGCCGGCCGACGCGAGCGTGGAAGTCCTGTCGCGCATCGTGGCCAGGGGCCTGGTCCCGGTGCTCGCGCATCCGGAGCGCTACTCGGTCTGTACGCCCGAGCTGGCGCGCCGCTGGCAACGGACCGGCGTCGTGCTGCAGGTGGATGCCACCACCCTGCTGGCCGATTCGCGGCGCGCGGGCCGGGCCCGGGCGCTGCTCGAGGCGGGGTGCGCCGCGATCATGGCCAGCGACAATCACGGCGACTCGCGGTCGGTCAAGGTGGCGGTCGAGTGGCTCGAGTCGCACGGCGGCGGGGCCCAGGCGGAGCTGCTCGCCATGGACAACCCGCGGGCCATCCTCGACGACCAGCCGGTGCGGCCGGTGCCGCCGTTCCGGCTGCGGCGTTCGCTCTATACCAAGTTCAAGGACTTCCTGGTCGGAGGAGCCGAGGCGTGAGCGGACCGGTCGGGCATCTCGAGGATCTGGCCAGGGTCGCCTCCCGCGCGGCCGCCGAGCTGGCGGAGCCGGTGGCGCGGTACGTGGCGCTGGTCAAGGGCACGCTGGCGGCGGGCCGCACGGTGTTCTTCGCGGGCAACGGCGGCAGCGCGGCGCACGCCCAGCACGTCGCGACCGAGTACGTGGTGCGCTTCCGCCCGGCGAAGCGCCGGGCCGTGCCGGCGCTCGCGCTCACCACCGACACATCGCTCCTCACCGCGGCCGGCAACGACCTCGGCTTCGAGCAGATCTTCGCGCGGCAGGTGGAGGCCCACGGGCGCAAGGGCGATCTGCTGGTGCTGATCTCGACGTCGGGCCACTCGGCCAACCTGGTCAGGGCTGCCGAGGCCGCGAAGGCGGCGGGCGTGCGGACGGTGGGGCTGCTGGCCGCCGGAGGCGGCCCGCTGGCCCCGATGCTGGATCTCGCCATCGTCGTGCCCACGGACGACAGCGCGCACGCGCAGGAAGTCCAGCTGGCCATCGACCACTACGTCTGCTCGCAGGTGGAGCCGGGGCTGACGTGACGAGTCGGCTCGCCGGCGCCCTTCTCGGGCCTCCATCGGTTGGTCGCGCCAGTCTCGGGCCATCCCGTCCGCTCGTGGTCCTCCCTGGCGCCCACCCCACGCCTCTCCCCGCTGCGGGGAACCCCCCACTTCGCGTCCGGAATGGCCCTCGTCTGGCCACGCGCATCCTTGCAGGCGCGGCCGGGGCCAAGTCGTGATCTCCCTCGCCGGCAAGCGGGCGCTCGTGACGGGCGGCACCCGGGGGATCGGCAAGGCCACGGTGGAGCTGTTGCGCGCGGCGGGCGCCGACGTGGTGGCCGTCGGCCGCGCGACCCACGGCGATCTATCGCACCGGAGCGGCGCCGACGCGCTGGCCCGCACGGTCACGGACCCGCTCGACATCCTGGTCGTGAATCACGGGGTGTGGGAGGCGGAGGGCGTGCCGCTGGTGCAGATGGCCGACGCGCAGTGGCGCTCCACGCTGGCGCAGAACCTCGACTCGGTCTTCAACGTCATCCGCGTCCTCGGCCCGCGCCTGGCCGACGACAGCTCCGTGGTGCTGGTGGCGTCCACGGCGGCGCAGCGCGGCGAGGCCCTGCACGCCGACTACGCCGCCAGCAAGGGGGCGATCGTCGCGCTCACCAAGAGCCTGGCGGTGGAAATGGCACCGCGGGTGCGGGTGAACTGCGTGGCGCCCGGCTGGACCGACACCGAGATGGCGGCGCGGCCGTACGCCGGCGGGGGCCGTGCGGCGATCGAGGCCACCATCCCGCTCGGGCGCGTGGCCGCGGCCGAGGACGTCGCCGGGCCCATCGTGTTCCTCTGCTCGAGCCTCGCGCGGCACATCACCGGCGAGATCCTCAACGTGAACGGCGGGAGCGTGCTGTGTGGCTGACGTCTTCCCGCAACGTGAACGGCGGGAGCGTGCGGTGTGGCTGACGTCTTCCCGCTAGCGCGCATCCCGGAGCCGGTGCGCGAGATCGCGCGCACCCTCAGCGGGGCGGGGCACGAGGCGTGGTTCGTGGGCGGGGCGGTGCGCGACCTGCTGTTCGAGTCCCGCGGCGCGGGGCCGCCGCCCCGGGTGGGCGACTTCGACATCGCGACCTCCGCGCCCCCCGACGCGGTGCGCGCGCTGTTCCGGCGCACGGTGCCCATCGGCATCGAGCACGGGACCGTCGCGGTGCTGAGCGCGGACGGCGCGAGCCACGAGGTGACCACCTTCCGGCGCGACGTCGAGACCGACGGCCGGCACGCCAAGGTGGCGTTCGGCGTCTCGCTCGACGACGACCTGGCGCGCCGCGACTTCACCATCAACGCGGTCGCCGTGCATCCCGACACCGGCGAGATCCGCGATCCCTTCGGGGGGCGTGCCGACCTCGCGACCGGCATCGTGCGCGCGGTGGGCGATCCGGCCACCCGGTTCCGCGAGGACCGCCTGCGGGTGCTCCGCGCGCTGCGGTTCGCCGCCGTGTTCGCGCTTCGAGATCGAGCCCGCGACGTGGGCCGCGCTGTGCGCGGCGGTGCCGGACCTGGACCACCTCTCGCGCGAGCGGGTGCGGGACGAGTGGCTGAAGATGCTCGAGGCGCCGACGCCCTCGACCGGCGTGGAGCTGTGGATGCGATGCGGGCGCCCTGGCGCGGGTGTGGCCGGAGATGGCGGAGCTGCGCCCGGACGTGCCGGGCCGGCTCGACGCGGTCGACCAGCCGGGCGATCCGGTGCTCCTCACGGCGGCGGCGCTGTGGCACGCGGACGTGGCCGAAGACGTCGCGGAGTCGGCGGTGCGGCGGCTGCGCTTTTCCAACGACCAGGCGCTGCTGGTGCGCGCCGTCGTGGCCGGACTCCGGGTGCCGCTCCCGGCGCCCGCGCGATCGCGCGAGCTGCGGCACTGGCTCTCGCAACACCGCGGCCATGCGCGCGAGATCGTGGCCGTGGCGGAGCCGCGGCCCGGCGCGCGGACCTCGTGACCGCGGTCGAGGGCCATCGAGGCGTCGGGCGACCCGCTCACGGTGCGCGAGCTGGCCGTCTCGGGCGACGACCTCGCGGCGGCCGGGTTGGCGCCGGGCAGGGCGATGGGCGAGATCCTGCGGAAGCTGCTCGACGAGGTGCTGGACGAGCCGTGGCGGAACACGCGCGAGCACCTGCTGGAGCGGGCGAGGGAGTTGTCGTGATCAGCGCGCCGGCCCTGGGGTTCGGCGTCGTCGCGGCCTTCGCCAACCTGATGGGCGCGTGGGCGGTGACCCGCAGCGCGCGGCTCGGCCTCAGGGTCATCGAGCTGCTGTTCGCCTACGCCGCCGGCTTCATGATCGCGCTGGCCCTCGTGGGCGTGGTGCCGGAGGCGCTGGCCAAGGACCCGGCGGCGGCCGCGCCGGTCATCCTGATCGGGTACCTGCTGGTGCACCTGTCGCAGCACACCGTCACGCCGCACTTCCATTTCGGCCAGGAGACGCATCACGTCAGCCACGCGGCCGGCCTGTCGGGGATCGTCGGGTTGCTGCTGCACACCTTCTTCGACGGCGTGGCCATCGCGTCGGGCTTCCTGGTGAGTCCCAAGCTCGGCCTGCTGTTCTTCCTCGCCATCTTCCTGCACAAGCTGCCGGAGGGCGTCACGGTCTCGAGCCTCGTCCTCGCCGCGGGGGAGACGCCGCGCCGGGCCGTGCTGGCGGCCGCGGCGCTCGGGGCGGCGACCATCCTGGGCGTGCTCCTGACCGAGCGCACCACGGTGCTGGTGCAGCACGGCCTCGCGCTCTCGGCCGGCGTCACGCTCTACGTGGGCGCGTCGAACCTCGTCCCGGAGTTCCAGGGGAAGCACGGGTGGCGGCTGCCGATGGCCTTCTTCGCGGGCGCCGGCTCGTTCGTCGGCGCGCAGGCGCTGCTGGACCGGCTGCTGGCGTAGCGGCCCGGACGGGGCCGTGGCGGAGGACCCGCCGGACCGGCTGCTGGCCTGGCCCTGCCGAACCGGCTGCGCTCCGGCCCTCGCGGGACCGGCTCGGCGGCGCGGCCGTCGGACCGGCGGCTGGCCCGGCGCGGGACCCCGCCCGGCGCGCCAGGTGGCGGCTGGGCGCGTGAATCGCGTGCGAGGGGAGCGGAGGACAGGGTCCAGGGTCGTATCAAGGCCCTGGGGCGTCTTGGGAGTGGTGGCCGGAACCCGTGCACCCGCCGCGGGTTGAGCTGCGAGGGGCACCCCATGGCCGCCGCCTCCCGGCCGGCTGTCTATCAGACTATATTGGTCACATCAATATGACCTATGAGGTCACATGAAGGCGGCGAAGGTCTCCGAGCTGAAGGCGGGGCTCTCGAAGTACCTGGCCCGGGTGAAGCGGGGCGAGCAGGTGGTGATCACGGAGCGTGGGCGCACGATCGCCAAGATCATCCCGGTTCCGCCGGCCGAGGGCGACGAGGAGGAGCGGATGCGTGAGCTGGAGCGGCTCGGCATCATCTCGATCCCGGAGTACCCGGGAATCCCGCCGGAGTACTGGACCCTCGAGCTACCCAAGGACCCGGACGGTCTGGTGCTGAAGGCCCTGCTCGAGGAGCGCGAGGAAGGCCGATGAAGTTCTGGGACGCGTCGGCGCTGGCCCCGCTCCACGCCCGGGAGCGTCGCACCGCCGAGCTTCAGGCACTCGCGAAGTCCGACGAGGGCATCGTCGTGTGGTGGGGTACCGTGGTGGAGTGCGCGTCCGCGCTCGCGCGTCTCAATCGCCGCGGGTCCTTGACCGACGACGCGTACGCGAAGGCGTTGGAGGCGCTCGTGGTCACGTCGCGCGGCTGGCGCCCGGTGACGCCTTCACAGGACGTACGGTACGACGCGATGCGCTTCGTGCGCGTGCATCCGCTGAGCGCCGCCGACGCGTTCCAGCTGGCAGCGGCTGTCCACTGGGCTCAGCAGCGTCCCGGAGGCCTCGACTTCGTCTGCCTGGACGCTCGCCTTCGCCAGGCGGCGGCGATCGAGGGGTTCACACTCCTCCCGGCGCATGGCTAAGCAGCCCTCGCTGTTCGCCCCGCCCCAGTCGGCGCAGCCGCTCGCGGCGCGCATGCGGCCGGCCACGCTCGAGGAGTTCCTCGGCCAGGAACAGCTGCTGGGGCCGGGCAAGGCGCTGGGCGAGCTGATCAAGCGGGGCGAGGTGGGCTCGATGATCTTCTGGGGCCCACCGGGAAGCGGCAAGACCACGCTCGCCCTCCTCATCGCGCAGTACACCGACCGCGAGTTCGTCCCGTTCAGCGCGGTGACCGAGGGTGTGCCGCGGGTGCGCGAGGTGATTCACGAGGCCGAGGAGCGGCTGGCGCAGTACGGCCGCCGCACCATCCTCTTCTGCGACGAGATCCACCGCTTCAACAAGGCGCAGCAGGACGCGTTCCTGCCGCACGTCGAGCGGGGGACGATCGCGCTGATAGGCGCGACGACCGAGAACCCGAGCTTCGAGATCACGGGCGCGCTGCTCTCGCGCACCCGGGTGTTCGTGCTCGAGCCCTTGACCGAGGAGCACGTCAGGACGCTGGTGCGGCGCGCCCTGGCGGATGAGGAGCGCGGCCTCGGCAAGCTCGCGCTGACGCTGGACGATGACGCGCTGGCGCTGCTGGCGCGCGAGGCCGACGGCGACGCCCGCCGCGCGCTCCAGGCGCTCGAGGCGGCCGCGGAGTACCTCGATCGGGGCGGCGCCGGTCTCGGGCCCCAGGGCCCGGGGTCCCTGGCGCTCCCCAGCCGCCGCGCCGCCCCACCTCGCGGGGAACCCGCTTCGGGCCCCCGGGACCTCGCGCGCCATCGAGATCTCGCGGTCGGCAGCGACCGGCGGCGCGAGGGGTGACCCGGCGAAGGCCATTTCGGACGCGAAGCGGGGGGTGCCCCGCTCGGCGGGGCGGGGCGGAAGCGGGAGAGCGCCAGGAGGCCGCGAGCGGACGGGCCTGCCGCGGCAGAGGCCGGATCACCGCGTCCGTGATCGCCGACGCGCTCCAGAAGCGGTTCGCCAAGTACGACAAGGGGGGCGAGGAGCACTACAACCTCATCAGCGCGCTGCACAAGGCGATGCGCGGCTCCGACCCCGACGGCGCGCTCTACTGGCTCGCGCGGATGATCGACGGCGGCGAGGACCCGCTCTACATCGCCCGCCGCGTGGTCCGCGCCGCGAGCGAGGACGTCGGCCTCGCCGACCCGCGGGCCCTCACCGTCGCGCTCGCCGCCAAGGACACCGTACACTTCCTCGGCCAGCCGGAGGGCGAGCTCGCGCTCGCCGAGGCCGTGGTGTACGTCGCCACCGCGCCCAAGAGCAATCGCATGTACGAGGCATGGGGCAGGGCGCTCGCAGCCGCGCGCGAGCATCCGGCCGAGGGCGTGCCGCTCCACATCCGGAACGCGCCCACCAAGCTGATGAAGGAGCTGGGCTACGGCGCGGGTTACGAGTACGCGCATGCGGTGCCGGAGGCCTACACGCCGCAGGAATACCTCCCGCCGGTGCTGCGCGGGACGAAGTTCTACGAGCCGACGCAGTTCGGCTTCGAGAAGGACATCGCGAAGCGCATCGAGTGGTGGGAGGGGCTGAAGGCGCGCGTGGCGCACACCGCCGCGCGCGCAGAGCGCTCGCCTGAGCGAGCGCGTCCCCCATCCGATGCTGGTGGGGACGCCGGCTGACTCGGCCTCAGAGCCTCAGGCGCATCGGGTGCAGGGTCTGGTGGAAGGGGTCGAACACCAGGCCCAGCTCCTCGAGGGTGACCACGCCCAGCAGCGGCTGGACGTCGCCCGGATCGCCAAGTATCACGGGCGAATGGTGTTCCCCCTGCGGGAGCGCGATGACGCACTCCGAGACCGGCAGGCGCACCGCGGTGCCGTCCGCGAGGTGGAACTCTTCCGTGCGGGTGGGCTCCAGGCCGATGGCCCTCCACACTGGCTCGGGCAGGAGCGAGTACATCGCCCCGCTGTCGATCAGGAAGCGGACCCGCTGCTCGGCGCCCTGCGGTCCCCGGACCGCGCCTTCGACGAAGGTGATGCCCACGCTCCCGAAGATGGACGGAAAGGCGGCGCCATCGGGACCGAACGGTCGCGGACGTGAGCAAACCCGCGCGGCAGGCGCCTCGGCCCAATATCCGCTCGGCGGTCGGGCCGAGTCAACACTAACTTCTGCGTTCGACGTTTAGGGAGGTCGTCATCGCGAAAGAAATGAAGACCGTCGCGCCGCCCGTCGAGCGGGCGCTGCTGGTGGGAGCCCCGCGCAAGGGCTCGCCGGACGCGCGCGACGTGGAGGAGCACCTGGACGAGCTGGCGCGGCTGGTGGACACCGCCGGCGCCGAGGTCGCCGGGCGTATCGTCCAGCACATCGAAGCCCCGACGCCGGATCTCTACATCGGGAGCGGCAAGGCGGCGGAGATCGGGCGCCGCGTGGTCGAGCTGGGCGCGGGCGTGGTGATCTTCGACGAGGAGCTGAGCCCGAGGCAGGGCAAGCACCTCGAGGAGGCGCTCAGCGTGCGGGTGATGGACCGGACCGAGCTGATCCTCGACATCTTCGCCCTCCGGGCGCGGAGCCGGCGAGGCCAAGATGCAGGTCGAGCTGGCGCAGCTCGAGTACCTGCTGCCGCGGCTCACGCGGATGTGGGCGCACCTCTCGAGGATCCGGGGCGGCATCGGGCTCCGCGGGCCCGGGCGAGACGCAGCTCGAGACCGACCGGCGGATGATCCGGACCAAGATCGGCGTGCTGAAGAAGAAGCTGACCGAGGTGGCGGACCACCGGGCGCGGCTCAGGGGCAGGACGCGGGAACGTGACGTTCTCAAGGTGGCGCTGGTCGGTTACACGAACGCGGGGAAGTCGAGCCTGCTGCGGGCGCTGACGGGGTCGGAAGCGCACGTCGAGGACCGGTTGTTCGCCACGCTCGACACCGCGAGCCGAGAGACGCGGATCAACGGGAAGGCGCGTGCGGTTCACCGACACCGTGGGATTCATCCGCAAGCTGCCGCACGACCTGGTGGCGAGCTTCCGGGCGACGCTGGAGGAGGCGGCGGACGCGGACGTGATCGTGCACGTGGTGGACGCGAGCCATCCGGCGTGGGAGCAGCAGGCGGAGGTGGTGGGCGAGGTGCTGCACGGGCTGGGGGTGGATGGGTCGGGAACGGGGCCTGGGCCCAGCGTGGTCCTGGCGCTCAACAAGATGGACCGGCTCTCGCCGGA
>CAVSQA010000008.1:0-381693 GCA_963729955.1 uncultured Gemmatimonadales bacterium
GAACAGGCCCGCCTTGGCGAACGAGTGATTGACCGCCTGGAGCATCGCGCCGTACGTCGCCGCCCCTCCGAGGCCGACGCCGACCGCGAGGATGCCCATGTTCTCGACGCTGGAGTACGCGAACAGCCGCTTGTAGTCGCGCTGGCCGAGCAGGAACGCCGTGGCCACGGCGATCGAGACGAACCCGAGGAGCAGGAGCAGGGTCCGGGCGAAGGCGGCGTCGCCGGACGCCAGGCAGACCTGGAAGAACCGCAGCACGCCGAGGAAGGCGCAGTTGAGCAGCGCGCCGGAGAGCAGCGCCGAGACCGGCGACGGCGCCTGGCTGTGCGCGTCGGGCAGCCAGGTGTGCAGCGGCGCGAGGCCCATCTTGGTGCCGTACCCGACCAGGGCCAGCACGAAGGCGGCGCGGAGCCAGGCCGGCGGCATGGCGGGCGCGGCCCGCACCAGCCCGCTCAAGGTGAGGGTCGGCGTCGCCGCCGGCCGCCGCCTCCGCGGCGCCGAGGAAGAAGCGTGCCGAGCAGCGCGAGCGCGATGCCGACCGAGCAGATCATGAGGTACTTCCACGCGGCCTCGAGCGCGGGGCCGCGGCGGTAGAAGTACACCAGCGGCGCGCTGGAGAGCGTCGTCGCCTCGACCGCCACCCACAGCACGGCCATGTGCTGTGTCACCGTGACCAGCGTCATGGCCGAGAGGAACAGCAGCAGGTAGGGCACGAACCGGTACAGCTTCGCCGGCTCGTCGTGCGTCGGCGCGGTGAGGTACCCGACCGCGTACACCGCCACCGCGGCGAACAACAGGCTGGTCACGGAGAGGAACAGCATCCCGACGTCGTCGAGGCGCAGGTAGCTGCCGGCCGGCGGCGGCCGGTGCAGCCAGGCCGCGACGGTGAGCCCCACGTGCAGCGCAGCCCCGGCCAGCAGCACCGCGATCTGGAGGCGCGCCGCGCGCAGCACCAGGGCGAGCAGCCCGAGCAGCGCGGGGACGAGGACCAGGAGGGCGAGGTGCACGCTCAGTCCCGCAGCGTGGTCAAGGCGCGCGTGTCGATGTGGTCGAACTCGCGGCCGATGTGGTGGATGGCGATGCCCATGACGAACACCGCCACCAGCAGGTCCAGCAGGATGCCCAGCTCCACCACCACCGGGATCGCGCCCGCCAGGCTCTGGCCGAAGATGAACACCCCGTTGTCGAGCATCAGGTAGCCCGACCACCTGGGTCACCGCGTACTTGCGGGCGACGAGCATCAGGAAGCCGAGCAGCAGGGTGGCGAAGCCGGCGGGCACCAGGAGCGGCGCCAGCCCGCGCTCCGGGGGCACCAGTCCGCGGGCCAGCCACAGCGAGAGCATCACCAGCAGGGCCCCGAGCAGCACCGACAGGTGGAGGCTCACGTAGGGCTCGACCTCGCGCCGGGCCCCGGCCTCGCGCGCCGACCGCAACAGCAGCGCGGGGATGATGACGGCCTTCACCGCCAGCGCCCCCGCGCTCATCACCGCGACGTGCACGAGGTTCGCCTCGCCCCCGGACCCCCACAGCGCGAGCGGCAGGGCCGCCAGCAGCACGCCCTGCACCGCGGTGGCCCGCACGCAGGCGGCGAGCCGCCCGCTGGAGACGATGAACAGATCGGTGACCAGCACCAGCAGGAGCAGCGCATCGGCCGCCGCCATCACGGCTGACCTCGGGTGAGCAGGACCGCGACGCCGACGGCGGCGAGCGCGGCGGCTCCGATGAGGAAGCCGGGCACCCGCGCCAACCGGAGGCGCGCCACGCTCGCCTCGACGGCGCCCACCAGCACCGCCACGCCGGCCTCCCCCGCGAGCAGCAGCGCGGCGCCCTCCCAGCCGCCGCGGGCCGGGACGGGCAGGAGCAGGTGCACCAGCAGGGCGGCGATCACGAACAACTTCACCGCCGCGCCGTACTGGATGAACGCCAGGTCGGGACCCGAGTGGTCGAGCACCATCACCTCGTGTACCATGGTCAGCTCGAGGTGAGTCGCCGGGTCGTCGATCGGGATCCGCGCGTTCTCCGCCAGCAACACGACGAACAGCACCACGGCGGCGAGCAGCTCCAGTGGGCGCGCCGCCCACGAGGCGCCCGTCGGCAGCGCCGCCCACGCCTCGGCGAAGCTCGCCCCGCCGGCGGGAACGCAGACGAGCGCGAGCGCGAGGAACAGCCCGGGCTCGGTGAAGGCACCGAAGGCCGCCTCGCGGCTCGCACCCATCCCCTCGAAGCTGGAGCCCGTGTCGAGCGCCGCCGCCATGGTGAAGAACCGGCCCAGGGCCAGGAGCGAAGCGAAGGCGATCACGTCGCCGCTGAAACCCAGCGGACCCTGCCCCGCCGCCAACGGCACGATGAGCCCGGCGACGAGCACGCTGGCCAGGCCCACGATCGGCCCCGCGCGGAACACCCACGTCGTGGGCCGGCCCATCACGACGCCCTTCCGGAGCAGCTTCCGCACGTCGTGATACGGCTGCAGCAGCGGCGGCCCGCGACGCCCCGCGAGCCAGGACTTGATCTTGCCGATCAGACCCACCACCGGCAGCGGCGGCGCCAGCAGCAGCACCACGTGGAGTGCCACGGCTGCGGGCGCGGTCACCGGCCGGCCACCCCGACCTGCCAGGTCAGCAGCACCAGCAGCGTGATGAGGATGTAGGCGAGGTAGAGCTGGATGCGGCCCTGCTGCAGGACGCGCAGGCGGCGGAACACGTCCACGACGCGCCGCACGGCCGGCACCAGCACGCGCTCGCCCGCCATGTCCGCCACGTGCTCCTCGTAGGAAGCCGACGCGGGGAAGAAGGACGCCGGGCGCTCCGCGTGGACCGTGCGCCGGATCAGCGAGCCAAACGGCGCCAGCACCGGCTGCGCGAACGACGCCGCCGTGTACTGCATGCGCGGCGTCGCTCCGACGTATCCGCACCCCCAGGTCGGCTCCACCGGCACCGGCTTCCCGGCGAGCAGCGCCTGGCGGGCGAGGGCCAGGACGGCGACGAGGCCCACGAGCACGGCCGCCACGAGCGTGATGGAAACCAGCGGCGCGCCGAGGCCGGACGGTGCCGCCGCCAGACCGCCGACCTCGACCGCCGCGGGCGCCACGATGCCCACCGCGACGAGGGGCATGACGCCCAGCAGCACGCACAGCGCGGCGCCGAGCATCATGGGAATCCGCATGGCCGGGCCCGCCTCATGCGCCAGGGACGGCGCCTCGCTGCGGGCCGAGCCGAGGAACACGACGCCATACACCTTGACGAAGCACGCGACGGCAAGGCCGCCGATGAGGGCGAGCGCCGGCAGCACGGCCACGGCGGCGACGGCGGCGCCGCCCGGCAACGTCGCGCCGCCGCGGAACGCGCCGACCAGGATCAACCACTCGCTCACGAATCCGTTGAGCGGCGGCAGGCCGGCGATCGCCACCGCGCCCACCAGGAACGTCAGCGCGGTGACCGGCATGCGGCGGGCCAGGCCGCCCAGCGCGTCGAGGCTGCGCTCGCCCGTGGCCGCGAGTACGGCGCCTGCCCCCTGAAACAGCAGCCCCTTGAACAGCCCGTGGTTGAGGACGTGCAGCAAGGCGCCCGCGTAGCCGAGAAAGGCGACGGTGGACTCGCCGCGGCTTTGGCCGAGCAGGCCGATGCCGATGCCAAGCGCGATGATGCCGACGTTCTCGATGCTGTGGTAGGCGAGGAGACGCTTGAAGTCGTGTTGCGCCAGCGCGTAGAGCACCCCCGCCAGGCCCGACACGACCCCGATGCCGACGACCAGCGTTCCCCACCACGCCGGGGGCGGGCCGAGCAGCGTCAGCGTCCGCAGCAGCCCGTAGATGCCCATCTTGATCATCACGCCGGACATCAGGGCGGACACGTGGCTCGGCGCGGCGGGGTGCGCATCCGGCAGCCACACGTGCACCGGCCAGAAGCCCGCCTTGGTGCCGAAGCCCAGCAGCGCCAGGAGAAAGCAGGCCGCCGCGAGGCCGGGCGGCGGCGGTCCGGCCGCCGCCAGCTGGGCGAACTCGAAGCCGGCCGCGCCGCGCCGCAGCAGCGCAAACAGCATGAACAGCGCCACGACGCCCAGCTGCGACGCGATGAGGTAGCTCAGGCCGGCGCGCCGCGCGCTGTCGCGGTCGTCATCGAACGTGACGAGCAGGAAGGAAGCGATCGTCATCACTTCCCACGCGACCAGGAAGAGCACGCCGTCGCGGGCGATCACGAGGCCCGCCATCGCCGCCACCAGCACGTTGAACGCCGCGACCGCCGTGCCGATGCGCCGCCGGCCGGTGTGGGCCGCCAGGTACCCGGCCCCATACGCCGCCGCGAGACCGGCCACGAGGAAGACGCACAGCAGGAAGAACGACGACAGTGCGTCGAGTCCGACCGCCGCGCTGCCCAGCGGGAGGGGCCACGCGGCACGGGCGGCCTCAGCCCCTCCGGCTGCGAGCTGACTGCCGGCCGCCACCAGCCCGACCGCAGCGCCGGCGAGCGCGCCGCCGGTTCCGAGGCCGAGCGCGAGCCGGTCGCGCCGGCCCGCCGCTACCGCCGCCGCCGCACTGCCGAGCAACACCCCGAGCGCGGCGAGCACCAGGGCCAGGTTCACGGCGCCGCGCTCTCCGGCACGGCCGGCACCGGCCCCGAGACGCGCGCCGCGTCGAGCTGGCGCACCCGGGCGAGAATCGGCTCCGCCGCCGCCCGCTCTCGCAACAGCCGGCGCAGCTCGGGATCGTGCAACGCGAACGCGAGCCGCGAGATCGTGCGCAGGTGCTCGCGAATGGAGGGCGCGAACACCGTGAAGACGACCCGCACCGGCTCGCCGTCCAGCGCACCGAAATCCACCGGCTGCGCCAGGAAGCCGAGCAGGACCGTCGGCCCCTCCACCTGCAGCACCAGCGGATCCCGCGCGTGGGGCACGGCGATGCCGTCCCCGATCGCCGTGGAGGCGAGGGACTCCCGGCCGAGCAGCAGCTGGTAGAGCAGGTCGCGGTCCACGGCGGCCGGCACCCCGGGCAGGCGGCTCAGGGAGCGGAGGACCTCGGCCTTGGTCTGACCGGCCACCGCGGCGTGCACGCCGCCGCGCTCCAGCGCTGTCGCGAGACTAGGCGGCGTTTCCGGCGCGCCGTCCGGCGCGAACAGCTTGGGCGAGACCCGGCGCCCCTGCGACGCGGCCCACTCCTGCAGCTCGACCCGGTTGAAGCGGTATTGGTCGTGAAGCCGGTGGGCGGGGATGGTACCTTGCCTGGCCCACCGGTAGACGGTGCGTTCGGAAACACTCAACAGACGGGACACTTCGCGGACCGACAGGTCCAACCAACGCTCCTGCAACGTGGCGGAAGGGTGCCAAACTAACGGCGTGGGCCCTCGCTTGGTAGGGCCGGGAACGCGGCTAGCGCGTGATTTCCACCCGCAGCGCGTTGTTGAAGCGGTTGAAGTAGTTGAACAGGCCGATCACCTGCGTGATCTCCACGATCTCACCCTCGTCCCACTCGGCCGCGAGCGCCGCGTACAGCTCGTCGGACACCGCGTTGGCGTCCACCGTCGCGGCGTCGGCGTAGCGCAGGGCCGCACGCCACGCGGGCTCGAACGGCTCCAGCCCCGCGGCGCCCTCGCTCCGCACGCCGCGCAGCATCTCCGGCGTCGCGCCCAGCCGCCCTGCCAGGGCGGTGTGCGACGCCAGTCAGTACCGGCACCCGTTGAAGTGCGACACGCGCACCGCCAGCAGCTCCTTGAGGAGCGGCGGGACCGTCCCCTCGTTCATCACCGTCCGGAAGTGGGCCAGCATGGTCAGCAGATGCTCCGGCCGGCGGGCCACCGTGCGGAACATGTTGGGAATGTTGCCGCGCTCGCGGACGTACCGGTCGAACTCTTCACGCACGGCGCCGGACACTTCGTCCGGATCGAGAGGCCTGAGGCGCGGATCGGGCATGGGAGTAGGGGCTAGGGGCTAGGGGCCAGCGGTGAGGTGCCGGGGGCGCGGGCAACTGGCAACGTGGCCTCTGGCCACGGGGCGCGGGGTGTGGGGTGCAGGGTGCGGGGCCATCGCGCTAGTCCGAGCAATCACCGAGCGGATACACGTGCCCGCAGTTGGGGCATGGGTTCTTGCATCCCCAGGGTTTGCCCTTCACGGGATAGCCGCACTTGAGGCAGGCGTTGACGCCGGGCACGAGCTTCACGAACGGATTGTCGCGTTTCTCGTCCGCGATGGTCGTCGCGGGACCGTGCCCCGAATAGACCACGGTCTCGTCCGGCAACACGAGCAGCTTCTCGTGTATGCTCGCCAGCAGCGCGCCGGCATCGCCGCCCGGCAGGTCGGTCCGGCCGATGGAACCGGCGAACAGCGCGTCTCCCACGAAGGCGGCGCCGTGCCCGACCAGGCTGACGCCGCCGGGGGTGTGCCCCGGCGTGTGGACGACCTGGAAGCCGCACGAGCCGACGGACACCGTTTCGCCCTCGACGAACGCGTGGTCGGGAGGCGGGGGCGGCGGGGCGTCCAGTCCGAACATCGCCGCCTGCCGCGGCAGGCCGTCGTACAGGCGGCGATCGGCCGGATGCAGGAAGATCGGCGCCGCCATCCGCTGGCGGAGCGCCGCGACGCCGGCCACGTGGTCGACGTGCGCGTGGGTGAGCCACACGGCCCGCAGGGTCCAGCCCTCGTGCCGGAGCCGGGCCACGAAGAGATCCACCTCCTCGCCGGGGTCCACGATGGCGGCATCGCCGCTCCCGGGATCGCCCACGAGGTAGCAGTTCTCCGCGAACGCGCCGTTGGTGAGCGTGACGACCTTCGGCTCCACGCGCCTACCGTCGCTCCTTCCACTCCGCCAGGTACCGGGTGGCCGCGATCACTGCGGTCGTCGCGTCGCCGACGGCCGTGGTCACCTGGCGCGTGAGCTGCGCCCGAACGTCGCCCGCGGCGAACAGGCCGGGGATGGAGGTCATCATCACCTCGTCGGTGATCAGGTAACCCCCGGCATCGTGTTTGACGTGGCCCCGCACGATGCCGGTATTCGGCCGAAAACCGACGAAGATGAACACCCCGCCCACGGGGAGCGACGAGGTGGCGCCCGTCTTCACGTTGCGCAGCGCGAGCCGGGAGGCGGCACCCGCCGTGCCCTCGATGCGGTCGACCACGGTGTCCCAGACCGGCTCGATCTTGGGATTCTCGAGGACCCGGCGCTGGATGATCTTGGACGCGCGGAGCTCGTCGCGCCGGTGGATCAGGTGCACCTTGCTCGCGTAGCGGGTGAGGAAGTCGGCCTCTTCCGCGGCCGCGTCGCCTCCCCCGACCACGCCCAGCACCTCGCCCCGGAAGAAGTGGCCGTCGCACACCGCGCAGTACGACACGCCCTTCCCCGCGAACTCGACCTCACCGGGGACGCCGAGCTTGGTCGGGGTTCCGCCCGCGGTGAGCAGGACCGCGGGGGCCCGGTACTCGGCCCCGCTCTCCGTCGCGGCGAGGAAGCGGCCGTCGCCTTCCTTGGCGACGGAGACCACGCCGTCGGTCACCAGCTCCGCCCCGAACTTCAGCGCGTGGGCCGTCATCTTCTCGGCCAGCTCGAAGCCCTTCACCGACTCGAAACCGGGATAGTCCTCGATGAGCTCGGTGTTGAGCAGCTCGCCGCCCGGCACGCCCTTCTCCAACACCACGGCGCGCAGCATCGACCGCCCCGCGTACAGGGCTCCGGTGAGTCCGGCCGGTCCCGCGCCGACAATGATCAGATCGTAGTCGCTCATGCATCACTCGTTCCCGGTTCAGCCTGCCCCGGGGGCAGGCGCTCGGCTCAGCTCCATGGGCGGGACGGGGCCGCCCTCCTCCACGCAGCGCGCCAGACCCCGCACGAAGCGGGCCGTTTCCACCGGGAAGCCCGCGGGCGCGCCCGCGCCGAGCCGCTCTACCGCCGAGCGGCCCTGCGCCAGCAGCCCGTGGCGGTTGCCGCGCTCCCGGTGGAGCATGGCCGCGGCGGCCTGAATGAGACCCTGCCACAGCCCCCGCTCCGGCGGCGCCGACCGCCGCCACACGATCTCCAGCGCCTCGTGCGCCTCCCAGTAGCGGCCGGCATTGTACAGCGCGACGCCTCGCCGCACCGGTTCGCCGGGATCGGCCGCGCCCGCGTCCGGCGGCCGCGCCGCGCTCCGCTTCACCGCAGCAGCCGCCCCCCGTCCACCACGAGCGTCGCGCCGGTGACGTAGTCGTTCTCGAGGAGGAAGAGGACGGCCCGCACCACGTCGTCGGGGGCGCCGAGGCGGCCGAGCGGCGTCGAGGCCACGAGCTTCGCCCGGGCCTCCGCGTCCCAATCCTCGGGCAGGAGCACGGCGCCGGGCGCCACGGCGTTCACCCGCACCCTGGGCGCGAGGCTCTTGGCGAGCAGCTCGGCCACGGCGACGACGCCGGCCTTGCTGACCGTGTGGACCGGGTAGTGGCGCCAGCGCTGAAAGGCGGCCAGGTCGGCGAGCATCACGATGGCGCCGCCCCGTTCGCCCATCGCCGCCGCCGCGCCCTTGGCGGCGAAGAACGTGCCGCGCAAGTTGAGGTTCATCACGCGGTCCCAGTCGGCGGGCGTGACCTCGGGGAGGGGACGGCGCTCCATCACCGCGGCGCTCAGCACGGCGATGTCGAGGCCCCCGCCCAACGCCTCCGCGGCCTCGGCGGGCAGCTGCTCGGCGGCCGCCGCATCGCTGAGATCGGCCTTGAGCATGGCGACCCGCACTTGGGCGACCTCGCCCTCCATCATCGTGGCCTTCGCACCGTGTGCCGACCGGTGATAGTGGATGGCCACGTTGACGCCCCGTCGGATCAATCCGTAGGCGATGGCGCGGCCCACCCGCTGGCCGGCTCCGGTCACCAGCGCATTGCGGCCGCGCAGCTCCACGCCGGCTAGGCCTCGCCGTGCGAAACGGGAAGCACGTGCGCCGTGATCCCGGCCGCGAGGTCGGAGGCGAGGAACAGCACGGCGTTGACGATGTCGCCGACGTCCACCCAGCGCACCGGCAGATTGCCCATCGTGGCGAGGTTCTCGGGCGTGCGCGCCGTGCCGGGGGCGACGGCGTTGACCCGCACCCCCTGGTCGCGCAGCTCCAGGGCGAGGCTCCGGGTCAGCGCCGCGACGCCCGCCTTGGCGGCGGAATAGGCCGCCATCTCCGCTCGGCCGTGAAAGGCGGCGATGGAGGCGAAGTTGACGATCGCGCCACGATGCTGCTTCACCATCACGCGGGCGGCGGCCCGGGAGACCAGGTACGTGGTCTTGACGTTGATCGCCATCTCCCGGTCGAACGCGTCCGTCTCGGCGTCGATCACGGCCTTGACGGCGGTGAGCCCGCCGGCCACGTTCGCCACCACGTCGAGCTGCCCGTAGGCCTGCACCGCCTCGTCGACCGCCCACTGCGCGACATCCGGCTCCGTGAGGTCCCCGGCCGCGGCCCGGCACTCGAATCCCTGCTCGGTGAATTCCCGGGTGCGTGCCGCGACGTTCACCGCGCTGATGTCACAGATCACCAGCTTGGCGCCCGCCTTCCCGAAGCCCGCCGCCACGGCGTGTCCGATCTGCCCTACCCGGCTCACCCCGGTCACGAGCGCGACCTGCCCGCTGAAATCCAGCAGTCCCCCCATCAGGAGGCCTCCGGCAGCGCGCGGAGCACCTCATTGGCTCCGGGCGCGCCGCGCTTGCCGAACAGGACGCGGCCGTCGCGCCCGATGAGATACACGGTCCGCACGATGCCCTTGCCGTCCGGCTTGAGCGCCCGGTACCCCCGGGCCGCCTCGCGCGCCGGGTCCGACAGCAGCGGGAAGTTGAACTTGAACTTCGTCACGTACTTCTCGTGGTCGGCCACCGACGCCGGGTTGACGCCAAACGTCCGGACGCCTCGTGCCTGGAACTTGGTCTGCTCGTCGCGCACGGCGGAGAGTTGGCGGTTTCACCCGGGAGTGAAGTCGCCCGGGTAGAAGAAGAGCGCCACCGGCCCCTCGGCCAGCAGCGTCGAGAGGCGCACCCGCGCCCCGCCCGTCGCGTCCAGCTCGAAATCGGGCGCGGCGGCACCCACGGCCAGCGGCTCGCCCGCGCTAGCGCCGAACATAGTCGAGCTCCGGAGAGGTCCAGGTCTCCTGGCTTTGCCGCCACAGGCTCACCAGCTCCGCGTCCGTCAGCTCGGCCAGGGCCCGTTCTCGGCTGCGGCTTCCCTGCGGCGAGAACCGCGACACCCGCCGCTCCCGGGTGCCGTCCGCGGTCAGCTGCGCGAAGATCAGCGGAAACTCGTCACGCTCGTACACGGTGAAGCGGCCCGCGATGGAGACTTTCCACGGGCGCCCGTCGATGGTGACAGATCGTTCGGTCATGGCTGGTCGTCCAAGGGAACCTCGGTCAGGGAACGCACGGCGTCGAACCTTCGCGAGAGCGCCCGCAGCTCGGAGATCTCGTCGCCGAACACCGGTGCAGCCGGCCCTCCGGGCTCCGGCTCCGGGCCCTCGATGAACAACATAAGCTCGCTCGGGTGGAGATCGTTGCGATAGGCCCAGCAATGCCATCCCGCCAGGGCGGCCCGGCGGCGCGCGGCGCGGAGCAGCTCGTCCACGCGCGGCTCCGCTCCCGGCGAGGGCTCGAGGATCAGCACCATCAGCTGACGGCTCAGACCCCGTTCTCCGGGAAGTGCTCGAGCTCCTCCTTGAGGGCCGCCATGAAGCGGTCGGCGTCGGCGCCGTCCACGATGCGGTGGTCGTAGGAGATCGACAGCATCGTCATCATGCGCGGCACGATGGTTTCCACGCCGTCGTCGAGGGTCATCACCTTGGGTCGCTTCTCCACCGCGCCCACGCCGAGGATGGCCACCTGCGGCTGGTTGATGACCGGCGTGCCGGCGTACGAGCCGAACACGCCCGGGTTGGTGATGGTGAAGGTGCCGTTCTGGATCTCGTCGGGCTTGAGCCGCTTGGCACGCGCCCGGTCGGCGAGGTCGGCCATCGCCTTGGCGATGCCGAACAGCGACAGCTCGTCGGCGCCGCGGATCACCGGCACGATCAATCCCCAGTCGAGCGCGACCGCGATGCCGATGTTGACCTGGCCCCGGTAGATGATGGCGTTCCGCTGGACCGCGGCGTTGAGCACGGGGTTGCGTCGCAGCTGGTCGGCCACCGCCTTCACGATGAAGCCGAGGTAGGTGAGCTTCACCCCGCGCTCCTCGTAGCCCTTCTTGTTGGCCGTCCGGAGCCGGGCGACGCGCGTCATGTCCACCTCGTAGAAGGTGGTGACGTGGGCCGAGGTGCGGCGCGAGAAGATCATGTGCTCCGCGGTGAGCTGCCGGATGCGGCTCATCGGTTCGACCCGGTCGCCGGGCCAGGGCGAGGCGTCCCACGCCCCCGCGGTGCCGGCCGGCGCGGAGGGGGGGGCGACCGCCGCGGCGGGGCGCGGCACGGCCGGAGCCGGGGCCGCGCCCGTCTCGAGGTAGCCCAGGATGTCCTTCTTGGTGACGCGCCCGGCGTGCCCCGATGCCCGGCACCGCGCCGATGTCGACGCTGTGCTCCGCCGCGATCTTCCGTACCAGGGGTGTCGAGCGCCGGCGCAACCGCTCCTCGGCGGTCTCGGCAGAATCAGGGGTTAGGGGTTGGGGACTAGGGGTTAGGGGGGCCGCGACCGCAGCCTTCGGCGCAGGGGCGGCCGCCACCGGACTCGCGTCCAGCGGCTTGGCGCTCGGGACGGGCGCTGGCGCCGGGGCGGCAGTTCCCCTAGCCCCTAGCCCCTGCTCCCTAGCCCCTGCTTCCGTCTCGATCACCGCCACCACGGTCTGCACGGGCACCGTCTGACCCTCCGGAACCCTGATCTCGCTGAGCACGCCGCCCGCCGGGGCCGGAATCTCCGCATCCACCTTGTCGGTCGAGATCTCGAACATGGGCTCGTCGCGCTTGACCTCGTCGCCGACCTTCTTGAGCCACTTGGAGAGCGTGCCTTCGGCGATGGACTCACCCATCTGGGGCATGACGACGTCGACTCGTGACATCTTCCGAACTCCTGACAGCAGGGGTTAGGGGCTAGGGGTTAGGGGTTAGGGCTTTCTAGCCCCTAGTCCCTAGACCCTAGCCCCCTGCATTTCAGTACGCCGCCAGCTTGCGCGCCACGCTAACGATATCCGCGGTCTGGGGCAGCACGTAGTCCTCCAGCGTCGGCGCGTAGGGAAGCGGCGTATCGGCCGCCGTCACCCGCAACACCGGCGCGTCGAGCCACTCGAACGCTCCCTCGTTGATCCGCGCCGCGATCTCGCCCGCCACCCCGCCGGTGCGCGTGTCCTCGTGCACGACCATCACCCGGTTGGTCTTCCGCACCGTGGCGAGGATCGCGGCGTCGTCCATCGGCAGCAGCGTCCTGAGGTCGAGCACCTCGACCTCGAGACCATCCTCCTTCTGAAGGACGTCCGCCGCTTCCAGCGCCTTCCACACCATCGCCGAGTAGGTGATGATCGAGAGATCGCGCCCTTCGCGCGCCACCCGCGCCACGCCGATCGGCGTCACGAGATCGCCGGCGTCGGGCAGCGTCTCCTTGATCCGGCGGTACAGGTACTTGTGCTCGAAGTAGAGCACCGGGTCGTCGTCGCGGATCGCCGCCTTGATCAGCCCCTTCGCGTCGCTCGCCGTCGCCGGGCACACGATCTTGAGGCCCGGCGTGTGGAGAAAGGCCGCCTCGGGGTTCTGCGAGTGGAACGGTCCGCCGCGCACGTAGCCGCCGCACGGCCCGCGCACCACGAGCGGGCAGGCCAGGTTGGCGCGGTAGCGCGCCGTCGCCACGTAGTTGGTGAGCATGTCGTAGGCGCAGGAGATGAAGTCGATGAACTGCATCTCCGCCACCGGCCGCATCCCGAGGTGCGCCGCGCCCGCCGCCGCGCCCACGATCGCCGCCTCCGAGATGGGGGTGTCGATCACCCGGGCCTCCCCGAACTCCTCGAAGAAGCCCTCGGTGACCTTGAACGCGCCGCCGTAGCGGCCCACGTCCTCGCCCAGGATGAACACGCGCTCGTCGCGGCGCATTTCCTCGCGCAGCCCCTGCCGCAGAGCCTCGAGGTAGGTCACCTCAGGCACGCGGCGCCTCGCGATGCCAGGGCGCGGTCTGTCGCGGCGGCCGCAGGTACACGCCCTCGAGCGCCGTCGCCGGCTCCGGCAACGGCTCCTGCTCCGCGACCCGGACGGCCTCGTCGAGCTCGGCCGCGACGCGCGCGTCGGCCGCCTCGATCTCCGCGCCCTTGAGCCAGCCGGCCTCCGTCACCCGCTGCACGTAGCCGGTGATCGGGTCGCGCCGCTCCCACCGCGCCAGCTCCTCCTTCGGGACGTAGTGCTGATCGTCGTGCTCCGCGTGCCCCTTGCGACGGTACGTCACCAGCTCGATCAAGGTCACGCCCTCGCCGGCCCGCGCCCGATCCACCGCGCGCCGCGTCGCCTCGTACACCGCCACCACGTCGTTGCCGTCGGCCCGGTCTCCCGGCACGCCGTACGCCTTGGCCTTGAGGACGAGCTGCGGCACGGCCGTCTGCCGTTCGAGGGTGGTCGAGTACGCGTAGCCGTTGTTCTCGGCGATGACCACGAGCGGCAGCCGCCGCACGGCGGCGAGGTTCATCCCCTCGTGGAAGGCGCCGGTGGACATCGCCCCGTCCCCGACGTACACCAGGCCGACCCGCCGCTCACCGCGCATCCGGAAGGTGAGCGTGATCCCCGCCATCACCGGCACCATGTCGCCCAGGTGCGAGATCTGGCCGATGAACCCGCGCTCGAGGTCGCCGAAGTGGACGTTCAGCTCGCGGCCCCGCGTCGGGCTGGTGGCCTTCGCCATGTACTGCCGCAGCACGTCGACGGGCCGGGCGCCCATCACCAGCAGGGAGCCGAGATTGCGGATCAGGGGCGAGAGCATGTCCCCGGCCGCGCGGTCGAGCGCGTACGCGCTGCCGACGCTGTCGCCTTCCTGCCCGAGCGAGCGGAACAGCCCGCCGATGACCTTGCCCTGGCGATACAGGTTGGTGAGACGCTCCTCGAGCGAGCGGGTGAGCCGCATGAAGTAGTACAGCTCGAGCAGCTGCGCGGGCCCGAGCCCGGCGGGGATGCCGGCGGCGGCCTTGCGGTCCGCTTCGGCCGGGCGGGCGGTCATTGCACTCCCTTGTCGCACATGGGATTACGGCCCGAAAAGCTCGCTGGCCGCGAGGGGAGAGTCAAGGACGCCGCGAAGGTGATCACGTGACACGGGGAGGTGATCAGGCGTTGACGATCGGGTGTGGGGCATCGGGTGCGGTGTAGGGTGTGGTCTGGCAACTTGCAGTCTGGCAACGGGGGGCGGGGTGGAGGGGCGGCTGGTACGGGTTATGCTATAAGGGAGCACAGGAGGTGCATATGGCGAAGCTGACCCTCAGAGTGGCCGGCATGACGTGTGGCCACTGTCAGAAGCGGGTGGAGACGGCGCTGGCCCAGGTGCCGGGCGTCTTCAGCGCGGTTGTCGATTTGCAGGATGCCAGCGCGGAGCTGGACTACGACGACGACACCGCCACCATCGAGGATCTGACGGCGGCGGTGGCCAAGGCCGGGTACACGGCCTCGCTGGGCGCCTGAGCAGCGACGGACGTCAGTAGGCCCCGCGCGCCGCGTGCCGGGGCTGCTCCATCGCGTGAAGCTCGGTGAGGAAGCGCTTCGAGAGGTTGTCGAGCTCGGAGCGCGAGGTATCGCGGGTGGCGAGCGTCACCCGCACGTAGTGGCCTCCCTCGAATTCCACCTGCAGGTCCACCGCCCCCAGCAGCCCGACGTAGCGTGCGTGATGGCCCCCACCCCGCTGTACCGCGAGGCCGCGGTCGCCGAAGTAGCGTTCCGCGGCAGCCAGCACGGACTCGGGGGTGGAATGTGCTCGATAGAAGTACTGCATGGCGGCTCCTGGGTGCCGGGCGAGGGGCTAGGGTGCGAAGGTCGGCGTGAAGCGCGACAGGCGCAAGCTGTTCGTGACCACGAACACCGACGAGAAGGCCATCGCGGCGCTGGCGAAGACGGGCGACAGCAGCACGCCGGCCACCGGGTAGAGCAGGCCGGCGGCGATCGGGATCCCCACCACGTTGTAGGCGAACGCCCAGAACAGGTTCTGCCGGATGGTCCGCAGGGTGGCGCGGGAGAGCTCCAGAGCCGTGACCGCCGCGCGGAGATCACCGCTCATCAGCGTAATGTCGGCGGCCTCGACCGCGACGTCGGTGCCGGTGCCGATCGCCAGGCCCACGTCGGCCGCAGCGAGGGCCGGGGCGTCGTTGATGCCGTCCCCCACCATCGCCACCCGCTTGCCCGAGGCCTGTAGCCCCTTGATCACGGCGACCTTGCCGGCGGGGAGCATGCCCGACTCGACATCGTCGATGCCGACCTCGCCGGCCACCGCGATGGCGACCTTGCGGATGTCGCCGGTCACCAGGAGGATCTCGAGCCCCATCGATTCGAGCGCGCGGACGGCGGCGATGGCGCTGGGCTTGATCGGGTCGGCGAGCCCGAGCAACCCGGCCGGCGCGCCGTCCACCGCGACCAGGACGGGCGTCCGCGCCCGGGCGGCGAGACTGTCCACGGCATCGGTGAACGGTCCGACGTCGACGCCCTGCTCGATGAGGAACGTCGCGCTGCCGACCGCCACCAGCTGGCGGCCGACCTTGGCCGTGGCGCCGCGCCCTTCCCTGGCGCGGAAGCCCGTCGCTTCCGGGACCTCGAGCCCGCGCTCGCGCGCCGCGCGCACCACCGCGGCGGCCAGCGGGTGCTCCGACAGGTTCTCCACCGCGGCGGCGAGCTGCAGCACGGCGGCCTCCGGGTCCGACGGCGACCCGAAGTCGAGCCGGCCGCGCACGTCGGGCGCGACGACCAGGTCGGTCACGGTCGGCCGGCCCTCGGTGACCGTGCCGGTCTTGTCGAGGATCACGACGTCGACGGACGCGGCCGCCTCGAGCGCGCTGCCGCCCTTGACCAGCACGCCTCGCTCGGCGCCACGGCCGGTGCCGACCATGATGGCGGTCGGCGTCGCGAGGCCCATGGCGCACGGGCACGCGATGATGAGCACCGACACCAGGACGACGGTGGCGAAGATGAAGGCGGGACGGGGCCCGACGTCGAACCAGACCACGAACGCGGCGATGGCGACGGCAATCACCACCGGCACGAACACCCCGGCGACGCGGTCGGCGAGGCGCTGCACCGGCGCGCGGCTCCCCTGCGCTTCCTCCACCATCCGCACGATCTGGGCGAGCGCGGTATCCCGGCCGACCCGCGTGGCCTCGACCGTAATCGAGCCGGTGCTGTTGAGGGTCGCCCCGACCACCAGGTCGCCGGGCACCTTGGCGACCGGGACCGGCTCGCCGGTGAGCATCGACTCGTCGACGGCCGTGCGGCCGCCGCGCACGACGCCGTCGACCGGGATCTTCTCGCCGGGACGCACCAGGACGATGTCGCCCACCACGACCTCGCCCACCGCCACCTCCGCCTCCCCCCCCTCGCGCAGCACCCGCGCGGTCCTCGGCGCGAGTCCCAGCAGCCGCCGCATCGCCTCCGAGGTGCGCCCCCGGGCGCGCGACTCGAGCAGCCGGCCGAGCAGGATCAGCGCGATGATCGACGACACCGCTTCGTAGTAGACGTCGGCGGGCAGGCCCGCGGCGGTGAACAGTCCGGGCGCGAAGGTCGCCGCCGTCGAGTACAGCATCGCCGCCGCGGTGCCCACGCCGATCAGGGTGTTCATGTCGGCGCTGCGGTGCTGGAAGCCGCGCCAGGCGCTGACGTAGAAGCCGCGCCCGGCCCAGGCCATCACCGGCAGGGTCACCAGGAACAGCCCGACCTTGAGCACCTGCGGGTCGACCGCGTAGAGCCACGGGAGCCCGCGGCGCAGCACCCCGTCGAGCGGCATCAGGACGCGGGCCAGCAGGTCGGCCGACCGCAGCGCGGCGCCGCCCATCAGCGGCATCGACGTCACCATCGCGACGACGGCCACCGTCGCCGCGAGCGCCAGCTTCCGGGTCAGATCGCGGACCTCCCGCTCGCGGACCAGGCGCTCCCGCTCCACCGGGTCGGCCTCGGAGACCGGCGCGGCGAGCACGAACCCCGCCGCCGCGACCGCGACCTCGAGGTCGCGCGGGTCGAGAAACCCTGGCACGTACTTGACCCGCACCGACTCGGCCGCCGGGTTGGCCACCGCGCCGATCACGCCGCGCACCGCCCGCACCGTCCGCTCGAGCCGCGACGCGTCGGGCGCCGACCGGAGATCGGCGATGGAGACGGTGAGCGCGTCGCTGCCGACGTCGTAGCCGGCTTCGCGCACGGCCTCGATGAGGTCGCCGGCGGCCGCGCCGTCCAGCTCCACGGTCGCCTTGGTGGTGCCGAAGTTCACCGCCGCGTCGCGGACGCCCGGCGTGGCCTCCAGCTGCCGCTGGATGCGCGACGCACAGGCGGCGCACGACATGCCGACGACCGGGAAGGTCACCCGCTGCCGCTCCGCCCGCGCGGGCGCGGCGCCGGGCGTCGCGGGCGGCACGGCGGTGGCCATCAGCGCGAACTCCCGCCGCGCGCCGTGCGCGAGGGCCCGAGCGGGGCCAGGAAGTACCACAGCACCCACACGATGGCCGCGACGCCGAGCACGGTGACGAGGACCCTGGCCGTCGTCACCGGGGAGACCTAGCGCTCATAGTACTCGATGCCGAGGTGCGTGATCTGCTCCTCGCCCATCAGGTAGCGCAGCGTGTTCTTGAGCTTGGTCTGCTGGATGAACAGGTCGTTCTCCGGCACCAGGCCGGCGGCCGCCATCGGGCTCTTGAAGTAGAACGAGAGCCACTCCTGGATGCCCTTCATCCCCGCGCGCTGCGCCAGGTCCATGAACAGCGCCAGATCGAGGACGATCGGCGCGGCGAGGATCGAGTCGCGGCACAGGAAGTCGACCTTGATCTGCATCGGGTAGCCCAGCCACCCGAAGATGTCGATGTTGTCCCAGCCCTCCTTGTTGTCGCCGCGCGGCGGATAGTAGTTGATCCGCACCTTGTGGAAGACGTTGCCGTAGAGCTGCGGGTAGAGCTGGGGCTGGAGGATGTGCTCGAGCACGCCGAGCTTCGACTCCTCCTTGGTCTTGAACGACTCGGGATCGTCCAGCACCTCGCCGTCGCGGTTGCCCAGGATGTTGGTCGAGTACCACCCGGCCAGCCCGAGCATGCGCGCCTTCAGCATCGGGGCGAGGACCGTCTTCATCAGCGTCTGGCCGGTCTTGAAGTCCTTGCCGGCGATCGGCAGGCCGCGCGCCGCGGCCAGCTCCTGGAGCGCGGGCGTGTCGACGGCGAGGTTGGGCGCGCCCATCGCGAACGGCACGCCCTCCATCAGCGCCGCCCAGGCGTACAGCATCGAGGGCGCGACATCGGGGTGATTCTCGTCCATCGCCCTCTCGAACGCCGCGAGGGACGCGTGCACGGCGCCCGGGCGGATGAAGATCTCGGTCGAGGCGCACCACACGATGACCAGCCGGTCGAGCGCGTGGTCGCGCTTGAAGCGCCGGATGTCGTCCCGCAGCTGCTCGGCCAGGTCGCGCTTGGTCTTGCCCTTCTTGACGTTCGTCCCGTTCAGGTTCTTGACGTAGTACTGGTCGAAGACCGCGGGCATCGGCGCGATCCCCCGCAGGAAGTCCGCGATCGGCGCGAGGTGCCGCTCCTCCAGCACGCCGGCCACCTGGGCGGAGCGGTACGCGTCGTCGGGGATCGGGTCCCAGCCGCCGAACACGAGGTCGTCGAGCCCCGCCAGCGGCACGAACTCCTGGATGGTGGGGGAGCGGTCCTCGGTGCGCTTGCCGAGGCGGATCGTGCCGAGCTGGGTGACCGAGCCGATCGGGAGCGCGAGGCCCCGCCGCACGGTCTCCACGCCGGCGATGAACGTCGTCGCGACCGCGCCCATGCCGGGCAGGAGCACGCCAAGTCGCCCGTGCGCGGGCTGCACGGTGCGGGGAGCATCGGGTTTCACGCTGTCGCTTCCTTTCGAGGAGACACCGCTCGCGGGCGTCGCCGGATGGTCGGCGGCGGAGCCCGGCTCCCGGCCGTTCGTCTGGCGGAACACGTGGGCCACGCGCTGGACGACGGTGATCCAGGACAGGACGGCGAGGATCCCGATGATGACGAGCAGCAGGATGCCGTGCGGGCCGGCGCCGAAGAACAGCGTCGGGGCGCCGAGGCCCAGGATGCGCTCGGGACGCTGCGCGAGGCCGACGCGGCAGTCGAGGCCCAGCCCCTCGGCGCGCGCCCGGGTGTACGACACGAGGAACGACCCGGTGAGCGCCGCCAGCGTGAGCTACGACGCCCAGCACCGGCGCGGACTGGCTTTCCGCGGTCTGAAAGTAGATCGCGATGCCCGCGAACAGGATCGGCTTCGCCGATCCGGTCCAGCGTCGAGTCGAAGAAGGCGCCGAACTTCGACACCATGCCGCCGCCGCCGCGCCACCTGCCCGTCGAGGACGTCGAGCAGCCCCGAGAGCGAGCAGCCACACCGCCCCGAGCCGCGGCTGGTCGAGCCCGAAGGCGGCGCCGGCGCCGATGACGACGATGGCGCTGGTCGAGGTGATGGTGTTGGGACGGACACGCATCCGGATGAGCCACTCGGCGACCGGAGCCACGAGGTCGGAGAAGCCGGCAATCAGCGGAGCCGGAAGCAGCCTAACATCGCGTTGGTTCATAGGTTGCGCTGGAACAAGACTAATCCTCGCTGCCGGTCCCGCGCAAACCGCGTGCCGCCCGGGCGTTGCAGTACAGCAGGTACGGCTGCCGCTCGGCGAGGAAGCGCGGCGACGTCGCCCGGCCACGTCGTCCGTCCCGTCCAAGCGGACGCCCGAGCCGGCGCGCCAGGCCCAGCGAGTCGACTTCGAACGCCCCGGGCTGCAGCGCGGCGGATCGTCGCGAGCAGCATCAGGGCGTCGCGCACCGGATCGCCGCGCGCGCGGTCGAGGGGACGGAAGCGCACGCCGGCCACCGCGACGCCGTCGAACTTCCCGTCGCCGGGCGAGCGCGGCGTGAAGCGCACGGTGTCCAAGGCGACGTGGTAGCGACGCGCCATCGCGCGCACGACCGCCGGGCGCGTCGAGCCACGGCGCGCCGACCTGCGCGGAACGGGGCGTCGGTGCCGCGCCCGACCGACAGGTTGGTGGCCTCGAAGAGCACCGTGCCCGGATACCAGGCCACGCTCGCCAGGTCGGGGAGATTGGGCGACGGGCGGATCCACGGCAGGCCGGTGCGGTCGAACCAGTCGCAGCGCCGCCAGCCCTGGACCGGCACGACCACGAGGTCGGCGCCGATGGCGAGGCGCGCGTTGGCGAAGCGCGCCAGCTCGCCCATCGTCATGCCGTGGCGCAGCGGCACCGGGAGCATGCCGATGAACGAGGCATAGGCCGTGTCGAGGATCGGCCCCTGCACCGCGCAGCCGATGGGGTTCGGGCGGTCGAGCACGATCACGCGCTTGCCGGCGGCCGCCGCCGCGGCGCGATCGCGAGCACGGTCGTCGACACGTAGGTGTAGGTGCGCGCCCCGACGTCCTGCAGATCGACGACCAGCACGTCCAAGCCGGCGAGCTGCGCGGCGTCGGCGCTCGACTCGCGCCGTAGAGGCTGTAGATTGGGAGACCGGTCGCCGGGTCCACGGTGTCGGCACCACGCTCGCCGGGCGCCGCCACGCCGCGGATGCCGTGCTCCGGCGCGAAGAGCGCGACCAGGTCGTGCCCGCGGAGCGCGCGCCAGGCGATCGATCGTGGAGACGCCCCGCGCATCGATGCCCGAGGGATTGGTGATCAGCCCGATGCGCTTGCCCTCGATCGAGGTGCAGCGAGTCGCGCAGCAGCACGTCTATGCCGGGAAGAACGGAATCCAGTTGGCGGGGTGCAGAGGAGTTGCCAGACGGCAAGTTGCGAGTGGTTACGAGACGTGAGTGGTCGGTGCGGGCGTCCGAGCAGGTGAGCGCGCGACGCAAGCCGAGGAGCAACCGGACCTTGACGCACTGCTCCTCCCCCTTCGCCGTCTGCGCCGTCTGTGCTTCTCGTCGCCGCGCGTGCGCGCGGACCGCCGCGACCACGACCGGCGCGGCTCCGGCGCCCGCGCCGGCCGAGTCGCTCGCGGCCGCTGGCCCGGTCCGCGCGCCGCTGCCCCCCGACACCGGCGGCTTCCTCCCCGGCCCGGCGGTGCCGCCGGTGACGCTCACGCTGCGCGAGAAGGCCGCGCAGCTCGTGATGCCGTGGATCCCCGGCGACTACTGGGCCGGCGACGCCGCGGCGCTTGACCGCCGCGCTGCAGCAGGTGGACGAGGGCGTCGGCGGCTTCATCGTCGGCGTCGGCTCCGTCGCCCTACGACATCGCCGAGAAGCTCAACACGCTGCAGCGCGCCGCGCGCGTGCCGCTCCTGATCGCGTCCGACTTCGAGTCGGGCCCCGGGACGCGGATCCGGGAGGCCACCGCCTTCCCGGGCAATATGGCCCTCGGCGCGACCGACCGGGAGCTGGACGCCTACGAGGTGGGGCGCGTCATCGCCGTGGAGGGCCGCGCCGTCGGCATCCAGTTCGACTTCGCGCCGGTGGTGGACGTCAACAACAACCCCGCAGAACCCGATCATCAACGTGCGCTCGTTCGGCGAGAACCCGCAGCGGGTCGCCGCGCTGGCGGAGCGCCTTCATCCGCGGCCTGCGGGAACACGGGATGCTGAGCGCGGCCAAGCACTTCCCCGGCCACGGCGACACGGGCACCGATTCGCACGTCGCGCTCCCGGTGATCACCGCCAGCGCGCGCGCGCCTCGACTCGGTGGAGCTGGTGCCGTTCCGCGCCGCGGTGCGCGAGGGCACCGACGCGGTGATGACCGCGCACCTCGCGGTCGCCGGGCTGAGCGGACGAGGGCTCGCCTCCCGCCACGCTCTCGCCGTTCGTCCTCGACACGCTGCTCCGGCAGCGACCTCGGCTTCCAGGGACTGGTGGTCACGGACGCCCTCAACATGGGCGCCATCGTCAGCCGGTACGGCGCGTCGCAGGCCGCCGTGATGGCGCTGAAGGCGGGCGCCGACATCCTCCTGATGCCGGTCGACGCGAAGGGCGCGATCGACGCCGTGACGGACGCGGTGGCGCGCGGCGAGGTGAGCGAGGCGCGCCTCGACTCCTCGGTGGCCCGCGTGCTCGCCGCCAAGGCGCGCGTCGGGCTGTTCCAGGACCGGCTGGTGGACATCGACCGCGTCGCCGCCGCCGTGGGCGCCGCGAACAGACGTCGCGCTGGCGCAGGACATCTCGCAGCGCAGCCTGGTGCTCGTCAAGGACTCGTCTCGGCCTGGTGCCGCTCCTCCGCGGCGCGCCGACGCCACGTGCTGGTGTCTCGCTACGGCAACGAGAGCGTTCCGGGACGTGGGCGCGCACGTTCACCGCCGTCGGTCCGGAGCGCCGTGGACACGCTGCGCACCTTCCGGCTCTGGCCCGCCTCGGGCCCGGCGTCGCTCGACTCGGTCGCGCGCCGAGGCCGCGGCGCGCGAGCGCGGTCGTCTTCCTGGCCGCCTCCCAGCCCACGGCCTGGCGGCCCGACGCCGTGGACATCGCCGGACCCGTCGCCGGCCTGGTGGACCCGCTCGCCGCGGACGGCGCGCCCATCGTCGCCGTGTCGCTCGGCAGCCCCTACGTGCTGGCACAGATCTCCCACGTGTCCGACCTACGTGGCGGCGTGGAGCGACACCGACTTCATCGAGCACGCGCTCGCCCGTGCGCTGCTCGGCATGGCACCGATCACCGGCCAGTCTGCCCGTCACGTTGCCTCCCCTCTATCCCGCCGGGCACCGGCCTGCCGCGAACCGGGCCGGTGGACGCGGCCGCCGGCGGCGCCGGCGGCCGCCCCGCGCGGTGACGCCCCTCCTCCTCGCCGACGCTCTCGCCTCGCCATGACACAGGACACCACCGCCAGCCCCTGGGACTCCCTCGAGCGGTACCTCGAACGAGAGCGTGGCGCGCAAGGCGTTCCCCGGCGCCGTCGTCGCGGTCGGACGCCACGACACGGTGCTCTTCGAGCACGGCTTCGGCCACCTGGACTACGGGCGACCCCCGGCCGACGACGACCGGACCGATCTACGACCTCGCCTCGCTCACCAAGGTCGTCGGCCTCACCACGGCCCTGATGCAGCTGGTCGAGGAGGGCAAGGTCGACCTCGACACGCCGGCCGTGCGCTACGTGCCCGCCTTCCACGACACGACCATCACGGTCCGCCAGCTCCTGACGCACAGCTCGGGACTCGCCGCGTGGCGGCCGTTCTGGCAGCGGGTGCACTCGCGCGAGGAGATGTTCGCCCTGGTCGACGCGAAGCCGCTCGAACAGCCGCCGGGCACGCAGATGGTGTACTCGGATCTCGGCGCGATGGTGCTGACGCAGATCGTCGAGCGCGTCTGCGGGGAGCGGCTCGACCGCTACCTCCAGATCCATCTCTTCCGGCCCCTCGGCATGCGCGACACGCGCTACCTGCCGCCCGCGAGCTGGAGGAGCCGCATCGCGCCCACCGAGAACGACACGGCGTACCGGCACCGCCTGATCCGCGGCGAGGTGCACGACGAGAACGCGGCCTCGATGGGCGGCATCTCGGGGCACGCCGGGCTCTTCAGCACCGCGCCCGACCTCGCGCGCTTCGCGCAGCTGATGCTGCGCACGCTGCGAGGCGAGAGCTCGAGCCGCCGGCCCGGAGCCGGACCCGCGCCGGCGCGGTCGAGGTGCACCTGCCCGGCGGTTTCGTCGACTCCGCCACCGTCGCGGCGTTCACGCGGGTCCAGGACCCGTCGTTCTCCAGCCGGGCGCTGGGATGGGACACGCCCAGCAAGGGCTCCAGCGCGGGCAACGAGCTGTCGGCCCACGCCTTCGGCCACACCGGCTTCACGGGCACCTCGATCTGGATCGACCCCGAGCAGGACCTGTTCATCATCCTGCTCACCAACCGGGTGTACCCGACCCGCCAGAACGAGCAGATTCTCCGGATTCGGCCACGGGTGGCGGATCTGGCCGTGGAGGCGGCGAAGCGCTGACCAAGAGCGTTGACGCAGCGGCGCGCCCTATCTAAGATGAGAGAAGCACTCGTAATTGGGCGAGGGGGACCATGGCGACGACACAGCACGACCAGGCCGCGGTTCAGCTGACGCTGACGCCGGGCGCCGCGGAGCAGGTCCGGAAGGTCATCGAGGGCGAGGCCGCGCCGGTGGCCACGGCGGGACTCCGCGTCGGCGTGATGCCGGGCGGGTGCTCGGGCTTCAAGTACAGCCTGAGCATCGAGGACCAGCCGGCGGACGACGACGTGGTGATCGAATCGGAGGGCGTCCGCCTGTTCGTGGACAGCTTCAGCGGCCAGTATCTGAGCGGCGTCACGATCGACTACGTGGTGACGATGCAGAGCAGCGGGTTCACCTTCGAGAATCCGAACTCGACCGGCGGCTGCGGCTGCGGGAGCAGCTTCGCGGTCTAGCAGCCGGACGCCGACGGGTAACGGGGCCTGGAGAATTGCTCTCCGGGCCCTTTTCTTTGGCGGCCATGCGCTCGGTGGACTGGATGGTCGCGGCGGCGTACCTGGCCGGCGTGGTGGCGGCCGGGATGTGGCTCGGCCGCCGGCAGACGGGCGCGTCGGACTACTTCCTCGGCCGGCGTCGCCTGCCGTGGTGGGCGATCCTGCTCTCGATCGTGGCGGCCGAGACCTCGGCGATCACGGTCATCTCGGTGCCCGGGATCGGCTACGCCGGCGACCTCACGTTCCTGCAGCTCGCCTTCGGCTACCTGCTGGGCCGCATCGGCATCGCCTGGCTCCTCTTGCCCGCGTACGCGAAGGGCGAGCTCCAGACCGCGTACCAGGTGCTGGGCACGCGCTGGGGGCCCCACGCGCAGGCGCACGTCGTCGGCGGTGTTCCTGGTGACGCGCGCGATGGCCGACAGCGTGCGCATCTTCGCCACCGCCATCCCGCTGGCGGTCATCACCGGCTGGTCGTACCCGCTCTCCATCGTCGTGCTCGGCGCGGCCACGCTCGTCTACACGTATACCGGGGGCCTGCGCGCGGTGGTGTGGATGGACGTCGTCCAGCTCGCCGTGTACCTGCTGGCGGGCGGGGCGGCGCTGTACGTGGCCCTCCACCTCGCGCCGGGCGGGCTCGCGGCCGCCGGCCGCCGCGGGGAAGCTGCGCGTGATCGACTTCCGCCTTTCGCTCACGGCGCCCTACGCGTTCTTCACGGCGCTGGTCGGCGGCGCGCTGCTGTCGGCGGCGTCGCACGGCACGGATCAGCTCATCGTGCAGCGGCTGCTGGCGACCCGCTCGCTCGGCGACGCGCGGCGGGCGCTGGTGGGCAGCGGCGTGGTGGTGATCGTCCAGTTCGCGCTGTTCCTGCTGGTGGGCGCGGCGATGTGGGCGGCCTTCCCGGCGGGCCGGGCCCTGCGGGGCGACGAGGTGTTTCCCCGGTTCGTCACGACGCAGCTCTCGGGCGGCCTCGCGGGCCTGGCGGTGGCCGGGCTTCTGGCCGCGGCGATGAGCACCCACGCGTCGGCGATCAACTCCCTCGCCTCCGCCTCCACGAACGACTTCTACGCGCCGCTCGCCCGGCGGGTCGGGGACGACCGGCACCTGCTGCGCGTCGGCCGGACCTTCACGCTGCTGTGGGGAGCGGTGCTGGTGCTGGGGGCCCTGCTCTTCCGCCAGAAGGAGGCGCCGGTCGTGGTGGTGGCGCTCTCGATCGCGTCGCTCACCTACGGACCGCTGCTCGGCGCCTTCATCCTCGCGCGCTTCGCCCGGGTGCGCGAGCGGGACGTCGTGCTGGCGCTGGTGGCCGGCTCGCTCCTCATGGCCGTCGTGGTGTTCGCCGGCCCGCTTGCGTCGTGGCTGGGCGGACCGGGTATGTTGGTCGCCATGAGCCGGCTGGCGTGGCCCTGGTACGTGCCGCTCGGCACGGCGTTGACGGTGACGATCGCCCTCGGCTCGAGCGTGGTGCCGGCGGCGGCCAGGCCGGCCCGCCCCGACCCGGGCCCGGGAGGAGAACGATGAGGGTCCTCATCGGTGTGGATGCCGGGGCCTCTCACAGCACGGCCGCCGTCGCGAACGAGCACGGCACCGTCTTCGTGCGCTCCGATGGGGCGCCGGGCGCGATGCGGCCCGGCGAGGCTTCCGCCGTGGCCGCGCGGATCGTGGACACGTGCCGCGACGCCCTCCGCAAGGCGGAGCGCGAGGTTCGCGGCGACGTGCTGGTGGTGGGCGCGGCCGGCGTGGGTCGCGAGGAGGAACGGCTCGCGCTGCAGGCCGCGCTGGAGGATACGGGGCTCGCGCCACGGGTCGCGGTGACGGTGGACGGCGCCATCGCGCTCCAGTCGGCGTTCGGCGACGCGGCCGGCATCGTGCTCCTGGCCGGCACGGGCTCGGTGGCGTGGGCGCGGCTGCCCGGCGGCGACACCACGCGCATCGGGGGACTCGGCGCCGTGGTCGGCGACCAGGGCTCGGGCTACGACCTGGCCCGGCAGGCCCTGCGCGCGGTGGGGTTGTCGGTCGAGGGGCGCGGCCGTCGCACCACGCTGTCGGCCCGCCTGCTCGCCAGACTGCGGCTCTCCGGCCTCGGCGAGCTGGTGCGATGGGCCACGACGGCGGACATCCCGAGCGTCGCCGGACTCGCCCCCGAGGTGCTCGCCGCGGCCGAAGAGGGCGACGCCGTGGCCGGCGCGCTGGCGGACGCCGGCGCCGACGACCTGGCGACCCACGTGCGGGCGCTGGCCGAGCGGTTCCCGCGGGGCGCCGGGGTGGGCGTGGCGCTCGGCGGGAGCCTCTTGGCGCGCAACGACTCCTACCGCAAGCGGGTCGTGGCGCGCATCGTGACCGACGTCCCGTCCGCGACCATCCGGCCCGAGTCGGTGGATCCGGTCCTCGGCGCGATCCAGCTCGCCCGGGCGCTGTGACCCGACACTCCCGAGGCTCCGGCATGTGGACCTTCGTGAAGCGGCGCACGCTCACGCAGTGGATTCTGGCCGGCATGGTGGCGGGCGCGGTGCTGGGCTGGGCCGCCCCGGGACTCAGCGTGAGCCTGCAGCCGCTCTCCACGCTGTTCCTCCGCGCGATCAAGTCCATCATCGTGCCGCTGGTCTTCAGCACGCTGGTGGGCGGCATCGCCGGACACGGTGACGACCTCAAGAAGGTGGGCCGGCTGGCGCTCCGCGCGATCGTCTACTTCGAGGTGGTGACCACGCTCGCGCTGGTGGTGGGGCTGGTGACGGTGAACGTCGTGCGGCCGGGCGTCGGCGTCGCGCTCGGTGGCGCCGCCGGCGCCGGCCCGGTGGCGGAGTCGCGCACCACCCTGGCCGGCGTGCTGCAGCACATCGTTCCGCAGAGCTTCTTCGAGGCCGCGGCGCAGAACGAGGTGCTGCAGGTGGTGTTCTGGTCCATCCTGTTCGGGCTCGCGCTCACCCAGGTCAAGGGCAAGCCGAAGGAGGCCATCGTCGGCTTCTGCGCGGGCCTGGCGGAGGTGATGTTCAAGTTCACGGCGATCGTGATGAAGTACGCGCCGATCGGCGTCGGGGCCGCCATCGCCTTCACGGTGGGACACGGCGGGGTGAAGGTGCTGGCCAGCCTCGGCGCGCTCATCCTCACGCTGTACGGCGCGCTGGTGGTGTTCGCGCTCGTCGTCCTGCTCCCGGTCATCCTGATCACCAGGGTGCCGCTCCGCGCCTTCCTCGGCGCCATCAAGGAGCCGGCCCTCATCGCCTTCTCGACCGCGTCCTCCGAGGCGGCGCTGCCCCTGGCGATGGAGCGCATCGAGCAGATGGGCGTGCCGCGCCGCATCGTCGCGTTCGTGATTCCGGTCGGCTACTCGTTCAACCTCGACGGCTCGACGCTCTACCTGGCCGTGGCCTCGATCTTCGTCGCGCAGGCCGCGGGCGTGCATCTCGGCCTCGGCCAGCAGCTGCTGATGATGCTGACGCTGATGCTCACCAGCAAAGGCGTGGCGGGCGTGCCGCGGGCCGCGATCGTGATCCTCGCGGCCACGGTGGCGTCGTTCGGCCTGCCGCTGGAAGCGGTGGCCGTGGTCTTCGGCGTCGATCAGCTGATGGACATGGCGCGCACCGCGATCAACCTGGTGGGCAATGGGCTGGCGGCGTGCGTGATGGCGAAGTGGGAAGGCGAATTCAATCCGGCGGTCGGAGCATAGGCGGCAGAGAGCGGTTGAGCCCCCAGACGCCACGTCGCCGGCGGTTGCCAGTTGGGAGTGATCGGAGTGCAGACCGTTGCCAGTACTGGCACCTGGTCTGCTACCGACGCTCTGGAAACTGCGAACCACTGGCAACTGGGCGTCTGGGAACTCTACTGCGCGCTCGCCGCGGCCCTCTCTTCACCGAGCCGCCGGACCCGGCTGTGCCGTATGCCGTACATGAAGTAGATCGTCCCGCCGATCAGCATCCACAGCCCGAACCTGAGCCAGGTCAGGGCGGGCAGGTTGACCATCAGATACAGGCAGAACACCACCGACACCAGCGGCAGGAACGGCACCCACGGCGTCCGGAACGGCCGCGGGCGGTCGGGGTCGGTGCGCCGCAGCACGATGATGCCCAGCGCCACCAGCACGAACGCGAACAGCGTGCCGATGTTGGTCAGCTCGAGCACCACGCCGATGGGCGCGAACGCGGCTCCGAGGGCGACGACGACGCCGGTGACGATGGTGGTGACGTGCGGCGTCTTGAACTTCGGGTGCACCTTCGCGGCCCAGGGCGGCAGGAGGCCGTCGCGGGCCATGGACATGAAGATGCGCGCCTGGCCGAGCTGGAAGACCAGCAGCACCGAGGTCATCGCGGCCACCGCGCCGAGCGAGAGAATGCCGGCGGCCCAGTTGGCGTGGATGTACTGGAGCGCCACGGCCAGCGGATCGGCCACGTCGAGCTGGTTCCACGGGATCAGGCCGGTCAGCGCCAGCGCGATGGCGATGTAGAGCACCGTGCAGATGATGAGCGAGGCGATGATCCCGATGGGGATGTCGCGTTGCGGGTTCTTCGCCTCCTCGGACGCGGTGCTCACGGCGTCGAACCCGATGTACGAGAAGAAGATGATGGCCGCGCCGACGCTGATCCCCTTGAAGCCGTTGCGGCGCGAAGCTCGGGGTCACCCACTGGTGGGGATGAATGGCGGCGAAGCCCACGGCCAGGAACAGCAGGATCACCGCCAGCTTGATCCCGACCATCAGCGTGTTGACCCACGACGATTCCTGCACGCCGATCACCAGCACCACCGTGATCAACCCGACGATGGCCAGCGCCGGGAAGCAGAAGACGATGGGGATGGGACCGAGATGGGGCGCGGAGGCGACGATCGCCGGGTTCGCGAGCCCCGAAATGGTGTCGGTGACGAGCCACCGCGGCAGCGTGACGCCGATGCCCCGCAGGAACGAATCGAAGTAGCCGGCCCAGCCGACGGCGACGGCGACGTTGCCGACGGCGTACTCCAGGATCAGGTCCCAGCCGATGATCCAGGCCACCAGCTCGCCCAGCGTCGCGTACGCGTAGGTATAGGCGCTGCCGGCGATGGGGATGAGGGCCGCGAACTCGGAGTAGGTGAGGGCCGCGAGCGCGCTGGTGACCCCTGCCAGGCCGATGGACACCACGATGGCCGAGCCGGCGCCGAGATGGCCGGCGTCGCCGCTGATCGCGGTGCCGATGGCGGCGAAGATGCCCGCCCCGATGATGGCCCCGATCCCGAGCGCGGTGAGCGCCACGGGACCGAGGCTGCGCTTCAACCCGCCGCCGACGGCCCCGTCGGCGACGCACTGATCGACCGTCTTGCGCGCGAGGAGCTGGCTCAGATGAACAGCGGCGCCAGCACCAGCGTCACGGTGCTCAGGAGCTTGATCACCACGTGGAGCGACGGGCCGGCCGTGTCCTTGAAGGGGTCACCCACCGTGTCGCCGACCACGCCGGCCTTGTGGGCGAACGAGCCCTTGCCGCCGTACTCGCCCATCTCGATGAACTTCTTGGCGTTGTCCCACGCGCCGCCGCCGTTGTTGAGCATCAGGGCGACCAGGATACCGGTGATCGTGGCGACCATCAGGAAGCCCGCCACGGCCTCGGCGCCCACGCCGAGCTGGCGGAAGACCAGCCCGACCAGGATCGGCATCCCGACCGCCAGGAGCCCCGGGGCCACCATCTCCTTCAGGGCGCCCACCGTCACGATGTCCACGCAGCGCGCGTAGTCGGGCCGCGAGGTCCCGGCCAGGATGCCCGGGTCCTCCGCGAACTGGCGCCGGACTTCCTTGATCATGCTCACCGCCGCCTTCCGCACCGCGTTGATGGCCAGCGAGCTGAACCAGAAGATCAGCATCGCCCCGAGCAGCGCCGCCACGAAGATCTCGGGCTTGGCGATGTCCACGACGGCGAACGCCTTGTTGGTGTAGAAGCCGATCTCGTCCATGTAGGCCGAGAACAGCAGGAAGGCCGCGAGCGCCGCGGAGCCGACCGCGTAGCCCTTGGTCAGCGCCTTGGTGGTGTTGCCGACCGCGTCGAGCCGGTCGGTCTTCTTGCGGATCTCCTCCGGCTGCTTCGACATCTCGATGATGCCGCCGGCGTTGTCGGTGATCGGCCCGAAGGTGTCCATCGCCAGGATGTACGCCGCCGTGCCGAGCATGCCCATCGTGGCGACGGCCGTCCCGAACAGCCCGCCGCCCGGCACCGCGGCGCGCCCGAGGTCGTACGAGCTGATGATCGCGAGGCCGATGACGAAGGCCGGCAGCGCCGTGCACTCCAGCGCCACCGCGAAGCCGGAGATGATGTTGGTGGCCGGGCCGGTCACCGACGCCTCCGCGATCGCCTTCACCGGCCGGTAGCGGTACTCGGTGTAGTACTGGGTGATGTAGACGAAGGCGATCGAGGTGGCGATGCCGATCACGCCGGCCGCGGCGAAGTGCCACCAGGCGTTCGGGTTGCCGGGAACTGGAGCAGCCAGTAGGTCGCCGGCGACGAACCCGACGGCGGCCAGCACCGCCGCGGTCCAGTAGCCGCGGTTCAGGGCCTGCATCGGGTCCTCGTCCTCCCTGGCCTTCACCGTCAGGATCCCGACGATCGAGGCGATGAGCCCGAAGGCCCGGACCACCAGCGGGAAGAGCATCACGCCGAGGATCGAGAACGCGGCGCCGGGGTTGGCCGCCTGCACCGAGCGCGAGGGTGGCGCCCAGGATCATCGCGCCGATGTTCTCCGCCGCGGTGGACTCGAACAGGTCGGCGCCGCGGCCGGCGCAGTCGCCGACGTTGTCGCCCACCAGGTCGGCGATGACCGCGGGGTTCCGGGGGTCGTCCTCGGGGATGCCGGCCTCGACCTTGCCGACCAGGTCGGCGCCGACGTCGGCCGCCTTGGTGTAGATCCCGCCGCCCAGCTGCGCGAACAGCGCCACGAACGACGCGCCGAACCCGTAGCCGACGATGATCAGCGGGATCTTGGTGTCCGGAATGCTGGTGAGGCTGTGCACCAGGAAGTACAGCCCGCCCACGCCCAGCAGGCTCATCGCCACCACGAACAGCCCCGATACCGCGCCGCCCCGCAGCGCGGCCTGCAGCGCGCGGTTGAGGCTGGTGCGCGCCGCGCTGGCCGCGCGGATGTTGGCGCGGATGGAGACGAACATCCCCACGTAGCCGGCGATGCCCGAGCACAGGGCGCCGAAGAAGAACGAGGCGGTGGTCGCGAGCGCCAGCCACAGCCGTGACACTTCGTGCGGGTCGTTGGGGCTCGGCGAGCGAACCACCTGGTAGATGAGGAAGATGATCAGCCCGACCACCACCGACAGCAGGGCGATGGTGCGGTACTGGCGCTTGAGGAACGCCTCCGCGCCTTCCTGGATGGCGTCGGAGATGGCGCGCATCTCCGGCGTGCCGTTGTCCATCTTGAGCACCCAGCGTGCCAGGCCGAGGGCCACCAGGAGCGCCAGGACGCTCACGATCAGGACCAAGCTGATGATCATGGGATTCCGAAGTCGAGAGGTGTCGGATTCAGGCTGCCGAGAGCGGCGTAAAGTAGTGGCCGGGCCGCCGATTTACAACGTGATGTTGATCCTGAACAGCGCGGCGACGGGGTGGCCGTCCAGCGTGTAGGCGGGGGTGAAGGTGAAACGGCGCAGCCGTTCGAGGAACTCGTTGGCGAACTTGTGATCCTTCGGCGTGGGGTCGAGCGCGACGTGGGTCACCTCGCCGGTGGCCGAGATCTCGAAGACCGCGGTGACCGTGGTGCCGCGCAGCGACGAGGGACGGTCGGGGGGCGGCAGGATGATGCCCTGCGGCTGCGGCGGGTACAGCCGACCGCCGCCGCCGCCCGAATCGGGCCCGGTGCCCGGCCCGACGCCGGAGCCCGAGCCTCCGCCGCTGCCGGTTCCCGAGCCGGGTCCCGTGCCGGGCCCCTTTCCCGCGCCCTCCCCCGGCCCCTGGCCCGCCGCCGCCGGCTGTGACGGCGCCGGGGCCGGCGGCAGGGGCGTCGTATCGAGCCGCACCTCGGGGATCACCACGGCGATCTGCTTCGGCACCTCGATGGCCGGAGCCGGCGGCGCCGGCGCGGGCGTCGCGGGTGCCGGGGGCACGAGCAGCACCAGCGTCCGGTTCCCGCCCCCCCCGCCCCCGCCGCCGCGGCCGTGCCCCGGGCCGGGCGCGCGGTCGGCCAGCATCAGGTGCGTCCCGCTCCACAGCAGGAACGCGACGACCGCCAGATGCACCGCGGCCGACAGGATCACGCCGCGCGTACCCCCGCGCTCGTGAGCCAGTCGGCCGAATGGTGTGGCGAGCGGAATCTGTCGCATCGCCTCGAGCTCGCTAGGCATCCCTTCCCGTCCCTACGCCCGGCGAGCGCCGTTGTTCCACCGCCCAACTGCGGCGGTTACGAGCCTCCCGCGGCGCCGCGACGGCCTGCGCGTTCCCCGGCGCAAGCCCGAACACCTGCACGCCGGCGCCGCGCGCGACGTCGATCACGTTGATCACCTGCGCATACGGCCGCGAGTCGTCCGCCTTGATGAACAGCAGCTTGTCGGGCCGGATGTTGTAGATGTCGTAGAGCCGCTGCGCCAGGCCGGCGGAGTCCACCGGCTGAGTGTTGATGGCCATCGAGCCGTCGGCCTTGATCTCCAGGATGATCTGGTCCGTGGCCTTCGACTGCGTCTTCTCCTCGCGCGGCACCTGGATGTCCAGCGCCTTCCGTGCCAGCGGCAGCGTGATCATGAAGATCACGAGCAACACCAGCAGCACGTCGATCAGCGGCGTGATGTTGATGTTCGAGTTCATGCTGCTACTGCTCGAGACCGCCATGGCCATGGCTAGCTCCCTCCCGCCTTGGGCCGCTCGGCGGACACCAGCGGCTCCGATCCGGGCCTCTGGTCCGTGATGGCCGAGACCACGGCCACGCCCGCCTTCCGGGCCATCGCGATCGCGTCCTGGATCACCGACATCTTCAGGTTCTTGTCGGCCTTGAGGAACAGGATCTTGTCCTTGGTGCGGTTGGCATAGATGCTGGCCAGCTCCGCCTGCGCGTCCGCCGGCGAGCGGGGATGCGTGTTGACGAAGTACCGGCCCTGCGCATCGATCCCGAGCACGACGTCATCCGGCTTCTCTTCCGACTTGATGAGGTTGACGCCATTGGGCATCGTCGCGTAGAAACCCGCAGCGATCAACGGCGCCGTGATCATGAAGATGATCAGCAACACCAGCATCACGTCGGCCATCGGCGTGACGTTGATGTCGGCGTTGACGCCGCCCTTGGTGCTACTTGTTGATATGGCCACTGCCCGAGGTCACCTTTGCCGGGAAGTCCTTCGTGAAGGTCGAACGGCCGAACTCGTGTCCCACACCCTTGATCAGGTAGTCGATCAGTTCCTTCGAGGTGTACGTCATCTCGACGATCAGGAACTCGAGCTTGGTCTGGAAGTAGTTGAACAGCCACACGGCCGGGATCGCGACGATCAGGCCGAACGCCGTGGTGATCAGCGCCTCGGCGATACCGCCCGCCACCGCCGCCAGCCCGCCCGACCCGCCGCCGGCCGCCATGCCGGTGAAGGCGTTCACGATGCCCAGCGTGGTACCCAGCAGGCCCACGAACGGCGCCGTGGCGCCCACCGTGGCCAGAATGCCCAGGCCGCGCTTCAGCTCGGCCTGGATGATCATCATGTTCCGCTCGATCGCCCGCTCCGCCGAGTTGATGTCGGCCACGGTGATCTGGTTGTCGGTCAGCAGCGGCTTGATCTCCTCCAGCGCCCCGACCAGGGTGCGCGCCACGTGGCTCTTCTTGTACTTGCCGGCCAACGCGATGGCGCCGTCCATCTGCTCTTCCTGCAGGAAACGCGAGAACTCCGGGGCGAACTTCCGGGTCTCCTTCTGCGCCTTCCGGATTCTCCACCACTTGTTCATCGCGATGCCCAGCGACCACACCGACATGATCACCATGACGAACACGATGCCCCGTGGAAACCAGCTCATCGAGTTCCACAGCTCGAGCAACGAGAGATGCTGCATTACCTTGGCCCTCCGAGTCCTGTGAGCGCGACCCGCGCCTCAGCAGCGCGGCCGATGAAGTTATGGACCACCCAACCCACCCTTGGTAACCGCGAAGTTCAACGGCTGCTGAATCCGCACCCGCACCGCCCGTCCGGCAATCTTGCCCGGCCGGAACACCGACGCCGCCATGAATTCCTTCGACGGCTGCTCGAACAGCTGGTTCGTGGTCGACAGGATCTTGATCGACCCGCGTTCCGCATGGCCGGTGGTGTCGATGATGGCCTCGATCACCACGTGGCCGTCAATGCCCGCCTGCTTCAGGATCTCCGGGTACCTCGGCAGCGGCCCCGAGATGCGCTCGGGCCGCTCCTCCACCACCGATTCCAGGTACGGCTGGTCGGTACGCACCACCGGCCCGGTCGAGATGCCCCGCGCCACCCCACCCTCCACCCCCACGCCGGAGAAATCGGCCGCGTTGAAGCTCGTGTTGGCCGACGGCGGCGGGATGTTGATCGGGATGTTGGTCGGCATCGACAGGGTCTGGAACCCCTTCGGCGGCGCCACCACCGACGCCAGCTCCTGCTTGGGCGGCGGCGGCTCGTTCTTCTTCTCCTGCGTCTGCAACGTCACGTCGATCTGGTGGCGCACCTCGCGCACCACTTCCTTCGCGTGCATCGTGGCGTAGACGGCCAGGGAAATCACCACGGCGTGCAGCGTGATCGAGATCGTACCGCCCCCGAACGCGCCACCGTACGCCGCGGACTTCTTGGACTCGATCAGCATGTCAAACACGGGACCCTCCAGGCACCGCTTGCACAGGGAGCATACTCCCCGGGGATGAACCCCCGATGAGCCCCGGATTACGAATCGATGACAACCGCGCCTCGAAAGGCTTACGGGCCCCGGCGGCCGTCCTTGGCGCCGCCCACTGGATCACGAGCCCGCACCGGCGATCGCCGGCTGAGGGTTTGCTGAACGGGGGAGCGTCACCGTGAACGTGCTGCCCCGGCCCGGCCGGCTGGTCACCGCGATCGAGCCGCCGTGGGCCTCGGCGATCCACCGGCAGATGGAGAGCCCGAGCCCGAATCCCGGCCGCTCGCCGGTCCTGGACCGCGCCGCGTCGGCACGCCAGAACCGGTCGAACACGCGATCCACGTCGCCGGGCGCGATGCCGAGCCCGGTGTCGCGGACGGAAATCGTGGCAGCCTCCGGCCCCGCGGTCAAGACGAGCCAGACGTGACCCCCCGCGGGCGTGTACTTGACGGCGTTGGACAGGAGGTTCATCACCAGCTGCCGGATCCGGGCACGGTCGGCCTGAATCATCACCGGCTCGCCGAGCAGCTCGGCGGAGACCTCGACCTTGGCCTCCTCGCCGAGCATCTGGGCGGTCTCGTCCACCTCGGTCAGGAGCGCGCCGAGCTCGACCGGCTCGGTGTGCAGCTCCATCCGGCCCTCGTCCACCCGCGCGAGCGTCAGCAGCGTATCCACCAGCTCGGTCATCCGCCGGACTTCCTGGAGCGTCTCGTCCAGCGCCGCGATGGTCTCGGGCGCGGTGCGGGGATCGGTGAGGGAGTGCTCGACGCCGACCCGCATCACGGTGAGCGGCGTCTTCAACTCGTGGCTGGCGTCGGCGATGAAGCGCCGCAACGCGGAGAAGCTGGTCTCCAGCCGCGCCAGCATGGCGTTGAGGGTGTGGCCGAGGCGGTCCATCTCGTCGCCGGCCTCCGCCGCGGCGGGCAGCCGCCGGTGGAGGCTGCGACCATCGGTGATGGCCTCGAGCTCGTCGATCATCTGGCTCAGCGGCCGCAGCGCCCGGGCCGACAGGAGGTAGCCGACGCCGAGGGCGAACAGGAGGATGATCGGCGAGACCAGCAGCATCGAGGCCAGAATCCCCTGCACGGCGATGTCGAGGTCGCGCGTGGGGGCGCCGACCGCGACCGTCGTGAGGGCCGAGGGCATCCCGGCGGCCGCCTGGATGGGGCGAGCGACGAAGCGCAGGGCGACTCCGTCCAGGACGAGGTCGAAGGTCTCGTGCAAATGGCTCACCGCGAAGGCGCGGAAGCGGAGCGCGTCCGACGCCTCCGGCGAGAACCGCCGGGTCTCGGCCGAGCCGTACACGATGCGGGACAGCGTGTCGACGACCACCAGGTAGTCGGCGACCAGCTCCAGGGGTGCCTGCAGGTCGAGGCGGAGCGACGCCACCGAGGGGGCGCCCGCCACCTCGTCGAGGATGCGCCCCCCCGAGCCCTCGGCCTGCGCCATGAGCCGGGCCGCGCGGTCGGCTTCGGTGGAGAGGCGGCGATCCAGATCGGCGTAGCGGGCGCGGCGGTCCACCAGCGACGTGGCCAGGCCCAAGGCGAGCACGGTCGCCAGCAGGGCGACCGTGTACCAGACCGCGAGCCGGGCGCGGATGCTGCTCACGACGCCTTCGCCACGTAGCCCACGCCCCGCACGGTGTGGATCAGCTTGGGCTCCCGGCCCTGATCGATCTTCTTGCGCAGCCGGTTGATCACCACGTCGACGATGTTGGTGCCCGGGTCGAAGTGGTAGTCCCACACGTACTCGGTGATCAGCGTCCGGCTCATCACGCGCCCCGGGTGCGAGACCAGGTACGCGAGCACCTCGTACTCCTTGGGCGTGAGATCGATGCGCACGTCGCCGCGTCGTACCTCGCGGCTCCCCACGTCCAGCACCAGGTCCGCCAGCTGCACCACGGGGGGCACGATGTCCTTGGGCCGCCGCCCGATGGCCTCGACCCGCGCGATCAGCTCCTCCATCGCGAACGGCTTGGTGACGTAGTCGTCGGCGCCGGCCCGCAGCGCGTCCACCTTCCCCTCCACCGAATCCTGCGCGGTGAGCACCAGGATCGGCGTGCCGATCCCGCCGTCGCGCAGGTTGTGCAGCACCTCCAGGCCGGACACCCCGGGGAGCCGGAGATCCAGCACGATCAGGTCCCAGTGGCCGGCCCGGGCCGCCTCCAGGCCGGCCCGGCCGTCGGTCACCAGCTCCGCCGCGTAGTGGTGCTCCTCCAGGCCGCGGGTCACGTACTGCCCGACCGTGCGGTCGTCTTCAATGACGAGGATCTTCACCGCTGGGGAGGATCACGCGGAAGGTGGAGCCACGGCCCAGTTGGGAATCCACCTCGATCCGACCCCGGTGGTCCGCGACGATGCCGTAGCAGATCGAGAGGCCCAGGCCGGTGCCGCGGCCCTGGGGCTTGGTGGTGTAGAACGGCTCGAAGATCTTCTGAATGTCGTGACCGGCGATGCCCGTCCCCGTGTCGGAGAACGCGATGACCACCTCGTCCGCCCGCTCCGGACTCACGCCGGTCTGGATGGTGAGGGTGCCCCGCGCGTCCATGGCGTCCATCGCGTTCAGCATCAGCGCCATGAACACCTGGATCAGCTGCTCGCTGTTGGCCTGCACCGGGGGCAGGCTGGCCGCCAGGTCGCGCTCCAGCGCGACGCGCCTGAAGCGCTCGTGGTGCTTCAGCAGGAACAGCGTGTCCTCCACCACCTTGTTGACGTCGGTGGGCGTGCGGGTGCCGGAGCGCGGGCGGCTCACGTCGAGCAGCCCCTCGACGATGCGCTTGCACCGCTGCACCTCGGTGTCCATGATCTTCACGTACTCGGCGATGCCGGACTGGACGGCGGGCGGGGCGTCCTGGGCCACCGCGCTCACGGCCTCGCAGCACGCGCCGATGGTGGCGAGCGGGTTGTTGATCTCGTGCATCACGCCGGCTGCGAGCTGGCCGATGGCGGCGAGCTTCTCCGACTGCGCGATCTGGCGCTGCACGCCCTTCCACTCGGTGATGTCCTCGCCGGTGGCGATGACGTGGGTGACCTCGTCATCATTGAGCCGCAGCGGGATCTTGGTGATGCGGTAGTGGCGTACCTCCCCCGAGGCATGCGACTCCTGCTCGAGCACCTGCATCTTGCCGGAGGCGAGCACCTCGTCGAACTCGCGTCGCAGCAGGTCCCGCGGCTGACGGCTCAGCACCTCGAAGATCGGCCGGCCGATCGCCTCCTCGCGCGGCACGCCCTGGGTGCCGGTCTCGCGCTTGCGGTTCCAGGCCTGGATCCGGTAGTCGCGGTCGATCACGTACAGGCCCACCGGCAGCGCATCGATTACCTTGGCGGTGAAGCGCCGCTGGTCGTCGATCTCCCGGGCGCGGCGCGCGATCTCGAACGCGAGATCCTGCGACAGCTCCTTGGAGGCGAGCAGGGGAGACAGCACGCTCGCCACCACCGTGAGGACGTCGCGCTCCATCGCCTCGCGGCCGTCGCGGGGGACCCGGACCTGGAGCAGGCCGAGACGCTCCTCCTGGTGCACCAGCGGCACGCTGAGGTCGAGCGCGTCCCAGGTGTCGGCCGGCGCGAGGGCGCCGGTGCGGATCGCGTCCGCGACCCGCGCCGCCTCCTCGGCCGACGGCTCGTCGCCCGTGGAGGCGATGGCGCGGAACGACACGCCATCCTCCTCCCGCACCCAGAGGCGGCACTGGAGCGCGCCGAAGCCCTGCCGCAGCGTGGTGACGACCGACGCCATGGCCGCCTCGGAGAACACGCCGGCCGAGAGTGCGGCGCTCACTTCGGCGAGGAGTCGCAGCCCGGGGTGTGAGGGGACCGAGGACGTGAGCCCAGCTTGCGGTGGGCGCGGGTACGGTGACTGCGCCATGAGTGCCGAACCTAGAGCGCGATAGCGGAGACTTCAAGCGTGCATTGTCCGACCCCGACCGAAACCGACCCGTGAAGCGGCGCGATCTGCTCGGCTTGCTGGCCGCCGGCCTGGTCTGGCTCCCCGCCATCCGCGGGCGCCGGCGGCCCCGCCGGCGCGCCGAGTGGGCGTTCCGCCTCGATGGGGAACAGCGCTGGAGCCTGGTGTCCCGGGGAGGCGCCGGCGTGGTGGCCGGAGCCGAAGTCGCCGTGCTGCTCGCGGGGAGCGAGGCGACGCCGCTCGGCGCCCTGGAGGACGTGCGCCGCTTCGACTTGACCTCCTCGCACGGCGATGCCTCGGGGTGGCAGGTCGTCGGCCGCCTGGCGGGCGTGGAGATCACGGCCCAGTTCGTCGACGGCCCGCCTCCGGTGATCACCGTGACGGCGCGCGGACTCGCCGCCGAGCAGACGCTGACCGAGATCCGCTTCCTCGACAGCGGGTCGGCACGCGTGGCCGGACTCGAGGGTGGAGGCCGGACCGCCGGCACCCGGCGTCCCGCGAGGTTGTGGATCAACGGCGCCGCGTCGTCGAGCGACTGCCGGGTCATCCCCGGCGACGGCACGGTGCCGACGACCAGTCACTGGCAGCTCGCGATCCTGCCGCCTTACGGCGGGCCCTCGGCGCGGGCGGGAGGCCGCGGCCTGGCCCTGGCCTTCGGCGCGGCGGACGCCGGCGACGGGCTCTTCGCCGTCGCCGACCAGGTCGTCGCGTCGTCGTCCTTCGGCCGGCGACTGCTCAGCATGGCGCTCCCGCCGGCCTCGGCGAGCCTCACGATCGTCCCGGCCGCCGATCCACTCGACGCGCTCGGGCGGCTCGCCACCGGCACGCGGGCCGCGGGCAAGATCCCCGCCGGCTGGACGTCGGAGCACGCGTCGGCCGGCGGCGCCGACGAGGCCGAGCTGCTCACCAACCTCGCGGCCGCGCGACGCCGCTGCGACGCCGAGGCCTTCCGCGTCATCCTGCTCGACGACGGCTTCCAGCGCTCGGTGGGCGACTGGGACACCAACGACCGGTTTCCGCACGGGCACCGCTGGCTCACCGACCGGATCCACGAGGCGGGCTTCCGGGCGGGACTGTGGCTGGCGCCGTTCGCCGTGGCGGAGCGATCGGGGATTCCGACCGCCCACCCGGAGTGGCTGCTCCAGACCGACGCGGGCGACCCCCTCGTCGTGGCCGAGCGGGACGACTGGGGCGGGCGCGTGTTCGCGCTCGACGCGAGCCAGGCGCCGGTGCGGGACTACCTGCGCGACCTGGCCCGCCACGCGGTACGGGTGTGGGGCTACGACCTGCTCAAGCTCGGCGCCCTCGGCCTCGGCGCCGAGGGCACGCGCCGCGGGCGAGCGGTGAGCCCGGCGGAGGCGTATCGGGCCGGGCTGCGGGCGCTGCGCGAGGGCGCCGATACGGCCTTCATTCTCGGATGCGACGCGCCGCTCCAGCACTCCGCCGGACTGGTGGACGGGATGCGCGTCACGCCGGCCGTCGCGGCCAGCTTCGGGCGCCTGGTGCCCGCCGCGCGCGGGTTGCTGCTGCGCTCGCACCTCAACCGCACCGCGTGGGTCAACGATGGCGATGCGATCCTGGTGGGCGAATCGCTGAGCGAGGCGGAGGCCCGCGCGTGGGCCTCGGTGGTCGCGCTTTCCGGCGGCACCGCGCTGGCCTCGGAGCACCTCGACCTCCTGCCCGACGGGCGGCTCGCGATCCTGCAGCGCGTCATGCCGGTGGCGCCGGTTCGCGGCCGGGCGCTGGACGTAGCGTCGCCGGCGTGGACCGGAGCCGCGGAGGGCGCGGCACCGGCGTGGCTGCTCGCCCAGGTGCTGGACGACTGGTGGATGCTGGCGGCGCTCAACTGGGACGAAGCGCCGCAACAGCTGTCGCTGTCCCTCGCCGACCACGGCATCCGCGGGCCGCTCGCCGCCTACGACGTGTGGGAGGGCACGAGAGTGGCCGACGTCCGCGGCCGGATGACGCTGTCGCTGCCGTCGCACGCCTGCACCGTGCTGTCGCTCCGGCGCCCGCGCCGCACCCCGTTCGTCCTCGGGACGACGCGCCACGTGGTGCAGGGCGTGGTGGACCTCGAGGACGAGCGCTGGGACGCGGCTCGCGGCATCCTGTCGGCTCGGGCCGTGCTGCTCGACGAGCGGCCGTACGAAGTGACCATCGCCGTGCCGCCCGGCTTCCACCCCGAGAATGCCATCTCAGAGCCGGAGGCCGACGTCACGGTGGACGTGGTGGATCGCGGCGCCGCGCGGCTCAGGTTCCCGAAGCCGCCGGCGGCCGAGGTGAGCTGGTCGGTGGTGTTCTAGCGGGGCCCGCCCGCGGCTAGCGCCGCAGGGGCATTCTCAGCCGGAACGCGATCTCGCCGCGGGTCGTCGCCTGCCGGCCGAGCAGCAGCGCCGGACCGAAGAAGATGCCCACCGACTGGCCCAGCGGATCCGGCCCGCCGAAGCTGAGACCCAGCATCGCCGCCGCCCGCGCTCCCCACGGGCCCTGGGGGAGCGGCGTGTGGATGTCGGCGGCTCCGGCGAGGTCGGCGGACGCCTCGAGCCTCAAGGACGCCGGGTTGCTCTCCGACCCCACCGAGGCGATGTCGACGATCGGCTGGCGGAGCGTGGCGCCCAGCGTGACGAAGAAGCCCTGCGACTGGCCGAACAGCACGGCCTGGTCCTGGACGAAGCTGCCCAGCGAGAGGGTGGCACCCACGCTGGTGGTCGCGCGCCGGCTCAGCCGCCACAACAGCGCCAGCTCCAGACCCGACGGCTGCCACGTCCCGCCGGTGTACGAGAGGATCCCGATGCTGTAGGCACGAGTGGCCGGCGGCAGCGTCGTATCCTGCTCGAACATTCCCGGGTGCCGGCGCTGGTCCCTCGCCCGGCTCCTTCTGGGCGGCGAGCACCGACGGCACGAACAGCAGCAGGACGAGCAGTCGCTTCACGGGGACTCCGCGGACAGGGTGCCTGGTGAACCTACTTCTATCCCGCACGCCGCAGGAAGTTGCGGCGGCCCTCGCGCGTCGCGGCGACGAGCAGGCCGCCGCGCGCCGCCGCCCGCCCGGCTCGCCGCGCCCTGAGTCCCACGCCCCGTCACGGCGACCGGTTGAGGGGCTGCTCGGGCACCTCCATCGTGAACGTGAGGCCGGTGACGCGCCACTCGCCACGGTGCTTCATCAGGTGGAACGCGTCCATGCCGTAGTGGACGGCGGTCGAGTCGCGCGTCACGCCGCAGTGCGCGCGGTAGGTCACCCAGGCGTCGGCCAGCGGGCCGTAGGTGACGATGTTGGCGTGGGCGATTTCGTCGGAGAAGCTGGCGGGACAGTCGCGAATGCCGTGCCTGGTGGCGCGCTCGACGAAGTCCTCGATGGCGACAGTGTACACGGTATCCGCGCTGTCGGCGGCGGGGCGCATGATGGTGGTGATGGTCGCCTGCGGCCAGAAGCTCTCCGCCAGCACCTTCCAGTCGCGCGAGGTGAGTCGCGCGTAGTAGAGCCGCAGCGCCGCGTACACCTCCGCGGAGGCCACCGAGTCGGCGGCGGCGGCCGCGGCGCCGGGCTCGGGAGGGCGCCCGGACGAGGCGCGCTCGACCCGGCAGGACGCGAGGGCGAGCGCGCCACAGAGGGCGAGAGCGGCGAGTCCGGGGTGGCGCACCCCGCAATGTCACCGGGACCGCGGGCGCGGGCAAGCAGTCTGGCGGCCCTTCCCCTCGCGCCGCATATTCGCGCCGATCCCTTCCCGAGAGTCCCGCCCATGCTCGACCGCCGCTCGTTTCTCGGCTCCTTCGCCTCGGTCGCGTTGCTGTCCCGCACCGATCGCCGCGCCGGCGGGGTCCCGGCGGCCGACGCCACGCCCGCGTGGCCCCCATCCGTCTTCCGGGACGACGAGACGTACTGGCGCGACCTGCGCAAGGAGTTCCTGATCCCGGCCGACGAGGCGTTCTTCAATACGGGGACGCTCGGCAGCATGCCGCGCGTGGTGCTGCAGGCGGTGGCGGACGACATGAGCCAGGTGGCGGGCACCATCGCCCACTGGAACTACAAGGCCGGCACGCCCGACTACATCGCCGGCTACAACCCCGAGACCGACCTTGCGGACGGCGCTCGCCGCCCTGATCGGCGCGTCGCCGGACGAGGTCGCGCTCACCCAGAACGCGACCCTGGGGATGAACTACGTCGCCAACGGGCTGCCGCTCGAGCCCGGCCACGAGATCATCCTCACCAACCTCGAGCATCCCGGCGGCCGGATGGGATGGGAGCTGAAGTCGAAGCGCTACGGCGTGTACGTGAAGCAGGTCGTCGTGCCCGTGCCGCCCGAGAACCCGCAGCAGCTCATCGATCTGTACGTCAACGCCACCACGCCCCAGACCAGGGTCTGGAGCATCCCGCACCTGACGAGCGGCCAGGCGATCCGCTTCCCCGTGGAGCGGATGTGCGCCATCGCCCGGGAGCGCGGGATCTTCACGGTGATCGACGGGGCGCAGTGCAGCGGCCACTTCCAGCTCGACATGAAGCGGATCGGGTGCGACGCGTACTACTCGTCACCGCACAAGTGGCTGCTCGCGCCCGCCGGGAGCGGCTTCCTCTACGTCACCTCGGAGAAGCTCCCCGGAGTCTGGGCGACCCTGGCCTCGGCCACCTGGGACGACTACAAGGCCGGCGCCTACCGGCTGATGCAGATCGGGACCGGGAATCGCTCGCTGCTCAAGGGCTACGCCGCCGCCATCGAGTTCCACAACCGGATCGGTCCGGCGCGGGTGGAGGCGCGCATCATGGCGCTGGCGAACCGGCTGCGCGCCGGGCTGCAGCAGATCCCGCAGGCGCAGATCCACTCTCCCGTGCACCCCGAGCTGGTGAGCGGCACCACGGTGTGGAGCCTCGCCGGGTGGCCGGCGGCCGAGCTGATGGACGGACTGTGGGACCGCGCGAAGGTCCGCTGTCGCTCGATGGGCGACCCGCTGGGGGTGCGCCAGTGCTGCCACATCTACACGCTGCCGGAGGACGTCGACCGGACCCTGGAGACGGCGCGCGCGATGGCCCACTCACGGCGGTAGTTGCGAGTTGGGAGAGCGGAGTCCTCGGGGGAGTTGCGAGACGCCGAGTTGCGAGTGGTTTGGAGTCACGGGTATTCCGGACATGAGAAGAGGCCCCGTCGCGGCGTCGTGGCGGGGCCGCTTCTGTCGTCCGGCCTTCCGCAACCTCATAACCACTCGCAACTCGGCGTCTCGCAACTACTCTGGGTTCCGCCTTCCGTCTCCGCTGGTCACTTGAGTCGATAGCGCACTTCGTGCTCGGCGGCCGCCTCGAGCGTGAGGGCGCACCGCACGCCGGCTCCCCACGCCGTGATGGCCGGGCGGACGTCGTGGCCGTCGACCGTCACCGCTTCGGGTAGTGTGGGCAGCCACGGCGCCAGGGTGACGTCGAGCCCCGGGCCGAGGGTCCGGCGGAGCGCGACCACCAGCGCGCCGTCGCGACGTCGCAGCGCGAGGTCGTACGCGCTGTCGGCGCAGCGCAGGCCGAGCACGTCGAGCCGGGCCCAGTCCTGCGGCAACTGGGGCGCCACGGTGAGCCGCCCCGCCCCCCCATCGGGCTCCACGCCCAGCAGGCCCTCGACCAACGGCAGCACCACCATCGCCCGCCGACGTTGCCCGGTCGGCGCAGCCCCCGGCCGCGCGCTCCTCCAGGCCGTCCAGCGTCTCGTCGAACGCGCCCCGCTGGCGGACGTAGGCCAGGACGGCGTTGGCCCGGAGATGGCGGAAGGCGCTCTCCCCCAGGCCGGCCCGATACTCCGCCAACGCCGCCCACCCGGTCACGAGCGGCCGCACGGCGCCGGCCTCCCGATCCGACGGAGAGAACCGCGGATCCGTGACAGGCAGCATCCTCACGCCCCACGGAGCGCTGAAGGCGTCGCCACCGAGGGCGTCGAGGAAGCTCCGCGCGCGAACCGGATTCGCGGCGCCGAGGAGCACCGGCACCGCGAGCACCGCACACTGGGTCCAGGACGTCGCGCCGTCCGCGCGAAGCTCGCGCGCGTAGCAGCCGCGGCCGGCGTCGTAGAACCGGTCCTCGATCGCCGCGGTGACCCGCGCCGCGCGAGCCCAGCACTCGGCGGCAAAGCGGTCCCGCCCCAACAGCTCCCCCGCCCGGGCGAGGCCGCGCAGCGCCGCCTGCCACATGCCGGCGAGGTAGAGGGACACCCGCCGTTCACCCTCCGGCCCCGTTCCGCCGCCGGCCCCGCCGCTGTGCTCGATCAAGCCGTCGCCATCGCGGTCCGTGGACAGGCAGTACGCGGTGGCGCGCTCCACGTGCGGCCAGATCGACGCCACGAAGTCGCGGTCACCGCTCCACGCCAGGTAGCGCGCCACCAGCAGCAGGTACAGCGGCGTCGCATCCGCGCCGTCGAAATGGAACTGGCCGGACGTCGTCGCGTCCTGCAGCACCTGGCCCGTGACGTCCTGCCGGTCGCCGAGGAAGCGGATGGTCTGGCGCACCACCGAGTACTCGCCCTCGGCCAGCAGCGCGAAACCCGCCCAGCACGCGTCCGGACCCACGAACCGGGTATCGCCCGCTCTCCCGTCGCCCCGCGGCCGCGGCGCGGCGCCGTAGCCCGCCAGCAGGGACCTTCCGACGCCGGGGACGTCGCCGAGGAACGCGTCGAGCCGGCGCTTGGCCCACGCGAACCCGCGGTCCAGAGGGTCGTCGTCGCTGCGGACGGCGAGCCGCGCCTCGGTGAGCACCGCCGCACGCTGGACGCGTTGCCGCACCAGGCCGGCGACGCCGAGCCGCCGGACGGCGCGCAGCGTGCGCTGGAAGTCGCCCTGGCTCGCGCCGCCCACGACCGCCACCAGGAGCGGGGAGCCGAGCGTGGTGCGGATGCGGCACCGCACCGCCAGCGCGCTGCCCGCCGCCCGCTCCATCTGGACGGACGCCGCGCGGCTCACGAACACCGCCGCCACGCCGTCGTCGCTTTCCGAGGCCACCACGGTGACGCGGCCGTCGCCGCGGCTGTGGTACACCAGGTTGCCGCCGCACCCGGCCGCGAAGGGCCAGGTCCGCCGGAGGTCCGCCACCAGCTCGATCTCGAAGTCCAAGGGCCCCCGCCCCACCGACTCGCGCCGCTTGCGCCCGGGCCGATACGCCAGCAGCGCGACGGGGTGCTCCAGCGCGACGAAGGCCGACTCGAGCAGCCGGCGGTCGCCGGTCTGAATGACGCGCGAGACGACGTCCGGCGTCACTTCCGCGCGGGTGCCCAGGGCGAGGTCCCCGTCGGCCCGCACGATCCAGGACGCGACCGCCCGATGAGGATGGAACCACAGCTCACGGATGCCGCGCCGCTCGTCGCCCACCAGCAGCGCGCGGCGCCCGGCCAGGTCGAACGCCTCCTCGTGCCGCACCGCGCCGGCCATCATCAGGCCGTCCTCGGAGGGCACGGGGAGGGCTCCGTCGAACTCCAGCGGTTCGGGCAGGAGGAGGGCCTCGGAGGCGGACGCGACGGAGCCCGGCGACGGCCACCAGGTCCGCGGCTCGCGGGCCGGGGAGGCGGCCGCCCGCAGGGCGTTGAGCACCAGCTGCTCGAGCTGCGGCCGCAGCCGGCGCTCGGGCGCGGCGAACGAGACGAAGGCGCCGAGGCAGAGCACGCACCCGCGGCCGACGGCGTATTCCCACGCCACCACCCGCTCCGGGTTCTGGACGCGGTAGCCGCGTTCCACCGCCACGACCCTCCCGTCGGCCGGCCACGCGCCGCCCGAGTAACAGGCCCAGGCGAACGGCTCGCCCTCGGACGGCGCCCAGCAGTAGGTGCCGTTGTGCAGCCCCTCGAGCAGCACGTGCGGGCCGTAGGCTTCGAGGCCGCGCACGTGGGGGCCGGCCGGCGTCGTCGGCCGCTGGTCCGACCACCACTCGTCGCCCCGATGGCTCCACACCATCTCGCGGCAGTCGTTCGGCGGCACCGTCTCGATGCCGAGCGGGCCCACCAGCGACGCGGCCCTGAGCGTGAGCAGCAGCCCTCCGCCCTGCGCCACGAAGCCGCGCACCGCCTCGGTGGGGAGCCCGTCCGGCCGCGACTCCCCGTGCACCCACAGCACGTCGATCTCGTTGACCGCCGCCGTCGACCTGTCCAGGCTCGTGGCGCCGCACCTCGAGGCCGGCGACCGTCCCGAGCCACGCCAGGGCCGCGTCGCCCTCCGCCCCCGCGCTCGCCACCAGCCCCACGCGCAAGCTCACAGCGTCACCTCGAGCGCCTCGCCCACCCGGCCGCGCGCCGCCTCGCGCCCACCCACCAGGACGGTCAACCGCTCGCCCTCCCGCGCCACGTCCACCAGCGCGCCCTGCATCGGCAGGCCGCGCGCCTCGAGCCCGTCCAGCGCGCAGGGCATCGGGTCCACCACGAACCGCCCCTCGCCGGCCGGCCGGAGCCCGATCACGTACTGCACGATGAGATCGTTGACCCACGAGTGCTGGTAGTCGTCGATGCCGCGGTAGGCGCTCGGGCGTCCGGTGACGGGGTGATAGTGCTCGAAGCTGTTCGGGCGGGACGCGTCGCCGTTCCAGAACAGCATCCGCACGAACCGGGTGATGAACTCGGCGAGGTGCGCGCGCAGCGCCGGGACCTGCGACAGCGCGACGGACGCGATGGCTTCCGCCACGTGGCTGTTGGTCATCGGCCACACGCGCCCGTTCCACGGGCAGTTGTGCCGCTTCCCCTTCCACGCCGCGTCGGGATCGTACAGGGGATCCTGCATGCTGGAGGACGGCACGGGAAACGGCGTCCAGAAGGCGTGCGCGTCGAACAGGTTCTGCGCGAAGCCCGGCAGGTGCTCGGCGCCCACCAGGTCGGTGGCGTACGGGTAGAAGCACACCGCCGCCTTGACCCTGGTGCGCCGGCCCGTGGCCGGGTTCACGTCGCTGAACATCCCCGACGCCGGATCCCACATCCGCTCCCGTACCGCCTGCGCGGTCGCCGCCGCGTGGCGCCGCCACTTCTCGCCATCGACGCCGCCCCGCGGCGCCAGCAGCGCCAGCGCCCGGAACAGCGCGTAGGCGTAGACGGTGACGTCCACCCCCTTGAGGCGGATCCGGCTCTCCCAGCCGTACAGGTCGGCGTCGGGATCGACGGCCAGGTAGCGGGACATGTACTCCTGGCCGGTCTCGTACTGGTCCACCACGTCGTAGAGGTGCATCCGCTGCGCGTCGCGCGTGGCGATGAGCCACTCGCCGTAGCGCTCGAGCGCGGGCAGCACCTCGCGCAGGAACGCGTCGCTGGGGTGCACGGCGTCCAGCGCCAGCAGCGCGCCGCCCCAGTCGGCGTGGTAGAAGTCGGAGCCCTCGAGGTGATTCGCGTACACCCGGCCGGGGAGCGAGCCGTCCAGCCGCTGGTGGGCGACGAAGGTCCGCAGCACGCCCCGGGCCGGCTCCGGGTCGCGGCCCCAGCGCAGCTCGCGCAGGTGGCACTGCGCGCTGTAGGCGATGGGCTGGTGGAAGTAGCCGATCCCCTCGCACATGCTCGGTGCCGCGTAGTTGCCCCACCCGCCGGCGATGCCGCACAACCGCAGGCCGTACCAGCGATACGCCCAGTAGCGCTCGAAGTACGGATCGGAGCAGCGGAACACCGGGACGTCGGCGAGGAAGTCCTCCCACGACGAGCGGCTCGCCGCCGAGAACGACGACGCCTTCCGGGGGGTCGCGACGTCGGGGCGTGGGGCCGCGCCGCGCGGGAGATCGGGCTCCACGCGCAGCGCCACCGCCAGGCGGGCCACGCCGCCCGGCGGGATCTCGAGCGCGCGGTGCACGCCGAGGTAGACCAGCCCCTCCTCGCTGATCCCGCCGAGGTCAGCGCGGCAGGCCAGGCCGCCGTGCCGGGGATCCCACCGGTCCCAGAACGGCGTCAGCCGAAACCGCGGCTGGTTCGCCGTCGGCTCGGCGCGCACCGCGCCCCAGGTATCGGTGCCGCGGGCGAGGGCGAGCTTCAGCAACAGGTCGAGCGTGTGCCCCTTGCGGTCCACCACGCGCCGCGGCCACGCCAGCTCGACCGACGACCAGCCGACGCCGCCCGCGGGCACCTCCTCGCCCGGCGCCGTGGTCCAGGCCACGGCGTCGAGCCGAGCCGGCTCGGCGCCCGCGTTGCGGAGCGCCCACTCGCTCCCCACCACGAAGCCGGGAAGGACCACCCGTGTCTCGACGGCCTCGATGCCGCCGGCGGTGGGGAGATACGGGGTCTCGAGGGCGGCGGGGGTCCAGCGGCGGGCGCCCGGCACCAGGCGCAGCTCCGCGCCCGACCCGTCCAGGAAGGTGACGGTGAACAGCGGCTGGAGCGGATACTCGAACAGGTGGGCCTCGTCCCAGAAGCCGGGGACGTCGAGCCAGACGGGGAACGGCGGCGCGAACACCAGGCCCTCGCCCGCCGAAAGCTGCCACTTGTCGGTGCGCGCCAGCAGCTCGAACGGGTCGCTCACGCGCGGGGGCCGTCGCGGGCGCCGACGCGGCGCCGCGCCGCGCGGGCGAGAGCGCCGCTACAGCGCCGCGATCTGCGCGAGCAGCTCGTCGTCGTCACGCCGATGGCCCAGCTCGACCTCCGTATGCGACCAGCGCAGGATGCCCTGCTTGTCGACCAGGAAGTAGGCGCGGCGCGAGAAGAACTTGTCCTCGAGCAGCGTGCCGTAGGCGCGGCACACCTCGCGCTTGAAGTCCGACAGCAGCTCGAGCGAGATCCGCTCCTTGACCTTGAACTCCCGCAGCGTGGGGATGGAGTCTACGCTGATGGGAAGCACCACGGCGCCCGCCCCGTCGAACCGCAGCACGTCCTCGGTGAACGAGCACATCTCCTCGGCGCAGGTGGACGTGAAGGCCAGCGGGAAGAACGCCAGGAGGACGTTGGACTTCCCGCGGAACTGCGCGAGGGTCACGTCGGTCCCCGACGTCGACGGCAGCGTGAAGGCGGGTGCGGCTTCTCCCACGACCGGCGGCATGATGACCTCCGCGACGGAGCCGCCCTGAGCTTACAGCGCCCGCGCGCTCCAGGGCAAGCGACCCCGCCGGCGAGCCGCCCGCCCCGCGGGGCGCCGGCTACGGCAGCAGCTGCGCGGCGCGCTCCGCGAACCGGTACAGGGCGGTGGGGAACACGCCCAGCCCGACCACGGCGCCCGAGAGTGCGTAGCACAGCGCCTGGTCGCCGAGGCTGAGCTTCAGCGGGCCGCGGCTCCGCTCGTCGGGCAGCAGGTACGCGTACTTCACCGCGACCAGATAGTAGTAGACCGAGACCGTGCTGTTGACGGCGGCGAGCAGCACCAGCAGCCACCATCCCTGCCCCATCGCGGCCGTGAACAGGAACCACTTGCCCACGAAGCCGGCGGTGGGCGGGACGCCCGCCAGGGCGAACAGCGCCAGCAGCAGCGTGGCCGCGAGGAGCGGCGAGCGGCGATGCAGTCCCTTGAGATCGTCGAGCTGCGGATTGGTGCCGTCGGCGCCCACCCGCGCCACCACCAGGAAGGCCCCGGCGTTCATCAGCAGGTAGAGCAGGCCGTAGAACAGCGCCGCCGCCACTCCAGCGCGCGTGAACGCGACCAGCCCGACCATCACGTACCCGGCCTGGGCCACCGCCGAGTAGGCGAGCATGCGCTTGACGTCGCGCTGCACGATGGCGACCAGGTTGCCGAGGGTCATCGACACCGCGGCGATCAGCGCCAGCGCCGTCACCAGCCGCGTGCCGCCCAGCCCGGCCGCGGCGATCAGCCGCGCCAGCACCGCGATCGCCCCGACCTTGGAGGCGGTGGCCACGAACGCCGCCACGCCGTGGGAGGCCGCCTGGTAGACGTCGGGCGCCCAGAAGTGGAACGGGAACACGGCGAGCTTGAACAGCAGGCCGGCGAGGAACAGGGCGACGCCGAACATCACGGCGGGCTCGCCCGCGAGCTGCGGCAGCAGGGCGGCGATCTCGTCCACCCGGGTGGTGCCGGTGAAGCCGACGATCAGCGACAGCCCGAACAGCGTGACCGCGGACGCGGCCAGACCGATCACGATGAACTTGAGCGCCGCCTCCCGGCCCATCTGACACTGGTCGCACATCGGGACCAGCACGAACAGCGAGAACGAGGCGATTTCCATGGCGAGGTAGAGGGCGACCAGCTCCACCGCGCTCGACAGGGCCACCAGGCCGGTGGTCGAGGCGAGGAGGAAGAAGAAGACCTCGCCGCGCACGTCCTCGCGCTGGCCTCGCACCTCGCCGGCGATGACGGCGCCGATCAGGAAGCCCACCGCGACCGCGGCCTTGATCAGCTGCGAGAACGCGTCCACCCGGTAGGTCGCCCAGAAGAACTCCTCGCTCCGTCCCATGGTGGCCAGGCTGGCGGCGAGCACCAGCACCCCACCCACGTACGCCGCCTGCCGCGCGCGCCGGGTGCGGTGCCGCTCGGTCATCAGCGCGCCGAACACCAGGAGCGCCGTCACCGCCAGCGCCGCTTCGGGCAGCAGGGCCAGGAACCGCGTCACTGGAACGCCCGCATCATGGCCCGGGTGGCGGGCTCGATCACGTTCAGGATGAGATGGGGCACGAAGCCGAACAGCAGCAGGAAGCCGACCAGAATGGCGCGCGGCAACGACAGGAACGGTCCGATGTCGCTCACTCCGGGGTGGGCCTCGCGCGGCTGGCCGAAGAAGGCGAGCACGATGACCCGGATCGAGTACGCCAGCGTGATGGTGAGCGCCACCACCACCACGATCGCCAGCACCGGGTACGTCCGCAGCGTGGCCAGGAAGACCAGCAGCTCCGCCCAGAACGAGGAGAAGCCGGGCACTCCGGCCCCGGTCAGGGCCGCGATGATGAAGAACGCCGACGCCACCGGCAGGGTGCGCGACAGCCCGCCCAGCTTGCCGATGTCCCGGGTGTGCAGCCGGTCGTAGATGTAGCCCACCGCGGCGAAGAACAGGGCCGTCATGATGCCGTGGCTGAACATCTGGAAGACGGCACCGTTGACGCCGGCCTCCGACAGGGTCGACAGGCCCAGCAGCACGATGCCCATGTGGGAGACCGACGAGTAGCCGATCACGAACTTCAGGTCCGTCTGCGCCAGCGCCACGAAGGCGCCGTACACGATGTTGACGGTGGCCAGGATCGCGGTCGCGTGGGCCCAGTACTGCGCCCCCTCGGGGAGCACCGGCATTGCCACGCGCAGGATCCCGTAGGCCCCGAGCTTCATCAGGACCCCGGCGTGCAGCATCGAGACGGCGGTGGGCGCCGCCACGTGGCCCACCGGCGACCAGGTGTGCAGCGGCCACATGCCGGCCAGGATGCCGAAGCCGACGAACAGGAAGGGATAGACCAGCAGCTGGAAGCCGCGCGAGAAATGCGCGGCGGCGAGCCGCGTGAGGTCGAAGGTGCCCTGCCCCGCGCCCCAGTACACCGCCAGCGCGGCCGGCACCACCAGCGCCGTCCCCACCAGCAGGTACAGGGTGAGCTTCATGGCGCCGTACTCCTTCCGCGTGCTGCCCCAGACCGCGATGAGCAGGTACATCGGCAGCACCGCGACCTCGTAGTAGAACACGAAGAAGAACAGGTCGAGCGTCATGAACACGCCGAACACGCCGATCACCAGCAGCGTCATGAAGGCGAAGTACTCCTTCACACGCTCCTGGAGCTCCCACATCACCAGCACGCCGGTGAGGAACACGATCGCGGTCAGCGCGAGCAGCGGCAGGTTCAGGCCGTCCACCCCGTTGTGCCACTCGATGCCGAACGACGGCACCCACGGCAGCCGCTCCACGAACTGGAAGCCTGGGGCCTGCGCATCGAACCGGAGCCACAGCAGCGCCACGACCGCGGCCGCGGCCAGGCCGCTCGCCGCCGCGATCCTCCGGATCGCTCCGGGATAGCGGCTCGGCGTGGCCAGGATGCCCGCGAGGCCGAGCACGGGACACGCCAGGAGCAGCGTGAGCAGCGGGACGTGGGTCACGGCGTCGCCCCCGGGCGCCCCAGCAGGTACGCCAGCGCCGCGATGAGGACCGCGGCCACGGTGAGATAGGCCTGCACGTAGCCGCTCTGCACCAGGGCCAGCAGCCGCCCGCTTCCCACGGTGCCGCTCGCCAGGCCGTCCGTCGCGCCGTCCACGACCGTGCGGTCGCTCCAGTGCGCGGCCCGCGAGAGCGCCACCGCCCAGCGGATCACGGTCGCGCGGTACAGGCGGTCCAGATACCAGTTGTCGCGGCAGAACCGCGCCACCGCCGGCAGCCGCTCGAGGAACCCGACCCGCGGGGCGCCGCGCCGTCCGAACTCGACCCAGGCCAGGGCGATGCCCGCCGCCACCAGCGCGAGCGCGGCCAGCGCGCCGGTCCCGAGATCGAACGGCGCGCGCGGCGTCTCGCCGGGCGCGAGCCGCGCCACGAGCCACGGCCCGAGATACCCCAGGAGCAGCGTGAGCAGGGCGAGCAGCAGGACCGTGACCTGCATCGCCCGCTCGCCCGCCGCCACCCCGTGCGAGCCTGGGTGCGCCGCCGCCCGCTCCGCCGGCGGCACACCCTCCCGGGGCCGCGCATCCGCGCGGGCGCGGGCCGGCAGGGTCAGGAACACCATGCGGAACGCGTAGTAGGCCGTCAGGCCGGCGCCGAGATAGGCCAGCGCCACGACCAGCGGGGACGCTCCGGTCTCCAGCGCGCCCAGGATGGCTTCCTTGCTGAAGTACCCGGCGAACGGAATGACCCCCGCCAGGGCCGCGCTGCCCGCCACCAGGCCGATCACGCCGGCGCGTTGCGACCACGGATCGCGCTGGCTGATCTCCGACATCTCGTTGGAATGCGCGTGGTGGATGAAGATCCCCGCCGCGAGGAACAGCAGCGCCTTGAACCCGGCGTGGGTCGTGAGGTGGAAGAACCCGGCCGCGGCGCTGCCCGCGGCGAGCCCCATCAGCATGTAGGCCAGCTGCGAGATGGTCGAGTAGGCGAGCACGCGCTTGATGTCGGTCGCCACCATGGCCATCGTGGCCGTGGCCAGCGCCGTCACCACGGACAGCCACAGCAGCGCGTGCATCACGGCGGGCGCCGCCAGGAACAGCGGATGGAGCCGCGCCACCAGGTACACGCCCGCCGCGACCATCGTCGCCGAGTGCAGCAGCGCGGAGACCGGCGTCGGCCCCTCCATCGCGTCGGGGAGCCAGGTGAACAACGGGCCCTGCGCGCTCTTGCCGATCACCCCCATCAGCAGCAGCGCCGCCGCGAGGGTGGTGGTCCGCGGCGTCAGCGCCCCGCCCGGCGCCGCCGCCGCGATCACGTCGGGAATGGTCGCGAGCCCCAGGGTGCGGATCAGCAGCAGCACGCCCAGCAAGAAGCCGACGTCGCCCACCCGCGTCATGATGAACGCCTTGCGGGCCGCCGCGGCGGGCGCGGGCCGGTCGAACCAGAAGCCGATCAGGAGGAACGACGCCAGGCCCACCAGCTCCCAGAAGGCGAGGGTCTGCAGCAGGTTGGCCGAGAGCACCAGCCCCTGCATCGCCCACCCGAACAGCGCCAGGAATCCGTAGTAGCGCGCGAAGCCCGGGTCCCCGGCCATGTAGCCCGTGGAGTACGCCATCACCGCCAGGGTGACGCCGGAGACGACCAGCGCCATCGTGGTGGAGAGCGGATCGAGGAGCACGCCGAAGGCGAGGTTGTGGGTCCCGTCCACCGGCAGGAAGACGGTCTGCGCGAGCAGGGTGCGGCCGGGGACCGCCACGACCGCCACCAGGTACGCCGAGGCGAGCAGCGACGCCGCCATCCCGGCGATGCCGAGCGCCGCCGCGGCTCGCGGCCGGCCCCGGAGCGCGATCAGCACGACGGCGCACGCCGCGAGCGGCGAGCCCTGGGCCAGCAGCGCCGCCAGCGTGGCGCCGGTCATCCCTTGAGCTCCGAGAGGTTCTCCACGTTGATGCTCTGGACCTCGCGCTGGATCGCGACGAACAGCGACAGCGCGATGGCGCCCTCCGCCGCGGCGACGCCGATCAGGATCAAGGCCACCACCTGCCCCACCGACGAGCTGCCGCCGCTCAGGCTGGTGATCGCCACCACGTTGAGGGAGACCGCGGCCAGCATCAGCTCGAGCGCGATCAGCATCGCGATCAGCGACCGCCGTTGCACCAGCCCGTACAGCCCGATGCAGAACAGCAGCAGCGCGACCAGCAGGTACCAGTGCAGCCAGGTCATGGCGCCACCTTCGGGCCTGCGGGGGTGACCGGGAGGCGCTTGCCGGGATCCTTCCGCGCCACCATCACCGCGCCGATCATCGCGATCACCAGCAGGATCGAGATCAGCTCGAAGGCGAGCACGTAGTCGGAGAGCAGCCGGTAGCCCGTCATCTGCGGGGTGACCTCGAGGCTGCCGCTCCTCGCCGGGAACGGCGCGCCCCGGATCACCAGCCACAGCGCCATCGCGACCATGGCCGCCAGCAGCGCGGCACCCACCACCTTGGGCAGGCTGCGCGGGGCGCGCGGCGTGTCGAGCGGCTGGGAGAGCATCACCGCGTACACCATCGCGATGCCGAGGGCGCCGACGTAGACCAGCAGCAGCACGATGGCCAGGAAGTCGCTCCCCAGCGAGAGGAACAGCCCCGCCACGCCCAGGAGCGAGAGCGCGAAGCCCAGGATGTTGTGGAAGATGTTCTTGAGCCCGACCGCGAACAGCGCGCCGATCAGCGCCAGCGCGGCCGAGGCGCCGAACAGGAAGGCGTTCCAGTTCATTTCGCCTCGCCGCTCAGATAGGGGTCGGCGCCGAACGGCGCCAGCAGGTCGTTCACGGTCTGCTCGCGCTGGTAGGCCGCGTCGTCGAAGTGCGCCGAGTACTTGAGCGTGTCGGTGGGGCAGACGTCGATGCACAGCCCGCACAGGCTGCAGGTGGAAAAGTCGAGCAGGAACTTGGTCGCCCGCATCTTCTTGAGGCCGGGCGGCCGCACCCCCGCGATGTCGAAGCAGTCCGACGGGCAGATGCGGGCGCACGCGTTGCACGCGATGCAGTCGTGGGTCCCCGTCTCGGGGAAGGTCACCAGCTCGATCGGGCCACCCCAGCGGGAGACGTCCGGCAGCTCGTGCGGGTACTGGAGCGTGACCACCGGCCGCACCATGTGACGGCCCGTCACGCCCAGGCCCACCAGCAGGCTCTTGAGCCCGACCAGCACGCGCCCGGGCAGGTTCACGGGCGCGGCAACGCCTCGAGCACGATGGCGGTGAGGAGCAGGTTCACCAGCGCGACCGGGATCAGCAGCTTCCAGGCGAAATTCATCAGCTGGTCGAAGCGCAGCCGGGGGAAGGTCCAGCGCGCCCACATCATCAGGAAGACGACCAGGTACGCCTTGAGGAGGATGTACAGCGGACCCAGCCAGGGGAGCGATCCGACGAAGGGCCCCTTCCACCCGCCCAGGAACAGGGTCGCGCCCACGGCCCCCAGCACCAGCATGTTGGTGTATTCGGCGAAGAAGAACAGGGCGAACCGCATCCCGGTGTACTCGGTGTGAAACCCGCCCACCAGCTCGGACTCCGCCTCGGGGATGTCGAACGGCGCGCGGTTGGTCTCGGCGGTGATCCCGATGAAGAAGATGAGCGCCGCCACCGGCTCGACCACCACGTAGGGCACGCTCTTCGCGCCCGCGAGGATCTCGCGCAGGTTGAAGCTCTGCCCGTCGACGATGGTGTGGAGGTTGAGCGACTGGGCGATCAGCACGACCGACAGGGCGGACAGCAGCACCGGGATCTCGTACGCCACGACCTGCGCGACCGAGCGCATCCCGCCGAGCACCGCGTACTTGTTGTTGGACGACCAGCCCGCCATGAAGATGGCGATCACGGTCACGCCCGACAGCACGACCACCACCGCCAGCCCGTTGGGCATCTCGGCGAACGCCTGCGCGTCCCCGAGCGGGACCAGCGACGTGAGGCAGATGGTCGGAATGAAGATCAGCATCGGGGCGAACAGGAACGTGAAATGGTCGGTCGCGACCGGCGTGACCAGCTGCTTGGAGAGCAGCTTCAGCATGTCGGCGACGGTCTGCAGGGTGCCGTGCGGCCCCACCTCCATCGGGCCGAGGCGCCGCTGCGCGTGGGCCGACACCTTGCGCTCGAGCCAGATGAGGAACAGCACATTGAAGGTGAGGAAGCCGAGGATGGCGCCGGCGCCGAGCAGCAGCGTCGCGCCGAAATCGCCGATCACGCGGGCCAGCAGGCCGTGCACCGCGCCCATCAGCGGTCCACCTCGGGCATCACCAGGTCCACGCTGCCCAGGACGGCGACCGCGTCGGCGACCATGTGCCCGGGCAGCACCTCGGCGAGCACCGCGAGGTTGGGGTACGACGGCGTGCGGAACTTCGCCCGGTACGGCTCCGTCCCGCCCTCGGAGACGAGCAGGATGCCGTAGTGCCCGCGCGCGCTCTCGACGGCGTAGTACTGGGTGCCCACCGGCAGCTTGAGCCGCTTCTTCACGCCGATCGAGTCGGGATTCAGGATCGGGCCGTCGGGGAGCTGCGCCAGCGCCTGCTCGATGATCCGCACGCTCTGCTGCATCTCCAGCGCCCGCACCATGTAGCGCGCGAACACGTCGCCCTCGACGCGGGTGACGACGTCGAACTCGAAGCGCGGGTAGGCGCCGTACGGCTCGGCCTTGCGCACGTCGTACGGGACGCCGGAGCCGCGGAGCGTCGGCCCGGTGACCCCGTACGACCGGCACAGGTCGGCGCGACATCACGCCCACGCCCCTGGTGCGGTTGACGAAGATGACGTTGTCCTCGATCAGCTTCACGTACTCGGCCCAGCGGGCCTTCAACTTGGCGACGACCTCGCGCGCCCGGCGCGCGAAGTCGGCGTCGAGGTCCTGGTTCAGCCCGCCGAACCTCGCGGTGCAGTAGGTGAGCCGCGAGCCGGTGACGGACTCGAGCAGGAAGAGGATCGCCTCGCGGTCGTCCCAGGCGTAGAGGAACGGCGTCGCCGCGCCCAGGTCGAGCAGGAACGCCCCGATCCACAGCAGGTGGGACGCGATCCGGTTGAACTCCGCGAGAATCACCCGCGCCACCAGCGCGCGCTCCGGCACCGTGATGCCGGCCATCTTCTCGACGGCCTCGACCCACGCGAAGTTGTAGATCATGCCGGACAGGTAGTCCTGCCGCGACGTGTTCGGCAGGAACTGCGCGTAGGTCCGGTTCTCCGCCATCTTCTCGTGCGCCCGGTGCGAGTACCCGATCACCGGCTCCGCGACGACGATTTCCTCGCCGCGCAGCTTCAGCCTCATCCGCAGCACGCCGTGGGTGGACGGGTGCTGCGGCCCCATGTTCAGGGTGTAGGTGTCGAGCGCGTCAGGGGTGGGCGGCTGAGTCATCGTGCGGCGCGGGGGCCCGCTGGCTGTCGTCGTAGGTGGAGGCCGGCGGCCCCGTGAAGCTCTTGAGCAGCGGCCGCCATTCGGTGCCTTCGGGCAGCAGCAGCCAGGTGAGGTTGGGGTGTCCGGCGAACGTCACCCCGTACAGCTCCCACGCTTCGCGCTCGTTCCAGTCGGCGGCGCCGAACACGCCGCTCACGGTGGGGACGCTCTCCCCGGCGGGACACCAGACGCGCCAGGCCACCCGGCCGGGCGGCGGCGCCTCGAAGCGGTTGAACGTGTAGATGAGCTCGAAGGCCCCGTGCGTGGCGAGCCGGTCCACGCAGGTCAGCGACTCGAAGAAGTAGCCCGCGTCGCGCACCGCCCGGCACGCGTCGGGGAGGCGGCCGGGCGCGATCCACCGCACTTCCACGGCGCCCGTGAAGGGGTGCTCGATCGGCGCCGGGACGGTCGCGCCGAGCCGCTCGGCCGCCTCGGCGACCTCAGCCGGCGCGCTCAAGCCTGTGTCCCTGCTTGATCTTCTCCTGGAGCTTCAGGATCCCGGCGATCAGCGCCTCCGGCCGCGGCGGGCACCCGGGCACGTGCACGTCGATCGGCATGAACTTCTCGGCGCCCTCCGAGATCGCGTACTCGCCGGGGTACTTGAACGGGCCGCCGGAGATGGTGCACCCGCCCATCGCGATCGCCCACTTGGGCCCGGGCATCTGGTCCCACAGCGTGCGGATCACCGGCGCCATCTTCCGCGAGATGGTGCCCGCGAGAATCATCAGGTCGGCCTGCCGGGGCGACGGGCGGAACAACCCGACGCCGAACCGGTCGAGATCGTAGCGCGACGCCCCCGCCGCCATCATCTCGATGGCGCAGCACGCCAGCCCGAAGGTGAGCGGCCACAGGGAATTGGCGCGCGCCAGGTTGAGGACGTCCTCGACCATCGCCAGGCGCACCCACGGCGCCGCCTCCTCGGCGAGCCGGTCCAGTTCGCGCTCGCCCGGAGCCGTCAATCCCACCGGAACACCCCGGTGCGCCAGGAATACACGACCGCCACCGCGAGGATCGCGACGAACACCACGACTTCGACCAGCGTCTGCCAGGTGTGCAGCGTCCGGAAGACCAGCGCCACCGGGAGGAGGTAGATCACGTCCACCGCGACCGCGAGGTAGAGCAGCGCGTAGAGGTAGTAGGCGAGGGAGAACTGGCGCCACGCGCCGCGCTCGGGCACGATGCCGCTTTCGTACGTCTTGAACGTGTCCGCGCCACGGCGGCCGCGCGGCGCGATGAAGTGCGGCACGGCCACCGAGATCATCCCGAAGATCAGCCCGAGACCCAAGAAGGCGAGGACGAACCGGTACTGGTGGATCGTCGAAGCGTCCATGTCTCCCTAATGCACCGGGGGAACGACGACCGGCGAGACAGCGCACCGCACGGGATGGAGCGGAAGGGATTCGAACCCTCGACCCCCTGGTTGCAAACCAGGTGCTCTCCCAACTGAGCTACCGCCCCGCCGAAGGCGCAATGTAGCCAAGCCGAGTAGTTCACTCAAGCAATTTGCGTACCGCGGAACGCGCCGCGCCGGCCCGACGGCGCCGGCCTACGGCCTGGCGATGCTGACCGAAACGCCCGCCGTGTCGGACACTTCGTAGGTCGCGGTCGCGAGCGCGAGCACCCGCGCCGTGTAGCTGCGATACTGCCGGGTGTCGTCCACCCGCAGGCGAGCGATCTCGCCCGCGGCCACGCTGCTCCCCTGCGGCGCCGCGACCACGATGTGGGCCGTATCGCCGTTGTCCGACGTGTCGGCGAACACGCGGTAGGTGGAACCGGCCGGCGCGCTCACGCCGTGCACCCTTCCGGTGACGACGAGCACCACGCCGCGATCGGTGTTGCGCGGCGTCACGAGCCGTACCGACAGCTCGCCGCCCACCGGGCCCTGGTCACCGCGGCAGCCCGTGCCGGCGACGACGACGCAGGCGGCGAGCGCCAGCCACCGTCTCATGGCCGTGCCGCCCGCAGGATGCGGCTCACCTGGTCGGCGCTCACCACCCCGGGGTTGCGGTCGAGCCACGCCAGGAAGTCGCCCAGGTCGAAGACGCCGTTCCTGTTCCCGAGGCCGTCCAGGACCAGCAACTGGCCTCCGGTCAGCGCGCTTCGCCCGGTGAGCAGCTGGCGCACCACGTCGGCCGCGCCCGCGAAGGTGGCGACGAGCGAGTACGGCCGGACCGCTCGCAGCGCCAGCACCGAGCTGCCCGTGACGGTGTCCACGCTCCACCCGACGAACGACGAGCCGGCCGCCGGCATCGGCGTGAGGGTGACGCTGTCGCCCTCGGTGAGGTACGACCCGTTGACCGGATCGATGACGCGCGTCGCCGCGATGGACCCCGTCCCGATGACGGTGATCGAGACCAGGTAGCGGCGCACGATCGCCGCGGTGTACGTGGCTCCCGCGAGCGAGCCGGCGATCGCGTGCGCCTGGGCGCCGCCGTCCGACCACGATTGGAAGGTGTACTCGGTCCTCCGGTCGGCGCTGAGCTGCACGGAGTCGATCGCCACGGTGTGGCTCGAGCCGTCGGCCAGGACGTCGCGAAACGCGTGCGTCCGGAGGGAATCCACGGTGACCGTGGCCGCGGTATCCGATGCGGCCACCTCGGTCACGCCGCCGAACGTCAGCCGGAAGCGCATCGCGCCGAAGGGCGCGACCTGCCGGATCGAGTCGACGCGGATGCCCACGGGCACGCCCGGGTTGGTGCGCGCGGCGGGCTTCGAGCCGGGCCCGAAGACCGTGTTGCCGCTGGTGCCGGGGAACGGGTCGCCCGCGTCGCCGCGGTCGTTGCAGATCGTGGGGTAGGTGCAGTTGAGCCCGGTGTCGCCCGCCGCCTCCTCGATCGCCAGGGCGTGCGGGAAGGTCGCGTTGACGCCGTTGCTCGGCATGCGCGCGGCCATCAGCTGCGCGTCGAGATGATAGATCATCAGCCCCGGGCCGTACATCATGGAATCGGAGCCGATGGGCTGCCGGTTCTCCAGCACGAAGAACTCGTTGCCCGAGGTCCCCGGGATCGGCACCACGTACGCGGTGTCGCCGGTCTCGATCGGGGCCGCCGTGACCGTCTGCGACGTCGTGACAGGGGTCTCCGCGATCCAGCCGAGCGTCGCGAGCGTCCAGGCGCTCATGTGCGCCGGCCGGTAGGGCTTCTGCTCGTTGCCGGAGGACATCAGGTCCCAGCGACCGAGCCCCTCGGTCTGCTCGCTGACGTCGTACAGGTCCGGGAGGCCGAACAGGTGGCCGGTCTCGTGCGTGACGGTGCCGATGGGCGCGAGCTGCCCGGACGCTGCACTCGCCGTCGCCGCCCTGGCCACCCTGGATGATGTAATCGTCGATCTTGACGAACTGGCCCGGGTGCCCGGGCCACGGGTCGTTCGTCGTGATCGCGCCCGGGCCCAGCCCATAGAGCTGCTGCCACCCGGACAGCGAGTAGCGGTGCGCCCAGATGTTGTTCCGCGTCGCGGAGTTGACCTGGAGGCACTCACCACCCACCTGCGGGTCCAGGATCACCACGGCGGGCACGAAGCCGGTCGTCGTGTCCACAAACTGCGAGAAGTCCACCGTCGAGTCGGCGTGCGCGACCAGCTCGCCGATGAGGGCCGCCACACCGCTGGTCCCGCACAGCCCCTGGCAACCGACGCCGCCGGCGTAGACCGTGTCCGTGTGCGAGACGCGGATCCTTCCGATCACGCTTCCCGTCACCGTGAGCCGACCACCGGAGATCTCCTGATAGTAGGTGGTCACCGAGTACCGGTTGGCCGGGGCCGGCAGCGTGCCCCAGAAACGCTGCTCCACGGCCGCGCTGTCCATGATGGCGCTGTCGGAGGCGGACGTGTTCGAGAAGAGCGGCATGAACGTGGGATAGCGCAGCGTGCCGCTCACGGCGGTGGCCGACGCGGCCGCGACGGCCGGGGCCGCCAAGGCGTTGAGCTGGCGCCACGCGCCCTGCGCCCTGAGCGCCTGCCGGCGCTCACGGACCAGCCGCGCCCGCTCCAGCCAGCCGTGCGCGAACTCGAACGCGCCCGGATGGGCCGCGAGCGTCCGGTAGAAGCCGGCCGGGGGACGCGCGCCGCCGTGGACGAGGCCCCGATGAATCACGTCGGCGCCGCCCGCCTGCGCGGCCGACCGCGAGGCGGCCGCCAGGCACAGGGCGGCCACGGCCACACCTGACACGCGCCAGCGCAGATTCAGACGCTCGCCCCCTGGTTCCGGGTGGTTGGGAGCATATTACCGGGTCGGGAAAGGCCGCGGTAGGCGGAGCGGGCGGCGGCGACCCGCGTCAGGCCGCCGGCGCGACGATCACGGCCTCGGCCAGGGCGGTATCCAGGGCCACCGTGGCGTAGTCCAGCCTGAGGACCACGGCCGGCCAGCGCCGTTCGACCTCCAGCTCGACACCGGGCAGCAGTCCCAGGGCCAGGAGCTTGCGCAGGTCGGCCGGGCTCGCGGCCGCGAGCCGGCGCACGGTGGCGCGCTGCCCGGCTTCGAGCGCCGCCAGCCGCTGCGACACGAAGACGCTCGAGCCCATCGGGCAGCCGTCGCACGCGGACGGGTCCGGGCCGCACATCGTGCATTTCATGCCCAGCCTCCGACCGCCCGCAGCAGCCAGCCCACCAGGCCGCCCACCGTGAACGCGATCGTGGTCGCGACCACCAGCACGCCGACGGCCACCTTGAGCCCGCGCTCCTTCCTCATCACCAGGAACTGCGCGATGCACGGGACGAACAGCGTGATGGTCACGGCGGCCGTGGTCAGCGCGGCCGGCGTCAGGAGGCCCCGGTGCGCGAGGTCGTACAGCCCGGCGGCCCCGAAGTCGCGGCGGAAGAAGCCGTAGAGGAACGCCGGCGCGGCCTGGGCGGGGAGTCCGATCAACCGCACCAGCGGCACCAGCGCGGCCGTCGCCCGCTGCAGCAGCCCGGTGAGATCGCCGGCCCACAACAGGACGCTCGCGAGCAGGAACAGCGGCAGGATCTCGGCGAAGTACCAGCGCACCCGCGCCGCCGTCTTACGCAACACGTTGGCCGGGCCCGGCATTCTCAGGCGGGGCAGCTCGATGTAGAAGCTCGGCGCCGCTCCCGGCAGAAACAGCGCGGCGAGCCGGCCCACCGCGAGGAAGACGAGCACCAGCACCAGCCCCCACACCACCACCGCGCCCGGCCACGCGCTCAGGATGCCGAGGACCACGCCGAGCTGGGCGGAACAGGGGATGGCGAGCGCGAGGAGCAGCGTCGCGATGACGCGCTCGCGCCGGGTCTCCAGGGTGCGGGTCACCAGCGTCGCCATCGTGTTGCACCCGAAGCCCAGCACCAGCGGGATCACCGCCCGGCCCGAGAGCCCGACTTTCTTGAGGGCGCGGTCCAGCAGCAGCGCGAGCCGCGGCAGGTACCCCGAGTCTTCGAGCAGCGCGAAGACGAGGAAGAACGTGGCCACGATGGGCAGCACGATGGCGAAGGCGTAGCGCAATCCCAGATTGATGAGGCCGTACGGGCCGTTGACCAGCTCGCGCAGCGCGGGCCAGGGTATGAGCGCGGTGGCCGCGGCCGCGACCGGCGCCACCCACCGGGTGAAGACGACGTGGTCGAGCCAGTCCACCGCCGTCTGCGCGCCGAAGCCCCCCACGAACCTGTAGAACCCGAAGTAGAGCACCAGCGCGACGAGCGGGATGCCCGTCCACGGCGACAACGCCAGCCGGTCCAGGAGCCTGGCGCGGCCATCCGCGGCTTCGCCCACGCCGGGCACGACCCCGTCGAGGAGCGCAAGCGCCATCCGCCGGCGCGACGTGGCGACGGCGACCGCGAACCCCTCGGCGCTCGTCCACCGCTGGTCCCGCGCCGCCGCGACTTCGCTCCAACACGGGCTGGCCTCGCCCACGTCCTGAACGCTCGCCTCGTCGCCCGACAGCGCCAGCTCGGCCGCCAGCCGGAACCCGCCTCGCCCTTCCCGGCCCGCGGCCTGCTCCAGCTGCGTCACCAGGGAGCTGAAGGGTTGCGGCAGGGACCAGCCGTCCGCCGGCACCTCCGCGGCGAGCGCTGCGGCGAGCAGGTGCTCGACCCCCTCGCCCGTCGTCGCGACCGTCCCGACCACCGGGACGCCGAGCCGCTCGGAGAGCAGGGCCAGATCGGGGGCGCGGCGCTGCCGCCTGGCCTCGTCGAGCAGGTTGCAGGCGACCACCACCGGCCGCCCGAGCGAGAGCAGTTGCAGGGTCAGCGGGAGCGAGCGCTCGAGATGCGCCGCCTCCACGACGTGGACGATCGTCTGGCGCTCGTCGGCCACCGCCGTGCGGCGGGCGACCCGCTCCTCCTCCGACACCGAGAGCAGCCCGTACATCCCCGGCGTGTCGATCACCTCCACGTCGCGGCCGCCGGACGCGAAGCGGCCACGCGTGATCTCGACCGATGTGCCAGGATAGTTCGACACAACGGCGTAGATCCCGGTGAGGCGCCCGAACAAGGCGCTCTTGCCCACGTTTGGCGCCCCGACCAGCACAAGCCTGGCCAGACCAGTGACCTGCTGCGGCGCTACGGCACGAGTGGCAGTGCCCACGAGGCTCCCGACTGAATCCCACTCTCAGCCGTTGCAGGCTCCGTGCCCACAGCCTCGGGCAGAGGAGAGCCTTGGGACGCCTATCCCGAGGACAAACTGCCCCATTCGGTCGTCAGATGGTCCCTATGGCGCGGTGGGGTGGAGCTGCGGGACGAACCAGCCCACGGCGGAGCCGAGGACGGCCCCGGCGACGACATCCGTCGGGAAGTGCTCCCGGGCCACGACTCGAAAAACACCCGTGGCCAGGGCCGTCGCGAAAAGTGCCCCAACCTCGAGCTTGTGGCTGCCGAGGATGCCCCGGCGGTGGAGGATGGAGGCGTAAGCTGCGGCGACGGCGAACGAGAGGCTGGCGTGGCTGGAGGGGAAGCCGCGTCCATCATCTGGCGTGAACGAACCCGGCTCGAACATCAAGGGCCGGGGCCTGTGGAACAGGACCTTGATGGCCATGGTTGCAGCCGCCGTCACGGACACCGCCTGCGTCACCACGGCGCCGTCCTCCCAGAAGGCGGCCGAGCCCTGACCACGGCGCGAAGCGGCGATGAAGATCATGCCCATCCCGACCTCGGCCGCGGACGTGCCGTAGCTGAAGGTGTTGGCTGCCGCGCGCACTGGCCCCACCGAGCCGCGATCGATCGCCCACAGGCGCGACGGGTCGCACGGCGCGCAAGTTGCGTGGGCGAAGCTGTTCGGCCAGAGCACCGGCAGCAGAGACACGGTGGCGCCGGCGGCGATGACCGCCCCATCGGGCCAGACGCGGAAGGGGAAGCGGAGGGCGGAGACCTGCTGGGCTCGCCCGACGGAAGGCACGAGCGACACGAGGGACACGGCGAATGTCAAGGCGCGTCGCAACTTGCCTCCTGCTTGAGTAAACGGTACAATGCCTGCTTCGCGTCAAACGGGGGGCCGGTGACCACCACGCAAGTCGCGCAAAATATATCGCTGTTCGAGAAGTGCCGGAACTTCACGAAGGCCAAGGAAGTTCAGGCAGCCGGACTGTACCCGTACTTCACCCCGATCTCGGAGTCCGAGGATACGGTGGTGAAGATCGGGGGCAAGAGCAAGGTCATGATGGGATCGAACAACTACCTCGGTCTCACCCACCACCCGAAGGTGCTCGAGGCGGCGCGCCAGGCCCTGGAGCGTTACGGCTCCGGCTGCACCGGCAGCCGGTTCCTGAACGGCACGCTCGACCTGCACGTGACGCTCGAGGCCAAGCTCGCAGAGTTCGTGGGCAAGGAAGCCGCCCTGGTCCTGTCGACCGGGTATCAGGCCAACCTCGGCCTGGTGTCGGGGCTCGTGGGGCGCGGGGAGATCGTCTACCTCGACAAGCTGGACCACGCCTCGATCGTCGACGGCGCGAAGCTGTCGTTCGGCGACGTGGTGCGGTTCAATCACGGCGATCTGGCGGGCCTGGAGCGCATGCTGGCGCGCGACAACCGTCCCAAGGGCGCCATGATCATCGTGGACGGCATCTACTCGATGGAAGGCGACATCGCGGACCTGCCGCATCTGGCGCAGCTGGCGCACCGCTACGGCGCGGCGCTGGCGGTGGACGACGCGCACTCGGTGGGTGTCCTCGGCGCGACGGGCGCGGGCACGGCGGAGCACTTCGGGATCGTGGACGAGGTGGACCTGATCGTCGGGACCTTCTCGAAGTCGCTGGCGTCGATCGGCGGCTTCGTGGCCGGCCAGGAGTACGTGATCCACTACCTGAAGCATCACGCGCGGCCGCTCATCTTCTCGGCGGCCCTGCCGCCGTCCAACACGGCGGGCGTGCTCGCGGCGCTGGAGATTCTCCAGAGCGAGCCCGAACGCCGCTCGGCGCTGTGGGCGAACACCAAGCTGCTGGCCGACGGCCTGCGGTCGCTGGGCTACGATCTGGGCAAGAGCGAGACGCCGATCATCCCCGTGCTGGTGGGCGAGCTGGAGCAGACCTTCCTGTTCTGGCGGAAGCTGTTCGACGTCGGCGTGTTCACCAATCCGGTGGTGCCACCGGCCGTCCCGGCGTCCCAGTGCCGGCTGCGGGCCAGCGTGATGGCCACCCATACGGCGGACCAGATCCAGTTCGGCCTCGACGCGTTCGCGGCCGTGGGCAGGCAGCTCGGGGTCATCCACTGACCCCTGCGGCAACGACCGTGAGGTCGGTCGGCTCCTCGGCCGACCTCCGGGCATTCATCGACTTCCCCTACCGCCACTACCGCAGCGACCCACTCTGGGTCCCGCCGCTGCGCCGGGACGTCGCGACACTCCTTTCCCGCACCGAGAACCCGTTCTTCGAGCACGCCGAGGCGGCGTATTTCCTGGCCGAGGGCCGTGGCGGCGCCGGTGTCGGCCGGATCGCCGCCATCAAGAACGACGCGCACGGCCGGGCCCATCCGGAAGAGGCCGCGGTCGGCTTCTTCGGCCTGTTCGAGTCGATCGACGATCAGGCCGTGGCGGACGCGCTGTTCGCGGCCACGGCGGCGTGGCTCCGCGAGCGCGGGCTCACGGTGATACGCGGGCCGATGAACTTCTCCACCAACGACGAGTGCGGGCTGCTGGTGGACGGCTTCGGGACGCCGCCCGTGGTGATGATGCCGCACAACCCGCCGTACTACGCCCGGCTGCTCGAGCGGGCGGGGTTCGTGAAGGCGATGGACCTGCTGGCGTACGAGGGCGGGCGGGACGCGGTCCCCGCGCGGCTCACGGAGGCCGCCCCCAGGCTCGCCGAACGCCACGGGATCGCGCTCCGCCCGCTCGACGTGAAGCACTTCTGGAGCGAGGTGGAACGGGTCAAGCTGCTCTACAACCAGGCGTGGGAGAAGAACTGGGGGTTCATCCCCATGACCGACGCGGAGATGAACCACCTCGCCAGGCAGCTCAGGCCCGTGGTGGTTCCCGACCTCGTGGTATTCGCGTCGATCGGCGAGACCCTCATCGGTTTCGCGATCGCCCTGCCGGACTTCAACGTGGCGCTGCGCTCCAACCGGTCGGGCCGCCTGTTTCCCTTCGGGCTGCCCCGGATCCTGTGGAACCAGCGGAAGATCCGGCGCGCACGGGTCATCACGCTGGGCGTGCTGCCGGAGTACCGCCGCACCGGGGCGGATGCGCTGATGTACGAGTGGCTGTGGCGCCACGCTCACGCGCTGGGCTACCCGTGGGGCGAGTCGAGCTGGATCCTCGAAACGAATACCGCGATGCGCAACGCGCTCGAGCGGATGGGCTTCACCGTCTACAAGACCTATCGGGTGTACGACCGGCGATCGTGAAGGCCCTGGTCACCGGCGCTACGGGTTTCGTCGGCAGCCACCTGGCGGCCGCCCTGGTGAAGCGCGGTGACGAGGTGTCCTGCCTCGCCCGACGTCCGGAGCAGGCCGCCTTCATCGCGTCCCTGGGCGCGCTGATCGCCCCGGGATCCCTGGAGGACGTGGAGAGCCTGAAGGCGGCCCTGCGGGGAGTGGACCGGGTCTACCATCTCGCCGGGCTTACCGCAGCCGGCTCGGAGCGGGAGTTCCTCGAGGTCAACGAGGGCGGCACGCTGCGGCTCATCGGCGCCATCCGGGCGTCGGTCCCCAGCCTCAAGCGCTTCGTCTACGTCTCGAGCCTCGCGGCGGTCGGCCCGACCAGCCGCGGCGCCAGGCTCACCGAGGACACGCCGTGCCGGCCGGTGACGGCCTACGGCCGCAGCAAGCTCGCGGGGGAAGCCGTGGTGCGCCGCGCGGCGGGCCTGCCGTGGACCATCGCGCGGCCTCCCGTGGTGTACGGTCCGCGCGACCGCGAGCTGCTGCGGCTGTTTCGCATCGTGCGGTGGGGATTCGCCCCGGTCTTCGGGAGGGGGCGACAGGAGCTGTCGCTGGTCTACGTGACCGATCTGGTCGAGGGCATCCTGGACGCCGGCCAGGAGCCGACGGCGCTCGGCCAGACCTACCATCTCGCGCATCCCGAGGTGGTCCGCTCCCGGGACCTCGCGCGCGAGATCGGCCGGGCGGTCCGCGGCGGGCGCGCTCCGCTCATCGTGCCCGTGCCGGCCGCCGTGGCGGCGCCCATCGTCCGGGTGATCGGGCGGGCGGCCGCCGTCGCCGGGCGGCGTACCGTCGTCTCGGAGGACAAGCTGGCGGAGTTCCTGGCCCCGGCGTGGGGCACCTCGGTGGCCAAGGCGCAGCGTGAGCTGGGCTGGCGCCCGCCTCACGATCTCAGGGCCGGGGTCCGAGCGACGGCGGAGTGGTACCGCTCGGAAGGGCTGCTCGACTGACCCAGGTGGGTGGCGGCGTCCCGGCCCGCCGCCACGTACTCAGGTCACGGGGGATGGCGCGGCGAGGCCGCCGGCCGCGCCCGCGTAGGCCTCTCCACCGTAGCGAGTCCGCAACTCCCCCACCCCACCCGGGTCACCCATGACGATGAGGGTGGCACCCTCCGCGATGCGCGTCCGCGGATCGGGCTTGAACGTCCAGGCGGGCGTGCCCGGCTCGAGCAGCGCCAGGAGCAGGAGGCCGGGCATGGCGTTCACGTCCAGGTCGGCGACCGACTTGCCGATCGCGGGGGAGCCTCGGCCCACCCGCAGCTCCTCCACCCTGAGGTTGCGATCGCGGTCCCGCAGCATCTTGTCCAGGAACGTCACGACCATCGGGCGGATCATCTCGGAGGCCATCCGCATGCCGCCGATGCGGAACGGAGAGACCACCGCGTCGGCGCCGGCCCGCCGCAGCTTGGGCTCGTTGCGGTCGTCCACCAGCATCCCGACGATGCGCACCGCCGCATTGGCCTGGCGCGCCGTCAGGATGACGAGCACGTTGTCGCGATCGGACTCGAGCGCCGCGACCACGCCCGCCGCGCGACCGATCCCGGCTTCCGCGAGCACTTCCTCGTCCGAGGCGTCTCCCGCGACGTACAGCAGCTCCTCCTCGGTGCTCCGCGGCGGGAGTGCCGTCGCCTGGGGGACGATGGCCACCACCGGACGCCGCGAGCTCATCATTTCGTCGATGAAGTGCCCGGCCACGACGCCGGCACCGCACACGATCACGTGACCCTTCAGCTCCGCGATCGCCTGCCGCATACGCTTCCTCCAGAAGACGTGCTCGAGCTGCCCCTCGACGAAGAACGCCGTGATGGTCGACGCGAAGTAGACCAGGATCCCCATCCCGAACAGGATCAGGACCATGGTGAAGATCCGACCCGCCGGATTGTCGTCCATCGGGATGATCTCGCCGTAGCCCACCGTGGTCAGCGTGATCACGGTCATGTAGAGGCTGTCCAGGAGGCGGTGCTTCCCGTGCCCGATCACGGTGTATCCCGCGACGCCGATGGCGAACACCGCCAGCACGGCGATGCCCGCGGTGGTGAGTCGGCGCCGGACTTCGGCGAGCTGCCGGTCGGCCTCGGTGAGCCTGTTCATCCGTGCTCCGTGAAATCCGGGCACAAGCTATACCGTTGACGCCCGGCCCGCCAAACCCCATTCTTTCCGCGCGACATTTCACCTGTTCACGCCGTCCGGGACCCGTTCGGAGTAGCCATGACGCTCGCAGATCTGCCTGTTCTCAACCCGTCCACGCCCGGCCGCGAGGCCCGGCGCGCGATACTCGTCGCCATCCTGTTCGCCGTCTTCGGCGCGCTGTACGCCCTGGCGCGAGCCGCCGCCGCCGCGCCGCCCGACCTCTCGGCCTCGACCGGCGACGTGTTCGGGTTCGCCTACCCGCGCGGTTGGGGACTCGCGGTGGCGCTGTGGTCGGGCGCCGCGCGCTGGCCCTCGAGCCTCGCCAGCGCCGAGACGTTCCTCGCGGTCAGCGCCACCGTCGTCATGGCGGTCGCCCTGATCGTGGTGATGCACCCCGACCTCCTGGTGCGTCAGGGACCACAGTACGTCTCGCCCGCGCGCCGCATTACGACCGTGGTCGTGGCCTTCGTGATGGCCTTCCTCATGTACCGCCTGGTGATCGCGGTCGACGGCGTGTTCTCCTTCGACACCCTTGCCACGAACCCGGACCGGGCGCGCCGCGTGCTGGTCGGGCTGGGCGCGCTCAGCGCCATCGTGTTCGGCGGCATCTGGTCGTTCATCGGACCCAAGGACTTCGGCCGGCGCATACCGCTGCGGATTTCGCACGGGGCCCTGGGCGGGATTGCGGTGTGGGGCGCGGTGGCACTGGCGACGCTGCTCTCCAGCCAGGCGCGGAGCTTCCTCTCCAGCACCCTCGATACCTTCTACACCCTGTTGACGGTGGACGCCGCCAACGGGGCGCCGGGGGCCACGGCGGGCTGGGCCGTGTCGTCGGACGTGCTCACGGCGGCCACCGCGATGGCGCTGGCGGGCTCGCTGCTCATCGTCACGGCCCCGCAGTCGCTCGGCCCCGGCAACCGCCGCGGCAGCGCCATCGTGTCCGGCGTGGTGGCGCTGTTCCTGATCGTCGTGGCGGCCACCACCTGGAGCACCACCCAGGCGCGGGCGCGCGAAGTCGACGTGAACGTGGTCAGCGCCCTCCAGCTCGACCGCACGGCTCCGGCCCGCACGCCCGTGCTGCTCGCGGGTGAGAGTCTCTCGCCCGCGCGGCGCCTCGTCGCCCGGCCGTTGATCGAGCCGACGACGACGGCGGACGACTGCATGCACCCTGGCGGCGAGTCGCGGGTGCTGCCCGCGCGCACCGAGAACAACGTCCGCAAGCTCACCGAGTGGCTCCAGACACATCAGGGCGAGGTGAGCGGCATGGCGGTCCGCGTGGCGAGCTGTCGCGCGGCGCTGCAGGCGCTGCTGTGGGAGCCGGACTCGGCCCGCGCGGGCATCTTCCTCAGCTCGCACCCCGAGCGCATCGGCGCCCTGACGTACCTGTACGCCATGGCGGGCATCAGCACGTCGGCCCCGGCCCTCCTGCGCCGGACGATCGCGGCGCTGGGCGATACGACGCGCTATCAGCACGGCGTCGAGGCCCCGAAGCGCTTCATGGCGCTCGCCCGGCTGGCCGGCGACTCGGCGGCCGAGGCGGCCTGGCGCCAGCTCATCGTGACGCCGGCCACCGCGCAGGAGATGGCCTCGCTCCCGGCGCGGCCCGCGTACACCGACGGCGTGGTGAGCGGCCGCATCGCGACCACCACGCCCGGTTGGCGGATCGCGCTGCTGATCGCCGACGAGCCGGGTGCCGGCAGCGATCCGACGTCGCAAGCCCCGCGCTCCGAAGGCTCCATCCTGTCCTCGATGGTGACCGCGACCAACGTCGGACCCGACGGCCGGTTCAGCTTCACCGGCCTCAGGGACGGCTACTACCAGCTCGCGCTGTTGTCGCCGAACGGGACCGAGATCCCCCGGTTGACCAAGCTGGTGGTGAAGAACGATCCGGGCGTCTTCCAGCTCGCGGCGACCAGGAAGGTCAAGGATGTGGGGACGGTGACGTTGACGTACTGAGGACGTGAGAGGTGAGAAGCAAGGGGTGAGAAGCGGAACGTGAGACGTGAGAGGTCAAGGTGAGAGGTGAGGGGCGACCCCTCACCTCTCACTTCGTCTGCTCACCTCTCACCCGCCCCTCTCACGGCTGTGCAAGTTTTCCTCCCTCAATCGTCTCCCGGTCAGACCTCACACCGGGAGCTTCCCATGTTCCGTCGCTTGGCACTCACCATCGCGCTGGCGTCGCTGTCCGCCGGCGCTCTCGAGGCGCAAGGCTGGATCCGGCTCGAACACCCGATCCGCGTCGGTCCCCCCTCGTCGGTCGTGCGCGTCAGCTCCAACGTGCGGACCACGATCGACGGCCGCGTGGCGCGCGTGGAGGTGGAGGAGCAGTTCCGCAACGCGGGGGGCGCTCTCGCCGAGGGCACCTACCTCTACCCGATGCCGGGCGAGGCCGTCTTCACCGACTTCGCGCTGTGGATGGGCGAGACCCAGGTGCGCGGCGAGATGATGAACGCCGAGCAGGCACGAGGCGTCTACGAAGACATCGTCCGGCGCCTCAGGGACCCCGCCCTGCTGACCCTCGAAGGCCACGGGCTCATCCGCGCGCGGATCTTCCCGATCCAGCCGGGTGAGACGCGCAAGGTGGTGCTCCGCTACACCCAGGTGCTCGAGCGGGCCGGCGACGCGCTCTGCGCCTGCGCTACGCCATCGGCGACCGGCCGGTGACCGCGGGCCGCGGCTACCTGGACCAGCCCGCGCCGTCGCCGACCGACGCGGTTCCGCTACACCGTCACGGTGCCGGGCGCCGACGCCTACGGCACCCCCTACTCGCCGACGCACATCGCGTCACGACGCGCCGGGTGGGGGACCGATGGAGATCACGCTCGAGCCCGACGCCTCGGGCGACGTCGAGATCTTCATCCCGCTGCGCCGCGGGCTGGTCGGCACGAGCGTGGTGACCAACGCCCCCGGCGGCGAGGACGGCTACTTCATGCTGCTCGATCGGCTCCCCCCACCGAGGAGGACGCGGCCGGCATCCCGCGCGATCTCACCCTGGTGCTCGACGTGTCCGGCTCGATGTCGGGCGAGAAGATCGAGCAGGCCAAGGCGGCGCTCCGCCAGACCCTGGCGTCGCTGCGGCCGGCCGGACCGGTTTCGAGCTGGTCGCCTTCTCCACGCGCGTGGTGCAACGTTCCGGGACGACTTCACGCCCGCCACGGCCGAGAACGTGCAGGCGGCCCGCGCGTTCCTCGACCGGCTGGTCGCCGACGGCGGCACCAACATCGCCGGCGCGCTCGACGCGGTGCTCGGCGCGGCCACCGGCGAGCGGAGCGGCTCCCCGTCGTCGTCTTCGTGACCGACGGCCTTCCCACGGTGGGAGAGCAGGCGCCCGACCGGATCGCGGCGCTCGCCGCGGGGCAGATCGGCCGCGCGCGCATCTTCACCGTCGGCGTCGGCTTCGACGTCAACACCTATCTGCTCGACCGGCTGGCCGTCGAAGGCCGCGGCAGCGCCGAGTACGTGGCGCCCAACGCCGACATCGAGACGGCGATGAGCGCCGCTGCTCGGCAAGCTGCGGCATCCGGCGCTGGTGAATCTGCGCATCGCCGGCGCCCCGGTGTCGCTGGACGCAGACCTATCCCTCGCGCCTCCCCGACCTGTTCTACGGCGAGGAGCTGGTGGTCTTCGGGCGCTACCAGGGCAGCGGCGCGGGGCCGGTGGTGGTGACGGGCGAGCGGAACGGCCGCACCGAGCGGTTCACGGCCGACGCCGTCTTCCCGGCCAGCGCCGCCGAGAACGACTTCGTCCCGCGGCTGTGGGCCTCGCGGCGCATCGGCGACCTGACGCGCCAGATCCGGCTCGAGGGCGCTACCCCGAGCCTGGTCGAGGAAGTGCGCAGCCTCGGGCTCCGCTACGGCATCCTGACCGAGTACACCTCGTACCTGGTGCAGGAGCCGCGGACGGCGTGGAACCTGCCGGCGCCCATGCCGGCGTCGACGGCGCTCAGGGGCGGCGCCGGCGCGGCGACGATGCAGACCGGCCGCGACGCGTTCGCCAACGCCAAGGCGAGCGCCGCCCTGCGGCGGCGTGTCCACCCTGTCAGCCGCCGACCACGTCGCCGGCATCCGGGCGAGCGAGCTGGCCGCCGCCGGGGCCCCAGGCGCGGCGACCGTGCGCCGGGTGGCCGGGCGCCTGTTCGTCCGGACCGACAGCGTCTGGACGGATGCCTCCCAGCGGGACAGCTTGAAGGTGGTGGACGTCGCGCCGTACAGCGACGCCTACTTCGCCCTGGTGCGCGCGCTGCCGGAGATCGCGCCGTACCTCGCCGTGGGTGACCAGGTGCTGGTGGCGGGCCGGCGGGCGAGCGTGAAGATCACGCGGCGGAGGCCTCACCACCTGGCAGCCGGGCCAGCTGGAGGCCTTGGTGCGCGCGTTCCGGGGCGTCTAGCGGTACCGGACGCACGGGGAGAGCTGCAACGACCGACGTCGCCGAGTTGTACACGCAGTATCACGATTCGCTCGTCCGGCTGCTGTGGCGCCGGACGGGCGATCGTGATCACGCCGAGGACCTGGCGCAGGAGGTGTTCGTCCGCGCGTTGGAGACTCCGCCGGCCAACCCGAGGCCGTGGCTGTTCGCGGTGGCGCTGAACCTGGCGCGCGACGACGGGCGCCGGGCGACGCAGCAGGGACGCCGGCTGGAGCTGCTGCGGGGCGAGAGCGGCGGGGCCGCGCCGCGCCGCCCGACGCGGCGGTGGAGCCGCGGGAACGCGCCGCGGCGGTGCACGCGGCGCTGGCGACGCTGACGGAACAGGACCGCGAGGCGCTGCTGCTCAAGGCGGAGGGGTTCGAGCTACGACGAGATCGCGGCGGCGCTCGGCCTCGCCAGGGGAGCGATCGGCACAACGCTGGCGCGGGCGCGGCGGAGGCTGGTGGAGGCGTTCCGCGAGCAAGGACAGGTGAGCGATGTCGCACGTTGACGACGGCAAGCTGAACGCGCTGCTGGACGGCGAGCTGGACGAGCGCGGAGGCGGCCGCGGTCGGCGCCCACATCGCCGAGCTGCGCCGAATGCGCCAAGCGGCTCGAGGACGCCAAGCGCTTCCTCGCCCAGGCCGCCGACCTGCTCGGCGGCGCTGGAGCTGCCGAGCAGGCGACGGTGAGCGTTCCGGCGGCGCCGGCGAGGCGGGTGTCCAAGACCGCCAGGGAGGTCGCGATCGACCTCGACGGCGCGACCCAGCAAGAGTCCCGCCATCGGCGCCGACGTGCCCGAGCCGGATGTTTCGCCGTGCGCCCCGCGCCCAGCCGGAGCGCCACGGGTTCGACTACACGTCCCTCGCCTGGGCCGCGATCATCGTGCTGGCGGTCGGCGTGGGCTTCCTCGCCAACGAGGTGCGCCACGCGCGCGAGCGGGGCGGCGGCCGCCGGTCCTCCCAGCCCGAACCGCGACGCCCACCGCCACGGCCATCGCGGCGAACGCGCCCGCCGCAGACAAGGCCGCCCCAGGCTCGCGGGCCCAGGCAGGCGGATCGGGCGTCTCCGCCGGACGCGCGCCCGCGGCGACCGGGAAGCGGCACGGACCGCCGGCCGCCAAGGCCCCGCCGGGCGAAGGCACCCCGGTGGTGCCAGGCCGGTCGGCCACCGGCATCGGCCACAAGCGGCTGGAGCCGTCGGCACGGAACCTGGCGGCCGCCCGCGCAGCGCCGGCTGAGACCGAAGGCGTCGTCGATGCGGTGGCGGCCGCACCCGTGGCGGCGAACGCTCCGGTCCCTGCGACGGCGGTATCGTCCGCGGCGCAGCGGCCGCGCCCGGCGGCCGAGGCTGAGGCCGGCGTCGCCGCCGGCGGAGGCGGGCGGCGCGCCCCCGCGCGTCGGCCAGCCGGCCGCCTCCGTCCCGCGACGTGTTCCGTCGTGTCGTCGCTCGAGCAGGCGGTCAGCCACCTCCAGGGCACCATCCGCCTGATTGACGGGATGCACAGCGACCGCGTCGAAATCGGCCCGGGACGCCAGGTTCCCGGCGCCGACCGCGGGCGCGACGTGGTGCGGGTGATCTACGTCGAGCCGGGCCACGAGCTGGTGCTCGACCAGCAGCGCATCGCCGGACCGGATCGCGGCGGCCCCGACCGGGCACCGGGACGCCCTGCAGACGTCCCCAGGAGCCGCGTCCGGGGAGGTGCTGACGACCGCACCGGACGGCGAGCGGCGGCTGCGCTGGGTGGGGCCGGACGGCTTCTGGCTCTCGCTGGCCGGACGCGTGCCGCCGGACTCGCTGCGGTCGCTCACCGAGCGGGTGCGCTAGCGACCGCCGCCAACGAGCGCGCCCGGCGGAGCGACTCCGCCGGGCGCGTGCTGTCTCCGCCGATGCCCGCGTCCGCGCCGCCTCAGGCGCCCTCGACGGACTCCCCGGCGGCGATGCCCTGCTGCAGTTGATCGAACTCCGCCGTCCGGTTCGCCGACGCCAGATTCACCATCACCGCCCCGGCCAGCTTGTGGCCGCGGACGTAGAGCGCGGTGAAGTTCGGCGCCGCCAGGTCGGTGCTCGCCCTTGATCTGGACGACTGTCCGGCCTGTCGGTGTCCCCCAGCACGTTGATCGTGACGTCGAACAGGTCGGAGAAGAACGCCGACTGGTGGAGGTAGGTCTCCTCCGCGCCGGCCATGTTGCGGCCCGCCTGCTTGCCCTGCGCGAGCGCGTTGTCCCAGTGCTCCAGCCGCCGCGGCTGGCGCGTCACCGGGTCCGGGAAGCGGGCGATGTCGCCCGCCGCCCACACGTTCGCGCCGTTGGTCTCGAGCCGCACGTTCACGACCACGCCGCCCCGGTCGATCGCGAAGCCGGAGTTGGCCAGCCACTCGGTGTTCGGCTCCGCTCCCGACGCCCGCGACCACCACGTCGGCCGGGTACTGCTCGTCGGTCTCCGTGGCGACGCCGGCCAGCTTGCCCGCCGCCGGCCTTGACGCGGGCCACGCGCACGCCGGTCTTGACCGTGACGCCGTGGCTCTCCAGCATGCGCTGGAAGAAGTCGGAGAGGCTGAGGATCCGCGAACCGCCCGTACACCGCGGCCCCATCTCGAGGACGGTGACCTCGGCGCCCGAGGCCGGCGCGCCGTCGCCGCGACCTCCATCCCGACGAAGCTCCCGCCCACGACCACGACCTTGACGCCGGGCTTCAGGACCGCCTTGAGCGCCGTGCTCTCGCCCACGGTGCGCAGCAGGTAGACGCCCGGCGTGTCCGCGCCCGGCACGGCGAGCCGCCGCGCGTGGGAGCCGGTCGCGAGCAGCATCTGGTCGTACTCCAGCCGCTCGCCGCTGGCCAGCGTCACCGACTGCCTTCTTCATGTGGACCGACTTGGCCTCGACGCCCAGCCGGTAGCGGACGCGGTTGTCGCGGTACCACAGCGCGTCGTGGATGCGCACCGTCTCGAGCTGCTCGCGCCCGGCGAGGTAGCCCTTGGAGAGGGGCGGACGATGGTAGGGCAACTCCCGTTCCGCGCTGACGACGGTGATCTCGCCGTCCTTGTCCAGATCGCGGATGCCCTCGATGGCGCTGGCGGCCGCCAGGCCGCCGCCCACAATCACGTACCGGCTCATGGCTGACAACGCTACTCCTTAACGGCGGCCGCGGCTAGTGATGCCCCGCGCCCTCCCGCTCCATCCGCTCGAGCAGCCGCGGCGACACGATCGGGAAGGCGCCGGCGAACCACGCGTGGGCCAGCCCCCACAGCCCGGCGAATCCCGCCGTGACGAGCAGCTCGGTCCAGCCCAGCGGGGCCCGCGGCGCGCTCTGCACGATGGACGGCACGACGAACACCCAGCGGTCCAGCCACAGGCCCACCAGCGAGATGACGGCGAAGGTGCCGAGGATCGCCGGCGTCTTCTTCGGCTTGACGCCCATCAGCCCCCAGAACGGCATCACGAAGACCAGGATCACCATGAGGATGCCGATCGGCCGCCACGGCTGCGCGGCGATGCGGAGCATCATCGAAGCTCGTCTCCTCGGGCATGTTGCCGTACCAGATGACGATGAACTGCGAGAAGAACAGGTACACCCAGAAGACGGTGAAGCCGAAGCACAGCTTGCCGAGGTCGTGCAGCGTCTTCGGGGTGACCAGCGTCGTCGAGACCGAGGTGCCGGCGCCAGAAGATGGTGGTGAGGGCCAGGGTCATCAGCCCCATCAGCCAGGCGGCCATGAAGAAGTAGGCGCCGAGCAGGTTGGAGAGCCAGTGCGGCGCGAGCGACATGATGAAGTCGAATGCGATGATGCTCATCACCACGGCGTAGGCCACGATCAACCCGGGCGAGAGGCGCGACAGGCGCTCCTCGGAGAACGCGAGCTGCGCGGCGTCGCCGTCCTTCGACCAGCCCTTCGCCAGCCAGGCGGTCAGCCGGCTCGCCCGGGCGGACCCGCCGGCCTGGAGCAGCGCGACGTCCGGCCGCAGGGAGTGGTAGAGGAACCAGAAGCTCAGCGCCGTACATCACCAGCAGGCCGACGCCGACGCGGCCGAACACGAACCAGTCGCGCAGCCAGAAGCCCTTCGGCCACTCCTCGACCGGGGCGGCGATCCACGGGAAGATGTGGCACGCGGCCGAGCCACAGGACGAGGAAGAGGACGAACGAGATCGGGAGGAACGCCGCCGACGCCTCGGCGATGCGGCGCAGCGGGTGGCTCCAGCGCGACTTGGAGATGACCTGCGTCGCGGCGAACAGGACGCCGGCCTGCGACAGGCCCGGTCCAGAAGAGCCAGTTGACGTGGTAGGCGCGCCACGCGCGCGCCGACGCGGCGCCCCGCGCACGAGGAGCAGGAAGCTCGCCGTGCCGATCACCGCGAGCAGCGCGCAGCAGCGGCACGCAGCCAGGCCGGCAGCGGCCGGCTGAGCCGGCGCAGCACGCCGTCGCGCACCGCGTGGTCGGACCAGCGGCCGTGCGCCGCTCACTGGAGGCCCTGCAGCTTCCGCACGTAGTTGACCACGTTCCACCGGTCCACGCCGCGGATCTTGTCGCCGTACTTCGGCATGATGCCGCGGCCCTGCTTGATCATCGCGTAGAGGTAGCCGTCGCTCCGCTGCCTGGTCGTCGTCCTGGGTGATGTCCGGCGGCGGCACGAACTTCGGCACCACCGTCCCGTCGGAGTGGCCCGCCGGGCCGTGGCACACGATGCAGTAGGTGTTGAAGAGGATCTGGCCGCGCTCCAGCGACGCCGCGGTCGCGCGGCACCGGGTTCACCACGTTCCTGAGGTCGGTGAGGATGTCGAGCGAGTCCTCGTCGCCGGTGATCGGCACGCAGCCCGGGGGCGGCATCCGCTGCGCGCCGTTGCTCAAGGCGCCGCCTCGAACGGCCGGACCGCGACCTGCTGCTGCATCGTGGTGAACCACGGCACCTTGGCGATGGCGTTGTCGAGCGTGGTGCAGCCGGCGCGCGCGCGAGCGCCAGCGGCGAGCGCACCGCGCCACCGCCGCACGGCGCCGGCCTACGACATCCCGCACCTCTTCCGCGCCCGCGGCGCGCGAAGATCTCGCGCGCCTCCGCGAGCTGCGCGGGCCCGCCGAACGCCACGACGCCGAACTTGTCGTCGCTGAACCGCGGGTCGTAGCCCGGCGCCCGCCCCAGCTTCGGGAGCCCGGCGAACAGGAACATCCCCGCCACGGTGACCAGCGAGCCGATGAGGATCGTCGTCTCGAAGCCGATCACGATGAACGGCGGCCAGGAGACGATCGGCTTGCCGCCGGTGACCAGCGGCCAGTCGAGCGACGTGGCGATGGCGTAGAAGAAGCCGAACGCCGTGCCCGGTCAGCGCGCCGAACAGGGTGAAGAGGCGCACCGGGCTCTCCTTCTTCGCCAGCACCTCCGCCAGCTCGGGCCGCGGCGTCGGGCGAGTAGACCCGGTAGTTGGCGTAGCCCCTGCGCCTTGAGCGCGCTCGAGCGCGGCCACCGCGGCGTCGAGCTGCCCGAACACGCCCACCACGCCGGCCGGGCGCGCTCATCGGTGGCCTCCCGCGGTCCCCGGCGGCGGCAGCGCCTTCCTTGATCTCGGCGATCGCCACCGCCGGGAAGAACTTGATGAACAGCAGGAACCACATCGAGAACCAGCAGAAGCTGCCGATCGAGGATCCCCAGCTCCGGCCAGCGCGGCAGGTAGTAGCGACCACTGCCACGGCTCGTACTCGTGCGACAGGCCGGTCACGATGATCACGAACCGCTCGAACCACATCCCGATGTTGATGAAGATCGAGATCACGAACAGCGCCGTGAGGCTGGTGCGGATCTTCTTGAACCAGAGCAGCTGCGGGATGAACGCGTTGCAGGTGAGCATGATCCAGGTCGCCCACCAGTACTGGCCGAAGGCGCGGTTGTAGAACGACGCCCGCTCGAACGGGTTGCCGCTGTACCACGCCATGAAGAACTCGGTGGCGTAGGCGTAGGCCACGATCATCGCCGTCAGCAGGCACAGCTTCGCCAGGCTGTCGAAGTGCTTGACCTCGATGTAGCGCTCGAGGTGGAACGCCTTCCGGAGCGGCACCAGGATCGTGATCACCATGCCGCAGCCGGAGAAGATCGCGCCGGCCACGAAGTACGGCGCGAAGATCGTGGCGTGCCAGCCCGGCACGATCGCCATCGCGAAGTCCCACGACACCACGCTGTGCACCGAGAGCACCAGCGGCGTCGCGAAGCCGGCCAGGTAGAGGTACATCCGGCCGAAGTGCTGCCACTCGCGGTCGGAGCCCTTCCAGCCGAACGACACCATGCCGTAGAGCTTCTTGCGCCATCCCGCCGCCTGGTCGCGCACCGCCGCCACGTCGGGGATCAGGCCCATCAGCAGGAAGGTCGCCGACACCGTGAGGTAGGTGGAGATGGCGAACACGTCCCACACCAGCGGCGAGCGGAAGTTCGACCACACGCCGCGGAAGTTCGGGTACGGGAAGACCCAGTAGGCGTACCAGGCGCGGCCGAGGTGCAGGATCGGGAACAGGCCCGCCGTCATCACGGCGAAGACGGTCATCGCCTCGGCGGTGCGGTAGATCGCCGTGCGCCAGCCCGAGCGGAACAGGTAGCAGGATGGCGCTGATCAGCGTGCCCGAGTGCGCGATGCCCACCCAGAAGACGAACGTGCGTGATGTAGCGTGCCCCAGAAGATCGGGGGCTGGTAGCCGGTGACGCCGAGGCCGTAGCGGAGCTGGTAGCGCCCAGCAGAAGGCCGCCGAACAGCAGGCCCGCCAGGACGACCGCCATGCCGATGAAGTACTTCCTCCCCGGCGGCCGGAGCGTGGCGATGATGTCGTGCGTGACGTCGCCGTACGTCGGCTGCGCCTGGCCGGCACTGGCGCGGCGGGCGGGATCGGCTGCGCGAGCGTCGCCATCGCGCTAGGCCTCGTCCCGTCGTCGATGACGCGCTCCAGATAGGTGATCCCCGGCCTCGTGTTGAGCATGTCGAGGACGCGGTAGCCGCGCGGGTCCCGCTTGAGCGCGGCTCACGCGGCTGGCCGGGATCGTGGGCGTCGCCGAACACGATCGCCTCGGCCGGACAGGTCTGGACGCAGGCCGGCGTGATGTCGCCGTCCACGAGCGTCGCGGTTCCGGACCCTCGCGTCGTTCTGCGCGAACCGGATGCGCTGGACGCAGAAGGTGCACTTCTCCATCACGCCCTTGGTCCGCACCGTGACGTCGGGGTTGAGCTGCCAGTTGAGCGGCTCCGCGAAGGCGAAGTACGGGTCGCCGACGGTGCCGTAGTCCCACCAGTTGAAGTAGCGCACCTTGTACGGGCAGTTGTTCGCGCAGTAGCGCGTGCCGACGCAGCGGTTGTAGACCTGGCCGTTGAGGCCGTCGGGCGTGTGGTACGCGGCGTAGACCGGGCACACCGGCTCGCACGGCGCGTTCTCGCACTGCTGGCAGAGCATCGGAATCTGGCGCACCTGCCAGTCGGTGCCCGACGTGTCGCCCTCGAGGTAGCGCTCGAGGCGGATCCACGCCATCCCGCGGTGCCGCTGCGTCTGCTCCTCGCCCACCACCGGGATGTTGTTCTCGGCGTAGCACGCGGTCACGCACGCCGAGCAGCCGGTGCAGCGGGAGAGGTCGATCGTCATCTCCCACTTCGGGTTGCGGCTTGGCGTAGATCGCCGATGTAGGCGCGCTCGCGCTGCGACGCCGCGGCCGCGGCGATCGGCCGCGCGCTCCGCGTCGGTGAGCGTCGCCTCCGGGCCCGGCCTCGATCTCGCCCTTGCCGGGCGCCGGCCAGGCTCACGGCCCGCGCGATCCCGCGGCCCAGCTGCCGCGCGCTGCCCTCGGTGGTCGCGAGCCGGGCCTGCGCCCGGTCCTGGCCAGCGTCGACGCGGGTCGAGCAGAAGGCCAGCGCGCCGGAGGCGTCCGTCGCGTCGGCGCCCAGCAGGTCGAGCGGATTGACGCCGCGGTTCTTCGCGTTGCGCCCGTACGCGGTGTGCCCCTGCCCGATCGGCATCGCGACCACGTCGCGCCGCACGCCCGGGTACACGTACACCGGCGCCTCGACGCGGCCGTGCGGCGAGGTCACGGTCGACGACGTCGCCGTTCGCGACGCCGAGGCGCGCGCCGTGTCCGGGTGCACCTCGACCCAGCTCTGCCAGGCGATCTTGGTCGCCGCGTCCGGCAGCTCCTGCAGCCAGCCCTTGTTCGCGCCGCGCCCGTCGAGCAGCGTCGCCGAGGGGTAGACGATCAGCACCAGCGACTCCGCGCGGCCTCGCCGTCGAACGCCGGCGCCTGATAGTCCACCCGCGCGAAGTCCGAGACCAGACGCACCGCCCTGCACCGGCGGGCTCGCGAACTCGCCGCCGTGCTGCAGCGCCTGCTCCAGCGCCGCCGGGGCCAGCCCCGCGGCCACCAGCTCGCGCGCGCTGGCGGCACCCCGCCCCACCGCCTTGCCCGCCTTGGCCGCGACCGCCAGGAGCACGTCCGCCGCCTGCCGCGTGCTCGAACACCGGCGTCATCGCCGGCTGCACGAAGCTGCGCATCCCGGCCGCCGGCTCGACGACGCTCCACTGCTCGAGCGGCGTGAGGTCGGGGAGGATCAGGTCGCACAGCGCGGCGGTCTCGTCGAGATGACTCGCGAGCGCCACCTTGAAGCCGCACCTTCTGGAATGCGTCGGCGAAGCCGGCCGCCTTCGGCAGGGTGAACGCCGGGTTGCGTCGTGGACCAGCGCCACGTCCACCGCCCCGGCCTGCATCGCCGCGATCCAGCGCGGTCGCGTCCTGGTAGCGCGAGACCCGGTCCAGCGGCGACGCCGAGTGGAAGCGCACGGTCCGGCCCACGTTGCCGACGACGTAGTTGAGGAGGTTCACCGCGACTGCCGTCTGGGTGGCGGCGCGGTGCTGGTCGCGCCACGCCGCCGCGCCACGGCCAGGCTGGGCTCGGCGGCCGTGAATTCCTTCGCCAGCCGGTCGATGACGCGCCTCCGTCCACGCCCGTCGCCTCGGCGACGCGGTGCGCGGAGAAACGGGCCGAGGAACCCGCGCACGCGGTCCGCCTCGGCGCCGGCCAGGACCGCGCCGCCCTGCCGCACGACGCTGGCCGCGATGCCGAGGGCCAGCAGCCCCTCGGTGCCCGGCTTCGGCGCGATCCACTCGTCGGCGCTGAACGCCGTGAGGCCGCGACGCGGCTCCACGGCCACGAACCGCGCCATCCCGCCGTCCCGGAAGCCGTGCGCCTCGGCGAACTGCGCGCGTGTACTCGACCGGCGAGATCCACGTCTCGAGGAAGTCCGCGCCGAAGGAGAGGATGTAGCGGGCCGACGCGAAGTCGAACTCCGGCACGGAGGCGACGCCGAACGCGAGCCGGCTCGCCTCGCGCAGCGGCTCGTAGGCGAACGCCTCGTAGCGCAGCCGCCGCGTCGAGCGGAACGCCTCCAGCCACTCGTCGTAGAAGGCGTCGAGCACGCCGCTGTCGGCGCCCGTGACCAGCGCGACGCGGTCGGTGCCCGACGCCGCGGCCGCGCCGAGCGCCGTCGGCCATCTCCGCGATCGCCGCGTCCCACGTCACCGGCTCGAGTCCGCGCGCCGTATGGCGCGACGGGCTGCTGGATGCGGTCCGGATCGTACAGGCCCTGCAGCGACGCCTGGCCCCGCGCGCACAGCCGGCCCCGCCCGACCGGGTGCGGCGGGTTCCCCTCCACCTTGATGGCGCGGGCTTCGCGCGTCTTGACCTGGATACCGCAACCCGCCGGACACTCGCGGCAGGTGCTGGCGTAGAAGGTCGGGATGCCGGGGATGAGGTCGTCGGACTGCGTTGACGTACGGGAGCAGCCGCTCGACGAGCCGGACGAGCATCCGGCCGCCAGGCCGACGCCCGCCGCACCCGCCACCTGAAGGAACCGCCGTCGCTTCATTAGGCTCCTCGCCGCGCGGCTAGAAGTGACAGCCGTGCAGTCGCGCGTCACGCCGCGCTGCATGTGGCAGTTGGTGCACCAGCCCATGTTGCTCAGGTTGCGCACCGGGAAGACCCGCGGCATCTGCTGGATGTTGCCGTGGCAGGTCTGGCAGGCGAGCCCGGCCGCGACGTGGCGCATGTGCGGGAAGTGCGCGTATTCGGGGAGCTTGTTGATCCGCACCCACGGAATCGACAGGCCCTTGGTGTAGTAGTCCCGCAGCTTCGCGATGTCCGGGTTCGGGTTCCCCGCCGTGTCGGGCGCCGACGTGACGATGTGGCAGCCCATGCACGTGCTCTCGGACGGCATGTTCACCGTCCAGGAATTGGCGGCGTTGTTGTGGCAGTAGAGACAGGGGATGCGGTACTGCCCGGCGTGGATGTCGTGGCGATAGAAGATGGGCTGCACCGGCCCCTTGAGCCGCCCGGGCAGCGTCGGCCAGTCGCCGCCCGGACGCACCCCGTCGAGGCTCGAATACCCCGCCCCCGCCGACCGCGGCAGCGCGCTGAACGCCGTGTCCGCCGGCGCGCGCCGCTCCGCGCCCTGGCCCTTGACCAACGAAACGCCGGCGAGTGCTGCAGACAGGCAAAGCAGCGCACCGCCGGCGATCACATAGGTCGAACGCTTCATCCAAGCCCTATGCACAGGGTGGAGAGCCGCACGTCGTCTGGGGAGAAGTCGCGACATTTTACTGCGGCCGGATACCAATGACAAGGGTCAGCCGGCCGGGTCGTTTGGCCCCGAACCATTCGCTCCCCGCCTGGGCCACGCCAGCAGCGCCGCGCCGAACGCCGCGACCAACAGGCTCAGCAGCTGCCCCATCGAGAACGGACCGAGCACCGTGCCGAGCGGGTGGGCCGCGGTGACGAACTGCGCGTCGGGCTGCCGGGTGAACTCGATGAGGAACCGCGCCGCGGCGTACAGCAGCAGGAACAGCGGCGGCGAGCGTGCCCGTGCGGAGGGTCGCCCGCCGCCGCAGGTACACCCACCACAGCACCACGCCGATGATCAGACCCTCGAGCGCCGCCTCGTAGAGCTGCGAGGGATGGCGCAGCGGCACCTGCGGTGCGAGCGCCGCCCAGGCGCCGCTCGCGCGCAAGCGCGGCGTAGGCGTCGTGCCAGTTCAGGGGCCCGCCGCGCGAGCTCCGGGGACAGCGCCTGCGCCGCCGGGTCGGTCGGAAACCGCATCCCCCACGGCAGCCCCGCCGGCGCGATGCGGCCGAACAGCTCCCCGTTGACGAAGTTCGCGATCCGCACCACGAAGATGCCGGGCGGCGCCGCGAGCACGAGCGCGTCGGCGACGCGCCGCCACGACACCTGGCGCCGCCGCGCGAAGAGCAGCGACGCCACGAAGACGCCGGCCAGGCCGCCGTGGAACGACAGGCCGCCTTCCCACAGCTTCACCAGCTGAGCGACCGGAGGAACATCGCCGGATCGTAGAACAGCGCGTAGCCGAGCCGGCCCCCGAGCAGCACCCCCGCCACCAGCCAGCCGATCAGGTCGCTGACCGCCGCCTTGGTGAGCGGCAGGAACCCGTCCCGCACCATCCGGTCGAGCAGGGCGCCCGCGATGAGAACCCGACCAGGTAGCCATGCCGTACCAGCGGATCGCGAGGGGCCCGAGATGGATCGCGACGGGTTCCACCCGGGGAAGACGATTTCGGCGAAGACCACGTACCACCTCACGCAACGCGAGCGCGCGCCCCCGGCTCCGGGGACGCGCGCCCGCAAGCTACGCGGGGCACCGGGGTGACGCTACCCGGCGCGGCGGATGCGCGCGGCGCGTACCGCCGCGCGCCGGCCGGCCGCGGGCCGCGCCGGGCTACGCGGCGAGCGCCAGCTTGGTGAGCGCCGCCTCCGGCAGACGGAAGGGGAAGTGGGTGCCGAAGACGAAGCGATCACGACCCACCGTGCGGTACAGCGCGGCGAGCTGGTCGTCCGGCGGGCCCCACAGCCAGGCGATGTCCCAGCGGACGCGCGCCGCCTCCTGGCGGCGTCGAGCCGAAGTGCACTTCCTCGATCAGCCCCCGGTCGGCGTTGGTCACGAGGAGGCGCAGCCCGGGATTGGCGCGCACCGCCGCGCGCACGTCGGCGCCGAGCAGCTCGGCGGCGACGTCGAGCCGGTGGCGCTGCCGGCCGTCCTCGACGCGCACGGTCAGCAGCAGCTGCGAGGTCGAGATCGGCGCACGCACGCGGCGAGCGCGCGCATCTCGGGCCCCGCCGCGTCGAAGCCGTAGTGGGCCGGGTAGCTCCGCACCGCGGGGCACTCCTCGGCCCGGGCGCGCTCCACCTCCCGCTCCCAGCCGGGGTACGCCGGGATTCACCGCCGGCACGGGCAGGAGTCGCGCGCGGTGCGGCTCGAGCCAGCGCAGCAGCTCGTCGTTGCCCGCCGCGACGTCGCGATAGTAGATGCTCGGCACGTGGCCGACCCAGGCCCGGGCGATGCCGAGGCGCTCCAGGTCCGCGACCAGACGCTCCGGGGTCGGGTCGGGGAGCCGGCGGTAGGGATACGGCCCGACCAGGGCGTTGTGGTCTACAAGCTCAGCCGGAAGAGCCGCGCCGCGGTCTTCCATCGGATCCCCTCCAGCGCCTCGGGCTCGAGTCCCATCGCGTCCAGCGCGCGCAGCTTGGCCCAGCCCGTGTCCATCGTCAGGTCGCTGCCCCACAGCAGCCGCTCCGGGGCCCACGCACTCCAGGCACAGCTCCAGCATCCCGCGATCCACGCCGCTGCCCGACAGGTCCACGAAGACGTTGGCGACGGTGGCCAACGCGCGCAGCGAGTGCGCCCAGTCCCCGCCACCGCCGATGTGCGCCAGGATGAACCGTGCACCGTCGTGCCGCGCCGCGAGCGCCGCGCAGATCGAGGGCGTCGGAGATCTCCTGGTTGGGCACCTCGCGCGTCCGGCGCTGCCAGGCGTGCTGCAGCACCGGCACGCCGCGTTCCGCCGCGAGCGCCGCCACCGGATCCAGCAGCGCGTCGCTGGCGCGGCGGCTGGCGGCGAGCTTGACGCCGACCATCCCGGCCGCCAGGCCGCAGCTCGATCTCCGCGAGCGCGTGGTCGGTGTAGTTGGGGTTCACGGTGACGTAGCCCTTGACCAGGCCCGGATGGGTGCGGACGATCGCGCGCATCGCCTCGTTCCCGGCCGACACGTCCGCCGGCGAGGGAAAGTAAGTGGGCGAAGTGTGGCCGAAGCTCCCCAGGATCGAGGCGACGTGCACCGTGATGCCGATCCGCGCGCCGGCGGCGAAGCGGCTCGCGTTCCGCTCCGCCCAGTCGGACCTGCCGCAGCCGCTCGTGCAGGAAGTGCGCGTGCACGTCCACCAGCGGGCCGGGAGCCGGGGCAACCTTCACGGTGTCGCCTTCGACGACGCCTCGCGCACCACGCGCAGCGTCGCGTCGACCTCGGGGCGGTCGTGCGCGAGGCTGGGGAAGTTGTAGGCCCCGCGCTTGAGGAGCACGCCCCGCCGCGCGCATTCCAGCAGGAACCGGCGCTCCCGGTCGCCGTCCCCGAACCGCAGGAACCACATTTCGGGAACGCCGCACACCGTCCACGGTCGCGGCGCAGGCACGGCGTCCAGGCCCTCCAGCATCAGCCGGCCGACCCGCGCCACGTGCCGCGCCACGTCCGTTTCCGCCCACACGTCCAGCACCGCCCCCGCGGCCGCGAGCGCGACGAACTCCGTGGCGAGCGTGGAGGAAATCCAGGTCTCCCGCACCCGCGCCAGGATGTCGGAGCGCCCCACCACGGCGGCCAGCGGGAAGCCGTTGGCCAGCGCCTTGCCCAGCACCGCGAGATCGGGACGCACCCCGTAGCGCTGCGCCGCCCCGCCGGCCGCCAGGCGGAAGGCGGTCTTGATCTCGTCGAACACGAGCACGGCCCCGTGCGCCGACGCGAGGCGCCGCGCCCCCTCGAGCCACGCGGGCGACGGTGCCCGCTCGATCAGCGGCTCGAGCACGACGGCGGCCGTCGGCTCGGGGCCCGCGAGCGCCGCCTCCAGGGCGGCGAGGTCGTCGAACGGCACCGCGGCCCACAGCCGCTCGGTGCCGCGCGGCACGCCGGCGCCCACGGTGGCGCCGTCCAGCCAGCCGTGATAGCCGGCGTGCACCACCCGCTCGCGGCGCGTCGCCACCCGCGCGACGCGCACCGCCGCCTGCACGGCCTCGGCGCCGGTCTTGAAGAAGCGCGCCTGCTCGGCTCCAGGATACAGCGCGCACAAACGCTCGGCGACTTCGACCTCCAGCACGTGCGGGAGCGGACCCACCGCCCCGTCGCGCACGGCCCGCTCGGCCGCCTCCCGGACCCGCGGATGGCCGTAACCCAGCGCGACCGCGCCCAGCGCCATGGTCCAGTCGAGCAGCTGGCGCCCGTCCGCGGTCTCGATCCGCGCGCCGCGGGCGCGCACCAGGTGCGTCGGCCCGTCCGGGCCCCCGAACATCGCGTCCGGCCCCTTCGAGCGCGTCGAGGTGAAACCCGCCACCGCCCGCGTGGCGCGCCGCGCGAGGTCGCCGGAATCGCTCACCGCTCCGCCGCCACCCGCGGGAGCTGATGCGTCAGCGGGCGGTCGCCGACCAGGTAGAGCCGCGCGCCGCCGGCGCCCGACCAGACCAGCTGCCCCAGACGCCGCTCGCGGCCCTCGCGGAACCGGTTCACGTACAGGTCGAAGCCGAAGTCCTGCACGTCGTCCGACAACTCGATGGCGCAGGTGATCCGGTAGCCGCGCTCGGTCGGCTGCCACGCGCCGCGGACCATCTCGGGCGACGCATCGGTGCCGGGCACGGCCGACACCCTGAGGCGCGACGGATCGTCGGCGTCGGGCACGACCAGCCAGCCGAGAAAACTCACGCCGTCCAGGTACACCTGGATGCCGTCGGAGTGGATGTCCGGGTTCTCGTTGTCCCACTCCGGATTCGCGGCCCCGCGCGGCCGGAAGGCGGGCTCGGTCGCGGTCACGTCCACCGCGAGGTAGACCGTCGACCCTTCGTGGTTGAGGTAGGCCGTGGCCGAGAAGACGTCCGGCCCCTCCCACGGCTCCTCGGCGCGGCGGAACTGCTCGGCCCGGTCCAGGGCGAGCGGCGCGTCGAGCCGGAAGCCGTCGAGCGTGCCGTCCAGCGCCGGCGCCCCGCGGGCGGCCAGACTCCGCGCCGCCGCCACGCGCTCCTCCTTCCGCGGCGCCTCGGGCGGCGCCGGCTCCTCCGGCAGCTCGCGCGCGCCGCCCAGCTCGACGGGATCGCCGCGGCCAAGATCGATCCGCCAGCCGTGCTCGGTCGGCCCGTGCGAGTGCATCCCGCCGTCGGCCAGCCGCACCACGAACTCCTGCCCGTGGCACTCGACCTCCTCGACCGTCCCGCCGTGATCCACGCAGGCCACCAGCGTCACCATCTCGCCGGTCGAGGTCACGGCCGCGAACTCGAGCTCCTCGGCCTCGTCGGCGGCGCCCGGCAGCGGCGGCCCGGCGGCACGCGAGATCTGCACCTGGAACGGCTGCCGACCCGCGAGGTAGACCGGCAGCACGCCGTCGCGCGCGCTCGAAGCGTCACCCCGCCTGGTGCGACCGTGACGCGGCCCAGCCCGTGCCACGGCAGCGCCAGCGATCCGCTCGCCCACCGCGCTCGCCATCTGGAGCACGTCGAGCACGTACCCCGGCGTCACGACGACGGTGCGCTGCACGCCCGACGCCGTCGAAGGCCGTCCCGTCGGGGAGCTGGGCGCACACCCAGCCGAACTCCCCGCCCTCCGCGTACCCGACGCACACGCCGCGGGCCTCCGCCTGCGACAAGCCGTCCACCAGCGGCGCGTTGTGCGCCAGCGTCGAGCGGTACCAGTGCGAGGCTCGCGGCGAGACGTACGACCCGGTGCCGAAGTCCACCAGCCACGGGATGCCCTGCGCATGCAGCGTGAGATTCAGGCGGTCGGGGTGGCCGTGCCCGCCTCCCGGCTCGCCGTAGTCGAGGCTCACGTAGGTCCGGCCCCCGTCGCGGCGGAAGATCGCGAGTCCCGTCGCCTCGAGGTGCACGGAGGCGGGCGGCCAGGCGCCCACGGCTTCATGCGGCAGCTCGGGCGCCGTCCACAGCAGCCCCTTCCACCCGAGCCCCTGCGCGCCGCACTCCCGACGACGGCTCCTGGCGCTCGACTTCGGTGATGAGTCCCGCGCCGTCCTCGACGCACCGGCACCGAGGCGTCGTACACGTGACCGAGCAGCGCCGCCACGCCCGGCGCACGGCGCGCGGGCGAGCGACAGCTCCCACAGCTCCGCCATGCGCCGCTGGCGGAGCGAGACCCCGAACCGGGAATCGCGGCGAGCGGGATAGGTGAAGTCGGGCAGCGCCGTCAGCACCGGCGCGCGGAACGCCTCGCGGAACTTGCGGCCGATCGTCGGTGCCCGATGACCACAGGTCCAGCTCGCCGGCCGTCCGCAGCATCTCGGCGCCCCACGCCAGGCCGCGCAGCGCGAACCAGTGATAGTTCTCGCCCTCGTACCAGAGGCCGTCGCCGAGCAATCCGTCGTCGAGGGTGGCCAGCACGCCCGCGGGGCCGCGCGCGGCGCCCTCGCGCAGCGCGGCATCGTCCAGCACCGTGCCCAGCGCCAGCAGGGCCGCCGCGTTCCAGACCTGCCGGTTGGACCGGCGCTCCTCGAAGTCCGCGATGGTCTCGGCCGACGGCCGGAACAGCCGGGACGCCAGGTCGCGCTCCAGGTCGGCCGGGAGCCGTCCGTGCTCCCCCAGCAGCGAGGCGGCGGCCGCGAGCTGAAGCACCCAGACCGACTCGAGATAAGTAGAGAAGAAGGGGCGGCTCGGGCCGAGCACGTTGTCGGCGTTGGGATACTCCAGGTAGCGCCCGGCCAGCGCCGCGAGGGTCTCGAGGGCGCGGGCCTCGAACCGGGCGTCGCCATCGAGCACGGCGAGCAACGCCGACTGCCAGCAGCGCTCCGCGAGCCACAGCTGGTACCAGTAGACCCACCAGCGATGGGTCTGCTCGGTGGCCCAGATCCGGCCGCAGCGCGTGCAACGCTGCGCCTCCGGCGACCAGGGGTCGAACGCCAGCTCCGCCCCATCGTCGCGGCACGTGCTCCCCCACCGCGACAGCAGGGCCTTCTGGTCCGGGACGTACAGCGGCCGCGCGACGAACTCGGCCAACCCGGCGCCGAGCCGCGCCTTCAGCGCGAGGAGGCCGGGCGCCGCGGCGATCTCGGTCCGCCGGCGCTCGAGGGCTTCCGGAGACACCAGCACGCTGCGCATCTCAGCGCTCCGCCCCGAGCCAGGCTACGACGCCGCCGCCGTCGAAGCTGAAGCGCAGCACCTGGCCGCCGGCCGCGCGCAGCGCCTCGGCGACGGCGAACGCCCGTCCGGCCTTGGCGAGAAACACCATGCAGCCTCCGGCCCCCGCCCCGCAGGCCTTGCCGCCGGCCGCGCCGGCGCCGGCCGCCGCGCGCGCCAGGGCGCGCATCGCTCCCGTCTCCATGCCGTCCCCCAGGGCGCGTTGATGCGCCCAGTTGCGCGACAGGATGTCGCCCACCGCCCCGAGCCGGACGCGTGCGACCGCCTCGCGCATCTCCAGGGCGCAGTCACGCAGGCCGTCGAGCGCCTTCGCCGTGGCGCGGTCGCCCTCCGCGTACCGCCGCCACACCCGCGCGTGCATTTCGGCCGACGGCCGCGACGCCCCGCTGTAGCACAGCACCAGGTGTCGCTCCAGCTCCCTGAGGCCGTCCTCCGGAGGCGCGAGGCGCGTCGCGCTCACCCGCCGCTCGCCCACCTCGAGGAACTGCAGGCCGCCCAGCGACGCGGCGTACTGGTCCTGCTGGCCGCCCACGATGCCGACGTCGCCCGCCTCCAGCTCGAACGCCGTCTGCGCGACCTCGGCCGCCAGCGGCCGGTCGCCCCGGAGCGCCGCGAACGCCGCCACCAGCGCCACCCCCATCGCGCCCGAGCCGCCCAGGCCGGATCCCGCCGGCGCGTCGCAGGTGGTGAGGACCTCGAAGCCGCCGCGCGGACCGAAGCGGCGGGCCGCCGCCTTGAGCAGGCCCAGCTCGCCGTCCGGCCGCAGTTCGGCGGCGTGACGCGCCGAAGCGGCCGCACCCAGGTCCAGCGCGTGCAGGTTCACGCCGCTGCGCTGCCGGCGCACCTGCACGTGGGCGTGCAGGCTGATCGCGACGTTCACCACGGCACCGCCCCGGCGCGCGCTGTAGGGCGCGACGTCGGTCCACCCGCCGGCGAGGTCGATCCGGAGGGGGGCCCGCGCGTTGGCGATCACCGCCGTGTCATTCCGGCGCTCCGGGATCGACGTGCCACTGCTGCAGCGTGGCCAGCTCGCCGCGCAGGTCCATCCGGACACCGTGCAAGCGCCGGTTCAGCCCCGCGAGGCCGCGCGCGTGATAAAGAAACGTGATCGGCAGGTCGCGCGCGACGATGCGCTGCACCTCCCCGAGATCGCCCGCATCCAGCGCCCGGTCCACCGCCGGGTTCCGGTACTGCGCGTACTGCAGCGGCTCGGCGAGGCGGCGCGAGTCGAACAGGCCGCGCACGTACCCCAGCGCCAAGTCCCCGAGGATGCCGGTCACGAGAGCATCATAATCGCGCGCCGCGCCCCCTGCCCGGTCGAGGAACGCGCCCAGCTCGAGCTGCCGGATGCGCACGCTCGCGCCGACGGCCGCGAGGTCGGACTGAATCATCTGCTCGAGCGCGTTGTCGGCCGCGCCGACCGTGAGGATGGTGAAGGCGAGCGGCCGGCCCGCCCGCCGCCTCACACCGTCGGCGCCGACCCGCCAGCCCAGCGAGTCGAGCAGGGCGCCCGACCACGCGCGGTCATACGGCACGGGGGCGACCGGCACCGCCAGCGGATGCCACGGCGGCACCGGCCCGTCGGCCACCACGCCGAAGCCGTAGAGGTACGCGTCCACCATCGACCGCCGGTCCAGGGCCAGCGTCAGCGCGCGGCGCAGGCGCGGGTCGTCGAACGGCGCGCGCGCGGTGTTCCATACCAGGCCATAGGTCAGCAGGATCGGATAGTCCAGCACGGTGAGCCGCGGGTCGCGGCGCACCAGCGCCGCATGCATCGGCTGGATGCCGGCGACGTCCAGCTCGCCCGTCACCAGGCCCGCGAGCTTGGTCGCGGACTCGTCCACCACCACGATCACCAGCCGCCGGATCCCGGGGGGCCCGCCGAGCGCGGCGGGGAAGGCCGAGTCGGCCTCCAGCACCCAGCGCTGGTTCGGGACGTGCGACACGAAGCGGAACGGCCCGTTGCCCACCGGGTGCTCGTTGAAGGCGGCGTGCCGCAGCTGGTCGTGCGGCAGCGCCGCGAGCAGGTGCGCCGGCAGGATCGCCAGGTCGGTGAGCACGTCGGGGAAGCCCTGCTGCGGGCGACAGAACGCCAGGCGTACCGTCCACTCGCCGGTCGCTTGCGCGCCGGCGAGGCACTCCAGATCGGAGCGGCGCGGGTAGCCGGTCGCCGGATCGCGCGCCGCATTCAAGGTGAACGCGACGTCCGCGGCGGTCGTCGGCACGCCGTCGTGCCAGCGCACGTCGCGCCGCACCGTCAGCTCGAGGGTGCGCCGGTCCGCGCTCCAGCGCCAGCGCTCGGCCAGGTAGGGCCGCGCCACCAGGGCGCTGTCGTACCGGGCCAGCGTCAGGAACAGGGCGTACCGCTGCACCTGCCGCGCGAGGGGATGCACGGTGAGGAGGGGATTGATGGATTGCAGGTCGGCGCCGGACGCGTAGAAGACCGTCGCCGGCGGCGTGATCGGGCCGCATCCCGCCGCGGCCACCGCAAGGACCATCCACCACCGCACGAGGGGAAGCTAGAGAAATCCGGCGGGCGCCGCGAGATTGGCCGGGATGCGCAGCGCGCTGCCGGGCCGGATCCTCGTCGCCGGACTGACCATCCTCCTGGTCGTGACGGTGACGTTCGCGGCGGTCCACCTCATGCCGGGCGATCCGGTGCGGCTGTACCTCGGGCCGGACGCCGACCCGGCGACCGTCGCCGCCGCCCGGCACGCGCTCGACCTCGATCGCCCCCTGCCCGTCCAGTATGCGACGTGGCTCGCCCGGTTCCTGACCGGCCGGTGGGGGACCAGCATCGCGCAGCAGCGCCCGGTCACCGCCGTGCTGAGCGATGCCTTGGGGCCCACCCTGCGGCTGGTGGGAACCTCGCTGCTCGCGACCTACCTCGGCGGGATACTGGTCGGCGCCTACCAGGCCGCGCGGCGGCGCAGCCGCGTGGACGCCGTCCTGACGGCGCTCACCACCACCCTCTACGCCCTGCCCTCGTACGTCGTCGCGCTGGGCCTGGTCGCGGTGTTCGCCTATGGGGCCGCGCTGTGGCACTGGCCCGGACCGCTGCGGTTTCCCGCCTTCGGCGCCGCGGGCCTCGGCGCCGACCTGCTGCCACCGGCGGCCCGGCTCGCCGACGGCCTCCGCCACCTGGCGCTCCCTGCGCTCACCCTGGCCCTGGTCGGCGTCGCCGGCACCGCGCGCTTCGTCCGGGGCGCGATGCTCGAGGCGCTGCGCCAGCCCTTCGTGCGGGCGGCGCGCGCCAAGGGCCTCGGCGAGGTGCGGGTGCTGCTCGGCCACGCCTTCCGCAACGCCCTCGTACCCGTCGTCACCCTGTTCGGCCTGCAGCTCCCGGCGCTGTTCTCCGGCGTCGTGTTCGTCGAGACGATCTTCGCGTGGCCGGGGATGGGCCGGGTCACGGTCCAGGCGGTGCTGGCGCGCGACTACCCGGTGGTGATGGCGTCCACCGCGGTCTTCGCGGCGCTGGTCGTGCTCGGGAACCTGTTGGCCGACGTCCTGGCCTGGTTCGCCGATCCGCGTCCGGGGCGGTCGGGATGAGCGCGCCGCGCGGCGTCCTGGCGCTGGTGTGGCGCGACCCGCGGGCGCGCGTCGGCGTCGCGCTCATCGCGGCGTTCGCCGTCGGGGCGGCGCTGGCGCCGCTCCTGCCGGGCGGAGCCTCCGCCGACCTGGCCGACATCGTCGCCCGCCGCTTCGCCGGACCGTTGTCACGGACGCCCGACGGCGTGTGGCACCTGCTGGGGACGGATCGATTCGGACGGGACGTGCTGGTGCGCCTGCTGGCCGGCGCGCGCATCTCGCTGGCCGTCGGCGCGCTCGCCGCGCTGGTCTCCACCGCGGTGGGCATCGGGGCGGGTGCGGTCGCCGGCTACGTCGGCGGAGCGGTCGACCGGGCCATCGTGGGCATCACCGACGCGGCGCTGGCCATCCCGCGCGTGCCGTTCCTCCTGCTGCTCGTCGCCCTGGTGGAGCCGGGCGCGTGGGTGACCGTGCTCGCCCTCGGCGTCACCGGCTGGATGACCGTGGCCCGGCTGGTGCGCGGCGAGGTGCGCGCGCTCGAGGCGCGGCCGTTCGTCGAGGCGGCCCGCGCCCTGGGCTTCCCTCCCTCCCGCGTGCTGGTGCGCCACGTGCTCCCGAACGCCCTGACCCCGGCGCTGGTGGCCGCGGCGCTCGGCGTGGGCAGCGCCATCATGCTCGAGGCCGGTCTCTCGTTCCTCGGCCTCGGGGTGCAGCCGCCCACCCCGTCCTGGGGCAACATGATCGCCTCCGGGCGCGACGCGCTGCTGATCGCGCCCTGGGTGTGCCTCGCGCCCGCGGCGGCGGTCGCGCTGGTGGTGCTGGGATTCAGCTGGCTGGCGGACGCCCTGGAGAGCGCGATCGCGGGCGAGCGCGCCGTCTAGCGAAGCAGCACGGTCACGACGGCGCGCGGGCCGGCCTCGAAGGGCACCCGCCCGTCCGCCGTGAGCTCGAGCGGGGCGAGCGGCGTCTCGTCGAGCCGGGCGAGCTCGGCCGACCGCGCGCGGAACGGCAGCCGCCACGAGCCCGCCACCGGCGTCGCGCGGGCGTTGTAGCAGCGGAGCACGATGCCGCGCCCCGCCTCCGCGGGCTTCATCGCCGAGAACACCAGGCCCTCCCCGTGCAGCTCGGGACCCGGCGCCGGCCGCGGCACCTCGAGCAGCGCGCGGCGCATCGCCGCCAGCGGCGGCGCGTGGAATCGCTCCGCGGCCCGCTCGACGCCGGCGAGGTCGTCCAGCGCGCGCGCCGCGTGAAGGTGAACGCCGAGGCGGGCGCGAAACGGCCCGAGGCACTGGGCATCGGGCGTCGGCGTCGGCCAGCCGGCGTGGCCCGGCCGCTCCGGCATGTCCTGGCGTGACATTTGCCCGAAGGCCCTGAGCAGCGTCACCAGCAGCGTGCCGTCGCGCCGCAGCTCGTACTCGGGCAGGCCCGCCGCGAGGACCGTGAGCCCCCGCGCTCCGCCCGCCACCGCGACGTAGCGCCCCATCGGCGCGGTGGGCGCCGGTTGCTCGACGCCGCGCGGCATCGACGTCCGCGCGCGGCTCCGGCGCTCCACCGGGCCGAACAGGGCGTCCGCCACCTCGCGCCGCGCCGCCCTGCCGAGGGGGAAGGCCGCGCGCAGCCGATGGTCAGCGCGCCGGTTGTCCCCTTCGAACTCGATCTCGACGACGTCGCTCCCCGCGTCGAGCGTCACCCGCGTCACGACCTCGAGCGCGACGGCACCATAGCGGCGCACGACCTCGAGCACGCCGCGCAGCGGCCCCGCGTGCACGACGCGCACCGCCGAGTCGTCCGGCTCGCGCACCACACGATCCGGACGAGGTGCCGAGTAGGTGTAGCTGTCCCCGGCATCGCCGTTGTCCTCGAGCGCCGCCAGGCCAGCGTAGTGCTCGCCGCTCGCACGATCGACGAGCTGGAGCGTCCCCTCGGGCTCCGCGATCACCGCGACGTGCTCGTTCCACATCGCGTTCCCGGCGACCACCACGTCGGCCGCCGCGGCCTCGTTCGGCGCAGGCGCCGCCGCGCGCCGGCCGTCGTTCGTCTCGACGGCCAGGGCCACCACGCCCAGCGGCGGGAGGTCGCGCACGCGAACCGCGACGCGACGCCACTCGACGGCGGCGGACAGGGGATACCGCAGCGGACTCTCGACCAGATCGTGACCGGCCCTGGCGCCGAGCTCCTGGAAGGGGACGCCCGCCCCGTCGGGGCCGAGGAGCCTGAGCGCGCCGGGACGCACCGGGGCGCCCGGCGGCACGCGCTGCTGCCCGACCGACACGTCGGCCACGAACAGCGCCACCTCCGCATCCACCACCGCGTCGCGTGCCGCCGCCGTGGGGTTGAACACCAGCAGCGCCGGCTTCCACGCGGCCCGGCCCGCCAGCCGCGCGGCCACGGCATCGTGCCCGATCGCTCCCTCGAGCGACCGCGCCACGATCTCGTCGCCCTGCTGCCGGCATCGCTCGAACCGCACCATCATCTCGCGGTGCACGGGATCGGCGCTGGTGCCGCAGATGCTGTCGTGGGGGTGGTTCTCCAGCAGCGTGCGCCACGCCGCTCCGAGCTCGGCGCGCCGGTCGGCGCCGCCGCGGCTCTGCTCCAGCGCCGCGAGCGGCTCGGCATAGCGCTCGAGCAACCGCTGGCAGCCGGCGTTCGCCTGCTTGAGGTAGAGCCGCGAGCCGTGCGTTCCCTGCAGCGCCCACGCGTGCCGGTGGCCGCCGCGCAGCTCGCCGACGAGCACCGGCAGCGTCCCGCCGCCGTGCCGGGCCCAGGCCAGCACCGCCGCGGCGTAGTCTTCCAGCGAGGTGATCGCGAAGTGGACCTGCGGAGCCATCGCGTTGAGCGCGGCGATCACCTCCGGCAGATCGTGCTGTGCCGCGTGGTGGTCCGCCCCGGCCATCACCAGCCAGTGAGGCGTCCGGGCGCGCGTGCCGAGCTGCGCCTGGAGCCCCGCCCACCGCTCGGCCAGCGCCGCCCGCTCCGCCGGGAGGCTCTGGCCATTCTCGTACCCCGGCGGCGGGAGGTGCACCGTCAGCACTTCGGAGCCGTCGCCCGCGCGCCACCGGTACAGGTCGCCCTCCTGCCCCGGCTCGCCGCCGAGCCCGCGCCACAGGACCGCGACCTCGATGCCGAAGCCGCGCAGGATGGTAGGCAGGCCCGCCGGATGCCCGAACGCATCGGGTGAATACCCGATGGCCATCGGCCGGCCCCCGCACCGCCGCACCGCGCGCCCCCCCTCCAACAGGTTTCGGACCAGGGCCTCCGCGGACACCAGGAACTCGTCGGCGAGCACGTACCACGGACCGGCCTCGAGCCGCCCCTCGACGAACAGCCGCCTGATGCGGCCCGCCTGTTCGGGCCGCGCCGCGAGGTAATCCTCCAGGACGATGGCCTGGCCGTCGAGCAGGAAGGTGCGGAAGTCGGGTCGGTGCTCCAGCAGGTCGACCAGGTCGTCCGCCAGGCGCAGCAGGCGCAGCCCGAACACGGAGGCCGGGTGATACCACTCGCGGTCCCAATGCGTGTGCGGGACGACGTGGACGGTGACGGTCACGAAAGTCAAGCTACGACACGCTTGCCGTGCCGGACAGGGCACGCTATTTCAAGACAACACCGAAGGGAGCACGGGGCGTGAGGACTCTGGTCGTCGACGATCTCGCGTACAACGTTCGCACCTTGCGCGCCATTTTCCAGAGCGCGGGATACGACGTGGAGACCGCCGCCGACGGACAGGCGGCCCTCGATGCCGTGCGCGCGCGCCGGCCCGATTTCATCATCACCGACATCCTGATGCCCCGGCTCGACGGCTTCCAGCTGTGCCGCGCCGTCAAGACCGACCCCGCCCTGGCCAGCATCCCCGTGATCTTCTACACCGGCTCGTACGTCGAATCCGCCGACCGCGAATTCGGCACTGGGCTGGGCGCCGCCGCCTACCTCCTCAAGCCGATGGAGCCCAAGGAGCTGCTCTCGGCGGTGGCCAAGGCGCTCGGCCAGCCGGAGCCGACCCTCAAGCCCCGCTCCAATCTGCGGGAGACCTTCGCGGCCGCGTACGCCGACCGGATCGCCGCCAAGCTCCAGGAGAAGGTCACGACGCTGAACCGGACCCTCGTGCAGCTCGAGGACACGTACACCGGCACCGTGGCGGCGCTCACCCTCGCCCTGGCGCAGCGGGAGGGGACCGATCCGATCGAGGCCGAGCGACCGGCGCGGCTGGCGCTGCTCTTCTGCGAGCGCGTGGCGCCGCAGCTCGCCGCGGACCCGAACGTGTTCCGCGGCTTCCTGCTCCACGACATCGGGAAGCTCATGCTGCCGGAGGGGCTGCTCACGAAGACCGGTCCCCTCACGGCCGAGGACAAGGCGCAGTTCCTGCGCCAGCCCGCCATCGCGGCCGACATCCTGAAGAACGTCCCCGGCCTCGGGCGCGCGCTGGAGATCGTGCGACATCACCACGAGCACTACGACGGCACCGGGCATCCCGAGCGGCTCAAGGGCGAAGCGATCCCGCTCGGCGCCCGGATCTTCGCCATCTGCAACACCTTCGAGGCCATGACGTCGGTGCGACCCTACCGGCCGCGCTTCTCCGCCCAGCAGGCCATCGCGGAGCTGCGGCGCGGCGCCGGCACCGCGTTCGATCCGTCGCTGGTCGAGCCCTTCGTCGCCATGGTCAACGCCATGCAGGAGCCGTAAGAGGGGCGTGGTGGCACCGGTCACCCTCAGCGTCGTCCTGGCCGCCACGCTCGTGGTCGTGGCCGCGCTGTGGGTGCGCGCGGCGGCCGCCCGCGCGGAGCTGGAGCGCAGCGCCTCCAGCCTCGAGGCGCTGAACCAGATCAGCCGCGTTCTGCTCACCGAGCGCAACCGCCGGGGCGTGCTGAAGCTGGTGGCGGAGGCGGCCGCGCGCTTCCTCAAGGCCGACATGGGCCACGTGGCGCTGCTCGACGCCGAGGGGAAGCATCTGGTGCTGGAGGCCGCCACCGGGCCGCTGGCGCCGCTCGTGGGCTCGGCCATCCCCCTGGATACCACGACGTCGGGCTGGGTCACCAGCCACGGCCAGGCCCTGGTGCTCAGCGACGCGGGCGGCGACGCGCGCCGGTTCCGCTCCCCGCACGAGCGGGTGACGCTGCGGCGCGTCGTCGCCCTGCCGCTCATCGTCCGCGGGCGCTGCGTGGGCGCGCTCGGCGTGGACAACCCGCGCGGCGACCGCGCGCCCGCCGAGCAGGACCTCGAGACGCTCCACAACCTCGCTGATCACACGGGCCTGGTGCTCGAGAGCATTCGTGCCGTCGGTGAGCTGGCCGACCGCGAACGGCGGGCCGAGCTGTTGAACGCCGTCAACAGCCGGGTCCGGCAGTCCCTCGACCTCCAGACCACCCTCGACGCCGCGGTGCGCGAGCTGGGGTCGGCGCTGGGCGCCTCACGCTGTTTCGTGCGCCTCAGGCGCGGCAACGAGCTGCTGCCGCCGGCGAGCGAGTGGCACGGCCCCGAGGTGGCCGCCAGCGGCACGCGCGCCGATCCCACCCAGCCCATCCTCCTCACGGCGATGCGCGAGCGGCGCACCATCGACCTGACCGACGTACGGAGTGGGAGCGGCCTGCCGCCCGCGGCGGTGGACGCCGAGCAGCCGCTGGCGCTCCTGGTGACGCCCATCGTGCTGCGGGGTGAGGCGATCGGCGTCGTCGCGTTCCACCAGGTGGGCAGTGTCCGCTACTGGCGGCACGAGGAAATCGGGCTGGTCCAGGAGGTCGCCGCGGAGCTGGCGATCGCCGTATCCAACGCCCGCCTCTACCGCTCCACCGAGGAAACCAGCCGCGAGCTGGCGCTCAAGATCGGCGAGCTGGAGCGCGCCAACCGGATGAAGGCGCAGTTCCTGGCCAACATGTCGCACGAGCTCCGGACGCCGCTGAACTCCGTCATCGGCTTCTCGGAGATGCTGCTCATCGGCGCGCTGGGGACGCTGTCGGACCAGCAGCGCGACGCGCTGGACACCGTCGCCCGCAACGGCCGTCACCTGCTGGGGCTGGTGAACGACGTGCTCGACCTCTCGAAGGTGGATGCCGGCCGGATGGACCTGCATCTGATGCAGACCGACGTTCGCACGCTCATCGGCGACGTCATCACGGGGATGGAGAGCCTGATCCAGACGAAGGGCCACAAGGTGACTCTGGAGCTCGGCGACGCGCCGCTGCTGGTGACCGCCGACGAGATGCGGGTGCGGCAGATCCTCTTCAACCTGCTGTCCAACGCCGTCAAGTTCACGCCGGCCGGCGGCCAGGTGACGGTACACGCCGGTCAGCGCCGCACCACGCTCCCGGTGGCGGGCGGCCGGCGGGCCGAGCGCGAGGCGATCTGGGTCTCCGTGACCGACAGCGGGATCGGCATCGCGAAGGACGATCTCCCGCGGCTGTTCACGGAGTTCAGCCAGGTGGACGCCTCGTTCAGCCGTCGCTTCGAGGGCACGGGGCTCGGCCTCGCCCTGTCGAAGCGGTTCGTGGAGATGCACGGTGGCGTGATCGGCGTGGAGTCCACGCTGGGCCACGGCAGCACCTTCTGGATCGAGCTGCCGCTCGAGGGCCCGCAAACGGGCGTCGCCGTCGCCTGAGGCGGCCTCAGCGCCGCGCGTGCAGCGCCCGCTCCACCGCGTCGCCCACCGCCGCCAGTCCGCCCGCCGCGAGCCGGATCCTGAGCACCGGCCGGCCGCGACGCTCCAGGGCCACCAGGTCGCCAAGGGCCTGCGCCCGCTCCAGCGTCCCGAACGTGTAGCGCTGCCCCGGCACGCGCAGCTCCGGGCCGCCGTCGCTCTCGAAGGTAGAGGAAGGCCCCGGCCGACGGCCCGCCCTTGTGGAGCTGGCCCGTCGAGTGCAGGTAGCGCGGGCCGTACGCCGCGCTGGTCGCGACGCCGAGCGCGTCGCGCAGCGCCGTGCGCAGCGCCGTCAGGGCCGCATCGTGCGCCGGCGACGGCGGGAGATAGGCCAGCAGGGCCGCGTAGTCGCCGCCGCCGATCCGCGCGAGCCAGCGTGACAGCGGCTCGCCGAGCTGCGCCGGATCCACCGCAGCCGGAGCGCTCGGCGCCTGGCCGGCGACCAGCTGCTCCAGCACGCGGCCGGTGTTCTCCTTGCTTTCCGCCACGTTGGGCTGGTCGAAGGCGTTGATGCCCAGCCACGAGCCGGCCAGCGCCGTGGCGACCTCCCACCGGTAGAACTCGGCGCCGAGGTCGAGCCGGTGCTCGAGCGACAGCCGCACCACCGGATGGCCGGCGCCCTCGAGGACCGTGAGCGCCGCGGCGGTCCGGGCGTCCGACGCCCCTTCCAGCTGCAGCGCGACGAACAGCCGGTCGGTCCCGTACGCCGCCGGCGGCGCGAGCGGCTCGCCGACCACCGGGACGAGTCCCTTCCCCTCCTTCCCGGTGCTCTCCGCCAGCAGCTGCTCGGCCCACGGACCGAACGCCTCGAGGCCGGGACCCGTCACGATGGTGACCTTGTCGCGTCCGGCGTTCCAGCCCGCGGCCAGGGCCGCACCCAGGCGGAGCCCCGGGTTGTCGCTCGCGCTGCGCTGGCGGCGCACGCCTCGGCCATCCGCCGCCGCACGCTCGAGCAGCGCCGCGAGATCGACGCCGAGCAGCGCGGCCGGCACCAGGCCGAAGAACGACAGGGCACTGTAGCGGCCGCCGATGTCGGGCGGGATTCTCGAACACCCGCGCGCAACTTGCGCTCGCGCCCGAGCACGGCCAGCGCGGTGCCCGGATCGGTGATGGCGGCGAACTGCTCGCCCCGCCCGCCGGTCCGCTCCCAGAAGTACTCGAACAGGTCGCTCGTCTCGAGCGTGGTGCCCGACTTGCTCGACACCAGGAAGAAGGTGCGTTCGAGCGGCGCCGCGCGCTCGACGGCGGCGATGAAGGCGGGGTCCGTCGAATCGAGCACCGCGAGCATCGGAAACCCGTCCCGCGGGCCCACCACGCGGGCGAAGGTCTCCGGCGCGAGGCTCGAGCCGCCCATGCCGAGCAGCACGACCCGCGCGTAGCCCGCCTGCCGCACGCCGTCGGCGAAGCGGGCGAGGTCGCCTGCGCGCGGCGCCATGGTGCGCGGCAACTCGAGCCATCCGAGCCGCTGCGCGATCTCGTCCTGCGCCGTCCGGTCGTCCGACCACAGCGACGGGTCGCGCGCCAGCAGCCGCCTGGCCTGCTCGGCGCCCTCGCGCTGGATGAGCCCGCCCACGCCCTCTTCGAACACTGCCGGCCGCCGCGAAGCGCGCACCGGTCCGCGGGCGACCAACTGGTCGCGCTTCACCTCCAGCGCGGCCAGCAGGGCGTGGTAGGAGTCCGCGAACTTCTTCACCCCGTCCACCACCAGCAGGTCGGTGACCTGGTGCAGGCTCACGCCGAGCCGCTCGACGTCGGCGAGCAGCGCGCGCGTCTGCGTCCAGGTCCCGGTCGATGGTCCGCGCCGGCGTGCCGTGGTCGGCGAACGCGCGGAGCGTCACGAGCGGCATGGTGTTGACCGTGTCGGGGCCGATCAGCCGATCCACGTACATCGTGTCGGGGTACTTGGGGTTCTTGGTGCTGGTGCTGGCCCACAGCGGCCGCTGCACGGTCGCGCCCCTGGCCCCGCAGCGCCGCGAACCGCGGCGACGCGACCGAGGCCGCGAACGCCTCGTAGGCCAGCTGCGCGTTGGCCACCGCGGCCCGGCCGAGCAGCGCCTCCGAGCGCCGCCGCTCCGCCGGATCGCTCGCCGCGGCCGCGCGCTCACCGAGCCGCTTGTCCACCTCGTTGTCCACCCGGCTCACGAAGAAGCTCGCCACGGAGTGGAGCCGCTCCAGCGGCTGCCGCGCCTGGAGGCGGCGCTCCAGCCCGCCCAGGTACGCCTCGATCACGCGGCGGTACATCTCCACCGCAGAACAGCAGCGTGATGTTCACGTTCACCCCGTCGGCGATCAGCTGCTCGATCGCCGGCAGGCCCTCCACGGTGCCGGGCACCTTCACCATCACGTTGGGGCGATCGACCCGCTCCCACAGGCGGCGGGCCTCCACCACCGTGGCGGCGGTGTCGAACGCTCGGGTCGGCGCGACCTCGATCGACACGAAGCCGTCCGCCCCGCCCGACGCGTCGTGCACCGGCCGCAGCTGGTCGGCCGCCGCCCTCACGTCGGCGACCTCCAGCGACTCGAACATCGCGGCGGCGTCCCGCTGTGCGGCGGCCAGCGAGGCGATCTCCGCGTCGTAGGCGGCGCCGTGGGTGATCGCGTGCTCGAAGATCGTGGGGTTGGTGGTCACGCCGCGCACCCCGTCCTCCGCGATCAGCCGCCGCAGGCCGCCCGAAGTGAGCAGCTCGCGATCGATGGTGTCCAGCCAGACGCTCTGGCCGAGCCGCTCGAGTTCCTGGATCCGCTGCATGGGGCCTCGTTCCCTTCAGGCTCGGGCCACGCGCGCCAGCACGGCCCGGGCGCGCTCGACCACCTGCTCCGGCGTGAATCCGAATTCCGCGAGAATCCGCTCGTAGGGGGCCGACGCGCCGAACCGCTCGATACCCAGGGCGTCGCCCTCCGTTCCGACCCAGCGGTGCCACCCGAACGGCGTGCGCCACTTCCACCGCCAGCCGCGCGCGCACCGCCGGCGGCAGCACCTGTCGCGGTACGCCGGCGCCTGGCGCGCGAAGCAGCTCGACGCTGGGCATGCTGACCACGCGCGTCGGCACGCCCTCGGCCTCCAGCCGCTCGCGGGCGGCGAGGCACAGGCCCACCTCCGACCCCGTGGCCATCAGCACGAGCCGCGGCGCTTCCGCCTCCGGCCTCGCGCCAGCACGTAGGCCCCGCGCAGCAGCCCGTCGGCGGGCGCGAAGCGCGACCGGTCGATGACCGGCACCTTCTGGCGCGTCAGCACCAGCGCCGTCGGACCGGTGGCGTTGAGCAGCGCGGCACGCCACGCCTGCGCCGTCTCGGGCGCGTCGGCGGGACGGATGACCGTCAGGTTCGGGATCGCCCGCAGCGCGGCCAGCTGCTCGATCGGCTGGTGGGTCGGACCGTCCTCGCCCAGGCCGACGCTGTCGTGGGTGAAGACGTAGATGACCGGCAGTCCCATCAGCGCCGCCAGCCGGATCGACGGCCGCATGTAGTCGGAGAAGATCAGGAAGGTCGCGCCGTACGGCCGCACGCCGCCGTGCAGGGCCATGCCGTTCAGCACCGCGCCCATCGCGTGCTCGCGGATGCCGAAGTGCATGTTGCGCCCGCCGAGCGCTGCCCGCCTCGAGGTCGCCCGCGCCCTTGATGAGCGTGTTGGTCGACGGCGCGAGGTCGGCCGAGCCGCCGACCAGCGTCCGGCACCGCCGGCGCGAGCGCGTTGATCACCTTCTGCGACCACGACGCGCGTCGCCTGCGAGCCGTCGGCCGGCGCGAAGGCCGGGCAGCGCCTGCTCCCAGCCCGCCGGCAGCTCGCCCGGCCAGCGCCGCCCGCCACTCGGCGGCGAGCTCGGGGTAGGCGCGCTGCGTAGGCCGCGAACCGCGCGTCCCACTCCGCCTCCAGCGCCGCGCCGCGCTCCACGCAGCGGCCGCAGTGCGCCTTCACCTCGTCGGCGGCACCAGGAACGGCGGCTCGGCCGGCCAGCCGTAGGCCTCCTTGGTGAGCGCGATCTCCTCGGCGCCGAGCGGCGAGCCGTGCGCCTCGGCGGTGTCCTGCTTGTGCGGGCTGCCCCAGGCGATGTGGGTGCGCACGACGATCAGCGACGGGCGCGCCGTCTCCGCCTCGCGGCCGCCGCGAGCGCGGCGTCGAGCGCCGCGAGGTCGTTGCCGTCGGCGACGCGCTGGACGTGCCAGCCGTAGGCCTCGAAGCGCTGCGCGACGTCCTCGCTGAAGGCGAGGTCGGTCGAGCCCTCGATGGTGATGTGGTTGTCGTCGTAGCAGACGATGAGCTTGCCCAGCTTGAGGTGCCCGGCCAGCGACGCGGCCTCGTGCGAGATGCCCTCCATCAGGTCGCCGTCGCTGGCGATGGCGTAGGTCCAGTGGTTCACGATCTCGTGGCCGGGGCGGTTGAACCGCGCGGCCAGGTGCGCCTCGGCGATGGCCATGCCGACCGCGTTGGCGAAGCCCTGGCCGAGCGGGCCGGTCGTGGTCTCGACGCCGGGCGTGAGCCCGTACTCGGGGTGCCCCGGCGTGCGGCTGCCCCACTGCCGGAAGGCCTTGAGGTCGTCGAGCGTCAGGTCGTAGCCCGTCAGGAACAGCGACGCGTAGAGCAGCATCGAGCCGTGGCCGCAGGAGAGCACGAAGCGGTCGCGGTCCGGCCAGTCGGGGTGCCGCGGGTTGTGCCGCAGGTGCCGGGTGTAGAGCACGTAGGCCATCGGCGCCAGCGCCATCGGCGTCCCGGGATGTCCCGAGTTCGCCTGCTGCACCGCGTCCATCGCCAGCGTGCGGATGGTGTTGATGCACGAGCAGGTCGAGGTCCTGCCCGCCCATCTTGTTGTCGGAGGTCATAGCTGATCAATTTACCACTCCCCTAGCCTGATGCGAACCGATGCGCCTGCGTCTTCCCGTCGTCCTGCTCTGCGCCGCCGTCCTCGCCGCCGCCGGTTTCGCCGCCCACGCCCGCCTCCGCCCCGGGCGCCAGGCCGACGGCTCCACGCTCCTGGCCGACGGCTGGCGCATCACCCCGGCAGGCCGCGCCGTGGCCGTCGGCACGCTGCCGCTCGCGCTGGCGATCCATCCGGACGGACGGGTTCTCACGCTCCTCAGCGGCTACTCGACCAACGGCCTGGTGGTGGTGGACCCGGCGCGCTGGGCGGTGAGCGACTCGGTGCCACTGAGCGCCGCCTGGATGGGCCTCGCGGTGCGGCACGACGGCGCCGTCTTCGCGTCGGGCGGCACCACCGACCGCGTGTGGCGGCTGGTGGAGACCGAGGGGCGGTGGGCGCGCGCCGACAGCGTCGTGCTGGCCGACTCCGGCGCGTCGGTGTTCCTCTCGGGGCTCTCGCTCGCGCCGGACGGCGGCCGCCTCGCGGTGGTGGGCGACCTGTGCGACTCCGTCTACCTGCTCTCCGCGTCGCCGCTGCGGCGCACGGCCGCGGCCGCGACCGGCAGCCATCCCTACACTGCGCTGTTCTCGCGCGACGGGCGCACCCTCTACGTCTCGAACTGGGGCGACAGCACCGTCAGCGTCTACGGCGTGACGGGCGGCGCGCTGACGCCGCGCGGCGCGCTGGTGGTGCCGCCGCGGCCCTCGGCGCTCGCGCTCTCGCGCGACGGTCGCACGCTGTTCATCGCGCACGCCGCCGCGGACGTCGTGTCGCTGGTGGACCTGCGGGACGGACGGGTGGCGCACACCGTGGCGCTGGGACTCACGGCGCGCGCGCCGCACGGCTCGGGGCCGAACGCCCTCGCGCTCGCGCCCGACGGCCGGACGCTGTACGTGGCCAACGCCGACAACAACGACGTGGCGGTCGTCCGAGCTCGGCGGTGACGACGGGCCGCGGGTCGCCGGGCTGATCCCGACCGCCTGGTACCCGACGGCCGTGGCGCTGTCGCGCGACGGGCGCACGCTGTACGTCGCCAACGGCAAGGGTACCGGCTCCGGCCCCAACCCGCTGGGACCGACCGCCCCGGGCTCGCTGCACAGCCAGTACATCGCGGCGCTCCTGGTAGGGCAGCCTGTCGCCGGATCCCGGTGCCGGATCCGCCCACGCTGCGCCGCTGGACGCGACAGGTGCTCGCCAACTCGCCCTACCGCGACGCGCTCCTCACGCGGGTCCCGTGGCCGTCGAGCTCGCCGATCCCGGACTCCGTCGGCAAGCCCTCACCCATCCGTCACGTGGTCTACGTCATCCGCGAGAACCGCACCTACGACCAGGTCTTCGGCGACGACGGCCGCGGCGACGGCGACTCGCGCCTCGCGATCTTCGGCGACTCGGTGACGCCCAACGCGCACGCGCTGGCGCGGCAGTTCGTGCTGTTCGACAACTTCTACGTGAACGGTGACGTGAGCGCCGACGGCCACTTGTGGGCGGACGCCGGCTACGCCGGCGACTACGTGGAGAAGACCTGGCCCGCCAAGTACAGCAACCGTCGCGACTGGGACTTCTGGGCCGGGCTCCCGGCCCTCGACCCGCTGGCAGGCTACATCTGGGACGCGGCGCGCCGCGCAGGCGTGACGGTGCGCAACTACGGCGAGATGACGCAGTGGGACAGCGCGGCGAAGGTCGCGCACACGGACGACAAGGGCCTCGCCGCGATCACCGACCGGCACTTCACCGGCTGGGACCTGGACGTCACGGACAGCGCGCGCGTGGACGAGTTCCTGCGCGAGCTGGGCGAGGCCGAGCGCGGCGGCACGCTGCCCCAGCTGATGATCCTGGATCTCCCGCAACGACCACACGTACGGCCGGCAGGCGGGGCGTCCCACGCCGCGCGCCATGGTCGCGGAGAACGACCGCGCGCTGGGGCGGCATGATCGAGGCGCTCTCGCACTCGCGGTTCTGGAAGGAGACGGCGGTCTTCGTGCTGGAGGACGACGCCCAGAACGGCCCCGATCACGTGGACGCGCACCGCTCACCGCTCCTCGTCATGAGCCCGTACGTCCGGCGCGGCATGGTGGACAGCACCTTCTACACGACCGCGTCGGTGCTGCGGACCATCGAGCTGATCCTCGGTCTCCCGCCGCTGAGCCAGTACGATGCCGCCGCCACGCCGCTGTTCCCCGCCTTCACGATGCGAGCCGGACACGGCGCCGTTCGCGGCGCTGCCCTCGCGCTGGCCGCTGGGCGAGACCAACCCGTGGAGGCGGCACTCCAGCCTGGACCCGCGGGTGTTCCTGCGCGCCCGACTTGGCGGACGAGAACGTGCTGAACCGCGAGATCTGGGCGTCGGTGAAGACGACGCCGATGCCGGCGCCGAGGCACTCGGTCGATGCTGGTGAGAGGTGAGAGGTGAGACGTGAGAAGGACAGGTGAGGGGTGAGAGGGCGAAAGGCGTGAGAGGGCGCGAGGCCGATGTCGCGACGCGCCCTCTCACTTCATCTTCTCACCTCTCACCTCTCCATCTCACGTCTCACCCCTCACCTCTCACGCTTCACCATCGTATGGCCGCACTCCCCCACGTGAACCCGCTCCCGAACGCCGCCAGCATCAGCAGGTCGCCGCGCTCGAGCCGGCCGGCCTCCACCACCTCGTGCAGCGCGATGGGGATCGAGCCCGCCGTGGTGTTCCCGTAGCGCTGGATGTTGTTGTAGATCTGATCTTCCCGCAGGTCGAGCTGTCGCCGCACCATCTCCGCGATCCGCAGGTTGGCCTGGTGCGGGATGAGGACCTTGATGTCCCGCGTGGTGAGGCCGTTCGTCTCGAGCGCGAGCTTCACGCTTTCGGGCATCCGGGTGGAGGCGTGCTTGAAGACCTCCTTGCCCTCCATGTGCGGGAAGATGCCTGGCCGTGTCGAGGTCCTCCTGCGAGAGCCGCGGACTCCGCGCGGACGCCGGGGCGTCGCAGAACAGCATCTCGGCGTAGCGCCCATCGGCGAAGATGTGCGTCGAGAGCACCCCGCGCCCGTCGGCCTCGGTGGGACCCAGGATCGCCACGCCGGCGCCGTCGCCGAACAGCACCGCCAGGTCCCGGCCGCGGGTGGTGAGGTCCATCCCCGTCGAGTGCACCTCCGAGCCCACCAGGAGGACGCGCCGGTACTGCCCCGAGCGAATCCAGGCGTCCGCGATCGACAGGCCGTACAGGAAGCCGGTGCACTGGTTGCGCACGTCGAGGCACGGCACGCCGCTGATGCCCAGCTGGCGCTGCAGGAACACGCCCGTGCCCGGGAAGAAGTGGTCGGGCGACAGCGTGCAGTAGATGATGCAGTCGAGGTCGGCGGCCTTCAGGCCGGCCCGCTCCAGCGCCTGCGACGTGGCCGCGTGGGCCATGTCCGCGCCGCTCTGCCCCTCGGCCACCCAGCGCCGTTCGGTGATCCCCGTGCGGGTCCGGATCCACTCGTCCGACGTGTCCATCCACTGGGTGAACTCGTCGTTCTTGACGACCCGGTCCGGCACGTACATCCCGGTGCTGATGAACTCGGTGCGCAGCATGCGGCGGTCCCCTTGCCTCCGGCGAGAAGCCGGAAAGGGTACGGCGCGGGGATGCCGCAGACAAGGCCCGCCGGCTACTATTGCCGCTATGGACGCCCACGACGCCATCGCCCGACGGACCTCGACCCGGTCCTTCACGGCGGACCGCGTTCCCGCGCCCGCTCATCGAGCGGATCCTCGCCGCCGCCGTGCGAGCCCCCAACCACAAGCTCACCGAGCCGTGGCGGTTCGCGGTCCTGACCGGCGCCAGCGCCCGGCGGTTCGCCGAGCTCAAGCGCGAGCACCGGGCCACGCGATTCCCCGATCCGACCGCTCCCGAGGCGGTCCGAGGCCATCGACAAGACGTACCGGGAGGCCCGCGACACCCCGGCCTTCATCATCGTGATGTGCGCGACCTCCGACGACCCGGTGCGCCAGGAGGAGGACTTCGCGGCGACGATGATGGCGACGGAGAACCTGCTGATCGCGGCCACCGCCGAGGGCCTCGGGACCTACGTCCGCACCGGCGGCATCATGCGGGACGCGGCGGTCCGCGAGCTGGCCCAGGCCCCGTCCAGCCACCGCATCGTCGCGGTCGTCTCGCTCGGCCACCCCGGCGAGCCGCCGCAGGCCACGCGGCGAGCCGACCCCGCCGCGAAGACGGTCTGGCTGGATTAGCCCGGCGGGGCGCACGCCCGGTGCGAATCCGGCGGCCCGGAGCTAACGTAAGGACACCATGATCGTGGAACTGCTGATTGCGGGCGCGGCGCTGGGCGGCGGCTACAGCTGGACCAAGGGGTTCGTCCGCCGGCGCCTGCGCTTCGTGGACATGGTGCACACCCGGCCCGCGCCCTGGGTCGCCGGTGCAGCCGCGGCGCTGATCGCCACCCCCGTCACGATCCTGCCGCTCGTCACCGGAGCGGCGGCGATCGCCCTCGGCCTGGGTGTCGGTCTCGGCGTGCGGTCAGCGCAGCGCGACCGCCTGTTGCCCCCGGGCGACTAGCACCACTCCGGCCGGCGCCGGCGCGCCCAAGCGGCCGTCACGAGTCGACGCCCGCGAGCTGCCGCAGCACGTACTCCAGGATCCCGCCGTGGCGGTAGTACTCCACTTCCTTGGGCGTGTCGATCCGCACCGTCGCGCGGAACTCCCGCACGGAGCCCGCCGGCGTCTTCGCCCGGACCGTCACTTCCTTGGAGCCCGTCAGCGCCGCCGCCACGCCCGTCACGTCGAAGACCTCCTCGCCCGTCAGCGCGAGAGACTCGGCCGATTCCCCGGCCCTGAACTGCAGGGGCAGCACGCCCATCCCCACCAGGTTGCTGCGGTGGATGCGCTCGTAACCCTCGGCGATCACCGCCCTCACGCCCAGCAGCCGCGGCCCCTTCGCCGCCCAGTCACGCGAGCTGCCCGAGCCGTATTCCTTCCCGGCCAGCACCAGCAGCGGCACGCCCTCCGCCAGATACCGCACCGACGCGTCGTAGATGCTGAGCTGCGCTCCGTCGGGCAGATGGCGGGTGACGCCCCCCTCGATGCCGGGCACCAGCTTGTTCCGGATCCGGACGTTGGCGAAGGTGCCTCGTACCATCACCTCGTGGTTGCCACGGCGTGACCCATAGGAATTGAAATCCGCGGGCGCGACGCCGCGCTCGACCAGGTAGCGCCCCGCCGGAGCATCCTTGCGGATGGAGCCCGCCGGCGAGATGTGATCGGTGGTGATGCTGTCGCCCAGGAACGCCAGGACCCGCGCCGCGGCGATGTCGCCCACCGGGGCGGGCGTGCGTGGCAGGGCGTCGAAATACGGCGCGCGCCGGATGTACGCCGACGCCTCGTCCCACGCGTACTGCTCGCCCTCGGGCACCGGCAGTGACCGCCACCGGTCGTCGCCCTCGAAGACCGCGCCGTACTCCTTGCCGAACATCTCGGCCTTGAGCGCCCGCTGCACCGTCTCCGCCACTTCGGCGGCCGAAGGCCAGAGGTCCTTGAGGAACACCGGGCGCCCCTGGGCATCCTGGCCCAGCGGCTCCGTCAGCAGGTCGATGTCCATCCGCCCCGCCAGCGCGTACGCGACCACCAGCGGCGGGCTCATCAGGTAGTTGCCGCGCACCTCGGACTGGATGCGCCCCTCGAAGTTCCGGTTGCCCGACAGGACGGACAGCACCACCAGCTGGCCTTCCTTGATGGCCGCCGACACCGGCTCGGGCAGCGGGCCGCTGTTCCCGATGCAGGTCGTGCAGCCGTAGCCCACGAGGTGGAACCGCAGCCGTTCCAGGTAGGGCATGAGCCCCGCCTGGGCGAGGTAGTCGCTCACCACCTTGGAGCCCGGCGCCAGGCTGGTCTTGACCCACGGCTGCGTGGTCAGGCCGCGCTCGACCGCCTTCTTCGCCAGCAGCCCCGCGGCCACCATCACCGACGGATTGGATGTGTTGGTGCAGCTGGTGATGGCGGCGATCACGATCGAGCCGTGCCGCAGCGGGTACTTGCCGCCGTTCAGCTTGACCTCGGCCTCGCCGGCGGCCTTGCCCTGGACGAGGGCGGGCAGCGCCGCCGCCCACGCCGCCTTGGCGCGCCGGAGCCCGATCCGGTCCTGCGGGCGCTTCGGCCCGGCGATGCTGGGTTCCACGCTGCCCAGTTCCAGAGCCAGCGTGTCGCTGAAGACCGGCTCCGGCGACTCCGCCGTGTGGAACAGGCCCTGCTCCTTGGCGTAGGCCTCGACCAGGGCCACGCGCCACTCCGGCCGTCCGGTGAAGCGCAGGTAGCGCAGCGCCTCCGCGTCGATGGGGAAGATGCCGCAGGTGGCGCCGTACTCGGGCGCCATGTTGCCGATCGTCGCGCGATCGGCGACCGGCAGCATCGCGACGCCGGGGCCGTAGAACTCGACGAACTTCCCCACCACGCCCCGCTGCCGCAGCATCTCCGTCACGGTCAGGACCAGATCGGTCGCCGTGGCGCCTTCCGCGAGCCGGCCGGTGAGCCGGAAGCCGACCACCTGCGGAATCAGCATCGTCATCGGCTGGCCGAGCATCGCCGCTTCCGCCTCGATGCCGCCGACGCCCCAGCCCAGCACGCCGAGGCCGTTGACCATCGTGGTGTGCGAATCGGTGCCCACCAGCGTGTCGGGATACGCCTGCGGCCGGGGGTCCTCGCTGGTGAACACCACGCGCGCCAGGTGCTCGAGATTGACCTGATGGACGATGCCCGTGTCGGGCGGCACCACGCGGAAGTTGCGGAACGCCTTCTGGCCCCAGCGCAGGAACGCGTAGCGTTCCCGGTTCCGCTCGAATTCCAGGTCGGCGTTGGTCTGAAAGGCCGCCGGCGTCCCGAACGCGTCCACCTGCACGGAGTGGTCGATCACCAGCTCGGCGGGAAGGAGCGGATTGATCTTCCTGGGATCCCCGCCCAGGCGCCGCATGGCGTCCCGCATCGCCGCCAGGTCCACGACCGCCGGCACGCCGGTGAAGTCCTGGAGCAGCACCCGGGCCGGCATGAAGGCGATCTCGTGCGACGGCGCCGCTTCGGGCACCCACCGGGCCACCGCGGCGACGTCCTCCTGCCGGACCGCCAGGCCGTCTTCGAGCCGCAGCAGGTTCTCGAGCAGGATCTTGAGGGCGAACGGAAGCCGGCTCACCGCGAAGCCCGACTTCTCGAGGGCGTCGAGCCGGTGGATGTCGTAGGCGCGGTCGCCGACCCGGAGGGTGGCGCGGCTGCCGAAGGTATTGGCGGTCGTCATGGTCGCAATATCACCGGACGCCGGAGCCTAACGCCACCCGGCCAGCGTCGTCTACCCGTAGGCCGTATCTAGGCTGTGGCCACTCCACACGTTGACCGGGTGTCATCGATGCCGCGCGCTCGCCTGCTCCTCCTCGTCGTCGGCCTCCTGCTGGCGGTCGCCCCGTCCCGGGCCGTGGCGCAGGCGGGCGTGGGCACCGACATCATCACCGGCACGATCCTCGGCGAGGACGGCAGTCCGGTGCAGGACGCGAACGTCGAGGCCTACTCCCTCGAGACGCAGGTCACGCGCCGCACCCATTCGGACGCCCGCGGCCGCTTCACCATTCTCTTTCCGGACGGCGGCGGCCAGTACCGGATGAGCGTGCGCGTCCTGGGGATGAACCCCCGCACCGCGCTGCTGACCCGCGACGCGGACGAGGACCGGCTGGTGTGGGACGTCCAGCTCCAGTCGAGCGCGATCACTCTCGACGCCGTCAACGTCAACGGCGGGCCGCGGCTGCGCGGCGGCGAGGCCCCCACGCCGGGCTCGACCGAGCGCGTCCTCACCCCGGATCAGCTCGCGCGGCTGCCGGTCGATCCGACGGACCTCGCCTCGCTGGTCTCCCTGGTGCCGGGCATCCTGCCCCTCGCCGGCACGGATTCGACGGCGTCGGCGTTCTCGGTGGCCGGCCTGGGCCCCGACGCCAACGCGGTGACGCTCGACGGCCTGCTGTTCGGCAACACGACGGTGCCGCAGGAAGCGCTGCGACAGACGCGCGTCGTCACCAACACCTACGACGTGTCGCGCGGCCAGTTCTCCGGCGGACTGGTGGCGTCCACCACCCGGGGCGGCAGCAACGTGCTGCAGGGGTCGTGGCAGGTGTAGCTCCGGAACCAGAACGTCGCCGTCGACGCCGGCGACTCGCCCTTCACCGAGGGCTACACGCAGAACCAGCTCAGCGGCGGCCTCGGCGGCCCGATCGTCAAGGACCGAGTGTTCATCTTCGCCTCCGGCATGGCCCGGCTGCGCTCCGATCCGCAGCAGACGCTGTTCTCGGCCAGCCCGGTGGACTTCACCCGGCTCGGGGTTTCGCCCGACTCGGTGGCGCGGTTCCTCCACCTGGCGGACTCGTTGGGGGTGCCGCTCTACAGCGTGCCGGGATCGGACACGCGCGCCAGCAACAACCTGTCCGGCCTGGTGCGGTTCGACTGGGTGCTGAGCAACTCGCACACCCTCACCCTGCGCGGCAACTGGAACGGCACCAGCCAGAACCCGTCGCGCCTCGGCCCGCTCTCCCTGCCCCAGACCGGCGGCGACGTGAAGAACTCGGGGGGCGGCCTGATGGCGACGGTGACGTCGCACTTCGGCGCCACGGTCCTGAACGAGCTGCGGGGCTTCTACCAGGGCGCGACCAACCGCGGCGATCCCTTCAGCCTGGTACCGCAGGCCCGGGTCCAGGTGGCGTCCGTCCTGCCCGACACCACGCTCGGGATCACGACGCTGTCGTTCGGCGGCAACGCCGGGCTCCCCGTGAGCACGGTGTCCTCGGGCTTCGAGGCGTCCAACGAGCTGTCGTGGCTGCCAGGGGCCGGGAGCCACCGCTTCAAGGTCGGCGCCGACTGGCTCACCGAGCGCACCGACAACCTGATCGGCGGGGACCAGTACGGCACCTTCCTCTACAACTCGCTGGGCGCGCTGGCGACCGACTCGGCGGCCAGCTACCGCCGCACGCTCGGCATCATCGAGCGGCGCTCCTACGACCAGCAGTGGGGACGTCTACGCGGGCGACGTGTGGATGGTCACCCGGCCGTTCCAGCTGACCTACGGCCTGCGCCTGGAGGGCTCGTCGTTCGGCGACCCGCCGGCCTACAACCCCGCCGTGGACTCGATCTACGGGTTGCGCACCGACCACCTGCCCACCGAGACGCACCTCAGTCCCCGCGCCGGGTTCACCTGGACCTTCGGCAGCGCGCCGGCCGGCGAGTTCCGCGCCTTCCAGCCCGCCACCTGGGTCGTACGCGGCGGCGTGGGCGAGTTCCGTAACCAGGCGCCGACCAACCTCGTGGCCCAGGCGCGCGCCGCCACCGGCCTCGGGCAGACCACCGCCCAGGTATCGTGCTTTGGCCCCGGCGTGCCGACGCCCGACTGGAGCCAGTACTTCGCGAACCCGGACTCGATTCCCGGGACGTGCCTGGCCGGCGGCGGGCCGTTGCCGGCCGGCTCGGCGGCCCCGACGGTGGCCGTCCTCGCTCCCGGCTTCGAGACGCCGCGAGCCTGGCGAGGCTCCCTCAGCGTCGAACGGCGGCTGACGCAGCTGCTCCGCCTCACCGTGGAGGCCAGCTTCGCCCGCGGCGTGGCGCAGACCGGCCTCGCGGACCTCAATCTCGCCGCGACGCCGCGTTTCACCCTGGCCTCGGAGGGCAACCGTCCCGTCTACGTGCCGGCCTCGGCCATCACGCCCGGCACCGGCGTGGCGAGCTTCGCCGCGTCGCGCGTGGACTCGGCGTTCGCCAGCGTGATGGAGGCGCAGTCCAACCTGCACACCAGCTCGGCGCAGCTCACCACGACCTTGGGCGGCGTGTTCGGCCCCGGGATCGTCTTCTCGGCGTCGTACACGCTGGCAGCGGGCGCGCGACCAGCAGACCGGCATCCGCGGCTCGACCGGCGGCGACCCCAACGTGGCCGAGTGGGCACGCAGCGACTTCGAGCGCGAGCACAGCTTCGTGCTGACGGTCACCTACCCGTTCTCCACCGCGCTCGAGATCACCTCGGTCGGCCGGCTCACGTCGGGAGCCCCGTTCACGCCGCTGGTGGGCGGCGACGTGAACGGCGACGGTCTCAGGAACGACCGGGCGTTCATCTTCGCCCCGGGCGCCGGCACCCCCGAGGCGCAGGCCATGGCGCGCCTGCTGGCCTCGGCGTCCCCGTCCATTCGCGGGTGCCTGGAGCGGCAGATCGGCAGCATCGCGGCGCGGAACTCCTGTCTGGGGCCGTGGCAGGGCGCGCTCGACTTTCAGCTCAACTGGCGGCCCGCGTTCTGGGGCCTCAACCACCGGCTGCAGGTCTCGGTGGTCACGTTCAACTTCCTGCGGGGCCTCGACGAGCTGCTGCACGGCGTGAACGGCGCGGAGGGGTGGGGACTCCAGACCCGTCCGGACGGCACGCTGCTGTACGTGACGGGCTTCAACCCGGCGACCAACGCCTATGCCTACCAGGTCAACGACCGCTTCGGCGCGACCTACGGCTCCGCCACCGCCTACCGCCCGCCGTTCCAGATCGGCATCCAGGCGCGCCTGACCATCGGACCCGACCGCGTGCGGCAGGCGCTGGACGCGATGCGGGCCGGCGGCGCCATGCGCGGCGGCTTCGCGGGCTTCGGCGGCGCCGGCGGCGCGTTCGGCGGATTGGGTGGCTTCCGGCCTCAGCTGTCGATCGAGACCCTGGTGTCACGCATCGATTCGGCGCTGCCCAACCCCGCCGGCGCGGCGCTCCAGCTCCGCGACTCGCTCAAGCTCGACTCGGGCCAGGTGGTGCTGCTCGTGCCGCTCCGCGACTCGCTCGCCGCGCGCAACGCGGTGCGGGTGGACTCGCTGCGGCACGCGTTCCAGAGGATCGGCGACACGCCCTCACCCTCGCAGCTCATCGGGCTGATGCCGCAGCTGCGCCCGCTGTTCCAGGCCGCGCGCGACGACGTGGCCAGGAACATCATCGACGTGCGCGCCATCCTCCGCGACGATCAGTGGGCGGCGATGCCCGCGGCGGTGAAGAACTTCCAGTCGAACCTGTTCCGCGGCCTTCGCCGCGGGCCACCCAGACCGGAGTAAGCCGACCGGAACGTCCGGCGGCGGGACGCTTCCCGGACGGGACGCGGATGCGCTAGCTTCCCGCACCCCTCCGGAGGGCGACCTGACCGCGCGACCGGCCGACTACCGGCCCTGGATCGACCACACCGAGTACCTCGCCGTGCCGGAAGCCGGACCGGACGAGCGCATCGACGTGGGCGTGCTGTTCGTCGGGGCGGGACCCGCGGGTCTCGCCGGCGCGATCCGCCTGGCCCAGCTGCTCGAGACCGCGCCCGACGTGAAGGAGCGCCTGGGCGACGTGCCCATCGCCGTCGTCGAGAAAGGCAAGTACCCCGGGGCGCACCTGGTCTCGGGCGCCGTGGTCAACCCGATCGCCTTCCGATCCCTGTTCCCCGACCTGCCCGACGCAGGAGCGGCCGTTCCGCGGCCCGGTACCGGGCGAGGCGCTGTACCTGCTCACCGAGCGCCGCGCCCTGCGCGCGCCCGTCATGCCGCCCACGATGCGCAATCACGGCAACCACGTCGCGTCCATCAGCGAGATCGCCCGGTGGCTGGCCGGAAAGGCCGAAGCCGCGGGGGTCACGATCCTGACCGAGACGTCGGCGGTAAAGGCGCTGGTGGCCGATGGCGCGGTGCGCGGCGTGCTGACCGGCGACAAGGGCCGAGGCCGCGACGGCACGCCGGAGGCCAATTTCGAGCCGGGCGCCGAGATCGTGGCCCGGGCCACGGTGATCGCCGAGGGCTCGAACGGCCATCTGGCCACCGCGCTGGCCCACCACTTCGGCCTCGCCGGCCCGAACCCCCAGGTGTACGCCCTGGGCGTGAAAGAGGTGTGGGACGTGCCGCGCCCGCTGGACCGGGTGATCCACACGATGGGCTGGCCGCTCCGCTGGGGAAAGGCGGCCGCGGAGTTCGGCGGGAGCTTCATCTATCCCATGGGCGAGGGGCAGGTCTCGATCGGCCTCGTCGTCGGTCTCGACTACGCCGACGCGTCACTGTCGGTGCACGACCTGCTGCAGCAGCTCAAGCTGCATCCCCTGGTGCGGCCCATCCTGGAGGGCGGCACCCGCGCGGGCTGGGGAGCGAAGACCATCCCGGAGGGCGGGTTCTACGCGCTGCCCTCGCAGCTGAGCGTGCGCGGCGCCGTGCTCACGGGCGATGCCGCCGGCCTGGTCAACGTGCCGGCACTCAAGGGCATCCACTACGCGATGTGGTCGGGAATCCTGGCGGCGGAGACGATCTTCGGCTGTCTCAAGGCGGGCCGCGATCCCATCGCGCTCGGCGCCCTCTCGGGCTACGACCAGGCCGTGCGGCAGAGCTTCATCGGGCGCGACCTGTACCGCGTGCGCAACATGCGCCAGGCGTTCGGCGGCGGCCTCGTGCCGGGCGCCGCGCTGGCCGGCCTCATGACCCTGACGCGCGGCGCGTTCCCCGGCGGGCGGTTCGGCAGCGAGCCCGACGCCGCGCGGGCCGTCGCGCTCGGCCACCGCGCCTATCCCAGGTCCGACGGGCAACGCACCTTCGACAAGCTCTCGAGCGTGTATGCCAGCGGGAACCGCACCCGCGACACGCAGCCCAACCACCTGCTGGTCAAGACCGAGGTGCCGGAAGCCGTCGCCGCGGCCTGGATCAACATGTGCCCCGCGGGCGTCTACGAGTGGACCACCGACGAGCGCGGCGCGCGCACGCTGCGCATCAACGCGCCCAACTGCGTGCAGTGCGGCGCGATCAGCGCCAAGGGGGGAAGGCTCACGCCGCCGGAAGGGGGGAGCGGGCCTGAATACACTGTGACGTGAGGGGATTAGGGGCTAGGGACTAGGGGTCAGGGGTTAGGGCCCCGCCCCACACTAACCCCTAGCCCCTAGCCCCTAACCCCTGGGTGTGGGGTGTCAGGTGTAGGGTTACGCCCGGGCGGCGATCAGGGTCGCCAGCTTCTCGAGGAAGGCCGTATCGTCCGGCGTGAATGCCGCCGGCACGTCGGAATCGATGTCGATCTCGCCCAGCACCGTCGTGCCCCGCACGATCGGCACCACGATCTCGCTTCTCGTCTCGAGGCTGCAGGCCAGGTAGGCCGGATCCGCGTTCACGTCGTCCACCACCACCGTCCGCTTCTCCCGCGCCGCGCGCCCGCAGATCCCCTGGCCCACCGGGATGCGAACGTGGTCGGTCGGCCGCCCGCGGAACGCCCGCAGCCGGAGCGCGTCGCCCTCCTCCATCCAATAGATGTAGACGCCGGTATAGTGAGGCATGCCGGCCTCAAGGGCCGCCACCAGCCGATCGAGCACGGCCTCGAGCGGCGCGCGGTCCCCGGCCGCCACCAGCGCGAGGATCTCGCGCTCCGTGGCGGCCCGACCGGAAGGCGTGGCGGTGGTCATCCAGAAAAGATAGTCGCCGCGCCCTCCGGTCGCCCGGCACCCCCGTTCAGGCAGCCGCCGCCGGGGCGACCACCTGCTTCACCACCTCGGCCTCGATGGCGATCTCCACCATCTCGCCGACCACCACGCCCCCGGTCTCGAGGAGCTGGTTGTAGGTCAGGCCGAAGTCCTTGCGGTCCAGCGACGCGCGAGCGCTGAAGCCGGCACGCACGCCTCCCCAGGGGTCCTTGGCGCTCCCGGCGTAGTCCACGTCGAGCACCACCGGCCGCGTCACTCCGTGCATCGTCAACTCTCCCGCGACCTTGAGCGCACCCGCGCCCCCCTGCTCGACCCGCGTGCTCTTGAAGGCGATCGTCGGGAAACGCGCCACGTCGAAGAAGTCGGGCGACTTGAGATGTCCGTCACGCTGCTCGACGCCGGTGTCGATGCTGCCCGCGTCGATCACGACCTCCACCCGGCCGCCGCTCGGGTCCTTCTCGTCCATCGCCAGCGTGCCCTCCCACTTGGTGAACCGGCCCCGCACCTTCGAGATCACCATGTGGCGCACGGTGAAGTTCACGCTGGAGTGCACCAGGTCGAACGCCCATTCCTGATTCGCGGTTGCGGCTTGCATGGTCACATCCTCCTCGGGTTCGAACTGCAGTAGTACGTTTGGACACTAGTCGTCACAACGAATATCAGTCCAGGCAAACGGCTCATTCCGAGTTCGAGCGCGCCTCGTCGAGCAGGTCAGCGAGGGAGCGCAGCCGCTGCTCGCCCAGGTGCCCCAGCAGCCGCCGCTGCTCCGCCCCGAGCGGACCCTCCAGCTCCTCGAGCAACGCCAGGCCCGCCTGCGTGATCCGGGTCGTCACGACGCGGCGGTCCTCCCCGTCCCGCGCCCGGCTCACCAGGTGCCTCGCCTCGAGCCGATCCAGCAGCCGCGTCAGGTCGGGGTCCCTGGTCACCATGCGCTCGGCGATGTCACGGCACGACAGGCCCGGGCCGCCGGCGCCCCGGAGGATCCGGAGCACGTTGTACTGGGTCGGCGAGAGGCCCGCCGCCTTGAAGACGCCCACGAGCCCGCGCTGCAGCGCATCCGCGGTGCGCGCGAGGCCGACCAGCACCTCCTCTTCGAGGGTGGGAAACGGCCGCGTCTGCTTGATCTCGTCCTGAAGGCGCTTCACCATGGCGCGACAGTATATCTGTTGCAACGACTATTGTCAAGAGCGACAGCTGCCAGGCGGCAGACCTGACCGCCGTCCCCCCCTTGCCATATGAACATTGCCATATTACTATGTTCTCATGATGACTACCCTGCGTCAGGCACCGCTCGACCCGCGTGTCCTGGCCGAAGCCGCGGAGATGGTGCGCGTCCTCGGCCACCCGGTGAGGCTCCGGATCGTCGAGCTGCTCGAGCCTGGCGAGCAGACGGTGACCCAGCTGCAGGAGAGTCTGGACGCGCCGCAGGCGCTGGTTTCGCAGCAACTGGCGCGGATGCGGGCGGCGGGCATCGTCGAGGGGCGGCGCAGCGGCTCCAACGTCTGGTACGCCATCGCCGACGAGCGGGTCGTCCGGATGCTCGACTGTCTGCGCCACTGCGACACCGAGGCTGGGCGCGGCCCCCGCCGACAGGGGGAATGATGACCGCACCGGAGAGGCGAGTGGAGGACTGATGACGGCACCGGACAAGCAGAGCGGGGGATTGATGACGGCACCGGGCGCGTTGCGCTACGGATTCGAGGCCGAGCTGCCGGTCGCCTACGAGCGGGCGGTGGCGCTGGTCCGCGACGCCCTCGCGGCGCGCGGATTCGGTGTCCTGACCGAGATCGACGTCCGCGCCACCATGAAGAAGAAGCTCGACGTGGAATTCCGGCCTTACGTCATCCTGGGCGCCTGTAATCCTCCATTTGCACACCGGGCGCTGTCGGAGGAGCTGCCGATCGGGCTCCTGCTGCCGTGCAACGTGGTCGTCTACGCCGGCGATCGGCCCGGCACGAGTGTGGTAGCCGTCCTGGATCCCGTGGCTCAGCTAGGGATCGCGGGGCGGGATGATCTGGCGCCGCTGGCGTCCGAGGTACGCGACCAGCTCCGCGAGGCGCTGGAGCGCGTGCGCCGGGGCGCGGCGGAGCAACCAAGACCCTAAGGAGAATTGAGCCGTGAACAACATGACCGTCGTGAGCGATGCCAGCTTCGAGGCCGAGGTACTCAAGGCCGAGGGCCCCGTGCTGGTGGATTTCTGGGCGCCGTGGTGCGGCCCGTGCCGCGCCGTGGGACCCGTGATCGAGAAGGTGGCCGAGCTGTACGCCGGCCGAGTCAAGGTCGCGAAGATGAACGTGGACGAGAACCCCGTCACCTCGCAGACCTACGGCATCCGGAGCATTCCGACCGTGGCCCTGTTCAAGGGCGGCGACGTCGTGGACGGCGTCCTCGGCGCCGCTCCCCTGCCCTTCTTCACCGACATGCTGGACAAGCACCTCGAGCCCAGTGCCGCGAAGGCGGAGAGCGCATGAAGCCGGTCACGGTCACCTGGGACGGCGGGGTCCGGTTCACCGCCGACATTCGCGGCCACAAGCTCGTGGTGGACCAGCCGCCGCAGGGTGGCGGGCAGGATGCCGGGCCGATGCCGCTGGAGCTGATGCCGGCCGCGCTGGGCACGTGCGTCGCGCTGTTCGTGCGCCAGTTCCTCGCCACGCGCAACCTGGACGCCTCCGGGCTGGCGGTGCAGGTGTTCACGGCGGCCGAGACGAATCCTCACCGCATCGGGCGCTTCGAGGTGGCCGTCTCGATCCCCAAGGGCGTCCCGGAGCAGTACCGGGATGCGGTCGTGCGAGTGGCCGAAAGCTGCACGGTCCATCACACGCTCGTGCACAAGCCGGAGATCGTGGTCGAGGTTCTCGAAGGCGCATTGACCGCCTAGCCCCATCCCCACCGGCGAGCCGGCGGCCCGACGGCCGCCGGCTCCGCTGTATCTACCGCACTGCCAAATAGTTACACGATTGCCGACCACGGACCGCGAGTAGGAACGCAACTTGCGGAACCTGGAGCGCGACGGTGTTGCCGGTCAGACCACCCAGCCAGGGCGCGTCCGAGGCAGCAGCGCACACGGCACGGAGAAATCATGGGAAAGCAGAGACTCACGATCGACGGCAACGAGGCGGCCGCCCGGGTCGCCTATCAGCTCAACGAGGTCATCGCGATCTACCCGATCACGCCCTCCTCGCCGATGGGCGAGTGGTCGGACCAGTGGGCCTCGGAGAAGCAGCCCAACCTGTGGGGCACGGTGCCCACGGTGGTCGAGATGCAGAGCGAGGGCGGCGCCGCCGGCGCGGTGCACGGCGCGCTGCAGGCGGGCGCGCTGACGACGACGTTCACGTCGTCGCAGGGCCTGCTGCTGATGATCCCGAACATGTACAAGATCGCCGGCGAGCTGACGTCCGACGGTCTTCCACGTGGCGGCGCGCTCGCTGGCGGCGCAGGCGCTGTCGATCTTCGGCGACCACAGCGACGTGATGGCCACGCGGGCGACCGGCTTCGGCGCTGCTCGCGCTCGAACTCGGTGCAGGAGGTGACGGACCTGGCGCTGATCGCGCAGGCGGCCTCGCTCGAGTCGCGGGTCCCGTTCCTGCACTTCTTCGACGGGTTCCGCACCTCGCACGAAGTCGCCAAGATCGAGGAGCTGACGCAGGACGACCTGCGCGCCATGATCGACGAGGAGCCGGTGCGCGCGCACCGCGCCCGGGCGCTGTCGCCGGACCACCCCGTGCTGCGCGGCACGGCGCAGAACCCGGACGTGTACTTCCAGGCGCGCGAGAGCGTGAACCCGTACTACCTCGCCTGCCCCGGCATCGTGCAGCGGGTGATGGACCGCTTCGCGAAGGTGGTCGGGCCGCGCCGTATCACCTGTTCGACTACGTCGGCGCGCCCGACGCCGAGCGGGTCATCGTGATGATGGGCTCGGGCGCGGAGGCGGCCGAGGAGACGGTCGAGTACCTCGTCGCGCAAGGGCGAGAAGGTCGGCGCTGCTGAAGGTGCGGCTGTTCCGGCCCTTCTCGGTCGCAGCACTTCGTGGCGGCGCTGCCCACGACGGTCGAGACGATCGCCGTGCTCGACCGGACCAAGGAGCCGGGCAGCGCCGGCGAGCCGCTGTATCAGGACGTCGTCACGGCGCTGGCCGAGGCGATGACGGCGGCGCGGCGCCGCCGCTGCCGACCTTCCCGCGGGTGATCGGCGGGCGGTACGGCCTGTCGTCCAAGGAGTTCACGCCGGCGATGGTGAAGGCCGTGTTCGACGAGCTGGCCGCCACGCAGCCCAAGAACCACTTCACGGTCGGCATCGACGACGACGTCACCAGCACGAGCCTGGCCTACGATCCGGCGTTCTCGACCGAGCACCCGACGACGGTGCGGGCCATGTTCTACGGGCTCGGCGCCGACGGGACGGTGAGCGCCAACAAGAACTCGATCAAGATCATCGGCGAGGGCACGGACAACTACGCGCAGGGCTACTTCGTCTACGACTCGAAGAAGTCCGGGCACGATGACGACCTCGCACCTGCGGTTCGGCAAGCGCCCGATCACGCGTCCAGCTACCTGATCGACCGCGCCAGCTTCGTCGCCGTCCACAACTTCACCTTCCTGGAGCGGTACGACCTGCTGGCGCCGGCCGAGCAAGGGCGCGACGGTGCTGCTCAACAGCCCGTTCGGGCCCGACGAGGTGTGGGACCGGCTGCCGGCGACGGCGCAGCGCGACATCGTGGAGAAGCAGCTCAAGCTGTACGTGATCGACGGGCTCAAGGTGGCCGCAGGACGCGGGCCTCGGCAGCCGGATCAGCACCGTGATGCAGACCTGCTTCTTCGCGATCAGCGGCGTGCTGCCGAAGGCCGAGGCGATCGCCGCCATCAAGGACGCGATCGAGCACACCTACGGGCGAAGGGGCGAGTCGGTCGTCAAGAAGAACTTCGCGGCGGTGGACGCGGCGCTCGACCAGCTGCACGAGGTCAAGGTGCCGCGCGAAGGTCACCAGCACCTTCGACATCCGTCCGGCCGTGCCGGCCGAGGCGCCGGCGTTCGTGCAGAAGGTGACCGCCGAGATCATCGCGGGCCGCGGCGAACCAGCTCCCGGTGAGCGCGCTGCCGGACGACGGCACGTATCCCAGCGCGCACGACGCAGTGGGAGCGGCGCAACATCGCCGTCGAGATCCCGGTGCTGGACGAGCAGCTGTGCATCCAGTGCGGCAAGTGCGTGCTGGTCTGCCCGCACGCCGCGATCCGCGCCAAGGTGGTGGACGCCGCGGCCCTGGCGGGCGCGCCGCCGACCTTCAAGTCGATGGCGGCCCGGTGGCGGGAGTTCAAGGAGCGCCGCTACGTGCTGCAGGTCGCGCCCGAGGACTGCACCGGGTGCGAGCTGTGCGTGCATGGTCTGCCCGGCGAAGAACAAGAGCGAGCCGACGCACAAGGCGATCAACATGCAGCCGCAGCTGCCGCTCCGGGAGCCGGAGCGCGCCAACTGGGAGTTCTTCCTCTCGCTGCCGGAGACCGACCGGACGGCGCTGCGCCCGGACCAGGTCAAGGACGTGCAGCTGTTCCGGCCGCTGTTCGAGTTCTCGGGCGCGTGCTCCGGCTGCGGCGAGACGCCGTACGTGAAGCTGATGAGCCAGCTGTTCGGCGACCGGACCATCGTCGCGAACGCCACCGGCTGCTCGTCCATCTACGGCGGCAACCTGCCCACCACGCCGTGGGCGATGAACGGCGACGGCCGCGGCCCCGCCTGGTCGAACTCGCTGTTCGAGGACAACGCGGAGTTCGGCATGGGGATGCGGATCTCGCTCGACAAGCAGGCCGAGTTCGCGCGCGAGCTGGTGCGCCGGCTGGCCGGCCGGCTGGGCGAGCGGCCTGGCGGACGCGCTGGTCGGGCGCCGACCAGTCCACCGAGGCCGGCATCGCGGCGCAGCGGCGAGCGGGTGGCGCAGCTCAAGGCGCAGCTGGCGCGGCTCCCCGACCCCGACGCGCGGATGCTGGAGTCCCTGGCCGACGCCCTGGTCAAGAGGAGCGTGTGGATCGTGGGCGGCGACGGTTGGGCCTACGACATCGGCTACGGCGGCCTCGACCACGTGCTGGCCTCGGGCCGCAACGTGAACGTGCTGGTGCTGGACACCGAGGTGTACTCGAACACCGGCGGCCAGGCCTCGAAGGCCACGCCGCGCGGCGCCGTGGCGAAGTTCGCCGCCGGCGGCAAGCCGAACGCCAAGAAGGACCTGACCCTGATGGCGATGTCGTACGGCAACGTGTACGTGGCGCGCGTGGCGATGGGCGCCGACGACGCGCAGACCGTGAAGGCGTTCCTCGAGGCCGACGCCTACGACGGCCCGTCGCTGATCGTCGCCTACAGCCACTGCATCGAGCACGGCTACGACATGCTGAACGGGCTCGACCAGCAGAAGATCGCGGTGCAGACGGGGTACTGGCCGCTGTTCCGCTACAACCCGGCCCTGGCGGCCGCGGGGAAGAACCCGATGCAGCTGGACTCCAAGGCGCCGTCGCTGCCGCTGGAGGAGTACACGAAGAGCGAGACGCGCTACACGATGCTCGCCCGCAGCGATCCGGAGGCCGCCAAGCGGCTCGCCGCGCTGGCGCAGCGCGACGTCGCCGACCGCTGGCGGTTGTACGACCACCTGGCGGCGATGGCGGTCAACGGGAACGGCGGGAAGCACGATGACTGACCTGTCGACCAGCTATCTGGGGCTCACCCTGTCGAGCCCCCTGGTGGCCTCGGCCTCGCCCTTGAGCGAGGACCTCGGGAACCTGCGGCGGATGGAGGATGCCGGCGCCGCCGCCGTGGTGCTCCATTCCCTGTTCGAGGAGCAGATCGAGCGCGAGAGCCAGGCCCTCGACCGCTCGCTCTCGGCGGGGACCGAGACCTACGCGGAATCGCTCACCTACTTCCCGGACCTCAAGCACTACAACCTCGGGCCGGAGGGGTACCTCGAGCACGTGCGCAGGGCCAAGGCGGCGCTCGGCATTCCCGTGATCGGAAGCCTCAACGGCATCTCGAGTGGCGGGTGGGTGGACTACGCGCGGGGCATCGAGCAGGCGGGCGCCGACGCGCTGGAGCTCAACGTCTACTTCATCCCGACCGAACCCCACCTGACCGGCGCCGCGGTCGAGCAGCAATACTGCGACCTGGTGCGCGACGTGAAGGCCGCCGTCGGGATTCCCCTCGCCGTCAAGGTGGGACACCAGTTCTCGGCGTTCGCGAACATGGCGCGGCGGCTCGAGGAGGCCGGCGCCGACGCGCTGGTCCTGTTCAACCGCTTCTACCAGCCGGACCTGGACGTCGAGAACCTCGAGGTGCTGAGCGCCCTGTCGCTCAGCCAGCCCTACGAGCTGCTGCTCCGGCTGCACTGGATCGCGGTGCTGTACGGCCGGATCGAGGCGGACCTCGCCGTGACGGGCGGCGTGCACGAGGCGCGCGACGTGCTCAAGGCGATGATGGCTGGTGCCAACGTGGCGATGATGGCCTCGGCATTGCTCAAGCGGGGCATTCCGCACCTGGCGACCGTGCGCCGGGACCTGGAGGCGTGGATGGCGGAGCGCGAGTACGAATCCATCCGCCAGATGCGCGGCAGCCTGAGCCAGCGGTCCGCAGCCAACCCCGAGGCGTTCGAGCGGGCGAATTACGTGAAGGTGCTGTCGAGCTACGCGATGAAATAGGTGAGACGTGAGGGGTGAGAGGTGAGAGGACGACGTGAGAGGTGAGAAGGGAAAGCGAAAGGTGAGAAGAAAGGCGTGAGAGGCCGGCCCCGTCCTCTCACGCCTTTTGACCTCTCACCTCGCACCTCACCCTCTCACGTCTCACCTTACCCTCTCACCCCTCACGACTCACCTCTCACGCCTGCATCGTCTTCAAGAACCCCATATCATGCCCCTTGGCCCTGAGCATCGCCTCGAGGCCGGACTTGTCGGCCGCCTTCATGTAGGCCTCGGCGGGCTCCACCAGCCGCTTCTCGACCACCTCCATCAGGGCGTCGTTGAGCGTGACCATCCCCAGCTTCTTGTTGGTCTGGATCATCGAGGGGATCTGGAACGTCTTGCCCTCGCGAATCAGGTTGGCGATGGCAGGGATGGCGAGCAGGATCTCGCGGACGGCGACGCGCCCCCCGCCGATCTTCTTGCACAGGATCTGCGCCACCACGCCCTTCAGGGACTCCGACAGCATCACCCGGATCTGGCTCTGCCGGTCGGCCGGGAACTGGTCGATGATGCGGTCCACCGTCGAGGCGGCGGTGGTGGTGTGCAGCGTGCCGAAGACCAGGTGGCCCGTCTCGGCCGTCTCGATGGCGATCGCCATGGTCTCCAGGTCCCGCATTTCGCCGACGAGCACGATGTCCGGGTCTTCCCGCAGCGCCGCGCGCAGCGCCCGCCGGAACGACTCGGTGTGCAGAGCGACCTGCCGCTGGGTGATGACGCAGCTCTTGTTGGGGTGCACGAACTCGATCGGGTCCTCGATCGTGATCACGTGGTCGGTGCGCTTGCGGTTGACCAGGTCGATCATGGCCGCCAGCGTGGTGGACTTGCCCGAGCCGGTCGGGCCGGTGACCAGCACCAGACCCTTGGAGAGGAAACAGAGCTTCTGCACCTCCTCCGACAGGCCGAGCTCCTCGGCGGTCTGCACCGTGGTCGGGATGACCCGGAACGCCGCGCCGGGACCGTGGCGATCCCGGAGCACGTTGCAGCGGAAGCGCGCGAGATCGAGGATCTCGTACGCGAAGTCCGTGTCGTTGGTCTGGGCGAACTCGGTCCGGTTGCGGTCGGGCATGATGGCGAAGAGCATCGCCTCCATCTCTTCGAGGGTGAGCGGGGCGTGGCCCTCGGTCCGCTTCATCACGCCGGACTTGCGGGTGATCGGCGGCTCGCCGACCCGGAGATGGAGATCCGACGACCCCGATTCGACGAGCGAGCGCAGCAGCCCCTGAATCCGCTCCTCGGCCGCGGCCGCCGCCGCCGTGGGAGCGCGCCGGGGCGCGGCCGCGCCTTGCACGGGCGCCGTGGCGGGGCTGCGGGCCTCCATCGGCATCGAGATCGCGGCGCTCGAGCGGCGTGGCTTCGCGGGTCCGATCGTGACCTCGACGTCGTTGCCCAGGTGGACGATCTCCACGTCCACCCGCTTGCCGTCCACCGCGTAGCCGAACGCCATCCGCGATTCGGCGTCGAGGTGGTCTTTCATGCCGTCGGGGGCGATTTCCCGCACCAGCGCCATGATCTTGGCCTTGGTGAGGAGATCCTTGGTGACCGGGCGGTCGGTGCCGTCCAGCTCCAGCGTCACCGCCGAGCCGCCGGCCAGGCGCATGCTCGACGCGCCCTGCTGGAACATCACCTCGATGAACTTGTCGAGCGTCGCCATCCCTGTCCCCTGGCTAGTTGCGCGGTTCGCTCGGCCCCGGCTCGGTCGAGCTCGGCTTCGCCGGCGCCGCGGCGGGTGTTCCGGCCGGCGGCTTCGCCGGGCCCGGAGCCGGGACGGCCGCCGGGCGCACCGGAGCCGCCGTCGGCGACGGGGGCGCCGTCGCCGGCCTGGGCGGCGGAACGGCCGCCGACCCGGCTTGCGGTGCGGCGGCGGGCTTCGCCGCGGGAGCCGGCGCGGCGGCGGGCTTCGATCCGGCTGGAGCCGGCGCGGCGGCCGGTGCGCCAGCCGGCTTCGGCGGCGCGGCAGGCTTCGCTCCCGGCGGTCCGGGCGCGGCGGCCCTGGGGCCGGCAGGCCCCGGGGCGCCAGCCGGGGCGGCGCCCGCCCTCGGCGCCGCCGGAGGCTTCACTCCGGCCGGAACCGGTGCGGCAGCCGGCCTCGGAGCCGGCGGTTTCGCCGCCGGAGCAGGCACGGCCCCCGGCTTCGGGGCGCCGGACGGCGTCGCCGCGGCGGGACCGGTGACGGTGGCGGCCGCGGGCTTGGCCTGAGCCGTGGTCGCACGCTTGGCCGCCTCCCTCGCCTCTTCGGCGATCACCCGCGCCTTGATGTGCTCGGCCTGCTCCTTCATCTCCTTCTCGTGGAGATAGGCCTTCTCCTTCTGCTGCGACTCGTCGGCCGTGATGGTCGCCTTGATCGTGCGCTCGACGAGCGCGCGGAAGGACGCCACCCCGTCCCGCAGCACCCGCCCCTTCATCATCGGGCTTCCGCCCCGCGACGCCATGACGCTGAGCTGGCCCGCCGCGTCGGCGACGAAGCCGAGGTTGCGCATCATCGCCTTCTGGCGCAGCTGACCGAGCTCGCGCGACACCTGGGACGCAGTACATGTCCCCACCCTTGGCGGACGCAGCGAACTGCTCCACCAGGGCGGCGAAATGGTCGGCCTGCTTGAGCACCGCCTCCAGATACTCCACCGTCTCGACCGCCTTCGCCGAGGGCTTCAGCACCGCCATGGACCCTCCCGGCTACGTGCCGCCCGTCACGTCGTCACACGACAGGACCAGCTTCCCGAACACGGCATTCGACTCCAGCTGCCGGTGCGCCTCGGAGGCCTGGGCCAGCGGGTAGCTCCGCTCCACGACGGGGCGGATGATGTCGCCTTCCAGCAGGGGCAGGACCTCCGCGGCGAAGTGCGAGGTGACGCCGATCTTCTCCTCCAGCGTCCTCGCCCGCAACACGGTGCCGACGATGGTCAGGCGCTTGCTGAGGACAGCGCCCAGGTCGATCGACGCGCTCCGGCCCCCGGTCAGCCCCACGACGATCATCCTCCCGCCACGCGCCAGCGCCTGGATGGAGCCCGCCAGCACCGGCCCGCCCACCAGGTCGAGCACCACGTCCACGCCCGCGCCGTCCGGTGTGGCGCCGGACCACCTCGGCGAAGGCCTCGCGCGAGCTGTCGATCGCCACCTCGAGGCCGAGGGCGCGCGCCCGCTCGAGCTTCGCGGCGCTGCGCGAGGTGCCGAACGTCCGGGCGCCGAACGCCTTCGCGAGCTGCAGGGCGGCGGTCCCGACGCCGCTCCCGACGGCGTGAATCAGGACCCGCTCGCCCGCGCGCAGCCGCATCTGCCGAAACAACGCGTCGTGGGCGGTGATGAACGCTTCGGGCACGGCCGTCGCCTGCTCGTACGACCACGACGCCGGTACCCGCAGGGCCACGGACTCGTTGACGGTCACGAACTCCGCGTACCCTCCCGCCGGCACGAGTCCCATCACCCGGTCCCCGACCTTCCAGGCCCGCGCCCCGGCGCCCAGGGTCGCCACCTCCCCCGCGTACTCGAGCCCCGGAATGTCCGCCGGTGCCCCGTGCGGCGCGGGGTACTGCCCCATCCGCTGGAGGACGTCCGCACGATTGACCCCGGCGGCGTGGACGCGCACCAGGATCTCGCCCGCGGCAGGCCGCGGCGTGGGGACCTCGCGCACCTCGAGGACCTCGGGGCCCCCGGCCTTCGTGATGACGACGGCTTTCACGCCGCCACGCCCCGCCCTCCCACCGGTGAGAGGTGAGCGGTGAGACGTGAGAGGTGCAAGTGAGAGGTGAGAAGACGAACGTGAGAGGTGACCCTCTCACGCATTTCGACCTTTCACGTCTCACGGGCGCCCCTCTCGCTCACCTCGCACCGTCTCACATCTCATCGCCGCAGCGCCTCCGTCAGCACCCGTTCCATCCAGCTTCTCGAGCGGCGTCGCGTCCGATGAGGCGGGCCAGCGTCGGGGCCAGGTCGGCGACCTCGACGCGCCCGGTGTATCGCCCCGGCGCGACGCCCGGCCCCGCGATGATCAAGGGCACGTGGGTGTCGTCGTACGACGGCTGGCCGTGCTCGGCGCTCGACGCGGGGCCCCAGACGTCGTGCGGCCGCAGGGTGACGACCAGCACCACGCCGAGGTCCGGCGGGATGGCGTTCAGCCAGCGGCGCGCGACGGCGTCCGTCGCCGTGTCGGCCGCGGCGAGGTCGCGCGGCGTATCCACCCGGAGCACGCCCGGGGATCGCCGCATCTCGGCCGCCAGCGCGCGGACCACCGAATCCACGTCGACGCCCCGCGCCGCGAGCCGCGGGCGGTCCATCACCAGCATGCCCAGGTCGAAGAACCGGATCCACCGTTCGGGACACGCCCTGGCGATCGACGCCTCGCCGGTCGCCCGCATCAGGGCGGCGATCCCCGGAGCCTCGAGGCCGCCGTAGCCCATCGCCAGCATCAGCATCCCCTGATCGAAGAACCGGTTCCAGCGGCACGGACCCGCCTGGGCGGTCAGCGCCTTCTCGGTCGCGGCGATCAGCGAGTCGAAGGCGACCACGCGGGCGGCCGTATCGCCGTGGGCGCGCGACCACTGGGGATAGGGCGTCACGCCGTGGTCCGCCGTCAGCGCGATGACGATGCGCGCGGGATCGCGCAGCCGGCCCAGCGAGTCGAGGAACGCTCCGAGGTAGCGATCGAGGTGGAGGACCTGGTCGTGCATCTCCCGCGAATCCGGACCGTAGGCGTGTCCGATGTAGTCCGTGGCCGAGAGGCTGACGGCGAGCAGGTCCGGATGCGGGCCGGTGCCCAGGCCGAGCTGCTGCAGCCCGTCGAGCGCCAGGGCGAGGGTGAGCGAGTCGATGAACGGCGTCGTCATCACCGCTCGCGCCGCGGCCTCGGGATCCGCCGGCAGCACGTGCGGAAAGGCGACGTCGCGCCCCCCGTGCTCGTACGGCTCGCTGTCGGGCTCGGCGTAGTCCTGCGCCGGCAGCAGCAGCGTCCACGCCTTCCCCGGCGCGTACGCGCGCGCCACGCCCGCGTTGAAGGCCGTGAGCCACCCCGGCAGCGAGTCCGCGTAGTAGCGGCTGGTGGTGAACCGCCCGCCCTGATACCAGTACACCTGCGCTCGCGCGTGACCGATCGGCAGGATGGCGGCGCGGTCCTTGCGACTCACCGAGAGCGCGCGGGCGTCGGGGTACCGCGCGGCCATCCAGTCGTACAGCTCCGTGCCGCGGAAGCGGACCGGCGAGGCGCCGGGGCCGTCCACGCCGATCAGGGCCTCGGTGGGATCCTCGACGCCCGCCTCGTTGCGGACGATGCCGGTCGCATGGGGGTTCCGGCCGGAGAGCACCGTGGCGTGCCCCGGGGCCGTCTCCGCCATCGCGTGGTCCTGGTACGCGTCGGTGAAGACCGCGCCACGCCGCAGCAGCTGCGCCAGCCCGCCCACGAGCTGCGAGCGCCAGCGATCGAGATAGTCGCCGCGGAACTGGTCGACCGTGATCACGACGACGAGCTGCGGCACGGGCCGCGGCGGGTTCGCCCCGCCGTGGAGGGCTGCGACGAGGGTGAAGGTCAGGACAGCCCGGACCATGCGGGGTCTCCAGCGCTTCGGTGGACTGGAATATGCGCACAGGCGCGCCCGAGTGCGATGCTCGGGCCACCCGCCGCGGAGCGCGGCGGTGCGGCCGGTCCGGCCGCGACGGGGACGCTACAGCCAGCGGAAGATCTTGAGGGCGACCGCGAACGACACCACGCCCCACGCCGCGCAGATGGCCGCGGGGGCCGCCACGGCACCCAGCGACGCCCCGTCGAGAATCACGGCCCGCAGCGCGTCGTTCAACGCGGTCAGCGGCAGCGCCTTGATGAGCGGCTGCATCAGCGCGGGGAAGTTGGCGGAGGAGAAGAACACGCCCGACACGATCCACATCGGCATCATGATGAGGTTCATCAGGCCGGAGACCATCTCGATGGTCCGCGCCCGGCTGGCCGTCAGCAGGCCCAGCCCCGCGAAGCACATCGCGCCGATCAGCACCAGGACCGCGAGGCTCACCACCGACCCGCGCATCGGTACGCCGAAGGCGAGCATGCCGAAGCCGAGTAGCAGCACCACCTCGGGCGCCGAGCATCACGAGGCGCGCCGCGATGAACGACAGCAGGTACTGGCTGCGCCGCATGGGCGACGCCAGCAGCCGCTTCATCAGCTTCCGCTTGCGGGCGTCCACCACCGCGTACCCCATGCCCCACATGCCGGTGCCCATGAGGTTGAGACCCAGCAGGCCCGGGATCAGGAAGTCGATGTACCGCGAGCCCTTCTCCATCACCTTCTGCTCCGCCACCGCGCTGCACGTCCCGCCGGCCGAGGGCCCGCTGCAGCGCGTCGTCGGTCGCGAGCCGGGCCATCCGGCTCTCCGACCGCGTGGAGTCGAACCGGTAGATCACCGGGTTGCCCGGCACCACGACCAGCGCGACGCTGCCCTTGCGCAGCTGCTCGGCGGCCCGAGCCGCCGACTCGACGGACGCGCTGAGCCCGCGGGCACGGTCGAGGAGCGCCGCGACCGAGTCCGCGCCCCGACCCGCCTCGACCGCGACCCGGATCACCTCGGGTGGACGGTTGCGGAAGGCGAGCCCCAACGCGACCGCCAGCAGCAGCGGAAAGGCGAACACCCAGAACAGCACCTCCGGCTGCCGGAGCTGCTCGCGGAAACGGGCCAGGGTCAGTTGCCACAGGGGACCCATGCCACCCATCAACCCAACCCTCCCGGTGAGAGGTGAGAAGTGAGACGTGAGAAGTGTACGTGAGGGGTGAGAAGTGGAATGCGTGAGAGGGACCAACCTCTCACGCCGTTCACCCTCTCACGTCTCACCTGGACCTCTCACATCTCACTCCTCACCTCTCACTCGTCCCTCAAGTGTCTCCCCGTCAGGCTCAGAAACAGGTCCTCCAGCGTCGCGTGATGGGTCACCAGCGCGGTCATCTCCACCCCCCGGCGCTGCAGCTCGGCCAGCAACCCCGGCACCGCCCGGTGCACCTCGCCCACCGTCAGGGTGAAGCGCGGCCCGTCGTGCCGCACCGACGTGACCCCCGGCAGGGCGGCGAGCACCGCGTCGGCCGGCGGCGCCGCGCCGTCGCCCAGCGCGAACTCCACCACTTCCTCGGCGCCCAGCGACGCGATCAGCTCGCGCGGGGACCCCAGGGCGAGCACCTTGCCGTGGTCCATGACCGCCACCCGGTCGCACAGGCGCTCGGCCTCTTCCATATAGTGGGTGGTGAGCACCACCGTGCCGCCGCCCCGCTTGAAGGTGGCGACCACCTCCCACAGCTGGCGGCGCGATTGCGGATCGAGACCCGTGGTCGGCTCGTCCAGGAAGAGCACGTCCGGGTCGCCCACCAGCGCGCACGCGATGGCCAGGCGCTGCCGCTGGCCGCCCGACAGCTTCTCGACCCACGCGTCGCGCTTCTCGCCCAGCGCGACCACGGCCAGCACCTCGTCCACGCTGCGGCCGCGGCGGTAGAAGCTGTGGAACAGGCGAATCACTTCGGCGACGGTGAGCCGGTCGGCCAGCTTGGTCTCCTGGAGGGCGACGCCGAGCCGCTGGCGCAGCGCGTGCTCGTCGCGATCCCACCGCATGCCGAGCAGCTCGATGTCGCCGTCGTCGGGCGGCACCAGTCCCTCCAGCATCTCGACCGTGGTGGTCTTCCCCGCGCCGTTCGGGCCCAGCAGCCCGAAGCACTCGCCCGCGGCGACGTCGAGATCGAGCCCGGCGACGGCGACCACGTCCCGGTAGCGCTTGACGAGGGCGCGGCAGCGGATGGCGGGGGAACTCGTGGTGTAGGTCACGGGCCGTGGATGATGACGAGGCGGACGGCCGAATGAAAGGGGGCACGGATAGGTGGTGGGTCGTAGGTGGCAGGTTGTAAGAAGGGCCGCCACCGCGGCCCCGATGCCCTACAACCTACAACCCACACCCTGCTAACAGATTCTCGGCAGCTGCTCCCCCGACAGCAGATCCAGCACCCGCTCGCCGCCCGCCTGCGTCTTCAACGTCACCAGGCCCGGCGTGCCGGCCCGGACGACGCCGATCCGCGCGGCGCGAGCCGTGTCGGGCCGCGCGCACAGGAGCGCGAGCGCCGCATCCGCGTCGCCCGGCGCGACGAACGCGAGGAAGCGCCCCTCGCACGCGACGTACAGCGGATCGAGCCCCAAGACCTCGCACGCGCCGGCGACGTCCTCGCCGACCGGCACCGCGCTTTCGTGCACGGCGATCTCGCACCCGGCCTGGGCCGCGATCTCGTTGAGCACCGTGGCGACGCCCCCCCGGGTCGGGTCGCGCAGGCAGTGCACGTCGAGCCCGGCCTCCAGCAGCGCCAGCACGGGCGCCGCCACGCTCGCGCAGTCACTCACGATCGGCGAGCTGAACTTGAGGCCGTCCCGCACCGCCATCACCGCGACGCCGTGCTGGCCCACCGGTCCGCTGACGAGCACCGCGTCGCCGGGCCGCACCTCGGTACGGCGCGACCGGCCGCGGCGCCACGACCACGCCGAGCCCTGAGCTGGTGATGTAGATGCCGTCGCCCTTGCCACGCTCGACCACCTTGGTGTCGCCGGCGACGACCGCCACGTCGGCCTCGCGCGCCGCCCGCTGGACCGAGGCGACCACGCGGGCGAGGTCGTCCATGGCGAGCCCTTCCTCGAGGATGAACCCGAGGCTGAGGTAGCGGGGGCGCGCGCCGCTCATGGCGAGGTCGTTGACCGTTCCGTTCACGGCGAGGGTGCCGACGTCGCCGCCGGGAAAGAAGATCGGCTGCACGACGAAGCTGTCGGTGGTGAAGGCAAGCCGGCCGGCCGGCCGTCCAGCACCGCGCTGTCGTGGAGCGCCGCGAGCAGGTCGTTCCGGAACGCCGGGACGAACAGCTGCTCGACCAGGTCGCGCGTCAGCCGCCCGCCGCCGCCGTGGGCGAGGAGGATGCGTCCGCCGGCGGGCAGCGGCACCGGGCAGGTGATCTCGCCCATCAGGCCACCGCGCGCGGCGCGCGCGACGGCGGTACAGCCAGTACGCCGCGCACGCCCCCTCGGACGAGACCATCGGCGCGCCCAGCGGATGCTCCGGCGTGCACCGCGAGCCGAACGCCGGGCACTGCTGCGGCGCCAGCCGCCCCTGCAGGACCAGCCCCGCCTGGCACTCCGGATCTTCCAGGGCGTCGGGCGTCGCGTCGGGGAACCGCCGCTCGGCGTCGAACGCCGCGTAGCGCGCGTTCAGCCCGAACCCGCTGCGCGGGAATCGGGCCGAGGCCGCGCCAGGTGCGGTCGGTGACCTCGAACACCTCCTCGATCGCGCGGCGGGCGACGCGGTTGCCTTCGGGACGGACGACGCGGGAGTACTGGATCTCGACCTGGCTGCGCCCCTCCTCGAGCTGCCGCACCGCCATCGCGACCCCCTGCAGCAGGTCCAGCGGCTCGAAGCCGGTCACCACGACCGGCACCCGGTGGCGCTCGCGCCAGCGGCTCGTACTCCGCCGTGCCCATCACCGTGCACACGTGGCCCGCGGCCAGGAATCCCTGCACCCGGCACTCCGGCTCGCTCAAGATGGCCTCGAGCGCCGGCGGCACGCGCACCTGCGAGACGAGCAGGCTGAAGTTGGTGAGCCGCTTGCGGGCGGCGAGCTGCACCGCCATCGCGTTGGCCGGCGCCGTGGTCTCGAAGCCCACCGCGAAGAACACCACCTCGCGCTCCGGCTCCCGCTCCGCGATGGCCACCGCGTCGAGCGGCGAGTACACCACCCGGACGTCGCCGCCCTCGGCGCGCACGTGGAGCAGGTCGTCGCTCGTGCCCGGCACCCGGAGCATGTCGCCGAAGGAGGTGAACACCACGCCGGGCCGCCGCGCGATGCGGAACGCCCGGTCGAGGATCGCCACCGGCGTCACGCACACCGGGCAGCCGGGGCCGTGCACCAGCGTCACGCCCGGCGGCAGCATCTCGTCGATCCCGTAGCGGACGATCGAGTGCGTCTGGCCGCCGCACACCTCCATCAGCGTCCACGGCCGCGTGACGACGGCGCGGAGCGTCTCGGCGTAGCGCTGCGCCGCGGTCCCGTTCCGGTACTCGTCCAGGTACTTCACGGGACCTCGGACTGCTCCAGCGCCTGCATCTCGTCGCCGAGGTCGGCCAGCTCCTGCATCTCCTCGAGGTACCGGAACGTCTCCTGCGCATCCTCCGGCGAGATCCGGCTCAGGGCGAGGCCCACGTGCACGATGACGTAGTCGCCGATGCCCGCCTCGGGAACGTACTCGAGGCACACCTCGCGGCTCGCCCCGCCGAACCTGACCGTGCCGTAGCGGAGCCCGCCCGGCCCGGCATGCGCTTCGAGAATCTCACCCGGAATGCCAAGACACACGGGGCTACCTCCTGCCTTCCATCAGCTGGTGTGCCGCCACCATCGCCTGCCCCACCGCGAGGCCGCCGTCGTTGGGCGGAATGCGGCAGGGCATCACGACCTCGAATCCCCGGTTCCTGAGCTCGCGCGCGGCGAGCGAGAGCAGGACGGCGTTCTGGAAGCAGCCGCCGGTGAGCACCACCCGCTCGAGGCCCACCCACTCGGCCGTCGCCGCGATCATCCTCGCCATGGTGCCGTGGAACCGGCCCGCGACGGCGGAGGCCGCGACGCCGTGCCGGAGATCGTCCAGCACGCCGCGGACGACGGGGCGCCAGTCCAGGTCGACCAGCGGCGCGCCGTCCGTCGCCCCGGCCCTCGACCAGGGAGAACGAGTACGCCTCGGCGGCGACCGGGGCCGCCATCTGCTCCAGCAGCATCGCCGCCTGCGCCTCGTAGCCGGTTTCCTGGCGCAGGCCGAGCAGCGAGGCCACCGCGTCGAACAGGCGCCCGGCGCTCGAGGTGAGCGGCGAGCGGCCGGTCGCGCGGAACAGCGAGTCCAGCACCTCGCGCCGCTCCCGCGCGTGGTCCACCGGCGGAACGTCGACGTCCCACATCGCCTCGCCGGCCAGCGCCTGCAGCACGCCGAGGGCGGAGCGCCACGGCTGGCGCGCCGCCACCTCGCCGCCGGGAAGCCTGAACGGGCGGAGCCGCGCCACCCGGCGGAAGTCCGAGGCCGTCGTCCTCAGGAACTCGCCGCCCCAGATCGTGCCGTCCGTGCCGAGGCCCGTGCCGTCCCACGCCACCCCGAGCACCTCGCCGTCGAGGTCGTGCTCGGCCATCGCCGACGCGACGTGCGCATGGTGATGCTGCACCCGGATCACCGGAAGCCCGCTCGCTTCCGCCAGCCGCGTCGTCGCGTAGTCGGGGTGCAGGTCGCAGGCGACCGCGACCGGCCGCAGCGCGTACAGCCGCTCGTAGTCCTCGACCGTGCGGTTCAGGGCGTCGAGCGACAGCGGGTGGTCGAGGTCGCCGATGTGCTGGCTGGCGATGATCTGGGTGCCGTGGCTCCAGGCCACGGAGTTCTTGAGGTGGCCGCCCAGCGCCCGCACCGTGGGGAGGCTCGCCGTCACCGCCACCGGCAGCGGCGCGAACCCCCGGGCCCGCCGGGTCACCACCAGCTGGCCGTCGACCACCCGCGCGACGGAGTCGTCCACGTGCCGCACGATCGGGACGGTCGTGGTGCAGGAAGGCGTCGGCGATCGCGCCCAGCCGCGCGCGCGCATCGTCGGCCGTCGATGGCCATCGGCTCCTCGGAGAAGTTGCCGCTGGTGCAGACCACCGGGAAGCCGAGCCGCTCGAGGAGCAGGTGATGGAGCGGCGAGTACGGCAGCATCGCGCCGACCGACTTGAGGCCGGGCGCGGTCTCCGGCGAGATCGCGCCGCGGTCCACCAGCGGCAGGAGCAGGATCGGCGCCGACGCCGAGGCGAGCAGCGCCGCCTCCGTCTCGCCCACGCGCGCGGCCCGGCGCACCGCGTCGAGGCTCGGGAAACATCACGGCGAACGGCTTGGCTTCGCGTCCCTTGCGCGCCCTGAGCCGCGCCACCGCCGCGCCGTCGCGCGCGTCCACCACGAGCTGATAGCCGCCGAGACCCTTGAGCGCGAGGATCTTGCCCGACCGCACCACCGCGGCCGCCGCCTCGAGCGGGTACGTCGCCCCTGGCGGCGCGTCCCGGTCCCGCCCTTCGAACGCAGAGGCGCGGCCCGCAGCGGGCGCACGCCACCGGCTGCGCGTGAAACCGGCGGTCACGCGGGTCGTCGTACTCGGCGGCGCAGTCCGGGCACAGGCGGAACCCGCGCATCGACGGTGAGCGGCCGGTCGTACGGCAGCCCTTCGATGATCGACAGCCGGGGGCCGCAGGCCGTGCAGTTGAGGAACGGATAGTGGTAGCGGCGATCGTCGGGATCGAGCAGCTCCCGCAGGCACTCGGGGCAGGTCGCGAGGTCGGGCAGCATCGCCACCACCAGCTCGCCGCTCAGGTCGCTGCCCTCGATGACGAAGTGATCCGCCCCGCCGGGCGGGACCGGCGCCACCTCGACGCTGCGCAGCACCGCGGCCGGCGGCGGCTCCGACCCGAGCCGGCGGGTGAACTCGGCCACCGCGCCCTCGGGCCCCTCGACGACGATCAGCACGCCGTACGGCGTGTTGCGGACCGAGCCCGCCAGCCCCAGCGACTCGGCCAGCCGGTACACGAACGGACGAAAGCCGGTGCCCTGCACCGCCCCGCGTACGGTGATGCGCGCGCCGACCGGGCGCGGCGCGGCGGGCACCAGGACGGCCGTCACCGCGCGCGACCCGCCGGTACGGCCGCCGGGGCCGCGCGCTTCGCCGCGATGCGCCACTCCAGCCAGGTCGCCACCGCCTGAACGCCCTCGCCCGTCCGGCACGAGGTGGTCAGGACCGTGACGCCGGGATGCACGTCGCGCACGGCGGCGATCGCGGCCGGAAGGTCGAAATCGGTGTGGCGAGCAGATCCACCTTGTTGATGATCACCAGGTCGGCCCGCCGGAACATCAGCGGGTACTTCTTCGGCTTGTCGTGCCCCTCGGTGACCGACAGCAGCATGACCACGTCGTCCTCGCCGAGGTCGAACTCGGCGGGGCAGACCAGGTTGCCGACGTTCTCGATCACCAGGACCTCGGCACCCGTCCTCGACCACGTGATGCAGCGCGTGGTGCACCATGCGCGCGTCGAGATGGCACGCGGCGCCGGTGTTGATCTGGTGCACCGGGCACGCCGAACCGGTCGAGGCGCTCCTTGTCCGCGCTGCCGACGATGTCGCCCTCGACCACGCCGACCCGGTAGCGCTCCGCGAGGAGCGGCAGCATCCACTCCAGCAGGGACGTCTTCCCCGAGCCGGGCGCGCTCATCAGGTTCACCGCGTAGAGCTCGTGCTCCGCCAGCAGGTGCCGGTTCTCCCGCGCGATCGCGTCGTTCGGCGCGAGCAGGCCCGCCTTGACGTCAATCTCGTGCATGCACCACCTCGGTTTCCTCGACCAGCTCGAGCGTCCGCACTTCCAGCTCGCGCCCGCTCGCGACGCGGGTGCTCTCCGAGCCGCACGCAGGACAGCGGAACACCAGGTCCTCGACCGGGCTCGTCCGGCCGCAGGCGTCGCACGTCATGGTCAGCGGGACCAGCTCGAAGACGAGCCTGGCGCCGGCGAGCGAGGTGCACGCCGAGAGGCACTCGAAGGCGAAGTCCAGCGCGTCGGTGGAGACGCCCGCCAGCTCCCCGACGCGGACGTGGATCGCCGCGACGCGGGCCCCGGGATGCGACTCGAGCCGCTGTTCAACTGCCTCGATCAGGTTGAGAGCGATGCTGGCTTCGTGCATGTCGGAACCCCGAGCACTTTCCACTGCATTAGCTGTGCCTCGACGCGCCGGACCAGCTCCGGCAGCGCTGCCTCGAACGGCAGGGGTCAGCTGTTCGCCGAAGGTGCGCGTTTCCTGGGCCTCGACCGCGAAGAAGACGGTCTCGGCGGGCAGCGGGAATGTCGAGCGAGCGGCCCAGCGCCAGGGCGGTGCCGAGGCTCACGTCGTGGTAGGAGACCGCCCGGAGGGTCGGAATGGCCTCGTCGGGCGTGAGGCGGTAGATGGTGCCGGGCGGGCCTCGCCGCCACTCGATGGCGTCCACGATGATGGCGCGATCGTAGCCGGCGAGCAGGTCGATGAACCGCATCCCACCCCAGGCGCTCTGGACCACGTCCACCGGCGAGCCGGCGAGCCGCTCCGAGAGCAGCTCGGCGGCGCGCATGCCGACGGCGTCATCGGTCAGGAGCGGGTTGCCCAGCCCGACGACGACGACGCGCTCGGCCGGCCCGCCGGCGGTCACGGCGACTCCCGCTCCCGGTGCATTGCCGCTAGGGGCGCCGCAGCACGTGCAGCACCTCCCCGTCCGCGTCCCGGATGGTGACCTCCAGCGGCATCTCGCCCAGCAGGCTGTGGGTCGCGCAGCCCAGGCACGGGTCGTAGGCGCGGAACGCCATTTCGACCATGTTGAGCAGGCCGTCGGAGACCTGCTTGCCCGAGATCAGGCTCTTGGCGGCCTTCTCCACGCCCATCGCCATGCGGGCGGCGTTGCCCTGGGTGGCGACGATGAGGTTCGCCATCTTGATCACGCCGCGCTCGTCGGTCTGGTAGTGGTGGATCAGCGTGCCGCGCGGCGCCTCCACGACGCCGATGCCCTCCGACGGCGTGGCCGTGGGCAGGGTGCGGACGTTGGGGTCCACCAGCACCGGGTCGGCGGCGATCTCCTGCAGCCGCTCGGCGGCGTACAGCAGCTCGATGACGCGCGCCCAGTGGTTGCCGAGGGTGTGGTGCACCGGCTTGCCGCCCAGGACCTCGTACATCTTCAGGTACGCCTGCTGCGCGAGCGGCGTGGCCATGCCCGACGCGACGTTGAGCCGCGCCAGCGGCGCCACCGCGTAGATCCCGCTCTCCGCGCCCTCCGTGAAGCCCTTCCACCCCACCGGCTTGAGGAAGCAGAACTTCATGTAGCTCCACGGCTCGACGTGCTCGGCGATGAAGTCGAGGTACTGCTTCGCGGCGAACCGCGCGACCTCTTTGCCCTCGGGCGAGACGACCTTGAGCTTGCCGTCGTAGAAGTTCGGCCGGTCCTGGTCGTCCACCATGCCCATGTAGTGGGTGCGGTGCGTGAAGGCGTCGGAGGTGATGAGCTTCACGTACTCCGGGTTCTTGAGGACCACGTCCTCGAACACCTTGAGCGTGAACTGCGCGAAGCCGACCGCGTCGGCGGCCAGCGTCTGGAACTGCTTCTGCTCCTCGGGCTTGATCGGCTTGGCGACGCCGCCGGGCAGGCCGAGCACCGGGTGGATGACCTTGCCGCCGGCGAGCGCGATCAGCTCGCGCAGCCGCCGCCGCATGGCGATCACGGTCTTGCCCGTCTCGACGCCGACCTTGGCGATGACGCCGAGGATGTTGCGCTCGGCGGCGGGCGCCGTGGGGCCGACGACGAAGTCCGGCCCGCCCAGGAAGTAGAAGTGCAGCGCGTGGTCTTCGGCCATGAAGGCGTTGTAGACCAGCTCGCGGATCGCCTTCGCGGCCGGGGGCGGCTCGACCTGGTACAGGTCGTCGAGCGCCTTCGCCGACGCCATGTGGTGCGCGGTCGGGCACACCCCGCAGATGCGGGAGGTGATCTGCGGCATGTCCTCCGCGAGGCGCCCCTGCGCGAACCGCTCGAACCCCCGCAGCTCGGGCACCTGCATGAAGGCGCGGCTCACGTCGCCCTGCTCGTCGAGGAAGATCTCGATCTTGCCGTGCCCTTCGAGGCGCGTGATCGGATCGATGCTGATTCTGCGCCCGCCCTTGGGCGCGGCCGTCTGACCCGCCGGGGTCGTCGCCTGCGTCATGGTTGTCCCGCCTTCACTTTGTGGGCTGCTCCGGCCGCGGCCGGCTTGCGCGCGACACAGTCCAGCACGGGTTGCGCCGACACCAGCTCGGTGCCGATGCCCAGCTTCTTCTTGGCGATCCCCATCGCCAGGCCCATCAGCTGGGTGAAGTAGAGCACCGGGATTCGGTACTCGGTGCCGAATTCCCGGTTCACGTCGTTCTGGTAGCATTCGAGGTTCAGCTGGCACAGCGGGCAGGCGGTGGCGATCACGTCCGCCTGGGCCTGCGCCGCGCTGCGGAGCAGGTCCCGCACCATCGCCAGGGCGGCGCGGCGGTGACCGATCATGAGCGACGCGCCGCAGCAGCGCAGGCGGTAGGCGAACGGCACGGCCTCCGCCCCGATGGTCCGCAGCAGATCCTCGAAGTAGGTGGGGCCCGCGGGGTCGAACCCGTCCTGGCGGTCGGGCCGCACCAGCTGGCAACCGTAGTACGCGGCGACCTTCAGGCCCTTGAGCGGATGCGTCACCTTCTTCTTGATCGCCTCGAGCCCGACGTCCCGCACGAACACGTGGATCAGGTGGTGCACCTTGGCCGATCCCGCGTAGTGGAGGTCGTCGGCCTCCAGCGCGAAGTTGACGTGCTCGGCCAGGTCGGCATCGGTCTTCAGGTGCTCGTTGGCGTGGTAGAGGTTCTTGAAGCAGGCGTTGCACGGCGCCACGACGTCGAGCCCCGTGCGCTCGGCGATGGCGAGGTTGCGGGCACACAGGGTGTTGCCGAGCAGCTCGTCCACGTTCGAGTACGGGGTCGCGCCGCAGCAGTTCCAGTCCTCGATCTCCTCGAACTCCACGCCGAGCCTCGCCCCCGTCTCGACCGCCGAGAGGTGGTAGCTCGCGGACACCGTCTCCGCCGAGCAGCCGGGGTAATACGCGTACCGTTTCATTCGATGCCTTCCAGTGGGACGATCCGGCTCAGCATCCGGCGGAAGTTCTCCAGCCGCTTGACGTGGGAGGGCATCAGGGGAATCCGGCCCTTGGCCAGCAGTTTCATCGCCATCTGCATCTCGCGCAGCATCCCCTGCACGCCGCCCTCGAAGATGAAGGCGGGCGCGTACCCGGGCTCATACGACTTCCCGGTCTTCATGATCGTGCGCACGAACCGGCGCGAGAACTCGGGCCCGACCATGTCGTTCCGGTAGCGGTTCTTCCAGATGGAGTACCGCTTCAGGACGTACATCAGCTCCGAGGGCTTGATGCCCTTGGGGCACCGGTCCGAGCAGGCGTAGCAGGAGGCGCAGGTCCAGTAGGTATTGCTGGTCAGGACCTCCTCCTTGAGCCCCGCGTTGATCATCCCGATGAGCCGCCGCGGCGTGTGGTCCATGAAGTCCACCGCCGGGCAGGCCGCCGAGCAGGTCGCGCACTGGATGCAGCAGTTCAGCCCGCGGGTGCCGGTCGCGTACATCTCGTTCGTGATCTCGTCCGCGAAGGACGGGGTGCGGTACATGAGCGCTCTCCTCAGGACACCGGCTGGCGGCCCGCCTCGGCCGCCTGCAGCAGCGCCGCGACCCGCTCGAGCAGCAGGTCCGGCTCGACCGGCTTCTCGATCAGCTCGTTCAGCGCGACGAAGTTCGGGTGCACCGCCTGGCCCGGGAACATGAAGGCGATCTGCTCGCGGATGCCGGTGATGATGAGGATCGGGAGATCCTTGAGGGCCGGGTCCTTGCGGATCTTGCGCGCCATCATCACGCCTTCGGCGCCGCGCCCCATCATGATGTCGAGCAGGAGCAGGTCGTGCGGCCTGGCTTTCAGCGCCGCGAACCCCTCCTTGGGGTTGTGGGCCACCTCGGTCTCGTAGCCGGCGCCGTCCAGGATGGCGCGGATCCCCGTGACGAAGTCGGGGTCGTCGTCGATGATCATCAGCTTCTTGCGCTCACTCATCTGCGGCCTTCCTTCTCTGGTGCGGCCGGGGACGCGGCGACCCGGCCGACGGCGCCGGGACCGCCCTCGCCGAGGGCCGGCAGCGTGATCACGAAGGTGCTCCCCGTTCCCGGGGTGCTCTGAACGGCGATCGACCCGCCGTGCGCCTCGACGATGCGGCGGCTCACGGCCAGGCCCAGGCCCGAGCCGCGCTCGCCCGCCGCGCCCGGCTGGGCGGTGTAGAACGCGTCGAAGATGCGCGGCAGGTCCTCCGCCGCGATCCCGACGCCGGCGTCGGCGACCGCGATCAGCACCGCGTCGTCCTCGGCCGTGACGGTCACGGTCACGCGCCCGCCGTCGCGGGAGTACTTGATCGCGTTGCCGATGACGTTGACCAGCACCTGGGTCAGGGTGCCCTGGTCCCCGTGGACGACCGGCGACGGCTCCGGGACCGACACCAGCACGTCGATCGCCTTGCGCGCCGCTTGCGTCGCCAGGCTCTCGACCGCCTTCTCGACCGGGAGGCGCAGCGGGACCGGGGCGAAGCGCGCCTTGACGGCCTCGAGGTCTTCCGCGCCGCGCCGCCACGTGTCGATGAGCTGCAGCAGGTCGGCGATGCGCGTCTTGACGCGGCCGAGGCGGGTCCGCTGGTCTTCCGTGGCCACGGCCGCCAGCTCCCGCTCGAGGGCGTAGAGGTTCTGCTGGATCGCGGCCAGCGGCGCCTTCAGCTCGTGCGCGACGATCGCCGCGAAGTGGTCGCGCAGCAGGTCCCGCTCGCGGCGCAGCGCCAGCGTCTCCAGCACCAGGGCGCGCTTCTCCGCCCCCCGCCGCACGATGAGCCGGAACTCCTCCGGCGTGAACGGCTTGGGGAGGAAGTCGTAGGCCCCGCGCTTCATCGCCTCCACGGCCGAGCTGACCGTGGCGTAGCCGGTGATCACGATCGGCACGAGCGTCGGATCGGCCTCGTGGATCCGCTCCAGCACCTCGAAGCCCGACAGCCCCGGCATCTTGAGGTCCACGACCACGAGGTCCGGCCGGAACTCCCGCATCCGCCAGGCCCCGGGCACCGTCGGCCGCCGTCGCGACCTCGTACGGCTCGCCGCGGAGGATCTCGGTGCAGGAGTCGAGCACGATCTCCTCGTCGTCGATCAGCAGGATCCGGGTCCCGGTCGCCATGGCCGCTACCCCTCCCCCACCGCCGGCGACGTTCACCGGCAGGCTGACCGTGAACGTGGTGCCCCGGCCCGGCTCGCTCTCGACCGCGGATCGACGCCCGTGGTGCTCCTTGACGATCCCGAAGCTGATCGCGAGGCCGAGCCCCGTGCCGTGCCCGACCTCCTTGGTGGTGAAGAACGGCTCGAAGATCGCGGTCCACGTCCTCCGGCCGGATGCCGTGCCCCGAGTCCACGAACCCGACCTCGACCAGCCGGGCGACGGGGTCGAAGCTGGTGGTGAGGGCCAGCCGGCCTCCCTCGGGCATGGCTTCCGCCGCGTTGATGATCAGGTTCATGAACACCTGCTGCATCAGCGACGGGTCGATCACCACGTCCGGCACGTCGGCGCCGAACCGCTTCTCGACCTCGATGTTCTGGAACAGCGCCTGGTTCTCCACCAGCGCGATGCACTGCTCCAGCAGCCCATTCACCTTCACGGGCCGCTTGTGCGGCGTCTGCGGCCGCGCGAAGTCCAGCAGCCCCCGGATGATCTTGGTGGAGCGGTCGGCCTGGGTGACGATCTTCTCGATCCAGGCGTGCGCCCCGTCGCCGTTGGCGCCCCGCTCCCGCAACAGGTGGGAGTAGGTGACGATGCCCTGGAGCGGATTGTTCAGCTCGTGCGCCACGTCCGCGGCGAGCTGGCCGATCAAGGCCAGGCGCTCCGACTCCATGATCTTGCGCCGGGCGAACTCCTGGAGTTTCTCGTCCCGCCGCCGCAACGCCGTGCCCATCGCATTGAAGCTCTCGGCCAGCTCGGCGAACTCCGTCACGTCCGGCACCTCGACCTTGGTGTCGAGCTCCCCATGCGCGAGGCGCCGGGACGCCGCCACCATGTTGCGGAGCGGGACCGAGAGCCAGCGCGAAATCAGATACGAGAGACCGACCGTCAGGACGGCCCCGGCGAGCGTGATGGCGAGGAACAGGAGTGTCGAGCGGTGGCGGAGATCGAGGTACGGCGCCTCCAGCAGGCCCACGCCCAGCATCCCGACGGTCTGGCCGGTGATGTCGCGGATGGGCTGGTAGGACGCGATGTACCACTCGTTGACCGCGAAGGTGCCCGCGACCCACGGGCGCCCCTCCTCGACCACCTGGCGGTAGACACCCGTGTCCACCGGGGTGCCGGTGGCGCGCGCGCCGTGCGCGGTGAGGATGGTCGTGGCGATCCGCACGTCGTACAGGAACACGGTGGCGGCGCCGACCGCCTTGCCCTGGTACTGCGCATCCTGGAACACGCCATGCTTGAGGCGGTCCACCAGGACGTAACGATCGTTGAGCAGCACGCCGCCGACCACGACGCCGATCAGCCGGTGGGAGGCATCCTCGACCGGCGCGGCCGCCGACAGCATCAAGCCGGCCGGGCCGCCGCGCGGCGCCCCGGAGGCGGACGCGAGGACCGCGCGCGGGGCGAGCTCGGGGTTCTCTCGCTCCAGGTCGGCCGATCCGACCACCGTGGTGGCGGCCACGGGCCGACCGCGCTCCAGGACGGCCCGCACCAGGGCGTCGGCGGCGCGGTCGTCGCCCACGCGAGACGGATTGGCCGGCCGCCAGCGTACGCGACCCTTGGCGTCGGTAACGACGAGGACGTCCAGGCTCCCGCTCTGCCGAGCGTCGGCGAGCACGTCCGCCGCCCGACCCACCCCGACGCCCCGGAGGGCCTCCTTCAGGAAGAGGCGGTCGGCCGTCATCCGCACGACCTCCTGCACGTCGTGCAGCTCGTTGGCGTACATCTCGCTGGCCGCCATCAGGGACTCGGCTACGCGGCGCTGCGCCTCGGCGATGACGCGACTCTCGATGAAGCGGATCCCGACGTAGCTGAAGATGGCGCTGATGATCACGATGACCACCAGGAAGCCCGACATCAGCCGGCCAGCGATCGACTTCAGCACGGCATCACCCCTGGGGCGCGCCGGCCGCGACGATGTGCTTGCGCCGCAGCAGCGAGGCGGGCAGGCTGTAGCGGTACAACGTGCCCACCGGGTCGGGAATGGCGCTCAGGATCCGCTCGATCTCGTCGGCGTCGTTGCTCGCCACGATCGCGGCGATCGCCGACAGCGCCTTGGCGCCCTGGTCCTTCACGCGGCTGGTGGGGCCGAAGCAGCCGGTGCACGGCATGTTCCCCTTCACGCACAGGGCCTCGCAGCCCCCGCGGGTCGCGGGCCCGAGGCACAGCACCCCCTGCGCGAGGAGGCATTCCTCCTCGTTCAGGATCACCTCGGACGGGCGGCGGAAGGCGCTCAGCGCCAGCTTCTCGGGCTTGGTCTTCTGGCGCGGGCACTCGTCGCACAGCGCGACATCCGGCGCGAGCACGGTGCCCTTGGGCGGGAGCTTCCCGCTCAACAAGGCCCCGACCGCTGCGGCGATCAGGGCGGGCGTGGGCGCGCACCCGGGGAGGTAGTAGTCCACGTCCGTCACCTGGTCGAGCGCGCGGACCGTGTCGTACAGCCCCGGCAGCGTGAGCCGCCGCCCGTCTTCGTCGTGACGGGTCAGGGGCACCACGCCGTCCGGGTTGACCACGCTCGGGCTGTCCCGGTAGACGGTGGCGAGCACGCCCTCGCGGTCGGAGAGATTGGCCAGGCCGGGGATGCCGCCGAGGTGCGAGCACGACCCGAAGGCGATGAGCACCTGCGCCTTGCGGCGCAGCAGGTGCACCATCTCCTCCTGTTCGGTGCTGCGCACCGCGCCGTTGACGAACGCGGCCGTGATGGAGCCATCGGCCATGGCCTCGACGTCGTGGCGCTTGAAGTCGAGCGCCACCGGCCAGAAGACGATGTCCACCGCGGCGACGACGTCGAGGACCTTCTCGGCGAGGTCCACCACCGCCTCTTCGCACCCGCCGCACGAGGCGCACCAGTAGAAGGCGACCTTGGGCTTGTCCGTCATGGAACCGCGACCTCCTCCGTGTCCTCGGCGAACCGCTCGGCCGGGACCTCCACGTGCAGGGGCCCGAGGGCCCGGACCTTTTCCACCATGTCGTTCACCACCGCCTTGAGCGGCTCCGCCTCGGAGGCCGAGAGCCATTCGAGCCGGAACCGCGCCTCCTCGATCCCCAGCTCCGCGAGCACGCGGCGGAGCAGGTGGACGCGGCGCAGGGTCTTGTAGTTCCCCGACTCGTAGTGGCAGTCGCCGGGGTGGCACCCGCCGATCAGCACGCCGTCGGCGCCCTTGGCGAACGCGTCGAGCACGAACTGCGGGTCGATCCGCCCCGAGCACATCACGCGCACCACCCGCACGTTCGGGGCGTACTTGAGCCGCGTGGTGCCCGCGAGATCGGCGGCCAGGTAGGTGCACCAGTTGCAGAAGAACGCGACGATCCGCGGCTCGAACCCAGCCGGCGCCGCCGCCGCTTCCTTGGTCGTCTCAGGCATACGCCAGCACGCCTCCGATCTCGTCGTAGATCTCCTCGTCCTCGTAGAGGTTCTGCCTCGCCGAGCCCGAGGGACACACCGACACGCAGGTCCCGCACCCCTTGCACAGCACCTCGTTGATCTCCGCCTTGCCCTTCTCCTCGACGAACGAGATGGCGCTGTACGGGCACATCGCCACGCACGTCTTGCAGCCGGAGCAGTCCTCCTCGACGATGTACGCCGTGTTCGGCTCCAGCTCGATGTGGCCCGCGTTGATGAGCGACAGCGCCTCGCCCGCGGCGGCGCCGGCCTGCGCCACCGTGTCGGGGATGTCCTTCGGCCCCTGGCAGGCGCCGGCGATCCAGATCCCGTCGGTGAAGGTGGAGACCGGGGCGAGCTTGGGGTGCCGCTCCGTGAACCAGCCCCCCGTCCGCACAGGTGATGTTGAACATCCGGCGCACGTCCTCGGCGTCGGCCTGGGCCTCCATGCCCACCGCCAGGATGACCATGTCCACCGGTATCCGGCGCACCTTGCCGAGCAGGGTGTCCTCCGCCTGCAGCACCAGGCGCCCGTCGTTCTCCGGCGCCGGGTACACGTCGGCGACCTTGCCGCGGATGAAGTGCGTCCCTTCCTCGGCCACCCGGTTGTAGAACTCCTCGAACGCCTTGCCCGGCGTCCGCATGTCGATGTAGAAGTCGTAGACCTCGGCGCCGGTGTGTTCCTTCACCAGGTGCGCCAGCTTCAGCGAGTACATGCAGCACACCCGCGAGCAGTGCTTGTTGGTGTGCTCGTCGCGGCTTCCGATGCAGTGGATGATGCCCACCGTCTGCGGCGTCTTCCCGTCGCGCAGCACCACCTCACCGGCCGTCGGCCCCGAGGCGTTGAGCAGCCGCTCCACCTCGAGCGCGGTGTACACGTTCGGATAGGTGCCGTACCCGTAGTAGGGCAGCCGCTTGGCATCGAAGACCTTGTAGCCGGTGGCGAGGAGGATCGTCCCGACCTCGATCTCTTCCACCGTCTCCTGCTGGTTGAAGTCGATCGCGTTCCGGTCGCCGCACGCCTCGACGCAGGTCTTCTTGCACTTGTGCGACTTGAACTCGATGCAGGCTTCGGGGTCGATGGTGACCAGCTGCGGCACCGCCTGCGGGAAGGGGAGGTAGATCGGCCGCCGCTTCGACATGCCCAGGTTGAACTCGTCGGGCCACTTCGCGGTCTGGTAGATGCACGCGTCGATGCACTCCTGGCACCCGATGCAGGCGTCCTCGACGATGTAGCGGGGCTTGCGGCGGACCTTCACCTTGAAGTTCCCCACGTAGCCGCTGACTTCCTTCACCTCCGAGTACGCCCACAGGCTGATGTTCTTGTGGGCCTTCACCGCCGTCATCTTCGGCGTCAGGATGCACGCCGCGCAGTCCAGCGTCGGGAAGGTCTTGTCGAACATCGCCATGTGCCCGCCGATGGTCGGCTCCCGCTCGACGAGGTAGACGTGCTTGCCGGCGTCGGCCAGGGTGAGCGCGGCGTGGATCCCCGCGATCCCGCCCCCCACCACGAGCACGGCCGGCTGGACCGGGACCGACCGCGTCTCCAGCGGCTTGTGGTGCCGCACCCGGCGCACCGCGCCGCGCACCAGCGCGTCGGCCTTCTCCGTCGCCGCCCGCTTGTCGGTGTGCACCCACGAGGCGTGCTCGCGGATGTTGACCATCTGGAACTGGAACGCGTTGAGGCCCCCGGCCGACGACCGCCCCGCGGAAGGTCTTCTCGTGGAGGTGCGGCGAGCAGGACGCCACCACGATCCGGTTCAGGCCGTGATCCCGGATGTCCTGCTTGATCAGCTCCTGGCCCGGGTCGGAGCACATGTACTTGTACTCCCGGGCCACCACGACCCCCGCAAGCTTCGACGGCGTGCTCCGCCACCGCGCGCACGTCCACCGTCCCCGCGATGTTGCTGCCGCAGTGGCAGACGTAGACTCCGATCCTCACGGCATTCCCGTCACCGTGCTCAGGCGTGTGCATGTGCGTCGCTCCTGACGACTGTGGCGCCGGCCGCTTCGACCAGTTGCACCAGGTCCTGGACCACGAGTGAACCCTCGAGCTGCGTTGTCTTGACCGCGTCCTGGAACATCACGAGATCCTTCGGGCAGCTGACCACCAGCGTCCGCACGCCGCGCACGCCCGCCGCCTCCCTCACCCGCATCTCGGCCGGCCGTTCCTTGATCCCGGCCACGTCCTCCATCCAGATGCGCCCGCCTCCCGCGCCGCAGCAGAACGCCTCGTCGCGGTTCCTCGGCATCTCGACCACCCGGGCCCCGAGTGCCTCGAGCACCCGCCGCGGGGCGTCGTACACGCCGCCGTAACGCCCGAGATAGCACGGATCGTGATACGTGACGGTGGCCCGCACCGGCGTTTCGAAGGCCAGCCGCCCCGCGCGGAGCAACCGGTCGAGCAGCTCGGTCACGTGGAGCACCTCCACGCCCGCCAGCGGGTGCTCCCCCGCCCCGTTCCCCGCCGCGTACTCGTGCTTGACGGCGTGATAGGTATGGGGATCGGTGGTGACGATCGTGCGGAAGCTCGCCTTGGCGAACGCCTTCACGTTCTTGTCCCGCAGGACGCCGAACAGCCCTTCCTCTCCCATCCGCCGGACGTCGTTCCCCGCGTTCTGCTCGCCGTCGTAGAGGATCCCGAAGTCCAGTCCGGCGCGCTGAAAGACCCGGGCCGCGGCGCGGGTCACCTGCTGCACCCGCGGGTCGTACGAGGCGTAGTCCCCGACGAGCCACAGGTACTCGACCGGTTCCTTGCGGGCGTCCTTGACGGGCGCATCGAGGCCCGTGGTCCAGGAGGCGCGCGCGCGCGCCGACTTGCCGAACGAGTTGCCGTAGCGCCCCAGGTTCACCAGCACGTCCTGCAGCCGCTGCTCCAGCTCGCCCTGCGCGACCAGATGACGGCGCATCTCGACCAGCAGCGGGATGTGCTCGTTGAACACCGGGCAGCGGGTCATGCACGCCAGGCAGGTCGTGCACGCCCAGATCTCCTCCGGACGCACGACGTCGCCGACGAAGCGGGGCTTCCCCGCCCCGCCCCCGTTCCCGCCGGGCCCCTCGGCCTGAGCGGGAGCCGGGACGCCACGCGGCGCGGCGACGGCGTCGGCCACCAGCTCCTTGATCTTGTGCACCAGCTCCCGGGGCGAGAGTGCGTAGCCCGCCGCGTGCGCGGGGCAGGCGCGCTCGCAGCGGCCGCACTCGGCGCACGTGAGCCCGTTGAAGAGCTCGCGCCAGGTGAAGTCCTCGAGCCGCGCCGCCCCTTCGGACTCGGCCGGCATGGCACCGCGCTCCAGGGACGTGAAGAACACCCCGAAGGGCGAGAAGATCAGGTGCCCGTGCTTCGAGTAGGGGAGATAGGCGAGGAACCCGAGGACGGTGGCCATGTGAGCCCACCACAGTCCTCGGTACAGCGTGGCCGCGCCCGCCGCCCCGACGCCGAGGCCCGCCAGGGCGCGCCCGAGCGGACCGCCCACCGGCATCGTCGCCGCGCCCGCCTCGCCGCTCGCCACCGCCCGCGCGCCCTCGGCGCCGAGGAACGTGACCAGCAGCAGGGCGATCAGCCCCAGCACGATGGTGGCGTCGCGGGTGCGCTCCAGCCCCGGCGGCGTGAAGACGTAGCGGCGCACCGCGGCGACCAGCAATCCGACCAGGGCGAGCGCGCCGAGGACCTCCATCGGCGCTGCCATCCACACCACTTCGTCGGCGTACGGGAACGGCGCGAAGGGGAACAGCCCCCGCAGCAGGTTCCAGAAGAAGCTGGTCGCGAAGAAGACGAAGGCCCAGAAGATCACCAGGTGCGCGAGGCCGATGGCCCGTTCCTCGACCAGCCGTCGCTGGCCGAAGACGTTCGCGGCGGCGATCGCGAGGCGCCGGGGCACCTGGCTCCACCGCGCCTCGGGACGGGCACGACGCAGGACCGCGACGATGCGCGCGACCCGGCGCCCGAACAGCGCGAAGGCCACCACGGCGAGCAGCCACAGCGCGACCCACCCGGGGACGCCGAGGTACCGGGACAGGACGGGATCGGGCATCGCGCTCATCCCTTGCGCGCCTGAACGGCCGCGGTGAGCGCTGGCAGCACCTCGAGGGCGTCGCCGACGATCCCGTAGTGCGCCACCGCGAAGATGGGGGCGCCGGGGTCGGTGTTGACCGCGACGATCAGCTCCGCGCCCTTCATCCCTTCCACGTGCTCGGGTGCGCCGCTGATGCCGGCGGCGAAATAGAGCTTGGGCTTCACCGTCGCCCCCGACTTCCCGACCTGCCGCGTCAGGGGCAGCCAGCCCTGGTCGATCACCGGCCGGGACGCCGACACGACGCCGCCGAGGGCGGCCGCCAGCTCTTCGGCCAGGGCGATGTTGTCCTGCGTCTGGATGCCGCGCCCGACCGAGACCAGGACGTTCTGCTGGGTGACATCCACGTCACCGGGCGCGGGGTCGATGTACCGCTCGAAGCGGACCTTGCCCTCGGCAGGGAGGTCCAGCGTGACCTCCTCGACCGCGGGCGCGGCCGTCGCCGCGTCCGCCGCGCGCGAGCCCGGCAACAAGCCCACCACCGCCGGGACCCCGGCGACCGTCAGCGTGGTCTCGAGCTTCCCGCCGTACAGCACGCAGCGCGCCTCGACCTTCCCGTCCACGACGCGCGCGTCGCGGCAGAAGTTGACCAGCGCGATGTGCAGCCGGGCCGGCAGCAGGCCGATCACATCGGCCGTCACGTTGGAGAGCGGCACCACGAGGAGCTGCGGCTTCCTGGTTTCCAGCAGCGTGGCCAGCGCCCGAGCGTACGCCTCGGGGTTGGGCTCCGCGAGCGAAGGATGATCCACGCTGAGGACGCCGTCCGCCGCCCCGAGGCGTGCCACCAGCCCCTGGGCCCCGTGTCCGAGCAGGACCACCTCCAGCCGGCTCCCGAACCCGGACGCCAACTCGCGCCCCAGCGCGAGTCCTTCGCCCGTCAGGTCGGAGAGACGACCCCGCCAGTGCTCCGCCAACACCCAGACGTTGCCCGCCATGGTCTCCGCCTCCTCACACCAGGCCGCGAGCCGACAGGATCTCGACCATCTTCGCCGCCACCGCTTCGGCGTCGCCCTCCAGCATCTCCGCCTGCCCCGTCGCCTCGGGCTTCGTCATCGCCGCGACGGCGAGGAGCGACGCGCCGTCCACGGCGCCGGCCGACACCGCCTCGATGGTCCGCGCCTTCATCGCCGCGCGCACCTTCGCCACGGGCACGTAGCGCGGCGGCTTCTCCGCCGCCTGCACGCCGAGCACCGCCGGCAGGCAGACGGCGTACTGGCCCCGCGCCCCGCCGGCGAACTCCTTGAGCACCGTGGCGGGACCGCCCGCCGCCTCCACCGCGACCCCGGTGACGATCCCCAGGTACGGCATGCCGAGTCGCTCGGCGAGCGCGGGGGCGAGCACGCCGTCCAGATCGTCGATGGCCTGGCACCCCGTCAGGATGAGATCCACCGGCATCAGGTTCGGCACCTCACCGAGCACCCGGGCCAGCAGCCCGGCCGCCGCCGCCGTGCCGAGCGGCGCGTCCAGCCCGGTCACCTTCACCGCCCGGTCGCTCCCCTTGGCCAGCGCCGTGAACAGCACCTCGTCCACTTCCGGCGTCTCGAGCGCCAGCGCCGTCACCGTACCCCCGCTCCGCTCCTTGAGCAGCAGCGCCTGCTCCAGGGCGTGGTCGTCGCGCTCGCTGACGATCGGGCGCACCGACTCCGGGTCGAGCGACGTGCCGTCGGGTCCGACCTCGAGCTCCTCGACGATGTCCGGCACCATCTTCAGGAGAACCAGGATGTTCATGCGGCCTCCGGGCCGCCGAGGGCTTCCGCGAGCAGCTCCGTCACGTCGCGCACGACCATCTTCTTCTCGTGGCCGAGCACCTTCAGGGAGTCCTCGAAGCGCGACACCTCGTAGGGACACGAGACGGCGAGCACGTCGGCGCCGGTCGCCACGGCCTCCTTCACCCGCCGGTCGGCGAGGCGCTCCTGGCCGCGCGCCTTGAAGAAGGTGTCGAGCCACATCCCGCCCCCGCCCCCGCCGCAGCACAGGGCGTTCACGCGGTTGTGCGTCATCTCCACCAGCTTGACGCCGGGAATCGCCCGCAGCAGCTGCCGCGGCTCCTCGTACATCCCGTTGTGCCTGCCCAGGACGCACGAATCGTGATACGTGACGGTGACGCCGAGCTTGCGCGTGAGCAGCGGCTTCAGCCGATCGAGATGGCGCGCGAAGAACGGCGTGGTATGCTCGACCGGCCGGTCGAAACCGAGGGCGCGGTACTCGTGGGTGAAGGCATCGAACGCGTGCGCTCCGGAGGTCACCACCCGGTCGAAGGCGTACTTGCCCAGCACCTTGAGGGTCGCGTCGGTCAGCGTCTCGAACAGCCCCGTCTCGCCCGCGAGGCGCGCACATTCGCCGGCGCATTTCTCCTCGGCGCCCAGAATGGCGAAGTCCACGCCAAGCGCCTGGAAGACCCGCGCCGTCGCCCGGCAGTTGTCCTGACCCCGCGGGTGGTACGCCGTGTAGCACTCCGTGAACCAGAGCACGTCCACCGGGCGTGGATCGTTCGCGAGCACCCGCACCGGCGCCCCCGCGGTCGCCGTCCACGCCGCCCGCTTCCGCGCGGACTCGCCCATCGGGTTGCCGTAGCGGAGCGTGTTGGTGAGCGCCTTCTGAAGCTCCGCCGGCACGTCCGGGAGCCGGGCGAAGACCTGCTCCTTCACCAGCGGCAACAGCACCTCGGTCAGCCTGAGCCCGCGTGGGCACTTGGCCATGCACGAGTAACAGGTGACGCAGCTGAGCAGGCTGTCGCTGGCGAGCACTTCCTCGATCATCCCCTCGCGCAGCATCCCGATGATGCGCCGCGGCGGGTAGTCCATCGCATCGCCGTACGGGCAGGTGCCCGCGCAGATCCCGCACTGGATGCAGGTCCGCAGATCCCGCCCGCGGGGCGACTCCAGCAGGTTGTCGAGGGTGAGCGCGGGCGTGTCACCCGCCAACGCAGGCATCGTCGAGGCCATGGATTCCGCATCCTCCTGCCTGGAGGGCGATTGGGGGTGGCGCCGGTCGCGCCACGCCTCCCACGAGGACGGTCACTCCAAGCCGTGCAACCCATTTGGGGAGCAAGGGATATGCCATCAAAGCTGGAAGCGAGTTGCGGGATGGGAGTTGCGAGAAAGGCCAAACACGCGCCGTCTGACCGCATTGGGACGCGTGGCAGTCAGGAATGCCGGCAAGAACGGCGCACCGGCCCCTTCCGTGACGGGCGCTTTTGCCGCCCAAATCAACGCCGCCCCGAGGCCATGAGGCGGCACCGGGGCGGCTGAACGTTCGTTCCGAATCTGGACTCGTTGAGTCGGCTATCGGCCTTTCGCAGACGCGGTCCAGGACCGGCGCCAGGAGCTGGTCGAGCGTGAAGCTCTTGAGCGCGATCGTGTAGCTCACGCGGGTCGCGGGGATCGGGATGCGGATCAGGCGCGCCAGGTCGATCGGCGTGCCGATCGCGACGGCCTCGACGCCGCCCTCGGCGGCGCGGGCGATGGTCGCCTCGAGATCCTTGACCTGCCTGTCGCCGTAGCCCAGCGCCGGGAGCGCGCGCTTGACGTGCGGGTACTTGGCCAGGGCCTCCGCGATCTCCCCCACCGCGTATGGCCGCGGGTCCACCAACTCGCGGGCCCCCGCGTCCCAGGCGGCGAGGACCGCGGCGCCGAACGCCATCCCGCCGTGCGTCAGGGTCGGGCCGTCGTCGATGGCGAGCACCTTGCGGCCCTTCAGGATGGCGGGGTCGGCCGCCTTGACGGGGCACGCCGCCTCCACGATCCGCGCCTTGGGGTTCAAGCCCTTGACCGTCTCGCGCACCTTGGCCACCGACTCGGGCGGCGCGGTATCCACCTTGTTGATGATCACCACGTCGGCCAGGCGGACGTTGGTCTCGCCCGGGTAGTAGCTGGCCTCGTGGCCGGCGCGATGCGGATCCACGACGGTGCAGTACAGGTCGGCCTTGATGAACGACGTGTCGTTGTTGCCGCCGTCCCAGAGGATGACGTCGGCTTCCTGCTCGGCGGCGCGCAGGATGGCGAGGTAGTCCACGCCCGCGAACACCACCGAGCCGGCGGCGATATGGGGCTCGTATTCCTCCCGCTCCTCGACGGTGACCTTGTGGGCCACCAGGTCGGCCTCCGAGGCGAACCGCTGCACCCGCTGCGCGGCGAGATCGCCGTACGGCATCGGATGCCGGATGACGGCCACCCGGCGGCCGTGCTCCCTGAGCCACGGCACCACCGCGCGCGACAGCGGGCTCTTCCCCGCCCCGGTGCGGGAGGCGCAGATGGCCACCACCGGCCGGGTCGACTGCAGCACGCGCTGGGCGCCGAGCAGGGTGAAGTCCGCGCCCGCGGCGTTGACGCGCGCGGCCAGGTGCATCACGTCCACGTCGGCCAGGTCGGAGTAGGAGAGCACGCACTCGTCCGCGTGGAGCGTCCGGATCAGGTCCTCCAGCTGGGTTTCGGGACGGATCGGGATGCCCTTGGGGTAGCGGGGGCCCGCCAGGGAGGCGGGGAAGCCGCGCTCGGCGATGTGGGGGATCTGCTGGGCGGTGAACGCGACGACCTCGGCGTCGGGGTCGTCGCGATACACGGTGAGGAAGTTGAAGAAGTCCCGCCCGGCCGCGCCGATGACGATCACGCGCTTCACACGGCGCTCCTCTGGTCGATGGGCACGTAGGCCCGCTCCGCGTGGCCGATGTACAGCTGCCGCGGCCGCGCGATCTTCTGCTCCTTGTCCAGCAGCATCTCCTGCCACTGGGCGATCCAGCCGGCCGTCCGGGCGATCGCGAACAGCACCGGGAACATCGCGACCGGGAACCCCATCGCCTGATAGATGACGCCCGAGTAGAAGTCCACGTTCGGGTAGAGCTTGTGCTTGATGAAGTACTCGTCCGCGAGGGCGATCCGCTCCAGCTCGAGGGCGATGTCCAGCAGCGGGCTGCTGCCCGTCACCTCGAGCACCGAGTGCGCCGCCGCGCGGATGATCTTGGCCCGCGGGTCGTAGTTCTTGTAGACCCGGTGGCCGAACCCCATCAGCCGCAGCTCCCCGTTCTTGACGCGCTTGATGTAGTCCGGAATGTGGTCCTTGGCGCCGATCTCACGCAGCATCTTGAGCACTTCCTCGTTCGCCCCGCCGTGCAGCGGGCCGTAGAGGGCGGCCGTGGCGGCGGCGACGGAGCAGAACGGGTCGGCGTGGGAGCTGCCCACCGCGCGCATCGCGTTGGTGCTGCAGTTCTGCTCGTGGTCGGCGTGGAGGATGAACAGCAGGTCGAGCGCGCGCTCCAGCGCCGGGTTGGGGATGAAGGGCTCGCAGGCGCCGGCGCGCTGGCCGAGCATCGAGATGAAGTTGCCCACGTACGACAGCGCGGGATCCGGGTAGGCGTACGGGAGGCCGCGGCTGTGCCGGTAGGCGTACGCCGCCACGGTCGGCATCTTCCCCAGCAGCCGGTAGACCTGGTGCAGCCGCGACGGCGCGTCGTAGATGTGCTTCGCATCCTGGTAGAAGGTCGACAGCGCCCCCACCGTGCTGACCAGCATCCCCATGGGGTGCGCGTCGTAGTGGAAGCCGTCCATGAACTTCTTGACGTTCTCGTGCACCGTGTAGTGGGCCGCGACCTGCGCCGTCCACTCCCGCAGCTGCTCCGGCGTCGGCAGCTCGCCGTAGATCACGAGGTACGCCGTCTCGAGGAAGGTGCTCTTCTCCGCCAGCTGTTCGATCGGATAGCCCGCGGTAGCGGAGGATGCCCTTGTCGCCGTCGATGTAGGTGATCGCGCTGCGGCACGACGCGGTGTTCATGAACGCCGGGTCGTAGGTCATCAGACCGAAGTCGTCGGGGCCGGTCTTGATCTGGCGCAGGTCCATGGCCCGGACGGCGCCCTCGGCGATGGGGACCTCGTAGGTCGTTCCGGTGCGATTGTCGGTGATGGTCAGCGTGGACTTGGGCATCGCGGCACCTTGCTCTCGGGGCAGATCGGACACGCCTGGCGCGGGAGTGCTTTACGGGTGGACGTTCGTCGCAAGCGCCATGCCAGGCAGGCGTTAAGTATCGCCGGGCGCGGCGATCTTGACGAGTCCGCCCCCCCGGCCGTACTCCCAGACATGCCCCGCGCCACTGAGGCCCCGCGACCGAAGCCTCGCCGAGCCTCCCGGCAGCGCCCCGCCGGCCGATGAGCCGCCCGCGCGCCGCCTTCGACGGCTTCGTGGAGGCGACGCTGGGCATCCGCTCGGGCGAGGGGCGCCGGACGGCCCTGCTCTTCACGCACCTGCTGCTCGCCGCCTCCGTTTTCATCCTCGGCCGGACGGTCCGGGACACGCTGTTCCTGAGCCGGCTGTCGAATCCGCTCAGGGTCCTGCCGTGGATGTTCGTCGCGTACGGCGTCGCCTCCTCGCTCACGGTGGTGCTGTACGCGCGGGTGGCGGACCGGATGCCTCGCCACCGGATCATCGTGCTCTCGTGCGCCATCGGGATCGCGACGTACCTGGCGACGTGGGGGGTCGTGCGAGCGGACGCCGCCTGGATCTATCCGGCCTTCTACGTCTGGGCGGAGGTGGTCTCGAACCTGTTCATCGTCCAGTTCTGGACGATGGCCAACGACCTCCACGACGCCCGGAGCGCCAAGCGCCTGTTCGGCACCATCGGCTCCGCGCGCCCGCTGGGAACCGTGCTGGTGGGGCTCGGGACGGGCGCGGTGGTCCGGGCCGTCGGGACGGCGCAGCTCCTGTTCGTCCTGGCCGCCCTGATGGCGGGGATCGCCGCCCTGGCCCTGCGCATCAGCCGGGAGCCGCGGGCCGAGCACGCCACGCGGGCGGGCGCCCAACCGAGGCGGCGCGGGCCGCCGCCCCGGATCGCCGGCGACCCCTATGTCCGGTCGTTGGCGCTGGTCATCCTGCTGGTCTTCATCGCGCTCACGGTCGGCGATTTCCAGTTCAAGGCGATTGCCCGCGCGACGTATCGCGGCGACACGCTGGCCCAGTTCTTCAGCCTCTTTTACGCGGGCACCGGCATCGTGTCGTTCGTCTTCCAGGTCGCGGTCACGCCCCGCCTGCTGGCGCGGCGCGGCGTCGGCTGGGGGCTGGCGACGATGCCGGCGGTGTTCGCCACCGCCACCGCCGGCCTGCTGGCCTTTCCGAAGCTGGCGCTGGCGACCGTGCTGAAGTTCTCCGACAACGGACTTCAGTATACGATCCACGAGACCACACTGCAGGCGCTGTACGTGCCGTTCGCGCCCGAGGTAAAGGCGCGCACGCGAGCGTTCCTCGATGCTGTCGTCAAGCCGCTCTCGTATGGGGCCGGCGGCCTCGTGCTGGTCCTGGTCGCGCAGCACTTCCGCCCCGAGCAGTTGGCGATCGTCACGCTACCGGTGGTGGTGGCGTGGCTGGCGATGATCCCGGTGGTGCGCCGGCGCTATCTGCACAACCTCGAGGTCACACTCAGCGCGCGGGGCGCGTTCGCCCTGGACCACGAGAACCTGCTCGACGCCGCCGGGCGGGAGGCGGTGATCCACATCCTGACCAGCGGCGAACCGCGGCAGGTGCTGCTTGCCCTGGAGCAGCTGGCCGGCGATCGCTCGGAGGAATTCAGGCGCGCCGTGTCCGCCCTGGCGGCACACTCCGACGCGACCGTGCGCGCCGCCGCGCTGGCCCAGCTCGGCGAGCTGCCGGATGCCGACCCCGCCCCCGCCGTCACGGCCCTCCACGACACGGACCCCGCGGTGCGGGCCGCCGCGGCCGCCGCCTGCGCGGCGCTGACCCAGGACGACGCGGTCGCCACGCTGGTCCCGTTGCTCGCGGACCCGTCGGGCGAGGTGCGGGTCGCCGTGCTCACCGGACTGCTGCGGCACGGCGGCCTCGAGGGCGGCATCGAGGGCGGGGCGCGGCTCTCCGATCTGCTCCTGTCCCGCGACCGGTCCGCGCGAACGGAGGCGGCTCGCGCCCTCGGGGCGCTCGGCCGGGCGGCGTACCGGCCCCTGCGCAAGCTGCTCGACGACCCGGACCCGGCGGTGCGGCGCGCCGCGCTCCGGTCGGCGCCCGGCGTCGCCGACCCGCGGCTGGTGCCGGTGCTGGTGGAAATGCTCGGCGACCCCGCGTGCCGCCGCCGCGCCGGCCAGGCCCTGGTGGCCGTGGGCGAACCCGCCGTCGGGGCGCTGTGCGACCAGCTGACCCGGAAGGCGGTGGCGCGGCAGGTCAAGCTCCAGATACCGCGGCTGCTGCGCCGCATCCCGCTGCCCGAGACCTACCAGCGGCTGCGCGGCCTGGTCGGCGTGCGGGACAGCCACCTCCGGCTGCGGATCTGCGCGGCCCTCTCGCATCTCCGGCGTTCGCTGCAGCTCCGGCCGGAGCCGGTGGCCGCCGTGTACCAGATGATCTACGACGAAGTGCGGGAGACGTACGGCAACCTCGCGGGGTGGGAGGTGGCGCGGCCGATCTACCACACCCCGCTGCTGGAGGAGGTCTTCGAGTTCCGCCGCGACCGCGCGGTGCGGCGGGTGCTGCGCATCCTCGAGCTGCGCTACGACCCCGAGCCGATGGCGCTGGTGCGGGAGCGCGTGTACGACCCGGGCCGCCGTGCCAACGCCCTCGAGGTGCTGGACACGATGCTCGATGCGCCGCTGCGCCCGCTGGTGATGCCCTTCCTCGACGACGTGCCGATGCGCGAGCGCCTGCGGAAGGCCGGCACTCTGGTGCCCCCGCCGCCGCCCCCGGCCGAGTTCCTGCGCGGCCACTGCCGGCACCCCAACCCGTACATCGTGCTCCTCGCGCTGGACGCCCTGGCGCGCCGGGCGGACCCGGTGGGCAGCGAGGAAGGACGCCGGGCGCTGACCCACCAGGATCCGCTGGCGCGCGAAGGCGCGCTGCACGCGGTGGCCGCCGCCGATCCGGCGGGCGCCCCCGAGCTCATTCGCTCCCTGCTGACCGACCCCGACCCCACGGTCGCGCGCCACGCGGCGCGCGCCCTGGCGCGGTTGGAGCGGCGCCCCATCCCGGAGGACCCCTTGTACGCCACGGTGGAGAAGATCCTGTTCCTCAAGAGCGCGTCGGTCTTCGAGCGGGTGAGCGGTGAGGATCTCGCCAGCCTCGCCCGGATCGCCGAGATCGAGACTTACGCCGCCGGCCAGTCCATCTTCCAGGAAGGCGACATCGGTGACGCGCTGTACGTGGTGGTCCGCGGCACGGTCGGCATCCAGAGCGGCGGCGAGCGGCTGGCGTCGCTGGGGCCCGGCGAGGCGTTCGGCGAGATGGCCGTCCTCGACGAGGAGCCGCGCAGCGGCACCGCCGTGGTCGAGGAGGAGGCCGAGGTGCTGCGGATCGGCAGCGAGGAGTTCTACGAGATCCTGCACGAGCAGGTGGAGATCGCCGAGGGCGTCATCCGCATGCTCACGCGCCGGCTGCGGGATGCCGACGCGGTGATCCAGCGACTCCACCCGTCAGCGCGCTAGCGCGGGCTCCCGCACGTTCATCTCGCGCGCGATCGCGATCCCGCGATCCAGCGCGCGGCAGTTGATCTCGAACGCCTTGGGGTGCTTGGTCACGTGGTGCAGCCCCGCGACCAGCGCGGCCCGGTCCAGAACGTGCGCCTTATGCGCCGCCCACGCCCCCAGCGAGATGACGTTCATCGAGCGCGGGCTGCCCAGCAGGGCCGCCTCCGCGCTGCAGTGGACCGGCAGCACCGTCACGTCGCTGCGGTGCGGCGCCCGCGTGACCACGTCGGCGTTGAGCACGACCAGCCCGCCGGGCGCCACCCCCGTCTCGAACCGGTCGAGCGACATGTCGTTGTAGACGATCAGGCTCTCCATCGTGGTCAGCACCGGCGAGCCGATGGGCACGTCGGAGATGATCACTTCCGTGCGCGACGTCCCGCCCCGGATCTCCGGCCCGTACGAGGGGAGCCCGGTGGTGAAGAAGCCGCGGTTGGCCGCCATGGCCGCCCAGGACAGCAGCTTGCCCAGAAACACGGCGCCGTCGCCGCCGCTGCCCGAAATCATGATCCGCTCGATCATCGCGGCATCCCTCCCGGGGGTTCCTTGATCACGCCGGGCTTGTAGATGGGGAACATGTGCTCGACCACGTACTTGTGCGCGTCCACCGGGTCCAGCTTCCATCCCGACGGGCACGCCGACACCACCTCGACCACCGACAGGCTCTTGTTCTTCTCCTGGTTCAGGAACGCCTGGCGGATGTACTTCTTGGTCTTGCGGATGCTGGGCGCGTCGTGCACCGAGGTGCGCACGGCGAACGAGCACCCCGCCTGCAGGGCGAGGGCCTCGGTCATGGTGACGGGGTAGCCGTGGTCGTGCACGTTGCGCCCCCGCGGCGAGGTCGACGTGACCTGGCCGAGCATGGTGGTGGGCGCCAGCTGCCCCCCGGTCATCCCGTAGATGGCGTTGTTGAGGAAAATGATCACCGTCGGGTCGCCGCGCGCCGCCGCGTGGAACGTCTCGCCGATCCCGATGCCCGCCAAGTCGCCGTCACCCTGCAGCGTGAACACCCGCAGCTCGGGATGCTGGCACTCGATCCCCCACGCGACCGAGGTCGCGCGGCCGTGCGCCGCCTGCTGCCAGTCGATGTCGATGTACCGGTAGGCGAAGACCGTGCACCCGACCGAGGCTACGCCGACCGTGACCTCCCGGATGCCCAGCTCGTCGATCACCTCCGCCAGCAGCTCGTGCACCGTGCCCTCGTCGCACCCCGGGCAGTAGTGCATGTCGCCGATCCGCAGCGGGTTCTTGCCGTAGTGCAGGTGCTTGCGGAGGTTGTCCACCGTCACCGCGCCGTCCGGACAGGCCACGGCGCAGTTGCCGCAGGCCGAGCACTCGGCCAGACCGTCCGCGACCAGCCGGGTCGGACGCACACCGCGGTGGTTGAACGTGTCGGCGTACTCGATAATGTCCTCCGGGCACGCCTCGATGCACACCCCGCACCCCTTGCAGACCTGGGTGTCGAACTCCACCCGGGGCAGCACCTTCTCTTCCGCCACGGCGCCGGTCACCGCGCACCTCCCTTCGGGAACTCACGCGCCACCACGTCCGCGATCTCCTCCGGCGTCGGAATCACGCCGCCCTGGCGTCCGTAGAACTTGACCGGGTCCACCCGGCCCAGATCGAACAGCGTGGTCTTGACGTCCTCGACCATCTGGCCCGCGTTCATCTCCACCACCAGCCACTTGCGCGGCCGGCTCACCAGGGGCCGGAAGCCGTCCACCGGGAAGGGGAACAGCGAGATGGGGCGCACCAGCCCCACCTTCCGTCCCGCGGCGCGCATCAGGTCCACCGCGGTGCGGGCGATCCGCCCGGTCAGGCCGAACGCCACGATCACCACGTCGGCGTCGTCGGCCTGGTATTCCTCCCACCGCTGCTCGCGCTGCGCGATCCGCGCATACTTGGCGTGCAGCAGCCGGTTGTGCGCCTCCAACTCCGGCGGCTCGATGATGATGCTGTTGACGAGGTTCGCGTTGCGGCCGCCCTTCCGGCCCGTCGTCGCCCAGTCCTTGAGCGGCAACCCGCCCTCGTCGAACTTCCCGAACCGGAGGTTCTCCCACATCTGGCCCAGCGTGCCGTCCAGGCACAGCAGCGTGGGCGTCCGGTACAGGTCGGCGAGCCGGATGCACAGCATCGTGAGGTCGGCGCACTCCTGCACCGTCGCCGGCGCCATCACCGGCATCCGATAGCCCCCGTGCCCCCCGCCCTTCACCGACTGCCAGTAATCCTCCTGCGATCCGTACACCGTCCCCAGGCCGGGCCCGCCTCGCATCACGTTGACGATGAAGCATGGCAGCTCGGCGCCCGCGATGTACGAGATCCCTTCCTGCTTCAGGCTGATCCCCGGGCTCGACGACGAGGTCATGCAGCGCCGCCCCGCTCCCGCCGCACCGTACACCATGTTGATGGCCGAAATCTCGGAGTTGGCCTGCGTGTACGTCTTGCCGAGCGGTGGCAGGTGCTCGGCGAGATACTCCGGTATGTCCGTCTGAGGCGTGATCGGATACGCGAAATAGGCGTCGATGCCGCTGCGGATGGCCGCTTCGGCGATCGCCTCGCAGCCCTTCATCAGCACCTCGCCCTCCGCGGCCGGCACGGCTGCCGTCCCCGGCGTCGCCTCGAGCACCGCCGTCATGTCGCACTCCTGGCAATGGCATTCCTGAGATCGCGGACCCACGTCAACGCGCGCCCGCACTCTTCGCAGCTCACGGATACGTGCGGGCACGGCACGCCGTCCGCCTGACAATCGGCGCATCGCGGCTCCGCGAGCAGCCCCAGCAACTCGTCGAACTGCCGGAAGAAGATCGTCTGAGCCTCCACCGGCAGCGCGGCCCGGAGGTTCTGCACCAGGCGCTGCTCCGCTTCGAGCTCGCGTCCGACCTGCGTCGACTGGTGGATATCCAATTCCGGAGGCACGTCAGCTCCTTGCGCTCGTGCGTCCACTAATGAGTGGCAAAAAGCGGACCAATCACATCGCTGTTTGGGACCTCGGAAAGGGGAGCCCATTGGTCGGTGATTGCGATCTGACAGGTGCGGCGAAGGGTGCGGTGCGCGCCACGGCCCCGGCGCGTGCGCCACGGCCCCGGCCAGGGTGCGCCACGGCCCCGGCCTGCGTGCGCCACGGCCCCGGCCAGGGTGCGCCACGGCCCCGGCGCGTGCGGAACCAGGCAGGCCCGGGTATCATCCAAGCCGCCCCACGACGCTTCCAGGCCTCCGGCTTGGTCCATAGCCACCATCGCATCCGAGTGACCCGATGACGAGATCCACGTTGCTCGCACTGCTCGCCCTGGCGATCGCCACGTCCGCCGCCCACGCCCAGCAACCGTCCCTTGCGGGGGCGACGGTCCGGCCCCGCCCGGGAGTGAGCGACACGTCGCCGTTCCGGCCGTTGGCGCTCCCGACGCCGAACGCCTACCGCACGGCGGCCGGGACGCCGGGGCCGCTGTACTGGCAGCAGCGCGCCGACTACACCATTCGCGCCACGCTCGATACCGGCACCCTGTCGGTGCACGGCGAGGAGACGATCCGCTACACCAACCACTCACCGGACACGCTGCGTTACGTGTGGATGCAGCTCGACCAGAACATCGACGCGCCCACGAGCAAGTTCGCGCCCCTGGGCGGCGGGTTCGGCCGTCGATCCGAGTCCACGTACGTGGGCGGCTACACGCTGGAGCGGGTGGGCGCGCTGCGCGCCGCCCGGCCGGGCGCGAAGCCTGTCGCGACGCCGCTCAGCTACCGGGTGAACGCCACGATGATGCGGGTGGATCTCGACCGCCCGCTGCCCCCCAAGGGCGTGCTCGAGCTCGACATCGCCTGGCACAACATGGTCCCGCGCCAGCAGGGCCGTACCGGGCGCGAGCACTTCCCCGAGGGCTGGCTGTACGAGATCGCGCAGTGGTACCCGCGGATGGCCGTGTACGACGACGTCACCGGCTGGAACACCGCGCAGTACCTCGGCAACGGCGAGTTCTACCTGGAGTACGGCGACATCGACTTCACCATCACGGCTCCGGCCAACTACACGGTGACCGGGACCGGCGTGCTGGAGAACGCCGCCGCAGGTGCTCACGGCGCGGGAGCGGCGACGGCTGGCGCTCGCGCTCACGTCGGACACCACCATCCACATCATCGCGCCCGACGAGGTCGGGAAGGCCGACCTGCTGCCCCCGGGCACCGGCGCCACCCGCAGCTGGCACTTCAAGGCGCAGAACGTCCGCGACGTGGCCTGGGCCGCGGCACCCAACTTCATCTGGGATGCGTCGGGCTGGGAGGGCGTGCTGATCCAGGCCCTCTACCCCCCGGTGGCGCTGCCCCTCTGGTCGCAGGCGGCCGACATGGGCCGGCACACGATCATGCATCACTCGCGCTGGTACCGGTATCCGTATCCGACGGCGATCAACGTCAACGGGCCGGTGGGCGGGATGGAGTACCCGATGATCGTGTTCTGCTCGGAGCGGCGCGACGAGAAGGGCCTCTACTTCGTGACCACCCACGAGCTGGGGCACGAGTGGTTCCCGATGATCGTGGGGAGCAACGAGCGGCTGTACGGCTGGCAGGACGAGGGATTCAACACCTTCATCGACTACTTCTCGTTCCACGACCGGTACCCGACCGACACCACGACGGTCAACGGCCCGGAGATGGGCCGGACCTCCGGCTGGTGGGTGAGCCTGCTCACCCACTACAGCGGCCGCGAGGCGCCGATCATGGAGCCGCAGGACCGCAACCCGCCGTTCCTGAGCGGGGCCCTGCACTACCCCAAGACCGCGCTCGGACTCCACCTGCTGCGCACCGAGCTGGTGGACTCGACGGCCTTCGACCAGGCGTTCCGCGAGTATGCGCGGCGCTGGGCCTTCAAGCACCCGACCCCGGCCGACTTCTTCCGCACGATGAACGACGCGCTGGGCGAAGACCTGTCCTGGTTCTGGCGCAGCTGGTTCTACCGCTCCGATCACCTCGACCAGGCGGTGGACTCGGTCACCCAGCGCGACTCCTCCGGCACCGCGATCGCCCGGGTCTTCCTCTCCAACAAGGCGGAGATGGTCTGGCCGGTGGACCTCGAGATCGGCCTCGCCAACGGCACGACCCGAGCACGTGCGGCTGCCGGTCGAGGCGTGGTACCGCGGGTCCCCGTACGTCTGGCTCCACCGCTGGCCGGCCCGCGTGGTGAAGGTCGTGATCGACCCCGGCAACGTCACTCCGGACATCGACCGCACCAACAACAGTTGGACGGCGAGCCAGTGACGGGGATGTGATGGGGTGAGGAAGTGATGAAGGGGGCGGGAGAGACGTTTCTCCCGCCCCCTCTGGCTGCCCGCCGCTGCGCGCAGCCGCGTCCCGGCACCCGTCCCGACTAAGGGCCTGCCAACCGCCGCAGCCGCTCGACGCCCGCGCCCTCGCTCCGTGTCATGGCCAGCCGCGCGATCGCTGCCGCCGCCCGCCCCGTGCACGGCGACGGGAAGATGCACGTGATCGCGAGGCCGTCGATCGGGGTCCCGGTGAAGCCGACGCTGAACGTGTCCGGCGGCGCCGTGCAGCCGGCCGGCTGCACGCAGGGCGCGGCGATCTGGATCAGGTTCCCGCCCATCAGCAGCCCGTGCCACAGGCCGCCCGTGAAGGGGCCCGAGGTGAAGGTCTGGTCCGCGCAGCTCCTCGGGTTGCACGCGCTGGTCTTCATGCCGAACTGGCCCGAGTTGGCCTCCCAATACTGGCGGGTGCTCGCCCTCGCTTCGCCGCCTCCGACTCCGCTCGTGCCGCCCGAGGAGTCGAAGGCGGCCGTGTTCACGTCGATCTTGTTCCACACCGACTTGACCGACGCGGCGACGACCCGACCCTTCCAGGTGCTCTCCGGCGAGGCATACCACATGACGCCGACCCAGTTCAACGAGTCGAGCGTGGACGAACCCTCGGAGGTCGGGAAGACCTCGCGCAAATCGAGGCCGACCATGATCCAGGTCTGCCCACTCTGTCCGAGCCGAGGCGCCCGCTGGAGGCCCGACGGCGCGGCGGCCGCCGCCGCGAGTGCGGGGTTGGCCGCCAGCACCGTGACCGAGTCGCTGGTGGCGAGCAGCTCCGCGACCGCGGCTGGATAGAAGAAGCCGTCGAGAGAGTCGCGGCGCATCCGGGCGACCACCGAGTCCCTCTCGCCTGGCGCCCAGGCTCGGCGCACCGTGACGAAGGCGGGCGTCGGGATGACGTCGCTCGGAGCCGTGGCATCGTGACAGCTCAGCGCCCCGGCGACCGCCATCAGTCCGCACGCCGCCCGCGCGGCCCCTCTCAGGTTCATGGCCCGGGAGTCCAATGACGGTTCGCCGGCGGCCACGCGAAGGCGGTCACCGACCCACGCGCCCGCGCCCGTCGCGCGGTGACGTACTGGGCCGCTGTGCCCCGCACCGTCAGGCTGTCGAGGACCCGGGCCGGACTGCCGGCGGCGCCGCCGGCCGTGATTACCAGCGTGTCCACGTAGGTGCCCGGAGGCAGATAGATCGGGTTCAGCACCCACCGCACGACCCCGCTCCCCGTCCCGGCGGCGGTCACGAACGTGAGCCACGTGTCGGCCGTATCGTGCGTCGCCGTCCAGCGCGCCGACGCCGCGCCGTTGCCCGATACCAGCACGACCACCGAGTCGGCCGTCACGACGACGCTGTCCTGGTCTATGCCGAAGCTCCGGCTCGCCGGCTGCACCGCCAGGGTCGGCGCACCCGGCGAGGTCGAGTCCGAGCATCCCACCGCCGCGGTGATCCCGAGCAGGAAGAGCAGCCGTCGGGCGGCCATGCGTCAGGAGCTCGCGCGACGGGAGCGCGCCAGCCGCAGCAGCTCGATGACGGCCGCGGAACCGGTACAGGGCGACGGGAACACGCACACGACGCGCGTACCCGTGATGTTGGCGGTGCGGAAATCGAAATTGACGGTCTGCGTCGAAGGGGAGGTGGTGCCGGTCTTGCGGGGCATCGTGAGGTTGACGAGGCGGCCGCCGAACCGGCACGTCCGCGTCGTGCCCCCCGTCCACACGCCCGACCTGATCGTGGTCGTCGAGCCGCAGTAGGTGTTCCTCGAGATCTGGACCTGCCCGCCGTTGGCCTCCCAGTACGTCCCGGTCGACAGCTGGGCCTCTCCACCGCCCGCGCCAGACGTGCCCCCCGACGCATCGAACGCCGACGTGGACACGGTCCTGAGGATAGACGGTCGTTGCCGTGGTGGCGGCGATGGTCCATCCCTTCCAGGTAGAATCGGCCGGGTTCCACCACATCACGCCGAGCCAGCTCAGCGTGTCCCATGGCACGGCGGAGCGGTCCTGGATCGAGAGGCTCGATGCCGACCGCGGCCCAGCCGGTGCTGAACTGGGCCGCGCGCTGTGGGCCGGCGCGCGGCGCGGCCTGGTAGAGCGGGTTCGGGATCACCACGGTCACCGAATCGCCGCCGTAGAGCTGCGCGGCCAGATCCGATATGTCTCCGACGTAGGGGAGCGGCGTGTGGTTGCTCAGGGCCGCCGCGATCGTCGCCGCCTGTTCCCCGGGCAGCCAGGGCCGGCTCACCGTGACGAACTCGGCCGCCGTGCCGCGGATCGTCACGCTGTCGACGATGACGGTGCGTGCCGCGCCGGGAGCCGCGATGGCGATCGTGTCCACGTACGTCCCGGGAACCAGCTGCGTGGGATCGATCACCCAGCGCGCCGCGTCGCCATTCGCTCCCGCCGCCGTCACCAGCGTGACCCAGCCCGCGCCGCCGTGCGTGGCGGTCCAGCGGGCGGCGCCCGCACCAGCGCCCCGCAGGGAGACCTGCGCGGTGTCCACGATGACCGCAGTAGACGCTGTCCTGGTTCATGCCGAAGCTGTGGGCGCCCGGCGACAGCGCGATGGTCAACTCGGAGGGCGCAGTGGACTCGTGGCATGCCGCGGCCAGCAGCATCAGCGCCGCGAGTGCGGAAGGCGGGAAGGCGTTTCGGACCATGGTTCAATATTATACCGGGTGCACCACCCGAGCCACGTGACGGGGGTCACTGGCCGGCTTCATTCCACGACAATCCTGCGAGCGATGCCATGAGAGGACTGGTCGTCAACGCCGTCGTGTGCGCGCTGCTGGCGGGGCCAGTCGCCGCTCAGACGGGAGCTTCGGGCCCCGCGCCCGCCGACCTCATCGTGACGGCGGCGCACATCTACACCGTCGACCCGGATCGTCCCACCGTGGAGGCCTTGGCCGTGCGCGGCGGCCTGATCGCCTTCGCCGGGAGCGTGCGCGAGGCCATGGCCCTGAAGGGCCCGCGCACCCGCCTCCTCGACCTCGGCACCTCCACGGTCATCCCCGGCATCGTCGACGCGCACCTGCACCTGCTCGGCGTGGGAGAGGCGCTGCGGGAGGTGAACCTCACCGGAGCGGCAAGCTACGAGGAGGTGATCCGCCGCGTCGCGGCGCGCGCCCGGGACGCGCGGCCCGGCGAGTGGATCCGCGGCCGGGGCTGGAACCAGAACGACTGGCCCGGCAAGCAGTTCCCGACCGAGGGGCCGCTGAGCCGCGCCGTCCCCGAGCATCCGGTGCTCCTCGAGCGGGTGGACGGCCACGCGGTGCTCGGCAACGCGCGCGCGCTCCAGCTCGCCGGGGTCACGGCGGCGACGCCCGACCCGGTCGGCGGACGGATCGTCCGCGGCGCCGACGGCACCCCGACCGGCGTGTTCGTGGACAACGCTGAAGCGCTGCTCGAGCGCGCCGTCCCCCCGCTCACCCGTGACGAGACGCGCGACGCCGATCCTGGCCGCGATAGCGGAGGTGCACCGCTGGGGGCTCACCGGGATCCACGACCCCGGCGTGACCGCGCCGACCCTCGACCTGTATGAGGCGCTGGCGCGCGCCGGACGCTTCGACCTCCGCGACTACGTGATGGTCGCCGGGGACAGCGGCGACGTGGCCGCCGCCTTCGCCCGGGGCCCGCAGAGCGCGCTCTTCGGCGGCCGGCTGTGGGTGCGCGCGATCAAGCTCTACGCCGACGGCGCGCTGGGCTCGCGCGGCGCCGCGCTGCTCGAGGACTACAGCGACGACCCCGGGAACCGCGGCCTGCTGGTGACCGACACGAACTACATCCGCCAGGTGGCCATCGAGCGCCCTGCGGCACGGCTTCCAGGTCTGTACCCACGCCATCGGCGACCGGGGCAACCGGCTCACGCTCGACGCGTACGAGGCCGCGCTCGACACCGTGCCCACGGCGGACCACCGGTTCCGGGTCGAGCACGCCCAGGTCGTGAGTCCCCAGGACATCCCCCGCTTCGCGCGCCTGGGCGTGATCCCGTCGATGCAGACCAGTCATCAGACCAGCGACATGACGTGGGCCGTGGACCGACTCGGCTGGACCCGCATCCAGGGCGCCTACGCGTGGCGCTCGCTGCTCAACACCGGCGTCGTGATTCCCAACGGGACCGACGCTCCCGGTGGAGCCCATCAACCCGATGATCGGTTTCCACGCCGCCATCACGCGGCAGGACGGCACCGGATGGCCGGCCGGCGGGTGGTTCCCCGCGCAGCGCATGACGCGCGAGGAGGCGCTCGAGAGCCTGACGATCTGGCCGGCCTACGCCGGGTTCATGGAGCGGGTGGCCGGCTCGCTGACGCCCGGGAAGTACGCCGACTTCACGGTGCTGGACCAGGACATCATGACCGCGGCGGCGGAGCGGATCCTCGAGACCCGTGTGATGATGACCGTGCTCGGCGGCGAAACCGTGTACCAGAGGAGCGCACCATGACGGACACGCTCGAGGCGTTTCGCCACTACCGGGAGAAGATGAACGCGGCCATCCTGGCCGCGGACAACCTCACCGTCAACCGCTTCTTCGCGCTCGACGGCCGAGCCTACGAGAGCGGCGCGCTGCCCGCCAAGACCAAGGAGCTGCTGGGCCTCGTGGCCTCGATGGTGCTGCGGTGCGACGACTGTGTCACCTACCACGTGGTGCGCTGTCGCGAGGAAGGCGTGACGGATCCCGAGTTCTACGACGCGTTCGCCGTGGCGCTGATCGTGGGCGGGTCGATCGTCATCCCGCACCTCAGGCGCGCGGTGGCACGGCTCGAGGAGCTGCCGGCCCGCTGACCGTGCGCCCGCCGGGCCGGCCGCCCGGCCCCGGACGCACCGCGGCCGGCGCTGCCGTGCTGCTGGCGACGCCGGCCGGTGCGGGCGGATCCTCGCGGACGACTAGTTCGGCGAGAGGGTGGCGAAGAAGCTCGGGACGCTGAAGTTCACCGGGTCGATCTCGTAGTAGCGGTTCCGGTAGAACCGGCCCGTGGTCGGGAAGTACGGCGGCGGCGTCTGGAAGGCGCACTGGTCGTAGGAGTACTCCTTGATGTAGCCGGTCCCGCCCGTGGTGCCGACCGCGCCGCGCGTCCCCTGGATGATCCCGCCGGTGATGTAGAGACAGCCGCGCCCGGTCGCCGTGCCGTTGCACGGCTCCTGCGACGTCGGGCCCCTGTCGTAGTTCTCCACCGTGAAGGAGTTGAGGGTCAACAGCACGCCCTGGAGGAACTCGTCGGAGGTGGAGGCGTAGGTCCTGTACCCTCCGTAGAAACTCTGCGGCGTGTTGAGCTCGTTGTCGGCCATGTAGATGGTGCCGGCCGACAGCAAGCCGAGCATGTTCGCCGTGAGGCACTGGACCGATCCCGGGGCGATGGCATACCGGAGGTCGTCGGCGATGATCACGTTGTCGCTCGCCGCCACCGTCACCTTGCCGTGTCACCACGCCGCTCAGCACCACCCGCCCGTTGACGTAGATCACGCCCTTGGAGTTGGGATTGTACACGCGCGCCAGCGGCCACAGGTACTGCGCCTCGAGCTGGCGCGTGGCCAGCGTCGTGTCCACCGCCTTGGACGCGGGGTTCTTGAGCGCCGCCACCACCGCCGGATCCGGCGTCGCGGTGTACTGCTGCCACGAGCCGAAGCCGTCCGTGGCCCGGAAGGTGTTGGTGTACCGATACGGCGCTACGCCCAGCGTGTCCAGGTTCAGGTGGTCGTCCCCGGCCAGGTAGCAGCGCGACCAGGTACGCGCGAGCGAGTAGCTCGCCGCGTTGTGCTGGTTGGTGGACCCGGAACTCGTCGGCTCGCTCGTGCCGCCCCCCGGCACCGTCATCGTCGGGGGATAGGGGTACGCCGGCTTGGCATTGTAGTGATCGTACGCCGTCCAGAACGTGGTGTCCGTGACCCCGTTGGACGTCCGGATGTGCACGTCGCCGCAGGTCATCGTCGTGTTGACGTTGCTGGTCAGCGGGTCCCCCGAGACGAACTGGGCGTTGGCGCTGCTGTTGGCGATGTAGACCTTGAAGAACCCCTCGTTGGGGCCCGTGACCCGCCCGTCGCCGTCGAGGTCCAGGGCGACGAACTCGATCCTGAGCCGCGACTGCGTGCTCGTCCCTCCGCTGGGCGCGGTGAAGTTCATCCCGCCCTGCGTGGCGTACGTGGCGAGCTTGGCCAACTGCGCCAGGGTGGGCAGCGGGATGACCGCCCCGTGCTGGATGTACCCCAGGTCGAAGGTGCCGTAGCCCGCGTTGGTGATCGTACCCGAGACCTCCACGGTGCTGTGGAAGTGCACGCCGCTCGAGTAGATGCACATGTTGTCGTTGGTGTGCATCGGGCCGAAGATCTGGTCCCCGTTGCCGAAGCAGATCCCCGAGCCTTCGCTGTTGGTGTAGTACGCGAACTTGGCGAACGACTCCTGCGACAGCTCGCCGCGGCGCACCACCACGGCGCCCGACTGGTCGCTGATCACCGAGAGCACGCTGCCGAAGATGCCGTACTGGCCGGTCGCCGAGCCCGTGGGGCCGAAGTAGATGCTCCGCGTCAGGCCCGGGATCTGGTTCCCGCTCGCGTCCAGGACCGGCTGGGCGTTCTGATAGGTCGTGTAGCCGCTGTCGGGAAAGAGCGCCGGGTTGCCGTTCAGCGCCGAGCGTCCCAGCTCGATCCCGGCGTCGGCGGCGTTGCGCATGTCGTCTTCGCGCTCGTGCCCCTTCGAGATGAGGTAGGAGCTGCTGGTGAGGAAGATCGCGCCCGCGGCCAGCGCGGCCACGGCGACGGTGATCAGCATGACCAGAACCAGGGCCATGCCTCGCTCGTCGGGTCTAGGCGTCGTCCGCATGGTTCGCATCTCCTGCTCAGGGTGCCGGTGGAATGACGATCGGGACGGTCGCGGACGGCGTGGACTCCAAGGGGGTGCAGTCCAGGGCCGTGACCTGATAGATGTAGGTGCTGTCGTTGAGTACCGTGGCATCGTTGTACGTGTACGCCGCCAGACCGGCCGGGATGGACTGGAGCGCGTCGTCGAACGACGCCGGCGGCGGTGCGCCGGTAGATGACGTACTTCTCCACGTCCTTCTCGCCCGCCGTCTCGTCCGTGGCCGGCAGCCAGCTCAACGTGACCACCGGACTCGCCGCGGTTCCGGTGAAGGTCGGCGTCACGGTCTTGCCGAAGATCGGCTGGTCGCCGCAGGAGCGCTGCTTGGTGAGGCCCGCGTTCGGGATCCGGACGGTGGTCACCAGCGAGCGGAGCAGCTGCTGCGCACCGGTCATCCCGTTGGACGCGTAGAGGTTGACCTGCACCGCCCGGATCGAGTCGATGCGCGACGCCACCCCCGTGTCGCCCAGCGCGCCGTGGATCGGCACGGTGTGCCGCATCGGGAAGTTGCCCGCCGCCACCGAGAACAGGTTGCCGAGCGTGTCGGTCTGCTGCCAGTCGAAGAACGGGCGTCCCGGGTAGGCCAGCAGGTTGCGCGCCACGACGTCGGGGGCGTTGTTGTTCACCTGCCGCAGCAGCACGTAGTCGTTGGTGATCGCGGTGGTCGTGTCCGGCGTGAACCAGTAGACGATGGTCTCGGCCGGCGAGATCTCGCCGCCGGTGGTCTTGTACGTGGTGTCGGGATACTGGATGGCCGTGCCCGGAATGAAGAACTTCTGCGCCGTGGTGGGCGCATTGCTGGCGTTGGGATCGGCATCGGGGTCGTAGTTGACGGCCGTCGCCGAGCCGGGCGTCCGGCTCACCAGGTCGGCGTTGAACACCACCACCGAGGGCGAGATGTACACCAGCGTCGGTTGCTGCTCGGTGGTGCCCGCGCCCGCGCTCCTCAGCTCGCGATCCAGCGTGGACAACGCGAAGCGCAGGTTCTGCATCGCGTCCATGCGGTCGGAGGTGCCCGCGACCGCCCGGCTGACGCCGCGGAAGAACCAGATCGCGCCGGCCATCACGACGCCGAGCACCACCAGGCTGATCAGCATCTCGATCAGGGTGAAGCCGCGGGTGCGCTTCATGGCGACGCCACCACGACGGTCTTCATCACGGGAGTCTTCAAGGGCGGCCCCGTCACGGTCACCGTGACCGTCTTGTAGTCGTTGGTGTAGGTGGGCCGAACCCCGCCGGTGTGGATGATGGTCGTCACCCGCGTGAAGCCCGGAAAGCCCGCGATCGTGGCCTCCGACCCCGCGTAGTTCGCCTCCATCCCCGAGTAGTTCGGCGAGGCCCGGACCTGGGACAGCCGCTGGTCGGCCAGGTTCACGGCGATGGTGCGCGCCTCCGACTGCCGCTCGACCCGCGAGAAGTTGAAGGCGAACTGCCCCATCCCGAGCAGGACCGCGGCCAGGATGGTCAGCGCGATGATGATCTCGATGAGCGTCATCCCGCGCGGCGCACCGCCCGCACACGGTCGCTCCATTAGAACTTCTGCAGCCATGTCGACCCCGTGTATTGGTACCAGTCCGCTCGCCCGGTGGAGCGGATCACCTCGATCGACCGCGCGTCCTGCGGTCGCGCCGAGTTCTGCGACGTCGTCGTGGTGATGTAGAACCCGCCGTTCTCCGAGGCGCTCCCGTCACGCCGGAAGATGATCTCCGGCATCCCGTTCTGGGTGTGCGTGAAGCTGATCGGCGTCGTGGTGTAGAGCCGCGCCGGCGCACCGCCGAGGCCGAAGATGATGCCCTCGCCCAGCGGATACGAGCGTACCCGCTCGGTGCTCTGGATGATGTTGTCGTTGTTCGCGTCTTCGTGGATCATGATCGCCTGGTGCGCCACGTCGAACAGCACGTTGACGTTGTACTGGTCCGTGACGGCCAGCCGTTCCGCCCGGTTGAGCAGGCCCGTGACGGCCCGCACCGCTCCGTTGACGCGGTACCCCGACCAGTTCAGCTTCGGGAGCCCGAACATGGCCACCATGCCGATCAGGACCACTACCATCAGGATCTCGATCAGCGTGAAGCCCTTCAGCGAAGCCGCCCGATGTCGCGTCACGTGCGAGTCTCCCCGTATGATGTCGCGCTGCATTGGCATCTCATGGCAAGGCAAGTGCCAGCGCTCGGCGCGCCACGCTTCCACGGCTATGATCTTGAATGTCACCAACTTACGCTCTTGGGCTCCGCCGGACAACGCCGGCTGCACCGGCAGAATGCTGCAAATGCAGTGCAGAGCGTTGCACGTTGCTCGACGGGGCACAGGGTCGGCCCACCCTCGGCGACGGGCGGCAGAGCCGCCCGGCCGGGTATACTTCCGGCATCCGTGAGCGCCACATGAAGCGCAGAACGAGCGTCGTGGTGGACGTGGGCGGCGTCCTGGTGGGCGGCGACCACCCGGTCGTCGTCCAGTCCATGACCAACACCGACACCGCGGACGCGGAGGCGACGGCCCGCCAGGTCGCCGCGCTCGCCGCGGCCGGCTCGGAGCTGGTGCGCGTGACCGTCAACACCGAGGAGGCGGCGGCCGCCCTCCCGCGGATCGTGGCGCGGCTCACCGCGCTGGGCGTGACGGTGCCCATCATCGGCGATTTCCACTACAACGGCCACCTGCTGCTCGCCAAGTTCCCGGACTGCGCGCGCGCGCTCGACAAGTACCGCATCAACCCGGGCAACGTCGGAGGCAAGCGCCGCGACGACAATTTCCGCGCCATCGTGGAGATCGCGATCAAGAACGGCAAGCCGGTGCGGATCGGCGTCAACTGGGGCTCCCTCGACCAGAACCTGCTCACGGCGATGATGGACGCGAACGCGGCCCTCCCGCAGCCGCGCGAGGCGCGCGACGTGACGATGGACGCGATGGTCGAGAGCGCGCTCCGCTCGGCGCGGCTGGCCGAGGACTGCGGCCTCGGCCACGATCGCATCATTCTCTCGGCCAAGGTGTCGGGCGTGCAGGACCTGGTGGACGTGTACCGCAAGCTCGCCGCCCGGTGCGACTATCCGCTCCACCTCGGGCTCACCGAGGCGGGGATGGGCGCCAAGGGCATCGTGTCCTCCACGGCGGGCATCGCGATCCTGCTCGAGGAAGGCATCGGCGACACGATCCGGGTCTCGCTCACGCCCGCGCCCCACGGCGACCGCACCGAGGAGGTGCTGGTCGCCCAGCAGATCCTCCAGTCGCTCGACCTGCGCAGCTTCGTGCCGCAGGTGACCGCGTGCCCCGGATGCGGGCGGACGACCAGCACCTTCTTCCAGGAGATGGCGAGCGACATCCAGCGCTACCTGCGCGAGCGGATGCCGGCCTGGCGGGAGCGCCACGCCGGCGTCGAGGAGCTGCGGGTGGCGGTGATGGGCTGCGTGGTGAACGGGCCCGGCGAATCGAAGCACGCCAACATCGGCATCTCGCTGCCCGGGACGTTCGAGGAGCCGAAGGCGCCGGTGTACGTGGACGGCCGGCTGCTCACCACGCTCAAGGGCGACGACATCGTCCCGCAGTTCCTCAAGATCCTCGACGACTACGTCGCGTCACACTACGCCGGAGCCTGAGGCCGGCGCTCCCCCCCCCCCCGCCCGGCCCCGGCCGGGGCTTCCGCCCTCAGTCCGCGGGCACCGGCGCGGCCTGCGCCTTCACCGGCACCTTGAAGGCGAGGACCCCGCTGACGGCGACGATGCCGGCCGCGATGACGAACGGCACGCCGGGGCCCAGCAGCTGGAAGACCGGCGTGGACCACATCGGCCCCGCCACCCGCGCCACGCCGCCGAAGGCCTGCTGCACGCCCATCGTCTGGCCGACCTCGGCCGGGTCGGTCTCGTGCGAGACGAGCGCGGTGACCGCAGGGAAGAGCAGCGCGGTGCCGATGGGCACGAGGGCCAAGACCAGCCCCATGCCGACGATGGTGCGGGGGACGGGATAGAGCAGCATGCCGAGGGCGAGCATCACGGTGCCCATCCGCATCACCCGCGTCTCGCCGAACCGGTCGACCAGCCAGCCAAGGATCACGGCGCGCAGCACCACCGCCAGGGCACCCATGTAGAGGAAGACGTAGCCGATGGTCTTCTCGGTGATCCCGAAACGGAACTTGAGGTACAGCGCCACCACCGCCGACAGCGAAGCGAAGGCCCCCATCCCCACCGCGTAGATCCAGATGAGCCGCGGCTGCGGCGCGGCGGGATGCCGGATCACACGCAGTACCGCGGTGCGGATGCTGGTGTGCGCTCCCCGCGCGTGGGACGGCTTCGATTCCGGGAGGAACGCCCACGCGAACAGCACGTTCACGGCGCACAAGCTGGCCGCGACGATGCCCGGCGCCGCCGGGCCAAGGTGCGACGCCAGCGAGCCGATCGCGGGTCCGATCATCACGCCGGCATTGGTCGACGCGGAGAGCCAGCCGAGCCCGCGGGCCCGCTGCGCCGGGTTGGTGGCGTCGGAGACGTACGCCTGGACGACACCGGTGGTCCCGCCGCCCAGGCCCTGGACGACGCGGGACGCGAACAGCAGCCAGATGCTGTTGGCGAAGCCGAAGATCAGGTAGGCGATGCCCGCCCCGGTCAGGCCGATCAGCATCACCGGCCGGCGGCCGTAGCGGTCCGAGACCCGGCCCCACAGCGGCGAGCTGGCGAGCTGGGCGATGGAGAACGACGCCACCAGCGGTCCCACGATCCACGCCTGCCCGCCCAGCCGCAGGGCGTAGAAGGGCAGCAGCGGGAAGATCATCGCGAAGCCCAGCATGTCGATGAAGGCCGCCGCCATGAGGACCCACAGCGCCTTCCTCACCGCGCGCTCCTCGTGCCGACGCCCAGCGCCGCGGCGCTGACGCCCATCAGCACGACGCCGAACGCCGCCGCCACGCCCATGTCGGAGAGCCTGAGGCTCGAGAGGATCTCGATGGAGATGGGGCGCGTATCGTAGGTGTACAGCAGGATCGAGGTCACGAAGTCTCCGAGCGCGGTGACGAACGCCAGGCTCGCCCCGGCCGCCAGCGCCGGCTTGAGGAGCGGCAGGGTGACCCGCCACAGCCGGCGCCAGCGGCCCGCGCCGAGCGATTCGGCGGCCTCCTCCAGCGACGGGTCGAGCTGGCGATAGCCGGCCAGCAGGGCGCGGCCGGCGAGCGGGAGGCTGCGCACCAGGTAGGCGAGCGGGAGGATCGCCGCCGTGCCGACCAGGATCCAGCGCCCGGTCAGCGGGCTGCGGACGCTGAACAGCGTCGCCAGCGCGATGGCCACGACCGTGCCCGGCACGGCCCACGGCAGGGCGAGCAGCGTCTCGATGGCCCGGCGGAGCGCCACGCGCCGACGCACGACCAGGTGCGCCGCCAGCGCCGCCACGGCGACCGCGGCCACCGTCGCGGCCGCCGCCATCCACAGCGAGTTCACCAGGGGACGCAGCCGCTCGGGCTCGCGGAGCAGCGCGCCGTAGTTCGCGAGGCTCCACGCCGGGGGGATCGCTTCGGTGGTCCAGGTGCCGGCCGGCACCAGCGAGACGACGATGAGGGTCAGGTGCGGCAGCAGCAGCACGATCCCCAGGGCCCAGCCCAGGCCCGCAGCCGCGCGCCGCGCCAGGGGATGGGTGATCGCGCGCAGCGGGGGCGCCGTGCCCTTCCCCACCGACACCACGAGCCGGTGGCCTTCCGTCCGCTGCACCACGACGAACCCGGCGACGGCGAGCAGGGCGAGGGCGACGGTCTCCAGCATCGCGGTGGGCAGATCGCCGTTCAGCTTGGTGGCGACGATCTGGGTGGTCATCACGCGGAACCCGCCGCCGAAGATGTAGGGGGCGCTGAACGACGCCAGCGCCGTCATGAAGGTCAGCAGCGCGGCACCCCACAGCGCGGGCCCCAGGAGCGGGACCGTCACGCGGCGGAACGTGCCCCACGCCCCAGCGCCGAGCGACGCGGCCGCCTCGAGCATCGACGCATCGATCCTGGCCAGTCCGGCGCGCGCGAACAGGTAGAAGTAGACGTACATCGAGTAGGCGTGAACCAGGAGGATCGCGCCGGGTCCCTGCAGGCGCCACGGCGGGTGCCTGAGCCCCAACAGCGCCTGGACGGCGCGGGACACGAACCCGCTCTCGCCGTAGAGGAACAGGAAGGCGATCACGCCCACCAGGGGCGGCAGCACCGCGGGGAGCGCGATCAGGGCGCCGAGCGTGCGCCGCCCGGGGAAGTCGTAGCGCTCGAACACCAGCGCCAGCGGCACACCGATGGCGGCCGCCAGCGCCACGCTCGCCAGCGAGATCCACAGGCTGGCCCACAGCGCGGCCCATTCGGACGCCGTCCCGACGAACGTCCGCAGGTTGGCGTGCGTCGCCTCCACTCCCACCAGGAGCAGTGGGTACACCACCAGCCAGGCGAGGCCCAGCACCAGCACCACCGCGGTGAAATTGCCGCGGCGCCGGGCCGTCACTCGCGGCCTCCCGGCGCCGGCGGCGCGGCGGCGGCCCAGTACAGCACCCGGTCCACGGCCACCCGCACGCGGTCGCCGACGTGGACCGCCTTGAGCGGGGCCTGCACCTCGAACACCACGCCGTCGCCGGCCTCGACCGTGAAGAACGCCTGGGCGCCGACGAACCGCCGCTCGGTGACCACGCCCTCCAGCGTGGCGGCGCCGTTCGCCACGAAGCGCATCGCCTCGGGCCGCACCAGCGCGGTGGTGCCCGGCCGGCCTCCCACGCGCTCCCCCGGGAGCGCGGCCGTGCGGCCCACGAAGCCGGCCACGAAGGCGCTCGCCGGCTCCTCGTACAGCTGGTCCGGCGTCCCGACCTGCTCCAGCCTGCCGAGGTGGAGCACGGCGACCCGGTCGCCCAGATCGAAGGCCTCTTCCTGCTCGTGGGTCACGAACACCGTGGTGATGCCGACCTGGTGGATCGCGCGCCTCAGCTCGCGGCGGGTGCGCTCGCGCAGGGCCGGGTCCAGGTTGGAGAGCGGCTCGTCCAGAAGCAGGATGCGCGGCTCCGGCGCGAGGGAGCGTGCCAGCGCCACCCGCTGCTGCTGTCCTCCGGAGAGCGCGGAGACTGGACGGCGCTCGTACCCGTCCAGGTCCACCATCGCCAGCACCTCGCGGACCCGGCGCGCGGCGGCCTCGCCGCGCCCCCCCCCGCGCAGCCCGAACGCGACGTTGGCGCCGACGTCGAGATGCGGGAAGAGCGCGTAGTGCTGGAACACCATCCCGAAGCGCCGCGCCGCCGGAGCGACGCGGGTCACGTCCTCGCCGCTCACCAGGATCGTGCCGGCGTCGGGCACCTCGAATCCGGCGAGCAGCCTGAGCGTGGTGGTCTTGCCGCTGCCGCTCGGCCCCAGCAGCGCGAGGATCTCGCCGCGCGCGACGTCCAGGGACAGGTCGTCGACGGCGACGGTCCCCTCGAACGTCTTCCGCAGCCCGCGCAACGTCAGAAAGCGCTCGCCGCTCTCCATCAGGACCTCATCACCTCATCACCTTCATCCACCTCATCACCGGTGAGAGGTGAGGAGTGAGACGTGAGAGGTTGGAGCAGCGAGGGTCGGTGAGAGGTGGAAGCGCGTGAGACGGCGCGTCGCGGCCTCTCACGCCTCCCACCCTCTCACTTCTCACGTGAACGTCTCACCCCTCACCTCTCACCTTTGCCCCGCACATTCCTATCCCAGTAGTCCATCCACTGCGCGCCGTGCGCCTCGACCGTATCCCAGTTGACCGGCTCGACCCGCATCCGCGCCTCCACGTCGCGCACCCACGCGGGGAGCGAGTCGGCGGGCAGGTCGGTGCGCACCGGCAGACGGTATACGTCGCGGGCGGCAACGATCTGCATCTCCGGCGTCAGCACCCAGCGGACGAACTCGCGCGCCAGGGCCGGGTGCCGCGCTCCGCGAACCACCGCGATGGCGTCGTCGATCACCGGCGTGCCGCTGGAGGGAAACACGTACCCGAACTTCCGGCCCTCGTGCTGCAGCAGCAGCATGTCCGGCAGGTCCCACAGCGAGATGAGCCCTTCCCGCCGCTCGAGCATGGCGTGCAGCAGCGCCGGGTTCTGCACGTAGTCGCCGGTCTGCGCGTCGAGCCGGCGGAGCCACGCCCACCCGGCCGTCGTGTCGCCGGTGCGCGCCAGGCTCCGCATCATGATCATCTCGAAGATGGACCGCATGGTCCCGCTGGCCAGCGGGTCGCGGATCAGGAGCTTGCCCTTCCACCGGGGCGCGAGCACGTCGTCCCAGTCCGCCGGCGCCAGGGACTCCGGCACCGCCGCGCTGTTGTACTCGATCACCGCCGGGGTGCGGTACACGGACAGGTACAGCGGCCCGCCGGGCGCGACCGGCTCGAGGAGCGAGTCGCGGGCGCCGCGCGCGAACAGCGGCGTGGGCCCCCCGAACCAGAGGTCGGCCTGCGGGTTGGCCCGCTCCGAGCGCACCCGATCGAGCACTTCCTGCGACCCCATGTCGAGCCAGCGCACGTCCACGTCGGGATGCAGCGCCTCGAAGCGATGCTCGAACTCCGACAGCAGCTCGCGGCCGTGCGGAGAGTAGATGACCAGGGGGGTGCGACCGGAACCGCCGCATCCGGCCGCAAGGACGAGAGTGCCGAGTAGTGCCCAGACGCGCACTACTGAACCCTGCTCACGGTACATCCTGGGCTCGCAGCGCGAGCAGGTTCGCGAACAGCCGATACGCTCCTGGCACGTTGGCCGGCAGCTGCCGGAAGAAGCTGAGCCCCGTGTACACGTAGAGCCCCCGCCCGAGGCGCGCCACCAGCAGCCCGCCGTCCAGCTTCTCGCCGTTGTCTCCGGTCTCGAGCAACGGGTGGTAGGCCGGGTCCCAGGTGTGCGCGAAGTAGAGGCCCCGCTCCTGCACCCAGCCGTCCCAGTCCGCCGGGCCGATGACGTTGGGGGCTCGCCACAGGGCGCTCGACGGGTCGAGCTCGGTGACCGGTGCCGCCTCATCCGTCACCCGGTCGTGGGGCCGGGCGATGGTGAACGGATAGGGGGCGAAGCCGCCCGCCACGAACCGGTACTGCTGGTACTGCACGATCAGCCGCCCGCCGCCGCGCACGTAGTCGAGCAGCCGCCCGCTCGACGCGATCCACGGATCGTCCGTCTCGTAGGCGCGGCTCCCCACCACGATCACGTCGTAGCGGGACAGGTCGCCCTTCTCGAGGTCGGAGGGCGTGAGCAGCTCGATCGGGACGCCCACCGCCTGGAGCGCCTCGGGTACCGCGTCGGCGGCGCCGCGCACGTAGCCCACGCGGGCCAGCCGCGGCAGCGTCAAGTCCGCCATTTCGACCTTCAGCACCGCGTCGCGCACGTACGCCACCGGCCGGATGTGCGGGTAGTCGACGAGGACGCTCGCGCGGTCGTAGCGCGTCCCGCCGACCACGGCGACGGCGCGGACGGTGTAGGCGCCGGGCGCGACGCCGGCGGGCGCCGCGACCTCGAAGCTGTAGCTCCGGTGCGTGTCCTCGCCCTCGAGCGCGAACGGCTGCGCCGGGGAGGCCGCCCAGCCCGCGGGCACCTCCAGCCTCACCTCGCCGGCGGTCGGACCGCGGCGGCCGTTGGTCAGGGTGACCGTGACCTGCCGCCGGCCCCGCGACGCGACGGGCCAGACCATCGCCGTCGGCGACAGCTCCACGCCGACCCCGGGCACCACGAACAGCGGGCGGCGAACCTCGCCTTCGGTCGGATCGTCGTAGCGGTAGGTGACCTCGCGCCGCAGCGTCACCGACATCCCGCCGATCGTCGCCCCGAGCCGGGCGAACAGCGGCGGCGGCTGGAACGGCTCACCCTTCACGCTGTCGGGAGCGCCGGACCAGTCGTAGAGGCCGCCGATCCGCGGCCGCACGAGAAAATACGGCTCGCTGAGCTGCGCGTCGTCAGGCACGGTCACCGCGAAGCGGCTGGCCGCGACGCCGCGCTGCTCCGCGGAGAAGAAGCCGCCGGCCACGGGCGCCGGCGCCGCGTTGCCCGGCTCGACCCGGGAGAACACGCCGCTGGCGAGCGGTGCCGACGTCGGTGGGGCGCCGCCCGGGCGCACCCGCCATCCGGCGGGCGCGTCGATCGCGATGCTGTCCAGCGTGGCCCCGCCCGCGGGGGTCCACAGCGCTGTCACGACACCGAGGGTCTGGCCCGGGACGACGCGCCCGTCGTCGGCGATGGCGTCGGCCACCACGCCGGCCGCGTTGGCGAGCGCCTCCTCGAGGATCGGCTCCTTCGCGGCGCGGAACGCCGGCGGCGCCGCGCGCCGGAGCTCGGCGAGCGCCGCCGCGAGGAGCGGGACGACGCGCCCGGGGGCGCCCGGCGTCAGGATCGCGCGCGCCGAATCGATCAACGCGCCGTAGCGCGCCAGCCCGGGCGCGAGCGCCGTATCCACGCCCGCGAACACGCCGCCGCGGCCCGCCCCCGTCAGGTCCTCGATCAGGCGCAGCCGGGTCTGGGACGCGCCCATGTCCTGCAGCCGCCCCATCTCCTGGGAGCGATGCAGGCTGCGCGCCGCCATCGCCAGCTGGTGGTACGACTTGCCGGCGATGGGGTCGAGCAGGCCGGACGCCAGCACGACGGTCGTGCCCGCGGTGTCGAAGCGCGTGGAGCGGTAGAACTTCCGCGGCCCCCAGGTCGAGTCGCGGAGCAGGTCGAACGCCGCCCGGGCCACGACCCCCGCCTCTTGGTGCTGGCCGTGTCCGTCGCGCGGCGTCCCCGAGAAGATCGAGACGATGACCTGCGGCCGGAACCGCCGGATCACGCGCAGCACGTCCTCGAGAATCGAGTCCCGCGGCCAGAACCGCAGCGACTCCTCGAGCGTCTTGGAGTAGCCGAAGTCGAACGCGCGCGTGAAGAACTGGTGCGCCCCGTCCACGCCGCGGGCGGAGAGCAGCTCCTCGGTCCTGAGCAGCCCGAGCGCCTCGCCGAGCTCCGGTCCGATGAGGTTCTGCCCCCCGTCCCCGCGGGAGAGCGAGAGGTAGGCCGCGTCGGCTCCCGTGCCGAGCGACAGGAAGGTCAACAGCTCGGTGTCCTCGTCGTCGGGATGCGCCCCGATGACGAGCACGCGCTTGTCCTGGTCGAGCGAGCGCAGCGCCCGGTCGAGAGCGGCGATGCCCCCGGTGCCGGCCGGCTTGAGCTGCTGGGCGGCGAGCCCCCGGGCGGCGACGGCCAACCCCGCGACGAGCGTCAGGCGCCGTGCGGTCGAAGCGATGTGGGTCATGGAAGCGAACAAGCTAATCAGGAGGCGCCCCTTCCGCTCGGGTGCGCGGGGTGGCAGGATTGGCTGCGACTCGGGCAGTCCTGTTACCCCGCAATCCCTGCAATTCCCTGGCGCACGAGGTGCCGCGTGACCGCGATCAACCGGAGTCGGGTCTGGATGGGGGCGCTGGTCGGAGGCGTGGTCTTCACGCTGTGGAGCATGGTGGTGGAGTTCGGCCTCGCGCCCGCCATCGTCGGCAAGGCGCGGATGGACATCGCCGGCATGAACGGCTGGTTCCTGAAGGTCCCGCGTCTGCCCGTGTGGCTGTTCTTCCTGGTCTGGATCGTCTCGCTGTTCGCCATCTCGTACGGCCTCGCCTGGGCGTACGCCGCGATGCGAGCCACGGTCGGCAAGGGCCCCGGCACGGCCGCCAAGCTCGGACTGCTGGTGGCCTTCGCGGCCGGGTTCCCGCTCAACTTCGCGCACGCGACGTTCGACGTGCTGAGCGCGCGCTACTGGCTGATGTGGACGATCGAGATCGGGATCGGCTCCCTGCTCGCGGCCCTGGCGGCGGGCTGGGTCTACCAGGATCCGCCGCCGTCCGCGCCGTGAGCCGGCGCGGCCCGGCGAAGCCCGGGTTCGCGTCGCCGCCGCGCGTCTACGACGTCTCCCGGCCGGTCGCGCCCGGCATCCGGGTGTGGCCGGGCGACCCCGCGTACGAGCCCGGCTGGGCCTGGCGCATCCGGGACGGCGCCCCGTGCAACGTCGGCCGGCTGGTGATGGGCTGCCACACGGGCACCCACATCGACGCCCCGTACCACTTCGCCGAGGCCGGTGCGACCGTGGAGAGCCTTCCGCTCGACGCGTGCGTCGGGCCGGCGGTCGTGGTGCCGCTGGCGCGGCTCGCCGAGGCGCGGGCCGAGCGCGTCCTGGTCCGCAGCGGCGGCGCCCCGGTCGCGGTGGCCGCGATCGAGCGGCTCGCGGGGCTGCGCCTCTTCGGCACCGACGCGGAATCGGTGGACCCGGCCGACGCCGAGACGCTCGAGGCGCACCACGCCCTGTGGCGGCGAGGCGCCGTGATCCTCGAGGGACTCGACCTCTCCGCCGTGCCCGACGGCGAGTACCAGCTCATCGCCCTGCCGCTCAGGCTGGTGGGAATGGACGCGTCCCCGGTCCGCGCGGTCCTGGTAGCGAACGAGGCGTAAGGGCTGCAGAGTTGCAGGACGGAAGTGGTCGGAAGCCACTGTCGGAGTGCTATGTCGTACGTCACCGGCCTCACGTGCGTGATGTGCGGCGCCGAGTATCCCGCGCGCGGCGCGATGACCTGCCCGCGCTGCGGGATCACCGGCATCCTGGACGTGCAGTACGATTACCGGGCCATCGCCCGCCGGCTCACGCGCCGCGCCCTGGCGTCGCGCCGCGACCTCACGCACTGGCGCTACCGCGAGCTGCTACCCATCGGCGCGCGGGCGCGGCTCCCCGACCTCGCGGTCGGCTGGTCGCCGCTCCGCCCCGCGCCGGCGCTGGCGCGCCATCTCGGCGTACGCTCGCTGCTCCTCAAGGACGACGGCCGGAACCCGTCCGCCTCGCTCAAGGACCGGGCGAGCGCCGTGGGCGCCGTGAGGGCGGTCGAGGCCCGGCGCGACGTCATCGCGTGCGCCAGCACCGGGAATGCCGCTTCGTCGCTCGCCGGGATGGCGGCGGCGCTCGGGCTCAGGGCGATCATCTTCGTCCCCGAGCGCGCGCCGGAGCCCAAGCTCGCCCAGCTGCTGATCTTCGGCGCAACCGTGCTCCGGGTGCACGGCAGCTACGACCAGGCCTGGGAGCTGTGCCAGCAGGCGTGCGAGCGGTGGGGATGGTACAACCGCAACTGCGCCGTGAATCCTTACCTCGTGGAAGGGAAGAAGACCGTCAGCCTCGAGATCTGCGAGCAGCTGGAGTGGAAGGTGCCCGAGTGGGTGGCCGTCTCCGTGGGCGACGGCTGCACCATCGCCGGGACGTGGAAGGGATTCCGGGAAATGAAGGTGCTCGGGTTGATCCGCCGCACGCCGAAGCTGCTCGGGGTCCAGGCCGAGGGCGCGGCGCCCGTCACGGCCGCGTTCCGGAGCGGCGCCGCCCTGATCCCGGTCGAGCCGCGGACGATGGCTGACAGCATCGCGGTGGGCGTCCCCCGGAACTGGAAGAAGGCGGTGGACGCGGTGCGCGAGTCAGGCGGGACGATGGTCAACGTGAGCGACGAGGAGATCCAGGAGGCGATGCGCGCCACCGGACGGCTGGCGGGCGTATTCGCCGAGCCCGCCGCGGCGGCGGCGGTCGCCGGCCTGGCGCGCGCGGCCCGCGAGGGGATCGTGGCCGAACGCGCCGCGGCGCTGGCGGTGATCACGGGCAACGGGCTCAAGGACAGCCGCTCGGCGCTGGCCGCGGCGCCGGAACCGCGCGACGTCCTGCCGGACCTCGACGCTGTGGTTGCGGCGCTCGAGCGATGACCCCGCACGCCGAGCGGCCGCGCTCGCTGCTCATCCGCGACCTCCAGCTCCTGGTCACGATGGACGCCCGCGGCCGCCGGCTCGCGGGCGGTTACCTGTACGCCGAAGACGGCGAGATCAAGGCGATCGGCACGCGCGTGCCGCCGCGGCTCAGGGCCGAGCGCACCATCCGCGCGCCGTTCGCCGTGGCCGTCCCCGGCCTCGTGAACACCCACCACCACCTGTGCCAGACCCTCACCCGCGCCCACCCCGGCGCCGCGGACGCCAAGCTGTTCGACTGGCTCACCACGCTCTACCCGGTGTGGGCGGGCCTCGACGAGGAGGCGGTCCATCTCGCCGCCCTGGTCGGGATGGCGGAGCTGATGCTGTCGGGGTGCACCACCACGTCGGACCATCACTACCTGTTCCCGCGCGGCCAGACGCGACTCATCGACGCCGAGATCGCGGCGGCGCGCGAGATCGGGCTCCGGTTCCACGCCACGCGGGGCAGCATGAGCGTCGGCCGGTCGAAAGGCGGCCTGCCGCCCGATGCGGTCGTGCAGGACGAAGACGAGATCCTCGCCGACTCGGAGCGCGTGATCCGCCGCTACCACGACCCGAACCCGGGATCCATGCTGCGCATCGGACTGGCGCCCTGCTCGCCGTTCTCGGTTTCCGAGCGGCTGATGCGCGAGACGGCGGCGCTGGCCGAGCGCCACGACGTCCGGCTCCACACCCACCTCGCGGAGACCAAGGACGAGGAGGAATACTGCCTGCGCCGCTTCAAGCGGCGGCCGGTGCAGTTCCTGGCCGACGCGGGCTGGATCAGCGACCGGGCGTGGATCGCCCACGGCGTGTACTTCGACGGCGGCGAGATCCGGCGGCTGGGCCGGGCCCGCGTCGGCATCGCGCACTGCCCCACCTCCAACATGCGGCTCGGCTCCGGCATCGCGCCGGTACACGCGCTCGCGCGCGCCGGATGTCCGGTCGGCCTCGGCGTGGACGGCAGCGCCTCGAACGACGGCTCGCACCTGCTCGCGGAGGCACGCCAGGCCCTGCTCCTCGGACGCGTCGCGCGCGGAGCGGATGCGGTGAAGGTGGAGGACGCGCTGCGGATGGCCACCGTGGGAGGCGCCGCCTGCCTCGGCCGCGAGGACATCGGGCGGCTCGAGGTCGGCGCCCGGGCGGACGTCGCCCTGTTCGACCTCCGCGACGTCACGTACAGCGGCGCGGGCGATCCCCTGCTCGCCCTGCTGCTGTGCGCCCCCACGCGGGTGCACACGCTGGTCATCGATGGGCGGCCGGTGATCGAGAACGGCGACCTGCTCACGTTGGCGCTCGAGCCGGTGCTCGCACACCACAGGAAGCTCGCGGCACGACTGCTGGCGGGTAGCAGGAAGCGCTAGCGCGGATCAGGGCCCGCGCCCGCGGCAGGGTCACGTCAGCGCCGGAGCCGGCGGATCTCCTCGAGCAGCTCGATGTCCGCGGCGTCCTGCAGCCGCCCGGTGCGCTTGGACTTGATGAGGTGTTCGATCGAAGCGGTGGGGATTCTGACACCCTCCACTTCGAAGACCTGCGCCGCGCCAATCGCCTCGGCGTAGCGCAACTGCCACGCGACCGTCATGATATCCACGCGCGGCAGGTCGCCAACCACGGTGACAGGCTTCCGAGCCACCTCCTCCGCGAGGAGGCCGCGTGCCAGCCAGCCTCCGCCCTCGGCCAGCGCGGCAAGCACCCGCTCCGCATTTTCCGCCGTCGGCTCGATCAAGATGTCTATGTCCTTCGTGACGCGGGCTGCTCCCCAGAGTTGGACCGCGAAGCCGCCGACCAGCACGTAGCGCGCCTCGTGGTGGTTGAGGCGGCCGCAGGCGTCCGCAAGCCACCCGCGCCCCATCACGGCTCCAACTCCGCGAAGCGTCGCCAGTCGAGATAGTCTTCGTAGGAATCGAATTGGAGTACGCGACGGAAACGCGGCCGGGCCCGCCTGACGGGCGCCGCCCGCGCGAGTTCCTCCGCGACCTGCACGCGGCGCTCCGGGGTCAGCGCGAGATCGCTCTCGAGGCGGCTCAACTCCGCGGCGCGGAACGCCTGTTGAACCTCGTACGGTGGGGCGGCAGGCTCGCGCACGGCGCGCGCCGCGCGACCGGCCTCCGGCGACTCGGCGTAGCGCCGCAGCGCCTCGGACACGACCCAGCTGCGCGAGCGCCCGAGGGTAGCCGCAAGATGGTCTCCCGACCTGAGGACGTCGGCAGGTACGGTTACGGTGACGCGACGGTACGCGCTCATACCGGATCATATCCACGCATATCGCGCAACGCAAGGGACACGGGGCTCGGCGAGACCGCGCGTCCCCGCCGATGGCGGCGTGCCGCTCCTACTCGGCCGGGCCTGCGGGGAGGTGGTACCTCAGGACAGGACGGCTTCCTCGGCCGGTGGCCGCAGGTTGTAGTGCGACGCCATCGCGTGCCCGTAGGCGCCGGCGTTGCCGATCAGCAGCACGTCGCCCGGCGCGGGCGTGGCGAGCCACCGGTCGCGGCCGAGCACGTCGCCGCTCTCGCAGATGGGCCCCACGACCTGGGCGAACAGGTCAGGCGGCGCGGGATGGCGCGTGAGATTCACGATCGGGTGCCAGGCGCCGTACAGCGCCGGACGGATGAGCGAGTTCATGCCCGTCGCCACGCCGACGAACACCGTCCGACCCTTGCGGCGCACCTGCGTGACCGGGGCGAGCAGCACGCCCGCTTCCGCGACCAGGTAGCGCCCCGGCTCGAGGCGCAGCTCGACGCCCGGCAGCGCCGGGAGCATCGGCGCGAGCCCCGCCTGCAGCGCATCGAGGTCGAGCTCGGGTTGCCCCGGCCGCTCGGGCACGCCGAGTCCGCCGCCCAGGTCGATCCAGCGCAGCGCGTTGCCCGCCGTCGCCGCCAGTGAAGCCAGCAGGCGCGCCAGCGCCGACCACGCGGTCGGCTCCAGGATGCCGCTCCCCAGGTGCGCGTGCAGTCCGACGATGCGCGCGCCCGCGGCCTCGAGCTCGGAGCGCAGGGCGCCGAGCTCCTCCGGCGGGAGGCCGAACTTCGAGCCCGGCCCTCCGGTGCGGACCTTCTCGTGGTGGCCCGCGCCCCAGCCGGGGTCGAGGCGTACCGCCACGCCGCGCCCCCGCAGCAGATCGGGCGCCTCGCGGCACAGGTGAGGCCCGTCCACCGTCAGCTCCGCGCCCAGCGCCGCCGCCCGCCCGAACTCCTCGACCGGGCAGAAGTTCGGGGTGAAGAGCAGCGGCGCCTCCTGGCCGAGCGCGGCGCGCGCCGCCTCCACCTCCTGGATCGAGACGCACTCGACGCCGAAGCCCTCGGCGTTCAGCACCTCCAGGATCGCGGGGTGCGGATTGGCCTTCATCGAGTAGTAGAAGCGGCCCACCGCCGGCAGGCGCCGCCGGAGTCCGCGCGCGCGCTCCCGCACCGTGGCGAGGTCGTACACGTAGCGGGGCCTTTCCGCCCCGAGCGCCAGCAACTCGTCCCGGCGCCGTTCCCACCACGGTGCGCCCCTCCCACCCTCGGGCGCGGGCGCGCCACGGAGCCGCTCCCAGGTCGGGCCGAGCCGCGGGTCGTCGCCGCGCGCCGTGAACAGCAGGTCGTGCAGGCGCCCGACCAGCGGCGCGCCCTCATCCTCGTCCACCACGAAGGAGAGGTCGAGATCCTCGGCGGAGTTGCTGATCAGGTGCACCGGCCGCTCCTGGAACGCGGTCAAGGCCGGCGCGATTTCGCCCAACGTGGCGCGGATGCGACGCCCGACGATCGAGACCACCGCGCACGGGTGGATCACCTGCACCTCGCCCAGCTCGCCCAGTCCCGCCACGAGGCGCCGGAACACCCGCCCCTCCACGCCGCCGGGCAGCGCGTCCAGCGTGACGCTGACGGCCGACTCCGAGGTGCCCACGAGATCCACCGAGATGCCCAGCTCCTCGAACGGCGCGAAGAAGCGCGCCAGGAAGCCCGGCGTGTCCCACATCGCGACCGTGGAGAGGCTGAGCAGCGTGCCGCCCCGGCGGCAGGTCACGGCGGTGACCGCCGGGTGGGCCTCCGTCTCGCCCTCGATGGTGGTCCCGTCCATCTCGGGATGCGGCGTGCAGCGGATATGGACCGGGATGCCGTGGCGCGCCGCGGGATCGAGGCAGGACGGGTGCAACACCTTGGCGCCCAGCGACGCCAGCTCGCGGGCCTCGCGGTACCCCACGCGGCGGATCAGCCGCGCCGCCGGGACCTCTCGCGGGTCGGCCGTGAACAGCCCGGGCACGTCGGTCCAGATCTCCAGCGCATCGGCACCCGCGAGCGCCGCCAGCAGCGAGGCGGACGTATCGCTTCCGCCGCGGCCCAGCAGGCAGGTATCGCCGTCCGGCGTGCGCGCGATGAATCCCTGGGTCAGGACCACGCGGGCGTCGCCCGCCAGGGCGGCGAGCCTCTCCGGCGCGTGGTCCGGCGGCACCGTGGCCGCGAGGTAGCGGCGCTCGTCGGCGTCGAGCGGGCGCGGCGCGCTCTCCAGGAGCTCGCGCGCGTCGAGCCATCGAGCGGTGACGCCCAGCGACGCGAGGATCGCCACGCCGAGGCGGGTGGACGCCAGCTCGCCGCTGGCGAGCACCCGCGCCACCAGGCGCGGCGGGGCCTCGCCGGTGAGCCACACGCCGCGGAGCAGGCTCGCCGACTCCGCCAGCGGCGCGCGCATCGGCTCCAGCGCGGGTCCCGCGGCGTCGAGGCCGGCCGCCGCCGCGAGGTCGGCGTGCACCCGCTCGACTCGGGCCAGGCTGTCGCTCTCGCTGCCGGTGCGCGCCGCAGTCACCGCCTGCTCGAGCAGATCGGTCACGCCGGCCAGCGCCGAGCAGACGACCACGACGCGCCGCCGCTCCGCGCGCGCCGCCACCTCGCGCGCGATCGTCCGCCAGCTCTCGAGGGTCGCGACCGAGGTCCCACCGAACTTGAGCACCACCCACGGCGCATCCACCGACACCTCCCTACCAGGTTGCTGACCGCGCGCGCCGCGCGGCGCCACCGCGCTCACGGTCCCGCCCGCTCGCCCCTGCTTGACCTCGTGCCCGGCGAGGAGCGAGGTTAGCAAGCTTATGAGGAACGGCCATGTTTGACCAACTGCGCGCGTTTCATCGCCCCACCTCCGTCGCCACCGCCCTCCGCCTGTTCGAGTCCGAACGCCGCGCCGGCGGTCGCGGGAGGTTCGTGGCCGGTGGAACCGACCTGGTCGTCCAGGGCGACCGCTCCCTGCGCTATCTGGTGGACCTTACCCGCCTCCCGCTGCGCTACGTGAAGCGGCGCGGCGGCGGCTGGGCGATCGGCGCCACGTCCACGATGGCGGACCTCGAGCATTCCCCCGCCCTGCGGCGCCTGGCCGACGGCATCGTGGCGGAGGCCGCGGGCACGGCGGGCTCTCAGCAGATCCGCAACATGGGCACGATCGGGGGCAATCTCGCCAATGCGTCGCCCGCCTGCGACCTCGCGCCGCCGCTCCTCGCGCTCGACGCGTCGGTGGTGATCGCCGGCAAAGGCGCGCGCCGCACGCTGCCGCTGGAGCGCTTCTTCCGCGGCGTGCACCGCTCCGCCCTGGACGGCGGACTCCTGGTGGAGATCGTGGTCCCGGCCCCGCCGAGCGCACCCGGCGGCCGCGCGGCCTGGTCCTTCCAGAAGCTGGGGCGCCTCAAGAGCGACATCGCCGTGGTGAACGCCGCCGCCGGCATCGTGCTCGACCGGACCGGCCGCTGCGCCTGGGCGCGCATCGCCCTGGGCGCGGTGGCCGCCACGCCCCTCCGGGCCCGGCGCACCGAGGCGCTGCTGGTCGGCCGCCCCGTCGACGCCGCCGCCATCGCGGCCGCGGCGGAGCGCGCGGCCCAGGAGACCCGGCCGGTGAGCGACGTGCGCAGCTCGGCCGAGTACCGCCGCGAGATGAGCGGGGTCCTGGTGGCCCGCGCCTTGACCGAGTGCCTCGAGCGCGTGGGGAGGACCCGGTGAGCGACCTCGCAATCCGGGTGACCGTCAATGGCGAGGCGCGGCGCTGGAGCGTCGCCCCCGGCGACCTCCTTCTCGACGTGCTCCGCCGGGAAGGGTACTGGGGCGTCAAGAAGGGGTGCGAGACGGGGGAGTGCGGCGCCTGCGCCGTGCTGGTGGACGGGCAGCCGATCAACTCCTGCCTCATGTTCGCCGCGCAGGCCGACGGCCGGAAGCTCACCACCATCGAGGGCGTGGCCCGGCGCGACAAGCTCGACGCGGTCCAGGAAGCCTTCCTCGACCACGGCGCCGTGCAGTGCGGCTACTGCACGCCGGCGATGATCCTCGTCACCGAGGCGCTGCTCGCGCGCTCGCCGCATCCCAGCGAGGCCGAAGCGCGGGAGGCGCTGGCGGGCGTGTTTTGCCGCTGCACCGGCTACAAGAAGCCCGTGGAAGCGGTTCTGGCGGCGGCCCAGGCGCGCGCGGCCGGCCCACCGGGGCCCGCCCCGCACACGGCACCGGCGGGCGCCGCCGCGCGGCGCTCGGGCTCGGCTTCCGGGTCGCGCGGCAGGGTTGCCGCACCGCGGAGGGCCAAGCGATGAGCGAGATGAGCGTCGTCGGCCGGCGGGTGCGGAAGGTGGACGGCTTCAAGCTCGTCACCGGGAAGACCGCCTTCACCGACGACATCGATCTGCCCGGGATGCTGATCGGCAAGATCCTCGGCAGCCCGCACGCCCACGCCCGCATCAAGCGGATCGACACGCGCCGGGCGAAGGCGCTCCCCGGCGTGCACGCCGTGCTCACCTGGCAGGACGTGCCGCGGGTGCCGCACACCACCGCCGGCCAGGCCTGGCCGGAGCCGTCGCCCTACGACACCTACCTGCTCGACTCCAAGGTCCGGCACGTGGGCGACCGGGTGGCGGCCGTGGCGGCGGAGACCCGCGCCATCGCCGAGGAGGCGTTGCGGCGCATCGAGGTGGAGTACGAGATCCTGCCGCCGGTGCTCGACATGGAGCACGCGATGGACCAGGGCGCGCCGGTGATCCACGACGAGCCCGACTCCACGGGCATCGACGACGCCGCGCGCAACCTCGCCGGCGAGATCCACCGCGAGCTGGGCAACGTCGAGGAGGGCTTCAAGCAGGCGGACCTCATCGTGGAGCGGGAGTACCGCACGCCGCGCCAGCAGCACGCCGCCATCGAGCCGCACATCGTCATCAGCTGGCTCGACGCCGACAACCGGCTGGTGATCCGCACCAGCACCCAGATCCCGTTCCACGTGCGCCGCCAGGTGGCGATGATCCTGCAGCTGCCGGTGAGCCGCATCCACGTGATCAAGCCGCGCATCGGCGGCGGCTTCGGCGGCAAGCAGGAGATGGTGATCGAGGACATCTGCGCCGCGCTGGCCCTCGCCGCGCACCGCCCCGTCAAGCTGGAATACACGCGCCACGAGGAGTTCTGCATGGCGCGCACCCGTCATCCGCAGATCCTCCGACTCAAGATGGGCGTCAAGCGGGACGGCACCATCGTCGCCCACCACATGAAGGTGCTGGCGGCGACGGGCGCGTACGGCGGGCACTGCACCACCGTGCAGGGGAACACCGGGAGCAAGGTGCTGCCGCTGTACCGCGCGCCCAACCTGAAGTTCGACTGCGACGTGGTGTACCTGAACGCGCCCCCCGCGGGCGCCTTCCGCGGCTACGGCTGCCCGCAGGGGTTCTTCGCGCAGGAGAGCCTGGTGGACGAGATCGCCCACCAGCTGGGGATGGACCCCATCGACTTCCGGCTCAAGAACGCCATCCGGCAGGGCGACACGGACGAGCTGTCGGCGCAGCTGGGCGAGGGGCGCAAGGGGCTGCCGCGCGTCATCCGCAGCTGCGGCCTGCCGCAGTGCCTGGAGCGGGGCGCCGCCGCGATCGGCTGGAAGGAGAAGCGCAACGGCGGGCGGCGACGGGCCGGCCGGCTGCTGCGTGGCGTCGGGCTCTCCTGCTCGATGCAGGGCAGCGGCATCGCCGGCGTGGACTTCGCCGGCGCCTTCTTCAAGCTGAACGAGGACGGCTCGTTCAACCTGCAGGTGGGCGCCACGGACCTCGGCACCGGGAGCGACACGGTGCTGGCCCAGATCGCGGCCGAGACCCTGGGCGTGAGCCTCGACAAGATCATCATCTACTCGTCCGACACCGACTTCACGCCCTTCGACGTGGGCGCCTACGCTTCCAGCACCACGATCATTTCGGGGGGGGCGGTGAAGAAGGCGGCGGAGAAGACGCGCGACGCGGTGTGCTGCTTCGCGGCCCAGCTGCTCGAAGCGTCGCCCGAGGACCTCACCTGCAGGGACAACCGCGTCTTCGCTCCCGGCGGCAAATCGGTGACGATGGGCGAGGTGGCGATGTTCGCCTTCTACAAGGAGAAGACGCAGGTGATGGAGGGCTCCTCCCACTTCAATACCGACAGCCCGCCCCCGTTCTGCGCCCAGTTCGCCGAAGTCGAGGTGGATACCGAGACCGGCCAGGTCCGGGTGCCGCACCTCGTGACCGCGGTGGACCTCGGCGTGGCCATCAATCCGATGCAGGCGGAGGGCCAGGCCGAGGGCGCCGTGGCGCAGGGCCTGGGCTACACGCTCGCGGAGGAGATGGTCCTGGACGAGGGCGGCCGGGTGGTGAACGCCGGTTTCTGCGACTACAAGATCTTCACGGCCAAGGACATGCCCAAGCTGACGACGATCCTGGTGGAAACCGAGGAGCCGCTCGGTCCCTACGGCGCCAAGTCCATCGCCGAGGTGCCGATCAACGGGGTGGCCCCCGCGGTGGCGAACGCGATCTTCGACGCGGCCGGCATCCGGATGCGGAAGCTGCCGATCCGGCCCGACGCGGTGCTCCGGGCCCTGCGGGAGGCGGCGGCCGGCGGCGGGACGGCGGCCCGATGAGCGCGCTCGTGACGGTCGAGGCCAAGCGCGAAGCCATCCTCAAGGGCGCGATGGCCCACGAGGACGACATCGTCCGCTTCCTGCGCGATCTGATCGCCATCCCCGCCACGAGCTGCCAGGAAGGGCCGGTGATCGGACGGATCAAGGTCGAGATGCAGAAGGTGGGCTTCGACGAGATCCGCGTGGACAAGATGGGCAACATCCTCGGGCGGATCGGCTCCGGGAAGCGCGTGATCATGATGGACTCGCACACGGACACCGTGGGCGTGGGCGACCCGAAGGAGTGGACGTTCGATCCCTACAAGGGCAAGGTCGAGGACGGGTGCGTGTGGGGGCGCGGGGCGAGCGACCAGCGCGCCGGCATCGCGTGCCTGGTGTACGCCGGGAAGCTCATCAAGGACCTGCGGCTCACGGACGACTTCACGGTGTGGATGTGCGGCTCGGTCGAGGAGGAGGACAGCGACGGCATCGGGTGGCTGTACATCCTCCGCGAAGACGGGATCCAGCCCGACGCGATCGTCATCACCGAGCCGACCAACCTGCGCGTGTATCGGGGCCACCGCGGGCGGATGGAGATCGAGGTGCACGTGCCCGGCGTGAGCTGCCACGCCAGCGCGCCGGAGCGCGGCGTGAACCCGGTCTACAAGGCGACGCACATCATCCAGCAGGTAGAGGCGTTGAACGAGCGCCTCAAGCGGGACGCGTTCCTCGGCAAGGGCACGATTGCGGTGACCGACATCCGCGCGCTCACGCCGTCGCAGTGCGCGGTGCCGTCGTCCTGCACCTTCCACCTCGACCGGCGGCTCACCGCCGGGGAGACCAAGGAGAGCGCGGTCGCCGAAATCCGGGCGCTCCCGGCCCTCAAGGACGCGGTGGTCGAAGTGCTGGAGTACCGGGTGAAGAGCTGGACAGGCCTGGAGTACGGGATGGAGAAGTACTACCCCACCTGGACGCTCGAGGAGACGCACCCGCTGGTGCGCGCCGGGGTCGAGACGTACCGCACGCTGTTCGGCCAGGACCCCGTGGTGGACAAGTGGGTCTTCAGCACCAACGGCGTCGCGACGATGGGGATCATGAAGGTCCCGACCATCGGCTTCGGGCCCGGCGAGGAAGACAACGCGCACAGCGCCCTGGAGCGCGTGCCGATCGCGCACCTGGTGAAGGCGACGCAGTTCTACGCCGCCTTCCCGCTCGTCTTCCAGCACACGCAGGGGCGCAGCGCGTAGTGGCCGAGCTCGTCCCGCTCCCGCTCGACCTGCTCGGCAAGCGGGCGCTGCTGGAGTACGAGCGCGAAGGCAAGATCTTCGACCTCCCCAAGGCGAAGTTCTTCCACGGCGACCCCGCGCTCGACACCGCGGTGCACTTCCACGGGCGCCGCGCGGCGGCGCCGGTGGGCCCCGCCGCGGGCCCGCACGACCAGCTGGCGCAGAACATCGTGCTCGCCTGGCTCGCCGGCGCGCGCATCATCGAGCTCAAGACGGTCCAGATCCTGGACGACCTCACGATCCCCCGGCCCTGCATCGACGCCACCAACGTCGGCTACAACGTGGAGTGGTCGCAGGAGCTGAAGCTCGAGGCGTCGCTGCGCGAGTACGTGGGCGCGGCGATGCTGATCGAGATTCTCAAGGCGGCGGGGATCCCCGAAGGCGTGAGCGCAATCCGCCTCGACACGCTGTTCGATATGAGCGTGGGCTACGGGCTCGAGGGCATCCGGTCGGAGCGGGTGTCGGGCTGGATCGCGTCGATGAAGGACGCCACGCGCGTGGTGGACGAGCTGCGCGGCGGCCTCACGGGCCCGCTCGCCAGGTTCCGGGACCTGCCCTTCCCCACCCGCATCAGCGACGCGATCACCCTCTCCACCTTCCACGGCTGCCCGGCGGAGGAGATCGAGGGGATCGTCACCTACCTGTTGAGCGACCTGGACGTGGACGTCTGCGTCAAGCTGAACCCGACGCTGCTCGGCAGGAGCGAGGTGGACCACCTGCTGCACGACGTGATGGGCTACCACGACATCCAGACGAGCCAGGAGGCGTTCGACAAGGACCTGCAGTTCGGGGACGCGCTCGCGATGATCCCCCGGCTCAAGGGCGTGGCGCGCGCCCGGGGCCGGCAGCTCGCCGTCAAGTGCAGCAACACCCTGGTGGTCAAGAACCACCGCACCGTCTTCACCGACGAGGTGATGTACCTCTCGGGACCGCCGCTGCATGTGATCACGATGAACCTGGTGCGGCGGCTGCGCGACGCGCTCGGCGCCGCCATCCCCATCTCGTTCTCGGCCGGCCTCGACGCCCACAACGTGGCCAACGCGGTGGCGATGAACCTGGTGCCCACCACCACCTGTACCGATCTCCTCAGGCCCGGCGGCTACGCGCGGCTCCCGCGCTACGTGGCCAATCTCGAAGCGCGGATGCGGGAGCTGGGCGCGGCCCGCGTCCCCGACCTCATCCTGCGCCACGCCGGCCAGGCCGAGGCCGCCGTGCGGACGGTCGTGGCGGCGTGCGATGCCGCGACCGTCGCCTCCGCGGGCGAGCTGAACGAGGGCGCGACCGAGCTGGCGCGCCGCTGGATGCACGAGCATCTCGCGCCGCGGCTGGTGGGCTGGGCGGCAGCGTCCCAGGGGGCGGAGCCGCTGGACGCGCTGTGCGCCCGGCTGGCCGACGATTTCGAGCGCCTCGTCGGGCACGCGCTCCCGCCCGCCGTCGCGGCCCCCTGCCGCTCGCGCCTGGCCGGCCTCGAGCAGGCGCTGGTGGACGCCGCCGGCGTGCTCAACACGTCCGTGGTCGTCGAGCAGACGACCGCGGATCCGCGCTACGGCTGGCAGAAGAACCAGGGCGTGCCTCGCAAGATCGGCTCCAAGCTCTGGCTGTACGACTGCGTCAACTGCGACAAGTGCGTGCCGGTGTGCCCCAACGACGCCAATTTCGTGTACGAGGGCCCGGCGCTCGAGGTGACCTGCGAGGACGTCGAGATCAACGCGCAGGGCGAATGGCGCTCGGTGGCGGGCGAGGTCTTCCGCATCGCCGAGCGGCACCAGCTGGCCAACTACGCCGACTTCTGCAACGACTGCGGCAACTGCGACGTGTTCTGCCCCGAGGACGGCGGCCCCTACGTCGTGAAGCCCCGCTTCTTCGGGAGCCTCGCCACCTACCGGAAGTACGCCGGCCGGAACGGCTTCTTCCTCGCCGGCGAGGGGAGCCGCCGCACGATCCACGGCACCATCGCCGGGCACGCCTACCGGCTCGACCTCGACTACGGCGCCGGCCGCGCGAGCTACGACGACGGCGTGGCCGTCGCGGAGATCGCGCTCGAGACCAACGCCGTGCTCGACTGCCGGCTCAAGCCCGACGGCGGCTCGTGGCTGCACCGCGTCCAGATGCCGATGTACCTGACCCTGCGGCACCTGGCCGAGGCCGTCGGGGACCCGCAGCACGTCCACTTCGCCAACATCGCCGGACTGTGAGAGTGGCTCTCCCGTGACCACCAAGCGCGCCCTCTTCAAGGGCAAGGACTGGATCACCACGGAGGAGTGGAGCGATCCCGAGCTGGTGACGCTGCTCGACGCGTCGGCCGACCTCAAGCGGCGGTTCAAGGAGCATCGGCCGCACCGCTGGCTGCCGGACAAGACGATCTTCCTCATGTTCTTCGACAAGTCGACCCGGACCCGGAACTCGTTCGAGGCCGGCATCACGCAGCTCGGCGGGCACGGCCATTTCCTCACCGCCGACGCGATGCAGGTCTCCCACGGCGAGAGCCCCAAGGACACCGGCGTCATCCTCTCGCGCTACGGCCACGCCATCGCCATCCGCCACGACCTGATTCCCGGCGAGGGCAACGCCTACATGCGGGAAGTCGCCAAGTGGGCGGACGTGCCGGTGATCAACATGCAGTGCGACGTGGATCACCCCTGCCAGACGCTGGCGGACCTGATGACCATCCGGGAGAAGCTCGGCACGAACCTGCGGGGCCGGAAGCTCGCCGTGAGCTGGGCCTACGCGCCGAGCTACGCCAAGCCGCTCTCGGTGCCGCAGGGCCTGATCATGCTGATGCCGCGCTTCGGGATGGACGTCACGCTGGCGCACCCGCCCGAGTACTTCCTGATGCCGGAGACGCTGGAGGCGGCGCGCCGCAACGCGCAGCGGGCGGGGGTGCAGGTTCGAGGTGGTGGACGACATGGACGCCGCGTTCGAGGACGCCGACGTCGTGATCCCGAAGAGCTGGGGGTGCCTCGAGACGATGGGCGCCAAGCCGGAGGAGTCGCTCCGCATCGCCAAGCAGTACACGCAGTGGATCTGCGACGCGCCGCGGCTCGCCCGGGCGAAGCCGGGCGCGCTCTACATGCACCCGCTCCCGGCCGACCGTGGCAACGAGGTGACCGACGAGGTCATCGACGGGCCGCAGTCGGTGGTCTACGACGAGGCCGAGAACCGGCTCCATACCGCCAAGGCGATCATGGCGCTGACGATGGCCGACCAGCCGGTCGAATACGACGTACCGTGATCATCAGGAACGCGCGGGTCCTGACGTTCGACGCCGGCAATCGGGTGCTGGACGAATGCCGATGTGGAAGTCGGCACCGACGGCGCGATCAGGCGGGTCGGTGAAGCGTTGGCGGGTGGTGGGTTGCAGGTCGTGGAGTCCCCACCACCCACCACCTACAACCTACCAACCGCTTCCCGGGTGATCGAGGCCAGGCGGCAAGCTCCTCATGCCGGCGCTCATCAACTGCCACACGCACCTCTACAGCACCCTCGCCCGCGGCATCGCGCTGCCGGGCCGCGCCCCGAAGAACTTCCCCGAGATCCTCAAGAAGCTGTGGTGGCGCCTCGACCGGGCCCTCACGCCCGACGACGTGTACTACAGCGCCCTGGTCGGCCTCGTGGACTGCGCCAAGAACGGCGTGGGCACGCTGGTGGACCACCACTCGAGCCCCAACGCCTGCGCCGGAAGCCTCGACCAGGTCGAGCGCGCCTTCCGCGAGGTGGGGCTCCGCGGCGTGCTGTGCTACGAGACCAGCGACCGCGACGGGCCGGACGCGGCGCGGGCCGCCCTGGCGGAGAACATCCGCTTCATCGAGCGGACGGGCCGCTCGGGCGACGGCCTGATCGCCGCCAGCTTCGGGCTGCACGCCTCCTTCACTCTCTCCGACCGGACGCTGCGGCAGGCCGTCGAGGCGGAAGAGAGCCTCGGGTCCGGCTTCCACATCCACGTGGCCGAGGACCGCTGCGATCTCGAGCACGCGCGCCGCCGATTCAAGAAGACCGTGGTCGGGCGGCTCCGGGACCTGGGCGTGCTGACCGACCGCACGCTGGCGGCCCACTGCGTGCACGTCACCGCCGGCGACATCGCGGCACTCGCGAAGCTCGGGGCCAACGTCGTCCACAACCCGCAGTCCAACAGCAACAACGCGGTGGGCATCGCCAGGCTGCTGGAGCTGATGGAGGCCGGCGTCCTGGTCGGCCTCGGCTCCGACGGCTATTCGCCGCGGATGTGGGAGGAGTTCAAGACCGCCTTCCACCTGCAGAAGGTGCGGACGGGCGATCCGCGCGTGGGCTACGCGGAGGCGTACGCGGCGGCGTTCCTCAACAACCGCACGATCGCGAAGAAGCTCTGGGGCATGGAGATCGGCCGCATCGAGGCCGGGCGCCCGGGCCGACCTCATCCTGGTGGACTACTATCCGCCCACGCCGCTCACCGCCGACAACCTGTTCGGCCATCTGCTGTTCGGCATCGCCAACGCGCCGATCGACACGCTGGTCGTGAACGGCCGCATCGTGCTCAAGGACAAGCGCTGCGTCACCGTGGACGAGCGCGCGGTGGCCGAGCGCGCCACCCGACAAGCGAAGGCACTATGGGAACGGTTCTGACCGACCCGGTCCGACCTACGCGGAGATGCGGAACCCCGTCCACGCTGCCCGCGGCGCTGCGGCAGCCGGCGCTGGCGGAGCGCGCGCGGAGCAACGAGCTCGATCCGCTCAACCTGTTCAACATCACCTGGCGCAACCGGAGAACCGGGTGCGCCACGTGGTGCTGCCGCGGGAGCTGACCGGCGTGGCCGCCAACATCGTCGTGCTGCTCGGCCGCGACTTCCCCTCCGGCAGCCACAAGGTGGGGCCCGCGTACGCCACGCTGATGGAGGGCGAGCTGGCGGGCGAGATCCGGCCGGGCGAGAACACGATCATCGGCCCCTCGACCGGCAACTTCGGCATCGGCACGGCCTACATCTCCCACCTGATGGGCTACCGGTGCGTCGTGATCATGCCGGACCGGATGAGCGCCGAGCGCTACGAGCGGATCCGGCGCTACGGCGGCGAGCTGGACCTGACGCCCGGCTCGGAGAGCGACGTGATCCTGGTGCTCGAGCGCACCGAGCACTTCAAGCAGGACCCGAAGAACAAGGTCCTGGCGCAGTTCGAGCTGCTGCCCAACTACCGGTTCCACCGCTCCGTGACCGGCGACGCCGCGCTCGAGGCGGCGCGCGGCGTCGGGCAACGGGCGGGTGGCGGCCTTCGTCTCCGCCCCCGGGTCCGCCGGCACCCTGGCCGCCGGCGACGAGATCAAGGCCCGCTTCCCCGACTGCGTGGTCGTGCGCCGTCGAGCCGAAGGAGTGCTCCACGCTCTTCAACAACGGCCGCGGCACGCACCGCATCGAGGGGATCGGCGACAAGATGGTCACGCTGATCCACAACGTGCTCACCACCGACTACGTGATGCGGTGCACGACGACGACTGCGTGGCGGGGCTCAAGGTCCTCGCAGGACGGCCGCCAGCGTCCTGGAGCGGATGCTGCAAGCTCAAGCACGGGCTCGCTCGACCTCGCTCGCCGGCTGGTTCGGCATCTCCAGCGTGTGCAACATCCTCGGCGCCATCAAGACCGCCAAGCTGCTGGACCTGGGCCCCGAGAGAACGTCGTGACCGTGGCGACCGACGGATTCGACCGCTATCCATCGGTCATGGCCGACCTGGAGAAGCGGCGCGGCCCGATCGACCGACGCGATCCTGGCGGAGTGGTTCGACCAGATCTTCCGCGGCGCCACGGCGGACGAGATGCTGGACGTGCGCTCGCGGCGTCGAGAAGGAGCGGCTGTTCCGGCAGAAGCGCGAGGTGTGGAGCAAGTTCGGCTACACCGACGCCTACCTCGAGCAGATGAAGTCGCAGGCGTTCTGGGACGCCGAGTACGCGAAGATCGAGCCGACCGACCGCGCCCGCTCGCGCAGCGGAAGCTCGAGGGCGGTGAAGCAGCTCTGGAGCACGGTGGTGGCCGCGCTGGAGAGCGCCCCCGCGGATCGAGCCGCGGCCGTGCTGGCGACGCTGATGAAGGTGGCGGGCTCGGCGTACTCGGGCCCCGGCGCGCGGATGCTCGTGCTCCCCGACGCCACCATCGCCGGCACGTTCGGCGCCAGGTGCTTCGAGCAGGACCTCGTCGGCGCACGCCGAGCGCATCCGCGCGTCCGGCGCGCCCGCGCTCGTGCGCTACGACCTCACCGCGGACGACGACAAGCCGTGGGGCCTGGGCATGGGGTGTCACGGCAAGCTCGACCTGCTCCTCGAGCCGGTCGCCGCCGGGACGGTGCCCGAGCACCTCGCCTTCCTGCGGGAGGCCGCGCGCGCGCGACAGGCCGCCGTGGTCGCCACGGTGTTCCGGACCGGCGACGACCCCGCGCTCGCGCCTCGGGCAGCGGCTGCTGCTGCGGGCCGACGGGCAGGCGGCGGGCCGCCTGCTCGAAGAGCCGCTGGGCGCCCTCCTCAAGGAGGCGCGCGCCGCGCTCGCCGACGGGCGCGCCCGCTTCTTCTCGCGCCGACCGCGAACGGTGAGGCCGAGGCGCTCGTCGAGTACGTCGCGCCGCCGCTCGCCGTGGTCGTGGGCGACGCGGCCGCGACACCGCGCCGCTGGCGCGTCTCGGGGGCGAGCTGGGCTGGCAGGTGAAGGTGCTGGGCAAGGACGAGATGCCGCCGCTCCTCGACGATCGGACCGCGGCGCTCGTCATGAGCCACAACTACGAGCGCGATCTCGCGCTGCTCACGGCGTTCCTCCAGTCGCCGTGCCGCTACGTCGGCATCCTCGGCGCGACAGGCGCGCACCCGGCAGCTGCTCGCCGAGCTCGCCAAGCGGGGCTCGCCGGTCACCAAGGCCCAGCTCGCCAGGCTGCACGCGCCGGTCGGGCTCGACGTCGGCGCCGAGACGCCGAGCCGAGGTGGCGCTCTCCATCGTCGCCGAGATCCAGGCGGTCTTCGCCGGCCGGCGCGGCGGCGCATTGCGCGAGCGCAAGGGACCGATCCACGACCGGCCCTGACGCCAGCGCTCCGCCGGCGCTCGGCGTCGTCGTGCTCGCGGCCGGCGCCTCGCGCCGCCTGCCCGGCCCCAAGCAGCTGCTGCGCCATCGGGGCGTCACGCTCCTGCGCCGGGCCGCGCAGACGGCGGTCGCGGCCGCCTGCGGGCCGGTCGTCGTGGTGCTGGGTGAGGCGGCGGCGCCGCTCCGCTTCGAGCTGGCCGACCTCGACGTGCGCATCGTGGAGAACCGGCGCGCCGCGAAGGGGCTGAGCACGTCGGTGCGGACGGGGCTCGACGCGCTCTGCGAGGCCGGGGACCCCGACGCCGTGCTGTTCATCACCTGCGACCAGCCCCTGCTGACCGCGGAGACTCTCCGCGCGATCGTCGCCGCCTTCGCGGCCTCCCGTCCGCCCGCCGTCGCGTGCGCGTACGCGGGAACCGTCGGCGTGCCCGCGCTGTTCGCGCGCGCGCTGTTCGAGGAGCTGCGGGCGCTGGAGGACGACCAGGGCGCCAAGCGGGTGCTGCAGCGGCACGCCGGCGAGATCGTCCGGATCCCGTTCGAGCCGGGGTCGCTGGACATCGATACGCCGGAGGACGCGATCCGGCTGTCGGAATCCCCTGACTAGAGTCAGGACGGAGCAGCGCCAGGTGCCTTCCGAGCGTGCGGCCTAACGTCCCTCACGCCCCGCGGCTACGTTTGCGAGGCCCAATCGGTCCTCGTGGTTCCGTGGCGGTCCGGAGGCAGTGTGCGCCAACCATCGACTCGTTCCCGCCCCGCGCGTTTCGCCCTGGGCCTCGCCGTTTCGTTCGCCGTAGCCTCGTGCGACAAGACCCCGTCGGCGGTGCAGCCCCCGCCGGCCACCCACCCCCTGGGTACGATCCTCGATTCCGTTCCGGTTGCGGGCCGGCCGTTCGGTCTCGCCGTCTCTACGACCGGAGTCGTCTACGTGGCGCGCCTCGACGCCGACACGCTCGGGCGCGCCGACCTGCCGAGCAGGGCGGTCGCCCCGGCGGCCATCGTGGGCGCCATTCCTTCGCACGTCGCGTTCGGCCCGACCGGCACGACGGCCTATTCGTCCAACCAGGGAAGCCGTGACATCAGCGTGGTCAACGTCGCCACGAACATCGAGACGTCGTCGGTGCCCGTGAGCAGCGACGCGTGGAACGTGATCGTGTCCCCCGATGGCACGCGACTGTTCGCCACCACCGATCAGGGCGCGCTGTTCGTGATCAACACGGCGTCGAACACCATCGTGACCTCGCTCACCCTGCTGGCCGGCGACGCCCTGCGCGGCCTCGCCATGGACCGCAATGGACGCTGGCTGTACGTGGGCGGCTGTCTCAGCGGGAATGTCTACGTGATCGACGCCGCGGCGGATACGCTCGCGCGGACGCTGGCCGTCGGGGGCCTGCCGCAGCATCTGGCCGTGTCGCGGGACGGCACCCAGCTGTACGTCGCCGACGAGACCCGCGGCCTGGACGTCGTCACCGTCGCTACCGGCGCGGTCCGCACGATCGCGTTGGCCGGCGGCGGCTACGGCCTGGCGCTCTCGCCGGACGACGCGCAGCTCTACGTCAGCATCCCGGCCGCCGGCCTGGTGCAGGTCGTGGACCGGACGACCGGCATCGTTGAGAACACCCTGTACGTGAGCGGGAAGCCGCGCGGGGTCGCGTTCACCCGCAGCGGAGCGAACGCGGTGATCGCCAATGAGGCGGGGTGGGTGACGTTCGTGCGCTGATTGCGAGTCACCCCGCCCGCGGCGCGCGCTTGAGGAACTGGCCGGCCCCGGCGCGGCCGACGAACGGTCCCGCGCTCGATCACCCGCCGGCCCCTCGACCACACCACCTCCGGCGCGCCCTTTCACCACGCGGCCCTCGTACGGATTGTAGTCCACCCGCATGTGGTGGGTCGCCGCGCTCCAGGTGTACGCCTGCTCCGGATCCCAGACGACGACGTCGGCGTCGGAGCCGGGCGCGATCGCGCCTTTCCGGGGATAGAGGCCGAAGATCCTGGCGGGATTGGTGGCCGTGAGCTCGACGAACCGGCTGAGCGAGATGCGCCCCGCCCGCACTCCGCCGTCGTACACCAGGCTCATCCGCGTCTCGATGCCCGGCGCGCCGCCCGGTATCTGCGTGAAATCGTCCCGGCCGAGACTCTTCTGGCCCTTCATGTTGAACGGGCAGTGGTCGGTGGCCACCACCTGCAGCTCGTCGGCCGCGAGCGCGCGCCACAGCCGCTCCTGGCCGGCGCGCGGCCTCAAGGGCGGGCTCATCACGTACTTGGCGGCCTCGAAGCCCGGCTCGTCGTAGCGCTCGTCGGACAGGAAGAGGTACTGGGGACAGGTCTCCGCCAGCGCGCTCCCGCCGCGCGCTCGCGCGGCCGCCACCTCTTCCACCGCCTCGGCGCACGAGACGTGGACGATGTAGATCGGCGCCCCCGCGATCTCGGCCAGGGCGATCGCCCGGTGCGTCGCCTCCGCCTCGGTGCGGGGCGGGCGCGTCAGGGCGTGGTACTTCGGCGCCGTCTGCCCCGCCGCGCGGGCCTGCTGGACCAGCGCCTCGATCACGCCGCCGTTCTCCGCGTGCATCAGCACCATGCCGCCGTTCTCCGCGGTGCGTCGCAACGCGCGGAAGATGGTTTCGTCGTCCACCATCAGGCGGCCGGGGTACGCCATGAACAGCTTGAAGGTGGTGACCCCTTCCGCCACGAGCGCGTCCATCTCCTCGAGTCCGGCCGGCGCCAGGTCGGTGACGATCAGGTGGAAGCCGTAGTCCACCGCGGCTTTCCCCTCCGCCTTCCGCATCCACGTCTCCCAGGCCTCCCGCATCGGCCGGCCTCGGGTCTGCACCGCGAAGTCCACGATCGAGGTGGTGCCGCCGAACGCGGCGGCGATCGTGCCGGACTCGAAATCGTCCGCCGACACGGTGTCGCCCAGCGGCATGTCGAGGTGGGTGTGCACGTCGATCCCGCCGGGGATGACGTACTTGCCGGCCGCGTCGTAGGTCGCGTCGGCCGTGACGTCGAGCGGGGCGCCGACCTCGGCGATCCGCTCCCCCTCGATCAGCACGTCGGCGACGGACGCGCCGGCGGCGGTCACGACGGTGCCGTGGCGGATGAGCGTGCGCATGTCGAGCGGAAGCTTCCCCGCCGAGAAGGGCGGGTCAAGGGAGGCGCCCGCGAGGCACCGGGGAGCGCGAGCCGGCGGCGGTGGCCCGGGCGCCAGGCCGCGTGCGCGGCGCTATCTTACACCCACCATGACCGCGCCAACCACCACCCCGCGGGTGACCGAACGGGAGGCGCGCGACGTCGCCGAGGCCGCGCGCGAGACCGAGTGGCACGCCCCCAGTTTTCTGGCCGAGCTATTCGCCGGCCGGTTGCGGATGGACCTCATCCATCCCCACCCCGAGCCGTCCGCCGAGGACGAGGCGCGCGCCCGCCCCTTCCTGCAGGCGCTCGAGACGTTCCTGCGCGAGAGGGTGGACGGGGACGCGATCGACCGGAACGGCAAAGTGCCGGCCGACGTCGTGCAGGGCCTCAAGGACATCGGCGCCTTCGGCATCAAGATCCCGCGCGAGTACGGGGGCCTCGGTCTCTCGCAGCTCCACTACACGCGCGCCATCGCGATGGTCTCGAGCGTCTGCGGCTCGACCGTGGCCCTGCTGTCGGCGCACCAGTCCATCGGGGTCCCCGGCCCGCTCAAGCTGTTCGGGACGCCGGAGCAGAAGCAGCGGTTCCTCCCGCGCCTGGCGCGGGGGGCCGTCTCGGCCTTCGCCCTGACGGAGCCGGGCGTCGGCTCCGACCCCGCGGCGATGGAGACGACCGCCGTGCCCACGGACGACGGCCAGGCGTTCCTCCTGAACGGCGAGAAGCTGTGGATCACCAACGGCACCATCGCGGAGCTGATGGTGGTGATGGCACGGACGCCCTCGGTGGTCGTGCACGGGAAGGAGCGTCGCCAGATCACGGCGTTCATCGTGGAGGCCGCCTGGCCGGGCGTCGAGGTCGTGCGGCGCTGCGATTTCATGGGCCTGAAGGGCATCGAGAACGCGGTCCTGCGGTTCACCAACGTGCGGGTGCCGCGCGAGAACGTGCTGTGGGGCGAGGGCAAGGGGCTGAAGCTCGCGCTGATCACGCTCAACACCGGGCGACTCACGCTGCCCGCGTCGTCGGTCGCGGCGGCCAAGCGCTGCCTCGAGATCTCGCGGCAGTGGGCCAATCAGCGCGTGCAGTGGGGGCAGCCGGTCGGGAAGCACGACGCCATCGCGCAGAAGGTCGGGCGGATGGCCGCCGACACGTTCGCGCTCGAAGCCGTCTCGGAGCTGTGCTCGACGCTGGCCGACAAGGGCGGGTACGACATCCGCCTCGAGGCCGCCATCGCCAAGCTGTACAACTCCGAGCACGCCTGGCGCATCGTGGACGACACGGTGCAGATCCGCGGCGGGCGGGGCTACGAGACCGCGCAGTCGCTCAAGGCGCGCGGCGAGATCCCGTGGCCGGTCGAGCGGATCATGCGCGACTTCCGCATCAACCTGATCTTCGAGGGCAGCTCGGAGATCATGCACCTGTTCATCGCCCGCGAGGCGGTGGACCGGCACCTCAAGGTGGCTGGGCCGCTCCTCGACCCGCGCACGCCGCTGGGGGCCAAGGCGGGCGCCCTGGTGCGCACGGCGGCGTTCTACGCCGCCTGGTATCCGAGCCGCTACTTCGGGTGGGGCCGGTGGCCGCGCTACGCCGGGTTCGGGCGCCTGGCCGGCCACGTGCGTTTCGCCGAGCGGATGAGCCGGAAGCTGGCGCGCACGATCTTCCACGCGATGGTGCGCTTCGGCCCGCGGCTGGAGAAGCGCCAGTCGGTGCTGTTCCGCCTGGTGGACATCGGGGCGGAGCTGTTCGCCATCGCGGCCGCGTGCTCGCGGGCGGAGATGCTCCGCCGCAAGGGGCAGGTGGAGGCGGTGGAGCTGGCGGACCTCTTCTGCCGCTACGCCCGGCGACGGGTGCGCGACACCTTCCGCACGGTCTTCGACAACGAGGACGCCCGGACCTACGCCCTCGCCCGCAAGGTGCTGGAGGGGAAGCACACCTGGCTGGAACAGGGGATGGTGTGAGGAACACCAGGTGAGAGGTGAGGCGTAAGACGTGAGACGTTGAAGTGAGGGGTGAGAGGTCGAAGAGCGTGAGAGGCGTCCTCTCACCGTCGCCTCTCACGTCTCACGTACCTTCTCACCTCTCACCTGATCCGTCTCACGTCTCACCTCTCACGTCTCACCTTGCATCGCGTCACACCACCACCAGCAGCTGCGCCAGGATGATCTTCGCGATGAGCGCGACCGGATAGACGGCCGCGTAGGAGATGTTGGGGCTCTCGGAGCCGGTATGCGCGTTGGCGAACGCGAGCGCGGCCGGCTGGGTGTGGATCCCGGCCAGGATGCCGTAGGCGGAGATCGCGTCGTAGCCGAAGAACCGCCGCGCCACCACGAGGGTCAGCACCACCGAGACGACGGTGATCGTGGCGCCGGCGAAGAACAGCGCGAGCCCCTGGGTGGCGAGCGTGTGCACGAAGTTGCCGCCGGCGAGCGTGCCCACGCCGGCCAGGAAGAACAACAGGCCGAGCTGCCGCAGCGTCATGCTGGCGTTGACCGGCATCGTCCAGACGATGGGTCCCGTGCGGCCCGCGCGGCCCAGCACCAGGCCGACCACCAGCGGACCACCCGCGAACCCGAGCCGGACCACGTGACCGCCGCCGAGCGGAATCGGGATCATCCCCACCAGCACGCCCAGCACGAGCCCCAGGCTGAACGACAGGAAGTCCGCCTCCGAAATGTCCTTCAGCGGGTCGCCGACCAGCTTCGTCAGGCGGTCCAGGTCGCCGCGGTGGGCCACCACGCGGATCTGATCGCCCACCTCCAGCGTGGTCTCCGGACGTGGCGTGATCTGCGTGCCGCCCCGGCGGATGCGGCTCACGACCACCGGATGGCCCAGCTCCACCGCCAGCTCGGCCACGGTCGCCCCGGCCACCTTGCGATGGATCACCAGCAGGTCGCGGTGCCCGATCTCGGGCGAGAAGCGCTCCATCGCCTCGCCGACCGTCGGCCCGACGAGCAGCTCCGCCTTGCGCAGCGCCGCCGGCGACCCCACGCCGACCAGGATGTCACCCTCGTCGAGCACCCGGTCGCCGGTCACCAGCTCGACCTCCGCTCCGCGCTTCACGCGGGTGAACACCATCCCCGTGAGCTCGGTGAGCATCGCCTCGCCGAACGTCTTGCCGATCAGCTGCCGGTTGGTGACCCGGATCTCGCGCAGGATCGGCTCCTCGGTGGCCAGGCCGTTGCTGCGCCGGGCCCGGCGCTGCTCCTCCGCGAAATCCACGCGCCCGAACCTGGTCGCGACCTGCATCGCGACGATCAGGCCCACGACGCCGAACGGGTAGGCGATGCTGTAGCCGACGGTCGGGCCGTCCATCACGGCGCGGAAGCGCGCCGGCTCGAGCGTCGACCCCGCCAGGGAGCCGCGCAGGGCCTCGACCGCCGCGGCGAGCGCCGGCGTGTTGGTCAGCCCCCCGCAGAACAGCCCGGACGCCACCGGCGCGCTGATCCCCAGGACCCGCGCCGCCACCAGCGTCACCACCGCGCTGCCCGCGATGGCGAGACCGGCCAGCACCGTCAGCTTCAGCCACTGGCGCCGGAACAGGTTGAAGAACATCGAGCCGGACTGGAGGCCGACCGTGTAGACGAACAGGATCAGGCCGAGGACGTAGATGACCTCGGGGATGACGAAGTTGACCGGGTCGAGCGCGCCGAACACCAGACCGACGAACAGGACGGCCGCGACGCCGAGCGTGAAACCGCGGATCCGGATGGTACCGAGGAAATATCCGAGCCCGACCACCGTGAAGAGCAGCGCCGGGGCCGACGAAGCGAGAAGGTCGTGCAGGACGTGCACCGACACGTCAGAACTCGCGCTTCTTCATTTCCTCGAAGAAGCGCTTCGGATCCTCCGCATTCTCCGGTTCCGGCTGCAGGGTGTCGTCGTATTTCCGCCGCTTCACGGCCTTCTGGGTGATCTGCTTGGCGGCGTTCTTCCTGGCCAGCGCTTCGAGCTGCTTCTTGTCAATCACGGGGCCTCCGGTTCGGACACACGGAAGATACTGCGAACTGTGTGCCGACGGGGAATAGGAGGCCAGCAACTCAGACTTCAGCAGTGCTTCCCGCCGCTGCAACTCTGCAACGCTTCAGAATCCCTGTCTTGTCGGCACCGGCCCCTTCGGCATCATGTCGTCCCGGTTGGCCAACTCGTACACCGTCCACGCCACCACCGTGGCCGCCTGCTTCAGGTCGTCGATCTGCAGCCGCTCGTAGGTGTCCACGTTCGAGTGGTGGGTGCGGATGCCGTACTCGATCGGGTCCTGGATGTAGTTGAAGCCCGGGACGCCCGCGGCGACGAAGGACAGGTGATCGGTGCCGCCGGTGGTGCCGTGCCTGACGGCCACCACGCCCAGATCCTGGACCGGCGCGAAGATCTGCTGGAAGATCGGGATGGCCAGGCTGTCCATCTGATCCCAGATGCCGCGCAGCTTCCCGGTCCCGTTGTCCACGTTGAGGTAGGCCGAGATCCGGTCCAGCTCGGCGGCGTGCTTCCGGACGTAGGCGCGCGAACCCAGGAGCCCCTCCTCCTCCCCGCTCCACAAGCCGATGCGGACGGTGCGCCGCATCGGGAGGTTCAAGGCGCGGAGAATCCGGATCGCCTCCATCATCACGACCGATCCCGCGCCGTTGTCGGTGGCCCCGGTGCCGCCGTGCCAGCTGTCGAGGTGGCCGCCGATCATCACCACCTCGTCGGCCTTGTCGGTGCCGGGAATCTCGCCGATGGCGTTGTAGGCCTTGAGATCGTCGTTCAGCAGGCGGTTCTGCACGTTCACCTCGAGCCGCACCGTCCGGCCCGCCTTCACGTTGCGGTACATCGTGCCGTACTCCTCGTGCTGCACGAGCAGCGCGGGCAGCGGCTCGAAGTTCGCGCTGTCGCGCGCCGGCCCCGCCTCCGGTCCGGCCTGCACCAGCAGCATCCCGTAGGTCCAGTTCGACGGCTGGAGGATGACCGCCGGCTGCTGGTCGCGGAGCCAGGCGTTGATGCGCCCCGCCACGGCCCGCATCTGCTGGAACCGCTCGCGCCGCTGCTCCGGCGTCAGGTTCGCGAACCGGCCCTGGGGGGCGCGGGGCGGCGCCGGCGGCGCCAGCAGCGAATCGGCGCTGAAGCGCCGCACGATCGGCGCGAACTCCGGCGGGATGTCACGCGGCGCGCCGCGCAGCACGCAGGCGCCCTTCAGCTTGCCGGCGTATCGGGCCAGATCGGTGGTGTCCTGCACGTCGAGCAGCACGACCGGGCAGGAGATCGTGCCCTTCGTGCTGCCGCTCCACGCCAGAGGCTGCGCGTTCAAGGGCTCGACGAACGGCTCGAGGATCCGGCCCGAGTAGTTCACCCGCTCCCAGCCGCGGCCGAAGGTGGAATCCCACGGCTCGATGGCCACGTGGGCGAGGCCCCACTGGCGGAACAGCTGCGTCACCCACTCGTCGGCGCGCCGCATCCCCGTGGAGCCGGTGAGGCGCGGGCCGATCACGTCGGTGAGGTACTCGGCGAGGGAATCGACGTGGGAGCGGTTGAGCCCCTCGTCCCGGATCTTCTGCAGGACGCCCAGGTCCACGCGTTCCTGGACGACGGTCGAGGCGGGGCCTGGCTGCTGCGCGGCGAGCGGCAACGCGGCGGCAAGCGCCATCAGCGTCGCGACGCTACTCGAACGAATCGTTGGGTGCATGACGCTCACTCCTGATCTCTGGATGGAGGCGGTGCGAGGGGCGGCGGCGCGACTTCGGCTATCACGGTACGACCATACGCGTCGCGCGGTCCCCGCGTTGCGCGGGCGAGCGCCGGTCCACCGCCGGTCGCAGGGCGGCCGCGCCACCCGCGCAGCCTCGGGCGGCGGACGCCACTCAGCCGCCGGCGCGGATCGCCTTCCCGCACGGACCTGACGCCGCGGGCCGCGCGGGTCCAGGGCCACCTGTCCCGCCACGACGACCCAGGAGATCCCTTCCGACATCCGGTCCGGGTGCTCCACCGTGGCCCGGTCGCGCACCCGGTCCGGATCGAAGATCACCAGGTCGGCGTCGGCACCCACGGCGAGCCGGCCCTTGCGGCGCATGGCCGGTACACGGCTCTCGAGCGTCTGCGCGGGCAGCAGCGTCATCCGGCGGAGCGCGTCCATCAGGGACAGCGTCCCGCGCTCGCGCACGTACACGCCCAGCGTGCGCGCGAACGTCCCGGAGGCGCGCGGGTGGTTGTTGTTGCCGGGCTGGAGGATCGCGTCGCTGCCGATCATCACGTACGGCGCGCGCAGCGCCAGCACCACCGCGCTCTCCGGAATCGCGTAGGCCACCGCGAGCCTGCCCTGCGCCCGGTAGCGCCGGAACGTCTCCGCCGTGAGCCGCTCCGTCGTCCCCGCGATCTGGAGGTCGCCGTACGAGATCCCGAATCGCCGCTGCCAGCCGGAGTCGAAGCGGGCCTGGCTGAGCTTGGTCCCCCAGTAGTCGTACGGGTAGACGCAGGCCGTGACGTCCAGCCCGGCACGGCGGGCCGCCGCGAGCGAGTCGAGGGCGGCCGCCATGTCGAACGTGGCGGCGCTGGTGATGTGGTCCACGTGCACCGCCGCTCCGGTCCGGCGGGCCGCCTCCAGGATTTCGTGGATCCCGTCGGCGTCGGTGCCCGGCGGAATGGTGTCGGAGTAGCGCGCGTGCACGAACACCGGCGCGCGGTGCTCGGCTGCGACGCGCGCCATCGCCAGCACCTCGTCCGTGCTCATGCCCGGCGTGTACTCCGGGCTCATGGCCACGCCCAGCGCGCCCTCCCGCATCGCGCGCTCCGCCAGCGCCACCAGCCGCTCGAGCTGCTCCGGCGTCGCGGCGCGGTAGCGGCTGATGCCGAGCCGCATGCGGGCGTTGGGATTGGAGAACGCGCCGCCGTAGTTGACGGGCCAGCGCGCGCGGCCCAGGGCCCGATACCAGGCGCCCAGATCGGCCGACGCGCCGTGCATCGCCAGGTTCGTGGTCACGCCGTCGGCCAGCTTGAACCAGACCCCGTAGGCGTTGGGATCGTACGACAGGACGTCGATGAACCCCGGCGCGACGACCTGGCCGCCGGCGTCGATCACCCGGCGGCCGGCGAGCGCGGTGTCCGAGAGCGCCGCGATCGTGCCGCCGCGGATCCCGACCCACATCCCCTGCCGGTCGAGGCCGCTCTCCGGATCCATCACCCGGCCGTTCCGGATGACCAGGTCGAACGCGGGGTCGGCCGGCGCCTGCGCCAGGGCCGGAGCGACGGCCGGCGCCAGGGCGAGCAGGGCCAGCAGGAGGGGAGCGCGGAGCCTCGGCATGGCGGATAACTTACACCGGCGACCCACCCGAGTCCGGAGGTTCGCAGTGATGAAGCGCTTCGCCGTCCTCACCCCAGCGCTCGCGGCGCTGCTCGCCGTCACGGCCCGCGCCCAGGTGGCCGACAGCTCCGCGTTCCGCGCGATCCCGCTGCCCACGCCGAACGCCTACCGCTCCGCCAGCGGGGCTCCGGGCCACGCCTACTGGCAGAACCGGGCCGACTACGCGATCGAGGCCGTGCTCGACACCGCCAGGAACGAGATCCGGGGCACCGGGCGCCTGACCTACCGGAACAACTCGCCCGACACGCTCCGCTTCCTGTGGCTCCAGCTCGACCAGAACATCTTCGCGAAGAACAGCATCAACGCGCTCACCGCCCCGCCGCCGCTCATCTTCGGGGGCACCCCGTTCATCATGGCGAGCCAGGGGTTCGTGGGCGGCCTGACGCTCACCCGGCTCGAGGCCGACGGCACGCCGCTCCCGCACTATATCTGGGACACGATGATGCGGGTGGACCTGCCGGAGCCGCTGCCGCCCGGCGGCGCCATCACGCTGGACCTGGCGTGGTCGTTCCCGATTCCGGTCTACGGCGCCGGCCGGATGGGCCGGGACGGCTCGCTGTACGAGATCGCCCAGTGGTACCCGCGGATGGCCGTCTACGACGACGTGCACGGCTGGAACACGCTGCCCTACATCGGCGCGGGCGAGTTCTACCTCGAGTACGGCGACTTCGACGTGCGCCTGACGGTGCCCGAGCAGCTTCATCGTGGCCTCGACCGGCACGCTCGAGAACCCCGACGAGGTGCTCACGGCCGCCGAGCGCGACCGGCTCGCGCGGGCGCGGGCCGACTCCGAGCCGGTCGCAGATCGTCACGGCCGGGGAGGCGGGCGACCCGGCGATGACGCGGCCCGCGGGCTCGGGCGGAACGCTCACCTGGCACTTCCGCGCCTCCAACGTGCGCGACGTGGCCTGGGCCGCGGCGCCCAGCTTCCGCTGGGACGCGGTGAGCTGGCGCGGGATCCTCATCCAGACCTACTACCGCCCCACCGCGGTGCTCTGGGCAGCGGAGGGCATCGTGATGGCGCAGCACGCCATCCGCTACAACTCGCGAGCTGTGGGCGATGTACCCCTATCCGCAGGCCAGCACGGTCGAGGGACCGATCGACGGGATGGAGTACCCGATGCTGACCTTCGTGCCGGCCGAGAAGACCCGCGAAGGGCTCTACTGGGTGCTGATGCACGAGTTCGGGCACGAGTGGTTCCCGATGATGGTGGGCAGCGACGAGCGGCGCTACCCGTGGATGGACGAGGGATTCAACACGTTCATCGACCTCTACAACGCCGCCGACTACTTCACGCGGCACCGCCGTACGGCGACAGCGTGGCCGACATGCCGCTCCACGCCTACGCCGCCAACGCCGTGCCCGGCGACGAGCAGCCGCTGATCACCGCTCCGGTCGAGGTGCGGGACCTCTACTGGACGGCGTACCAGAAGCCGGCGCTGATGCTGCGGCTGCTCCGCGAGGACGTGCTGGGACGCGACGGCGTTCGACCCCGCGTTCCGCGAGTACGTCCGCCGCTGGTCGTTCAAGCACCCGCAGCCCGCCGACTTCTTCCGCACGATCGAGAACGTGAGCGGGCGCAACCTCGACTGGTTCTGGCGCGAGCTGGGTGTTCACCACGGCGCGGCTCGACCAGGCGGTGGACTCGGTGACGGGACCCGGGATCCGTGGATCAACGCCGGGGAGCCGGGGCCGGGGCTCGAACCTGCGTGGGCAGGCGCCCGTCACCCCGCCCGCAGAACCCGGAACCCGGGTCTACCTCAGCAACCGGCGCGAGATGGTGATGCCGGCGGAGCTGAGGCTCACGTACGACGACGGTACGAACGACGTGGTGCGCCTGCCGGTCGAGATCTGGAACCTGGGAAGCCGGTTCACGTACACCGTCTCCGCCCAGGGCAAGCGCGTGGTCAAGGCGGAGCTCGACCCGCGACACGTCTGGCCGGACGTGGACCGCGCGAACAACGTCTGGCCGCGGGGACGATGAGAGCGTCGGTGGGTGGTAGGTGGTGGGTTGTAGTCCCCACCACCTACCACCTACCCCTACCACCTACAACCCACCAACCGTCCTTCAGTTCGGCACCACCGGCAGCACCACGTACGACGCGTGCTCGCGGTCGTGGAAGACCGCCTGGTGGGCCGGCTGCGACGTCGTCGTCTGGCCGAGGGACTCGCCGGTGTTGGGGTTGGTGTCGTACTTCGGGAACGCCGTGGACGCCACCTCCACCCTGATCCGGTGCCCCGGCCGGAAGGTCTGGCAGGTGTTCCACACGTCCACGTCGTAGCCGTACACCCGGCCCGGCTCGATCGGCGACGGCCGGTCCATCCCCTCGCGGAACCGCGCCCGCACCATCCCGTCGATCAGCCGCTGGACGAACCCGTTCGGCCACACGTCGAGCACCTTGACCATGAAATCGGTGTCGTGCGCGTCGGACGACGCGAACAGCCGCGCCCGGATCGGCCCGCACACTTCCAGATCGCGCATGAGGGAGTCGCTCGTGTAGACGAGGACGTCGCTCCGCTGCTCGACCTGCCGGTAGTCGTCGGGGCCGCCGATCTGCGCGAACGACGGCTCGGTGATGAACGGCACGGGGTTGGCCGGGTCGTCGGTGTAGCTGTCGGGCGGCTCGCGCACGGGAGCCGCGGTGGTCAGGGTTCCGTCGCCCGCACCCGTCGCGGCGTGGCCGCCGCTGTGCAGGTAGTACTTCGTCCACTGGGTGCGCGCCATCGGCCACGCGTTTTCACTCACCCAGGCGTTGGTCCCCATCACGAAGATCCGCACCGGCGGCTCCGCCATCACGCCGTTGTCGAGGCCCTTCAGCCAGTAGTCGAACCAGCGGAGCTGGTAGGCCGTCAGGTCAATCTGGCCGGCGGGCCCGAAGTCCACCGCGCCCAGCTTCGAGGTCGAATTGATGGCGTGCGGCCAGGGTCCCATCAGCAGATGCTGGCTCGCCCGCACGCTCCCCGGGCCGCGGGTCGTCATGCCGACGTAGTTGAGCGGGGTCCCCACCTGCTCGTCATCGTACCAGCCGGAGATGTGGAGCACCGGCACCTGAACCCGGTCGTACTTGTTCTGGTAGCGCAGCGGCTCCCACCAGTCGCCGAGCTGGGCGTGCCGGATCTCCTCGCGCCAGTATGGATTGGGGCGCCCGGCCGCCGAATCCATCGTGAGCATCGGCAGGTGGCGCTGAACCGCCGACCAGTCGACCGCGTCCATGTTCTGGAGCACGTGGCCGGCGGTGAAGTGATACCAGCTGATGTCCATCGGCAGCGGCAGACCGGTCGGCCACTCGACGAAGGGATCGGACGGGGTCACCATCGCGATCATCGCCGTGAGGTGCGGCGGCTGGAGCACGGCCGTGAGCCACTGGATGCGGCCGTTGTAGGAGCCGCCGATGGTGCCGACCTTGCCCGTGGACCAGGGCTGCGCCGCGCACCACTCGACGGCGTCGTACCCGTCGCGCCCGTCGTTGCGGTAGGGCACCCATTCGCCATCGGAATCGCCCCGACCGCGCACGTCCATCGCCACGAACACGTAGCCGCGCGAGGCCCAGTCCCGCCCCGCCCGGAGCGCTCCGGGCTTGGTGTACGGCGTGCGCGAGAGCACGACGGGGAAGCGGCCGGCCGTGTCCGGCCGGTAGACGTCGGCCGAGAGCGCCACGCCGTCGCGCATCGGGACCCGCTGGTTGAAGTCGATCCACACCCGGTAGGCGGGCTGCGAAACCTGGGGCACGGCGGCGGCGGCCGGCGGCTGCTGCGCAGCCAGTGCGATCGGGCCCACCGCCATCAGCACCACCGCCGGAACCAGCCACCGTCTGGCCGTCATCGTCTCTCTCCGATCCTGGTGAGCGGTGCGTCTCCGACGCACACCGTGCGCTCGAGACTACCCCCCGCGCTCCCGCCCTGCAACACCCGCCCACCGTGATCCAGGTCATTTGCGGAGTTGACCTCGCCAGCGCACATTTGTCGCCATCCTGACGCCGCGCCTTCGACCGTTCTCGGTGCCCGCCGCTCTCGGCGCCCTCCGCCTCGCCGCGCTTGCCGTGGCGATGGCGGTGCTCGGCTGCGCAGGCGACACTGTCGCGCCGAAGGCGCCGCCGCGCACGTCGTTGTCCCTGCTGCCCTTCTTTCAGAGCCGCGCGGCCGTCACCGTGCCGTTCGACAAGGCCCGTGTCACGCTGACCAGACTGGGCACCGTCATCGGCGGTGTGGTGAGCGACTTGGGCTCGGCCGCGCAGGGGCCCACGGCCCTCGACACGACCGTCGACTTCCCGGCCGGAGTCGACAGCCTGGCGCTCCGGCTCCTGGTCCCGATCTCGGGCCAGTCCGAGACCCTGACCCTGGATCTGTGGCTGATCAACGCCGCGGGCGACACGGTCTATCGCGGCGGGCCGGTGTCGGTCACCGCCACCGTGGGCATGTTCGGCTCGAGCCCGGCCCCGGTGGCGCTCCGCTACGTCGGGGTCGGCGCGAACGCCGCCAGCGTCCGGATTGCCACGCGGGCGGCGTCGCTGTTCTTCCGTGACTCGGTGGTGCTCACCGCGAGCGCCCTCGACGGCAGCGGCCAGCCGATTCCCGGGACGCCCATCGGCTGGCGGTCGCTCGACGGGCTGCTCGCCAGCGTACCCAACGACACGGTCGGCAAGGTCGTGGCGGGCGTCACGCGAGGCGTCGCGCGGATCGAGGCGATGCTGCCCACCAACCTGGCCGACACCGCGCTGGTGACCGTGCAGCCGGTGCCGGCCGCGCTGAGCTTCGTCTCGGGCGGGGGCCAGACGGGCCCGGTCGGCTTGGCGCTTCCCCAGCCGCTGGTGGTGCGCGTCACGGCGGCCGACATCCTCCCGGTGCGCAACGTGTGGGTCCACTTCGGCGTCGCGACGGGCGGCGGCAAGGTGTCGGCGGATTCCGCCCTCACCGACTCGCTGGGCCAGGCACAGGTGACCTGGACCCTGGGGCCGACGGCCGGCGTGCAGTCGGTGCAGGCCAGCGTAGCCGGCGTCCCGGGCACGGTGGGCGTCGCGGCGACGGCGACGTCCGGCACGCCGGTCAGCCTGGCGTTCACGACCGCGCCGCCGTCGAGCATCGCCGCGGGGGCCGGCTTCGGTGCCGTGGTCGCCGCGCGTGACTCGCTGGGCAACGCCGCCACCGGGTTCACCGGAAACGTGACCATCGCCATCACGTCCGGAACGGGCAAGACGGGCGCTACCCTGCACGGCACCACGACCGCGGCCGCGGCGGCCGGCGTGGCCACCTTCGCCGGGCTGAGCATCGACAGCGTCGGCACGGGCTACACGCTGACGGCAACGGCGACGGGGCTGTCGAGCGCGACGAGCACGGCGGCTCAGCGTCGTCGCCGGCGCGGCCGCCTCGCTGGCGTTCACCACCCAGCCGCCGGCCAGCGTGACCGCGCAGACGCCGTTCGGCTTCACGGTCACGGCCCGGGACGCGGGCGGCAACACCGCGACCGGCTTCACGGGTGCGGTCACCGTGGCCATCGCGACCAACCCCGCGGGCGGCACGCTCACGGGCACCCTGACCCAGAACGCGGTGGCCGGCGTGGCCACCTTCAGCGGCGTCTCGATCGACAACATCGGCGCCGGCTACACGCTGAGCGCCAGCGCCACGGGCGTGACCGCCGCGACCAGCAGCGCGCTCAACGTCGTGGCGCCGGCCGGCGTGAACGCGTGGATCAACGCCGCCGGCGGCGACGTGGTCGGTGGCGACCAATTGGAGCAAGGGCACCGTGCCCGTCGCCACGGACACGGTATGGATCAAGCAGTCGGGCACCTACGCGGTGACCCTCGACGTCAACGGCACGGCCGCCCGGCTCGACCTCGGCGCACCGGCCGGCACCCAGACGCTCGTGCTCAACGGTCACGCCCTCGGCATCACCGGGAACTTCGCGACCACCGGCTCGGGCGCCCTGCAGATGACGCTGACAGCCGACTCGCTCGAGATCGGCGGAAACGCCGGTCTTCGGCGGCGGCACCGGTACGTTGAGCAACGGCGTGATCCGCGTCTCGGGCAACTTCACGCAAACCGGCGGGGCGAGCTTCGCGCCTGGACCGTCCTCCAGTCCGCAACGCGTGATGCTCGTCGGCGGCGCCAGCGCAGACCATCACCTTCGCGAGCCCGACGACCAGCTTCTTCCGGCGCCTGTGGGTCAACAAGTCGGCGGGTGGCGTGGTGCTCGGCTCGAACGCGCGGGCGAGCTTCTTCCGGGTGCAGAGCAGCACCGCGGTTACGGGACCCACGGCGCGCCTGTTGACCGACACCGTGTTCAGCCCGCTGACGACGGGGCCGACGATCACGCCCCTCGCCGTCGAGATCACGGCCCTGCTGGGCGACTCGGCAGGGGCCGGCTTCTCGCCCGACACGACGGTGTTCACGGGAGCGACCCAGGCCATCTCGCCCAACAACACCACCTTCGGCACCTACGCCTACAAGAGCATTCGCGTCGCGCAGGCGTCGGGCACGGCGACCGTGGCCGGGCCCTTGGCGCTGTCCAACGATCTGGTGATCTCGAGCGGAGGGTTGAGTCTCAGCCGGTTCGGCGTCGCCGTGGCGGGGAACTTCCTGACCCAGGCGACCGGGGTCCTGGTGATGACCTCGCCCACCGACAGCCTCGGGGTCGGCGGCAACGCGACCTTCGGCGGCGGCGCGAGCACGCTGACCAGCGGCCTGATCACGGTCGGCGGGCAACTTCGTCCAGACGGGGACCGGCGGCATGTTCGCGGCCAGCGGCACCCACGCGGTGAGGTTCGGCCGCGCGAGCGCCGGCGTCCAGACCATCCAGTTCGCCGACTCGGTGAACGAGCTTCTTCCACGACGTGACCTTCAACGGGACGGTCGCGGACACCGTCCGTCTGCTGTCGAACGTGCAGGTCCAGGACTCGGCGGTGCTGGCGGGCACGTCGGTGCTGGTGAGCAACGCCGCCGAGGCCGTCAAGCTGCCGCTGGCCGGCATCCTCCGGGTGCACTCCCAGGCGATCCTCCGGCCGTTCCGCGCCGAGGCTGGTACCTGGGTGCTGGACAGCACTTTCATCGGCGGCAATTTCGTGCGGATCAGCCCCGACACCGCGGTCATCCTCAACGCCAACAGCTTCAGCTTCGGCGGCGTCCTGGGCTCCATCTCGTCCACGCCGGCCCCGGTCCTGGCGTGGAAGAGCGTGCGGCTCACCGGCGGGACCCTGACGTCCAGCGGCACCACGTTCGCCGGCAGCCTGATCATCCAGGGCGGCACGTACACGGAGAGCACGTTCGGCGTGACCGACTCGATCGGCGGGTTCCTGCGGACAGAGGGCACGGGCATCCTCCAGATGCCCCTGGGGACCGCGCCCCCGGTCGTGGCGGTCAGCGACAGCGCCGTGTTCGCGGGCGGTTCGGACACGCTCGTGTCGGGCACTCTGCGTGTCTACGGGAGCTTCGTGCAGCGCGGTCCCACCGCGACGTCCTTCGTCGCCGGCACCGGCCACACCACCCAGTTCGCGGGCGCGACGCGGCAGAGCGTCACCTTCGCGAACCCCGGGACGCGGCCTGTCGACGTTCGGCGACGTGCTGCTCAACCGCACGACGGGCGCGGTGAGCCAGGCGACGAGCGTCTCGCTGGGCAGCGCGGTCTTCGCCAGCGGGCGTGCTGCGGACACCAGCGCCGCGGTGGCCGACACGATCGTCGGGCAACGGGAACACGTTCACGACGGGCGGCTTCAACCTCAACGACACCTACATCTCGAATGCGCCTGTCGTCGTGCCCAGCAGCGACGCTGCTGCTCACCGGCAACGTCGGTGACGTTCGCCAACATGTCGCCGACGGCGATCCAGCTCACGTTCACGCGCGGGACCGCGGTGACGCTGAACGCGTTCGCCTTCCTGGTGACGCCGACCGGCGCCGGCAAGTACTTCAGCGTGACGAGCACGGCCGCGGCCGGGCCCGCGGCGTTCAGCTTCACCAACCCGGTGCAGCCCACCACGGCGCCGACGTCCACGCAGTACACGAAGTCGGGACTGATGACTCTGACGTGGGGCTCCTTCACGCTGTAGGCCGGACGCCGGCCCTCGCTATCGGACCATCGCGTACACCAGCAGGTCGAACGTTTTGCCGTCCTTGGTGGCGGCCTTTCTGAGGCGCGCCTCCCACACGTAGCCCGCCTTCTCGAGCACGCGCGCCGACGCGGCGTTCCGCTCGAACACGTACGCCTGGAGCCGGCACAGATCGAACGACGCGAACGCGTGCTCGGTCAGTGCCTTGAGCGCCGCGGTCGTGATGCCCCGTCCCCAGTGCGCCTCGCCCAACCAGAAGCCGATCACCGCCGAGCGCCGGAAGATGTCCGGCTGCAGCTCGAGGCCGATGCCGCCCGCGGCCTCGCCGTTCACGACGATGGCGAAGTGCACGACGGGGTCCTGCGAGGAGGCCGCCGCGATCCACTCCTTCGCGTCCTCGAGCGTGTAGGGGTGCGGGAACCGCTCGCCGAGGGTGATCCAGACGTTCCGGTTGTCGGCGTGCCTGGCCAGCGACGCCTCGTCGCCCCGGTGCCACGGGCGGAGGCAGGCGCCGGCCACCGGCAGATCGATCCGCAGCTCGCCGTCCCGGCGCGCCTCCGGTCACGGCGCAGCGGCCGAGCGCCCGGCCACGCAGCGCGGACAGGGACAGATGTCGAGCAGGTACTCCCACGGATAGATGCCGGTGTCGTGCCCGTCGCTCCAGGCGATGTGCACCGCGTACGATCCCACCAGCCGCAGGGCGAGTGCCCGGACGTCAGCCGGCACACTCCGCGCGTCGAGGATGGGCCGCCCGCTCATCTCCTCCCGGCAGCCGGCGCACTGGCAGGCGAGGCGCAGGTCCCTGGCGCCGTAGACGCCGGCGTGCCCCTCCTCGTCCCACTGAATCCGGACGGCCGCGCCGCCGTCGAGGCGACCGACCAGGTAGGGAACCGGCAGACGCTTCACGGTCTTGCGCCCTCGCTCCGCCGCGTCTCCGCGGCACCGTGCCCGCCGGCCACGCCCGCCTCCACCAGCAGGGGCCACAGCACCCGCCACACGTTCGCCGCCACGATCCGGTCCCCGGCCGCGGTGGGGTGGATGCCGTCCGCCTGGTTGAGCGAATCCACGCCTCCCACGCCCGCGAGCAGGAACGGGATGAGGGCGAGGTGCTCGCGCGCGGCCACGTCGCGGAACAGGGCGTGGAACTGCGCGGCATAGCGCGGCCCGAGGTTCGGCGCCGCCTCCATGCCCGCCAGCACGATGGTGACGCCCGGATCCGCCACGCGAGACCGCTCCACGATCGCCGCGACGTTGGCGCGCGTCGAGTCGAGGTCCACGCCGCGCAGCATGTCGTTGGCGCCCGTCTCCAGCACGAGGACGGCGGGCCGATCGCGCAGCACCCAGTCGATCCGGCGCAGCGCCCCGGCGCTCGTCTCGCCGCTCACCCCCGCGTTCACCGCGCGCCACGGCAGGTTGAGGCTGTCGAGCTTCCTCTGGATGACGGCCGGGAAGGCCTGATCCGGGTCGAGGCCCAACCCAGCCGTGAGGCTGGTGCCGAGGAAGACGATGAGACGGGTGTGGAGTGTCGGGTGTCGGGTGTCGGGAGACGCCGCTCCGCTCGCCCGCGCCGCGAAGCCGGAGTCCACGGCCACCCGGGCACGCGACGGCCGGCCCCGGTCACCCGTCTTCTGGCACGACGCCAGCACGACAAGCGCCGCGCCCCCGGCTATCATTCGCGCCATGCTCATCGCTCGCGACCTCACCAAGACCTACTCGAGCGGCGGCCGTCCGCTCACGGTGCTCAAGGAAGTTACCCTCGACGTCGAGGCGGGAGGATTCCTGGCGATCGTCGGCCCGTCGGGCTGCGGCAAGACGACGCTGCTGGGCCTACTGGCCGGACTCGACACGCCCACCAGCGGCACCGTGCTGCTCGGCGGCCAGGATCTCGCGGCGCTCTCCGAGGACGGCCGCGCCAGGCTGCGGGGGGAGAAGGTGGGGTTCGTCTTCCAGACCTTCCAGCTCATTCCCACGCTCACCGCGATCGAGAACGTGCAGGTGCCGCTCGAGCTGGCGCCGAGGAAGGAATCCGGCGGCGCGGGCGACGGTGGGTACGCCGGCATCGTGCGGCGGGCACGGGAGCTGCTGGCGCGCGTCGGGCTGGACGGCCGCGAGCACCACTACCCGGCGCAGCTCTCGGGCGGCGAGCAGCAGCGGGTCGCGATCGCCCGCGCGTTCGTCAATCGCCCCAGCATCCTGTTCGCCGACGAGCCGACCGGTAACCTCGACGCGGAAACCGGGGCGCGGATCATCGACCTGCTCGACGCCCTGAACCGCGAGTCGGGCGCCACCATCGTCCTGGCGACCCACGACGCGGACCTGGCCGCGCGCGCCAAGCGCACCCTGCACCTGGTCGACGGTGCGGTGGCGCGGGACAGCGCCCAGGGATGAACCGGCTGCCCGTGATCGTCCGCATGGCCTGGCGCGAGACCCGCGCTTCACGCCGCCGGCTCCTGCTGTTCGGGTCGGCGATCTCGATCGGGGTGGCGACGCTGGTCGCGATCCGGTCGTTCACGGCCAACGTCGAAGCAGCCGTCCACCGGCAGGCGCGGGAGCTGCTCGGCGCCGACCTGCTGCTCACCAGCAACCGGCCGTTCACCGGGCCGATCGAAGCGCTGCTCGACTCCCTCGGCCGCCACGGGGTCCCGGTGGCCCGCCGGACGATGCTCAACTCCATGGCGTACGTCCGCCGCACCGAGGGGACGCGCCTGGTGGACCTCCGGGCCGTGGGCGGCGGCTTCCCCTTCTACGGCCAGGTGGAGACCAGCCCCGCGGGCCGCTGGGCGGACCTCGACAGCGCCGACGTCGCCATCGTGGACACCAGTCTCCTGGTGCAGCTCGGCGCGCACATCGGCGACACGCTCGAGCTGGGGCGCCGCAGCTTCCGCATCGCCGGCGTGGCCTCCGAGGTGCCGGGCCGCCTGTCGGGCGGGTTCGGCTCGTTCGTCCCGCAGGTCTACATCCCGGTGCGCGACGTCGCCGGGACGGGACTCGTCGTGTTCGGCAGCCGCGCCACCTACCAGGCGCTCCTCAAGCTCGACGGCGAGAAGGCGGTGCGGCGGCTCGACGGCTCCCACAAGCGCCTGTTCGAGAAGGAGCAGGTGCGGAGCCGCTCCGCCGCCGACGCCGAGGCGAACCTCACCGAGTCGCTGAACCAGCTCTCGACCTTCCTCCAGTTCGTGGGGCTCATCGCCCTGCTGCTGGGCGGCATCGGCGTGGCGAGCGGCATCGGGGCCTTCGTGGCCGGCAAGCTCGACACCATCGCGGTGCTGCGGTGCATCGGCGCCAGCCGGCCGCTGGTGTTCGCCGTCTACCTGCTGCAGGCCGCCGCGCTGGGACTCATCGCCGCGGCGGCGGGCGCCGCCCTCGGCGTCGCCGTCCAGTTCCTGCTGCCGCTGGCGCTCGCGGGCGCGTTGCCGCTCGACGTCACGGTCTCCATCGAGCCGGCGGCCATCCTGGCGGGCCTCGTCATCGGCCTCGTGGTCGCCGTGCTGTTCGCCCTGCGGCCGCTGCTCGAGGTGCGTCTCGTCTCGCCGCTGCAGGCCCTGCGTCGCCCGTTCGAGGATCAGGCGACGCGGCCGCCGCGGGATCCGTGGCGCCTCGCGGCGCTCGGCGCGGTCGCGATCGGCGTCCTGGCGCTGGCGATGAACCAGACCGACCGCCCGCGGGTGGGCCTCGGCTTTGCCGCCGCCATCGCTGCTCGCGATCGGCGTGCTCTCGCTGGCCGCGCGCCTGGCCACCGGCGTGGCCCGCCGTACCATCCGGCTGGGCGACCCGCGGCGCCCGCTGGCCGTACGTGGTGCGCCAGGGCATCGCCAACCTGTACCGGCCGCGCAACCAGACGCGCAGCGTGGTGGTGGCCCTGGGATTCGGGGTCGCGCTCCTGGCCACGCTGTACCTGGTCGAGGCGAACCTCCTGGGGCAGGTCCAGTTCACCGCCCTCGCCACGCCCGGCCAGCCCAACCTGGTCTTCGTCGACATCCAGCCGGACCAGGAGGCGGGCGTCGACAGCCTGGTGGTCGGCGCCGGCTACACGCTCCTGCAGCGGGTGCCCATCGTCCCGATGCGGATCGCCGCCATCAACGGACGCTCTCCCACCGACCTGCTCAAGGATCCCAAGACCAGGCCGGCCGCGCCGTGGATGCTGCGGCGCGAGTTTCGCTCGACCTTCCGGGACAGCGCGACGGCCAGCGAGCGGCTGGTGCGGGGCGCCTGGTGGCACGGCGTCGGCGCCGGCCCGCCGTTCCCCGTTTCGCTGAGCACCGACGTGGCGCAGGACCTCAAGGTGGGGATCGGTGACCGGATCGACTGGACCGTCCAGGGCCTCCTGGTGCCGACCACGGTGGTGGCGCTGCGCGAGGTCCAGTGGGCGCGCTTCGAGCCCAACTTCTTCGCCGTCTTCAGCTCGGCCGCACTCTCCACCGCCCCGCGCTCCTCGGTCATGCTGACCCGGGTGGAGGGCGCCGCGGCGCGCTCCCGCCTGCAGCGCGCCGTCTCGGAGCGCTACGCGAACGTGACCAGCGTGGACATCGCCGTGGTCCAGCAATTGGTGGAACGGATCCTGAGTCGCGTGTCGCTCGCCATCCGGTTCATGGCGGCCTTCAGCCTCGCGACGGGCGCGCTGGTGCTCCTCGGGGCCGTCGCCGCGGGCCGGCTCGAGCGCATTCGCGAGGGAGCGCTGCTCAAGGCCCTCGGCGCCACGCGCCGCCAGATCTCCCGCATCCTCCTCGCCGAGTACGTCGCGCTGGGGCTGCTCGCGGGGCTGGTCGGCATCGGCCTCGCCGCCGGGGGCGGCTGGGCGATGATGCGCTTCGTCTTCGACCTCGGGTTCCGGCTGCCGGCGCTGCCGCTCCTCGCGGTGCTGACGGTGACCGCGGCGCTGGTCGCGCTCGTCGGGCTTGCGGCGAGTCGGGAGGTGTTTCGAAGAACCGCCGTGGAGGTGCTGCGAGACGGGGTGTGAAAGAAGAGGGGCTAGGGGTTAGGGGCTAGGGGTTAGGGTGCGACAGCGCGGCGCAGGATGCCGGGCAGGGCCACTCCCTCGCCCTGCACCCCTAGTCCCTAACCCCTGCTTGATTCACTTCACCAAGCCCGGAAACACGTAGAACACCTGCCCCACGTCGTCGCTGTCGGCTTCGACGTAGCCGGCGACCGCCATCTGCCGGAGCTGCCGGTCCACTTCCTTGAAGCCGCGGCCGGTGGACGCGACCGCCTCCGCCACCGTGAGCCGGCCGCCGTGCGCGCCGGCCGCCTGGACCAGGGCCACCTGAAACTCCTCGGTCGTCCGAGGCAGCCGCCTGACCAGCTGGCCGCCGACGCCGGGCGCGAGCAACGCGGCCGAGCCGCCCATGGACTGGATGAGCACCCGGTTGTTCGCGTCCTCGACCATCCCCGGAATGGTGAACAGATCGACGATCTGCCCGATGCCGGCGAGGCCGAAGGTGAACAGCCACAGGAAGCCGGTGCCATACTTGCCGTTGTAGATGCGGTGCAGCCCGCACATCCCGAGGAAGCACCCGCACCACAACAGGTAGGCGACGGTCTTGTCCTTCATGATCCGGACAAACTACGCGCGCGGCCTCGAATTGTCTGCCCCCGCACGCCGGTCGGGAGCGGTCAACTGGCCTCGGAACCGCGCGCCTCGCCCCACCGCCGGAACAGCTTGTAGGCGAGATAGGCCAGGCCGAAGATCAGCGCCAGCTTCAGCACGAACATCACGAAGCCGAACACGATCCCCAGGATCGGCAGGAGCAGTAGGCCCAGCAGCTTGAGGGCCAGCACGCCGACCACGGCCGTGCCCGCCAGCATTCCCAACGCACGCAACATGTGCACATCCCCCCGCGGGGCGGAGCGCCCCGATGGACACTCCTACGAGCGGGCGCCGGAAAGAGTTGCAGCGCGACGCGACGTCACTCCGGCCGTCACGTCACGAGGCGCGCCTGGGACGCGGCCGCAGGGATGGCCGGTCCAGCCCCGCGGGCAGGCCCTGGGGAAACCGAGCGTACATGCGCAACCGCTCCCAGCCTCCCGGATCGGCGAGGCTCACCATCGGCGCGCGCGACCGGCTCCCCGCGGCGATGGCGGACGTGATGATCCAGGTGGGGCCCGTGAGCAGGAAGTACCAGCCGTTCGAGATCGCGGACAACGTGCCGAGGAAGCCCCACGTCGCCACCTCGCCCCAATGCGCATCGTAGGCGAAGAGCGTCGCCCCCCGGACCCGCGCCCTGGGCACCGCGACCAGCGTGCTCTCGGACAGCACGAACACGGAGTCGGCATGCACGGCGATCAGCTCGCCGGCGATCTCGGCGCCCGGCGCGGCGGAAGCGGCGGCGTACCCACCCCGCTGCGCCTGCGCCGCCGTGTCCACCGTGATCCAACCTCCGAACGCTTCGGTGGCCACGTCTTCAGCCGGTGGCAACCAGCCGCTCGGCGCGGGATTCGAGACGCACGCCGCGAACAGGGCGATCGCTCCCACGACCCCGCCGACCCTAGTGGCGCGCATAACGGCTCCGCCAGAACACGGAATCCATCCCTGCCTCCTGTCGCTTGAAGGCCGGGGCGAGGGCCCGCAGCGCCGCCTGTGGATCCAGGAGCATCTGCAGCGCGCGAGCGTGGTCTTCCTCGGCCAACCACTGGCTGCGCATCCACTCCAGGTAGTAACCCCGGCTCTCGAGGAACAGCTCGTAGTTCTGAAAGTCCGCCGGCAGCCGGTAGACGAGCGTGTACGCGTCGCCGGGCAGCGTCGTCAGTACCCTTGCGCTGTCGAGCAGGAGTTGCCGCGCCGTTTCGTCAGGCGCCCCGGCGCGACGGACTTCCGTCGGGTCCAGCCGCAGCGGTTCGACCTCGGGGCCGAGCGCCGCCAAGGCCACCCAGTCCAGGCGCCAGTCCCCCTTGGTCAGCCTGAGCCTGACGTGCAGCGGACCCGGCCCGGCAACCGGCAGCGGCACGAGCTTGACGTCGGTCGCGATCGGCCCCGTCTCGCCGGTTACGCCGGCGACCACCCACTCACCGCGCTCGTCCTGCGTCAGAACCTCGATCCAGCCCAGCGCGTTCCCCATGCCTCGGGCGGCTGCGACGGCCGGAGCGCCGCCGCGCTCGAGCCCGGCCAGCCACTCCGTGGCGGAGTGGCCCATGAACGCCAGGCCCTGGTACACGAGATAGGTCGTCATCAGCGTCTGGCGCGCCGCGACCACCAGTCCCCTGCGGCCGTCCGCTGGGTGCGCGAATTCCAGGTCGAGCGTCTCCTTGGCCGCCAGGTCGGTCGAGTCCGCCCGGCTGCTCCGCTCGACGCCGTCGAATGCGCGCACCGCGCCAAGGCAGTCGCCTTCCGGCGCGGTGCACGCATCCGGGGCGCTCAGGTCCGTGGCCACGACGAACCGGTCGGCGCGGGTGGCGAACACGCGCGATCCGGTCGGCCGAGGGGCGGCGAGCACCCGGACCGAGCGGATCACGTGCGTCTCCAGCGCCTCGTTGGTCATCCGCACCTCGAGGTCGCGGCTGTCCGGACGCGCGCGATACAGCGCGTCCACGTCCCGGGCCTCGAGCGCCGGGGCGATGCTGGCGGAGAAACCCTCCGCCTGAAGCAGCGGCCGCTCGCCGTCGGACACGTAGAACGTGGGGCAGGACCCGAAGCACGCCTTGGGATTGGAGGCGCAGTAGACCGCGAGCCCGACCGTGATGCCCGTCACCACGCCCAGCGCTGCGACCGACCCGGAGGTGGTGGTGCTGTCCAGCTCGAAGAGCGCCACCGACGCCACCGGGAACGACAGCGCGCCATCGCGTATCAGCCGCCGGTTGGCGTCCAGTTGTTTCCCCTGGCCGCTGACGGTCGTCCCGGCCGAGTCCACGCGCCAGCCGTCGAGCACATAGACTCCGCCGTCCCTGAGGTGGGCCTTGAGGTGGCCCCCGTGGTCCCCGGCCGTGGCGGCCACTTGCTCCGGCGCCAGGGTGGTCCGGCTCAGATTCTTGAGCGAGCACGCGGCCAACGCGCCAATGGCCAGCGAGCCGACGATTACGCGCCGCGTCATCGCAAGCTCCTCCCTTGCGGGTTCCTGTCGAACGAGCGCCTTCCGGAGCCGCCCGGCATGAAGGTGCCCGGCTGGCGTCAAGCGGGCGTCAAGCGCCGCCGCCCAAAACGCGAAGGGCGCGCCGTCCGGCGCGCCCTTTACCGCATGGGAGCGGGGCCCGGAGGCCCGAGCGCACGGCTACCTCGGCCAGAGCCAGCCGAACGTCCCGGCCGTCAGGCAGCCGTAGATCAGGCCCGAGAACAGCCCCTTGCACACGCTCTTCCAGGTGCGCCCGAACCAGATCGCCTCGGGGACGAGCGCGAAGCCGTACGCCATGAACCCGGACGCGCCCGCCACCTGAAAGACCTTCAGGTACTCGGCGCCGCGCGGCAGCGCGTGGCTCGTCACGTAGGCCACGAAGAAGGACACCACCAGGTAGTAGATGAACGACTTGTAGAGCTGCGAGCTCATGCTGAACCGGCCGGGCTTCCTGAGCAGCAGGACGCCGGCGGGACCTTCCTCCATCTTCTTGGCGGCCAGGTCGGGCGACTGGTTCATCATGTGGGGGAAGATGTACTGCCCCGGCATCGCCAGGTTGAGCTTGCGCACCGCTTCGCGCAGCTGGTCCTCTCCCGGGATCGGCTTCCATTCCGCATTCTCGTACTTGAGAGCCATCCAGACCACGGTGCTCCCGATCATCACGACGAACGCGGCGAGTACGATCGGCACCCACAGCATCATCACAGTCACATCGTCCATGTCCCTCTCCGTGGTGGGGTAACCCCGACTCGCGTGCTCAGAATGGACAAGAAAAGGTACTGTGGCACGCGGTTGCGCAAGCCCCCTGCGCGGAGCCAAGTTGGGGCCGTCCGATCGCCTCGGGAGAGCGCGTGGAGCCGCGTGTCTGGCACAAGCACTACGACTCGGTGGTTACACCCAGCCTGACGTACGAGCCGCTGGTCCTGCCCGAGCGCCTCGCGCGCTCGGCCGCCGCCTACCCGGACGCCGGCGCGATCGTCTTCCTCGGCTCCCGCCTGACCTACCGCGAGCTGAAAGACCACGTCGATCGGCTGGCCACGGCTCTGGCCGCGCTGGGGGTTGCGAAGGGGACCCGCGTCGCGATCCACCTGCCGAACCTGCCGCAGACCGTCATCGCCTACTACGCGACGCTCGGCCTCGGCGGGCAGGTGGTCATGACGAACCCGCTGTACGTCGAGCGGGAGCTGGAACGCCAGTGGGGTGATGCCGGCTGCGAGGTGGCCGTCACGGCCGACTTCCTCTACGCGACCCGGCTGCGCCACATCCGCAGCCGCCTCCCGGTCAAGCACTACATCGTCGCCTCCATACCGGAGTACCTGCCCTTCCCGCTCCGCCAGATCGCCCCCTTGAAGCTCCGGCGGATGAAGCCGCCCGCGATCGCGCGGGTGTCGCCCGCGGCAGGGGTGCACTTCTTCCGCGCGCTGGTCGCCGCCACGGAACCCGATCCGCCCGCCGTCGCGGTGGGCCTCGACGACGTCGCCGCACTGCAGTACACGGGCGGTACCACCGGGGTGTCGAAGGGCGCGATGCTCACCCACCGCAACCTCTCGTACAACGTGCAGCAGTGCATGACCTGGCTGCACTGCGCCCACGGCTCCGAGGTGGTGCTGTCCGCGCTGCCGCTGTTCCACGTGTTCGGGATGACGGTCTGCATGAACTTCCCGGTGGGCGCCGCGGCGACCATGGTGCTGCTGCCGAACCCGCGCGACATCCCGGCGCTGGTGAAGGCGGTGGTGAAGCACCGCATCACCCTGTTCATGGGCGTGCCGGCGATGTTCCAGGCCATCAACCAGTACCCGGGCATCGAGCACCTGGACATCCGCAGCGTGAAGTCCTGCTTCTCGGGCTCGGCCCCGCTGCCGATGTCGGTGCTCGAGCGGTTCGAGCAGCTCACCGGCGGCCACATCGTCGAGGGCTTCGGCCTCACCGAGACCTCACCCGTCACCCACGTCAACCCGATGGATGGGCTGCGGAAGGCCGGCAGCATCGGCATCCCGTTCCCGGATACCGACTCCAAGGTGGTGGATCTCGAGACCGGCACCCGGGAGCTGCCGCCCGGCGAACCCGGCGAGCTGCTCATCAAGGGGCCGCAGGTGATGGCGGGGTACTGGAACATGCCCGAGGAGACCGCGGGCGTCCTGAAGGACGGCTGGCTCCACACCGGCGACATCGCCACGATCGACCAGGACGGCTATCACCGGATCGTGGGCCGGAAGAAGGACATGATCCTCGCGTCGGGCTACAACGTGTACCCGGACGAGGTGGACGGCGTGCTGATGACGCACCCGGCCGTGCTCGAGGCGGCCACCATCGGCGTGCCGGATCCCCGGCGCGGCGAGAGCATCAAGTCGTTCGTCGTCCTGAAGCCCGGCGAGCACGCGTCGGCGGAGCAGATCGTCGCGTTCTGCCGGGGCAACCTGGCCGCGTACAAGGTTCCGCGCATCGTCGAGTTCCGCGACAGCCTGCCCAAGAGCGGGATTCTCAAGATCCTGCGGACGGAGCTGCGCGACGCGGAGCGGGACCGGGTCGCCGGGGCCGGCACGGCGGCCTCCGCCTAGCCCTCCGCCGCCGCCTCGCGGGCCGCCCGACGGCGCGGAGGGCGCGTCCGCGCCGTCCTTGCCGGGCGGCGACCGACTCGCTTTCCTTCCTCGATGGTGGTCCGCGACACACTGCAGCGTCCGCTGGCGAGCCTCCGGGTTTCGCTCACGGACCGGTGCAATCTGCGCTGCCGGTATTGCATGCCGGAGGAAGAGTACGTCTGGCTCCCGCGCGCCTCGATCCTGACCTTCGAGGAGATCGCCCGGCTGGCGGGCATCTTCGCGGGTCTCGGCGTCACCAAGGTGCGGCTCACCGGCGGCGAGCCGCTCTTGAGGCACGACGTGCCCACGGTCGTGGCCCTGCTCGCGGGCACGGCGGGGATCACCGACCTCGCCCTCACGACCAACGGGATGGTGCTGGCCGCCCAGGCTGAGGCGCTCCGCCGCTCGGGCCTCGGCCGCCTCACGGTGAGCCTCGACACGCTGCGGCCGGAACGGTTCGAGGCGTTCACGCGCAGCAAGCGGCACGCCGACGTGCTGGCGGGCATCGCGGCCGCGCGCGCCGCGGGCTTCCCCGGCCTCAAGCTCAACACGGTCGTGGTGCGGGGCTACAACGACGACGAGCTGGCGGACCTGATCGAGTTCGGCCGCGCCACCGGCGCCGAGGTGCGGTTCATCGAGTACATGGACGTGGGAGGGGCGACGCAGTGGTCGGCGGCGCAGGTCGTCTCGCGGCAGGCGATGCTGGAGAGCCTGTCGCGGCGCTACGGGCGGGTGGAGCCCGTCGCGGGCTCGCGCGGCGGCCCGGCCCCCGCCGAACGCTTCGCGCTGCCCGACGGCACGACCTTCGGCATCATCGCGTCCACCACCGCCCCGTTCTGCCGCGCCTGCGACCGCAGCCGCCTCACGGCCGACGGCACCTGGTACCTGTGCCTCTACGCGGAACGGGGCGTCGGCCTGCGGGACCCGTTGCGACAGGGTGCGTCGGACGCGGAGCTGGCGGCCCTGATTGCCGGGGGATGGCGCGCCCGCGCCGACCGTGGCGCCGAGGAGCGGCTGGTGGTCGTCGCGCGGCGCGCTGTATCCGGTGGCGAGCCTCAGGCAGGATCCACATCGGGAGATGCACACGAGAGGCGGATGAAACGTGAGAGGTGAGAAGTGAGAGGTGAGACGTTCAGGTGAGAGGTGAGACGTAAAACGGCGTGAGAAGGGCATCCTCTCACGCCTTTGGACCTCTCACGTCTGTGAGCCTCTCGCGTCTCACTCCTCTCACGTCTCACCTGAACCTCTCACCTCTCACCCCTCACCTCTCACGTTTCACCCAGCGCTTCTCGCACGATCCTCGCCTGCTCCGCCAAGGTGCGCTCCCGGATATCCCTCCGCGGAGCTCGCCCGCTCGGGCCGCCCCACGTAGCTGAGGCCCACGCCCCCGTCCGCGCGCTTCGGCGCCAGGTCGCGCAGGTGATGGGCGAGGTAGCGCCACGGCCCCTTGTTGCGCGGCTCCTCCTGCATCCAGACCAGCTCTCGCAGGTTGGGATACGCCGCCACCACCGCGGCGAGGTCGTCCTTGGGCAACGGGTAGAGTAGCTCGACGCGCGCCAGGGCCACCCGCGTGGCCGCTGCCCGCGCCTCCGAGCCGTTCGCGTCGTAGTACACCTTGCCCGAACAGAGCACCAGCCGCTCGATCGCCTCCCGCCGGGAAGCCGCCGCCGCGTCGTCCAGGACCTGGCGGAAGCACCCGTCGGCGAGATCCTCGGCCGGTGAGACGGCGAGCGGGTGCCGGAGCAGGCTCTTGGGCGTCATCAGCACCAGGGGCCGCTGGTCCTCCAGCGTCGCCTGGCGCCGCAGCAGGTGGAAGTACTGCGCCGGCGTGGTGGGGTTCGCCACCCGGATGTTCTGCTGCCCGGCCAGCTGGAGGAAGCGCTCCAGCCGGGCACTCGAGTGCTCCGGCCCCTGGCCCTCGTAACCGTGCGGCAACAACAGGACCAGCCGGGCCCGCTCCGACCACTTCAGCCGGCCGGAGACGATGAACTGGTCGATGATGACCTGCGCCCCGTTGGCGAAGTCGCCGTACTGCGCCTCCCACAGCACCAGCGCCTCCGGCACCTCGGCGCTGTACCCGTACTCGAAGCCCAGAGCCGCCAGCTCCGAGAGCGGGCTGTTGTGCAGCTCGAAGGGCGCCTGCGCACCCGGCAGGTGCTGGATGGGCGCGTACCGCGCGCCCGTCTTCACGTCGTGCAGCACCAGGTGGCGCTGGCTGAAGGTGCCGCGCTCCGTGTCCTGGCCGGTGAGCCGGATCGGCACCCCCTCCACCAGCAGCGACGCGAACGCCAGCGCCTCGGCGTGCGCCCACTCGAGGCCGCCACCTTCCGCCATCGCCTTGCGGCGCCGCTCCAGCTGGCGCAGCAGCTTGGGGTGGACCGCGAAGCCGTCCGGCCACGTGTGCAGCTGCTCGTCCAGGACCGCGAGCATCTCCTCGCTCACCGCCGTGCCCGGCTCGCACTCGACCGTCGACGCTGGCGCCAGCTCCGCCTCGCTCGAGACCCTGGCGCTCCGGCCGATGGCCTCGAAGCCGCCGTGCGATCGCTTCGAGAGACTGGCCTTCACCGCCTGCTGGACCTTGACCAGGCGATCGTAGGCGGCCTGCGTCTCCGCCTCCGCCTGCTCGAGCGTGACGGTGCCTTCGGTCGCGAGCTTGGCGGCCCACTGCTCGCGCACCGTGGGCAGCGCTGCGATGCGCTCGTACATCTGCGGCTGCGTGTAGGCCGGCTCGTCGGCCTCGTTGTGCCCGTGCCGGCGATAGCCCACCAGGTCGATCAGCACGTCGCCCCGGAACCGCTCGCGGTACGCCATGGCGAGCCGCACTGCCGCCAGACACGCCTCCGGATCGTCGGCGTTGACGTGGATGATCGGATGGTCGAAGCCCTTGGCGAGATCGGAGGCGTACGCGGTGGAGCGGGCCTCGGCCGGATCGGTGGTGAACCCCAGCTGGTTGTTGGTGATGATGTGGATCGTGCCGCCCGTCGCGTAGCCCGGGAGCCGCGCCAGGTTCAGCGTCTCGGCCACGACGCCCTCGCCCGCGAAGGCGGCGTCGCCGTGGATCAGCACCGGCAGCGCGACGGACGGGTCGTGGTGCGGCACCGGGCCGCGGCGTTCCGTCTGGAGTGCCCGCGCCCGGCCCTCCACCACCGGATTCACGGACTCGAGATGGCTGGGGTTGGCCGAGAGCTCGACGACGATGGACTTGCCGGACCGGGTCAGATAGGAGCCGGTGGCGCCGAGGTGGTACTTCACGTCGCCCGTGGCGCCGTCGGCTTCGCCGATCTGCCCGCCCTCGAACTCCGCGATGATGGACTGGTAGGGCATGCCGACGATGTGGGCCAGCACGTTCAGCCGCCCACGGTGCGCCATCCCCATCACGATCTCGCGCGCGCCGGACTCGACCGCCAGGTCCGCGACCAGGTCGAGCATCGGGACCAGCATGTCCACGCCCTCGATCGAGAACCGCTTCTGGCCGAGGTAGGCCCGACCCAGGAAGCGCTCCAGCGTCTCGACCTGCGTGAGCCGGGTGTGGAGCCGACGCCGCTCCTCGACGGTCAGCGGCTGGAGATGCGCGCCGGACTCGATCGTGCGCCGGAGCCAGACCCGCTCCTCGTGGTTGGCGATGTGCTCCTTCTCGTAGGCGATGGTGCCGCAGTAGGTCGCGCGCAGGTGCGGGAGCGCGTCGGCGAAGGTCGCGCCGGGCACGGCGATGCGCAGCACCGACGACGGCACCCGTCGCATCATGTCGTCGGTCAGCCCGATCGTGGATGGGTCGTAGGCCGGATCGCCCACCGGCTCCGCGCCCAGCGGGTCGAGCCGCGCTCCCAGGTGCCCGTGGGTGCGAAACGCCTTCACCACGGACGCCGCGTGCGCCACCGCCTCGAGGTCTTTCCTGGAGGGCGCGATGGCCGGCGCCACGGTCGCTGCCGGGCGCGCGGGCGCGGCGGCCGTGGGCGTCGCCTCGGCCGCGGCGGGGAATGGCGGGACCTCGGCCGAGGCCGTGACGGTGGCCTCGGTGGCGGCCGTGGCCTCCCAGCGGGCGGCGGCAGGCACCTCTGGTACCGCAGCCCCCGCCGTCGCGATCTCGAGCGGCGAGAGCGGGGCGAGTCCCCGCACGCCGTCCTCGAACAGCACGCGCCACGCCTCGTCCACCGAGCCCGGATCGCGCAGGTACTGCTCGTACATCGCCTGCGCGTAGCCGGCGTTCATCGTGTTGAAGATGGTCACCCTACAAAGATAACAGCGGGCAGACGGGAGTCACCGCGTCACTCGCTTCCGGGTTTCCCGAGGACTCTCCCGATGGTCACGACGTCCACCAGGCCGCGCGCGCCGTACAGCGCCGGCAGGACCACCTCCGGCGGGAAGCGGCGCCGCAGCTCGGCCACGCGCTCCGTGCCCGCGCGGTAGGCCGGCAGGTACATCCGGCCGAGCAGCGGATGCCGGCCCCACGCGCCCGACAGCTTGTCGGCGCGCTCGGGCGAGCAGAGGTACTCGCGCCGCAGCACCCGCGCCACCTCCGGCTGCGGCCAGCCCCTCGTGCCAGGTCAGGTACGACGACTGGTTCTTGGCGTCGTCCTGCAGCAGCGCCAGGAGCACGCCGATCTGCATGTCCTCGTCCGGCAGCTGGTCGATTTCCGTCACGCCGTGGGCGATCAGGATCGCGTTGTTGGCGATGCCCTCGGAGAGCGCCGCGTGCCGCGTGTTCATCGTCAGCACGGTGGCCTCGAAGCCCATCTTGCCGCGCACGTACAGGTTCTGGCAGTAGGCCGAGGTGGTGACGTGCCCCGGCACGACCTCGTGGCTGACCAGCTGCTCGAACTCCGGCACCGAGATCTCGAGCGAGGCGTTGATCTCGTAGGTGGCCTCGTACTCCGGCGTGCCGTCGCGGCGGCGCGCGCGGCCCAGGTAGTTCATCGAGCCCGAGAACCAGGCGTCCTTGATGGGCAGGAAGGTGATGTTGGCGCGCGGCACGGCCCGCAGGGCCGCGGGCAGATACGGCAGCAGGTGCCGCACCGCCAGGGCGTCGTAGCGGGCGATGAACGCCGCGCCGAGCGCGGGGATGGACGGCTTCGGCACGCCGCGGTCGCGCCGCCACGCGTCCACCGCGGCCAGGAGCGCCTCGTCGGAATCCGTCGCGATACCCGGCGCGCGCCAGCAGCTCCGCCACCCGGCGCCGCTTCGGCGGCGGGATCGGAGGGCTCGGGCGGCGCGGCCGGTGGAGGCGACCACGCAGCGCTCGTACGGCACCTTCTCGCCCCGGCCCAGCATCTCCATCGCCAGGTCCCACATCACCTCGAAGCAGAGCGCCAGGCCCTTGAGGTAGGCGCGCCGGATCCGGCCGCCGGTCTTCGCCTCGTCCGCCAGCGCCGCGATCGCCCCGCGCACGTCGACCGCCGCGAGGTAGGCGTCGATCGCGGCGAGGTCCGGCTGCTTCGCCGACACGCCGCCCGTTTCGCGCAGCCGCGCCGCGGTCGGGTGCGTGTACGCCGGCGGCAGCGGCTCGTCCGAGAACCACGAGTCGGCGATGAACCGGCCCGTGCCCGACGGGTTCATCACGTCGCCGCCCCACAGCGTGTCGATCCCGAGGATGGCGTCGGCCACGGCGCTCATGCGGCAGCCTCCTCCTTCGCGCGGCGGACCGAGCCGAACCAGAGGTAGCAGCAGAGCGCGACGAACAGCGCCGCGGACACGAGCTGCGACGCCATCGCGTTGTCGTAGAAGGGCGTCTTGACCGGTCCTCGGCGTACCAGGGGAACAGCCGGAACGCCGCGCCGAAGACGCCGCCCAGCGCGCCGCCCGCCATCAGGCCGGAGGCGATGATCACGCCGCGCTCGCGCATCGTGGCGCCGCGCGCGCCGCCCACCCGCTCGGACCGCTTCCCGACGTAGTACGCGAGGAAGCCGCCGACCAGCGCCGGCGTGTTCAGCTCGAGCGGGAGGTACATGCCCAGCGCGAAGATCAGCGACGGCACGCCGAGCATCTCCGTGATGAGGGCGACCATCGCGCCGACGCCGAACAGGATGTAGGCCACCGGCTGCTGGCTCATGAAGCCCTGCGACCAGCGCCTTCATGATGGAGGCCTGCGGCGACGGCAGCACGGCCCGCGCGTCGCCCGGCAGCGCTTCGCCGAACTGGAAGGTGCGGGCCAGCAGGACGATCGTGAGCGCCGCCGCGATGGAGGCCGCGATCACGCCGAGGAACTTCACCTTCTCCTGCACCGGCGGCGTCGACCCGAGCCAGTAGCCGGTCTTGAGGTCGGTGATGGACTGCCCCGACACCGACAGCGCGGTGCAGACCATGCCCGCCATGGCCATCACGAAGAACATCCCGGTGGTGCCCGGACAGCCCGAACCGGAGCAGCACGACCGACGAGATGATGATGGTCAGCATCGTCATGCCGGAGACCGGGATTCCGCGCCATCGTGGCGATGGCGTTGGCCGCGACCGAGGTGAAGAAGAAGGAGAACAGCAGCGTGAGCGCCGAGCCCCACCAGCACGACGACCAGCGAGGTGTGGAGGCTGCCGAAGAACAGGCCCGCGAGCGACCGCGGTCACCACGACGCCGACCAGGATGGTCATCACCGGACATGTCCCGGTCGGTCCGCTCGCCCGCCGCGGCCTCGCCGGCCCGGAACGCCTTGAGCGCGATGCCGAACGAGCCCGCGACGATCCTGAGCGACTTCACGATGCCGAAGATGCCCGGCGGTCGCGATGGCGCCGACGCCCACGAACCGCACGTAGCCGCGGAAGATCTGCGCCGCCGTCATCCCGGCGATGGACGCCGTCGCGGGGTAGACCGCGTCGGGCAGGTGCCGGCCCACGAACCAGATCATCGGCACCAGCACGAAGTTCGACAGCACGCCGCCCGCGCACAGCACCATCGACGACCGGAGGCCCATCACGTAGCCGAGGCCGAGGATGAACCCGATGGCGTCGAAGTTGAACACGACCTTGGCCCGCTGGGCGATCGCCTCGACCACCGGGACGAACCGGAAGTCCACGTACTCCTTCCACACCTGGAAGGTCGTGACGAAGAAGTCGTAGACGCCGGCGATGAGCGGTGGCCTGGAGCAGCAGCCGCGCCTGCGAGCCGCCCTTCTCGCCCGTCACCAGCACCTCGGTGATGGCCGTGGCCTCGGGGTACGGGAACTGTCCGTGCATCTCGCGCACGAAGTAGCGGCGCAGCGGGATCAGGAACAGCATCCCGAGCGCGCCGCCCGCGAGGCAGATGAAGATGGTCTGCACCGGATGCGGGTCGAGCTGGAGGATGTACAGCGCCGGCAGGGTGAAGATGGCGCCCGCCACGATGCCGCCGGAGACGCCGCCGATGCCGGTGATGATCACGTTCTCCAGAGCATGAGCCGGTGCGGCGCCGACCGGCCGCGGCGGGATACACGCGCGCCAGCCCGATGGCGAGGATCGAGATCGGGATCGCCGCCTCCATCACCTGCCCCACCTTCAGGCCCGAGTACGCCGAGGCCACGGTGAAGACGACGCACAGGAACAGCGCCCCAGCCGACGGACCACCAGGTCGCCTGCGGCGCGTCCGACGGCGGCCGGCACGATGGGCTGGTAGGCCTGGCCGGGCGGGAGCGGGCGTGTAGGCGTTCTCGGGGAGCGAGGTGGTAGCGTGCGAGGTCATCCGGCCTCCGACGGGGTTCGTGGCGCCCAAGATGCCCGCAAGAAATAGTCCCGTGCGGCGTGAGAGGTAAGAGGTGAGAAGTGAGACGCTCACGTGAGAGGAGAGAGGCGCAGGTGAGCGGTGAGAGGCGAACGGCGTGAGAGGCCCTCTCACTTCTCACGGGGCCTCTCACCTCTCACCTGAACCTCTCACCTCTCTCTTCTCACCTCTCCCGCATCATATTCCCCGCATGCAGGAACACCATCTCACCGTCCCGCGCACGGCCCGCTACTACACGCTGGGCGAGCAGGTGCCTGCCCCCGCCGAAATCTGGATGGCGTGCCACGGCTACGGGCAGCTTGCCGGGCCGTTCCTCGAGCACCTCGAGGCGCTGGACGACGGGCGGCGCCTCGTCGTGGCGCCGGAGGCGCTGTCGCGCTTCTACGTGGCCGGCGGCACGCCGGACAGCAAGGTGGGCGCTTCGTGGATGACGCGCGAGGACCGGCTCACCGAGATCGAGGACTACGTCCACTACCTCGACGCGGTGTTCGAGACCGCCTGCAGGCCGGTGGACCGGGCGGGCGCCCGGCTGACGGTGCTCGGCTTCTCGCAGGGCACGGCGACGGCGAGCCGCTGGGCGATGCGAGCCCGGCCGAGGCTGGACCGGCTGGTGCTCTGGGCGGGCCTGCTGCCGCCGGACGTCGAACCCGGGGCGCACCGGCGGGCGTTGAACGCCCTCGACCTCGTCCTGGTGCTCGGCGACCGCGACGAGATCACGACCGGCGCGGCGCTCGCGGAGCAACGAGAGGCGCTCGACCGGGCGGGGGTGCGCTACCGGCTGCTCACCTTCGAGGGCGGCCACCGTCTCGACGCGGACGTCCTCCGGCGGCTCGCGGCCCCACCCCCTAGCCGGCCGTTACTCCCCCGACCGCGGCGCGCCGCCCCGCGGCAGCTTGCCCGGCAGGTCCGCGATCACGTACGACATCACCGCCATCGCCGCCACGCACTTCGCCATCTCGCGCGGATCGAGCTTGTCCACCGTGTCGGCGTCGCTGTGGTGGTACCAGAAGTAGCGGCTCCCGTCGTCGTTGAGCGACATGCCGGGGACGCCGCGGTCCATGATCGGCTCGATGTCCGTGCCGCCACCGCCCGGCGTGACGGTGTCGGCGCCGATGGGCGCGAGCAGCCGGCCGATCGCCCGCACGATCGCGAAGGCGGAATCCGAACCCGTGAAGCCGAACCCGCTGGGCCGGAAGACGCCGCCGTCGGACTCGATCGCCACGTCGTGCTGCGCCAGCACGGCGGCGTGCGCGTCGCGGTACGCGAGCCCACCCCGCGTGCCGTACTCCTCGTTGGTCCAGCCCACCAGGCGCACGGTGCGCCGCGGCCGCAGCCCCAGCTGCCTCATGACCAGCAGCGCCTTCCACGCCGCCACGAACCCGCCCGCGTCGTCCATCGCGCCGGTCCCGACGTCCCACGAGTCGAGGTGGCCACTGACGATCACCACCTCGTCCGGCTTCTCGGTGCCGCGCAGCTCCGCCACGACGTTCCGTGACGCGACGTCGGGGAGCATGTGCGCCTCCATCTTCAGCGTCACCACCACCGGCTGCCCGCGCTGCTGCATGCGGTGCAGCATCATCGCGTCCTCGATCGAAATGGCGGCGAAGGGGATCGGCCGCGCTGTGGAGTCGTACTGGGTGACCCCGGTGTGCGGCTGCCGCATCTCGAAGGGCGAGATGGAGCGCAGCAGCGCCGCCACCGCCCCCACCTGCGACGCCCAGACGGCGCCCCGGACCCGGTAGATGACGGTGGCGCCGTAGCTCACGTACGGAGCGTCGAACAGGACGATCTTCCCCCGCGCCTCCGCCGCCCGCGCCCGCAGCTCGGTGGTGTCGCTCACGACCAGCACCGGCGCCGTGATGCCCTCCGGCGGTGTGCCGATGCTCCTCCCCAGGCCGAGCATCGGCAAGGGGGCGCGCCGCGGCTCCACCAGCTCGAGCGACTCGCTGCCGCGCACCCAGTGCGGCACCATCGCCCGCTCGGCGTGCACGTTCTCCAGCCCATCGGCGCGCATCTGCTCCAGCACCCAGTCGAGCGCGCGCTCCAGGCTCTCCGAGCCGCTGATCCGGGAGCCGAACCGATCGGTCAGCTCCGCCAACCGGAGCCACGCGGCGGTGTCGGCCGTCGCGGCCGCGATCAGGCGGTCCGCCGTCCCGCGGTAGCCGGCGATCAGCGCGCTGTCGTCCGCCTGCTGCGCGCGGGCCACGCCCGGAAGGACCAGGGGAGCCGCCGCGGCGGCGGAGATCAGCAGGAACCGGTGCCAAGCGGGTGCGTGTCTCATGGCTCGATGGAGGATGAAGGAGCAGAACGGGTAACGAGAGAGCCGGCGGCGGGCAAGCACCCGCCGCCGGCTCCCCGGCTGCCGCCCACCGCCCGGCTCAGAACATCAGCCAGACGACCGCGTACAGCGTGTTGTTGTCCGAGGCATTCCGCCCGGCGCCGTCGTAGTTGCTGGTCGCCGCCGTTGAACTTCGTGTACGCCGTGTACTGCAGCGACAGCCGCGCGTTCATCCACACGTTCCAGTCCACCTCGCCGACCACGCCGCTGCTGTTGGGGCTCCCGCTCGCGCTGCCGCCGACCGACGCGGGTGCGTACAGCGTACTGGGTCGCGTCGTCCCCGTCGTGAAGAACGAGCCGAGCGTGAAGGCGTAGCGACTGGCCCACGTGGTAGGTGGCGCGCGCCCGGATCGTGTTGACCGACTGCGACGCGACGGAGGCGAAGCCGCTGTCCACGCTCGCGCCGAGCGAACGCTTCTCGTGGATCCACGTCCCGGCGATGGTGAGGTTGTTGTTCCCCATCGGCCGCTGGAACTCCGCGTCGAAGGCGAGGTCGGTGTACCGGTCGGTGGCGTTGCCCGACGTGAAGCTCCCCGGCTGCCGCCGCGCGTACATGCCGTAGGTGCCGACCTCGAGGTAGTTGTCGCCGAACGACCGCGTCAGCGCGAGCCGCCAGTACGGCGCCACGCCTTCCACCACCCCGGCCACCGACGCGTCGGGGAGGGCGGGCGCGCCCTGCGGCGCCCAGCGATACCCGCCGAATTCGGCGTAGATGGCATCGTTCCAGAACACGTACGCGCTCAACCCCGCGACCTGCTGGGCCAGCGCCCCGTCCACCAGCGTGGCCGCCGCGGGCACGGGCGCCACTGCCGAGGCCGCGAACGGGAAACCCCACGCCGGCGTGCTGTTCCACACGTCCTGCACCGTGGGGTTGTTGTTCAGGCTGAGGCCGAACACGCCGGGCTTCGACGCGAGCGTGAGCGGGGTCGCGTACCGGATGCTGGTGTTGTCCAGGTCGACCGTCCCCGACTGCGGGTCGTACGTGACTTGGATGAAGGCACCGATCTTCGGCGTGATCGCCCCCGCCAGGAACACGCTGAGCTGGTCGGGCAGCATCACCGTGCCGTTCGTCGTGCCGGGCTGCGGCCGCGCCGTGTACGTCTCCGACGCCTGGACCATCACCGAAGGCAGCGGCATCAGGTTGATGGACAGGTCCTGATGGCCGGACGTGTCCGCCGCCTCGATGGTCTCGATCATCCGCAGCGTGTACCCGTTCAGCTTGAAGACCCGGCCGAACGCGTTCAGCTCGGGAAACTGCGTGTGGCAGGCGCTGCACGGCAGCTTGGTCTGGCGCGCGAAGCTCGGGATGGCCCGCGCCGGCTCCGCGAGCAGCACCAGCAGCGTCGCCGCGCTTGCGGCCGTGCTGAGCGACCCTCTCCAACGTCGGTTGCGCATATCACCTCGGGCTGTTGGATGCAGGGATATCCTAATGGGTCGAGCGAAAATACAAAATGTGGGGCGGGGGCGCTGGATGACGCCGGCGGACCCGCCAGGGTCCGGCGCCGGGCCGCGGAGGCGCGGACCTACTGGTCGATGACGAGCAGCCCGACCTGGCCGCCCATGTCGTCCGGCAGCGTCGCCACGCCGGGCGGCACGATCCAGCGGCGGCCGTTCACGACCAGGGAGAAGCGGTGGGCGCCTTGACTGAGCGCCAGGTTGGCCCGCCAGCGACTCCCGTCCAGGCGCTCCAGCGCGACCGGGGTCCAGTCGTTCCACTCGCCCGCGATGGCGACGTTCCTCGCGCCGGGCACGAGGAAGGTGACGCGCTGGTGGCTGGCGTCGACCGCTTCGACGGTGACGGTCCCTCCCGACGGAGGCGGAGAGCCGTGGCCGCGATGGCAGGGGGGACAGCGCCCGGCGCAGTCCGGCGCCCAGCCACACGCCGAGGCTGACGAAGGCACCCTCGGTGAAGCCGCTCAGGTCTCGCGGATAGCTGCCTGCCTGCGCTTCGAGCGTGGCCCACGACGTCACGTTGAGCGCGGCGCGCCCCTGGTACCACGGGCGCCCGCCCAGGTTGCCGGCGCGAGCGCCGGCCAGGCCGCTCAGGGTCAGCGCCGCGGTGCGGAACTGAAGGCCGAGCGTGGCATCCGCGATCTGGGTCGCGCCCGCTCGCGTCGCGGCCACTCCGCCCTGCAGGCTCCACGGACCGATGTCGCGCCGCACGATCACGCTGCCCTCGACGGTGGCATTGGCGAGCCGGTCGACCCGCCGCACGGCGCCCAACTCCACCGCGGCCGAGTAGATCCAGGGACCGGTGACCACGGCGAGCACCGGTCCGGCCGCGCCGGTGGCGCTCCAGGTGCCTCCCTGGATGTAGCCGCCGTCGCCGTCGGCGCGCAGGCCGACCCCCATGTTGGGGGTCACGAGCCGGATGCCGAAGATGGAGCCGGCCGCCTGGGCGGCCCACGTGTTCGACGTGAACTGGGTGAAGGAGCCGTCGAGCGTGCCGGTGGCGCGGCGACCATCCCAGGCGAAACGGGTCGTGAACACGCCCGCCGACCCCGACACGGTGTCGGCGTAGCGGGCACGAACCCCGCCGATGCGGAACCGGAGCTGCTGCGCGGCGAGTGGGGACGCCGCGACGAGCAGCGTGGCGGCGGCAACCGCCGCGCACGCCCGAAACGTCACCGCCCGATCAAGTGGCCGACGTCGTGGTCGTGCCCCGTCCACGGCGGCACGTTGGCCGGGCGATCGCCGTGATCGCCCGTGCGGGTCCCGGTCTGGGCGTCACCATCTCCCCCGTCGAGCATGCGATGCTCGATGTCACCCGGGCTCAGGCCCTGGTCGTGCATCGCCCGCGCGAGCGAGGGAAGGTCGAGCAGCGCCGCCATGCTCTCGTGGGAGCGCATCGCGCCGACGACGATCTTGACGGCCTGGTCACCGCCCAGGCCCTGGGCCGAGAGCGCCGCCGCGACGCTCAAGCCCGGGGCGGCGAAGTCCGCCGCGGCAGCGGCCTGCACCACGCTGCGCACCTGTTCCGCGCGCATGCCGCTGCGCATGGCCTCGGCCGCCGCCGCGATGACCGCACCCGATGGCGTCGCGATCCCGGCGTCGCGCACCGCGCTGCGCGCGCTGGTCATCTGGTCCGCGAACCGGCGGACCGCGGTCACGATGCGCTCGGCGGGCACCTGCTTCGCCCAGCCCTCGATGGCCTTGTCCGCCAGCGGCCCATCCGGCACGCCGCGCGACGCGGCATCCGCGGCAATGGCCGCCACCTGGCGCGCCAGGCCGACCGGCACGCCCCGCGCCTCGAGCCTGCCCTCGACGCTCGCACCCTGCGCCGCCAGCACGGCCGGCGCGGCGAGCAGCCAAACAGCGACCACCGGGATCCGGATCGTCGTCATGATCTCACCAGCCCCTTCGGACCCACCACGATCACGCTGTTCATCCCCCCGAACCCGTCATCCACCTCGGCGTGCGCGGTAGGATCGGGAACCCACCGCTTCCCATCCACAACAAAATCGTAGCGATGCTCGCCTACCGGAAGGGCCACCGTCGCCGACCACAGCCCGGTGGCGTTCTTGGTCATCGCCAAGGCCCCGACCTGCCAGCCGTTGAAGGAACCCGCCACCGACACCGATTGGGCCTCCGGCGCCGCCAGCTCGAAGTGCACGAACACGGTATCCGCCACCGGGCGCGCGACGGGCACGGGCGCGGGCTCCACCGCCGGGGCCGGCGCGCGGGGCGCCAGCCACACCACCAGCGCCGCCGCCGCCGCGAGCACCGCGGCCCAAACCGGCCGGACCCTCACGGTCCGGGGGGCCAGGAGCCAGGCGAGAGCGCGGCGCCGCGGCGCCCGGACGCGGACCGCCGCCATCACGGCCTCGTCCAGCGCCGGATCCACGACCTCGAGCAACGCCGCGTACTCCCGGGCCTCGGTCAGCAGCCGGTCGGCCGCCGCGAACTCACCGCCTTCCAGCTCCCCGAACGGCTCTCCGTCCAGGTAGCGGTGCGCGTCGGCGCTGAAGGCGTCCCGTTCTATCATCGTAGCGCTCCCATCGTCGCGCGCATCGCGTCACGGGCGCGATGCACGCGCATCTTCAAGGCGTCCACACCCACTCCCAGCAACTCGGCCATCTCCTGATACGACCTCCCATCCACGTGTTTCATAACGAAGGCCTCGCGCTGCTCGGGCGTCAGGCGGGCCAACGCCGCTTCCAGGGCCGCCCCCAGCTCGCCACGTTCCACCCGCTCGTCCGCGCGCTCGCCTCCCGGCGGGTCGAGATCGTCCACCGGCACCGTGTCGCGCCGCCGGGCCGAAACGTTGCGGCACTGGTTGGTGAGAATCCGGAAGAACCAGGCGCCGAAACGGTCGGGCTCGCGGCAGGTGGCCAGCGCGTCGAACGCGCGGATGAACGCCTCCTGCATGGCGTCCTGCGCCGCGTCGCGGTCACCCACGGCCGCGACCGCGTACCGCCCGAACTCGGTGCGGTAGCGCTCGACCAAGACCCGGTACTGCTCGACGTCCCCGGCTAGAACCCGGCGGACAATGGTACCGTCGCTGGACTGCACGGACCCTTACCTAAGTGACGAGAGGATAAGGCGGAAGGTAACGGGTCGGCGGGCGAGACGTTACCCGGGGGCACCCTGGCGGGTCAGTAGACAGGTTCGCGGCCCATGCCGGGTCGCCGACTCCCCTCACCCGGAATGGAGTTCGCCCATGGAGACGTCGCGTCGGTCCCTCTTTTCCCTCGGCACGCTGGCGGCGTTCGCGCTGGTGGCCGCGTGCAACCACGACGGCACCGGCACCGGCCCCGGGGCCGGCGCCAACCAGGCCCCGGTGGTGATGCGCCTCGCCGCCGGAGCCTCCTCGTCCGGCACGACCGGCCTGGGCGTCGCCACGACGGGCGTTCTGACCGGGGACTTCGGCGGTGGCAACAGCGGGTTCGGCGACTTCGGCGACGGCATGGGCCACCACTGGCGGGGCTGGTGGGGGTGGACCCGCACCCGTGACGTCGATTCGCTGATCGTGACCGTGACGAAGGTCGAGGTCCTGACCGCCCTGTCGGACAGCGAGGACGCCGCCGATTCGGCCGCGGACTCGCTGGCGGCGGACAGCGCGGGCCACCACCACGACGACGACGACTCGTCGGACTTCGAGCAGCGGGAATTCGGCTGGACCGACCTGGCGATCGCCGGCAGCGGCCACCTCGATCTGGTGCACCTGCCGGACTCGACGGCCGCCGGGCTCCCGGTCGCGTCGGGCACCCTGCCGGCGGGCAGCTACCGGCACGTCCGCCTGTTCGTGACCAACCCGACGATCTACTTCGACTCGCTGATCGTCACGCCCGCGGGTGACTCGCTGAAGCCCGATACGGGCTACGCCGTGACCTTCCCATCCGCGGACAGCACCGGCGCCATGTTCAAGACCGACGACCCGTTCGTCGTTCCCGGCGGCCGGCGACACGGTCCAGATGGTCTTCGACCGTGACGACACCGTGCGCCACATCATCATCACGGGCAACGGCACCATCATCGTGCCGCCGTCGTTCCGCTTCCACCGCTGGCACTAAGCCGCCGGGCCCGCCGATCTTCGACCACTGTTTCGTGCATGACGGCCGCCGCCCGCCGCAGCCACCCCTGGCTGCGGCGGGCGAGGTCGGCGGCCGGCCGCTTCACCTTCGCGCTGCCGAGGTGCACGTTCGCCGTCTCCCGGCCCATGGCCCGGAGCAGGCGGCGCTCGTCCCGCACCTCCGGCAGCGCGGCCAGCTCGATCCGCGAGCAGTCGGGCGCGAGCCGGCGCACGATCCAGCGCCGCCGCAGCCGGACGAACGGGTCGCGGCACCGCACCGCGCGGTCTAGCACGTCCTGATAAAGGATGCGGGCGGCCCCCGGCCCCCGGCCGCCGGCCGCCGCGACCGCGCCGGCACGACCCTCGGCCGCGGGTGGAACGCGCCGCGCCGCCGGGGAGCGAGGCAACCTCCCACCGGCGGCGCGGAACAACGACTCGGTCATCGGCGCGGGCCCTGGTTGGGAATGCCCCCAACTCAGCGCGCGCGGAAACGATCGGTTACACCCACCCCCGCAACTTCATCGCCTCGGCCACCCGGCTCACCGCCACGAGGTAGGCCGCCAGCCGGTTGGGCACCTTGTGCTTGGTCGCCGCCTCGTGCACCGCCTGGAACGCGTGCGTCATCTTGCGGCTGAGGCGGTCCTGCACCACGTCGAGGTCCCAGTAGTAGCTGTAGGCGTTCTGGACCATCTCGAAGTACGACACCGTCACGCCGCCCGCGTTGGCGAGGAAATCCGGCAGCACCACGATCTTCTTGTCGGCCAGGACCGCGTCGGCTTCGGGCGTGGTCGGGCCGTTCGCCAGCTCGAGCACGATCTTCGCCTTCACCCGGTCGACGTTCTCCTGGGTGATCTGGTTCTCCATCGCCGCCGGCACCAGCACGTCGCACGTCAGCTCCAGGCAGGCCTTCGGGTTGGGCATGAAATCGCCGCCCGCGAAGCCCTTCACGCCGCGCGTCTTGAGGAAATGCGCGTGCAGGGCGTGGACGTCGAGCCCCTTGGCGTTATAGATGGTGCCGTCGATCTCGCCGATCGCGACCACCGTGCCGCCCACTTCGTCCGCGATGATCTTGGCCGCGTTGGAGCCGGCGTTGCCGAAGCCCTGGATGGCGTAGGTCGCCTTCGTCAGGTCGAGGCCCGCGACCTTCGCCGCCTCGCGCATCACGTACACGCCGCCGCGCGCGGTGGCGTCGCCCCGGCCCTCGGAGCCGCCCAGCGCGAGCGGCTTGCCCGTGATCATCCCGAACGCGTTGTGTCCCTCGATGAACGAGTACTCGTCCATCATCCAGGCCATGATCTGCGGCGTGGTGTAGACGTCGGGAGCCGCGACGTCCTTCTCGAGGCCGAGGATGCGCGCCATCTGGCGCACGTAGGCGCGGCTGAGGCGCTCCAGCTCGCCCGCCGACAGCTCCTTCGGGATCGACCACGATGCCGCCCTTGCCGCCGCCCAGGGGCATGTCCACCACGGCGGTCTTCCAGGTCATCCACGCCGCCAGGGCGCGGACGGTGTCGATCGTCTCGTGCGGATGGAACCGGATGCCGCCCTTGCAGGGCCCGCGGGCGTCGTTGTACTGCACCCGGAAGCCGTGGAACACCTCGACGTGCCCGTCGTCCATCCGCACCGGCAGCCGCGCGTGGGTTTCGCGCAGCGGCCAGTTCAGCATCTGGTGCGTGGCGTCGTCGAGCTTGAGGATGCGTGCTGCTTCGTCGAGCTGCCGCTGGGCGATCATGAACGGATTCTACTTCGCCTCCGCCAACGACACGCCCACCGCGTTGTAGTCTCCCGCCTCCAGCGGGACGAAACCGTTGTGAATTTCCGTCACACCCCACCCCTCGTAAACGGTAAAGGCCGCGGCCCAATCGCCGCGGCCGTCACCGCCGAGGAGTAGCAATTATCGGGCCTATTGGGAGAGGATCTTCTCGGCCTCTTCCCGGTCCACCTCGGTAACGTACGAAATCCCACTGACTTCCGCGGCCTCGCGCGTCAGCGCCGCGATGTCGTTGCGGTCGATGTAGCGCACCGCGAACTTGCGCGCGCCCGCCATCAGCTGCCGCAGCCCCTGCGCGAGGCGCATGTAGTAGGTGTAGTAGCCGATCGCGCCCACCGGCAGCTTGGGGAACCGGTCGCCGTACTTGTGCCGCAGCTCCGCCGCCGTGACGAACACCTCGTCCACCGACGTGCCGAAGCGCTCGATGTAGATCGGCAGGCTCTGCTGCTCGATGGCGTTGCCGATGGTCTTGGCGACCATGGCCGCGGCCAGGGGCGCGCGCGCCATCGCGATGAGCTGCACGAACGGCGCGCCGAGGGCGAAGCCCTTGAAGATCTGGTCCTCGAAGGTGAAGCCGCCCGCCAGCGCGATGGAGGGGATGAACGACCCCTTGGTCGAGAGGCGCTGCAGGTAGTCCCGCAGCAGCGAGTGCAGCTCGATGCCCGGAATGCCCCACTCGTTCATCATCCGCCACGGGCTCATCCCGGTCCCGCCGCCCGCCGCGTCCACCGTCAGCAGGTCCAGCTCGGCCAGCGACGCGAACTTCACGGCGCGGGCCAGGTCCGCCGGCCGGTAGGCGCCGGTCTTCAGGAACACGTGCTTGGCGCCGAGCTTGCGCAGCGCCTCCACGCGCTGGAGGAACGAGTCCTTTTCCACCATGCCCACGCGCGAATGCCGCTCGAACTCGTGGAAGCTCCCCTTCTTGAACGACTCGATCACCATCGGGTCCATCGGATCCGGCAGCACCACGTAGCCGCGGCGCCGCAGCTCCTGCGCCTTGGCCAGGTCGCGGATCTTCACTTCCCCGCCGATGTCCTTGGCGCCCTGGCCCCACTTCAGCTCCACGCTCGTCACGCCCAGCTTCTTGAGGGCGTACTCCTGCACGCCGAGCTTGGTGTCCTCGACGTTGGCCTGGACGACGACGTCGCCGTAGCCTTCCTCCTGCCAGTCACGGAAACACTGAATGCGCCACTCCAGGTCCGGCGCGGAGATCACCTTGCCGTCGGCGAACTTGCCGTCCATGTCCATCCCGCAGACGTTCTCGCCGATGGCGATCATCGTCCCGGTGATGGCGGCGCCCGCCGCGATGCCCGGCCAGTTGTTCTTGGCCACGTTGGTCGAGCCCATCGCCGCCAGCGTGAAGGGCAGCCGGCTCTTGATGGCGCCCTCCTTCTTCCCGATCGTGACCTCGAGGTCCACGTTGGGGAACAGCGCCTTCTCGCTGTCCGCCGCGATCCCCCAGGCGCCCGTCGCCCGGCCGAGGATCGTGAAGTGCGACAGGTCGAGCGGGTAGTCCTTCTGCGACGCGGTGGTGATGATCCCGAAGGGCTGGGGATAGATCATTTCCGGGCCGCGGTAGGCCGACTTCCCGATCTCGCACATCCCGATGCAGCCGTCGATGCAGGTCGTGCACATCCCGCTGAACGGGCTGACCGAGTCCTCGGTGCGGTTCTTGGTCAACGTCGCCGCGGACGAATTGAGACGGGTAAGGCTCATGAAGGGTCTCCTGCTAGCGCGCGGTGGATGCCGCGCGGATACTGGTCCGCGCGTCGGCACGGAACGGTCCGGCCAGCTCGCAGGCGTGGCACGGATCGAGGAAGCACATGGCGTCGTCGTAGGTCTTCGAAGCAGGAAGGCGCGAAGTTCAGGCAGCCGCTGCACAGCGCGGTGTCCGCGGTGGACGCCTGGCAGCGCAGCTCGCACACCGGGCAGATGTAGAGGCAGGCCCCGCACTGGCGGCACAGCTCCGAGGTCTGGTCGAAGGGCCGCGCCACGTGCCGGCTCACGCCCCGGCCGGCGAAGCCGATCGCCCCACGCCATCATCTGCTCGGCGCACATCCGCACGCACAGCCCGCACTGGATGCAGTCCTCGTGCTTCGCCTCGTAGCGGCACTCCCGGACGCCCATCGCGGCGGCGAGATCCTGGATGCGCTTCGACTGCGGGCTGGTGGCGACGTACAGCTCGACCAGCAGCCGCCGCGCCCGCTCCACCCGCTGGGAATTGGTCCGCACCACCATGCCCTCGGTGGCGCGGGTGTTGCACGAGGTCACCAGGCGGCCCATCCCCAGCTCCACCACGCACAGCCGGCAGGCGCCGTACGCCGAGAGGCCATCGTCGTGGCACAGGGTCGGGATGGGAATGCCGTACAGGCGCGCGGCCTCCAGCACGGTGGAGCCTTCCTCCACCTGCACGGACGATCCGTTGATGGTCAGTCGGATCATGTCGGCTCCTAGTTGACCAGGACCGCGTCGAACTTGCACGCCTCGAGGCACGCGCCGCACTTGGTGCACTTGGCCTGCTCGATCGTGTGCAGCTTCTTCTTCTGCCCGAGGATCGCCGTGCCGGCGCACTGGCTGATGCAGGCGCCGCAGCCGTTGCAGGTCACCGGGTCGATGGTGTAGGTGATCAGCTCCTTGCACACCTTGGCCGGGCAGCGGTGCTGGCGGATGTGCGCCAGGTACTCGTCGCGGAAGTAGCGCAGGGTCGTCAGCACGGGATTGGGCGCGCTCTGCCCCAGCCCGCACATCGACGTCTCCCCCACGAGCCAGGCGAGGTCCTCCAGCAACGTGAGATCCTCCTCGGACCCCTTCCCCTTCGAGATGCGGTCCACGATCTCCTTCATCCGCTGCGTGCCCACCCGGCAGCTGAAGCACTTGCCGCACGACTCGTCCTCGAGGAAGCCGAGGAAGTACTTCGCGATGTCGACCATGCAGGTGTGGTCGTCCATCACGATCATCCCGCCCGAGCCCATGATCGAGCCGGCCTGGGTGAGGCTCTCGTAGTCCACCGGCAGATCGAACTTCTCGGCCGGGATGCACCCGCCCGAGGGCCCGCCCGTCTGGACCGCCTTGCACACGCGGCCCACCGGCACCCCGCCGCCGATGTCGTTGACGACCTCGGCCAGGGTGGTGCCCATCGGCACTTCGATGAGGGCGGTGTTCATCACGTTGCCGACCAGGCTGAAGACCTTGGTCCCCTTGCTCTTCGCGGTGCCGATCGCCGAGAGAAAGGCGCCGCCCCGCTGGACGACGACCGGGACCGTCGCCCACGTCTCGACGTTGTTGATACAGGTGGGCTTGCCCCACAGCCCCTTCTCCGCCGGATAGGGCGGTCGCGGCCGTGGCTCCCCCACCCGCCCCTCGATGGAGGCGATGAGCGCCGTTTCCTCGCCGCACACGAACGCGCCGGCCCCCCTGGTGATGCTGACGTTGAAGCCGAAGCCGGAGCCGAGGATGTCCTTGCCGAGGAGGTCGGCGCGCTGGGCCTGCAGGATGGCCTCGCTCAGCCGCGCCACCGCCAGCGGATACTCGTCACGCACGTAGATCACGGCTTCGTGCGCGCCCATCGCGTACCCGCCGATGATCAGCCCCTCGATCACGCTGTGCGGATCGCCTTCCAGCACGCCCCGGTCCATGTAGGCGCCGGGATCGCCCTCGTCGGCGTTGCAGATGATGTACTTGGGCCCGCCCTTCGCGTCGCGCACCGCCTGCCACTTGCGGCCGGTCGGGAATCCGGCGCCCCCGCGCCCCCGCAGGCCGCTCGTCAGCACCTCCTGCAGCACCTCTTGCGCCGTCAGGGAGTTCAGCGCGCGCCACAGCGCGCGGTAGCCGCCGCGCGCGGCGTACTCCTCCAGGCTGGCCGGATCGACGATGCCGCAATTGCGCATCACGATCCGGAGCTGCCGCTTGAACAGCGGGAGGTCGGCGTAACTGGGCACCTCGTCCACGTGCCCGTCGTTGCCGTTGCAGTAGCTGGTCCGCCGGCCGGTGAGCGGGTTGTCGTCGCCCGTCATCACGGCGAGCGCCCGTCTGGTCGTCGGCTCGGGCAGCTGCGCGATGATTTCCTTCACGTACCCGGGCTTCACCCGGCCATAGGTGACCCGCGGCTGGCCGGGCACCCACACGTCCAGCAGCGGCTCCTGCGAGCACCAGCCGATGCACCCGGTCTCCGCGACCGCATAGGGGAGGTGCTTGCCCTCCACTTCCTCGTGCACCGCTTCCAGCACCGCCTCGGCGCCGGCCGCGCGGCCGCAGGTGGCCGTGCCGACCATGATCTTGATCCGCTCCGGGTACAACGAGGCCCGGCCGTGAATGGCGCAGCGCTCCAAGGCCTCCAGGTCGGTGAGATGCGAGCTATGGTCAGTCACCGGACGCGCCTTTCCGCGCCCCGCGCGCGCCCGCCCGGTAGCGATCCAGCACCCGCTTGACCTTGGATTGCTCGAGGGTCGCGTACACGTCGCGGTCCACCTTCATCACCGGCGCGAGGCCGCAGCAGCCCAGGCACCGCACCGTCTCGACGACGAACTCCAGATCGGGACTGGTGCCGACACCCGCCAGCCCGGTCTCGGTCTCCACGCGCTCGAGGATCCGGGGGCCGCCCCGCACGTGGCAGGCGGTGCCGAGGCAGACCTGCACCACGTGCTTGCCGCGCGGCTTCAGGCTGAAGCAGCGGTAGAACGTGGCGACCTGGTACACCTGCGGCAGCGGTACCTTGAGCTTGCGCGAAACGTGGCGCAGGATGTCTTCGGGCAAATATGAGTAGGTCGCCTGGACTTCTTGGAGGATGGGGATGAGGTTCTCGCGCCGGTCGTCGAACTGCGCGAAGGCCTCATCCAGGGTGGCGCTTTCGACGTGGAGCATGGCGGCTGCGTTCTCCCGCGTGGGCTCTTAAGATCAAGGCAAGCCGCAAATCCCGCGCCCGCACGGTGGGCTGACCGGCGCCGCGCACCGGCGAACAATGTCCCCATTGCGCCGTTTCGCACGGTCGCGCACGCCCCATCGGATCGGGCGCAAACGCGGCGCTTTCGCTCGGGTTTGCGGAACGGCGGCGGCGCGGGTGGCGAGCCCTCGCGCGGCGCGCTAGCATACTCGGATGCGGCCCCACGTGCGGCGCAGCCTCCTCGGCTTCGCGGTCGGCGCGCTCGTCGCGCTCGTCCTGGTCCTGCTGCGCGGCACCTACCCTGCCCAGTCCTTCGAGCTGAAGACGCTCGACTGGCGATTCCGCACGTTGCACGATCCGGCGCGGGCGGACACGAACGTCGTGATCGTGGACGTGGACAACCTGAGCCTCGACGCGCTGCGCTCGGCCTTCGGGCGCTACCCGTGGCCGCGCGAGGCGTGGGTGAAGATCGTCAGGTACCTGGCGCAGGGTGGCGCGCGGGTCATCGCGTTCGACTTCACCTTCCCCGATCCCGATCGCGCAAATCCACACGGAGACTCCGCGTTCGCCCTTGAAGAGCGGGCGGCCGGCAACGTGCTCCAGACGGTGGTGTTCCAGGCCTTCGCCGACACGGCGGAGGCCCGGCGCCAGGCCGCGTTCCGCGAGGACACCGCCGCGCTGCGCCGGCTACGGGACTTCGGCTACGCCGTGCCCGGCCTGCCGGCCGCGGCCGGCTACCAGCTGGTCGAGCCGCCCTACCCCGCGCTGCTCGACGGCGCCCGGGCCCTCGGGACCATCAACTTCACGCCCGATCCGGTGGACGGCACGGCGCGCCGCTCTCCCCTGCTCTACGCTTTCCGCGGCCGCGCCTATCCCACGCTCGGTCTCGCGGCGGCGATGGCGGCCGACACCGCGCGGTTCGCCGGAGGCCCGGCGGGATGGAGCCCCGCGGCGCTGCGGTTCGCCCACCTCACCGTGCCGCAGGACGGCGGCGCCCTGCTCATCAACTGGCGCGGGCCGTACAGCGATCCGCGGCGCAAGGACCATCCGCAGACGTACCGCATCTTCCCGGTCGCGCAGATCGTGCACAGCTACGACCAGTTGGCGGGCGGCGAGCAACCCGAGGTGCCGATCGAGACGTTCAAGGGCAAGGTCGTGTTCATCGGCTCGTCGGGCGCCGGGCTGTTCGACGCGCGCGCCAACCCGTTCGGCCCGAACGACCCCGGCGTGTTGATCCACGCCACGGTGGCGGACAACCTGCTGACGGGGGACTTCCTCCGCCGCGCGCGCCCGCCGGCGAACGTGGGCGCGACGGTGCTGGCGGCGCTGCTGGCCGGCGTCGCCGTCTCGTTCATCGCGTCGGTGTGGTGGAGCGTGGCCGCCGGCGTCGGCCTCGCGGCCGCCTACCTCGGCCTCACCTTCTGGCTGTTCGGCGCGGGTGGGATCTGGCTCGACGCGGCCACCCCGACGCTCGCGATCCTGCTCACGTTCACCGGCGGCATGGCGGCCAACTATTTCACCGAGGGCCGGCACAAGCGGCAGATCCGCGAGATGTTCTCGAAGTACGTGGCGCCCGAGTACGTGGCGCAGCTGGCGGAGGACCCGTCGAAGATCTCGCTCGGCGGCCGGCGGGCGGAGCTGACCATCCTGTTCAGCGACATCCGCGGCTTCACGTCCATCTCCGAGAAGCTGGAGCCCCACGAGGTGATCGAGTTCCTCAACGAGTACCTGTCGCTGATGGCCGCCATCGTCAAGGAGAAGGGCGGGACGCTCGACAAGTTCATCGGCGACGCCGTGATGGCGTTCTGGGGCGAGCCGGTGCACCACCCGGACCACGCCGACCGCGCGGCCGACTGCGCGTTGGCGATGCAGGCGACCACGGCGCAGCTGGCGGCGCGCTGGGTGGCGGAGGGCAAGCCGGACATCCACATCGGGGTCGGGATCAACACGGCCGAGGTGGTGGTAGGAAACATCGGCTCGGTGGAGCACAAGCTCGACTATACCGTGATCGGCGACGGGGTGAACCTCGCCTCGCGGCTCGAGAGCGCCAACAAGGAGTTCAAGACGGGCATCATCATCAGCGAGTTCACCCTGGCGCAGCTCGGTGATCGGTTCGAGGTGCGCGCCCTGGGCGACGTCAAGGTGAAGGGAAAGGAGAAGCCCGTGGCCATTTTCGAATTGGTGGGCCGCCGGGCGCCGGCGGCGCCCGAGCCGAGGGCCGTGAGCGCGGCGGCGGCGGCGTGAGCCGCGCCCTGGCACGCCTGCTGCCCGCGCTCGCCATCCTCGGCGGCGTGGCGCCCGGCCGCGTGCTGGCGCAGCGCGCGCAGTGGACCGACGTGGTGTACGTGCCCGGCCGCTGGGCGGCCGGGCGCATCGTCCCGCAGGCCGATTCGCTCGCCCTGGTGATGCGGGTGGACTACTTCTCCGCGCCGCCCAAGTGGCGGGCCGAGATCCGGCGCACCAGCGACGGGCAGACGATGGGCGCCCCGCAGATCCTGGTGGGCAGCGGCGACCAGGCCGTGGTCGTGACCCAGGTCGGCACCACGCCGCTCGATCAGCACGCGCTGGGACGCGATCCGCTGGTGCGGGCCCTGGTCGTCTTCGACCCGGCGGGCCGGCGCAAGGGGGTCGCCAACGGGCGGATCGCCGAGCGGGCCGCCGACGGCAAGGTGGCGCGCGTCGTGTACCGGCGCGCCGTCCGGAACCCCGACTTCGACACCAGGATGCTCGACCCCGGCAACCGGGCCGGCGGACGGACGCTGCTGGCGAGCGGCATCGCGGCCGTGGGTGATCAACGGAGCGCGAGCGTGGTCGCCACCGCGGGCGCGCGCGGGGTGGATCGCGTGAAGACGCCGGGCGGCGACGTGCCGGTGCGGCCCGATACGATGGCGGTCGTGCGGATGGAGCACCTCGCCGTCGGCTCCGTCGCGCTGGAGGAGTTCCTGCGCGCGGGCGGCCTCGGTCCCTACGCCGTGCCCGCCGACTCGGCAGGGAGGCACCCATGACCCGCACGGTCCGCACCGGCGCCGCTCTCGGCATCGCGGTGCTGCTGGGCGCCGCCGCGGCCCGGCCCGCCGCGGCGCAGAGCCTGCTCGACCGGCTCCGCCAGGCCGCGAACGTCGCCCGGACGCTCCTGCCGATCAGCACCGCGAAGGAGATCGAGATCGGCCGGGGGATCGCGGCGACGATCGCCGGCCGCTTCCCCGTCTCCACCGACACCGCGCTCACGCGCTACGTCAACCTCGTCGGGCCTCACGGTCGCCAGCGTGGCGCCGCGCGACGACATCACCTACCGGTTCGCCGTGCTCGAGACGCCCATCGTCAACGCCTACGCGGCGCCCGGCGGCTACATCTTCATCACCAGGGGCGCGCTCGGCCTGATTCACAGCGAGGCGGAGTTGGCGGGCGTGCTCGCGCACGAGGTCGGGCACGTCAACCGGCGTCACGTCATCGAGCAGATCCGGAAGTCGGACACCATGCGCGAGGTACGGAACGCAGGTCGACGTCCAGGGCGCCGTGCTCGACCGGGTGGTGGGCACGGGCACCAACGTGCTCTTCACCGGCCTCGGCCGCGGGGACGAGCTGGAGGCGGACAGCCTCGGGCTCGAGTACGCGTCCGAGCGCCGGCTACGACCCCGGCGGACTCGCGGCCTTCATCTCGCGCCTAGACCAGCACGCCGGCGAGGGCCCGCTCTCGGAGTTCTTCGCGACCCATCCCAAGCCCAACGAGCGGGTCGAGCGGCTCACGGCCATCGCGCGGCGCGAAGGGCTGACCGGAGGAGCGACGCTCGCGGAGCGGTACCAGGAAAACATCAAGTAGGCGGCTTGGCAGGGTGCGGAAGGCAGCACAGTGGCCAGACGCCAAGTTGCGAGTGGCGACTGATCTGAGCGCCGCATCCTGAATTCCGCCACCTGACCGAAGGTGATCCGCGTCACACCGTGTTAACGGAACCCTTGCGCGGGCGACTCACTACTACACAGTGCACACCAAAGCCCGGAGGTCCTATGCGGACCATCAACCGAATCGCGCTCTCGACCGGCCTCCTTGCCCTCGCGGCCTGCTACGGGCCGCCACCGGATGCGGTGTACGTCAGCGTGCGACCGCCGGCGTACCAGCAGGAAGTCATCGGCGTCGCGCCGGGACCCGGCTACTTCTGGATCGCCGGCTACTGGGAGTGGGGTGGCGCCGCGTACCGCTGGATGCCCGGACGCTGGATGCTCCGGCCGCATCCGCGCGCCGTCTGGGTGCCGGGACGTTGGCACGGCGCCCGACGCGGGTGGTACTGGGCCCCCGGCCACTGGCGCTAGACGACCACCCGGCGGCGCAGGGTGCGCCGCCACCTCACCGCTGCTCGACCGTGCCATCGGCTGGCGCTCATCGCCGGCCGGTGGCACTCTTATTGCCCGTGGGATCACACCGGTTGAACCGGCATCGCGATGCGCGCCGCAACCGTCCCGCGCAATCGGGCCTCAGCGAAAAAGGGTACATACCGTGACTCACGTGCGTACAGGATTACTGATGGCTGCGCTGGTCACCTCGGCGGCGCTCGATCTCCACCCGGCCACGGCGCAGGCCCCGGCCGCTGGGGCGGTCGATTCCACGTCGTTGCTGGCCGTGGCGGCGGTTCACGCCCGGGAAGCCGCCGCGCGGCTCGAGGCGCAGGTGGCGCGGCCGGCGCGGGCGCCCCGGGCCGATCCCGCGGCCGCCGCGGCCGCCCAATACACCGCGGGCCTCGCGCTGCTGACCCGCAACCAGTTCGACTCCGCCGTCGTGCCGCTCCGCGCCGCCGTCACCGCCGCCCCGAACAACGCGCGCTACCACGGCGACCTCGCGTTTGCGCTGGCGCAGACGGGCCACTGGAGCGACGCCGAGGACGAGTACCGGTCCGCCGTCCGGCTGCAGCAGGCGAATCCCTGGTATTACGTGGGCCTCGGCGCGGCGCAGGAAGCCCAGGATCATTGGTCGCAGGCCGCGGCCAGCTTCACGCTCGCGGTAGGGACGGACAGCTCGGTCATCGTCCAACAGCTGATCGAGCCGGCGAGCGAGGCGTTCGAGCGCGGCGGGATGGCGGGGGGGTTGGAGGACTGGGCGAAGATGTCCACCGTCCGCTTCCCCGACGAGGCGACGCCCTACCTGCGGCTCGCCAACGCCAACTACATGCGGCGGGACACCGCGACGGGCTTCCCCTATATCCGGCGCTATCGGACCCTCAAGCCCGACGATCGCACCGGCGCCATGCTGTACGCGGAGTACCTGCTCGCCGCCAGACAATACGATTCGGCGGTGGCGCTGGCCCGAGTGGCCGCGTCCGACAGCACCATGCAGCCTCTGGCGGCGGCGGTGCTGTACAACGCCGGTGGCCACCTTCTCCAGGACAATCAGTTCGCGCTCGCCGCCTCGGCCCTCGAAGAGGGGCGGGCCATGGCGGCCGATTCGAACCGAGCCCGGTACGACCTCTACCTCGGCGTCGCGAAGCTCAGGCTGCTGCAGACGTTCTACAACGACGCCGCACAGCACACCGACTGCCGCAAGGCGCACCCGGCGGACAGCATGTTGACCGAGGTCACCCACCTCTTCACGTCGGGCGCCGCGGTGGACAGCGCGCTGGCCAACCACGTGCTCACCGGCGCGGTGGCGCAGTACCGGACCGCGATCGACGGGTTCGTGAGACAGTGCGGCAGGTAGCACGTTGGTAGGTGGTCGGTTGTAGGTGGCGGGGGACCCAACCCACCACCTACAACCCGCCAACGCATCTTCAGGCCACTTTCTCCCGCCTCGAATCCCAGTAGACGCCCGCGCCGAGCAGCAGGAAGACGCACAACCCGATCCAGTTGCCCCACGCCTCGAGCCAGGGGCCCAGCCCGATCGCGGCGATCCGCGTCAGGTCGGGCACGATCGTCACGTGGGCCGAGTCCTCGACGAACTTGAGCAGGGCGGCGAGCACCCCCACCAGCGCGCCGCCGGCGATGAAGCCCGAGGCGATGAGCGTGCCCTTGTCGTGGCGCGCCTTGGCGAGCGCCGCATCCTGCGAGGAGCGCCGCAGCAGCCAGGCGATCGCGGCCCCCAGGACCAGCGGCGAGTTCAGCTCCATCGGCAGGTACATCCCGAGCGCGAAGGCGAGGCCGGAGACGCCGCACATCTCGGTGGCCACGGCGAACACGGCGCCCATGCCGTAGAGCAGCCAGGGCGTCCCCGCGGTTCCCATGACGCCGCGCAGCACGGCGGCCATCGCGTTGGGCTGCGGCGCGGGCAGCGGGTGCGGGTGGAGCGGGCCGGGCGCGAAGCCGTACACCTTCGCCATGAGCAGGATGACGGCCGTCGTGGCCAGGGCGGCCGCCACCGAGCCCACCAGGTTGCCGATCTCGATGCGGCGGGGCGTGGCGCCGAGCCAGTAGCCGATCTTGTACTGCGTGACCAGCGAGCCGCTCATCGAGAGCGCGGTGCACACGACGCCGCCGATCAGCAGCACCTGCAGCATCCCGCCCGTGCCGGAGAGGCCCAGCGCCGAGAGCACGACGGCGGTGACGATGAGCGTGGTCAGCGTCATGCCGGAGATGGGCGTGATCGAGATCATCGCGATGGCCCAGGCGGAGACGGCCGCGAACAGGAACGCGATGAGCAGGGTGAGGCCCGTCGCGACCAGCGCCAGGGCGAGGGCCCGCGGCTCGGCGGCGAGCACCGAGAAGCGGAAGTAGAGGAAGACCGCGAGGCCCACGGCCACGATGCCGAGCAGGATGGCCGACATCGGCAACGCCCGGTCGGTCCGCAGCTCCTCGGCGGCCCCCGGCTTGCCGCGCGCCAGCCGCACGACCTCGCCGAACGCCTGCCGGGTCGCCTGCCCGATGACCGGCGACATCTTGAGGATGGAGATGATGCCGGCGGCGAAGATGCCGCCGATGCCGATCGGCCGGACGTAGAAGGAGAAGATCTGCTCGGGCGGCGAGGGAGCGGAGCGGCTCCGCCCCCGCCGAGATGGCGCCGGGGATGTACTGGCCGAGGTAGGCGAACAGCGGGACCAGCACGAAGAACGAGATCATCGAGCCGGCCATGATGATGGCCGCGTAGTCGAGGCCCATGATGTAGCCGAGCCCCAGTACCGCGGCCGAGGTGTTCATCGTGAAGACCGCCTTCACCTTCTCCGTGAACGGCGCCAGCGCGCCGATGGTCGCGGTGGAGAAGTTCTCCGCCCAGCCCCGCATCGACGGGCCCGACGAAGTCGAAGATGGCCGCGATCACGGCCGAGTAGGTGAGCACGATCGCGCTCTGGCCGCCGCGCTTGCCCGCGACCAGGATCTCGGTGGTGGCCCGCGCCTCCGGGTAGGGCAGCTTGCCGTGCAGGTCGCGCACGAAGTAGCGGCGGAACGGGGCGAGGAAGAAGATGCCGAGGATCGCGCCCAGCAGCGGCACCAGGAAGATCTGGAAGAACGACGACCGCCCCTCGAGACCCAGGATGTAGACGGCCGGCATCGTGAAGACGGAGCCGCCGGCGATGATCCCGGACGTGGCGCCGATCGCCAGCACGTTCACGTTCTCCAGCAGGCTCGAGGCGCGCCGCTGGAGGAAGCGCACCGCGAAGACGGAGAAGCCCACGGCGAGGATCGAGATCGGGATGGCCGACTCGATCCCCTGGCCGAGCTTGAGGGCGATGTAGGTGGCGGCGGCCGAGAAGACGATGGACCAGAAGAACCCCTGCACCACCGAGCGGACGGTGACCTCCGGCACCAGCTCCGCCGGCCGGCACCACGGGCTGGTAGCGCTCGCCGGTCGCGAGCGGGCGGAAGGCGTTGTCGGGAAGCCGGACGTCGTCAGCCATCGTACTTCTCCATCACCGACTCGACCACGCGGCGCGACAGCACGTGGTAGGTGGGCGCGGCGGCCGCGAAGATCTCGCGCGCCAGCGTGCGGGTGCGCGCGTGCCGGCCCAGCGCCCCGTACAGCGGGCGCAGGTACTTCATCCGGCCGACCCGCATCAGCACCTCCCGCACGCGGCCGAACACCGGCTCGTAGTCCGATCCGGCCGCGATGGTCAGCCACTCGACCAGGATCTCGTAGTTGCCGCGGCCGGTGAGCCCCAGCGTGCGCGTCGAGCCAGCGGCACGACGCTGCGTCGAGCTCGCGCGGCAGGTGCTGCAGGTAGACCAGCAGCTCGTTGGGGCCCCAGCGCGGCCAGCTGCGGCGCCGTGGGCCGCGCCCCGCCGGCGAAGCCCTCCGCCAGCGCGGTCAGCGCCTCGAGCGACGACGAGCGGAAGACGGGCGCGTTGGCCGGCAGGCCGGGCCGCCGCAGCCACTCGTCCGCGCCCACCTTCGCCGCGACACCGGGCAGCTGCTGCTCGAGGAAGGCCATGAACTCCTCGGTCGTGATCGAGGTGAAGCGGAAGCGCTCGATGTAGTCGCGGATGAAGCGGTCGAAGCGCTCCCGTCCCACCGTGCGCTCGAGCAGCGCCACGAACAGCGCGCCCTTCTCGTACGGCACCGACGAGAACACGTCGTCGGGATCGACGCCCTCCAGGTGCGTGCGCAGCACCGTGAAGGGCGAGTCGGCCCCGAACCGCGCCATCGCCTCCTCGAGGGCGGTCCGGCCGATCGCCCAGCTCAGCGCCGCCGCCTCCTCGCCGTGCAGGGCCTCGAGGATCCGGCGCTCCGCCCAGACGGTGAAGCCCTCGTTCAGCCAGAAGTGGTCCATGGTGGCGTTGGTGACGAGGTTGCCGGTCCACGAGTGCGCCAGCTCGTGCGCGACGACGTCCACCAGCGAGCGGTCGCCCGCCAGCAGCGTCGGCGTGAGGAACGTCATGCGCGGGTTCTCCATGCCGCCGTAGGGGAAGGACGGGGGCAGCACGAGCATGTCGTAGCGCTCCCAGTCGTACGGCCCGAACAGCCGCTCGGCGGTGACGATCATCTCCTCCACCCCGGCGAACTCGCGGGCCGCGGCCTCGACCGTCGCGGGCTCGGCCCAGACGCGCGCGCGAGCGCTCAGGTCACGCGACGCCAGGTCGCCCACGGCGAGCGCGATCAGGTACGACGGGATCGGCTGGGGCATCTCGAAGAGCATCGTCCGCATTCCCGGCTCCGAGTTGCCGCCGCCGGCCTCCGGCCCCGCCGACATCACCGCCGTGAGCGGCTCCGGTATCGTGACCGCCGCGTGATAGGTCGCCCGCACCATCGGGCTGTCCTGGCACGGGAGCATCGAGCGCGGCGTGGATGGGCTGGAACTGCGTGAACATGAACGGCTGCCGGCGGCCGGCCGTCTGCTCCGGCGCGAGCCACTGGAGGCCGATGGCGTCGGCCGCCGTCTCATAGGCGATCACCACCCGCTCGGTGCCCGCCGGCAACATCAGCCTGAGCCGGCTGCCCAGGATCGGCTCGTCGGGGCCCGGCTCGTAGGAGATGGGACGGCCGAGGTCGGTGCGCACCGAGGCGATCACCAGCCCCTTGGAATCCAGGTCCAGCGGCCCCGTCGACGGCCGATCGAGCGCCAACATCACCTGCCCCGCCACCCGCCTGCGGTCGAAATCGACCGCGATGTCGAGATCCAGGCGGCGCGTGCTCGGCTGATCGGAGTCGAAGTAGGAGTGGGGGTCGAGCCGCGGCATGGCGAGCCTTTCAAGACAGGAATGGTCCGGAATTTGCGATTCGAAGACGATATCAGCCAGGGCTCCCTTGCCCGTCGCCTGTCTGCGTAAGGATCGCGACGGGTGCTTCATCAGGGGAGTAATCCCGACTGTAACTGGGGGATTTGCCGATGTTCTACGATGCCGGGTGCTACGGCCGGGTCATGCTGGGCCAGCTCCCCGAGGCCGTGCAGCAGCGGCTGGGGACGCTGCCGGGGGAGTGGCTGGAATTCGACCCCCTGACGGGAACGATCGTGGTCAGGCACATCCAGCCGTCGGCCGGGCCGAGCCTGCCGACCATCGCAGGCGAGCTGGTGCGGATGCTGAGCGAGATCCCGGAGGCCGCGCAGGACCGGATTCCGGGCGGCGACCTCTTCGTGCACACCGAGGTCGCGGCTCAGTTGGTGCGCCTGCGCGTGGAGGCTGGCGGCGCGCTCAAGATCGAGTGGGCGCACCCCGACTACGCCAAGGCGAAGCGCCAGCTGTACACGGGGGGGCGGGTCGAGATGGTGGAGCCGCGGGTGCAGCGGCTGAACGGGGGGGTCACGTTCGAGACGGCCGACCCGACCCGGGCCACGCGCGAGCTGGAGTCGGCCGCGGACGGCTACGAGGGGCTCTACCCCGAAGGCGACCTGGTGGTCAAGGCGGACCGTTCCACCGGTCGGTTGGCGGTGAAGATACGGGATCTCAACGTGGACGTGCTCCTGCTCGTGGAGCGGCTGCAGGCGCTGGCGGCGCCGGGCTCGCTGTCCGGGGACATCGAGGTCAGCTCGTTCGCGGCGATCGTGCCCGAGCAGCACCTGCGTTTCGTGTTCGACGACGGCCGGGCCTGGGTACAGCGGCCGGTCCTGTGGGAGGACGCGAGCCGCACGCCCGCGCCCTCCGGGGCCTGAGGAGGCAGCGATGATGGACTACGGCTTTACGGAAGAGCAGCTGGCCATCCGCGACCTCGCCCGCGACATCGCCGAGCGGGAGATCCGGCCGGTGGCCGCCGAGTACGACCGCACGGGCGAGTTCCCGTGGCCGGTGGTGCGCACGCTGGCGCAGGCGGACCTGTTCGGCACGTTCATACCCGAAGAGTACGGCGGGATCGCGGGCGGCACGCCGGTCACCAACCTGGTACTCGTGACCGAAGAGCTGTCGAAGGCGTGCGGCGGGATCGCTCTCGCGCTGGCGGGCACGGCGCTCGGCGCGATGCCGATCCTGCTCTCGGGCGGCGACGAGCTGAAGCGGCGGCTGCTGCCCGACATCGCGGCCGGCAAGCGGCTGGCGGCGTTCGCGCTGACGGAGCCCGACGCCGGCTCCGACGCCGGCGGCATCCGGACGACGGCCATCAAGGACGGCGACCACTACGTGCTGAACGGCACGAAACAGTGGATCACCAACGGCGGCGAGGCGGAGATCTACACCGTCATCGCGCTGACCAATCCGGCCAAGGGCCCGCGCGGCGCGAGCGCCCTGGTGGTCGAGAAGGGCACGCCCGGCTTCAGCTTCGGCAAGAAGGAGGACAAGATGGGGATCCGCGCCTCCGCGACGCGGGAGCTGATCTTCCAGGATTGCCGCGTGCCGGCCCAGAACCTCATCGGGCGCGAGGGCACCGGCTTCATCACGGCGATGCGGACCTTCGACACGTCGCGGCCCGGCGTGGGCGCGCAGGCGCTCGGGATCGCGCAGGGCGCGCTCGACCTCGCGGTCGACTATGCCTGCACGCGCCGGCAGTTCGGCCAGCCCGATCTCGGCGTTCCAGGGACTGCGGTTCAGCTGGCCGACATGGCGATGAAGGTCGAGGCGGCGCGCGCGCTCATCTACGCGACCGCCCGAAGTACATCGACACGCAGCCCAAGGAGCGGCCGACGATGTACTCGGCGATGTCGAAGTGCTTCGCCTCCGACGTGGCCGTGCAGGTCACGATCGACGCCGTGCAGGTCTTCGGCGGCTACGGCTACATGCGCGACTACCCGATCGAGAAGTACATGCGCGACGCGAAGATCACGCAGATCTACGAAGGCACGAACCAGATCCAGCGGGAAGAGATCAGCAAGATCATGATCGGGCAGTACGTCTCGGGTGGCGGGCGCGCTTCGGCTCAGGCCGCGGACTGACGCGGCGGCGGGGCCCGGCGCCCGGAGCCCTCGCAGGTCTCACGCGGGCGACAGGGGAGCGGCGGTAGGGATGCAGCCTTTCAAGTACCACGTCCTGGCCTGTGACCAGAAGAAGCCCGACGGGCTGCCCTGCTGCTCGGCTCGAGGCTCGGCGGCGGTGATCGAGGCCCTGCGCCGCGAGATCGGGGCGGCGGGGTTGAACGACGCCGTCCAGCTCACCACCACCGGCTCGCTGGGGCTGTGCGAGCGCGGGCCGAACCTGGTCGTCTACCCCGACGGCACCTGGTACTCGGGGGTGCAGCCGGAGGACGTGCCGGAGATCGTCCGCGAGCACTTCCTCGGGGGGCGGCCGGTCGCACGGCTGGCCAACGCCGAGGCGGCGGCGGTCAGGGCGGAGATCGAGGCCAACCGCGGCAAGTTCCTGGCATCGGCGAAGGCGCGCGAGGCCGCCGGCGTGGTGCCCGACGAGCTGATGGGGATGATCCGGGGCTACCAGGAGAGCCGGATCATGCTCACCGCCATCGAGCTGGACGTGTTCACCGCCATCGCCGGCGGTGCGACCGCGGCCGAGGTGGCGCAGCGCTGCCGGACCGAGCGGCGCGCCACCGAGCTGCTGCTCAACGCCCTGGTGGCGCTGGACGTGGTGCGACTGGCCCGGGACCGGTACCAGAACGCCCCCGTGGCGGCGCGGTTCCTCGTCGCCGACTCGCGCGACGACGCGCGCACCGCCCTGCGGCACAACCTGAGCCTGTGGACCACCTGGTCGTCGCTGACGCAAGCGGTGCGCGAGGGTCACGTCACCCTGCGGGCCCAGATGCGGGAGCGGGACGACGACTGGACCGTGCCGTTCATCGCCGCCATGCACCGCGGCGCGGCCGCCCGTGCCCCGTCGGTGGTCGCCGCGGTGGGAGCCGGGAGCGTCCGGCGGATGCTCGACGTGGGCGGCGGCTCGGGGGCGTACGCCATCGCGTTCGCCCAGGCCAACCCGGAGCTGGCGGCCGTCGTGCTCGACCTGCCCACGGTCCTCCCCATCACCGAGGGTCACATCGAAGCGGCCGGGCTCTCCGGCCGGATCACGACCCGGGCCGGGGATCTCCGGACCGACGACCTCGGCCGGGACTACGATCTCGTGTTCCTCTCCAGCATCTGCCACATGCTGGGCCCCAAGGGCAACCAGGACCTCCTGGCGCGCGCGGCGCGCGCCCTGGCGCCGGGCGGGCGGGTGGTCATCCAGGACTTCATCCTGGAGCCCGACCGGACCAGGCCGCGGCAGGCGGTGCTGTTCGCGATCAACATGCTGGTGGGGACCGAGGCCGGGGGCACCTACACCGAGGCCGAGTATGCATCCTGGCTGACGGCCGCCGGCTTGGGCGCGGTGCGCCGCATCCGGCTTCCCGGCCCCGCCGACCTGGTGGTGGGAGCGCTCGGCTAGGGCGCGGCCCCCGACGCATCGCGCTCGAGGAGCCGGACGAAGACCCCGAGCTCGGCCTGGTCCAGATCGGAGACCGCCCAGAAGACCATACCGCCCCGCGTCCAGTGGTAGAGGTGATAGCCGTTCCGCTCCGCCCGTGAAGCTCCGCCGCTCAGCGCGCCCTCTCCACTCGGCCACACGAAGACGTTGATGTCGTGAAGGCGCCGGCCGTACACCAGCGCCGCCACCAGCCGGCCCCCCACGTAGTCCAGACGCCCGCCCAGCAACGGATAGCCCGCGGCCGACTCGTCGGCGACCGGCGGCGAGAAGTCCAGTTTCCCGTTGAACCACGGCTTGACGGTGTGCTGGTCGGACGAGAGCACGTCGGTGAGGTGGCCGGGCAGGAGCGAGCGCACGTGCGCGGCCAGCACTTCCTCGGCGAGGACGTTCTCGCCGCCGCGGTCGGAGGCGACCTTCCACGTCCCGACCACGGCGAGCACCACCGCCGCGGCGACCGCGAGCCAGCGCCAGGCCGGCGGCCGCGCGGGCGAGAGGGCGGGCGCGGCCTCCCGGACCACGTCTCTGATCCGCATCCGCAGGGTGTCGGGCGCGCGGTATGCGGGCAGCTCGGCCCGAACCGCCGTACGGACCGCGCGCAGCCGGTCGAGCGACGCCGCGCACTCGGGGCAGCCCTTGAGGTGGGCGCTGACCGCCGCCGTCTCCGAGGCATCCAGCTCGCCGTCCAGGTAGGCGCCGAGCCGAGCCTCCACGTCCTGGCAGTTCACGTCACCCCGCCTCCGGCGTGAACGGGCCGAGCGCCTCGAGGAGGCGCTGGCGGGCGCGCGCCAGGCGCGACATCACCGTGCCGACCGGGCTCCCGGTGACCTGCGCGATTTCCTTGTACGAGAGGCCCTGCAGCTCCCGCAGCACGATCACCTCCCGGAACTCCGGCGCCAGCTTGGCGAGCGCCTGCCGCACGGTCTCCCTCGCCTCGCCGCGCCGCGCCTGAGCGTCCGCCGGCTCGCCCCCCGCGTCGGCGCCGTGCACCTCCTCGTCGAACTCGGTGGTGAGCGCATCCGCCCGGCGGGTACGGCGCCAGGTGTGCGCACGGTTCCGCACGATGGCCAGGAGCCAGGCGCGGCCGTCGCCCCCGCGGAAGGTGCGGAAGTACTTGAGCGCGCGCAGGTAGGCCTCCTGCACCACGTCCTGGGCGTCGATCTCATCGCGCACCAGGTGCCGCGCCAGGGTGTAGGCGTCGTCCAGGTACGGGAGGATGGTCTCCTCGAAACGCTCGAGCTCGCTCGGGTCCAACCCCTGCCTCGGTGGCGCGTGCACACGCCCGAAGGCTCAGACCTCCGGCGCGGCGGGTTTATTCCCCTCGGCGCCCTAACATACGCGCCGGGAATAACCCGAGTCCAATCGCGGTCTACCCGTCACGCCGCACCCAACCACCAACGACGGGAGAGATCACGATGAAGCATCCGCACCTGCTGGCGCTGATCACCCTGGCCGCGCTGCCGCTCGCGGCCCAGGCGCAGGCGACGGCCGACGTCCGGCTGACGGAGTGGAAGGTCGACGTCGCGCAAACCGCACTGCCCGCGGGCACCGTCACCTTCAACGTGTCCAACGGCGGCACCATTCCCCACGGCTTCGAGGTGGAGGGCCGCGGCGTCGAGCAAGAGACGGCGCTGATCCAGCCCGGCCACTCCGCGTCACTGACCGTCGACCTCAGGCCCGGCTCCTACGAGCTGTACTGCCCCGTGGGCGGGGACTCGCACAAGAACCTCGGCATGGTGACCCGCATCGAGGTCACGCGGGGCGGCGGCGGCGCCACCGGGAGCCACGCGAGTCGCGCGAATCCGTCCGGGAACAGCGACCCGGCCCCCGCGGTGAAGTCCATCGCGGTCAGCGGCGGCGGGCCGGTGATCCAGATCCTGCCCGGGCCTTTTCCGTTCGCCGACAGCGCCCGGGCGGTGATCGCGTCGCGGCCCGACGACCAGAGGCGGGACCTGACGCTGAAGGCGCACGAGGGGCCGTACTCGGACAACGTCGCGCGCATCGGCGGCAGCTTCACGTTTCGCGCCTGGGACTTCGGTCCGACGCGCGACTCCGTCGCGGGCACGGCCCAATTCACGACGCAGGACGGGGCCCGCTGGCGCCTCGCGCTGGACAGCGTGCAAACCCGCGACGTCCCCGACAACCCGCGCTTTGGCGGGGTGATCATGGGGCTCTACTACCACGGCGCGACCGGGGTGCACACGCCGCTCGTCCCGACCATCCGGAGCGCGGTCGCGCTGTGGGCCTGGGCGCACCTCTACCGGAACGACGCGCTCGCCACCGATCGGGCGATGGTGCACGTGATGCTGCTCTCCGCGACGCGCCGCGACGGCACCTTCGCGCTGAGCTGCTGGGATTGCGCGAAGCACCCGATCCGGGAGCTGCAGCTCCAGGTGACGCCCGCGCCCGGGCAGCCCGCGCTCGACGCGCCGGGCGGCGTCCTGTTCGTCAACTGGGAACGGGCCACGCACCGCGGCGGCTGAGCCCGTCGCGCGACCCAGGAAAGGGCCGGGGCACCCGCCCCGGCTCTTTCGAGCCCGCAACGCGAGAGCGGCCGTCCGGTTCCGGGACGGCCATTCCCGCAGGCGGTCACCGGAACCCGGCATGGGCACGGAGAACCCCACCTAACATGTTGATGGAAGAGGTGTTACCCGACAGTTCCACCGGGCACGAGTCGCGCCACGGGCAGCCGCCCACCGAGCCCTGCGGCGTCATCGGGGGCCCGGGGCCGCGGCGCCGTCGAGCACGGTGACGCTGATCGGCGAGGCCAGCCGCGCCGCGAGCGTGTCCAGCGCCCGCCACCAGTCGCTCACGGTGGCGAAGTCGCCGCTGGCCGTCCAGCCTGCGCCGACGTAGCGCGGTGCCGGTTGCTCCGGGCGCGCTGTCGCCAGGGCGAGGATGTGGTCGTCGGTCTCCTGCAGCCCGAGCAGCGAGGCGCGGTCGAGCAGCAGCCCCAGGCCCAGCTCCCCGTGACCGCCGTTGGCCTTCTCCACCGGCTGCCAGGTGGCGAGCCAGACGCGGCCGCCTGAGGTCCAGCTGCTGGAGGCCACCTGGCCTTCCGCATGCTTGACGAAGCCGGTGGCGTAGGTCAGCGGGGACGCGCGGGCCGCGGAATCCGTGTGGAACGTGGTTTCCACCCGGAACAGGTTCTGCCCGGCGTCCACGACGAAGCGACGCGTCTCCGAGACCCGCACGCCGCCGGCGTCGAAGGGATCGTAGGTCAGCTCGAAGATCGCGCGCAGCGGCCCCGCCGCCAGCACGCGCCACGACTTGAAGTTCTCCGCGCGGTACAGCCTGCCGTCCTTCCAGATGGCGTCGCCGCCCGCCCCCAACGACGCGCCCACGGTGTAGAAGTCGGCGCCTTCGCCCGTGTCCCTGTGGTAGGAGTCGTGGCCTCTGGAGTACCAGCGGTCCACGACCAGGTCGCGCGTGCGCTTGACCCACACGTCGATCCCGCTGCTGTGCAGGTTCTCCTGCCTCCACAGGCCCTGGCCATAGATGCGGTAGGCGATGCGATCGCTCTCCCACGCGACGTCGTCCCGCTCGTCGATGTGGCGTGCGTACACGCGCGGCTCGACCCGCGTCGCCGGTGTCACCGTTTCCACCATAGCTCGCGCGACTGGCTCGGCCAGAAGTCCACCAGCACCAGCAATTGATCGATCCGTCCGTCGCCGTCGTTGTCGATCGACTGCGCGGGCAACTCCGCGCCCGTGCCCGCGTCCAGCGCCCGGACGCGCGCCGGGTCCAGACCGGGCAGACGCTGCTGCAGCGCCGCCCAGGACAGCTCGATGACCTCGTCGGGCCGAGCCAGGGCTAGCGGGTTCTCCAGCCGCACCAGCACCCGCGGCGCCGCCTGCCCCACGGCGGGCTGCCCACGTGCCGGACGAGCCCCCACCGCGACGGCCACCAGTGCCGCCCCCAGGCCCACGCACCCGATCCTCCTCATGAGGGGTCTCCCTCCCCGCTATCGAAGACTGTCCGGCGCGACGGCCTGCATGTCACCGTACGCCTGGTTCTCGCCGCCCATCGCCCAGCAGAAACCGTAGCGCGCGGTACCGACACCCGCGTGGAGCGACCACCCGGGCGAGAGCACGGCCTCGCCCTCGCGCACCACCAGATGCCGCGTCTCGGTGGGCTCGCCCATCAGGTGGAAGACCACGCCGCCGGCCGGAAGGTCGAAGTACAGATAGACCTCGGTGCGCCGAGGGTGCGTGTGCGCAGGCATCGTGTTCCAGACGCTGCCGGGCTCGATGTCCGTCACGCCGAGCACCAGCTGCGCGGTGCGCACGCCCTCCTCGTGGAAGTAGCGGCGCAGCCGGCGCCGGCTGGCGCCGTCCTGCGTCCCCAACTCCGCGGACGGCACTTCCGCCGCCGCCACGTGCGCCGAGGGATAGCTCGCGTGCGCCGGGTAGCTCACCAGGTAGAAACGCGCGGGCCGCGCCGGATCGTCGCTCGCGAAGACGACCTCGCGGCTGCCGCGCCCCACGAAGAGGCCGTCCCGATTGCCCAGCTTGCGGGCCGCGCCATCCGCCTGGACGCTGCCCGGAGCACCGATGTTGACCACGCCCAGCTCCCGGCGCTCCAGGAAGAACGCGGCCGCCAGCTCCGGCGGGTTCGGCAGCGCGATGGGCGCGCGGGTCGGCACGACGCCACCCAGCGCGACCCGGTCCAGATCGTAGCAGCGGATGTTCGCCTCGCCCGGCTGGAACAGGCCCTGGACCAGGAACGCGGCTCGCAGCTCCTCCGTGGTCATGCGCCGGGTCTCGGCCGCGGAGGGCGTGTAGTGCAGGCTCATGGATTCGCTTCCGCTTTGCGGGTGCGCTACCTGGACATCCAGCCGCCATCCACCACCAGCACGTGCCCGTTCACGTACTCGCTGGCCGGCGAGGCGAGGAAGATCACCGCGCCGGCGAGGTCCGCCGGCACGCCCCAGCGGCCCGCCGGGATGCGCGCCGAGATCTCGGCCGAGCGCGCCGCGTCGTCCTGCAGGGCCCGGGTGTTGTCCGTGCGGAAGTAGCCGGGCGCGATGGCGTTCACCTGCACGTTGTGGCTCGCCCACTCGTTGGCCAGCGCCTTGGTCAGCCCGGCCACGGCGTGCTTGCTCGCGGTGTAGGCGGCGATGGTGATCCCGCCGCTGAACGACAGCATGGAGGCGACGTTGACGATCTTGCCGCCGCCCCGCGCCACCATGGCGCGGCCGAACCGCTGCGACAGGAGGAAGACCGCGTCGAGGTTGGTGCGCAGCACCGTGTCCCAGTCCGCGATCGGGTACTCCGCCGCGGCGTGCCTGCGGATCGTGCCGGCGTTGTTGACCAGGATGTCGATGCCACGCGCCAGGCGCTCGGCCTCGTCCGCCATGGCGAGCAGCGCCGAGCGGTCGGCCAGGTCGGCCGAGACGGCCCAGGCGCGGCGGCCCGTGCGCTCGATGGCCGAGGCGGTCTCGTCGGCTCCGCCGGCGCGCGAGGCCGCGCACACCACGTCCGCCCCGGCCGCCGCCAGTGCCTCGGCCATGCCACGCCCCAGCCCCCGGCTCGCCCCTGTCACCAGCGCGCGCTTCCCCTCCACCGAGAAGAGCTTCGCGGGGCCGACCAGGGGCGTGGTACTCATCCGTCGTCTCAGTTCGGAGCCGGCTGGGCCGAAGGCGCCTGGGAGAGCCACCGCCCCACGCGCTCCATGACCGCCGGCGGGAACGCATGTCCCGTGTCCCTCATGATTTCGCACGTCAGGTCCACGCCGAGCAGGCGCCACGCGTCCTGCTGGAGGGCGCAGCCCCGCAGCTTCAGGTCCCGCCCCAGGTCGGGCTGGTCGCCCACGAGGATCAGGTAGCGCGCGTCGCGCGCTCCGGCCTCGTGGAGGTCCGTCAGGTGGAACATCCCATGGTCCACCAGCACGAAGCGGCGAAAGTGGCTCAGGATGAAGTCATCGTGCGACGACAGCAACACCGCGATGGTGAGAGCGCCGTTGGAGAAGCCCACCATCGCGCTGCGCGAGGTATCGATGTTCGGCACCAGCGCGAAGATCCTCCCCAGGAGGGCGCGGTAGGCCGACGCGATGACCGGCTCGTCGCGGAAGCCGACGAGCAGGCCGCCGCCCACTTCTTCGCGGTCCACCACCGCCTTGAACAGCGGCAGGCTCGCGACCACCCAGCCCCGCGGGCCAGCGATGGTCAGCGCATTGCCGACGTTGCCCGAGCGATTGCCGTGGAGGCCCGGCACGTAGACGAGCAGCGGGTACCTGCGGGCGGGGTCGTAGTCGTCCGGAAGCCGGACGGCGACGATCGGCGTGCGGTCCGCGCCCGTGAAGAGAGAGTAGAGCGTCGGCGGCAGGTTCGGGTCCGGGAAGGCGATCTCGATCGTGTTACCGGGCGTGAGCTGCTGGGCGCGCGCGACGCCGGGCAGGGCCGACGCGAGGCTGCAGATCAGGCTGGCAGACAGACACCCGGGCGCCGATCATGACCGACTCCATGTCCGAGAGGGCGAACCCGCACGGTACCTTCGCGCGGGCACGGGATCATCCTTCGTACCGGTCCGAGTATCCAGGCGGGACGTCGGCGCGTCAAGGAGGTCGGGCTGTACCGCTGCGGGAGGGGGGGCCGACGCACCAGATCACGCTCTCCCTCGCGGAGCGGCGGATCGGCGACGCGAGCCCCCGCTCGGCACCCTGCTCGACGCGCTCTCCCTCACCGGCGCGGCACGATGCGCTAGCTCATCCCGAGGCGTCGGAACACCGGCACCTTGACCAGGTCCAGCACGCAGGCGAAGCCGGCTGCCGCGGCCAGCGTCCAGGCGACGAGCGACAGCGGCAGCGCCGCCATGGCGATGCCGCGCGTGGCCAGCGTTGCGATGATCAGCACATCACACACCGACGACACGATCACCCACAAGCTCGGGCGCGAGCTCCACATCCGCCTGCGTTCGCGAACGACGTAGAGCGTCGCCTCACTGCCGAACACCAGCGCGACCAACGCCAGGGTTCGCAGCGCCTCGATCCCGGGGCCCATCCGGTACCTGCCGACGACCACGACGGCGGTGCAGAAGATCAGCGCGCCGGCTCCCATCACGGCACCCGCGATCGTCAGCTGGCCGATGCGCCAGGCATTGGGAGTCGGAGACGGCCGGACGTTGTCCGTCGTCAGCGACATCGCCAGGAAATCACCGGTGATCATCAGGATGACGATCAGCATCGGCGTCAGGATCGCCTGCCCCGTCATGACGAGGCCGACCGCCACGAACGCCACCTGGACGATCTTCTTGATCACCGAGTTGAGCGCGTAGGTCAGGATTCGCTGGAAGGTCACGCGGCCTTCCTTGACCGAGGCGACGATGCCGCCGAGGCCGGGCTCGGTCAGCACGATGCCGGCGGCCGACTTGGCCACGTCGGTGGCGGTGGAGACCGCGATCCCCATCTGCGCCTGCCGCAGCGCCGGCGCGTCGTTGGCGCCGTCGCCGCACATGCCGACGACGTGGCCGCCCTTCTGGAACGCCTTGACGAGACCGTACTTCCCCTCCGGGAGGACGCCGGCGAAGACAGCGAAATCCCGCGCGCGCACCCGGTCGGGGATCGGGCCCGGGGGGAAAGACCGCCCCTTCGATGCCCACGGCGCGGGCCACGGTCGCCGCGGTGGCCGGCGCATCGCCCGTCACCATGAGCGTGCGGACGCCCAGGGCGTGCAGCTCCGCGATCAGCGCCGCCGAATCCGATCTCGGCGGGTCGCTCAGCGCGATAAGGCCCGCGAGCGTCAGCGCCTTCGGCGGCCCCGCCGCCACGGCCAGCACCCGGTAGCCCTGCGCCTCGAGCGCCTCCGCCGCGGCTGCCGCCTCGCCACTCGGTGGGACGAGGCCGAGCACGGTGGCGAACGCTCCCTTCACGACGCGCACCTCGGCGCCTCCACCCTCGACGGCCGTGGCCTCGGACATCTTCGTGGCGGGGTCGAACGGCACGAACCTGGCGAGCTTCGGCAGTGCGGGAGCAGCGGCGTCCGCGGCGGCGGCGCGAACGGCCCCATCCACGGGATCCTGCCCGCCCTCCGAGCTGGCGAGCCTCGCCAACCCCAGCACCTGCGCCTCGTCGAAGCCGGGCATGGGCCGGATGGCGGTCACCTTCAGCTCGTTGCGCGTCAGGGTGCCCGTCTTGTCCGAGCACAGGACGTCGATGCTCGCCGCCTCATCCACGGCGGAAAGCCGCGTGGGAAGGACGCCCCGGCGCGCCAGCGCCTGCGCGCCGATCGCCGCCGCCAGCGTGAAGGTGGCCGGCAGCGCCACCGGGATCGCCGCCAGGATGGCCGTGAGCACCAGCGGAACGATTTCGCCGAGCGGCATCCTGAGGGCGTGGGCGTATCCGACCAGCAGCACGATGATCACGCTGTTGTACAGGGCGAGGTTGGTCACCACACGCAGCACGGCTTTCTGCTGCGAGCTGACGACGTGCGCGGTGCGGACCAGCTCCGCCGTGCGCCCGAACTTGGTGCGCGCGCCGGTCGCGATGACTTCGGCCACCGCTTCGCCGCGCCGGACCAGCGCCCCCGCATACGTTTCCAGGCCGGGCGCCGCCTCGATGGGGATGGATTCGCCGGTGATCATGGACTGGTCGAGCAGGACCTCGCCCTCGAGCAGCCGCACGTCGGCGGCCACCACGGCGCCGAGGGAGAGCTTGACGATGTCGCCCGGCACCAGCCCGGCGGCGGGTATGGTGCTCCAGGCGCCGTCCCGGCGGACCGAGGCGTTCAGGGCGAGCCGCGACTTGAGCGCGGAGAGGGTCGCCTGGGCGCGCCCTTCCTGGAAGAATCCGAGCACCGCATTGAAGGCCAGCAGCCCCAGGATGATGGACGCCTCGGCGACCTTGCCGAGCGCCAGCTCGAGCACGATCGCCGCTTCCAGCATCCACGGCACCGGCGCCCAGAACTTGACCAGGGCGCGGCGCAGGGGATGCAGCGCCGTATCCGGAATCGTGTTGGGACCGAGCTCGGCGAGACGCCGGCGAGCTTCGGCGCCCGTGAGCCCGGCGGCCGACCGGCCGTTGGAGGGACGCGCCGACGTCACCGGCTCAATCCCGCTCGGCCGTCCTCACCCGCCCCGCCCCCCCCCCCCGCTACGGGCAGCCGTCCACCGAGTCCTGCAGCGTCATCTGGCACAGCTGGCCGAAGGCCTCGTCCTCAGTCTCTCCGGTCGCCTGCTCGATGTGCCCCTCGCGCCGCGCCTCCGCGAGATAGACGCGGCTGCACGTGACCTTCCACCCTTCCTGCTCCAGCCGGTCCCGCACCTGCTCCCACTTCGCCGCCGCCTTGGTCGTCATGCGCGCCTCACAGGCCGTACTGCTGGATGATCGCGTTCTTGTCCTTGCCGAGGATGTCGTACTTCTTCCCCACCTTGACGAAGGCCTCGATGGCGCGATCGAGGTGCACCTTCTCGTGCGCCGCCGAGAGCTGGGTCCGGATGCGCGCCTGCCCCTTCGGCACCACGGGGAAGAAGAACCCGACCACGTAGATGCCCTCGGCGAACAGGTCGCGCGCCACGTCCTGCGCCAGCTTGGCGTTGTAGAGCATCACCGGCACGATCGGGCTGTCGCCCTTCTTCACGTCGAAGCCCGCGTCCACGAGGAGCTTGCGCCAGTAGGTGGCGTTCCACTCCAGCTGGTCCCGCCGGTCGGTGGACCGGCACAGGATGTCCAGCACCTTGATGGCCCCGGCCACGATCACCGGCGCCACGGTGTTCGAGAAGAGGTACGGCCGCGCCCGCTGGCGGCACATCTCCACCAGCTCCTTGCGGCCGCTGACGCACCCGCCCGACGCGCCGCCCATCGCCTTGCCGAGCGTCGTGGTGATGATGTCGATCTTGCCCGCCACGCCGCAGTGCTCGTGGGTGCCGCGCCCCGTCTTCCCGATGAACCCCGTGGCGTGGGAGTCGTCCACGCACACCATCGCGTCGTACTGCTCGGCCAGCGCGACGATCTCGTCCAGCTTGGCGAGGTCGCCGTCCATCGAGAACACGCCGTCGGTGACGATCATCCGGAAGCGCTTGTCCTGGTGCTCCTGCGAGCTTCTCCTCCAGGTGCCCCATGTCGGAGTGCTTGTAGGAGTCCTGCGTCGCCTTGCACAGCCGGATCCCGTCCACCAGCGACGCGTGGATCAGCCGGTCGGCGATGGTGACGTCCTGCTCGCCCAGGACCGCCTCGAACACGCCCGCCGTTGGCGTCCATGCAGCTGGGAAACAGCAGCGTGTCCTCGGTGCCGAGGAACGACGTGAGCCGCCGCTCCAGGTCGCGGTGGATGTCCTGGGTGCCGCAGATGAACCGCACCGACGACATCCCGTAGCCCCGGGTGTCGAGCCCCTTGCGGGCCGCCTCGATGACCTCCGGATGGCTCGAGAGACCGAGGTAGTTGTTGGCGCAGAGGTTGATGACGTGCCGGGGCTTCGCGCCGGCCGGATACTCCACGTCGATCTCGGCGTCCTGGCGGCTCCTGATGTAGCGCTCTTCCTTGAGCAGCCCCGCCGCCTGGATGCCGGCCAGCTCGGACTGGTACCACTCCCGCGCCTTCGTGCCGTATGCCATGGTGTCGCCTCCCCTACAACCTGCCACCCACAACCCACCAACGGTCGTGGGTCTACACGTGCGACCTGCTGGAACCGCCGAACCAGCGTCGGCGATCTTCGTGACCGAATCGAACGCCGCGGGCGTCGCGTCCGCGTCGGGGATCTGGAGGCCGTACTTCTTCTCGACGAACCGCTTGAGCGAGACCATCGAGAACGAGTCCACGATCCCGCCGCTGATGAGGGGCGTGTCGGCGCCCACCTCGCGGTCGTCCCCTTCCTCGATGTACTCCCGCTTCACGTAGTCGAGGATGACCTTGATGAGGTCGTCCATGTCACTCCTCCATCAGGGTTGAGACGTCGCCCGCCGGCTCACCGAACTCCTGGGCCCGCAGGATCCGCCGCACGATCTTCCCGCTGCGCGTCTTGGGCAGCGCCGCGATGAACTCGATTTCCTGCGGCATCGCGAGCGGCGAGAGCTTGCGCCGGATGGTGTTCATGATCTCCAGCTCGAGGTCGGCGCTCGGCACGTAGCCCGGCTTCAGCGTCACGAACGCCTTCACCACTTCCATGTTGATCGGGTCGGGCTTGGCCACCGCCGCCGACTCGGCCACCGCCGGATGCTCCAGCAGCGCCGACTCGATCTCGAACGGTCCCACCAGGTGGCCGCCGGTGTTGATCACGTCGTCGTCGCGCCCCACGAACCAGAAGTAGCCGTCCGGGTCGATGCTGACGCCCGGTCGCCGCAGAGGTACCACCCGTTCTTGAACTTGTTCTGGTAGCCGGTGGGGTTCTTCCAGTAGGAGCGGACCATCGAGGGCCAGCCCGGCCGGAGGGCGATGAGGCCCACCCGCCCCGGCGCCGTGTGGGGCTCGTAGGTCTTCGGGTCGAGGACCGCGGCCTCGATGCCGGGGAACGGCTTGCCCATCGAGCCGGGGCGCACCGGCATCCCGGGCAGGTTGGTGATCACGATGCAGCCGGTCTCGGTCTGCCAGAAGGTGTCGTGGAACGGGCGCCCGAACGCGTCCTGCGACCAGATCACCGCCTCGGCGTTCAGGGGCTCCCCCACGCTGCACAGGTGGCGCAGCGAGGAGAGGTCGTACTTCCGGACCAGCGCCGTGCCTTCGCGCATCAGGAGGCGGATGGCCGTCGGCGCCGAGTACCAGACCGTGACCCGCCGCTTCTGAAGGAAGGCGTACCAGCGGTCGGCCTGGAAGCCGGCGTCCAGCACCACCTGCGTCACGCCGCACGCCCATGGGCCGATGATGCCGTAGCTCGTCCCCGTCACCCAGCCCGGGTCGGCGTTGCACCAGTAGATGTCGCCCGGCTTGAGGTCCAGCACCACGCGGCTGGTGAGATACTGCGCGATGAGGGAGTAGTGGACGTGCTGCGCGCCCTTGGGCTGGCCGGTGGTGCCGCTCGTGTAGTGCAGCACCGACGGCGTCTCGGCCGTGCTGGGATAGACGTCGAAGCGCTCGACCGGCGCCAGCGCGTCCAGCTCGAGCGACACCTCGTCCGGCTTGAGCTGGCCCGCCGGCGCGTCCACCACGATGACGTGCGTCAGCTCCGGCAGCTTCTCCCGGATCTTCCGCACCTTCAGCACGTGCTTCTTCTGGGTGATGATCGCCGTGGTGCCCGCGTTGTCGAGCCGGGTCCACAGCGACTCGTCGCCGAAGGCCGAGAACAGCGGCTGGGCGATGCCGCCCATCTTGAGGATGGCGAGGAACCCCAGGTAGAGCTCCGGCACGCGGTCCATGAACAGGCAGATCCGGTCGCCGGGCTTGAGCCCGAGCGAGCGCAGCCACGCCGCGAAGGTGTTGGTCTTGAGCCGCAGGTCGTCGTACGTGTAGGTCCGCTCGCGGCCCTGGTGGTCCTCCCACAGCAGCGCGGGCGTGCCGGAAAGCCCCAACTCGCACAGCCGGTCGCTGCAGTACCAGCCGATGTTGATCGGGCCGCCGCGGCGGTAGCCCAGCTCGCGCTCGGCGGCCTCCCAGCTAACGGGGGCGATCGTCGGGGCGACCATCGGCGGATTCCAGGACCACGCTGGCGACGGCCCAGTCGCGGGTGTGAGAGAGCGAGACGTGGACGCTGGTGACATGGAGCGCGTCGGCCGCCTCGCGCACCTTGTCGTGGAGCAGGACGTAGCTCCGGCCGTTGCGCTCGACGCGCACCTCCACGTCCCGCCAGTGCGATCCGCTGAGGCCCGACGCTCCCAGCGCCTTGAACACGGCTTCCTTGGCGGCGAAGCGCGCGGCGAAATGCTGGGCGGGATAGCGCTTCGACTGGCAGTAGGCGATTTCCTCCGGCGTGAAGATCGTGTCCCGGAGACCCTGCTCGCCCTTGTCCAGGTCGTCCTCGACCCGCGGAACGGAGAAGAGATCAACGCCGATGCCGACAATCACGGTTCCGATCTCCGGTTTTGAGTTGACCTTATGCGACCAAGTTGAGCGCAATCTGCGTGCCGCTCGCGGCCGAAAAAACACCGAGCCGGAGTCGGAGTTTGGGCGCCGCGCCGCGGCCGGCGGGCCCGGAGTACGGGAATTGCGGGTGGCGTCTGCAGGCGGGTGCCGGGCCCCGCGCGGTGGTCCCGGCCCGCGTGGTCGATCACGGGAGCGGCGCGATGGATCTCAACTTCGATTCCCAGAAGATCGTCTACCTCGACAACGCGGCGACCACGTTCCCGAAGCCGAAGGCGGTGCTGCAGCAGGCGCTGGACGCCTACGCGCGCATCGGCGTCAATCCGGGTCGCTCGGGCTACGACCTCTGCCTGGTGGCGGGTGAGCTGGTCTTCGAGACCCGCAAGGCGCTGGCCGCCTTCTTCGGCGGCGCCAAGCCGGAGCGGCTGATCTTCGCCGCCAACGCGACCGACGCCCTGAACCTGGCCATCCAGGGCCTGCTCCAGGGCGGCGACCACGCGATCACCACCACCCTCGAGCACAACTCGGTGATCCGCCCGCTCGACCACCTCAAGCGGGACCACGGGGTTGAGGTGGACTTCGTGCCCTTCGAGGCCGGCGGCCTGGTGGACGCGGACGAGATCGCGCGCCGCTTCCGGCCCAACACGAAGCTGGTGGTGGTGAACCACGGCTCCAACGTCATCGGCACCATCCAGCCGGTGGCCGAGATCGGGCGGCGGTGCCGCGAGCGCGGCATCGTCCTGGTGGTGGACGCGGCGCAGACCGCGGGCGTGATCCCCATCGACGTCGAGGCGATGGACATCGACGTGCTGTGCTTCACGGGCCACAAGTCGCTCCTGGGCCCGACCGGGACCGGCGGCCTGTACGTGCGCGAAGGCGTGGAGATCCGCCACACGCGCGTCGGCGGCACCGGCGTGCACTCCGCCTATCCGTACCACCTGGAGGAGTATCCGTACCGGCTCGAAGCCGGCACCGGCAATCTGCTCGGTATCGCCGGGCTGTACTTCGCCCAGCAGTACCTCGCCCAGCGCGGCATCGAGGCGATCTACCGGCACGAGATGGAGCTGTTCGCGCGACTGCAGGGCGGGCTGGAGCGCATCGAGGGGGTCACGCTCCACGGCACGACGAGCCTCGAGCACCGGCTCCCGGTGCTGTCCCTGACCATCGCGGGCCGCGACCCCGCGGACGTCGGGTCGCTGCTCGACGTGGACTACAACATCGCCGCGCGCACCGGCCTGCACTGCGCGCCGCTGATCCACCAGCAGATGGGCACGGGGGAGCGCGGCACGGTGCGGCTCAGCGTGGGACCGATGAACGAGGGGAAGGACGTGGACGCCGCGCTCGCCGCGGTCGCGGAGATCGCGGCCGAGGTGCACGCCGCCACCTGACGCCGGTCGACGCCCTCGGGCAGGGCGCAGAGCTGGCTCCAGGGCTGGGGTGAGCGGCACGGTGCTCCCGCCGGAACGGCAACGCGCCGCCGTGGTCCGCACGGCGGCGCGCTGTCTTGAGCCATCCGGCGCCCGCGTCGAGCGGCGCGCCGGCCTTCCCGCCACCATCAGTGGTGGTGGTGGTTGGCATCCCAACTCCGGCCGGTCGACGAGCTCGCCGCGCACGTACGCCGCGACGGCCTCGCTCGCATCGGTCTCCTCGGTGATGAACACCTCGACGCCGGCCTGCTTCAGATCGTCGTACAGCCGCCTCCCCATGCCGCGGGAGATGACCACCTGGCAGTCGGCGAGGGCGCTTAGTATCGGGCCGTGCCGGTCCACCCCGTGGCCCGCGCCCTCCAATCCCCTGGCGTGGCCGGTGAAGGTGTTGGGCCGGTACACCCTCGACTGCTCTGCCCCGTTGTCCAGCTCGACGACGAGAAAGCCCCTGGTTCTGCCGAAATGCTCGGCGATGGCCTTCTCATCATCCGATGCAATGGCGACTCTCACGTGCAACCTCGTTTCAGATACTCGCGGCACGACGGCGCCGCAGGTTGTGAACCCGACCGTCCCGGCGCGTTAGAACCGCCAGGAGAGTCCCAGCGAGAGCTGGTCCTCGCCCAGGCGGCTTTGGGCACCGGCGTACTCCTGGGCCACGAGACTCGGCGTCGCCCCGGTCTGCTGGTTGGCGAAGGTGTGGGCATACGACAGGTCGACGATGGTATTGCCCACGCTCACGCCCATGCCGACCGTCGCGGCGAATTCGGCCACGGCGGGAAAGATCGTGAACAGCGTGTTGGCCGGCACCGGATTCGAGCCGTACATCGCGCCGGCGCGCAACTTGAGCGCCGGCGATCAGCCCGTACTCGGCGCCGCCGCGGGCCACCCAGCTGTCCTTCCACTGGAGCGGCCACGCGGTGCTGAACGCTGCCGTTCGTCGGGCTGGCGTTCATCAGGATGTTGATGTTGGCGTTGGTGCCGCCGGTCATCCGCATCGGCATCGTCTTGAACGCGCTCGCGTACCCGATCCAGCCCAGGTCCACGCCGAGGCTCAGCCGCTCACTCGGCCGCGCGCCCAGCGCGAGGGTGAGCGTCTGCGGGATGCCGAAGTCCGTCTCGGCGTTGAAGCTGGTGGCCATCCCGTTCGCCATGTTGAGGCCGAAGCCCGCGAGCTGGGCGTTCACGGCGCTCATGGCCGCCGAGTCGCCGCCCTTGGCCGCCACCATGCCCTGGTAGAGCAGCCCGAACTGGGCATTCATGTCCATCGTGGCCTTGCCGCCGCCGAGCGTCAGCGTCGTGGCGGGGGTGTACGCCAGCGCGACCGTGAAGGCGCGACGACGGCTGGTAGTGCACGCTCACGGCGCCCGAGAGGCCGAAGCCGGTGAGTCCGGTCAGCTCGGTGTAGGCCGTCGCCTCGGTGAAGCCGGCCATCATCGCGGCGTAGGAGGGATCCTGCGCCAGGCCCGCCATCCCGGCCAGGGTCATCGGGTTGATGCTGTACGGCGTGGCGAACTCGAGCTGGCCGTAGAGCGCCCCCACCATCGCCCCAATGGCGAGCTGCGGCGTCACCTGGTACGCGGCGGCCAGGCCGCCCTTCATCAGCGCGACCTTGGAGTGGTACCGCTGGTTCGCGCCGAGCACGGCGTTGGCGAGGCTGTAGTCGGCGCCCATGCCGCCGATGGTCTGGGCCGCGAGGCCGAGCGTCAGGCCCCCGCGCGTCCGGTCGGCGAAGAACACGGCCGGCATCGGGAAGACGTTGCTCTTCCCGTCCTGCCCGGAGTTCATCGCGTTCGCGTAGTGCAGGCTGGGCATGAACGCGGCGCCGCTGATCGAGAGGCCGCGCGCGCCGAGTCCGGCCAGCGCCGCGGGGTCGCTCAGCATGGTCGACGGGTCGCCGGTGTTGGCGAGCAGCGTGCAGCCGCTGCCGAGCTGCGACGCGGCGGAGCACGGTAGGAGGTAGCCGGTGGTCTGCGCCCGCGCGGCGCCCGCGCCGGCCAGGCACGAAGCCGCGATGAGCCCGAATACGAGTCTGCGATTCATATGCGTTCACCTTTCGCCTGCGGGGCCGGCCCGTCGCCGGGCGCCCCGCTCAATAGTTCAGCGTGGCCTTCGATTCGAGACACTCCTGCACGACGCGGCCCGCGGCGATGGGCTTGGCGCCCGGGATGAGGCTCTCGGGCGCGATCTGCCGCGCCTTGAGGCACGGCGTGCAGACCAGCAGCTCGCCGCCCTGCTTGAGGTAGCCGTCCATCAGCTCCTTGAGCGGGGGCATGTTGGAGGCGAAGACGTGCTCGTAGCATCCGGGCGTCGCCAGCGAGACCCCGAAGCCCTGGAGAATGACCACGGCCTTGGTGTCCATGGCCTGCGCGGCGTTGGCCACCACGAACGGCAGCGTGGCCCGCTCCGGGTCCTCGGCGCCGTGCGTGGCGATGATGGTGATCTTGTCTTCGGTGCTGTCCGCCATGGGATGACTCCTCTCAGGCCGCCCGGTCCATCGCCGGTTCCGCGGCCGCCTGCAGCTTCGTGCGGACGGCGTCGAGGTAGACGGCGAAGGGGCGGTAGAACATGTGCGACCACTTCCCGAACGGGACCTGCAACACGAGGAACGGCGCGACCACGGCCAGGTGCGCCACGTAGAGGTAGTAGGTGGTCAGCGGCAGCCCGGAGAGCCGCGCGACGTGCACCAGGATGCCGCTCAGCGCCACGAGAAAGAGCAGCGCGAGGAACACCCAGTCGGTGGGCTCCGAGTGCTTGTGGAGCCAGTCCCGCCGCTTGAGCCGGCCGATCAGGAAATCGCCGCTGAAGTAGAGCAGGACCGCCGCGGCGTAATAGCCGAACAGGCGCGTGGGGTGCCAGACGGGCACGATGCGGTCGGTCTGGAACCAGCGCAGGAAGACCTCGACCAGCAGCATCATCGTGACGTAGCCGCTCACCAGCAGCAGATGCTTGAGCCACCGCGTCTTCGGGCCAGTGCACGTCCGCCATCGCGGCTGGGTGAGGAAATGGACGGCGAAGGTGCGCGCCTCGCCGAGCAGCACGCGGACCGGGATCGCCGCGCCGTTCACCGGCCGCATCACGAAGCGGTACATCCGCCACGCGTTGGACAGCAGCAGCGCGGCCAGGCGCGGCGGCCATGGTCCAGTCGGCGAGCTCGATCCCCTCGACCGGCGCGAAGCTGTTGAGCGCCACGCGGGTGGTCACGACCGGGCCGTGGAACAGCGCGAAGAGCAGGGCGACGACCAGGCCCAGCCCGAGGACCGCGGCGAGCTGCACCGCCGGCCGCGTGTAGAACCGCGCGGCGAGGCCCGTCCAGTCGTACTGCGCCGTGAGGTAGCGCCGGGCCGCCATCATCGTGTCGGCCGGATTGGCGTCGCGCGGGCACGTTTCCGAGCACTCGCCGCAGTAGTAGCAGAGCCACGGCTCGAGCGAGGCGCGGAGCTGGTCGCGGTGCCCCACCTGCAGGAGGTGGATGATGCGCCGCGGGAAGCCGCCCGTGTCCGCCGCCAGCGGGCAGGTGGCGGTGCAGTTGCCGCAGTTCATGCACGCGGTGACGTCGCCGCCGCCGTACTTCGCGATCTCGCGATGCAGCCCTGGATCTATGCGCACCGCCATGTGCTCCTCGTCTTTCCCCTAGCCCCTAACCCCCAGCCCCCAGCCCCCAGCCCCGTACTTCCCGCAGCCGCGTCCTCGCCCACCAGCCGGTACCGGTAGTAGTCCTCGGCCTTCGGCTTGGGCAGCTCCTCCAGCGCGCCGTAGCGCCGCAGCGCCATCACCCACAGCGTCACGTCGCGCGCGGGCACCGCGAGCGCCTCCGCGATCTCCGGGATCGTCTTCGGGCCGTCGCGCAGCGACGGCGGCGATCCTGGGCCGCATCACCATCTCGTCGCGCATCACGTCCGCGAATCCCGCGCGGCACCGCGTCCGCCGTCACGCCGCCTCCACCGCGAGCGCGTCGATCATCGCGGTCACCTGCGCGTTGGTGTAGCCCTCGAGGTCGATCGCCTCGCTCGCGCACACGGGGACGCAGCCCCCGCACCCCTTGCACAGCGACGGCTGGATGACGGCGATCTCCTTCTCCCCGACCCGGTCACCTTCGTGACGGCGCCCTCGTAGGGACACGCCGCCGCGCACTCGCCGCACCACGCGCACCGCTCCGCGTCGACCCGGGCCACCAGTGGCGGCAGGTCCACGTAGCCCTTGAGCAGCAGCGCCGCGCCCTTGGAGACCGCCGCCATCGCGGAGGTCACGCTCTCGGCGAGCGTCTTGGGCCCCTGCGCGGCTCCGGCGATGAACACGCCGTCGATCACCGTCTCGACCGGCCGCAGCTTCGGATGGATCTCGTTGAAGAAGCCGCCCGCATCCAGCGGGAGCTTGAGCGCCTGCCTCAAGGCTCGCGTTCTCGCGCGGGACCATCCCCGTGACGAGGACCACCAGGTCGGCCGGGATCTCGATCGTCCTCGCCGGCCAGCAGGTTGTCCTTGACCCGCACGACGGAGCCCGTCGCCCGACCGCTCCACCATCGGGCGGCGTCGTCGTCCGACCAGCGGACGAAGACGGAGCCCTTCCGGCCCGCGTCCTCGAACAGCAGCTCGTTCTTCCCGTAGGTCCGCATGTCGCGGTAGAGGTGGTACTGGTTCACGGAGCCGTCGGCCGCGTTGGCCAGCAGCGCCGTGTGCACCGCCGCGTTGCAGCAGAAGCGGGAGCAGTAGCGGTTGGGATGCGGGCACGCCTCGGACTCCGCCTGGCGGCTGCCCACGCAGTAGACGTAGGCGATCGTCTTGACGGCCCGGCCCTGGACGCGCAGCGCACCCTGGGAGCCGGCCAACAGCTCCCGGAATTCGGGCAGCGTGACCACGCCCGGCAGGCCGTAGCCGAATTCCCCCGGCTCCGGTGCGTACGGGTCGAAGCCGGTGGCCACCACGATGGCGCCGACGCGGAGCGCGATCTGCTCCGTGCCGCCCACCCGCACCTTGACCGTGAAGTCGCCGACGCTGCCGCTCTTCTCGACCACCTCGGCGCCGGTGAAGAGCGTGATGTTCTCGCGTCCCCGGACCGCGCCGAGCAGGGTGGCCACGATCTCCGCGCCGTCGCGGTCGTTGGGGAAGAGCCGGCCCCACGCCGGGACCCGCCCGCCCACCTCGGCCGCGCGCTCCACCAGGTACACCGGCGATGCCCATGTCCGACGAGCGCCAGCGCCGCGCGCATCCCCGCCACGCCCGCCCCGATCACCAGCGCCGCCCGGGTCGTCTCGACCCGCAGCGCGCGTGAGCGGCACGCCGAGCCGGGTCTTGGCGATCCCCGCGCGCACCAGGTCGGTGGCCTTCGCGGTCGCCGGCTCGCGCGCGTGGCGGTGCGCCCAGGAGCACTGCTCGCGCACGTTGCACTGGGTGTACATGTACGGGTTGAGGCCGGCGCGCTGCGCCATCGCGCGGAACGTCGCGAGGTGCAGCTTGGGCGAGCACGAGGCGATGACGATGCCGTCGAGCCCCTGGTCCTTGACGATCTGCGCCATCTCCTGCTGCGCGGCGTCGGAGCAGGCGAACAGGAAGGTCTTCGCCACCGCGACGCCCGGCTCCCGCTCCGCCGCGGCGCGCACCCGCTCCACGTCCACGTAGTCGGAGATGTTGCCGCCGCAGTGGCAGACGAACGCGCCGATCCGCTTGGCGCTCATCGGGCCGCCCCGCCCCTGCCCCGCCCCCGCCGCGACGCAGCGCCGGCCGGCGCCCCGCCGCCGCGCGGTGCCGCTCCAGGTAGGACGCCACCTGCGCGACGGCCGCGCCGGCGTGCAGGATGGTGTCGGGGATGTCGCGGATCGCCGAGGCGGTCCCGGCGACGAACACGCCGTCGAGGCTGGTCTTGCCCGGCTCGAGGTCCTCGTCCACCTCGCGCACGTAGTGGAACGCGTCCGCCTCGAGCGCGCCCGGCGGGAAGAGGCCGAACGCCTCGGGGTTCGCCGACAGCCCGACCGAGAGCACCGCGAGGTCGTGCTCCGCCTTCTGGAGCCCGCCGCCGCCCTCGATGTCCTCGTAGTACAGCGTCACGTTGCCGTCCGCGGCCGGCTCGATCTTGGCCACCTTGCCCTTCACGAACCGCACGCCCATCCCCTTCGCCTGCTCGAAGAACTCCTCGTAGCCCTTGCCGAAGGCGCGGATGTCGATGTAGTAGATCGTGATGTCGGCCAGCGGCAGCGCGCCCATCAGGAGCTGCGCCTGCTTGATCGAGTACATGCAGCACACCCGCGAGCACAGCCGGTTGTCCACCGTGCAGTCGCGCGAGCCGGTGCACAGCACGTAGGCGATGTTGGCCGGCGCCTTGCCGTCGGACGGGCCGGACCACCGCGTTGTACGGCCGGGTCGGCGCGAGGATGCGGTCCATCTGCATCGAGGTGATGACGTTGGGGAGCTTGCCGAAGCCGTAGGTGGGCTTCCGCTTCGCGTCGAACAGCTGGAAGCCGGTGGCGACGAGCACCGAGCGCGCCTCGACGGTCTCCCGCGCTCCTCGCGCATGTCGAGCCGGATCGCGCCGGCGGGGCACGCCGCGACGCACTCGTGGCACTCGGAGCAGACGCCGCAGTCGAGGCAGCGGCTGGCGCTGTAGCGGGCCTCCTCCTCGGTCATCGTCTGCTCGATCTCGTCCATCGAGCGGGCGCGCGTCGCGGCGGGCAGCTCGTGCGGGACGACCGGCGCGCGCGAGGCGGGCGCCTCCGCCGACCGGCCCAGCACCGTCGCCTCGTCCACCACGGGCAGGCGCGCGTCGAAGGTCACGCCCGCCAGCGGCAGCCCCTGGAGCTGCCGGTCGATGTAGAACGCGGCGCGCTTGCCCTGCGCGATCGCCTCGATGATCATCGACGGGCCGCTCACCGCGTCGCCGCCCGCGAAGACGTTGGGCAGCGACGTGACGAGCGACTCGGCGTCGGCCCGGATCGTCCCGTTCTTGTTGAGCGCCAGCTCGCCCGCGAACGGGCGAGTGCTCGGCGCGAGGCCGATGGCGAGGACCACGACGTCCACCGGGCCGCACCGTCTCCGAGCCCGGCCACGGGCACCGGGCGGCGTCGGCCGCTGGCGTCGGGCTCGCCGAGCTTCATCGCGAGCCACTCCACGCCGGTCAGCCTGCCCGCTTCGCCGACGAAGCGGCTGGGCGCCTGGAGCTCGTGCAGCTCAACGCCCTCGTCGAGCGCGGACTGCACCTCGAAGTCGTGCGCCGGCATCTCCCGGCGCGGCTACGCCGGTAGTGGATCGTGACCGCAGCCGCGCCGAGCCGCAGCGCCATCCGCGCCGAGTCGATGGCGACGTTGCCGCCGCCGATGACGGCCACGCGCTTGCCGGTGAGGTCCATGCCCCGGCCCGCGTTGCCCGCCGCCAGCAGGTCCATGGACTCGACCACGCCGTCCAGCTCGCGGCCCGGCGTATCGCTGCCCTGCCCTTCCATCGTACCGAGGGCGAGGAAGGTCGCGTCGAATCCCTGCGCGCTCAGCGCGGCGAGCGACGCCACCCGGTGCCCGTCCGGATCTCGACGCCCAGCGCCGTGACGTTCCTGATGTCGCGGTCCACGATCGCCTTGGGCAGGCGGAACGGCGGGATGCCGTGGCGCAGCATGCCGCCGGCCTCCGGCGCCCGCCTCGAAGACGGTGACGTCGTAGCCCCTTGCGGGCGAGGAAGTAGGCGGCCGAGAGTCCCGCCGGCCCCGAGCCGACGACGGCGACGCGCTTGCCGTTCGTGCGTCGGGCGGCCCGTACTCGGGCTCGGGATGCTCGCTCGTAGTACCGGTCCACCATGAACCGCTTGATGCCGCGGATCGAGACCTTGCCCTCGACCTCCTCGCGCGTGCACTGCCCCTCGCAGGGCGCGTAGCAGGCGCGGCTGAGGCTGCCGGGCAGCGGCGCGTCTTCCATGTGGAGGCGGAACGCCTCGTCGTACTTGCCGGCCCGCACCAGGGAGACGTAGCCGTGCGCCTTCACGCCCGCCGGGCAGGCGAACGTGCAGGGCGACGTGCCGGCGCGCTCGATGACCGCCTTCTTGGGCACGGCCTGCGGGAAGGCGATGTGCGCGGCGCGCGTGGCCACGAGGTCGGCGTTGAACCGGTCCGGGATGGCGACGGTGCACGCGCGCTCGCAGTCCTGGCACCCGGTGCAGGCGGCGAGGTCCACGAAGGTCGGCTTCTCGGCGGAGCCGCACGGTGAACGTCGCCGTCGCCGGCTGCGGCGTGATCCCCTCGACTTCGCTGTAGGTGAGGACGGTCACGTTCGGGTGATGGGACACGGCCGCCATCTTCGGGGTGGAAATGCACGACGCGCAGTCCAGGGTCGGGAACACCTTGCTGAGCAGGATCATCTTCCCGCCCACCGACGGCTCCTTTTCCACCAGGGCGACCCGGTAGCCCATGTCGCCGAGGGTGAGGCCGCTCTCCATCCCCGCGATGCCGCCGCCGACGATCAGGACGTCGCAGTCGGTCACGTCACGTCCGCCAGCTTGCTCAACGCCTCGCCGAACTGCCGCATGTGCGAGACGAACGGTTCCGAGCAGACCGAGCAGATCGCCGCCATCTTGACGCGGCGCGGATCCTGGCCGCGCTCCTTGAGCAGTCCCTGCGCCCGCTCCGCGATGCGCGCGGTGCGGGCGGTGCAGTCGGCGAGGTAGGCGCAGTCGCCGCCGTCCGCCGCGATGAACACGCCGTCGAAGCCCGCCTCGATGGCGTGCGCGACCCAGCGGGGGTTGATCCCGCCCGAGCAGGGCACGCTGATCACCTTGACCGCGGCGGAGTAGTCCATGTGCTGGCTGCCCGCCAGGTCGATGCCGGGATCCGAGATGTTGGTGGTCGAGAAGACCAGGATCTTCGGACGGACAAGGGCGGCGGGCGCGGCCATCGCCTACTTCCCCCGCTTCACGAACAGGCGCCAGTAGCCGGCTTCCTCGACCGTGCCGAGGAACTCGTGGCCGACCTTCTTCGACCACAGCGGGATGTCCTCGTTGGTGCCGGCGTCGGACGACAGCACTTCCATGATGCCGCCGACCGGCACGCCGGCGATGGCGCGCTTGGCCTCGAGCAGCGGGCCCGGGCAGGCCGTGCCCGCGCGCGTCCACCGTCTTGCTCACCGTGAGAGTCGAGAGATCCGTCGCCATGATGCCGTCTCCTTCGTGACTGCGTTGGTGGTCCGCGTCCCGCCTAGGCGGCGAAGACGACGTACCGGGGATCCATCTTCTGCGCGATCACGCCGCGCTCCTTCATCCGGTCCAGCAGCACCGACCGGATCAGCGTGCACGCCTGGATGGTCCGGCGGTCGGCGAGGCGGTAGTGCACCGTCTGCCCCTCCTTGCGGGTGCGGACCAGCTGTCCCGCCTTGAGCACCGTGAGGTGCTGGCTGATGTTCGGCATCGGCACGCCGACGATCTCGGCCAGCTCGCCGACGCTCATCTCGCGCCGGGCCAGCAGGGCCAGGATCTTGAGGCGGGTGGGGTGCGCGATGGTCTTGCAGGCCTCGGCGTGCAGCTCGAAGATGTCGACCTTCTTCACGGCGCCCTCCCCGCAGTGTGAGTCGTACTTCCGTACTTGCGCAAGTTTCGCAAATACCATGCCGGACGCCGGCGGCGCCGAACGGGCGTTCGATCCGGAGTCGCGTGCGATATCCGGAGAACTACGGAGAAGAAAAACCCCGGGCCGGCCGCGGGGACTGGCGCGGCCGGCCCGGGGGCGTCTAGAACGCGAGCGCGATCGCGTTCTCGCTGGCGAAGGCGAGGTAGGAGGCGGCGCCGCCGACCGTGATGCCGTCGATCAGCTCTTCGCGCTTGATGCCCATGACGTCCATGGTCATCTGGCAGGCGATGAGCTTGACGCCGCTCTCGCGGGCCTGGTCCAGCAGCTGGCTGATCTTCAGCACGTTGGACTTCTTCATCCAGCTGTTCATCATCATCGTCGCGGCCGCCGTCATGCCGGGCAGCATCCCGATGATGTTCGGCATGGGCACGGGCATCGCCGGGTTGGCGATCGGGGCCACCTGCAGCTTGTCCGCGTTCCCCTTCTTCAGGATCTCGAGGCCGTAGAAGGTGAAGAAGATCCCCGCCTCCATGTCCATCGCCACGGCGGAGGTCGCCAGGATCAGCGGCGGATAGGCCGCGTCGAGGGTGCCGTGCGCCGCGATGATCGCGATCCGGCTTGCGCTCTGTGCCATGTGCTCTGTCTCCCGTCAGGTCGTGCTGTGGAGCGGACTCCTCAACAGCGTGGGTGGGTGTCGGGTGATGGGGGCTCGTCCCCACGACCCTCCGCCCCGGTTTCCTCATCCGCCGACCGCCGCGGCCGCGACGTCCGAGCCGTTGGCAGCGCGATCGGCCGTTCCTTCACCCGTTAGAACGCAAGAAGTGGACCGGCCGACGCGCGGTGCCGGCCGGGAGCGATGGAATTCCGGCGCCTCAGTGGGTGCGGTTCGGCGGAACCAGCGCGTCGGCGGCGACCTCGGCGAGGGTCCGGATCTCGACGCCCAGGGCGTAGTGCCGGTTCAGCTCCATCAGCTGGTCGATGCAGTTGTGGCAGGGCGAGACGACGACCTTGGCCGCCGGTGCGGCGGATCTGCTCCGCCTTGAGCCGCCCGCTGGCCAGCGCGCCGCGCGGTGTACTCCGACGCCGCGAGCAGCCCGCCGCCGCCCCCGCAGCAGTAGTTCTTCTCCCGGTTGGGCGTCATCTCGACGAAGTCCGCGCCGCCGCGCGCAGCACGCGCCGCTGCGGCTCGATCACGCCGCCGTTCCGCACCAGGTTGCAGGGGTCGTGCAGGGTCACCCGCGCCGGGTTGCTGCGACGGGTCGAGCCGGATGCGGCCCGCCGGTCAGGTAGCTCGTCCAGCACCTCGACGAAGCTCCGGATCTCGAACGGCAGGGGCCGGCCGCAGATACTCGGGCGCCTCCCACCTCAGGCTCCGGTAGCCGTGCCCGCACTCGGCCACGACCAGCGTCCGCGACGCCGAGCGGCCTCGGCCGCGCTCGAGACGGTCGGCGCGATCTCCGCGCGCGGCGTCGCGGTCGGCCGCGAAGTAGGCGTAGTTGGTGATGTCGAAGTCGGTGCTGCTCAGGGTCCAGCTCTCGCGCGGCCGCGTGGAAGAGCTGGCCCGCCGCCGAGATGGAGAGCGGGAAGAACTTGATCTCGCGCGGGTTCAGCGCGTACAGGACGCGCGGCGCCGCGCTGGTCGATCGGCAGCGTGATGCGTCGGGTCGCCGGTGGTGGCGCGCAGGTCCTCCTCGAGCCAGGCGATCGTCTCCCGCACGTCGTCGGCGCCGATGCGCATGCTGTTGCCGGTCTCGAGCGCGGCGGTGACGTTGGCCGGATGCCCGCGGGCACCAGGCCCGCGGCGACGACCATCGCGCGGCCGAAGCCGATCGCGGCCGGCGGGATCGAGGCCCGACCGCGCAGTTCGAGCGTGCAGCGCCCGCACATCGTGCAGCGGCCGAACGCCGCTCTCCACCAGCTCCGCGAGCGCCGGCGTCGTCGAGCGCGCGGGCGCCGGTGAGGCCGGGCAGCAGCGCGGCCGGACCAGGTGTGGTAGCGGCGATAGAGCCGCGCCACCTGCTGCACCTTGGCGGCGGGCGCGGACGCGGCTCGCGGTCGGACAGGAAGACGTGGCAGCTCTCGGCGCAGAGGTTGCACCGGACGCACGCCTCGAGGGACGCCGCCGTCGCGCGCGTCGAGCCCGGTCGCGGAGGAGCGGCAGGGCGGGCGCCGTCATCCGGGAGCACCCCGCGCCGCCGTAGTACTCGCCCCACAGCCTCCGGCTGGTCAGCAGGAAGAGCATGTGGCGCAGCTTGCCGAGCGGCGCGTACAGGAGCAGCGCCGCGCCGCACAGCTGGAAGACGCGGCAGGGCGCCCGGGCGCGAGCGACGGCGGCGAGCGCCGCCGCGAGCGCGGCGTCCACCAGGAGGTTGGCGACGAAGTCGTCGGGCACGCTGATGGCGCGCAGGGCGACGTCGGCCCGCCGCTTCACCAGCAGGCCGAGGCCGGAGGCGAGCGCGACGCCGAACAGCGACGGCGAGCGGAGCGCCGGCGTACGCGGCACCGCCAGCGGGAAGAGCGTCAGCGCGAGGCGACGCCAGCATGGCGAAGATGCCGGCGTGGTAGACGATCCCCGCCAGGTACGACGGCGAGGTGGCCGCTGGCGCTCTCCTTGGCCCACGGCAGGAACGCGGTCGTGAAGGCGTAGCGGACGCCGGCGGCGGGCGGCCGCGCGGAGGGGCGAACGTGAGACCCGGGTGCGCACCGAGCCGATGCCTGCGCGCGGGCGAGCGAGGCGGCGCCGACGACCAGGGCGGCGACCAGCACAGGGCGGAGGCCGTCACGGCGCTACACGCAGCCCTCGGGCTTGGGGAGCCCGGCCACCTTGCAGGCGCCCTTGGCCGGGCCCGACGGGAAGAGCTTGAAGATCGTCCGCAGGTTGAGGTTCGTCGCCTGGCAGAGCGTCCGCATCATCGGCGCGGTGCCGTGCTCCAGCCAGTAGGCGCGGATGTACCGCACCACCGCCCAGTGCTGCTCGTCCATCTCGCGAATGCCCTCGGTGGTGGCGAACAGCCGTGCGACGTCGTCGTCCCACAGCTCGGGCTGCTGGAGGAAGCCCTCCTCGTCCACCACGAACGTGCGGCCGCCGATCTCGATCTCGGGCATCACGACCTCCCACCTCCTCGGCGGGCAATCTTCGTGCCGAGGGCAGCAGGGGCTGGCTCTCGGGCGGCCCAGCCCCCACTTTCACCTCTCCCATGCGCCTCTCACGTCTCACCCGCACGCCCCACGTCTCGGCTCTCACCTCTCACCCGGGCCGCGCATGCATCTGACCGCCCTCGACTGGACCATCGTCGCCGTCTCGATCGCGCATCTCGTTCCTGCCGGCGATCTTCTTCGTCAAGCGGGCCAGCTCCAGCACCACCGAGTTCTTCACCTCGGGCCGCGCGGCGCCCTGGTGGCTGGTCGGCGTCTCGATGGTCGCGACCACGTTCAGCACCGACACGCCGAACCTGGTCACCAACATGGTGCGCGAGCAGCGGCGTCTCGGAGAACTGGCTCTGGTGGGCGTTCCTGCTCACCGGGATGATGACCGTCTTCTTCTACGCCCGGATGTGGCGTCGCTCGCGGGTGCTGACCGACCTCGAGTTCTACGAGGTCCGGTACTCGGGCAAGGCGGCGACCTTCGTGCGCGGCTTCCGCGCCGTCTACCTCGGCCTGTTCTTCAACTGCGTCATCATGGCCACGGTGAACCTCGCCGCCGCCAAGATCGCCAACATCGTGCTCGGCTGGCCGATGCTGGCAGACGCTGGTGATCGCCTCGGTGATCACGATCTTCTTCGCGTCGGTCTCGGGGCTGTGGGGCGTGCTGGTGACCGACTCGATCCAGTTCACGATCACGATGACCGGCACGATCGCGGTGTCGTACTTCGCGGTGAAGCAGCCGGCCGTGGGCGGCCTCGCGGGCCTCCTGCACCAGCATCGATCCCCAGGATGCTGAACCTGCTGCCCGACTTCGGCAACTGGGGCGTCGCGCTGTCGGTGTTCATCATCCCGATCACGGTCCAGTGGTGGTCGGTCTGGTATCCCGGCGCCGAGCCGGGCGGCGGGAGCTACATCGCCCAGCGGATGCTCGCCGCCAAGAGCGAGCGCGACGCGCTCGTCGGGCACGCTGTTCTTCAACGCGATGCACTACGCGCTGCGCCCCTGGCCGTGGATCATCACGGCGCTCGCCTCGACCCTGGTCTTCCCGCACCTCTCCGACATCACGCGCGCGTTCCCGTACGTCGAGACCCGCGCCTGATCGGGAACGACATGGCGTATCCCGCGATGTTCCGCTTCCTCCCGGCCGGCTTCCTCGGCCTGGTGGTCGCGGGCACGCTCGCGGCGTACCGCTCCACGATCGAGACGCACCTCAACTGGGGCACCTCGTACCTGGTGCACGACTTCTACCGGCGCTTCCTCAGGCCGCGGCCGCGAGGAGCGGCACTACGTGCTGGTGGGCCGCGCTCACCACGGCGCTGCTGATGGTCTGCGCGGCCGGCCTGACCTTCGCGCTCGACACGGCGAAGGAGGCGTTCGACCTCATCCTCGTCCGTCGGCGCCGGCACGGGGCTGATCTACCTGCTCCGCTGGTTCTGGTGGCGGGTGAACGCCTGGAGCGAGGTCGCGGCGATGGCCAGCTCGTTCCTCGTCGCGCTGGGCTTCTTCGTGGCCGGGAAGCTCGGGCACCCGGTGCCGATCTACGTCTCGCTCCCGATCACGGTCGCCGCGCACCACGGTGGTGTGGATCGCGGTGACCTACCTGACCCGTCCGACCGACCGCGCAGCCGCTCGTCGCGTTCTACGCGCTGGTGCGGCCCGCGGGGCCGGGCTGGGCGCTCGATCCGCGCCGAGGCCGGGCGGCGGCGGCTCGCCGGACCGCCTGTCGCTCTCGCTGCTCGGCTGGGTCCTGGGCTGCCTGTTCGTCTACTCGGCGCTGTTCGGGGTCGGCAGCTTCCTGTACGGCCGGACGCCGCAGGCGGTGACCTTCCTGGTGGTGTTCGTGGTGACCGCGGTCGGCCTGCGTGGCTGCTCCGGAGCCTGTGGGCCGGCAGGAGGAGGCGGGCACGTGACCAGCCCGGTGCCCGAGGGCGGCGCCGCGAGCGGGTCCCCACCCAGGTCTTCGCCGACGCGGAGCAGGCGAGCCGGCGCCGTCGCGCGCGGACATCGCCGCGCTGATCCGCGAGCGGGCCTCGCTCGACCGCCCCTGCGTGCTCGGGCTCGCCACCGGGTCCACGCCCATCAGCGTGTACGCCGAGCTGGTGCGCCTGCACCGGGAGGAGGGGCTGTCCTTCGCCGGCGTCACCACCTTCAACCTCGACGAGTACTACCCGATCCACCCCGACGAGCTGCAGAGCTACCACCGCTTCATGCGCGAGCACCTGTTCGAGCACGTGGACATCGAGCCGCAGCAGGTGCACATCCCCGACGGCACCGTCGCGGCCGACCAGGTGCACGAGTACGCGCGCCGCTACGAGGAGGCCATCGCGGAGGCCGGCGGGATCGACCTCCAGCTCCTCGGCATCGGCCGCACCGGCCACATCGGGTTCAACGAGCCGGGCTCCGCCCGCGACAGCCGCACCCGGCTGATCACGCTCGACCGGGTGACGCGGCGCGACGCGGCGAGCGATTTCTTCGGCCTCGACCACGTGCCCCGGCGCGCCATCACCATGGGCGTGGGCACCATCCTCGACGCGCGGCGCGTGGTGCTGCTCGCCTTCGGCGAGCACAAGGCGCCGATCGTCGCCCAGGCGGTCGAGGGCCCCGTGACGCCGCTCGTGGCGGCCAGCTTCCTCCAGCGCCACCCGGACGCCTCGCTGGTCCTGGACGCGGCGGCCGCCGCGGACCTGACGCGCTACCGGAGCCCCTGGCTGCTGGGCCCCGTGGAGTGGGACGACGCGCTCATCCGCAAGGCCGTCGTCTGGCTGGCCCGCAAGCTCGACAAGCCGATCCTCAAGCTGACCGAGGAGGACTACAACGAGGCCGGCCTGCAGGACCTCGTGGCCGGGCGCGGGCCCGCCTACGACATCAACGTGGACGTGTTCCGCGAGATGGCGGAGACGATCACCGGCTGGCCGGGCGGCAAGCCGCGGGCGATGAAGCGTCCGGGCGACATCGACCGGCCCACCGACCTGCCCTTCCCCAAGCGGGTGGTGGTGTTCTCGCCGCACCCGGACGACGACGTGCTCTCGATGGGCGGCACGCTGATGCGGCTGCAGGAGCACGGCCACGAGGTGCACGTCGCGTACCTGACCTCCGGGAACCTCGCGGTGTTCGACGCCGACGCGATCCGCTTCTCGGAGTTCGCCCTCGATTTCAACCGCGTGTTCGAGATCCGGCCCGACGAGGCGGCCGAGATCGAGCGACACATCGAGGAGCAGCTGCGGCACAAGCGGCCGGGACAGATCGACTCCCCCGAGGTGCGCCGCATCAAGGCGCTGATCCGGCGCGGCGAGGCGCGGGCCGCCGCGCGGGTGTGCGGCATCCCGGTCGAGCGGCTGCACTTCCTCGACCTGCCGTTCTACGAGACCGGCACGGTGCGGAAGCTCCCGCCCGGCGAGGCCGACGCGGCACGGATCGTCGCCCTGCTCGAGGCGATCGAGCCGCACCAGATCTACGCGGCCGGCGACCTCACCGACCCGCACGGCACGCACCGCCTCTGCTGGAGCGCGCTGCGCCTCGCCTTCGACCGCGTCCAGAACCGGCAGGCGTACCGGGAGTGCGAGATCTGGCTGTACCGCGGCGCCTGGCAGGAGTGGGAGCCGGAGCGGATCGACATGGCCGTGCCGCTGAGCCCGCCCGACGTCGTCCGGAAGCGCGACGCGATCTTCAAGCACCAGTCGCAGAAGGACCGCGCGATGTTCCCGGGCCCCGACGAGCGGGAGTTCTGGCAGCGCGCCGAGGTCCGCAATCGCGAGGCCGCGCGCCTCTACGACCGGCTCGGCCTGGCCGAGTACGAGGCCATCGAGGGCTTCGTGCGCTGGAAGGCGGTGGACGCCTAGCCGATCCCGGCGCCGGCTTCGGGCGTGTTCGGCGACCCTACGGGTGCGACCGGCAGGCCGCAGCCGACCGAAATGACGCCCGCCTAACGCCCCACGCGTATCTTCGCGCGCAGGAGGTGGCGTGTGACCAGGCTCCTGCTTCTCGCATGCGCGGTCGCGGCGCTGGGCGCCTGCACCAGATGGAGCGTGCGGCCGGTGCCGGTCGAGCGCGCCTTCGCCAACGACTCCGCCCACGACGTGGCCGTGCGTCTCGCGGACGACAGCACGCATTGGCGGCTCGTCAGGCAGGCGCGGCTGGTGGGCGACTCGATCGTGGGCGAGAGCAAGGCCACCGGGCGGCTCCTGCGCGTGGCGATGCCTCGCGACCAGGTGTTGGAGCTCGTCGTGCGCGAGCGCGACCAGGTGGCCGGCGACGCGCTCACCCAGATCGCGGAGTTCGCCTGCTTCATCGGCCTCCTCGCGTTCGCCGGCCTCGCCTTTCCCATATTCACGCCCAAGGGATGGTCGATGTAGGGGGCCCATCATGAGCGCTCGATTCGCTTGGATACTGGCGGCCTGCTGCTGCATCCCGCTCCCCGCCGCCGCCCAGGACAGCCTGCCGGATCCACTCGGCCAGGCGCCCGCCCTTCTCGCCGCCGGCAGGATCGACGACGCGATCCACCTGGCGGAGCGGTACACCCGCGATCACCCGCGGGACGCGCGCGGCTTCCTGGTCCTCGGCGACGCGTGGTTCAAGCAGATGCCGTTCGGCCGCTTCCAGGCGGCCCGGGCGTACCAGGAGGCCGAGCGCATCGCGCCCAACTCCCCGGAGCCTCCGTACCGGTACGCGCAGGTCGGTCTGTATCTCGGCGGCGACGACGGCGAGGCCATGGCGCAACGCGGCCTCGAGCGAACGATGGCGCTGGACCCGCTCTACGGCGACGCGTGGAACGAGTGGCTGACGCTGTTCCGCAACGCGGGCTCACGCCGGCGCCTGGCCGAGACCCTGGCCCCGTTCGGCGCGAACCCGGTCGTCCGCTCGCGCCTGGCCCTGCTGGCCATCGAGGACGAGCGCTACGACGACGCGAAAGCGCTGCTCGACTCCGCGCTGGCCGTCGACTCGACCAATGCCGCGTGGCTGGCGCTCCGGGCGCAGAGCGCGTTCGAGGCGGGCGACACGCTCGGCGGCTGGTCCTTCTATCACCGCGCGCTGGTCCACGCCGACCAGGATTCGACCGACGCCCTGTGGCGTCAGGCGATCGGGATCGCCCGTCCCTGGGAGGTGCGGGCGTGGTCCGCCGGCATCCGGCCGACGGAGAAGCGCGCCTGGCTGGAGGCCTTCTGGGCGCGCCGCAATCCCAACCTCTTCGCGGGCGTCAACCACCGGCTGGCCGAGCATTTCGCACGGCTCCGCTACGCGCGCAGCCACTATCCGCTCCTGCATCCGCTGATCTCGTACCACCGCAGCCAGATCGCGCGGGCGATGAACCTCGAACCTTCCGAGGGCGAGCGGGAGTTCTACTCGAGGTGCGAGATGTACGAGGTGATGCTGCCGCCGCAGCCGCGGCTGCGGATCCTCGGGCTGCCCGGATCGGCCGAAGGCCTGGCGGTGGATCCCACGACCCTGCCGGGCGTGGACGTCGTGCCGGGCGTGAGCCGGGCGTTCGACCGCGCCCGGATGGACCCCGACCCGAGCCTGCCGGCCTTCGCCAACCCGCGCACGGGAATCACGTCGGTATCGCCCACGATATTCGCGCTCTTGAACCTCGACCTCCGGAGCATGGACAGCGTCGCGGCGCGCATCGGCTACAACCTCGCCACCGGACTCGACGACCGGGGCGTGATGTTCCTGCGCCTCGGGCCGCCGGACCGGGACTTCGTCGGCGCCAGCAACGCCGCCAACCAGTCCTGTAACACCCGCGACGTCGAGCGATGGCGCTACCAGGAGTACGGCGAAGTGCGGTTTGCGCGACCCAGCGCCTTCTCGCGCGGCGAGCGGACGGTGCCGGACATGGTTTTCCGGGCGATGGACGATCGACAATTCGCCGCGGTGGAGGCGGGACTCACCCAGGACGCGAGCTCCGAGCCGGCTCCGCTGGACTTCGGCGTGTGGACGGCGCAGTTCGCGCACGCCGTCGACCCCGCCGTCACCGACCTGGTGGTGGTGTCCACCCGCGGGGCGCTGGCCGCCTCATTGGTGGGAACCGTGCGCACCGGCAGCACGCGCACCGACTCGGCCGGCGCCGTCACGCTCGCGGGCCGGCCCGGCCAGTACGTCCTGCTCGCCCAGGCCGAGGACTCGGCCCGCCTCGGCCGGCAGACCCTGCGCATCGACGTCCGGCCCTTCGACCGGCTGGCGGTGAGCGAGCTCCTCCTGGCGCCGGCGTGGCCTCGGGCCACCGCGGACCGGGACGCGATGCTCAGTCGCGTGGAGCGCACCCTCGTCTTCCCGCAGGGCTCAGCCATCCGCTGCTACGCCGAGGTGTACGGACTCCGCCGCGTGGGGGAGGGGGAGACGGTTCGCTACGGCGTGTCCTACGAGCTGCTGCGCACCACCGCGCCGGCGCGGGACATCCAGCGCGCGGACTGGCCCGGCGCAACGCGGTTCGAGTTCCGGCGGGAGCAACCGGTGGACGCGCACGGCGTGGCGATCGAGATCCTCGACATCACGCCGGAGCAGACGCCCCCCGGCAAGTACCTGCTCCGGCTGCGCGTCACGGACCTGGACACCGGCGGCGACGCCGGGCGCGCCACCATCGCCTTCACCGTCCGCTGAGCCCATCCCAGCCTCTGCCGGGCACCGCCCTCGAGCGCGGGCCGGGCCGGCCCGTCAGCGCGGGCCGGGATCGTTCCAGGAGGCGGGCGGCGCGGCGCCGGTGGCGTAGGCCGCCAGGCGGCGGATGCGCGGCGCCGCCGCGCTGGCGGTCACCTCGAGGCGGATCGCGCTCACGCGCGTCGGGACGCACGGGCTGGATGCGCTTGTGGCCGATCGACATACCGTCGCCGAGCGGTACCCACCGGCCCTGGCTTCGCCCCGCCAGCCGGTAGGCGCGCACGCGCTCCCCGCCGGCCAGATCCTCCTCGATGACGACGTGATCCACCCTCGCGGGTGAGCGCAGGTCCAGCACGACGCTCTGCCCCCCGCCGCGCGTCTCGCCCACGCTCCGTCCGAAGCGGCGCCGCACCTCGTCGCCCAACGCCTTCGCGCGCGCCGCGTCGGCCGCGGGAATGTGGCCGGTGCGGTCCGGCGGCACGTTGAGCAGCAGCTGCGCGCCGCGGCCCACCGACCGGTAATAGATCTCCAGGAGGGCGTCGGAGCGACAGCAGGCTCCGCTCGTCGTCGGGGCTCCAGAACCAGTGCGGCCGGCGGATGGACACGTCCACCTCGAGCGGCAGCCAGGCGTCGCCGTCGGGATCGCCTTGCCGCGCCGTCGCCGTTCCGGTCGCCGCCGCGCTCCCGGGCAGCGTGTCCCACGCCGGATAGGGCGCGAAGCCGTCTTCGTTGCCCACCCAGCGGATCGTCGCCTGCGGCCCCTGGAAGATCATCGCGTGCGGCGCGTAGGCGGCGAGCACGTCCCCCACAGGAATCACGACGCTGCCGTCGAACCAGACCTCGGCCATCTCCCCGTACCGGGTCAGCAGCTCGGTGAGCTGCTGCCGGTAGAAGATGTTGTAGATGCCCTGCTTCCCGGGCGTGTCGCACTTCCCCCCGGTGGCCGCGCCGAAGTTGTCGTCGCGCGGCGAGAGGTACACCCCCAGGCCGAGGCCGGCGCGACGGCACGAGGCCGCGAGGTCGGCCATCACGTCGCCGCGCCCGAGCTTCCACGGCGTGTTCAGGATGCCGTAGTCGGTCGTCTGCGTCGGCCACAGGCAGAAGCCGTCCTCGTGCTTGGCCACCATCACCACGTAGCGCGCGCCCAGGTCGCGCGCCACGCTCACCCACTGGTCGGTGTCGATGTCGGGGTTGATCTCCGTGAGCGGCGTCCGGCGATCGGGCTGCGCCGGGTCGCGCCAGGTGGCCGGACCGAAGTGGATGAACATCCCCACCTCGAGGTCCTGCCAACGAAGCTGATCGGTCGTCGGCAGCGCGAGGGTGGGAGGCCGCCCGCCGCCCCAGTCCCAAGGCGCCGAGGCGCGCGGCACGGTCCAGAAACCCGGCGGCGACGAGCGACGATACGAACGTGCGGCGGTCGGTCATGCTGCGGCACCTCACTTCGCCGTCCACCACAGATGGACGGCGACGGCGACGAGAAAGACGGCGAACACGCGCTGCAGGTCCCGCGCCGGGAGCCTCAGCGCCAGCTGGGCACCAACCCACGCGCCCAGGAACAGACCGAGCGCCACCAGCAGGGCCGCCCGGACATCCACCTGGCCACCACGGTAATACTCCCAGGCTCCAAGCGCACCGACCGGAAGCAGCAGGGCGGCCAGCGAGGTGCCGATCGCCTTCTCGGGAGTCATGCGCGCCACGAGCAGGAGCGCCGGTACGATGACGACGCCACCACCGATGCCGAACAGGCCGGCGAGGATGCCGGCGCCCACGCCGATGATGATGAGGTCCACGGGTTGCGCTCCTGTCAGAGTGACGGCGTGGTGCCCGGCGCGCGGGGTCGGCGCGTGCGCTTCCGAGCCCGATACTCGTTCCAGATGAGCACCATGACGACGATGTCGACGATGGTGAGCGACATCAGCCCGAGCGAATGCGTCTGCAGGGCACGATACGACTGGTAGAGGTCGAAGGTGGCCAGGAACCAGAGCGCCGCCGGAAAGGCCCACCGCTTTCCCCGCAGCAGACCCGCCGCCAGGAGCACCTTGAGGAGACCGTGCAGGAGGAGGTAGGCGCTCGCGAACAGCGCCGTGTCGGATGAGACGCGTTGCAGGGAGCGGCGGAGGAACGTGGCCACGAGATCGTGGGGGTCCTCCGAGAGCTCGTGAGCGGTGAGGAAGTACACCAGCGCGCCGAGGGTGCGAGGCCCCGCGACGAGCAGGAACAGGCCGCCGAGCACCTCCAGTACGCCATCGACGCCCTTGAGAGCGACGCCCACGACAAACCAGCGACCCATGGTGTTCCGGGGCGCCGGCGCGCGACCAGCGGCTGGCACGGGCAATCACGTCCTCGATGCGCTCGGCTGGAACATACGGTGCGGCCGCACGCGGCACTACCGCGCCGCGCGATGCGAGAGTTATTTCCTGCGCGTGAGTGCACCGTCCACGAAGGCCGTGATCCTCGCCCGGGGCTTGGGCACCCGGATGCGGCGCCGCGACACGAAGGCCGTGCTCGAGGGCCACCAGGCGGCCGTCGCCGCCGCCGGACTCAAGGCGATGATGCCGCTGGCTGGCAGGCCGTTCCTCGACTACGTCCTGAGCGCGCTCGCCGACGCCGGGTACCCCGAGGTCTGTCTGGTGATCGGCCCGGACCGCGAGGTCGTGCGCGACCATTTCGAGCACGACGCGAAGCCGCGTCGCGTCCGGATCAGCTACGCCATCCAGGACAAGCCCCTGGGCACGGCCGACGCGGTCCTGGCGGCGGAGAGCTTCGCCGGCAAGGAACGCTTCCTCGTCATCAACTCCGACAACTACTACCCGGTCGAGGCGTACCGGGACCTGCGGACCATCGAGGGCCCGGGCATCGCCGCGTTCTGGCGCCAGTCGCTGGTGACCGAGGGCAACCTCACGGCGGAGCGCGTCGCGAGCTTTCCCACCGTGGAGGTGGACGCCCAGGGTTACGCGACGCGCCTGGTCGAGGCGGGCGACGCCGCCCAGGCTCCGGAGACGGACTCCCTGGTCAGCATGAACTGCTGGATGTTCACGCCGGCCATCTTCGCGGCCTGCCGTGCGATCGCCCCGTCCCCCTCCGGGGAGCTGGAGATCCAGGCCGCCGTGCGTCACGCCATGGCCACCCTCGGCGAGCGGTTCCGGGTGCTGCCGTTTCGCTCGCCGGTGCTCGACCTCACGACCCGCGGCGACGTGGCCGTCGTGACCGAGCGGCTGGCCGGCACGCGCGTGATGCTGTAGCGCATGCCCGCCACCACCCTGCTCGACCGCGCGGCCGCGGCGCTCGCGCAGCTCGACGGCACCTCGTCCGAGGTCCGGCGCTACTTCGTGCCGGGCCGGATCGAGGTGCTCGGCAAGCACACCGACTACGCGGGCGGCCGGAGCCTCCTGTGCGCGGCCGAGCGCGGGATGTGCTTCGCCGTCGCGCCGCGCGCCGACGACCGGATGCGCGTCATGGACGGGCGCCTCGGCCAGCAGGTGGAATTCGCCATCTCGCCGGCCGTGCGCGCCGAGCCGGGGCACTGGTCCAACTACCCGATGACCGTGGCCCGGCGCCTGGCCCGCAACTTCCCGGGGCCGCTCAAGGGGGCGGACATCGGCCTGGTCGGCGACCTGCCGCTCGCGGCGGGGATGAGCAGCTCGAGCGCGGTCTCCGTCGGCTTCTACTTCGCCCTCGCCGACGTCAACGGCCTCGAGCGCCGGCCGGAGTACACCGCCAACATCCACGCGGCGGAGGACCTGGCCGGCTACCTGGGCACCGTGGAGAACGGGCACACCTTCGGCACGCTGCGGGGCGACACCGGCGTGGGGCTCGCCGGCGGGAGCGAGGACCAGACCGCCATCCTGTGCTGCCGCGCCGGCGAGCTGAGCCAGTATTCCTTCTGCCCGGTGCGACACGAGCGCCAGATCCCGCTCCCCGCGGACTGGATCTTCGCGGTGGCGGCGAGCGGCGTGGTGGCCGACAAGAACGCGGCCGCGCAGGAGAAGTACAACCGCGCCGCGCGGCGCGTGGACGACGTGATGCGCCTGTGGCGCGAGGCGACGGGCCGCACCGACCTGTGGCTCGCGGACGCCATCGCGTCCGACCTCGGCGCGGTGGAGCAGATGCGCCGCATCCTCGCGACGGCGCCGGCGCTCTCGGAGCGCTTCGAGCAGTTCTACGTCGAGAGCACCGAGATCATTCCGGCGGTGGGCGACCTGCTGGCGCGCGGCGACGTGGCGGGCATCGGGCCGCTGGTGGACCGGTCGATGGAACGGGCGGTGGAGCTGCTCAAGAACCAGGTCCCCGAGACCATCACCCTGGCGCGCACGGCCCGCGCCATCGGCGCCGCCGCGGCCTCGGCGTTCGGGGGCGGCTTCGGCGGGGCCGTGTGGGCCCTGGTCCGCTCCGCGGAGGCCGACCGCTTCCTCGCCCGCTGGGCCGACGAATACCGCGGGGCCTTTCCCGCGCACGCCGCGGCGGCGGAGTTCTTCCTCACGCCGGCCGCGCCGGCGATGCGGCGTTTGTAGCCGGCCGAAACGCGCCGGCCGGGCGCTCCGTAGGACTCTTGATCCGCCCGAACGGGCCGCCGGCTCCCGGAGCATCCGCGGCCGCCCGCCTGGACGCTCCGGCTTCATCGCCTCGAAGGAGACCCCCGATGCATCGGACACGCCACGTCGTGAGCGGCGCACTCCGCCTCGCGGTGCTCGCCGCCCTCGTCGCCGCCGCCCCCCTCACCGCCCAGACCAAGCTGCTCCGCTTCCCCGACATCCACGGCGACAAGGTCGTCTTCACCTACGCGGGCGACCTGTGGACGGCGCCCTCGACGGGCGGCACCGCGGTGCGGCTCACCGCGCACCCGGGCCTCGAGCTGTTCGCCAAGTACTCTCCTGACGGCCAGTGGATCGCGTTCACCGGGCAGTACGACGGCGACGAGCAGGTGTACGTCATTCCGGCCGGCGGGGGCGTGCCGCGCCAGCTCACGTTCTATCCGGCCCACGGCCCGCTGCCGCCGCGCTGGGGCTACGACAACCAGGTGTACGGCTGGACCCCCGACGGGAAGGCCGTGCTGTTCCGCTCGCTCCGCGACGGATGGGACCTGGGCGACAACCGGCTCTACACCGTGCCCGTGACCGGCGGCCTTCCCACGCCCCTCCCGATGCCGCAGTCCGGCGCGGGCGACTTCGCTCCCGACGGCCGGCAGGTGGTCTACTCGCCGCTGTTCCGCGACTTCCGCGCCTGGAAGCGCTACCAGGGCGGCTGGGCGGAGGATCTGTGGGTGTTCGACCTCGCCACGCACGCGGCACGCAACATCAGCAACAACCCGTTCACCGACCGCGACCCGATGTGGATCGGCGACCGGATCTACTTCGCCTCCGACCGCTCGGGGACCCTGAATCTCTACACGGTCAAGCCGGACGGCAGCGACCTCGAGCAGATCACCAGCGACACCACCTGGGACGTGCGCTGGCCGAGCGCCGACGAGACCGGCCAGATCGTCTACGAGCTGAACGGCGAGCTGCACGTGTTCAACACGCGGGGACCACGCGGACCGGAAGCTCGACATCTTCGTGCCGGACGACCAGCTGGCCGCGCGGCCGCACCACCAGTCGGTCACGCGGTACGTCGAGGACTTCGCGTTGAGCCCCAACGGCACGCGCGCCCTGTTCACCGCGCGCGGCGACGTCTTCACGGTGCCGGCCGAGCACGGCCCCACGCGGAACCTCACCCACAGCTCGAACGCGCACGAGAAGGGGGCACGCTGGTCCCCCGACGGGCGGAAGGTCGCCTTCATCTCCGACGTGTCGGGCGAGGAGGAGCTGTACCTGGTGGACCAGGACGGGAGCGGCACGCCGGAACGGCTCACCACCGACGGCGACATGATGCGCTATCCGCCCTCCTGGTCGCCCGACGGCACGTACCTGGCCTTCGCCGACAAGTCGGGCCGGCTGTGGGCCCTCGAGGTGGCGACGCGGCGGCTCGTCGAAGTGGCGCGCGACTCGAGCGGCCAGATGTACGACCAGAGCTGGTCGCCCGACGGCCGGTGGCTCGCCTTCAGCATGGCGCACGCGACCGGCTACCGCTCGATCTGGGTCTGGGGGATCGGCGAGCGGGCGCCGCACCAGGTCACCGACGACCTGTCGAGCTCGTACGAGCCGGTGTTCGATCGCGACGGGAAGTACCTCTTCTTCCTCAGCGACCGGGAGTACGCGCCGCAGATCAGCTCGCTCGAGTGGGACTTCGCCGGCAACCGCACGACCGGCATCTTCGCGCTGGCGCTCCGGAAGGACGTGCCGCCGCCGTTTCCGCCGCAGAGCGACGAGGTGAAGCCCGACACGACGGCGCCCGCCGCACCCGCCGCACCCGCCGCTCCGGCGCCCCCGGCCCGCGGCCGGCGCGCGACCGCCGACACCGGGCACGCCGCGCCACGAGCCGCGCCGGCGCCGGTGACCATCGACTTCGACGGGCTCGCCGCGCGCATCGCGCCGGTCCCCGTGCCGGCCGACAACTACAGCGGGCTCGTGGCCGTGAAGGGCAACCTGCTGTACGTGCGGCAGCCGGAGCCCTTCTACGGCCGCTCGACCGACGAGAAAGCGGCGCTCATCGTCTTCAACCTCGAGGACCGGAAGCCCACCACCCTCGCCGAGGACATCCGCGGCTACGCCCTGTCGCCCGACGGCTCCAAGGTGCTGGTGCGGCAGGGCAACGCGTACAACCTGTACGACGCCAACCCGAAAGGCGCCGCATCGAAGAAGACCGTCTCCGTCGAGGGACTCGTGGCCGACATCGTCCCGCAGCAGGAGTGGGCGGAGATCTTCGACGAGGTGTGGCGCCGGTTCCGCGACTTCTTCTACGTCCCCAACATGAACGGCTACGACTGGAAGGCGCTGCGCGACCGGTACCGGCCGCTCCTCCAGTACGTCGGCGACCGCTCCGACCTCGACTACGTGCTGCAGGAGATGATCGCGGAGCTGAGCAACTCCCACACCTACATCTCGGGCGGGGACTACGGCGACGTGCCCGACCGGCCGCCCGTGGGGCTGCCCGGCGCGCGCTTCGCGCTGGACCCGGCGTCGGGGCGCTACCGCATCGCCGCGATCCTGCAGGGCGACAACGCCGAGGGGCCGTACCGCTCGCCGCTGACGGCGATCGGCGTGGACGCACGGGTGGGCGACTACCTGCTCGCCATCGACGGCGTGGACGTGAAGGCGCCCGAGAACCCGTACCGGCTGCTGCGCTTCAAGGCCGATCGTCCGGTCACGCTCACCCTGAACGCCCGGCCCACACCCGAGGGCGCCCGCCAGGTGACGTATCAGCCCGTCGGCAGCGAGACCAACCTCGTCTACTATGACTGGGTGGCGGCCAACCGCCGCCGGGTGGACTCGCTGAGCCACGGCCGCGTGGGCTACCTGCACCTGCCGGACATGGGCGCGGACGGCATTCGCGAGTTCATCAAGTGGTACTACCCGCAGATCCGGAAGGAAGGGCTCATCATCGACGATCGCGGCAACGGCGGGGGCAACGTTTCCTCGATGATCATCGAGCGCCTCAGCCGGCAGCTGCTCGCCACCCGGTTCTCCCGCAACGACGAGTTCACCTCGACCTATCCGAACGCGCCCGTGTTCTACGGCTCCCTGGCGGCGCTCCTCAACGAGACCTCGGCTTCCGACGGCGACATCTTCCCCGCCATGTTCAAGCAGGCCGGCCTCGGTCCCCTCATCGGCAAGCGGTCGTGGGGCGGCGTGATCGGCATCACCGGCCACGGTCCGCTGATCGACGGCGGCAACGTGAACGTGCCGGAGTTCGGGTTCGCCGACGTGAACGGTCGCTGGATCATCGAAGGCCACGGCGTGGACCCCGACATCGAGGTCGACAACGACCCCGCGTCGGTCATCGCGGGCCGCGACCCGCAGCTCGAACGCGCCGTCGCGGAGGTGCTGCGGCTGATCCAGGAGCACCCGCGGCGGCTGCCCTCCCGCCCGGCGCCGCCGGTCAAGGCGCCGCCGCGGATGCGGTAGGGTCCCCCCGCCGCGCCGTTCGACGGCCCAAGCGATCGAGGCCGGGGCATCCGCCCCGGCCTCGATCGCCTTCCGCCCGATGGCGCCGCGGCGGCGCTACGGCGCGACGCGGCTGGTCGCGCCGATGAACTGCGCGATGTTGGCCTTGAGCTGCGCCAGCGTCGGGCGCGTACAGGTACATCATGTGGCCCGCGTCGTAGTACTTCAGCTCGATGTGGCTCCTCAGGTCGGGCCTGAGGCCGAGGTGGTCCATCGTGTACTCGGTCGCATAGAACGGCGTGGCCAGATCGTAGAATCCGTTCTCCACCTGCACCCTCAGGCTCGGGTTGTACGCCAGCGCGGCGGCGAGATCACCGCCCACGTACGGCGTCCCCCGCCATCCTCCCTCGCGCCCGCCGCGGCTCCAGCTCCAGTGCACGTCGCCGCCGGTCACGTAGCGCTGGTCGCCGCCGTACTTCAGGTCGTCGTGCAGGTACGCGTTCATCGCTGCCGTGAAGGCACCGGTGATGGCGTCCGACTGCGGGTCCGCGTACGCGTCCTCGGCGCAGCAGGTCCGCCTCCGGCCCGCTGAAGCGCGCGTCCAGCCGTCCTGTTATCAGCCCTTTCCGCCGCTGCAGCTCCGCCCTGTACTGGGAGATGGTGACGCGCAGGTTCGCCTTGTCGAGATAGGCGGTGTCGAGCCCCGTGTAGGCGGAGAGGCGGCCCAGCACCTGCGCGCGCTCCGCCGCGCCGAGCTGCGTGCCCCGCTGCAGCGCGGCCGCGTACGGCCCCGCGGCGAACTGCCGCACCGTGTCGAGGAACGTCGCCAGGTCCGCGGGCTGCGGGATCACGTGATGGTACGCCGCCACCGCGGCGTAGGTCGGCAGGTAGAGGACGTAGGAGACATCGTGCCCCGGAGCGAAGTTCAGCGTCTCGAAGTCCAGCACGGTGGAGATCAGGACCACGCCGTTGAAATCCATGCCCTCGTCGTTCTGCAGCCGGTTGACCAGCACCGCCGAGCGCGTGGTGCCGTAGCTCTCGCCGATCAGGTACTTGGGCGAGTTCCAGCGCCCGTTGCGGCTCACGTACTGCTGGATGAACTGCGCCAGCGACTTCGCGTCCTCGTCTATCCCCCAGAAGTCCTTGCCCGTCCCCTTCCCCACCGGCTTGCTGAAGCCGGTGCCGATCGGGTCAACGAACACCATGTCGGTGACGTCGAGCAGGGTGTTGGCGTTGTCCTCGACCCGGTAGGGAGGCGGCGGCGTCGGCTCGGCGTCGTTGGTGACGATGCGCTTGGGGCCGAAGGCGCCCATGTGGAGCCACAGCGACGCGGAGCCGGGGCCGCCGTTGTAGATGAAGGCCAGCGGGCGCTGGCTGGGGTCGCGCGTGTCGTTGCGCGTGTAGGCCGTGTAGTAGATGCTGCCGATCGGCGCCCCCGCCGTGTCCTTGAGCAGCAGCGTGGCCGCCACGGCCCGGTAGCTGATCGTCTGCCCGCCGATCCGGATCGTGTGCTGCGTGACCGACGAGTCCTCCTTCGGCGCGCTCGCCGGCGCCGCCGCCCGCGAGCCGGTGTCGTGGGGCGCCGGCTGCTGCGCCCGCGCCGCCGGAGCGAGCAGGAGACTGGTGAACAACGCGGCTGCCGCGGACGTCGAACGCATGCTCCCTCCTGGAGAGTTCCGGCCTCGCCCGTCTGACGGCGGGCGAACCTAAGGCGACGAATCTGCTCGGATGGCCGCGCCCAGGCTAGTCGCGGGCCGGCCGGCGGTGCGGCTCATCCCGCGCCCGCCACGTTCGTCAGGGACGCGGAGCCGCCGCCGCCACGATCAGGTCGTGGAGCGCCGGCACCACCATCAGCCTCAGGTTGGCCTTGACCAGCGCCGCCCGGGCGAGCAGCGCCGTGCGGTCCACCACCCACGCGGGAGGCGCCGCCGTGCCGTCGGCCAGGTAGGCGAGCGCCTCGAGTCCGGCGGCTCCGAGATCGGCCAGGTCGCGCGCCACCGGCAGGGCCTCGCTCACCATCGGCGAGCGCTCGGCCAGCGCCGCCAGCTCCGGCGCCGCGTCGCGCCACCCTCGGAAGACGCGCGCCAGGCTCTCGCGGTACGCGCCGTAGCGCGGCGCATCGGCGAGCACGGCCTTCACCTCGGCCGCCACCTCGCGGGCCGCCGGCGGGTCGGGCACGGCCGCCTCCGACAGCGTGGTGAGCGGAATGAACTGCATCGCCTGGCCGGTGAAGCGCCGCCCGCCCAGGCTCACCGGTGAGGCGACGGCGAGCACCGACTGGAGGGGTGCGAGATCGAGACCCGGCGCCACCCGCCGCAGCATCCGGGCGGTGTGGTCGTCGGTCGTGAGACCGAGCTCCTCGAGCTGCGCGCCCACCACGGCCAGGCGGCGGTACAGGTCGTCGGCATCCACGACGCTCTTCGGCGACCAGAACCGCTCGGCGATCGCCGCGGTGCGCGGCCAGATCCGCGAGTCGATCGTCTCCGGCGCCAGCACCTCGCCCCACATGCACGCCTCGCCGCCCAGCACCCGCGCGGCCTCGTCCGGGCGTGAGACCCAGGCTGTCGGGCAGCGGATCCACGCGGTAGTGGTCCGCCGCGGTGGCTCATCGCGTCGAGGTAGTAGCCGCTCGAGAGGATGCCGCTGTAGCCCTGCCGCGCCGCGGCCGCGAGCGAGGCCACGCCGCGCCACGACTGGATCACGATGCTCTTCGGCAGGTCGGGATGGAGGATCTCGTCCCAGCCCACCATCCGCTTCCCGTGCTGCGCGAGGATCTGCGAGCAGCCGCTGGTTGAAGTACGCCTGGAGCGCCGCGTTGTCCTTGAGGCCGTGCCGCTGCATGAACGCCTGGATCCGCGGGTTCGCGCTCCACTGCTTCCCGTTGTTCTCGTCGCCGCCCACGTGCCAGTAGGCGTCGGGGAAGAGCGCGCGCCATCTCGCCGACGAAGCCGTCGAGGAACCGGTAGGTCTCCTCGCGCGTCGGATCGAAGACGGGGTCGTACACGCCGAAGTCGCGCGCGACCTGGTGAACGGGCCCGGCCCGCTCGCGTACTGCGGGTAGCCGACGAACCAGCTGGTGCGCGTGCCCCGGCATGTCGAACTCGGGCACGACCCGGATGCCGCGGTCGCGCGCGTAGGCGACGATCTGCGCGGATCTGGTCCTGCGTGTAGTAGCTGGCCGTCGCAGCCCAGCTGCTGGAGCCGCGGGATAGCGCTTGCTCTCGACCCGGAAGCCCTGGTCGTCGGAGAGGTGCCAGTGGAGCACGTTCAGCTTCACCGCCGCCATCGCGTCGAGGTTGCGCTCGATCACCGCCGACCGGCTCCCAGTGGCGCGCCACGTCGATCAGCAGCCCGCGCCACGGGAACCGCGGGCGATCGTGGATCGTCACCAGGGGCAGGTACCACCCGGCGCGTCGCCGTCCACCAGCTGGAGCAGCGTCTCGAGCCCGCGCAGCGACGCCCGACCACCGTCGGCGCGTCGAGCAGCACCTGCCGCGTTCGCCGACGGTGAGCGCGTACGACTCGTCCTCCTCGACGCCCTGCACGGCCATGCCCGGCCCGTCGGCGCTCACGACCAGCGTGGCGGCTCCGCGCTCGCGGCGCGACGGCGCGCGCGGCAGGATCGAGGCCGGTGCGCCCCTCCAGCCGCCGCATCGCGCGATCCACCGCCGCCGAGGAGCCGCGCGTCGGAGTAGCCGCGTGACCGTCCAGGTGAAGCCGGAATCGAGCGCCAGCCGGCCGGGCCGCACCGCCAGCTCCGCCGGCACGGGCAGCAGGCGCGAGGCGCCCCGCGTCCCGGCACCGGGACGGGAGCCCGGGCGCGCGCGCCCAGCGACGGCGTGGCGAGGAGCAGCGCTAGGAGGATACCGCCAGCGAGCCGCCGCCCTGGAGCGAGATCGGCGCGCCGAAGTCCAGCACGCGGTAGCCGTGATCGTCCGAAACCGTGCACGGAATCCTCCTGCCGTTGAGCCGCGCGGAGAGGCCACGGGCCTCGAGATTCAAGCGGAGCCGCTGAGGCTGCCGCCTCAGGCCGCGAACGCCAGTACCAGAACGCCGGCGAATACCGTCACCGCGCCCGCGACGCGCCGGGCGCCGAAGCTCTCACCCAGCCACGGCCAGCGCCGCCAACGCCGCGAACACCGCGCCGACCTCGCGCACCGCGCCCGCGTAGGCCAGCGGCCGCGCCTCGCCGCCGCCGCTCCTCCCGCTCTCACCCGACGGGCTGCGCCTCGAGCGTCAGCACCTCGAACGGCTGCAGCACGAACGCGTGCGGGACGCCGGCCGCGAGCCGGAGCGGCATCCGGCCGCGGTCGGCCGCCCAGGGGCTCCGCGCCGCGTAGACCCGCGGCGCGTCGGCCGGCAGCTCGAAGGCGTGGGCCACGTCCAGGGTGAGCGCCTGCGGCGTGTCCTTCGGGTTGCGCAGCACCAGGATGCCGCGACCCGGGCGACCACGCCGCGTGCCCGTACGGCTCCAGCGCCAGCGGGTCGCCGCCCACCCAGTGCGTGTCCACGAGCACGTCCGCGTTCTCCCGCGCCCACGTCGCCGACTCGGCCAGCACGTCCCAGTTGTGCAGAGGTGAGCAGTGAGGGGGTGACGTACATCTCCTGCAGCTGCGTGCCGGTGCCGAAGTAGGCGCGGATCTCGTCGTCGAAGTCGTCGCCCGGATCGCTGTGCAGGCGCTCCGCCTGCCGCGCGTAGATGAGCCCGTGCAGCATCAGCGAGTTCAGCGGGAACAGCGGTCCCTGGGCGGCGATGCCGTGGTAGGTGTCGCCGTCGCGATAGGTGATCCACCGCTGCCGGTCGGTCCCGACGCCCGCGTAGCCGTCGTCGTCGCCGCCCGCGCCAGATCGAGTCGGCGTAGCGCAGCCAGAACGGCGAGGGGAACGTGCCCGGTCGTGAGGTTGACGTACAGGTCCGGCTTCTCGGCGCGCAGCTCGCCGATCAGGTGGATCATCGGCGTCGAAGTCGCTGTCGAACTGCGCTCCCGGGGATGGCGCTCCGCACGTTCCCCGTGCCGTCGAACTTGAACTGGTTGACGCCGTAGGTCCGGATCATGTCGAGGCAGACCTCGCGGAACCGGGCGTAGTACTTCGGCCCCGAGAGCGCGAAGCCTCCCTGGTTGGTCTCGAACCCCTGCTCGCTGCCCGTAGCGCAGCCGCTCCTGCCGCGCGCTGCCCGTAGCCGCCCCACGGGCTCATCCAGACGCCCGGGCGGGAGCCGAAGCGGGCCGTCGCCTCCTTGAGGGGCGTGAAGCCGTGCGGGAAGCCGGCGTTGAAGTGCCAGAGGGTCTTCGGGTCGTCCCAGCCGTCGTCGAACAGGAACGAGTCGAGCGTGACGCCGCGCTTCGCCGTGCAGCTCCGGTGCCGTACGCCTCGATCACGGCCAGCGCGGCGGCCTCGTCGAACGGGTTCCCGTAGCCGATGTCGTACCACGAGTTGTAGTGGAGGAAGGTGCGGTAGGGATGCGCCCGCTCCCGCTCGAGGTACGCGAGGAAGTCGCGGCGGAACTGGCCGGGCCGCGTCGCGCCGATCACCGACGAGTACGCCGGCGCCGTGCCCGGGCGGAGCGGCAGCTCGCGCGGCAGGGCGCAGCGCGCCCGCGAGCCCTCCACGGTGCTCTGGGAGAGCGGGTGCTCGAAGCCGAGGTACAGGTTGCCGGCGACGATCGGGCGAGCCGCGCACCGCGCCGTCGACGGCTCGCGCCCGGGAGGTCGAGGTCCACGAGGGCGATCTCGCTCACGCGGCACGTCGCCGCCGGCGGCGCGCGAGCGCGATTTCCTGGCGCACGTAGGCCGACCCGTCGCGCAGGACGCCGCGCCAGGTGACCCGCAGCCGGCCGCCGGCGTCGGCCAGCGTCGACGCTGCACGCTGCTGGCCGCCGACGCGCTCCGCGAGCGCGCGACGCGGCGGCGTGCGCCGGCCAGGCGCTCGACGCGCGGGGCGCCCGACGAGCCGCATCTCGGAGGCGCGCATCGCCGCGCCGTCGCGGCAGCGCCAGGCTGAACACGTCGGGCGGCAGCGCCAGGCGCGCGTTGATTGACGCCGGTCCTCGAAGCCGCAGCGCCTCGAAGGGCCCGCCGCCGACGCTCCACGCGGCGGCGACGGCGTCGTTCGCCAGCGTGAGCTCGCCGCCCTGGGCGAGGAACCGCGCGGCGCCCGCGTCGCCGGTCCCGCCGCGGCGCGCGGCCGCAGCCGCTCCAGCAGCCGCGGCAGCGCCGTCGCGCGCCGCGCCGAGCAGCGCGGCGCGCTCCACGAACTCGCGGCGGGTGATCATTGCTCGCGACCACCTCTCCGCCCTTCATCACGAACCTCACGTTGCCGCGAGCGCCGAGATGTCGGTGGTGGGGTCGCCCTCCACCGCGATCAGGTCCGCCAGCAGCCCCGGCGTCGACGCGGCCGCGGTCGTCGAGCTTCAGGATCTTCGCGTTGCCGCACGTGGCCGCGATCAGCGCCTGCCCCATCGGCATCCCGTAGTCCACCATGATCTCCAGCTCCCGCACGTTCTCGCCGTGCGGGAAGACGCCGACGTCGCCGCCGAAGCAGATCGGCACGCCGGCCGCGAGCGCCTCGCGGAACGTCTCCCGCTTGTGCACGATGACCGGCGGCATCGGGATCCACGCCCTTCCGCCAGCCCGCGTACTGCGCCATCGCCTCGTCGGCCGCCACCGTGGGGCAGAGCCCGACGCCTGTGCTGCGCCATCAGCCGGAAGACCTCGGGCGTCCCGTCGTTGCCGTGCTCGATCGTCGTCACGCCCGCCAGCACCGCGCGCCGCATCGCCTCGGCCGAGTACGCGTGCACCGAGACGGGGCGCCCGGCGCTCGAGGCGACCTCCACGATCAGGTTCATCTCCTCCTGCGTGAAGGTCGGCTCGATCTCGCCGTGCGGGCCCCAGCGGTAGTCGCCGTAGATCTTGACCCAGTCGGCGCCGCGCCCGATCTGGTCGCGCACCACGCGGATCAGGTCGTCCTGCCCGCCCGCGGCCTCCGCGCCGAAGGCGAGGTCGCGCTCCGGCGCGCCCTTGGGGCCGTAGCTCCCCTGCGCCACGATGGCGCGCGTCGCCACGAGCAGCCGCGGCCCGGGGATGATCCCCTGCCTGATGGCGTCCCGGAGGCCGACGTCGGCGTAGCCCGCGCCCTCGGTGCCGAGGTCGCGCTCGGTCGTGATGCCCGCCATCAGGGTCGTGCGCGCCGCCACCGTCGCGCGCGCGATCCGGAGGCCGAGCGGCTCCTTCAGCACCTGGTCGTCCCAGCTCGGTCTCGTTGTAGGGATGCAGCAGGAGGTGCGAGTGCCCCTCGATCATCCCGGGCATCAGGGTGAGGCTCTTGAGCTCGATCACCTGCGCGCCGGCCGGGCGCTGGCATCGCTGCCGGCGGGACCGGCGGCGACGATCCGGTCGCCGGTGACGACCACCTCCCATCCGCTCTGGAGGGTCTGGCCGTCGAAGACGCGCGCCGGCACCAGCACCACGCTGGCGGGCGCGGAGGTGGTGGCCGGCACTTGTGCCGCCAGCAGCACGGGAAAGGCCGCGCCCGCCGCCGCCACACGCACGACTCGCCGCAAGGTCGCGCATCGTCGCTCTCCTCCATTGTCTATTCGCATCCGAGCTTCGCCTTGATCTCGGCCTCGCTCATCTTCACGCGCGGCCGTCCGCCCGCCTTGCCGCGCTCGCTCTCGAGCGCGTCGAGCTCCTTCCAGTCGTCGAAGGTGATCAGGCACGGCACGCGCTCGCGCAGCAGCCGCTCGATCGCGCCCGGATCCGGCTCCGCCGGCCGCGGCACCGCGCCCGACGCCAGGTCCTCGAGCATCGCGTCGGCGGTCTCCGCGGCGTCGGGCTTGTTGGTGCCGATGACGCCGGAGGGGCCGCGCTTGATCCAGCCGGCGACGTACAGACCGGGAATGGGGTTTGGGGGTTGGGGGTGAAGCACGCGGCCCCGAGCGTTCGGGACGATGCCGCGCTTCTCGTCGAACGGCACGTCGGGGAGCGGGACGCCGCGGTAGCCGACCGAGCGGAAGACCAGCTCGACCGGCAGCTCCTCGAACCATCCGATCGGCACCGCCTGCAGCGCGCCGTTCGGCTCCTTGCACCAGCGCGTTGCGGACCAGGCGCATCCCGACCACCCGCCCCTGGGCATCCCCGTGCAGCTCGACGGGCGAGACGAGGAATCGCAGGGTGAGCAGCCTCGGCTTGCCGGTGCACGGGCGGGCGGCAGAAGCCCGCGCAGCAGCTCCACCTTCTTGCCTACCGCCTTGTCGCCCGCGCGGTCAGCTCGCGCGGCTCAACGGATCGAGGCGACCTCCTCCCGCACGCGCGGTCACGTCGGCGCCCGCCAGCTCGCCCAGCTCCTTCGCCTCGGGCGTGGTGAAGGCCGCCTGCACCGGCCCGCGCCGGCCGAGGAGGTAGACCTCCTTGATCCGGCTCTTGCGCAGCGCGTCGAGCGCGTAGTCGGCGATGTCGGTGCGTCGCCAACTCCTCGGGCGTGCGGCAGAGGATGCGCGCCACGTCCACCGCCACGTTGCCCGACGCCCACCACCGCGACCCGCTCGACGTCGAGGATCGAAGCGTGAGGTGGCGGAAGCGCGGGTGCCCGTTGTACCAGGCGACGAACTCGGTGGCGGCGTGGCTGCGCAGCGAGGTCCTCGCCGGGGATGCCCATCCGCCGGTCGGTCTGCGCGCCGGTGGTGAAACAGACCTGGTGATAGTGGCGGGCGAAGTCGGCGAGGGTGACGTCGGCGCCGAACTCCACGTTGCCGAAGTAGCGGAACCCGGGACGCGCCGCGACGACGTCGAAGGCGCGCGTGACGGTTCTTGATCTTCTCGTGGTCGGGCGCGACCCCGAAGCGGACCAGCCCGTACGGCGCGGGGAGCCGCTCGTACAGGTCCACCTGCGACCGGCAGGTCCGCGCGCGCCAGCAGCCGCTCGGCCAGGAAGAATCCGGCCGGCCCCGCACCCACGATGGCGACGCGCATGCCGCCCAATCTAACCCGCCCCACCGGGTCCAGAAGGCCGTTCGGAAGTCCCATCTCGCCATCGGCGCCCGCCCGCGCTAGTTTATCCGCCCGTGACGCCCGATACCCTCGCCGCCGCCCACGCGATGCGGCTCGCCCCGCTCGACTACGGCATCATCGCCGTCTACTTCGTCTTCGTGCTGGCCATCGGCGCGGTGCTCCGGCGCCACGTCAAGACCAGCAGCCACTTCCTGATGAGCGGCCGGGCGGTGCCGCTGTGGATCACGAGCCTGGCCTTCATCTCGGCCAACCTCGGGGCCCAGGAAGTGATCGGGATGGCGGCCTCGGGCGCCAAGTACGGGATCATGACCGCCCACTTCTACTGGCTGGGCGCCATCCCGGCGATGGTGTTCCTCGGGCTGTTCATGATGCCGTTCTACTACGGCAGCCGCGCCCGCAGCGTGCCCGAGTACCTGAAGCTGCGGTTCGACGAGAAGACGCGCGTCCTTCAACGCCATCTCGTTCGCGGTGATGACGGTCTTCTCGTCCGGGATCTCGCTCTACGCGCTGGCGATCCTGTTCCAGACGCTGCTGGGCTGGAGCTTCGGCTTCTCGGTCATGCTGTCCGCCGGCATCGTCCTCTGCTACACGGTCCTGGGCGGCCTCACCAGCGCGATCTACAACGAGGTCCTCCAGTTCTTCCTGATCGTCTTCGGCATCGCGCCGCTGGTGTACGTGGGGCTGCACCACGTGGGCGGCTGGGCCGGGCATCAAGGCGACCCTCGCGCCGCAGATGACCCACACCTGGACCTACATGGGCTCGCCCGACGCGAACCCCATGGGCATCGGCCTGTTCGGCATGATCATGGGCCTCGGCTTCGTGCTGTCGTTCGGGTACTGGTGCACCGACTTCCTGGTGGTGCAGCGGGCGATGGTCGCGCACGACATGAACGCGGCGCGGCGCACGCCGATCGTGGCCGCCTTCCCCAAGATGCTGGTCCCGTTCGTGGTCATCCTGCCCGGCCTGATCGCCATGGCGATGGCCGCGAAGGGCGGCGGGTTCCACCTGCCGCTGAAGCCCGACGGCAGCGTCGACTTCAACATGACCCTGCCCTCGATGCTGGCGCAGCTCTACCCCTCGGGGATGCTGGGCGTGGGCCTCACGGCCTTGATGGCGTCGTTCATGTCGGGGATGGCCGGCAACGTGACCGCGTTCAACTCCGTGTTCACGTACGACCTGTACCAGGCGCACATCCGCAAGAACGCGTCCGACCAGCACTACCTGTGGGTCGGGCGCCTCACGACGGTGGCGGGCATCCTGCTGTCGGTCGCGACGGCGTACTTCGCGCGCACGCTTCAACAACATCATGGACCTGCTGCAGCTGGTGTTCGGGTTCGTGAACGCGCCGCTGTTCGCCACGTTCCTGCTGGGGATGTTCTGGAAGCGGACCACCGGGCACGGCGCCTTCACCGGCCTGCTCTCGGGCACCCTGGCCGCCGCGGTCGTGCACGGCGTCACCATGGCCGAGGGCAAGGGCGGGTGGCTGCTGGGCGGGGGCGCACCGCTCCACGTCTTCCGCGCGACGATGAGCCAGAACTTCACGCTCGCGATCGCGGCCTGGACCACCTGCTTCGTGGTGACGATCGTGGTGAGCCTGCTGACCCGGCCCAAGCCGGACGACGCGATGCGCGGCCTGGTCTACAGCCTCACCGAGCGACCGAAGGTCACCGGCCTCAGGTGGTTCGCGAAGCCCGCCGTGCTCGCCGTGATCGTGCTGGCGGCGACGCTCGTCCTCAACGTCGTCTTCGGCTGAGGGCACCGTGCGCTACCTCGACGACCTCCGTTTTATCATCGGCGTGGTGTTCGCCATCATGGGCCTGCTGGTCCTGTTCGCAGGTCCGGCCTTCCAGCCCACCGTTGCAGGGGCCATCAACGCCAACCTGGTCGGGGGCATCGCCATGACGGCGTTCGCCGCCCTGATGCTCGGGCTGGCCGTCTTCTCGCGGCCCAAGGACCGCTAGCCGGCAGCCGGCCGCGGCCGCTCGCTCGCAGCGCCCTGCTCCCTGCCCGCCGTCCACCGGCGCGGGCTGCAACCTTTTCGCTCCCGGTAACGTCCTACAGATGTAGTAGCCATTCGCGCCGTCCCCGAACCGCCGTGGACCGGGAGGTTGGACCGTGCATCGTGGCGTCCTGATCGGGGCCCGGGCGGGCCTCGTCCTCGGCACCCTGGTCGCGCCCTGCCTGGCCCGGGCCCAGGTGCATCCCACGCCGCCCCCGCTGGCGATCGCGGCGCGCCGGACCGGCCCCATCGTGCTCGACGGCAAGCTCGACGAGCCCGACTGGCAGGCGGCCACGCCGGCCACGGACTTCCGGCAGGCGCAGCCGCACGAAGGCGAGCCGGCCACCCAGCGCACCGAGGTCCGGTTCCTCTACGACGACGACTACCTCTACATCGGCGCCCGGATGTACGACACGGAGGGCGCCGCCGGCATCCGCACGCGGCTGGTCCGGCGCGACAACAGCCTCAACGCGACTACGTCGAGATCATCTTCGACACCTTCCACGACCATCTCGGCCGGGTGGACTTCATGGACGAACCCGTCGGGGTGAAGGAGGACTCGTACGGCCCCAACGGCTCCAACCTCGATCCGTCGTGGGACGCGGTGTGGGACGTGAAGACGCGGGTGGACTCGCTCGGCTGGACGGCCGAGTTCCGGATTCCGCTCGCCCAGCTGCGCTACCCGCGCGACTCCGCGCAGACGTGGGGCCTCCAGGTCTGGCGCGGCGAGAACCGCCTCAACGAGCTGTCGCAGTGGGCGTTCTGGCACCTCAACGAGACCGGCGGGCCGGCGAAGTTCGGGCACCTCGAGGGGCTGCACCTCACGCGCGCCCCGGGCCGCGGCGAGCTGCTGCCCTACGTGGTCGGGCGCTCGACCCAGCGATCCCGGCGATCGCGACCGGCCGACCCGTTCACCCGGCCGCACGCCTACGACACCCGCATCGGCGGCGACTTCAAGTACCTGGTGAGCTCGTCAGCCTCACGCTGACCGGCACCGTCAACCCCGACTTCGGCCAGGTCGAGGTGGACCCCGCGGTCGTGAACCTCAGCGCGTTCGAGACCTACTTCCCGGAGAAGCGGCCGTTCTTCGTCGAGGGCGGCGGGCTGTTCGACTTCGGGAACTTCAACTGCTTCAGCTGCAGCAACGTCAGCAGCCTCAGCCTGTTCTACTCGCGGCGCATCGGGCGCGCGCCGCAGGGGGCGGACAACGCCTACGCCGCGGCGGGGACGGCGGCTACGCGAACGTCCCGGACAACACGACCATCCTCGGCGCGGCGAAGCTGACGGGCAGCGTCGGCAAGGGGTGGACGCTGGCGGCGCTCGACGCCGGCACGGCGCGCGAGACCGCGCAGATCCAGGATTCCACCGGCGCGCGCTCGTCGCTCGAGGTGGAGCCGTTCACCAACTACTTCGTGGCCGCCTCTCCCACGACCTGCCGGGCGGCAACTACATCCGCGGGATGGTGACGTCGGTGGCGCGGGACATCCGCGACTCCACGCTCCGCGACGCAGCTCAACACCCACTCCGAGGCCGGCGGCGTCGAGACCGACCTCTGGTGGGGCAAGCGCACCTACCAGCTGATGGCGAACGCGACGTGACCCCGGTCTCCGGCTCGCCGGCCGACATCCTGCGCTCCAGGACAGCGAGCGCGCGCTACTTCCAGCGCCCCGACCGCCGCAACGGCTCGAACGGCCTGTTCAGCGACGCGTACGACTCGACCCTCACGACGCTCCGCGGCTACGCGTTCTACACGCGGCTCGCCAAGGACGCCGGGAACTGGCTGTGGGAGGTGCAGACCAGCGTCCTGAGCCCCGGCTTCGAGGCCAACGACGTCGCGTTCAACTCGCAGGCGGACCGCATCTTCATGGGCGGGAACCTGGTGCGGCAGTTCACGAAGCCCAACCGCTTCGCCGCGCGGGCTGTTCTTCAACGTCGGGCGGCCAGCAGATCTACAACTACAGCCACGACCTGGTGGACCGGCAGGCGCAGGCGTACGCGCAGGTCACCTTCCACAACTACTGGATGGTGTCGGGCTTCGGACATCTACCGGTTCCCGCAGCCTGAGCGACAACCTGGCGCGGGGCGGTCCGGTGCTCGGCGACGCCGTCGCAGAACTCGGCATGCTCCAGCTGCAGACCGACACCCGCAAGGCGCTGTCGTTCAGCGTCATGCCCGACTACTACTGCGGCGACGGGCGCTGCTCGTGGGACTTGAGCCTCGACGCGACCATCCACCCGACGTCCAACGTCTCCCTGGACCTCGGCCCGTCGTACAGCGACCACGCGACGCGCAACCAGTACGTCACGGCCGTCGCCGACCCGACGGCGACCCTGTTCTACGGCAACCGCTACGTGTTCGCCGACCTGCGGGAGCGCACGCTCTCGATGAACGCGCGCGTGGACTGGACGTTCACGCCGGCCCTCACCCTGCAGCTCTACGTGCAGCCGCTGATCGCCAGCGGCGCGTACACCAACTTCAAGGAGTTCAACCAGCCGCGGACCCTCGACCGCAGCGTGTACGGCGTGGACCGCGGCACCATCGCGTACGCCGAACGGCACCTACACGGTGGATCCGGACGGCGCCGGGCCGGCGGCGCCGTTCACCTTCTCCGACCCCAACTTCAACTTCCGCTCGCTGCGGGGCAGCGCGGTGCTGCGCTGGGAGTACCATCCGGGGTCCACGATCTACTTCGTCTGGACCCAGGAGCGCAGCGCCAACGCCGCCACCGGCGTCGGCGACCTCGCAGCTGGGGCGCGACCTCCGCGGCCTGGTGGGCGGCGCCCCCCGACAACATCTTCCTGGTGAAGTTCAGCTACTGGCTGGGGCTGTAGATAGCGGGCAGGAACGCCCCCTCACTCGTACCGCAGCGCCTGGATCGGATCGCACGCGGCTCGCCCGACGGGCCGGCAGGTAGCTCGCGGCGAAGGCCACGGCGGCGAGCAACGCCATCGAACCGACGAAGACCACCGGGTCGTCGCCCCGCATCCCGTAGAGCAGCGACTGCAGCAGGCGGCCCAGCCCCAGCGCAGCCGCGAGGCCGAGCGCGCCGCCGATCGCGCTCATCGTCCCCATCTGCCGCACGACCAGCGCCCGCACGTCGGAGCTGTCGGCACCGAGCGCCATCCGGATGCCGATCTCGCTGGTGCGCTGCTGGACGGTGATACGCCAGCACGCCGTACAGGCCCACCGCGGCGAGCAGCGTGGCCAGGCTCGCGAAGACCACCGCCGAGAGGATCGTGATCAGGCGGTCGCCGCTCGAGATGTCCCGCGACCTGCTGGGGCATCGTGCTGATGTGGTCGAGCGGCACCGTCGGCGCCAGCCGCGCCAGGAGCGCCGGGATGGCGCGGAGCTGCTGTTCCGCCGGCACCGCCGTGCGGACGTAGAAGCTGAGGTTGTCCTGCTCGCCCGCCTGGGTCCACGGCACGACGAAGAGCGGCTGCGCCGGTTCCTTCACGTCCCGGTACTTCGCGTCGCGCACCAGGCCCACGATCTCGATGTTCATCGAATCCGCACTCCGGTCCGACATGAACCGGTGCACGACGTCGCCGCCCAGGTGGAACTTGCGCGCGAAGGCCTCGTTGACGACGGCCACCCGCGGCGCGCCCTGCGCGTCCGCGCTCGTGAACTCGCGGCCCGCCAGCACCGGTATGCCGAGGACCCGGAAATAACCGGGCGCGACGGCGTTGAACGCGGCCCCGTGGTCGTCGTCGGCCGCGCTGGGTGCCCCCTGCACCCAGGCGCCCTTGCCGAAGAAGCTGCCCGCGAGGAGCGGCACTTTCGACGCGGTGACGGCGGTGACGCCCGGCTGCCCAGCCAGCTCGTCCTCCACCTGCCGGTACAGCAGCGCCGAGTGCGTGCTGTCGTAGCCGCTCCGCCCGGGCGAGATCGTGAACGTCACCAGGTCGTCCACGCGCACGCCGAGGTCCACGCGCGAGACGTTGACCAGACTCTTGAGGAACAGGCCCGCGCAGATCAAGAGCGCGCTCGCCAGCGTGATCTGGGCCGTGACCAGCACAGCGCGGAAGCGGGCGGCCTCCCGGTGCGTGGACTGCTGCGTGCCGCCGGCGCGGATCGCGTCCACGAGGCCGGCGCGCGTGCCGTGCAGCGCGGGATAGAGGCCCATGAGCACCCCGGTGCCGAGCGCGAGGACGGCGGCGAACGCGAGCACCGCGGGGGAGAGCGCGAGCGAAGCCGGCAGCACGCCCGCCGCCTCACCCGGGAGCAGAGCGGCCAGGAACCGCAGCGTCAGGTCGCCGACCGCCAGGCTCGCGACGCCGCCCAGCGCGGCGAGCATCACCGATTCGGTCAGCAGCTGCGCCACCAACTGGCGGCGCCGGGCACCGAGCGCGAGGCGCACGCCCATTTCGCGCGAACGGCCCGCCCCGCGAGCCAGCAGCAGGTTGGCGATGTTGGCGCAGGCGATCAGCAGCACCACGCCCGTGACGCCGAACAGCATGACGAGCGGGGTCTTCCCCCGGTCGTGGATCTGGCTCTGGCCGCGGAACCCGGGGGTCACGCTCAGCCGCTTCGCGCGGAACCGCGCCATGGCCGCGGCGCCCATCCCCTGCTGCAGCGGCGCCTCCACGTCCGTGACGATGGGATGGTAGATCCCGTCGAGCGCGCTGCGGGCCTCGGCCAGGTTCACGCCGGGCTTGAGCCGCGCGAACAGATAGAGCCAGTAGTCGTTTCGGTTGTCGTAGCCGTCGAAGCCGGCCAGGACGCCGCCCATCGCCAGCGGTACGTACACCATGGGGTGGGCGCCGAACGTCGTGCCGTCGAACCCGGGCGGCGCCACCCCGACGATGGCCAGCGGGTGGCCGTTCACGACGATGGACCGTCCGACGGCCGCGGAGTCCGCGCCCATCCGGCCGTGCCATAGCGTCCAGCTCAGCACGGCCACGTTTTCGGCCCCGATGTTCGCGTCGTCTTCTCGGCCGAGCAGGCGACCGAGGGCCGGCCTGAGGCCCAGCGTCGGGAAGTAGGAGCCCGACACGAGGGCCGCCTGGCCGGTGAACGGCTGCCCGCCGGCTGCGAGGCTGGCATCGAATGGCACGTGCGCCGCGAGGCCGGTCAGCGCGTGCTGGCCGCGCTCGAGGTCCATGAACATCGGATAGCTGAAGACCTCCTCGCACGTGCCCGCGACGCCGCAGGCCTGCGACCCGCTCTTGGGTCCCGGGGCCGCCAGGTCCACGAGGCGGCCGGGGTCCGGAACGGGAAGGCTCTCCAGGAGCAGCCGGTCGGCGAGCGAGAAGATCGCCGTGTTGGCGCCGAGGCCCAGGGCAAGCGACGCCACGGCGACGGCCGTCACGAACGGCGTCCGGAGCAAGGTGCGGAAGGCGAGCTTGACGTGGCGCATGCGGGCTCCGCATGGAGTGGTGGCGGACAGCCGGTGGAGAGCAAGGAGCGCGCCCGGCCGCCGCTCAGGCCCAAGATGCGCTCCCGCAAGGCGATGGGCGGGCTTCGCGCCTCCCATGCCCCGACGTTCCTGTTCACTGGCGGGATTCGCCGTCCCAGAAACGGACAGCGCAGACGGCCCGCCGTGCGGCGCGGCGGCCGGCGCCAGCGCCGCCCTTGCCGTCCGCCTACCGGCCTCCCTTAGTTATCGCCGTGCCTGACGCTGTTCTCTCGCCGGTCCGCACGACGTATCGCGCCCTGGCTACGACCTTCGTCCCGGAGGCCGCGGCGCTCGACGAGGCCGGGTGGGCGGAGGCGGAGTCGATCGTCGCGCGGTTCCTCGCGACGCGGCCGTCGGCCGTGCGGCGCCAGCTCGCCGTGCTGATCCGGCTGCTCGATCTGCTGCCCGTGCTCGTCTACGGCCGCCGCTTCCGCTCCCTCGACGCCGGCCGGCGCCTCCGGTTCCTCGACCGCCCTGCAGAACGCGCCGGTGCTACTTCTCCGGCGCGGCATCTGGGGACTTCGCACGCTGGCCTTCATGGGCTACTACGCGCGGCCCGGAGCCGGCGCGAGATCGGCTATCGCGCCGACCCGCGCGGCTGGGAGGCGCGGCGGTGATCGAGCGCGAGTACGACGTCGTCATCGTCGGCTCGGGGGCCGGCGGCGGCACGGTCGCGCAGGAGCTGGCGCCCCTGGTCAAGGACGGGGTGCGCGTGCTGCTCCTCGAGCAGGGCCCGCGGCTCGCCGACGCCGAGTTCACGGGCCGCGAGGTCGAGATGGCCGACGCCCTCTACGAGGACGGCGGCGCCTTCCTCACCGCCGACGGGACGATGACGCTGGCCTTCGGGCGGGCCCTGGGCGGCTCGACCGTGGTCTACACCGGCACGTCGCTGGTCGCGCCCGAGCGCGTCATCCGCGCTTGGGCGGTGCCCGGCCTCGACCACCAGGACCTGGCCAAGCGCTCGGCCAGGTTCGCCGAGCAGAACAACGTGCATCTGTTCACGTCCGATCTCATCAACGAGAACAACCGGCTGTTCGTCGAGGGATGCCGGAAGGCCGGGTACCAGGCCGAGCAGTTCCCGCTCAACGTGAAGGGCTGCAGGGGCTCGAGCCTGTGCAACCTCGGCTGCCCCAACGCGGCCAAGATGGGCACGGCCAGGGTCCAGTTGCCGGCGGCCGCGCGCGCAGGCGTGCAGGTCGTGACCCGAGCCGAAGTCCTGAGCATCGGGGACCGCTCCCTCTCCGTGATCGTGCGGGCCAAGCAGTGCCGGCGAGAAGGGGGCGGAGTCCGAGTGGGCGCCGGGTGAGTACGACGTCCGCGCCAGCGTGATCGTGGTCGCCGGCGGCGCCGTCGGCTCCCCCGCCCTGCTGCTCCACTCGGGCTTCGGCCGCGCGCTGCCGGCCCTGGGCGCCGGCTTCACCTGTCACCCGGCGCACATTCTCGTGGCCGAGCACGAGCGGGCGATCACCAACGACGTGGGGCACCCCAAGAGCTTCTTCGTGGACCGGGCGGCGGACGAAGGCTACGTGCTCGAGACCTGCATGTACTTCCCCTTCACCACCGCCAAGAACCTCACCGGCTTCGGTCCCGGGCACAGCGCCCTGATGCGGGCGTTCCCGCGCCTCCAGATGATCCTGGTCCTGGCGTGCGACAAGGCGGTCCCGCAGAACCGCGTAACCGTGGACCGCGCGGGGCGGCCCGTGGTGCACTACCGCTTCACGCAGCGAGACGATCGAGGCGATGGTGCGCGCCACGCGCGCCTCCGCGAAGATCTTCTTCGCCGCCGGCGCGCTGCGCGTGCACGCGCCCTCCGCCGACCCACCGCTGATCGAGCGGCGCGACGCCTCGCGCGTGGACGAGCTGATCCAGGTCCGGCACTTCCTGCCCGGGAAGGTCTCCGTCTCCGCCGCGCACCTGATGGGCGGCTGCGCGATGGGCGCCGCCGGCGACCGCGCCGCCTCGGTGACCGACGCCTGGGGCCGGGTCCACGGCGTCCCCTGGCTGCGCGTGGCGGACGCGAGCCTCTTCCCCGACTCGCTCGAGATCAACCCGTACCTGACCATCATGGCGCTCGCCGACCGCGTGGCGGAGACGATCCGCTCCGAGGCGCGCGACCTGCTCGGCGCCGGAGCGGGAGCCGCGTGAAGCTCACCGGCGGCCAGATCGTCGTCCGCGCGCTCGAGGACGAGGGCGTCCCGCTTCGCCTTCGGGATCCCCGGCACGCACAACATCGAGCTGTACGACGCGCTCGCGGCCTCCGCCAAGGTCCGGCCGGTGCTGGTCACCGACGAGCAGAGCGCGTCCTTCATGGCCGACGCGGTGTGGCGCGCGTCCGGCCGGCTGGCCTGCGCCAACGTGGTGCCGGGCGCCGGCCTCACGCACGCGATGAGCGGGATCGCCGAGGCATTCCTCGACAACGTCGCGATGCTGGTGCTGGGCTGCGGCATCCGGCGCGACACCGGGAAGGCGTACCAGCTGCACGACGTGGACCAGGCGGCGATGGTGCGCCCGGTGACCAAGGCGCAGTTCCGGCCGCAGGACGGCGAGGAGCTGTACGCCACGATCCGGCGGCCTGCCGCATCGCGCGCGCGGCGCCCGCGGGCCCCGTGTTCGTCGAGGTCCCGGCGAACCTGTACCTGTTCACTCACGACTGTTCACTGGAAGCTCCCCTAACCCCTGGCCCCTATCCCCTAGCCCCTGCTGAGGTCCCACGGGCCGCCGAGATCCTGAACGCCGCCGAACACCCTCTTCTCTACCTCGGCCTCGGCGCCGCCCCGGCCGCCGCCGCGCTCGTCGCGCTCGCCGAGCGGCTCGAGGCGCCGGTGGCGACGACCTTCCAGGGCAAGGGCGTCTTCCCCGAGTCGCACCCGCTCGCGCTGTGGCCGGGATTCGGTGACGCCGCGCCCGCCTTCGCCCGCGAGGTCGCCGACGGCTGTGACGCGACGCTGGCCATCGGCTGCCGGTTCGGCGAGGTGGCGACCGGGAGCTACGGCCTGGCGGTGCCGCGGCCGCTGGTGCACGCCGACGTCGATCCCGGCGTCTTCGGCCGCAACGTCCCGGCCGACTGCGGCCGTCATCGGCGACTCGGGCGCCGTGGTGCAGGCGCTGCTCGAGACGCTCACGCCTCACCCCCGGGACGACGCGTTGCGCGCGCGGATCAGCGGCGGGCACGCGGCGTCGAGCGCGAGCGCTCGGCCACGGCCGACGCCGACCGCGTGTCGCCGTCCCGGCTGCTCCGCGCTCTCCAGCAGAGGCTGGGACCCGATACCGTCTTCACCGCCGACAGCGGCAACGGGACCTTCCTGGCCGTCGAGATGCTGCGCCTCGACGCGCCCGGCAAGTTCCTCGCGCCCGTGGACTACTCGTGCATGGGCTACGCGGTGCCGGCGGCCATCGGCGCCAAGCTCGCGCGTCCCGAGTGCCCGGTGGTCGCCCTGGCCGGCGACGGTGCGTTCCTGATGACCGGCCTCGAGCTGCTCACGGCCGCGCAGCTCGGCGTGGCCGTGGCGGTCTTCGTCCTGAACGACGGCGAGCTGGCCCAGATCGCCCAGTTCCAGGAGCGTCGCGCTCGGCCGCAAGACGGCGAGCGAGCTGCCGGACCTCGACCTCGAGGCGTTGTCGCGGGCGCTGGGCGTGGAGTACCTGAGACTGGGGCGCGACGCCGACATCGCGGCCGTCCTCGACCGCGTGGTCACGCTCACCGCGGCCGGCCGTCCCGTGCTCGTGGACACGGCGATCGACTACGCGGTGAAGACGTATTTCACGCGAGGGGTGGTGAAGACGACGTTCCTGCGGCTGCCCTGGAAGGACCGGCTGCGGTTCGTGGGGAGGGCGCTGGTTCGAAAGGTGTTTCAGTAGGGGTCAAGGGTTCCCTGTCACAGCAGAGCAACATCCTCGTCCCGATCTCTGGCCGGAGTCCTGCGATGGTCATGGCGCGGCATGCGGCACCCCTGGATCTCGGCACGTCCCTGCTTTCGGCGCTCGCGACGAGCGAGCGCATCAACCAGTACCTGCTCGAGGCGCTGCCCGCCGAGGTCTGGCGCGCGGAGACGCCGGGCGAAGGCCGCACTATCGCGGCCGTGGTGGCCCACCTGCACAACGTCCGACTGATGTGGCTCAAGGCGGCGGCGAAGGGCACGAAGATCCCGGCGCAGCTCGACCGCCTGAAGGTGACGCAGCGGCAGGCGCGGAAAGGCCTCGCGGCGAGCCACGCCGCCGTCGCCACGCTGGTGGAGTCGTCGCTCGGGTCGGGCGGCAAGGTCAAGAACTTCCCGCCCGACGTGGCCGCCTTCGTCGCCTATCTCATCTCGCACGACGCCCACCATCGCGGCCAGATCTGCATGCTCAGCCGCCAGGTCGGCCATCGACTCCCGAACGAGGTCACGTTCGGGATGTGGGAGTGGAACAAGCGGAGACAAGAAGCGGGGGCTAGGGACTAGGGACTAGGGACTAGGCGCAGGGTCTAGGGGTTAGGGAAACCCTAGACCCTCACCCCTAGACCCTCTATTGCAGGCGCTCCAATCTCTGCCTGATCCGCGTGTTGTTCGGGTTCTGGGCGGCGAGCTTCGTCAAGAGCGCCCGCGCCGAGTCCTTCATCCCGGCGTCCGAGAAGACGCTCACCTTCGCGAAGGCGACCCGCATCCTGAGGAACGCCTGCGAGTCGGGCACGACGATCCGGTCGAGCGCCGCCAGGGCCGCGCCCGGGTCCTTCCGGTCGGTCATCAGGGACTGCGCCGCCACGAGCTGGACTTCCACGTTCCCCGGGTTGCGCCGCGCCAACTCGCTGATGAGCGAGTCGGCCTCGGCGCTCCGGTGCGCGCTCCGCGCCACCATCGCCTCGTCGAACAGTCCCGCGTTGAGGAGCCGCGCCACGTCGACCGTGTCGCCGGTCCTGAGGCCCGGACCGCCCCCGTAGGAGTACACGAGGTCACCGCCGCGGTCGCCCGCCTTGTACACCGCCCCCACCGCGGCGAGACCCGCCACGGCCGACGCGATCTCGGCGTAGCGGCGCCACTGGTCGCGCCTGGTCAGCACGAGCCCGATGATCTCCAGTCCCGCCACGACGAGGAGCACGTCGCGGGCCCACTCGCCCGCGTCCTCGTGCGCGCGCACCTGCGCCCCGACGCCGGGAATGCGCTCGACGCGCTCGTGCGCCTGGCTCCCCGACTCCGCGGCCACCACCGCCGCGCCGGCGGCGAGAATCAGGAGCGTGGCCGCCGCCGGGCGGGTGAACGCCAGCTTCCCGCTGAGCGAGATCAGGCGCAGCGCGACGCCCACGATGGAGAGCGCGATCACGAAGTGGACGACCTGCGGGTGGAACGCAGCGATGTCGGGCATCCGTCGTTTCCGTTGGGGAAGTGCCGTATGATGACGGGTGGGGAAGCCCGACGCAACGGGACCGCCGTCGGCGGCCCGGGTGGGCGGGGCGCCGGCCTCCCGATGGGCGCCTTGACACCATTCCCCAATCCTCGCCAAGCTTGCGGCATGGCAATGAACACCGAGTGGCACCAGGCGCACCCCGAGCCGCACAAGGCGACCCTCGCCCAGCGCGTGTCGTGGCACCGGCTGCACGCCGAGAACTGCAACTGCCGGCCCATCCCGCCGGACATCATGATCGAGATCGACCGGCTGGAGCGGTCCAAGAACAAGAAGACGTACCGGCCCCGATAGCCCGGTTGAAACCGGGGGAGGCGATGCCTCCGTCGTGTAGGGTGTGAACGCGATCGACGAGCGTTTGACGCGGGCCCTCGCGGACCGCTACACCGTGCGGCGGGTGCTGGGCGTCGGCGGGGCCGCGACCGTGTACCTCGCCGACGATCTGAAGCACCAGCGCCCGGTGGCCCTCAAGGTCCTGCACCCGGAGGTGGCGGCGTCGGTGGGCCTCGAGCGGTTCATGCAGGAGATCGGCGTCGCGGCGCGCCTCAACCATCCCCACATCCTGTCGCTCCACGACTCCGGCGACGCCGGCGGGCTGTTCTACTACGTCATGCCGTTCGTCGAGGGGGAGTCGCTGCGGGACCGGATCGAGCGGCAGCGCCAGATGCCGCTGGAGGAGGCGGTCGCGATCGCCTGCGACATCGCCGAGGCGCTCGACTACGCGCACCGCCACGGGGTCGTCCACCGCGACGTGAAGCCCGAGAACATCCTGTTCGAGGACAACCACGCGGCCATCGCGGACTTCGGCGTGGCGCGGGGGGTGACCTCCACGACGCGGCAGCGCCTGACCGACGCGGGCTTCGTGATCGGCACGCCGGAGTACATGAGCCCCGAGGCGTGCGCGGGCGGCGGCGAGGTGGACGGGCGGAGCGACGAGTACTCGCTGGGGTGCGTGCTGTACGAGATGCTGGCCGGTCGGCCGCCGTTCACCGCCGCGACCCCGCAGGCGGTGATCGCGCGCCATCTGGCGGACTCGGTGCCGCCGCTCGGCACCGTGCGCCCCGACGCGCCGGTCAACGTGGTGCGCGCCGTCATGCGCGCGCTCGCCAAGGCGCCCGCGGACCGGTTCCAGACCCTGCAGGGGTTCGCCGACGCGCTGCGCTCGGCCGCGGCGGACCCGGAGGCCGCCGCGCTGGCGCGCTCGGTCGCCGTCCTCCCGTTCACCAACTCCAGCGGCCTCCCCGAGGACGAGGTGCTGAGCGACGGGATCACGGAGGAGATCATCAACTCCCTGTCGCACATCGGCGGGCTGCGCGTGGCGTCCCGCACCTCGGTGTTCGTCTTCAAGGGCAAGCGCGAGGACGTCCGGAGCATCGGCGCGAAGCTGCACGTGCGCGCCGTGCTGGAGGGGAGCGTGCGACGCTCCGGCAGCCGGCTGCGCGTGTCGGCGGAGCTCGTCAACGTGGCCGACGGCTACCTGCTGTGGTCGGAGCGCTACGACCGCGAGATGGCCGACGTGTTCGCGATCCAGGACGAGATCGCGCACAACATCGCGCGCGCCCTGCAGGTGATCCTCACCGAGGACGAGCGGGCGGCGCTCGTCCCGCGTGCCGACGCGCGACATCCGGGCCTACGAGTACTACCTGCGGGGGCGCCAGTTCTTCCACCAGTCGCGCCGCAAGAGCCTGCAGTTCGCCGAGGAGATGTTCCGGCGCGCCATCGCGCTCGACCCCGGCTACGCGCAGGCGTGGGCGGGCCTGGCCGACTGCGCCTCGCTGCTCCAGATGTACTACCCGGGGCTCAGCGCCGAGCCGGGCCTGGGGGAGGAGGCGAGCGCGCGGGCGCTGGCGCTCGATCCGCGGCTGCCCGAGGCCCACGCGGCGCGCGGCTTCGCCCTGTGGCAAGCGAAGCACGTGGACGAGGCGGTCGCCGAGCTGGAGGAGGCGCGGCGCCTCGACGCCAAGCAGTTCGAGGCGCGCTACTTCCTCGCCCGCCTGCGCTTCGGCCAGGGCCGGATCGCCGAGGCCGCCGAGCTGTTCGAGGAGGCGGCCCGGGCGCGGGAGGACCCGCAGGCGCGGTTCTTCGCCGCGCAGTGCTACGCGGCCCTGGGCCGCGCGGCCGAGTCGGAGGCGGCGTACCGGCGCGCTCTGCACGTGGTGCGGCAGCACCTCGAGCTCAACCCCGACGATTCGCGCGCCGCCACGATGTGCGCGGTGGCGCTGTGCCGCCTCGGCGAGCGGGAGGAGGGGCTCGAGTGGGCCGAGCGGGCGCGGTCCATCGACCCCGACGACTCCGGCGTGCTCTACAACGTGGCCTGCCTGTTCGCCCTCGAGGGCCGGCGCGAGGACGCGCTCGGCTGCCTCGAGCAGGCGTTCACGAGCGGCTTCGGCGCCTGGGACTGGATCGCGCACGACCCGGACCTCGAGAGCCTGCGCGGCGATCCCCGCTTCCAGGCCCTGATGGCCAGGCGGTGATCCGCCGGTGACGCCTCCCGCTCCGGCCGAGCGTCCGCCGCTCGCCGCCCGCCAGGCGGCCGCCCTCGCCGGCGGCGCTTCTTCCTGCTCCACTTCGTCACCAACCTGGTGACGCCGTACGGGATCCACCGCGACGAGTTCCTCTACTTCGCGATGGGCGATCACCTCCGGCTGTGGCACATGGACTTCCCGCCGGCGATCGCGATCCTCGTCCGTGATCTCGCGCTTCGTCCTCGGCGACTCGCTGCGCCGCCCTGCGGTTCGTGCCGGCGCTCGCGGCCAGTGCCATCGTCGTGCTGGCCGCGCTGCTCGCCCGCGAGCTCGGCGGCCGGCGCTTCGCCCAGGGCTTCGCCGCGCTCGCCGTCGTGGCGCTGCGTCTTCTTCCAGCGGGCCGGCGACTTCTTCATGCCCGTGATCCTCGACGCGCTGTGGTGGACCGTCGCGTTCTACGCCCTGACGCGCCTCGCCCGCGGCGACGAGCCGTCGCTGCGGTGGTGGCTGCTGCTCGCCCTGGCCGGCGGGATCGGCCTGCTGACCAAGTTCAGCATCCTGTTCCTGGGTTTCGGCGTCCTGGTGGCGCTGCTCGCCACGCCGTGGCGCCGCGCCCTGCTCACCCGCCGGCCCTGGCTCGTGCTGCTGATCGCCCTGGCGCTCGGCAGCCCCAGCATCGTCGGGCAGGTGAACCTGGGCTGGCCGCTGGTCGGCCAGATGCAGGACCTCCAGCACCACCAGCTGCAGCACGTCACGGTGGCCGGCTTCTTCCTCACCCAGCTGATGTTCGGGCCCGCGATGTTCGTCGGTGCGGCCGGCGCGCTGCTGTTGTTGCTCGCGCCCGGGCTCCGGCCCTATCGCCTGATCGGGTGGGTCCTGTTCGTCGTGTGGGCCACCCTGGTGATCCTCCACGGCAAGGCGTACTACGTCGGCGCCACCTATCCCGTCCTGTTCGCCGCCGGCGGCGTGGCGCTCCAGCGGCTGCGCGCGCCGCGGCTCGGGCCCGTCGTCCGCTGGGCAGCGGTCGGGCTCACGGCGGCGTACGGCGTGCTGGTGCTGCCGCTCGGGCTGCCGATCTTGAGGCCTGGCCCCACGGAGCGGTACATCCGCGCCATCGGCGCCGTCCAGGCGCTGCGCGACAACCAGGGCGTGCTGCTGCCGCTGCCCCAGGACTACGCCGACATGCTGGGCTGGGAGGAGCGGGTCGCGGCGGTCGCCGCGGCCTACCGCAGCCTGCCGCGCGCTCGAGCGCGCGCAGGCGGTCCTCATCGGCAACAACTACGGCGAGGCGGGAGCGCTCGAGTTCTACGGGCCGAAGCTCGGCCTGCCGCCGGTGGTGAGCGCGGCCGGGTCGTTCTACTTCTTCGGGCCGGGCGCGCGGCCGGGCGACGTCGCCGTCACCCTCGGCGAGAGCCGCGAGGGCCTGCGGCGCTTGTACGACTCGGTCGAGGCGGGGCCGCACCTCGTCAATCCGCTGACCGTGCGCGAGGAGCGGGACCTCACGGTCTACGTCTGCCGCGGGCCCAAGAGCGACCGCTGCAGGCGATATGGCCGGGGGAGAAGGGGGCACTACTGAAAGGTGAGGCGTGAGAGGTGAGAGGTGAGAGGTGAGACGTGAGAGGTTGAAGTGAGAGGTGAGAGGTCGAGAGGCGTGAGAGGCTTCCTCTCACGCCTCTTGCTTCTCACCTCTCACGCTCGTCACCCCTCACCCCTCACCTGAACGTCTCACCTCTCACGTCTCACCTCTCACCCTTCACCGCGCAAAATCCACCGCCTCCCTGACCGTCAGCGCCCAGCCGCCCCCGCCGAAACCCTGCCCGAAGCGGTTCGCCAGCGAGATCTCGGTCACCTCGCCCCGGGTCGAGCGCGATCGAGCCGAGGCGCAGCGCCAGCCCGGCGTCGCCGCCCGCGCGCGGCCGCTCGTCGTCGTACCACGCGCCGCCCCACTCGACGAACGGCGCCACGCCGACGCCGAACAGCCCGAGCAGGCTGTGGAGTGACCAGGATCCGGTCCTCGGCCACCACCCAGTAGCGGCGCGTGCCCGTGAAGACGTGCGCGCCGTAGGCCCGCGGCCCGTCGACGTAGAGCCAGAGGTCGAACTCGCTGCCCGGCGCCACGTTGCGCGCCAGCGCCGCCCTCGGCGTGCACGCACCAGCGTCTGGCGCGGCAGCGCCCGGCTCATCAGCGTCGACGCCGCCTCGACGCGCCCCGAGTCGAGGCCCGACGCGCCGAGCACGCCGTCGGCGTTCAGCCGGAACCAGGCGAACCCGCTCGGCCACGCGCCGCCGAGCTGCGCCTGGATCTCCGGCCCCACGCCGGCGCGGCCCGGCGCGTAGCCGAAGGCGCGTGGCGCCACGTACAGCCCGACGAACAGCCGCTCGCGAGATGTCCACGTCCTCGCGGCGCGCGTACTGGTCGAAGCCCTTCCACCACGCGGAACCGGGACCGGCCCAGCTCCAGCCCGAGCCCGGCCGCGAAGGTCGCGGAGTCGGGCGCCGATCGGCGCGCCGTAACGCCCGAAGCTGCCCGCGCCGCCACTGCCCGAAGAGGTCGAGGCGGGCGTAGTCCTGTCCGTGGCGCGGAGCGCGACGCCCCCGCCCACGCCGAGCGCAGCACGCGCCGCCGCGCGCTGTCCGCGACGACGCCGTCCTGGAAGCGCAGGACCCGCAGCCGGCCGGCGCCGCCGGTGGTGACGAGCGAGGCGCGGGCCGACGTCTCGTAGAACGGCACGCCGTAGCTCCAGAAGCCGAAGCCCCCGTCGGAGAGATCCTCGTAGGTGGCGTACAGGCTCGCCCGCCGGAACAGGAGGCCCGGCGACCTGGTAGAGCAGCGTCACCAGCCGGCGGTCCGGCGTCTTCTGGTAGTAGCGCCAGGATCTGGTTGGCGGTGCCGAGCAGGTTCTTCTCGACCAGGCCCAGCGTCCCAGGTCACGTCCCCGGCCGCGGACGAGAAGCCGACCTGCGGCCGCGTGCTCCAGCCGTCGGCGGTGGTCGACCCGCAGCGCCGAACCGGCCGTCCACCCGCGCCGTGTCGAGCTCGACGTTGCGGAACACGCCCAGGCCGCGCAGCGCCCGCTCGCTCTCGAGGACCTGCGCGGAGTCGTAGCGGTCGCCCTGGTCGAACAGCAGGGTGCGGCGGATCACCCACGGCCGGGTGCGGACGTGCAGCGCGTCGCCGACCCGCGCCAGCAGACGCGGCGAGCCGCCCAGCGGCTCGAAGATGTTGCGGTTCTCGACGACGATGGTGTCGATCGTCTGCGCGGCGAGCGGGCCGCGCGAAGCCCGCCGCACGAGCAGGGCGACGACGACCGGCGCGGATCAGAAGCGCGGTCAGTGCCGGTGACCAGCAGGCTGCGCGGCGCGCCCTGGTTCCGCTCCAGCACGTCCACGTACCTGGCCTGAAGCAGGTTCGAGACCTTGACGAGGAACATGATCGCCCTGTGAGCCGGAAGCCGAGCCGCAGGTCCACCAGCGTGATGTCGCCGCGGGGATCGAGCGGGTACACCAGCACCTCCTCGACCCGGCTGCGGTAGCGCACGTCCAGCCCCGCGAGCCCGCCCAGCACGTCCACGGAGCCCGTGACCGTGTGCCGCGAGCGGTACGGCAGCGGCAGCCCGGTCGAATCGTCGCGCGTGTCGAGGTACAGGTAGTTCAGGCTCAGGTCCACCCGCCGCGGCGGCGACGCTGAGCTTCGCCGTCGCGTCCACGCCGCGGGCCGTGGCGCGCTCCAGGTTCTGGAAGCTGACCTGCGCGATCTGGGCCGGCACGAATCCGGGACTGATCAGGCCCTGGTACCAGGACTGGAACACCGCGCCGTCGAGCCACAGCCGCCCCAGGGATGCCGTGCCGCCGATCTCCCCGGACCAGGCCGTCTCACCGTGGAGATCGACGGATTGGGCACCACGCGCACGCCCTGCTGCGTCGTGGACACGAACTGCTCGATCGCGCTCGGCGCGCGGTAGCCGCGGCCGAACGAGGCGCGGACCGCGAACGGTCCCTCCGGGCTGAACGCGACGCCCAGCTTGGGGTTGATCGTCTCCTCGGCCTTGCCGCCGTCCACGTGGTGGTAGTCGAGCCGGAAGCCGGCCGTGGCCTTGAGCGACGGGCTGAGCGCCCACTCCTCCTGCCCGTACGGCGCCGCGTCGGTGCTCCACTTCCTCGGGTAGTACGACGAGCTGAGCACCGTCCCGGCCACGTCCAGGCCGAAGGTCACCGCGTGCTCCGACCCCGGGTTGAAGGTGAGCAGCGTGTTGATCCCCGAGCGCGCCGCGTTGTGCCAGTTGTTGCTGTCGTGCATGTGGTCGCGCACCGCCGTGTACGTCAGCGACGGCTCGATCTGCAGCATCGCCTGGCTGCCGGCCAGCGCCGCGTACCGGCCGCCCACGAGGACGTGGACGTTGTGATTCCAGTCGCCGAGCGCGGAGTCCTGGACCTGGTACGGCTGGGTCGCCGACACCCAGCGGTTGAACTGTCCCTGGTCCAGGTCGGACAGCACGACGTAGGCATCCCAGGGGTGCGTGCTGCCCGGCATCGAGCTGACCTTCCCGCGGAGCAGCCAGCGCGTGAACCGGCCGTTCTGGTGGTACCCCTCCGACTGCTGCTCCGTCCCCAGCGCGAGGCGGACGCCCACGGACCCGACCCGCCGCGAGTGCTGGAGGTCGAGCCCGACGTAATCCGGCCGGCTCGGCCCGCCGTCCTGGAACTCGCTGGGCACGTCGTAGACGCCGTAGTGCAGCTTCATCATGCTGGCCGGCCGCTCGTCGATCGGCGTGGTGATCAGGTTCACCACCCCGCCCATCGCCGCGCTGCCGTACAGCGCCGACTGGCTGCCCTTGACCACCTCGACGCGGTCGAGGTCGAGGATCGGCAGCGCCTCGTAGTCGATCTCGCCGCCGTCGCCGGTGAGGACCGGGTGCCCGTCCAGCAGCATCAGGACGCGGCTGCCCACGCCCTCGGCGAGACCGGACGCGCCGCGGATGTCCAGCTCGCCGTGGTTCAAGGTCACGCCGGGGACGAACGGCAGCGCGTCCTGGACCTCGACCGCGCTGTGCGCGAAGATGTCGTTGCGATCCTGGACGGCCACGCTCACCGCGGACTCCCCCACCTTCTGGGCGCTGCCGGTCGCGGTGACCTCGATGCCGGCGAGCTGCAGGGCGACGGCGTCGAGCGGAATCTCGAGCTCCACCGTGTCGCCCGGGGTCACGACGACCCCCGCCTGGAGCGCCGGCGCGTAGCCGATGGCGAGGACCCGCACGGTGTAGCGCCCGGGCGCCACGCCGGGCAGCGAAAACGCGCCGCGGTCGTCGGTGGTCGCGGTGAGCGGGGTCCCCACCAGCAGCACGTGCGCGCCCGCCACCGCGCTGTCGGACGCGCGGTCGGTCACGACGCCGTGGATGCTCCCGTCCCGCGGCGCCGGCTGCGCCCCGAGGCGGGGCGCCCCCGCCGCGAGGCACGCGGCCAGGGCCGCGAGGACGGCGCCGCGGGCCGTCATCAGCCTACGACGTCTTCGTCCAGATGCTCGCGACCGCCTGGCCACCCTGCGTGCCCGCGACGCTGAGGGTCGTGTTCACCAGGGTGAAGGTGCCGATGAACGGCGCGGTGATGGCGGAGTTCTGGCTGATGCACGACGAGCCGGTGATGGCGTAGCTGCCGGTGTCCGACTGCACCAGCGCGCCCGACAGGTCCACGCCGTAGGTCGTGGCGTGGAACCGCAGCGTCCCGGTCTCCTGCGGCGACGTGAGCGGGGTCGAGACGCCGAGGGTCAACGACTGCAGCGTGTAGGTGCCCACCAACGAGGGCGGCGTGCCGCTGCCGCAGTTGTTGCTGGTCGTGGACTTGCACGCGAACACGAGCCCGAGCGCGCCGGCGGCGAGCAGGGCGGCGGCGAACGACGGTTTCACGCGCATCGTACCTCCTGAGGAGCGTCCTAGTTCTTCACCCACAGCCAGATGATCTCGTTGGTGCCGTCGGTGCCGCTTTCCCGCAAGGTCGTGACGCCCGACGCGGTCTGCAGCACGATCGACCCGCTGAACAGCGTCGTGTCCAACGCCGACACCTGCCGGATGCACGACGCACCGATCATCTGGTAGGTCCCGGAGTCGTGCACCACGGTCGGGAACCCGGTCCCGGTGCTGAGGTCCATGCTGAACACGTAGGCGTTCCCGGCGACGCGCAGCGTGCCGCTGGACGGCGGCGAGGTCCACGTCTGCGAGCCCTGGGTGTACGAGGACAGCAGGTACGAACCCGACAGGTTCGGCGGCGCGCCGCTGCCGCAGTTGTTGCCGCCGGTCGGTGTGGACTTGCAGGCGGCGACGCCGAGCGCCAACGCACCCAGCGCCGCGGCTGCGTACCCGGACCACGAGCGCATCGCTCCTCCGCTGTGACGGGCAGGATCGGCGACCGTATCGGGCGCCGCCTCCAACGATATGCGCTCGGAGCGGGCGGCGCCAAGTCCACCTCGGCCGCGCCGGCCTGGCCGCCTCCGGCCTGGCCCGCTAACCTACGGTGACCCCCTGGCACAACTGGAGCCCGCAATGTCGATGGCTGATCTCCTGCTTCCCGAATTCGACGAGGAGATGGCGGCCACCCGCCGCCTCCTCGAGCGCGTGCCCGACGGCAAGGCCGCCTGGCAGCCCCACGCCAAGAGCATGACCCTCGGCCGGCTGGCCACCCACGTCGCCGAGATCCCCGGCTGGACCGTGCGCACCCTCACCCTGAGCGAGCTGGACATCGCCCCCGCGGGCGGACCCCCGTTCCAGCCGCGTACCCTGCAGACCACCGCCGAGATCCTGCGGGTGTTCGACCAGAACGTGGCGGAGGGACGCCGGGCGCTCGCCGCCGTCCAGGACGCCGAGTTCGCCAAGCCGTGGACCTTCAAGCGAGCGGGGCAGACGATCTGGACGCGCCCCAAGCACGAGGTGTTCCGCCGGATGGCGATGAGCCACCTGGTGCACCATCGCGCCCAGCTGGGCGTGTACCTGCGCCTGCAGGAGGTGGCGATCCCCGGCATGTACGGCCCGTCGGCGGACGAGCAGCGCCCGCGGTAGACCGTTCGCACCTCGCGCACAATTACTGGAGAACGACGATGGCTCTCGAGACGCGGAAGCTGGGAAGCCAGGGCCTCACGGTCAGCGCCCTCGGCCTGGGCTGCATGGGGATGTCCGAGTTCTACGCGGGCCGCGACGACGCGGAGTCCATCGCGACCATCCACCGCGCGATCGACCTGGGGCTGCAACTTCCTCGACACGGCCGACGTGTACGGGCCGTGGGCGACAACGAGGAGCTGGTGGGCCGGGCCATCAAGGGGCGGCGCGGACCAGGTCGTGCTCGCGACCAAGTTCGGCAACGTGCGCGGCCCCGACCGGCGCTGGGTCGGCGTCAACGGCCGGCCCGAGTACGTGAAGCAGGCGATGCGACGCCTCGCTGAAGCGGCTCGGCGTGGACCACGTCGACCTCTACCAGCAGCACCGCGTGGACCAGACCGTGCCCATCGAGGACACCGTGGGCGCGATGGCCGACCTGGTGAAGGCGGGCAAGGTGCGCTACCTCGGGCTCTCGGAGGCGTCGGCCCGCGACGATCCGCCGGGCGCACGCGACCCATCCGATCACGTCGCTGCAGACGGAGTACTCGCTGTGGACGCGCGACCTGGAGGCCGAGGTGCTGCCCGCCTGCCGCGAGCTGGGCATCGGCTTCGTCGCCTACAGCCCGCTCGGGCGCGGCTTCCTCACCGGCCGCTTCAGGAAGCCCGACGACCTCGCGGCCGACGACTACCGCCGCGTCCACCCGCGCTTCCAGGGCGAGAACTTCCAGAAGAACCAGGACCTGGTGCGGCGGGTCGAGCAGATCGCCGCGGAGAAGCAGTGCACGCCGGCCAGCTGGCGCTGGCCTGGCTGCTGGCCCAGGGCCGCGAGATCGTGCCGATCCCGGGCACCAAGCGGCGGCAGTACCTGGAGGAGAACCTCGGCGCCGCCGCCATCCGCCTCTCGGCCGCCGACGTCGCGCGCATCGAGGAAGTGGCGCCGCCCGACGTCGCGTCCGGCCCCCGCTACAACGAGCAGGCGATGCGCAGCATCAACGGGTAGCCGGGCAGGCGATCCGCAGCGCGAGGCAACGACGGTCGGGTGGCGCCCGGGCCGGACGACGGCCCCTGCCCCTGGCCACGCGGCGTTTGGGCGGCCAGCCGCCGCGTGAGCTCGCGGCTCAACGCCTCGAGGCCCTGCCTGGCCATCAGCTGCCCCACCGGCTCCAGGACCCGGTGCCCGAGGGCCGCGGCGGCCCCACCCACCTGGAAGTCGCCGGTGTAGTGCAGCACGGCGCCCGATCCCGCCGTGTCGGGCGTGAGCCGCAGGGCGACGTGGCCGTCCAGGATCGCGAGCCGGCCTCGGCCCGTGATGAGCATCGCGTACCGCTGCGGCGCCAGCACGTCGGTCAGCGCGATCGTCAGGTCGAAGTCCGCCGTGAACGGGCCGAGGCCGAGGCGCATCTTCCCCTCGTACCGGTCCGGCGCAACCAGGCGCATGTCGCGCGTGCCCGGCGTCGTCTTGGCGATCACCTCGGGGTCCTGCAGCATCCGCCAGACGACCTCGACGGAACCCGGGAAGGCGTGCGTCCCTTCGACGATCACCCTGGCCCCTGACCCCCGGCGCCTGACCCCAGGGGAGCGGGGCGGCGGGGTGCGGTCACTTCAGCACCGGCAGCACGAGGTGCGACGGATAGTCGGCCGAGCGGTAGATCCGCTGGGTGGTCGCCCGGAAGTCCGACGTCCTTCGCCTGGTAGATGTTCTCGAACCGGCCCGGGTTCCGGTCGATCATCGGGAACCAGGTGCTCTGCACCTGCACCATCAGCCGGTGCCCGGCCCGGAAGGTGTGGTAGACGTCGTTCATCCGGAACCGGACCCGCGTCGGCACGCCGGGCCGGAACGGCTCCGGCTGCGACGAGGCTGTTCCGGAACTTGCCGCGCAGCACGTCGCCGCGCACCAGCATCTGGTACCCGCCGAGCCGGGCGGTGCGGCCCGGCCGGCGTAGGAGAACGCCTCGTCGTGCCCGTAGTCGTCGGGGAAGACGTCGATCACCTTGACGATGAAGTCCTGGTCGGTGCCCGTCGTGGACACGGTGAGGTCCACGTCGATCGGCCCCGCCACCGTCAGGGCGGCATCGAGCGGCGCCGTCTGGTAGACCAGCACGTCGGGCCGCCGCGCCGCGAACCGCTGGTCCCCGACCATGAACGCCGGGTCGTACCACTGGGTGATCTCGTCGGTGTACGGCACCGGCTTGGCCGGATCGCTCAGGTACTCGTCGAAGAAGGCGCGGCCGCGGGCGAGCGGCGCCCCGAAGCTGAGCGCGCCGTCCGGGTGCAGGTACAGGTTCTGCGGCGCCGCGCCCGCCGGCGGCCACGCGTCCACGAAGTGCCACGCGTTGCGCCCGGTCTCGAACACCGCCGCCTCGAACTTCCGCGGCGCGGGCTGGTTGTCGAGCAGGTAGTAGTTGAAGAACGGGATCTCGATGCTGTCGGAGTAGAAGCGCGAGGTCGGCGAGCCCCAGGCGATGCTCCCCAGCGAATCACCGGGCACGACGTTCCACTGCCCGTGGTGCCAGGGGCCCATCACCAGCCGGTTCTCCGCGCCCGGGCTCTGCCGCTCCGCCGCCGCGTAGGCGTGCAGCGCGCCCCACAGGTTCTCCGTGTCGAACCACCCGCCGACCCACAGCATCGCCGGCTTGATGTCGTTGAGGTGCGGCCGTCCGCTCCGCGCGGCCCAGAACGCGTCCCACGTCGGGTGCGCCACGATCGAGTCCCAGAACGCCACGCTGTCGTGGAACATCCGGGGATTGAGGTTGCTGAGGGCGCCGAGCCGCAGGGCGTACGCGTAACCGTCGGGCGTGCCGAAATCGGGGAAGACGGGCGGGACGCTGGTCGGCTGCGGCCGAGGCCGGCCGAAGAAGTTGAAGAAGAAAGCGTGCGCCTCGAGCAGCGCGCCGTTGTGGAAGAAGTCGTCGCCGCCCATCCACTCGGTCACCGGCGCCTGCGGCGAGACCACCTTGACCGCCGGATGCGCGTCGATCGCCGCCATCTCGGCGTAGAAGCCCGGATACGACGTGCCCCGCACCCCGACCCGCCCGTTGTTGAACGGCACGTTCTTGATCAGCCAGTCCACCGTGTCGTACGTGTCCGTGGTCTCGTCCACGTCGTGGCTGGTCCGGTGCGGCACCACCGGGCGCACGTCCATAAAGAAGCCCTCGCTCATCCACCGACCCCGCACGTCCTGGTTCACCAGGATCATGCCCTCGTGCGCGTAGGCGTCGGGGATGTAGCTCGAGCCGCGCCGGCAGCCGGTCGGCCCCGTAGGGCCCCGAGCCGTACGGCGTGCGCGTCATCACGAACGGGTGCCGGCGCGTCGTGTCCCTCGGCTCGTAGATCGCCGTGAACAGCCGCACCCCGTCCCGCATCGGAATCATCACTTCGCGCTTGGTGTAGGCGCCGCGGAACCAGCCGGTGTCGGGCTGGGACGCGCCTGCGCGGCCAGGGCCGCCGGCGTAAGGCGAGGGCGAGCAGGACGGGAAGGACGATCAGACGCTTCATGAGGGCCTCCGGAGGTCGCGCCCAATCTAATCCCACTCCCCACACCCCACACCCAGGGGCTAGGGGGTTAGGGTCAGGGGCTGCGGCTAGGGGCTAGGGGTTGGGCTCCGGGCTAGCTGGGACTGCGGGCTGGTCGACTAGGGGCTGGGGGCTAGGACTCGGGATGGGGCCGGGGACCAGAGCCGGGCTCCGACAGCCCGTCACCAGTCCCTAACCCCTAACCCCTCGCCCCTAACCCCTACCGATTCAGCCAGTACGACATCTTCACCAGGAAGGTGTTCAACGGGTGCACGCGGAACAGGTCGCGCAGGTCGCCCACGTAGTCGCCCGTTCCTTCCACCGGCACGTACCCCGTGCGCCCCTCGTTCCACACCAGGAACAGGGTCGAGCCCGGCCGGTACTCCCACCGGAACACGACGTTGGACTGGAACGCCTTGTAGTTGAACCCGCCCGGGTTGGCGGCCACCGCCGTGTCGCCGTACGGCTGATAGCGGTCGTCGTAGCTCGCCGCCCGCGGCGTGGCCGAAAGCTGCCGCACGCTGCTGTACGTCCCCTTGGAGACGAAGGGCTGCGCGTACACCTGCAGCGACATGGTCGACGTGAAGGTGTAGTTGAGGCGCAGCGTGAGCGTCACCGTGGTCTGCGCGAGGTGCGCGAAGGTGTAGCGCGTCGCGCCCGTCGCCGAGTCGGTGAAGTTGCCGTACCACTGGATGTCGTTGTGGTTGCGGCTGAAGTGCGACGCGACCGAGCCGCTGAAGCGCGACGCGACCTTGAAGTCCACCTCGGGGCCGAAGTCCAGGCTGTGCGAGTGGCCCGCGTCGCCCGCGGCGTAGTTGATGGAGAGCATCGGCACCACGGGCCGCCGGTCGTCGCCGGTGAGGTACACCCACGGCGCCACGTACGGGCTGGTGCGCACCGCCGGGCCGCCGCGCGCGGTGCGGTCGTCGTACGTCCCGCCGAGCTGGCCGACCGTGCCGCCGAGGTTCACGCCCCAGCTGTTCCGGAGCGTCACGTGGCAGGTTGGTGTTGAACGCGCGCTCCTGCGGCAGCCCCGCCGTGGTCCAGTACTGCCACCAGTTGAAGTTCCACTGGACCGACCGGTACAGCGTCCGCACGTTGCGGTCGTAGAACCCCACCCAGGTGCTCCACGACTGCTGGTCGGCGCGCTGCAGGTAGCCGAGGTCGTTGACCTCGAAGCCCGGCGAGCGGCGCGAGTAGCCGTCTCGAAGTTGAGGTGCGCCCCCGCCACCTTGCCGAACTTGAATTCCTCGGCGTCGCCCGAGAGCACCGTGCGCGCCGAGTCGAGCGGGAGCCCCGCGTCGGGCCGCTGGTAGTAGTGCACGGCGTCGGTCTGGAGCCCGAAGATCGCCGTGTCGCTCCCCGCCACGCGGCTCAGGTCGAGCGACCCCGAGACCTGGTAGGTGTTCTTCGCGAAGCGGTGCCGGAAATCCACCGCCCCCGCGTACGCCTGCCCGGGCAGGTACCGCGCGCTGAACGCGTCGAGGCTGCGGTTCACCGCCGTGACCATCGCGCCCAGGGTGCTCGCGCCGTCGGGCGTGTCCCGCCTGAGCCGCAGCACGGCGAAGTTCGTGGCCGGCTCGACGGTCGTGTCGGCCACGCCCGCGGCCCGCGAGGTCGTCGCGTCCATGAACCCCAGCGCGAACCCGCCGGGGAGCCGGCCGGTGAGCTTCGCCGCGCCGAGGATCGTCGTCGGCTGCAGCGTCCCGCTGCCGGATCCCGGCAGCTGCGGCGTGCGGCCGATGCGGCGGCTGTAGTACAGCCCCTCGTTGTTGCAGTTGACGGCGTTGCAGTTGACGTCGAAGCGGAACACGCCGCGGCCGGCCACGAAGAACGGCCGCCGCTCGTCGAAGAACGACTCGTAGGCCGTGAGGTTCAGCACCGACGGGTCCGCCTCCACCTGCCCGAAGTCGGGGTTCACCGTCGCGTCGAGCGTCAGGTTCGAGGCCACGCGGTACTTGAGGTCGGCGCCCAGCGTGGCGTGCGAGGCGCGCGTCCAGCCGGCGTTCGGGCCGTCCGACGCGCTCTTCGCGACCACGTACGGCGCCGCCTCGAGCCGGCGCGGCGCCTCGAGGTCGTCGAGCCCCGTGAGCTCCCCGAACTGCCGCGTCAGCCCCGCCGCCGCCTGGCTGATCTGCGGCCACGCCGTCCGCTCGTTGTAGCGGTAGATGTCCCGCATGAGCGCCAGTCCGAAGGTGTGGCTCCGCTCGGGCCCGTACCGGAGCTGCGAGAGCGGGATCCGGAACTCCGCCGTCCACCCGAGCGAGTCGACCCGCGTGGCGACGTCCCACACGCCGTCCCACGCCCCGTCCTCGTTGTCGTCGAAGATGGCCTGGTCCAGCTTCACGCCGGACGGCGTGACGATGAACTCGAAGCCGGTCCGCTGGTCGTGATAGGAATCCACCAGGATGCCGATGTGGTCGCACGGCAGCCAGCTGTCGCGCCGGTCGAGCAGCCGCGTGATGCTGTCGGGGTGCGGGTCGAAGGCGCGCACGAACACGTACAGGTTGGCCGCGTCGTACGCGACCTTCGCCACGGTCGGAAACCGGGGGTCCTTCCCCTCGGTGGGCTGCCACTCCTTGAACTGCGTGATCGCCGGGGCCGTGAGCCAGACGGCGTCGTCGTCCTTCCCGTCGATCACCGGCGGCCGCTCCGCCCGCACCGCGAACGCCCGCCGGGCCGAGGGGACGACCGTCGCCGCCCGCGACCTGCGCCGGCCCCGCCAGGGCCTGCTGCAGGATGAGCAATGCCGCGATCCCGATCATGCCCGGCCTCGTGCGCAATAAGAGTGCCCAGGGACGCCTACCTCACTGGGCACTCTACGGGCGAACCGGCGATCGAGGTTCAGCCTACCAATTCAGCCAGTACGACCACTTCACTAGGAACGTGTTGACCGGGTGCAGCCGGAACAGGTCGCGCACGTCGGCCTGGTAGTTGCCGTCTCCCCCGTACGACGTGGAGCCCTGCCGCCCCTGGTTCCAGACCAGGAACAGCGTCGAGCCGGGCCGGTACTCCCACCGGAACACCACGTTCGACTGGAACGCCTTGTAGTTGAAGCCGCCGGGGTTGTTGGTCACCGCCGTGTCGCCGTACGCCGCGTAGCGGTCGTCGTACCTCGAGGCGCGCGGCGTGGCCGAGAGCTCGCGCACGTTCGCGTACGTCCCCTTGGAGACGAACGGCTGCGCGTACACCTGGAGCGACACGGTGGGCGTGAAGGTGTAGTTGAGCCGCAGCGTCGCGCTCACCGTGGTCTGGTCGAGGTGGGCGAAGGTGTAGTGCGTCGTCCCGGCCGAATCGGTGTAGTTCGCGTACCACTGGTTGTCGGCGACGTTGCTGCGCCCAGTTCAGGACAGCGCCGAGCTGAAGCGGTGCGCGAGCTTGAGGTCCAGCTCCGGGCTGAGGCTCAGCCGCTCGTGTGGCCGGCGTCGCCCTTGAAGTAGTTGACCCACAGGTACGGCACCAGCGCCTTGCGGTCGTCGCCGTTGATGCCGGCCCACGGCGCGATGTACGGATCCTGCCGCACCGCCGGCCCGCCGCGCGCGCCGCGGTCGTCGTAGGTCGTGCCGAGCTGGCCGTAGGTGCCGCCGATGTTCCACGCCAGTTGTTCCGGAACGTGATGTGCATGTTCGTGTTGAACGCCGCCTCGAGCGGCAGCCCCTTCGTCGTCCAGTACTGCCACCAGTTGAAGTTCCACTGGAAGCGGTTGTACGAGCTTCGTCTGCTGGCGGTCGAAGAACCCCGCCCAGGTGGCTCCAGGTCTGCTGGTCGGCGCGCTGCAGGTAGCCCGAGTCGTTGACCTCGAACCCCGCCGAGCGGCGCATGTAGGCCGAGTCTCGAACAGCAGGTGCTGGCCGCCGAACTTGGCGAAGTGCAGCTCCTCGGCGTCGCCCGCGAGCGCGGTGCGCGTCGTAGTCGAGCGGGAGCCCCGCGTCGGGCCGCTGGTAGTAGTGCACCGCGTCCGTCTGCATCGCGGCGATCGCCTGCCGGCTGCCCGCCACGCGGCTCGAGGTCGGACGAGCCGGAGATCTGCGTAGTTGTTCTTCAGGAACGGTGCAGGAAGTCGACCGCGCCCACGTACGCGCTCCGGCTCAGGTACGGCGAGGTGAACGCGTCATTGTTCCGGTTCACGCCCGTGAGCATCGCCCGACGGTGCTGCTCGCCGCCGCGCAGGTCCTGCTGGAGCCGCAGCACCGTGAAGTTGGTCGCCGGCTCGATGGTGGTGTCGCGAGCGCGGCCCGGTCGCGCTGCGTCACGGCGTCCATGCACGCCGAGCGTGAGGCCGCCCGGGAGCCGTCCGGTGAGCTTCGCCGCGCCCAGGATCGTCGTCGGCTGCTGCGGCGTCGTGTCGCCGTAGGCGCCCGCCAGCTCCGGCGTGCGGCCGATCCGCCGGCTGTAGAACAGCTGCTCGTTGTTGCAGTTCACCGAGCTGCAGTTCAGCTGGAACTGGAACAGCCCGCGCCCGGCCACGAAGAACGGCCGCCGCTCGTCGAAGAAGCGTCTCGTACGCCGTCAGGTTGAGGACCGCCGGGTCCGCCTCCACCTGCCCGAAGTCTGGGTTGACGGTCGCGTCGAGCGTCAGGTTCGAGGCGACCCGGTACTTGAGGTCGCCGCCGATCGTGACGTTCGAGGCGCGGGTCGAACGCGTTGTTCGGGATGTCGGAGGCGTTCTTCGTGACCAGGTAGGGCGCCGCCTCGAAGCCGGCGCGGCGCCTCCAGGTCGTCGAGCCCCGTCAGGTCGCCGAACTGCGAGACGATCCCCGCCTTCGCCTGGCTGAACAGCGGCCAGCTCACCCGCTCGCTGAAGCGGTAGATGTCCCGGTCGATCGTGATGCCGAAGGTGTGCTCGCGCGCCGTGCCGTAGCGCATCTGCGAGAGCGGGATCCGGTACTCGGCCGTCCAGCCGAGCGAGTCGATGCGGGTCGCCACGTCCCACACCGCGTCCCAGGCGCCGTCCTCGTTCCCGTCGTTGTAGATGGCCTGGTCGATCTTCACGCCCGCGGCGTTGACGCCGAACTCGTAGCCGGTGCGGTGGTCGTGGTAGGAATCCACGAACAGCCAGATCATGTCGGACGCCGTCCAGGTGTCGCGCCGCTCCAGGATCCGGATGATGCTGTCGGGGTGCGGGTCGAAGGCGCGCACGAACACGTAGAGGTTGGCGGCGTCGTAGGCGACCTTCGCCTCGGTCGGGAAGCGCGGCGGCTTCCCCTCCGTCGGCTGCCACTCGAGGAACTGCGGTGATCGGCGGCGCCGTCGCGCCACACCGCGTCGTCGTCCTTCCCGTCGATCACCGGCGGCCGCACGGCGCGCACCGCCACGGCCGAGGTGGCCGTGACCACCGCGGCCGGCGGATCGCTCCGGACGGTCGTCTTCTCGGGACCTTGCAGGTTCGCCTGCAGCACCAGGAGCGCGGCTACGCCAAGCATAGGGGTGTCCTGTCTGCTGAGTTTTCAGCACTATGCTGAATATTCAGCATAGTGCGGGGGTCTGTCAAGCGCCTCGGGGGCGCGCGGTGACGACTACATCAGTAGGACACCGTACGGAGGGAATTGGTTGGCAGGTTTCAGCCGGGCGGGCGGCTGCCCGGCGGGTCAGGGCCGGCGGGTTCGGACGGGCCGGCGGCGGCGCCGCGCGGCGGGTCGGGGCTGGCGGTTGGGTGTGGCCGGCGGCGCGGCGGGAGAGGGTCCGCCCCGGCAGCCGGTGGCCCGGCTGTGCTGCTAGGAGGACACCGACCGCTCCGGGAGACGGGAGCGGTTCTTCGCCTCGTACAGCATCCGGTCGGCCGTGTTGAGCAGGGCCTCGGCCGAATCGCCGTCCTTGGGGAAGGAGGCGATCCCGCTGCTCACGCTGACCAGGGGCTGCTGGGTGTCGGCCGCGAGCAGCTCGGTCACGCGGTTGGCGACCAGCTCGGCGGCGGCCTCCTCCGCCTCGGGCAGCACCAGGGCGAACTCGTCGCCGCCGTAGCGCGCCGCGGTGTCGATCGAGCGGCAGGCCTTCCGCAGCACCTCGGCCACGCGCCACAGGCACCGGCTGCCCACCAGGTGGCCGTAGCGGTCGTTGATCATCTTGAGGTGGTCCATGTCGAGGAACAGCACGGCGAACGGGCGCTCGGTGCGGAGCGACCGCTGCACCTCGCCCTCCAGCACGTCCACCAGGTGGCCGTAGTTGGCGAGCCCGGTCAGCGGGTCGCTCACCGCGAGCATCCGGAGCTGGTCCTCGACCCGGCGCCGCTCCAGCACCACGGCGGCCAGCACCAGCGCGGTGACGGCCGCGATGCAGGTGAACACCTCGAGGAAGATCAGCGACCCGCTGCGCGAGAACCTGGCGAACGGGCCGTAGCCGTGCAGGGTGCCGAACACGGCGATGGTGTAGACCAGCGCGACGGCCACCGCGGCGCCGCGCCGGTCGAAGCGGAACGCCGCCCAGATGAAGACCGGCATGGGCAGGAACGACAGCGGGTAGTCCACCGTGCTGGTGGGGAAGAGCCGCCCGAAGACCACCTCGGCCGCCAGCACGCAGGTGGCGGCCAGCGCGCCGGCCTCGAACACGCGCCGCAGGTCCCACTTGATGCCGTAGTTGGTCGCCCACAGCAGGATCAGTGGCGCCACGACGAAGATGCCGCCCGCGTCGCCCAGCCACCACGTGATGAAGACGGTGCCGTAGTTCGCCCACCGCGCGCCGCCCGAGAGTGCCAGGCTGGTGGCGCCGAAGGTGGCGGCGATGAGGGTGCTGCCCAGCGCCGCGAGGACGGTGTACCGCAGCACGTCGCGCGGGTGGTCGAACGCCTGCCGGCCGTTGGCGAACCGCTGCACGAGGTAGGCGCCGATCAGCCCCTCCCACGTGTTCCCGGTCGCGATGAACAGCGAAGGGATGAAACCGCCCGCGGTGGTGATGTTGACCAGGAAAGCGCCGACGTAGATCGCGGGCCAGACGCGGCCGCCGAGGATCAGGAAGGCCGCCAGCGCGATGCCGGCGGGCACCCAGACCGGCGTGAGGCCGGGTTTGACGAAGGTCATCCGCAGGCCAAGCTTGCCGGCCACGATGTAGAGGACGGCGAGGGCCACGTACGTGGCCGCCTGGCGAGCGCGCGGGCTGAGCGTGGTCACGGAGTCCGAACAGGCAAGAAACGCGCCCGATTCCGGAGACGCAAGCCAGCCCGGCCTGGGCTCGGCGGCGGCCCGCGCGCCTCGCGCGGCGCCCGCGGAATGGGCGAAAGCCGAGTCGCGGCGCCTGGCTTGCGGCGCCCGGGGGAAAGTGGTCTAATGGCGGGCATGAAACCGAGCCCCCGTGCCGCCGAAGCGGCGCCGCCGCCGGCCAACCCCGACTCGTTCCTCTCGCGCCGCCGTTTCGTGCAGGGCGCCGCCGCCGGCCTCGGGGCCGTGGCCCTGGGACCCCTGCCCCGCTTCGCCGCCACGGACTTCCGTGGCGCCGGCGCGGCAGGCGGCCTCTGGGCCACAACCGCGCTCCCACGCTCCGACGACGCGCGGATGGCGTGGTGGCGGGAGGCGCGGTTCGGGATGTTCATCCACTGGGGGCTCTACTCGATCCTCGCGGGCGAGTGGATGGGCCGGACCGACCACGCCGAGTGGATCCGGAACACGGCGCACATCCCGCTGGCCGACGTACGACAAGCTGGTGGGGCGGTTCAACCCGACGCAGTTCGACGCCGACCACTGGGTGGGGATGGCGAAGGACGCGGGGATGAAGTACGTGACCATCACCGTCGAAGCACCACGACGGCTTCTGCCTGTTCGACAACCGGCTCACCGGCTTCTGCATCCGCTCGACGCCGTTCAAGCGCGACATCATGAAGCGAGATGGCCGACGGCGAGCGCGCCGCGCGGGGCTGCAGCCAGTGCTGGTACCACTCCATCATGGACTGGCACCATCCCGACTATCTGCCGCGGCGCGACTGGGAGGCGGCGACGCGGCCGGTGGACGGGGCGCGCTACGCGCGGTTCGTCCGCTACCTGCACGGCTCGGTGGAGCAGCTGCTCCGGAACTACGGCGACATCGGCGTGATGTGGTTCGACGGGCAGTGGGAGCAGACCTGGACGCACGAGATGGGGCGCGCGCTGTACGCGCAGTGCCGGCGCTCGCAGCCGACGGTGATCGTGAACAACCGGTCGAGGGATGGTCGCAGACGCCGATCACCGATCCGCTGGGCGACTTCCGGCACGCCGGAGCAGGAGGTGCCGGCCACGGGGCTGGCCGGGCGTGGACTGGGAATCGTGCATCACGATGAACGACAACTGGGGCTACAACTCGCACGACCACCACTTCAAGTCGGTGCGCGCAGCTGATCGGGCTGCTGGTCGAGACGGCGTCGAAGGGCGGGAACCTGCTGCTCAACATCGGGCCCAGGGCGGACGGGACCTTCCCCGACGAGAGCGTGGAGCGGCTGGCGGCCATCGGGCGGTGGATGCGGGTGAACGGCGAGGCGATCTACGGCACGACGGCGTCGCTCTTCGCGAATGCGCCGTTCCGCTCGACGACCAAGGGGAACCGGATCTACGTCTTCGTCACCGACTGGCCGGAGGCGCGACACGCTCCCGCTGCCGGGGCTCAAGACGCCGATCCGGAAGGCGTACGCGCTGGCCGACCCGTCCCAGACGGCCATCGTGCTCGGCGGCGCGGCGGCCACCGGCGGCGCGGCTCCGGCCGCGGCTCCGGGGGCCCCGGGCGCGGGCGGCGTTCCCGGCGCGGGCGCCGAGCCGCGGGCAGAGCCTCATTCTCCCGCGCAACGCGCCCGACCCGGTCTGCTCGGTGGTCGTGCTGGAGTTCGACGGGCCGCCCGAGGTGACGTAGCTGGCAACGCCGGGCACCCTGCGGAGCACACTATAGTAGAAAGGCCGGGGCGCCCGCCCCGGCCCTTCCACAACGTGCAACCTACCACCCACCAACCGTCTCTTACGGCACCCGCCAGATGTCCAGCACCCCGCTCGTGCGGTGGCCGTTCGCGTTCCCCTCCGGGAGCGCGATCATCCCGTCCACCACGATCGGGCTGTTCCAGTGCCCGCTGCCCGCGGGCAGAGCGTGGCGAGCTGGCTCCCCGACGCGGCGTCGTAGACGCGGAGCCCGCCGCCCGGGTCGTAGACGAAGAGGAGCCGTCGGCGACGACGGGGCGAGGTGCCGCCGTTCCCGTTCTTCCACGCCGACACGAGCTGCCCGCCGCTCAGCGTCCAGGCCGCGGTGCCGCCGTTGTCGGCGGCGAAGAGCCAGGTCGTCGTGCCGTTGCGCCAGACCGCCGGCGCGGTGAAGAGGTCCGTGCCCGACGGCGTCGAGACCATCTGGGTCTCGCCGCCCTGGTGCGCCGCGGTGCCCTGCATCGCCGACCAGACGATCAGCCGGATGTTCCCGTCCTTGCCGCCCTGCGCGACGAGGCCGCCGCCCAGCAGCACGGGCGAGGTCGAGCCGAGGTCCGTGTCGGTCGCGTTGAGCTGCGCGGTGTTGGTGGGCGTGTAGTTCCCGGGCAGGTGCGTCGCGAGCGAGTCGAGCGAGATCGTCGCGTCGCCCCAGTTCGTCATGCCGTCCCACAGGGCGTTGCCGGTCGCGACGTAGAGCTGGCCGGTCGTCGTGTCGATCACCGCGCCGGCGCGGCCCCAGATCGCGGCGTCGCTCTGCGCGCAGCCCGAGGGCGTCAGCAGGCCGGCGGTGTCGCTGCACAGCGAGTTCCAGACGTGGAGGAGCTGGCCGCTCGGCGGCGTCCAGGACGGCGACGTGGCCCTGGTAGGGCGGCGCGTCGCCGACGTAGCCGCCGGTCGTCGCGATCACGCGGCCGTGCCAGTAGTTCAAGGACGACGCGATCTTCTCGCGCGTCGGCAGCTTGCGTGATCGAGGTGGTCCAGCCGACGCTGCCGTCGGCGACGGCGAGCTTGCGGATCGAGCCGTCGGGCGCGGCGGCGTAGAGGTGCGCGCGGTCGGGGTCGGCGACCGGCGTCGCGGTCGTGATCTGGGCCGAGCCCGCCCAGCCGGCGTAGCCGGCTCGGCGTGAACTCCCACAGCATCGTGCCGCTGTCGGCGTCGATCGCGATCGTCTTGCCGTAGGTCGTGGTGACGAAGAAGGCGTCGTGGGTGGCGCCCTTCACGGTGACGCGCGTGCAGGTAGATCGCGGAGGCGTCCACGGTGCCGTCGAGCGTGACCTGCTGGCGCGTGACCGAGTCCACGTTCGTCGCGGTCACGCCCATCGCGGCGCCCGGCGCGCTCGAGCGGCCGGCGTCGTAGCCGAAGCGGGTCCAGTCGTGCTGGCTGGTGCCACCGCCTCCGCCGCCCCCGCCCCCGCCCCCGCCGCCCTGCGTGGCCGCGGTATCCGACCGGCATCCCGGCGTCTGCGCCGCGCACAGAACGGCGCATCCCGCGAGCAGCAGTCCCACGCGGAGTCTCGAACGCGTTCTCGGTGCCCGGTCTCTCATGACCCTCTCCTCCCGCGGCGACGCTCGTCTGGATGGGTGACTTCGCAGGATAGCCGGCGCACCGGCGCGCTTCAACCAGCAACCCACCACCTACCACCCACCAACCCTCACCTACCCCGCCAGTTCCTTCAGCCTCTCCAACAACTTCACCATGGCGAACGTGTCGTGCTCGCAGTACTCGAGCAGCTCCTCCTTCAGCTCCCGCCGCTCCTCGGCCGTCAGCTCGCCCGCGTAGAAGAGCAGCCGCGCCAGCTTGGCGCTCGCCTCGGAGCCGTCGGGGATCCGCACCGTGTCCTTGTAGCTCATCCCGGGCACCAGGACGGGCAGCACCTCCTTGATGGAAAGGCTGCCGCCGAACCGCGGGTGATAGACCGTGTGCCGGACCACCTGGGCCAGGTCGAGGAGCCGCTCCTCGAGCCTCGCGAGGTCGGGGGCGAGCGCGGGGTTGAACCGCTGCATGCTGCGGATCTGCGTCTTCTCGAACGACGTGTACATCAGCACGCGGTCGGCGCCGCGGGTGACCTCCACCAGCCGGCGCGCGATGGCTTCGCGCGGGTCCGTGTCGGGCTCGGCGATGAACTCCTCGTGCGTGTAGGGCCCGCCGACCGGACCCTCGTGGTAGCTGAACTGCACGCCGACCTGCTCCCACGGCTTGGTGCCGCTCCAGACCGGCACCGCGCGCCCCACGCTCTCGAAGTCGAGGAAGCCGAGGCGGCCCTGGTAGGGCGCCAGCTCCTCGGCGAGGCTCCGCTCGACCACGAGCTGGCCCGTCTCGCAGGACCGGCGCTGCCGCTCCTGCACGTCGTTGAGCTTGTAGCTCAGCGGCAGCGCCTGGATGGTGCGGGTGCCGCCGTGAAAGAGCTTGAAGCGCTTCTCGTAGAGCAGCCCCTGGATGCGCATCACGCTGTCGGGCTCCTCCGGCCAGCAGCGGTCCATGAAGGGGCACTCGTCGGGTTCGCGGCACTGCTTGCCGATCGCCACCTCGGGCAGCGGGACCGGCCAGCGCGGCGAGCTGCGCCTCGATCTGGGCGGGGATCAGGGGCAGCAGGCCGCTCACCAGGAAGGTCACGTCGTCGCGCACGAACAGGTCGGCGGCGGGCGCGGCGCCCGGCTCGGGGTGCACGTACGCCTTGTTGATGTGCATGATCTCGACGCGCTGGACGTCCACGCCCGCGGCCTTGGCGACGTGGGCCTGGATGGCCGCGTCCATCACGTACTTGTCCTTCACCTCGCTGCCCGACTTGACCTCGATCAGCGCCCAGCCCTCGGCTTCGCGAAGCAGGACGTCCACGGCGGCGAAGGTGCGGTCGGCGACGAAGGTGGCTTCGAAGATGGCGGGGGCGCCCTCGGCGATCAGCCGCCGGGTGAGCGGCAGGCGCTCGGGGTCGTCGTGCGCCAGCTCGACCAGCACGCCGCCGGGAAAGCGGCCGCGGGCCAGGCGGCCGACCTGGTTGCCCTGGTCGATGATGTCCTGGATGGCCGGGCTGATCTTGAGCTCCGGCGCCTCCGGCTCGTGGGTCTTGAGCCACAGGAGCTTGTGGCACTGCACGCCCGCGACGAACCGGGACTTGGAGAGCCGCGTGGCGCGGCCGCCGGGCGGCGGGGGCGGTCACCGCAGCTTCACCTTGTAGCCGCCGTCGTCGGCGTCGCGGGCCCAGTCGGCGATGAGCGGCGCGCACGCCGGGCTCCGCAGCTCCACGGCCACGGCCGGCCGCAGCACGGAGCCGTTCGCCGAGCCCCTGCCCTTGCCCGTGATGATGTGGACCACGCTGCCTCGCGCGTTGCGCGCCTGCGCCGCGATGAAGGACGCGGACCGCCGCCTTCGCCTCGGCGGCGCCGCGCCGTGCAGGTCGAGTGTCGCGCCGGTCCCGTCCAGGAGGTCGTCGCGGCTGTCGAACCGCGGCTGGCGATGGCGGTGGCGCACCACAGGACTATACCACCTGCGGCCCGCCCGGCCGAGGGCCGCACGGTTGCGGCGTGGGCCGGATCAGCGCTCCTTTCCTGGCCGGCGTTCACTCGTTCACGCCTCACGGCCGCCCGCCAGGAGGTCACGATGTCGGAATTCGTCTCGCTGCTCGACGAGGCCATCGAGGGATGGTGGGACGTTCGCAACGGCGTCATCGCCGAGGTCGACAACATCCCGGCCGGCCAGTTCGACTTCCGGCCGGTGCCCGAGGTGCGGAACGTGCGCGAGATGGTGCAGCACATCCTCGAGATCGCGATGATGATGACGGGGGAGCTGACGCGGCCCGACACCAACCTCAGGCGCGAGCCGTGGCCCAAGCTGCTCAAGCGCTACGCGAGCGCCGCCTACGAGGCCACCACCAAGCCGCAGCTCGTGAAGCTGCTCGACTCGCAGCTGAAGGACGCCGAGAAGAAGTTCCGCGCCGCGGGCGAGCTGGCGCTGTTCCAGTTCCACACGCGGTTCGACGGCAAGCAGGGCACCAAGTTCGCGTGGTGGCACCACGGCATCGCGCAGGAGGAGTACCACCGGGGCCAGCTCGCCACCTACCAGCGCCTGCATGGGCATCGTGCCGGCCCTGACGAAGGCGATCCACGGCGGCTGATGCGCGCTTCCCGCTTGCCGCGAAGGGGGGCCGGATGTCGGGCGAGCTAGACCGCGTCGAAGCGGCGCGAGGGGCCGACCCTCTGGTCGCGCGCTGCCGGGGCGCGTCGGTCGCGTTCCCGGACGGCCGCCTGGCCGTCCGCGACCTCACGCTCGAGGTCGCGCGCGGCGAGACGCTGGTGCTGCTGGGACGGAGCGGCTCCGGCAAGACGACGACGCTGAAGCTGCTCAACGCGCTCGTGCTCCCCACGTCGGGCGAGGTGGTGGTCGAGGGGCGCGCGACCCAGGACTGGGAGCCGCACCGGCTCCGCCGGCGCATCGGCTACGTCATCCAGGACATCGGTCTGTTTCCGCACTTCACGGTCGAGCGCAACGTGGCGCTGCTGCCCACGCTCGAGCGGTGGGAGCCGCCGCGGATCCGCGCGCGGGTGCGGGAGATGCTGGCCCTGGTCGGGCTCGACCCGGAGCGGTTCCTGCGCCGCTACCCGCGCGAGCTGTCGGGAGGCGAGCGGCAGCGGGTGGGCATCGCCCGCGCGCTCGCCGCCGACCCGGCGCTGCTCCTGATGGACGAGCCGTTCGGCGCCCTCGACCCCCTCACCCGCTCCGAGCTGCAGCGCGAGTTCAAGGCGCTGTGCGCCAGGCTGGGGAAGACGATCGTCTTCGTCACCCACGACGTGCGCGAGGCCCTGCTCCTCGGCACCCGTCTCGCGCTCCTGGCCGAGGGGCGCCTGGTGTTCGCCGGCGCCCCGGGCGAGCTCAGGCGCGCGGATCACCCGGAGGCGCGCGCGTTCGCCGCGACGCTGGACGCGTGAGCCTGCTCCGCTTCTACGCCGCCAACTCGGGGGAGGCGCTGCAGCTCCTCCTCCAGCACCTCCTCCTGGTGGCGGTCAGCACGACCGTGGCGGTGGCCGTCGGGGTGCCGCTCGGCATCCTGCTGACGCGGCGGGCGCGCCTCGCCGCGCCCGTCCTGGGCGTGGCGAACGTCTTCCAGACCATTCCCAGCCTGGCCCTGTTCGGGTTCCTGATCCCGCTGCCGTTCCTGGGCGGCATCGGCGCGAGCACCGCGGTGGTCGCGCTGGTCGTGTACGCGCTGCTGCCCATCATCCGCAACACGTACACGGGCATCCGGGACATCGATCCGGCGGTGAAGGAGGCGGGGCGCGGCATGGGCCTGACCGAGGGCGAGCTGCTCCGGCTGGTGGAGCTGCCGCTGGCGCTCGGGGTCATCATGGCCGGGGTGCGCATCGCGACGGTGATCGGCGTCGGCGTGGCGACCATCGCCGCGGCGATCGGCGCCGGGGGGCTCGGCGTCTACATCTTCCGCGGGGTGGCGATGGTGAACGACACGCTGATCCTCGCCGGCGCGCTGCCGGCGGCGCTGATGGCGCTGAGCGCCGACTGGGCACTGGGGAGGGTGGAGAAGATGCTTACGCCGGAAGGCGTGAGAGGTGAGAGGTGAGGGGTGAGACGTTACGGTGAGACGTGAGGGGTCGAGGTGAGACGTGAGAGTCGAGGTGAGACGTGAGGGTCAAGGTGAGAGGTGAGAGGTCGAGGTGAGAGGTGAGAGGTCAAGGCGAGACGTGAGAGGTCGAGGTGAGAGGTGAGAGGGTGACGGCGTGAGAGGCACGGCGCCGCGCACGAGGTGGCGTTCCGCCTCCGCGTGCCTCGCTCTCCTCGTCGCCTCCTGCACGCCGCGCGCGCGATCGCGTCGTGGTCGGGGGGAAGAACTTCACCGAGCAGGACATCCTGGGCGAGATCATCGCCCAGCAGCTCGCGCGGCGGACCTCGCTTCACGTCGAGCGCAAGTTGCACCTCGGCGGCACGTTCGTCTGCCATCAGGCGCTGGTTTCGGGGAAGATCGACGTCTATCCGGAGTACACTGGCACGGCGCTGGTCGCCATCCTCGCCGAGCCCCCCGTCGAGGACCCGGACTCGGCCCTGAACGTCGTGGCGCGCGAATACGTCCGGCGCTACCACGCCGTCTGGCTGCCGCCGTTCGGCTTCGACAACACGTTCGCCATCGTCGTCCGGGCGAGCGACGCGCGGCGCCTCGGCCTCCGCACCATCTCCGACGCGGCGCGCTTCACGCCCGGGTGGCGGGCCGGCTTCGGCTACGAGTTCATGGACCGCGCCGACGGGTACCCGGGCCTGGCGCGCCGCTACGCGCTCCGCTTCGCCGTCCCCCCGCGGGTGATGGACTTGGGGCTCACCTACCGCGCGCTGGCCGACAGCGTGGTGGACCTGATCGCCGGCAACTCGACCGACGGGCAGATCCAGGCGCTCCACCTGGTGGCCCTCGCCGACGACCGCCACTACTTCCCCTCGTACCAGGCGGCGCCGGTGGTGGGCGAGGCCGGCGCTCACGCGCCACCCGGAAATCCGCGCGGCCCTGGCCGAGCTGGCGGGCACGATCAGCGACACGGTGATGCGGCGGATGAACTACCTGGTGGACGTCGAGCACCGGAGCGCCGCGGAGGTGGCGCGCGCGTTTCTGGCGCGTCTGGGCCCGTCGCGCTGAGACCGCCGGCGACCGAGGGGGTCATCGTGAGCCGCCCATCCGCCGGCGGGACGACACACGGCGATGCGTGGTCGCCCACGCGGCCGCCATCATCGCTCGAGCGCGGCTCTCCACTGCTCGTCCACCAGTGACGCGTACTCGGGGTGCCGCGTCAGGTACGCGCGGACGTACGGACAGATCGGCACGACGCGGAGGTGCTCGCTCCTCGCGTATTCGAGGCCGGCGCGGACGAGGGCTTCGGCATACTTGCGTCCCCGCAGCTCAGGCGGCACCTCGGTGTGGACGAGGCGCAGGCGGTCGCCCGCCAGCTCGTATTCGAGGACGGCGGTCCGTCCGTCGACGTGCAGCTCGAACCGGCTTGCGGCGGCGTTGTTGACGACCGCCGGCTCGGGATCCGTCATGGGATTTCTCCGGGTTGCGGGCGCGGCACCCGACGGACCTCGAGGTCCGACGGTCGCCCCTCGGCGGCGGCGGCGCGGCCGCGAACGGTGATCATACGGTGGGCGCCAGGTCGAGGAACTCGACGAGGGCCCGGCGCACGTCGTCCTGGAGTGCCTCGGGCAGCTCACCGAGATCGTCGCGGAAGAGCGAGTTGTCCCAGGCAAGGATCTGATCCACGAGCAGATCGCTCTCGCGCTCCAGGCGGCAGGTGCCCGCCGGCACTCGCACGCGCAGCGGGAACGCATCGCGAGGCACCACGTTGGTGGTCAGCGGCAGGACGACCGTGCTCCTGAGCCCGCCTTGCCCGAACTCGTCGGGCTGGATGGCGAGGCACGGCCGCTGCCGGCCGGGCTTGCTGCCGACGCGGGCGCCGAGATCCACCACGTAAACGTGCCAGCGCCGCGGAGCGTCAGTCATCGCGCCGTAGACGGGAGTGCGGCTGGAAGTTGCGGAGCACCTCGGCGCTGCTGCGGGCGGCGAGTCGCGCGGCCCGGCGCCACCGCAGGACCCGGTCGGCGTGCTCCGCCTGGGTCTCGAGGAGGTCGAGCGCGGAGCGCACCACGGCGACCTTGGAAGGCGCACCGAGGCGGCTCTTGAGCCGCTCGATGCGCCGGTCGTCTTCTTCGCGCAGCATCAGGGGCTTGCCCACGGGCGAGGTCCGGCTTGGAGTATACTTATTAGTATATCTGTTCATATACTCACGCGCCAGCCCTCGTTCCGTCGTTCCTTCCGCGCCCGACGAAGTGAATGTTCGGCCCCTCGCACGGACGGGCCGTGGCCTTTCCTTGCGTCGCGAAGCGGCAGAACGCCATCTCGAGTCGGGTCGGGAGCCGAGGGGCGACGGCCCGCACTAGTGGCGGCGTGTCAGCGGGCGTGGTATCAATGGGCGTCGCGTCGCTGGGCGTCGTGTCGGTGGAACCCGGGCGGAGACTCGTGATGGCTGATCAGTCGGACGCTTCCACGGACCTGCTGAGGCTCGCGCTCGAGGGCTACCGCGAGGAGTATCGCGACCTCTCCGACACGTGGCGCAACCTCGACGGGAAGGCGCAGGGGTCGGGCGCGATCGCGGGCATCTTCCTCGCCGCGGTCTTCGCCTGGGTGCGCCCGCTCGCCGCTGGTGTCGGCATTCCGGAGAGACTGCTCCTCTCCGCGAGCATCGTGCTCCTCGTGGCCAGCGTCGTGGCCGCCGTCTTGGCGCTCCAGGTGCGGAGCGTGTCGGCGCCGCCGCTGGGCGAGGAGACCGGCGACATGATCCGGGACCTGCTGCGCCCCGAGAACGCCGGCGAGCTGCCGGCGCGGATCCCGCGCCTCTTCCAGGATCAGATCCGGGCGTGGCGCGACACCAACCGCGACATGGCGGACAACAACCTCGGCAAGGCGGCCCGGGTGCGCGCCTCGCAGCTTGCGCTGCTGGCCGCGGCGAGCGTGGTCGCGATTCTCTCGGTGATCGCCGTCCTCGGCGGTCTCGGCCAATGAGGCAGAGAGGATGAACTGCGCCAGGGCCGGCTGCACCAAGCGAGCGCTCAGGGACAGCAACTACTGCGCCGAGCACCGGCCGCGGCCGCGCGCCGGGAGCCGCAAGAAAGCCGCCGCGAGAAAGCGGCGGAGCGGGCCCACGGCGAAGAAGAAGTAGAGCTCGGGGTCTCAGGGCGCCGGGGTGAATCCCAGCGCGGTGGCGTTGGCGCGGATGCGGTCGTCCAGCGAGAGCAGCGTGAGGCGTCCCAGCGCCTCGCGGAACTCGAGCGCCGAGGCGAGGTGGATGGCGTCCAACGTGCGCACCGGCTCGGCGGGGAACGGCTGGCGGGCGCGATCGAGTGGCGATCCGGTCATCTCCAGCACGGCCCAGCCGCGGCTCGCCTCGTCCAGAAGGTGCGCGGCTGCGCGGGCATCGGCCTCGGGGAGCTGTCCGGTCGCGACGCCGCGGGCCACGGCCCGGGCGCACTCGAGCGGTGTGAGAGCGGAGGCGACGACCCGTTCCGCCTCGGCCAGGACCTTCCGCACGGCAACCGCCGATCGCTCGCCCAGGAGCCACGCGAGCACGGCGCTCGACTCGGCGTAGACGATCACCGCTCGCCACGCTCCGCGTCGAGCAGGCCGCGAGCGGTGCCGTCCGGTGCGCGGAGCGGCGAGGCGACGTAGGCGGCCGGGTTGTGGCGCTCTTGCACGGAGAGGGGCGTGCGGGCGGCGAGAAGGCGAAGGCGGTGCTCCACCTCCGATTCCACGTGGGCCGTCTCCGGGGCGGCCCTGAGCTCGGCCACGACGCGCCCTCGATCGGTGACGAGCACGACCTCGCCCCGCTCCACCTCCCGGAGGTAGCGGCTGAGGTTGGCCTTGAGGTCGCGGACGCCGACGGCACGCATGCGCTTGATTGTAGTCACGTGTGACTACATATGCAATGGCCCCATGGAGCAGGTCCGGCGGCCGTGCCGCCAGCCATTCCCCTTCCCGGCCAGGATGGGGTGACGCGGAGGGACAGGACACACCCATGAGTGCCTCGACCATTCTTGTAGCGGGAGCGTCCGGCCACCTCGGCCAACGGATCGCGCGAGCGTTGCTCGAACGGGGCGCCGGCGTCAGAGCGCTGGTTCGCCCCAGCACCGCGCGAGACAAGATCGAGCGATTGCGGAAGCTCGGCGTCGCGATTGCCAGCGTGGACCTGAGCAGCGCGTCCGAGGTGACGGCGGCGTGCGCGGGTGCGTCCTGCGTGGTGTCGGCGCTGAACGGGCTGCGGGACGTGATCGTGGACACGCAGTCGGCGCTGCTCGGCGCGGCCGTCCGGGCCGGCGTGCCGCGCTTCATCCCGTCCGACTACTCCATCGATTTCACCAAGCAGTCGCCGGGTGAGAATCGCAATCTCGATCTGCGCCGAGAATTCCATCAGCGCCTGGACACCGCTCCGATCGCGGCGACCACGATCTACAACGGCGCGTTCATGGAGCTGCTGACCGCTCAGATGCCGCTCATTCTCTTCAAATGGAAGCGCGTCCTCTACTGGGGCAATGCGGACCAGCGCCTGGATTTCACGACGATCGACGACACGGCCGCCTTCACGGCGAGCGCCGCGCTGGATCCGTCCACCCCGCGCTTTCTGCGCATCGCCGGCGATCAGCTCAGCGCCCGGGAGCTGACGGCGGTCGCGAGCGAGGTGACCGGCACGAGGTTCCACCTGTTCCGCGCCGGAGGCCTCGGCATGCTCGGCGCGATCACCAAGGTCGCGCGCACGCTCGCTCCCAGGGAGAACGAGATCTTCCCGGCGTGGCAGGGCATGCAATACATGCGGAACATGTTCGACGGCCGGGCCATGCTGCAGCCGCTCGACAACGATCGCTATCCCGGCATGCGCTGGACGACGGTGCGGGACCTGCTCACGAGGTTCCTTGCGGCGCCGGGGACCCAATGACTCTGCGTAGCCGCCAATCCATTCTGGGCATCCCACGCTGACAGACGAAGTCACGGCGTTGATGCCGCGGGCACCAACAGGATCGCCGTACCAGGTTCTCGCTGCACGCGTACGCGAGGCCGGCGCAGACTGGTCGCGTCAGCGCCCCCCGCGCGTGGGGCTGATGGTCAGCAGGGCGATGGCCGCGTTAGGCAGCGTGAAGCGGTAGCTCCCGTCGGCCTCCGGCGTGAGCGTCGTCGTCGCGGGCGTCCCCAGCTCCCCGGTCGTGTCGAACTGCCGGCCCCCGTACCGCACGTCGCCGGCCAGCGCCCCGAGGCTCGGCGCCTCGAGGAAGAGCAGCGTCGCGGCGCCCATCCCCCGCCCTAGCCGCAGGCGCACCGGTCCCGCCGCGCTCGTATCCTTGTTGAGCACGAAGACGCTCACGGCGCACCCCACGCAGCGGCGCACCGCGTACGCGCGCACGTTGGCCGCCGAGGCGACCGCGGTCGGCAGCAGGTGGCCACCGGCAGCGTGCCGGCTGAAGAGGTAGAGGGCGTAGTAGAGCGCCTCGGCGACGTTCCGGTAGGTCCAGTGGCCCGCCGCGTCGCGCTGGGCGTAAGTGTCGATCGGGTTGTACGAGCTGCCGCCCCCGGGGCGGTAGCTGGTGTGGAAGTCCACCTGGACGAACCCGTCCCTCGCCAGGGAGAAGGCGTAGTCCAGGCCCCAGAGCGCCGAGGCGAACGCATTGCTCACGCCCGGCATGCCGCCGCAGGAGACCGAGTTGGTCTCGGCCATCGCGATCGGCAGGTTGTGCGCGCGGGCCAGGGCGACCAGCGGCCTCGCCTCAGCGTCGAACCCGTCCATCAGCTCCGGCGAGAGGAGCCGCGCGGCGCTCACCGTCCCGCCGCCGCAGGTGGTCTCCCGATAGTCGTGGATGGTCACCCACTCGAGGTAGCGTCCGGCGCCGTCGAGGAAGACGGCGAGGTTCCTGGGGCTCCGGATCTCCGCCGGACCGACCACCGCGTAGCGGCGCGCGACCGGGCTCGAGCGCAGCGCCTCGAGATAGGCCAGGAACTCTCGCAGGTTGTCGGCGGCGGTGTAGGTTCCCGGGCGCGCCGGCGTGCCCGCGAACTGCGTCGGCTCGTTGCCCGGCTCGAGGGCGAAGACCGACGAGGCGGGAATCTCCCGGGCGATGCCTTCGGTCACCTCGCGCACCGCCCACGCCGGATCGTTCTGCTTCAGGTTGAGTCCCACGATCAGCTTCCAGCCGCTGCCGCGGGCCGCGGCGGCGAAGAGGCGCAGGTCGCCCGCCGTCAGCTCACCGGCGCAAGCTTCGGGATGCGGCGCTGCGGCGCGGTCCCAGCAGACGTTGTCCTGGCTGTTTCCTCCGAGCCGCAGGGTGCCTGGCCCCAGGTTCCGCATGAAGTGGAAGTAGGCGGTGTTCGGCGCCCCCGGCCGGCCGAGCGCGTAGACGGCCTGTTCCGCCGCGGCAGGGGTCGCTCCGCCCTGGAAGGCAGCGATGCCCTGGCCCGCGGTGGAGACCTCGAGGCTGAAGCCCACGAACCCGCGTGGGATCGTGGTGCCGAGCGACTCCGGCTGGACCGTGACCACCGCGAGAGGAGCGGCGGAGTCGCGTGCGGCCGCGTTGGCAGCTGACGGGGCCGCCGGTCCGGCGCGCAGCAGGGCGCTCGCGTGCGGCGCGAGGTCGAGCAGGAGCCGGTCCATCGAGCCCAGCGCTTGCCGGGCCCACAGGTCGCGCACCGGCCGGCGGCCGGCCCCGAGCCCAACGTCGGACCACGAGAGATCCACGCGCTGCGTCGTGCTGTCCGAGGTTGAACACGGCGATGTAGCGGTCGGCGCTGCCCGGCACCGCGGACTGCCAGACGCGGAGCCCCGGCCGCTCGAGCACCTGCCGCGGCGCGAGCCCATGCTGGTCCACGGCGAGCACTTCGGGATTCGTGAGCAGAGCCAGCGTGGGCGCGTCGAGGCTCTGGAGGTCGCCGCCCATGATGAGCGGCGAGCGGAAGATGCTCCACAGCGTCATGACCGTGCGCTGCTCGTCGGGCGTGAGACGGCTCGGCGAGCCGCCGGCCGAATCGGTGAGCCGCAGGCGGCCGAGCGGCAGCATGTCGGCGTCGGGCCAGCCGCCCCCGACGCCGACGAACGGCGCCCAGTCGCGCGCGTAGTCGAACTGCTTCAGGACCAGACGCCAGTCGTCCCAGAAGTCGTCCGAGATGCGCCACAGCTGCGCGTGGCGGGCGAAGAACCCTGCCGAGTCGAGCGGCGCCGGCCCGGGGGAGATGCTCAGCACGATGGGCCGGCCGGTGCCGTCGAGGGCCCGGCGCAGCGCGCGGATCTCCGCCGGTTGGAAGCGGTGGGAGCCCATGTCGTCGGCCTTCACGAAGTCCACGCCCCACGACGGCGTACAGCTCCGCGACCGAATCGTAGTACGCCTGTCCGCCGGGCCGCGACACGTCCACGCCCCACATGTCGGCGTTCCAGGCGCAGGGGTTGCGTCGTGTCGGCGACGTCGGCGGCGTGATAGGGCGTGCCCGCGATCGGCAGGTTGGCGCGCACGGCCTGCCGCGGGATGCCGCGCATGATGTGGATGCCGAACTTCAGTCCCAGCGACGTGCACGTAGTCGGCCAGCGGCTTGAAGCCCGCGCCGCCCGCCGACGACGGGAACTTGTTCACGGCCGGCACGAGGCGCCCGTACCCGTCCATCGCGAGCGGTGCGCCGGCCTCGTAGTTGTGCCCCCGCGCGCTCGGCTGGTACCACTGGATGTCCACGACCACGTAGCGCCAGCCGTAGCGGAGGAGGTCGCGCGCCATGACATCGGCGTTGGCCTTGACCTGCGCCTCGGTGACGGCCGTGCCGTACGCGTCCCAGCTGTTCCACCCCATCGGCGGCGTCGGCGCGAGGGCGGCGCTTTGCGCGGGCGTGACGGACTGCGCCTGCACGACGGACTGCGCGCGCGCCACGCCGGCGACGCCACGCGGCGCCGACGGCGGTGTAGATGGGCGGCATGCTCCTGCCGAGCTGACGAGACGGCGCATCGGACGTTGGGTTGGCATTTGGCGCCGCTACGTCGCTTGCCGGTGCCGCGGCGGCACGTGAGCGGCGACGACGGCCGCGGCCGCGGTGAGTGCCCACGAGATCCAGAATTCCGTCCAGTTCCCGCGCGTGCCCGGCGCGGCGACCACTGCCGGGACCCACACGAGGATGGTGAAGATCCCGAGCATGGCCGCTTCGAGCTGCGCGGCCAGCCTGGGCAGTACGCCCAGCAGGACACCGAGGCCGGCCGCGAGGTGGCAGGCGCCGGTGAAGTACGCCCAGCCCAGGCGGTAGGGGAGCCACGAGGGCACCAGTGGGACGGTGAGGTTGACGTAGACGAAGTGTGACAGGCCGACCGGGATCAGCGAGAGGCCGAAGAGCAGGCGCGCGAGCCGCATGCCCCGCTCGCCCCCCGGGAAGGGCCGCCCGCCAAGGTCGGCGAAGAGGGTCCACGCTCCCGACAGCAGGATCCCGGTCATGCCGCACTCGAGCCAGCTCAGCTCGGTGAGCGGTGCGCTGAATACGCCCGGTACTTTGAGCAGCAACCACCAGAGCGCGACGTAGACGAACGACACCAGCGACGCCGCGGCCGCGGTCCGCCGGACGAGCAGGGCGATCCCCGCCGCGAGCGCCACCACCGCTGAGACGCAGGCGAGCGCCGTGGGCCAGGGGACCCAGGCCGGCAGCGGCCCCCAGACGAGGGCGAAGTCGCGGAACACGAGGCCGATCACGCCCAGGGTGATCATCCCCGATGCGAATCCTGTGCGGGTGACCATCGCGAAGCGCTGCACGGACGTTCCTCGCTGACGGAGGCGGATAGCAGGAGCGGTTGGTCCCGGGATCACCCGGAAGATCGCACGACCATCCGGCGCCGATCAACGCCAAGGCCGCTAGGCGACTCTCCGTCCAGCCTGTGCCATGTCGTCTCCTTCGCCTCGCCATGCGGCCAGCACCCAGATGGTTGCGGCATGGCCCGGTCTCTTGACGATACATACTACATTGTCGCATACTACACCGTCGGACAATCATGGCTGCGGCTTTGACCTTCGTCGAGACGGAGGTCTTCACTCGGCGCGTTGCCAGGCTCGGCCTCGAAGGTGCGATGCGGCAGCTCCAGCTCGAGTTGGTCGGCAACCCCGAGGCTGGCGATCTCGAGCCCGCTACTGGCGGCCTGCGGAAGGTCCGCATTCCCGACCCAAGCGGGGGCAAGGGCAAGCGGAGTGGAGCGCGAGTGCACTACCTCTGGCTGCCGCACCGGCGCGTGATCTATCTGGTCTTCGTGTACTTGAAGGACGAGGCCGAGGCGCTGTCTGGAGAGCAAGAGAAGGTCCTGCGGGCTACTGTGGAACGCATCAGGCAAGAAGGCCGATCGTGAACGAGAAGCTCTTCGCCCAGCTGATGGAGTCGGCCGGCCAGGCACTCGAGCATGCCACAGGCAAGCGCGAACTGCGAACGACCGTGCTGCCCGCTCCTCCGAATCCGATGTCGCCCCGCGAGATCAGGCGCCTGCGGCGCGCGCTGAACGCATCGCAGGCGGTGTTCGCCCACTACTGCAATGTGAGCACAAAGCTGGTTCAGGCCTGGGAAGCCGGTCGCCGCCGGGCGGACGGCCCTGCCCTGCTCCTGCTGCGGCTGGCGCAGGCGAGCCCGGCAATCCTCCTGGTTCCAAGCAAGCGCGTTGACGCCGCGTAGTTTGAGGTCGCAATTCGGGACCTCGAACTCCGACCCGTTCCACGCGCCACCCAGCGCCCGCCAGATCTTGACCGCAATCGAAGGATGACGCTCGTACGGCGCGCGGGTCGCATCTTTGATATCGCAGTTTGTGATCTCAAAGAAGCGAGGCGATCCGTCGGTGAGCGTTGAGCTGCTGATCAAGTCGCTGCTCGCGACCGGGGTCAGGAAGCGGGAGATAGCGCAGCTGATTGTTGCTTGAACGACGGTGTCGCAGCTAGCGGAGGGCGCCTTTCGAATCATGAAGCCCGAAGTCCAAATCAGGGGTCCCAGGCGCTGCCCGCGCTGCCGCTCCACGCGCGTGGTGCCCATCGAGTACGGCCTGCCGCCGATCGAGATCGCGCCGCAGGCCGACCGCGGCGAGCTCGTTCTGGGAGCCTGCTGCGTGTCCGACGGAGACCCGACGTGGCACTGCTTCGCGTGCGGTGCGGACTTCGGTCACTACAAACTCGACGACGACCGTCGGTTCGAGAGCATGGAGGAAACGCCGCAGACGGCCCCGAGCCGCCCCTCGGTCCCCGCTTCGCCGCCGCGCTCCGGTTCACGGTCGAAGCTCACGCCGCACAGACCCCGCAAGGGCAAGAGCACGCTGTAGCGAGTGCGCAGGGCAGGCCTGCCGGGGATCGCCGGCAGTGATCTCCGCGACGTGCGCCATCACAGGTGACTCAACCCCTAAACCGCCGCTGCGCCCGCCACCCTCCGCTCGCGCTGGGCGGGCGGGCGAACCCGCACCATGAGCGCCAGGCCCAGGGCATCGGCCACCCGTTCCAAGGTGTCGAGGCGGAGATTGCCACGGCCGTTCTCGATGTCCGAGATGCGCGCCTGGGTCGTGGCGGCGTGCCTGGCCAGCTCCGCCTGGCTCCAGGAGCGCTTGGCCCGCGCCGAAAGCACGAGCCGGGCGATCGAATGCCGCAGCGCGAGGCGCCCGGAGGCTTCGGCCCACCTGCCCTTCCGAGCGCGGGGCTCGAGTTCAGGATCGTGCAAGGCGTTCCGCCGCATCGTAGTCACTCGACTGAGTGTCCTGGCCACGTGGGAGACAAGCCGCCAGCGCTCAAGCTGTATGCCGGCGCCGCGTAGCCGCGGAAGCAGTATATCGTATATGATATTGTGTAGCAATGGAGGCATTGCGCACCAAACCACAGGCTGCAATCGAACGATGACGCCTGTCAGGCTCCGAGGTCACATCTTTGGAATCAATTGCGATCTCAAGGAAAGGCCACCAGCGACGCGCTCGGCTCGCGTCGGTCCTTGCGTGCATGTCACATGTGACATACTATCCGTCTCGCGACAAGCCGCTGGTTTGGCTCAGCGGCCAGGTCAAGTCACCTCCGTTCTCGGCTGAGGCCAGAAAGGAGGCGGGCTTCCTTCTGAGGTTGCTCCAGATGGGGCAGCGGCTGTCGCTGCCGGAATCCCGTCCGATGCCGGCGATCGGCTCGCGCTGTCACGAGCTGCGGGTGAAGGACCAGGACCACGAGTGGCGAATCGTCATGTCGGTCGAGCCCGACGCGATCGTGATCCTGGAGGTGTTCGGGAAGAAGACGGTGAAGACGCCGAGTCGGGTGATCGAGTCCTCCAAGCAGAGGCTCAAGCGGTACCGGCGGGCAGCCAAAGGCGAAGGGCCGGAGGAGAAACGATGAACAAGGCCAAGGCAAGGCGCCTGCGCGACGCCGGCTGGTCGGTAGGTGACGCCAAGGACTTCCTCGGGCTGACAGCAGCCGAGGCGGTGATCGTCGAGATGAGGGCTTCCCTCGCGATCAGCCTGAGGCGGCACCGGACCGCGCGGCGCTTGTCGCAGGCGACCCTAGCCGACCGGATCGGCTCGAGCCAGTCGCGCGTGGCGAAGATGGAGGCTGGCGATCCCTCGGTGAGTCTGGAGCTGCTGATCAAGTCACTACTCGCAACGGGGGCAAAGAAACGGGACATAGCGCAACTGATTGTGGCATAGATAGTTAGTGATCCTAAAGTCACACTCCGAATGATCGCCTGAGTGCTCTTATTGCCGTCGCACGACGATCGTCGCGGTCCCCTTGATGCTGTCCGTTGCTGCAGCAACAACGACTGAGCCAGCGACGTGAGCCGTCACCAGGCCAGCGGGGCTCACCGACGCGATCGAATCACTGGACGACTTCCACCGAAACGACCTGCCCTCAACCGTCGCCCCCGAGGAGCTGTGAGCGGTCGCGACCAGCTGGCGCTGTCCGCCGATGCGAAGAGTGTCCGTGCTCGGCTCGAGCACGACTGCCACCACGTCCGCCTGGGCCGCCCCAAGTGACTGCAGGCGACTGACAGGCACCGTATACCAGTGAATCGCCATCACACTCGATTCTCGCTGCGATGACGTGCCCCAGAACCAGTTGTACTGGCCGCCGGGATCGTGTGATTGGACGACGATTCCGTTTGCCCCGAGTCTCGCCGCCTCCTCGCGAGCCTTGTGCAGGTGCTGATCGGAGCTGGTGAACTCTGAACTACCCTGGGTGAAGATCATGGCGATCCGGTCGTACCGAATGGAGTCCGCCCTCAATTCTGCGGGATCCATGAACACCGTGACCTGCTCCGGGTCTGTCGGCGGGTACCGCGTTGGTGACAGCTGTTCGACCCTGGCCGCGACGCAACCGATCGCAAAGAGGGCAAGGCCGGAGGACAGACCGCGACGAAGCCACTTCATTGAATGCTCCTTGGAGGTAGTGCGGGTTATTCCGGCCCCCATCGGCGTGCGGGCCAGCGCGGTGTCTTCGCTCCCGGGTATGGTGCACTCTCGCTGCGACACCCGTGCCATATTCGCTTGGGAGCGTTAGGCCAGCGTCACGCGGTCAGCTTCGTTCGGGATTAAGCGGTGCTGGAAATTGCGAGTTGGCAGGTCGGAGAAGGGCGGAAGCGGGAGCGGTGCCTAGGTGACGGCCAACGACGATCGAGGCCGCGGACGCAGTCCCTACGCCGCCCTGAACCTCTCGAACCGCTCGGCGAGGTAGTCCCGGTTGGGGCGGAGCCGCTCGGCTCTGGGGACGTCAATCCGCCGGCCATCCATGTCCTTGAGCCCGTGCTGCAGCATCGGGCCGTCAATCTCCGCGAGCACGTCGGCGCGGATCGCGATCCGGTAGTCGGGCGCGACGCCGAGGATGTGCGCGTCGAAGGCGCCGTGGTGGATCTTGCAGAGGGCGAGGCCGTTCGGGATCTCGGGGCGCCCGCGCTCGTCGCGGTCGGGGAGAATGTGGGCGGCATCGAGCAGCTCGACGTGGTGGAGGCTGCACACCGAGCAGCGCTCCCGGTAGGCGCCCACCACCAGCTCGCGGAAGCGGTGCTGGTGGAGACGACGCTTCACGGTCTGCATGGCGTAGCCGCGTCGCGCCTCGAACTGGCCGAGATCGGCGAGGTCGGGGGCGGGCTGCGCACCGGGAACGTCGGCCGCCAGGTGGAACTCGAGGTGGGCCGGGTCGTCGCCGACGACGTAGCAGGGGAAGATCGGATCGTAGAGGCCCGGCGCGACGCCGTAGAGGTAGATGATCGGCCGGCGGAGCGTCATCGCCAGGCGCACGGCGACGTTGGTCCACTCGTCCGGATCGGTGCCCTCGTACTTGTAGGTGAACCAGTCGGACTCCGATGCGACCTGATCGTCGTACGGCGGGCGCCGGCCGGGCCTGCGCGGAACGGTGACGACACTCAGCGCCGGTCCGCCGCTGAGCTGCTTGGGCCTCCAGATGCCCCGCCGGGCGTTGATGAGAGGAATCCGAACGCCCTCGAACTCGAAGCCCGCCTCCAGCTCGGCGAGCGGTGACGACGCCGCCGCGCGCTTCCCGCAGCGCGCGCAGCTTGTCGAAGGCGGCGAGGCGAAGCCGCCAGTCGAGATCGAGGTCAGGCACGGGCAGAGGGCATCGGGACGGGCGCTAAGATGCGTGGCATGGGAGGTCGGCGCTATTCCGAGGCCTTCTCCTGACCCGCTGGCGGCCACTGCGGAAGAGTGTCCGCCTGATCGCCACGCATGAACCGACGAACAGTCAAGTACCCTTTGGCCAGCTCGCTTGGCTCAATGTAATTGCGCCGTAAAAGCGTTTTCCATCTTCTCTTTTCATAGGCAAAACCTCCTGAATTGTGTATATCTTGTATACAAGATATCTTACTATAAACGCGATGATTCTGTCCATATCCCTTTTAGGGGATAAAGATCGATAAACCCGGACCGCCGATCAGGCGAGCGCGGCTTATCCAAACTCCTTGTAAATTGGTGGCGGTTATCGCAGCCACCGCGGCATTTTTCTTATGAACGCTTAATATTTTGAAAATAAACCGGAGTATACTTATCTAAATTATAGGTGCAAAATGACAACTCCATTTGATTCAACCGCTACCGTTAAATCATCCTTCACAAGCAAAATTACATCGCCAGCGACGAAATCTCCACCATCGTCTACCTGGCCCAGAAGCTGGGCAAGCCGCTCTGTCTGAAGGTCCGGCCGGGGTGGGCAAGACCGAACTTGCCAAGGCCATTGCCGGGGCGACCGGCCGCGAACTGATCCGCTTGCAGTGTTACGAAGGCCTGGATGAGTCCAAGGCGCTGTACGAGTGGGAATATTCCAAGCAGTTGCTCTACACCCAGCTCTTGCGGGACAAATTGAACGATACCCTCGGCAAGGCGAGACTCTCTCGGCAGCTGCCGACAAACTGGCCGCCGAGGAGGATGTTTTTTTCTCCACCCGTTTCCTGCTCCAGCGCCCGCTGCTGAAAGCCATCCTGAGCGAAAAACCGACCGTCCTGCTGATCGATGAAATCGACCGGGCGGACGCCGAGTTCGAGGCCTTCCTGCTCGAAATCCTGAGCGATTTCCAGGTCTCGGTCCCTGAACTGGGCACGCTCTCGGCCAAACACAAGCCGTTCGTCGTCCTGACCTCCAACAATACCCGCGAACTTTCCGAAGCGCTCAAACGGCGCTGCCTGTACCTGTTCATCGATTATCCCGATCTGGAAGCCGAACTGGCGGTTGTGCGCCTGAAAGTGCCCGACCTCAACCCCAAGCTGGCCCGCCAGGCCGTGGAATTTGTCCAACGCCTGCGCAATGGCGATCTGCGCAAATCGCCGTCGATCAGCGAAACGCTGGATTGGGCCAATGCACTGGTGGCGCTCAACGCGCAGAATCTCGATAAGGACACGCTTGAAGATACGATGTCGGTTTTGCTCAAGCACGAAGCCGACTTGCAAAAGGCCAAGCGCCAGTTCCTGGCCCCGCCGCCTCCGCCGAGGCAGAACCCGGATGAATTTCGCAGGTTTTCAGGAAATTAATTAACCCACTCGTAGGGGCGACCCACCGGGTTGCCCGATGAGGAATGACTTATGGAATCTCGTATCTTACAGTTAATTGCCGCCCTGCGCGCCAGCGGAGTGCGCGTCAGCCTGGCCGAGAGCGCCGAGGCTTTTTCTGCGGTCGACTTGATGGGGATCCAGGACCGCGAACATTTCCGGCTGTCGTTGCGCGCCACGCTCGGTCAAGGATCGCGCGCGACCTGCCGGTTTTCGACAAACTCTTTCCGCTCTTTTTCGGTTCCGGCCAGCCGCCGCATGGGCGCTGGCAACCTGTCGGATAACTTGACGCCTGAGGAAGCGCAGAATGCTGGCCGAGGCTTTGCGCCAGCTTGCCGACCGACTCCGTCAGAACCTGGAACGCCTGATGAACGGCCAGCCGCTTACGTCGCGAGGAACTGGAACAGCTTGCACAAAATGGTCGGCTTGAACAACATGGACGACCTGCGCTACCAGAATTGGATGGCCCAGCGCATGGAACGCGCCATGGCTTTCCCGGAAGTGCGCGAGGCCATGCAGGAGCTGCTGGAACAGCTCCAGCAAATGGGCATGAGCCGCGAGCGCCTCGAACAAATCCGCGATCTGGTGCGGGCCAATATGCAGGCCATGCAGCGAGCAGATGGATCAGTTTGCCGGGAAGCGCATCGCCGAGAACCTGAGCCAGCGTCCGCCAGCCGAAGGCGTGGATGAGCTTGATGAACCGTCCCTTCCACTCGCTTTCGGAAGAAGACAAACGTCTTGCTGATGCGCGAAGTGAAGCGCCTGGCTGCCACGCTGCGCACGCGGATTGCCCTGCGCCAGAAGCGCGCCAAGACCGGTCAACTGGACGCCAAGGCCACCATCCGCGCCAACCTGAAGCACCAGGGCGTGCCGATGGAAATCCGTCATCGTGACCGCGTCCGCAAGCCCAAGATCGTTGTGATTTGCGACGTCAGCACCTCCATGCGTTTTTGCTCCGAGTTGATGCTCAGTTTCCTGTACGCGCTGCAGGGACAGGTCCGTAAGACCCACGCTTTTGCCTTTATCGACCACCTGGAATATATTTCGGACGAGTTCACCGGCGCGGATGGCAACGCCGCCATTTCCGGTATCCTGCGTCGCATGCCCGCCGGTTCCTACAACACCGACCTGGGCTGGTCGCTCAAAAATTTCGATGAAGGTTATCTCGACACGCTTCAACGGTCACACAACCTTGATTGTCGTTGGCGATGGACGCAATAACTACAACGATCCGCGCCTCGACTTGTTCACGCACATGTCCCGCCGCGCCTCGCGCACCCTCTGGCTCAACCCGAACCGCCCATCCTGTGGGGCAGTGGTGACAGCGATATGCCCGGCTATGCTCCCTTGTGTGATTCTGTGCTCAAGGTTAGCAACCTGGCTGAACTGGCGCCTGCGGTCGATCATTTGATGGCTGCTTAGGGCGGTGTATAATTGATCCATGCAGCCAATCCTGACGATCAACCTTACCACCAGGGAAATTGGCACATATACCGTTCCCGCTCGAATGGGAACGGGATTATTTGGGCGGCGCCTCGCTCGGAGCGCGTCTGCTCTACGATTCGCTGACCCGTGAGCTGGATCCCCTTTCGCCGGAATCGCCCCTGCTGATTCTGAATGGCCCGCTCTCCGGGACGGCTGGCCCCACTGTTGGCCGTTTTGTCGTCTGTGGCAAATCCCCGCTGACCGGGTCTGTGGGCGGAATCCAATTGCGGCGGCTTTTGGGGCCCGGAACTGCGCATGGCCGGTTCGATGGCGTCTGGCTGACCGGCAAGGCCGAAAGCCCGGTCTACATCTGGATTCACGATGCAAAGTCGAAATCCGGGATGCCTCCGCGCTTTGGGGGCAGGATACGTATGAAGTGCAGGATGAGCGTAAAAAAAGAAACAGGTATACCAGGGAGCGCAGGGTTTTGGGAATTGGCGTGGCAGGTGAGAGGCATGATTCCCTTATGCGCTCCTGCTCTGCGATCACGGGCGCGTGGCCGGGCGGACGGGTCTGGGCGCGGTGCTGGGCAGCAAAAACGTCAAGGCTGCTGGCCGTCAAAGGGACGGGCAAAGTCCCGGTTTTCGATGCCGACGCCTATGCCCCGCGCCGCGCGGACGCCAACCGCGCCCTGAAGGCCGATGCGATGACCAGTGTGCTCAGTTCGCTCGGTTCGGCGGGCGCGGCGGATTATTTCAATTATCTCGGTGAACAGCCCAAGAAATATTTCAGCGCCGGTGTTCTCGAAGGCGCGGATAACATCTCCGGCGCGAGTGTGGCCGAGACCATTTTGGTGGGCAAAGCCGCCTGTCATGCCTGTGTCATCGCCTGCGGGCGGGTGGTGCGGCTCGACGATGGCGAAAAGCGCAAAGGCCCCGAATATGAAACGCTGGTCGGTTTTGGCCCCAACCTGGGGCTGACTGACCCTGCAACGGCCACCCGTCTGGGTGAGTTGTGCGACCGCTACGGGGTGGATTTCATTTCGATGAGCGGCACGATCGGGCTGGCTTTCAGGTTGTACGAACTTCGGTGTAATCGGCAAACAGGATACGGGTGGACTCGAACTCGTCTGGGGCAATGCCGAAGCGGCGGCGCAGTGCATCCATCTGGCGGTCAAGCGCGAAGGTTTTGGTCAATACCTGGCACTAGGCTCCAAAAAGCTGGCTGAACACTTCGGCGCGCCGGATGAAGCCATCCAGGTCAACGGCCTTGAAGTGGCCTATCACGATCCGCGCGGGGCTTCTGGCATGGCGATTGTCTATGCCACCTCGCCGCGCGGCGCCTGCCACAACCAGTCCGATTACTTCCTGGCCGACATTGGCCAGGTGGATGCCAGCCTGGGTCTGGAGTTTTTCGACCGCCATGCCGGGGCCGAAAAAGCTGCCAATGTTGCCCGGCATCAGGATTTTCGCACCGTCAACAATTCGCTGGTGTTGTGCATGTTTGCCAATGTCCCGCCTGAGACGATGGTCGATCTGGTCAATGCCGCCTGCGGCTACAACTGGACCATTGGACGATTTGATGCGCTGCGGGGAACGCGCCTGGAACCTGAAACGCCTGATCAATCTCAAGCTTGGGTCTGACCCGCGCGAATGATATCTTGCCCAAACCGCTCCTGCGCGCCTATGCGGATGGCGGCGCGGCAGGTTACGTGATTCCGTTTGACGAGATGATGGCCGCTTATTACGCCGCGCGCGATTGGGATGCAGTAACAGGCGACGCCAATATGAAGAAGTTATTAGAATTGGGCTTAATTGGGTTGGTCAAAGACAAATAGTTAGTATATAATTGACTGCGATGGGGGCATAGCGCCCCCTTTAAATTTAGTTGGGTTTTTTCCTACCCTGCCCGTGACACACGCGAAGAGCCACACCCCCTGCGGCAGCCCTCGTGCGACGGCAGGGTGGGTCTTTTAACTAGGTAGTATATGAGATTTGTAGAATTAGGGGTGCAGGATTGACTGCGCCTCATCGCTTTCGATTGGATCAGAATTACCGACATAACATCAACCAGTCGAAAATATCCAGGAGACGAAACCAGATGAAACTTGTTACTGTTCATGAAATGCGCGCCATTGAACAGGAAGCCGATCCCAATGGTCTTATCCTATGCTCAAATGATGGAAAATGCCGGTCACGGCCTGGCTGATGAAATTGAATTCCTTGCTTATACTGAAGACGATGAGCGCGAAGTGCTTGGTCTGGTCGGTCCGGGCAACAATGGCGGCGATACCCTGGTTGCCCTGGCCCATCTGGCCGCCGATGGCTGGCGTGCGCGCGCATACCTCATCCGGCGCAAAGCCGAAGGAGATGCTCTGGTCGAACGGCTTAAAAAAGAAGGCGGCGAGATCATTCTGGCCGAAAACGATACCAATTTGACAAACTGTCAGCTTTTGTCAGCACCGCCGATGTCGTTGTCGATGGGGTGTTCGGCACGGGTTTTCAGCTTCCGCTCAAAAAGGATGTTGCCAAGTGCTGGCCGCGGTCAACAAAGCCATTGCCGAGCTTTCCTGGCCGCCCTATGTTGTCGCCGTCGATTGCCCATCCGGTGTGGATAGCGATACCGGCGAAGTCGCCGAAGACGCCATCCCGGCCAGTCTGACCGTCTGGGCGGCCCTTTCTGCCGGAGGCGATGGATTTGATCATGGAAGATGCGCCGCTAACAGCGTCTCCGGCGGCATAAACACCCTCACGGCTGGTAGAAAAACTCATATGGGTCAACCTCATCAGGCTATTTGGCAGAATATTAATGCCAAAACCTTCCGGTATCTCCTGGCCGCTGCCCTATTGCAAAAATAACGGTATCTGCTTCTATAACGTGCTGCCCGCCCTCTTTTATTTCAATTTGGGGGTTCTTTTCTTCATCGAAGGTGCATGAGGTAACTTCCTCGAACTCTACCCCTGTGATAGCGCCACCTGCGGTGGCGATACGGGTAAAGGTGCGGGATGGGTATACCTGGATACCTTCCTTTTCCCCCTGCTTGATTTCCTCGGTTGTAGCCGGCATATCAGTACGGC